>NZ_BOOH01000060.1 GCF_016863135.1 Planobispora longispora
AGGAGCCGGTTAGCAGCCCCCGAGCCGCGACGCGCAGCGTCGCCGTGAACACAGATATAGACCGTGGACCGTGCCCGGCTGTAGTTTTGACACGACCGAACCCCCGGTCGACCGCTCGCCTTGACCTTTGCGCCTCAGCAGCGTAAGTTGCGGCATTCGCAGTTTGAACACACACTTGAGAAGCGAAGAAGCGAGGCGCGCATCCCCGAGCACCGTTGCCGCGTCTTCGCGGTAGGAGGCCGAGCCGATCGATGCCGAGCGTCTACTGCACGCAGTGCGGTCATGCGAACCCCGAGGACGCCCGTTTCTGTTCTCGATGCGGCTCGCCGCTGACGAGAGCTGAGGTCCCTGGAGACAGCACGTCGACGATCTCCCTCTCCGGGATCGAGGCCTACGAGGCGGAGACCGGGGAGGCGCTTCTCGCCGAGCGGCAGGCCGTCGAGCAGTTGCCCCCGGGCACGGCGCTGCTGGTGGCCATGCGCGGCCCCAACGCCGGCAGCCGGTTCCTCCTGGACAGCGATCTCACCACGGTGGGCCGCCATCCGGAGAGCGACATCTTCCTCGACGACATCACCGTCTCGCGTCGCCACGTGGAGTTCTACCGCCGTGGCGGAGGGGTCTTCACCGTCCGCGACGTCGGCAGCCTCAACGGCACCTACGTCAACCGCGAGCGGATCGAGGAGGCTCCGCTCTACGGCGGGGACGAGGTGCAGATCGGCAAGTTCCGCCTGGTGTTCCTCACCCGCGGCACCGCTGGAGGATGATGAGCCCCCAGGCCGCTCGTGCGCACATGAGCATCGGGGAGGTCCTCACCCTCCTGCAGGGCGAGTTCCCCGATGTCAGCATCTCCAAGATCCGTTTCCTGGAGGGCGAGGGGCTGATCGAGCCGGAGCGCAGTCCTTCCGGCTACCGGAAGTTCACCTACGCCGACGTCGAGCGGCTGCGTTACATCCTCAGCGAGCAGCGTGACCGTTACCTGCCGCTGCGGGTGATCAAAGACCGGCTGGAGGCGGCCGACCGCGAGGAGCGGCCGGTCGCCCGGCCGCGTGCCGTCCCCGGGGATCCGTCCCCGGAGGTGCGGCTCAGCCGGGAGGAGCTCCTGGCGGCCGCCGAGATCGACGAGGAGACCCTGGCCGAGCTCGAGGACTACGGCCTGCTGTCCGCGGTGGCCCGCCACTACGACGCCGAGGCGCTGGCCGTGGCCCGCAGCGTCGGCGCTCTGGCGGCCTTCGGGCTGCGCGCCCGCCATCTGCGGGCGGTCAAGGCCGCGGCCGAGCGGGAGGCCGGACTGGTCGAGCACGCCGTGGCCCCCCTGCTGCGCCGTCGCGCCCCGGGGGCCATCGACCGGGCCGATGAGACGGCCAGGGAGATAGCGGGTCTCCTGCTGGACCTGCACGCGTCCCTGCTCCGCTCCGGAGTGCGCGGGATTCTGGGCAGGTGAGCGGACCTGGCCGGGCACCGGCCGCCTCCCGGGTGTTACGTTGAAGGAACCGGTCGGAACCCAGCGAAAAGACGGAGCAGCCCGTGTTGCAGATGGAGGTCGTGGGCGTTCGGGTCGAGATGCCCTCCAACCAGCCGATCGTCCTGCTCAAAGAGACGCAAGGGGAGCGCTATCTGCCCATCTGGATCGGCATGACCGAGGCGACCGCGATTGCCATGGCCCAGGCTGAGGAACCGCCTCCCCGGCCGCTCACCCACGACCTGTTCCGGGACGTGCTCGACGCCCTCGGCGTGGGATTGCGGACAGTGAACATCGTCGCCCTCCGGGAGGGCATCTTCTTCGCGGACCTGGTCTTCTCCAACGGAGTCGAGGTGAGCGCGCGCCCCTCCGACTCGATCGCCTTGGCACTGCGCACCGGCGCGCGTATCTTCGCGAGTGAGGACGTGGTCCGCGAGGCCGGAGTGATCATCCCGGACGACCAGGAGGGCCAGGAAGACGAGGTGGAGAAGTTCAGGGAGTTCCTTGACCAGATCTCACCGGAGGACTTCGGCCGCGCGGGGTAGGAATTTCGGTGCATTTACGCTTCACGACGCGCCGAGTGGGGTCGTTGACTGAGGTGGGTCCCAGTCTTACGGTGCGAGTGAACCTATGGCCGTGTGCAAACCCCCAGATCAGGCCGTGGGATGAGAGAAAGCCGGAGGTCCGCAGTGGCGGTCAGCAGCGGCGAAGGAAAGGCGGCCGGCCAGGATGATCCGGTGCGGCGCCAGTCGGCGCGCCAGCGTGCCGGAGAAGAGGGTCTGCTGTTCGAGGGACAGGCGGTGAACCTGCCCGCCGACGTCGGCTATCGGGGCCCCACGGCCTGTGCCGCTGCCGGGATCACCTACCGGCAACTGGACTACTGGGCGCGCACGGGCCTGGTGGAGCCCACTGTCAGGGCCGCGCACGGCTCGGGCTCCCAGAGACTGTACGGCTTCCGCGACATCCTGGTGCTGAAAGTCGTCAAACGCCTGCTCGACACCGGCGTCTCGCTGCAGCAGATCCGCATCGCCGTCCATCACCTGCGCTCCCGCGGGGTCGCCGACCTCGCCCAGATCACCCTGATGAGCGATGGCGTGAGCGTCTACGAGTGCACTTCGCCCGACGAGGTCATCGATCTCCTCCAGGGCGGCCAGGGTGTGTTCGGCATCGCGCTGGGCCGAGTGTGGCAGGAGGTGGAGGGCTCCCTGGCGGAGCTCCCCAGTGAGCGTGCGGAGACCGGCGACGACCCTTTAGCCGGGCACCACGCCGATGAGCTGGCCCGCCGCCGCAGGGCGCGCCGCACGGGGTAAAGTAAATCTCGCTGACGACCCTGTGCGGGAGAGACCCCGGCCCGACCGGGGCGCCGAAGGAGCAACCTCCCCGGAATCTCTCAGGCACCCTGTACCGCACGGACGAGGCGACTCTGGAAAGCAGGTGCGCCCGCCAGGCGTGTCTCACCGACGGTGAAAGCCTCCCCGTGAGGGGCAGGTGAAGCTCTCAGGTCGTGATGACAGAGGGGGAGACGGCATACGCCCGCGCCCAGCGCCGGTCTCCACCGCCTCGGGAGGCTCTCCATGACTGATCTGTCACCCCTCAGCGAACTCGCCTCTCCGCCGTTCGCGACCCGCCATATCGGCCCCGACGCCGACGCCCGGTCCCGCATGCTGGAGGCGGTCGGCTTCGGCTCCATCGCCGACCTCGTCGCGGTCGCGGTGCCCGAGTCCATCCGGGCCGAGGACCCGCTCGCCCTGCCGGCCGCGGCCAGCGAGAGCGAGGCGATCGGGGAGCTGCGCGCCCTGGCCGCCCGCAACTCCGTGCTCACCTCGATGATCGGTCTCGGTTACCACGACACGATCACCCCCGCGGTCATCCGCCGCAATCTGCTGGAGAACCCGGGCTGGTACACCGCGTACACCCCCTACCAGCCGGAGATCTCGCAGGGCCGGCTGGAGGCTCTGCTCAACTTCCAGACGGTCGTCTCCGACCTGACCGGCCTCGACGTCGCCGGCGCGTCCCTGCTGGACGAGGCCACCGCCGTCGCCGAGGCGATGACCCTGGCCCGCCGCGCGGGCAAGGCCGCCTCCGACGTGTTCGTCGTGGACGCCGACGCCCTGCCGCAGACCAAGGCCGTGCTGCGCACCCGGGCCGAGCCGCTCGGCATCGAGCTGGTCGAGAGCGATCTGTCCGGCGAGCTGCCCGAGTGCTTCGGCGTCCTGGTGCAGTACCCCGGCGCGAGCGGCCGCCTGCGCGACGTCCGCGGCGTCGTCGCCGCCGCCCGCGAGCGCGGCGCCCTCGTGGTCGCCGCGGCCGACCTGCTCGCCCTCACCCTGCTGGCCTCCCCCGGAGAGCTGGGGGCCGACATCGCGGTCGGCTCCACGCAGCGCTTCGGCGTCCCGCTCGGCTTCGGCGGCCCGCACGCGGCCTACATGGCGGTCCGCGAGGGCCTGCAGCGGCAGATGCCCGGCCGCCTCGTCGGCGTCTCCCAGGACGCCGACGGGCGCCCCGCCTACCGGCTGGCGCTGCAGACCCGCGAGCAGCACATCCGCCGGGAGAAGGCGACCAGCAACATCTGCACCGCCCAGGTGCTGCTCGCCGTCATCGCGGGCATGTACGCCGTCTACCACGGACCCGAGGGTCTGCGCCGGATCGCCCAGCGGGTGCACCGGCACGCCGTCGTGCTCGCCGAGGCCCTGCGCCACGGCGGTGTCAAGGTCGTGCACGACGCCTTCTTCGACACCGTGCTCGCCCGGGTGCCCGGCCGCGCCGCCCAGGTCGTCGCGGCCGCCCGCGACAACGGGGTGAACCTCCGCCTGGTCGACGCCGACCACGTGGGCGTCTCCTGCGACGAGAAGACCGAACTGCTCCATCTCGAGCAGGTCCTGGCCGCCTTCGAGGTCAACGGCGCCGTCCTGGCCGACCTGGACGCCGCCACCCACGACGCGCTCCCCGCCGAGCTGCTGCGCGCCGGCGACTATCTGACCCACCCGGTCTTCCACAGCCACCGCTCCGAGACCGCGATGTTGCGCTACCTGCGCCGGTTGCAGGACAGGGACATCGCGCTCGACAAGTCGATGATCCCGCTGGGCTCCTGCACCATGAAGCTCAACGCGACCACCGAGATGGAGCCGATCACCTGGCCGGAGTTCGCCGGGCTGCACCCTTACGCGCCCGAGGACCAGGCGGCGGGCTTCATCGAGCTGATCGAGGGCCTGGAGGGCTGGCTGGCCGAAGTCACCGGCTACGACGCGGTCTCGATCCAGCCCAACGCGGGCTCCCAGGGTGAGTTCGCCGGTCTGCTGGCCATCCGGGCCTACCACCGGGACCGCGGCGAGGGCGAGCGCGACGTCTGCCTCATCCCGTCCTCCGCGCACGGCACCAACGCCGCCAGCGCCGTCATGGCGGGCATGAAGGTCGTCGTGGTCGCCTGCGACGACAACGGCAACGTCGACCTCGGCGACCTCTCCGCCAAGATCGAAAAGCACCGTGGCCGGCTCTCCGCGATCATGGTGACCTACCCGTCCACGCACGGCGTGTACGAGGAGACCATCACCCAGATCTGCGAGATGGTCCACGGGGCCGGCGGTCAGGTCTACGTCGACGGCGCCAACCTCAACGCGCTGGTCGGCCTGGCCAAGCTGGGCGAGTTCGGGGCCGACGTCTCCCACCTGAACCTGCACAAGACCTTCTGCATCCCGCACGGCGGCGGCGGCCCCGGCGTCGGCCCCGTCGCGGTCCGCGCCCACCTGGCCGCTTACCTGCCCGGTCACCCGCTCCGCGAGGGCACCGCGGTCGGCCCGGTCTCGGCCGCGCCGTACGGCTCGGCGGGCATCCTGCCCATCTCCTGGGCCTACGTCCGGATGATGGGCGGCGAGGGCCTCAAGGCGGCCACCGAGCAGGCCATCCTGTCGGCCAACTACCTGGCCCGCAGGCTCGCCCCGCACTACCCGGTCCTCTACACCGGCCGCGGCGGCCTGGTGGCCCACGAGTGCATCATCGACCTGCGCCAGATCACCAAGGAGACCGGCGTCACCGTGGACGACGTGGCCAAGCGCCTCATCGACTACGGCTTCCACGCGCCGACCATGTCCTTCCCGGTGGCCGGCACGCTGATGATCGAGCCGACCGAGAGCGAGGACCTGGCCGAGCTCGACCGGTTCTGCGACGCGATGATCGCGATCCGGGAGGAGATCGCGAAGGTCGCCTCGGGCGACTACGACAAGGCGGACAACCCGCTGCGCAACGCGCCGCACACCGCCGACTCCGTCGTGGCCGACGAGTGGGCCCACCCCTACAGCCGCACCGAGGCCGCCTACCCGGTGCCCTCGCTTCGCGAGGCCAAGTACTGGTCGCCGGTGCGCCGGATCGACCAGGCCTACGGCGACCGCAACCTCGTGTGCTCCTGCCCGCCCCTGGCGGCCTACGAGGACTGATCCCCCTCCGGGGCGCGGGCCGGGAACGGCCCGCGCATCCGAAGGCGAATGTGGGGGGACGAACACCGCCCCGAGTCGTTAGGCTCGGGGCGATTCCTTACCCGGGGAGGACCCTGCATGCCTGAGGTGGACACGCGTCCCCTGGAGACCGCGCGCCGGCTCGCCGAGGGCGGCGACCTGGACGGCGCCGCGAAGATCCTGGCGGAACTGGCGGCCGACACCGAGGGGCCCGATCGCGCGCAGGCCGCGGTGGGCCTGGCGGCCGTGCTCCAGGAGCGAGGAGACGTGCCCGGAGCGCGGGCGGCGGCCCGGACCGCGCTGGCCACCGGGCATCCCGAGTTCGCCGCCCAGGCGGCGTGCCTGCTGGCCCGCAGCTTCGAGGCGGAGGACCGGCCCGACCAGGCCCGGGCGGCCTGGCAGGCCGCGCTCGGCCTGGGGAACCCCGGCTACGTGCCGGTGGCGCATCTGGCGCTCGCCCGCCTGGCGGCGGGGGAGGAGGAGGCGCGTGAGGCCCTGCGGGCCGCCCTGGCCACCGGAGACCCGGAGATCGCCCCCCAGGCGGCCCTGTGGCTGGCCGAGCTCCTGCTGGCGGACGGGGAGGCCGGGCAGGCGGCGCAGACGGTCCTGGAGGCCCTGGAGATCCCGGAGGCGGCCGACGGGCCCCGCCTGCGGGTCCTGCTGGGCATCGCGCACCTGGAGCTGGCGTGCGCGGAGTTCACCGCGGCGGTGGAGGAGGGCGGCGACGCCGAGACCAGTGCGCTGGCCATCGAGCTCCTGGCCCGCACGCTCCCGCTGCGCGGCCGCGACGAGGACGCCGAGCGGGTGTGGCGCTACGGGCTCGACCACGCCGACGAGCAGCTCGCCGCGGAGGTGCGCCTGCGCCTGGACCGCGACATCTGAGACCGCGACATCCGAGACGGAAGCACCGAGACCGAAACGCCGGAGATCGAGGGGTCTGACCGGACCCGTGACCGGAGCAGGTCTCACCGGGGCGATCGGACCCCGACGGTGACCGGTGCCGGGCGGGCCGTCAGTCGCGGTAGTCGCGGTGGCGCAGGTTGCCGAGCGCGTGGGCGATGTTGACCACCACGATGCCGCCCCAGGCGATCAGGAGCCCCGCGAGGCCGCCCTCGCTCGCGGCGATGCCGGTCAGCGGCACGCCGATGCCCAGCGAGCCCAGCGCGATCGGGATCGAGGGGTTGCCGCGCTGCTTCTGCTTCTTGTGCGGCTGAGGGGGATAGGAGTAGTCGGGGTAGTGCGGGGCCGCCCCGGCGGCCTGGACCTCGGCCCGCACGCGGGCGGCGATGGTCGCGTCGAGGCGCTCGGCGAACGATTCCACGAGCGCGGATTCATACTCCGGGCCCAGGTCGCGGCGGGCCTCGATGGTGGCGCGCATGTCCTGGCGGATGTCGTTGTAGTCCTGCACATCCCCAGTCTGCACCCGGCCGCGCGATCCGGTATCGGCCAACAGGAGGATATCGGCCTCCACCCGGCTCCACCCGGTACGGTCGCCCCATGGAGTTCATGACGCCGCACGGCCCGGCTCTGGTGGAGGTCGACCGGGTGCCGGACCCCCGGTTCCTGCTGGTCCTCACGCACGGTTCGGCCGGGGGAGTGGACGCGCCGGACCTGCTGGCCGTACGGGACGCCGTGCTGAGGACGGGCGGCGTGGTCGCCAGGGTGACGCAGCCGTTCCGCCTGCGGGGGGCCCGGGCGCCCGGCTCGGCGGTCAAGCAGGACGAGGCGTGGGTGGCGGTGGTGGAGGAGCTCCGCCGCGATCATCCCGGACTGCCGCTCGCGCAGGGCGGGCGGAGCAACGGGGCCAGGGTCGCCTGCCGTACGGCTCGCGCGGTGGGGGCCGAGGCGGTCGTCGCGCTGGCCTTCCCGCTGCACCCGCCGAGGAAGCCGGAGCAGTCGCGGGCGCCGGAGCTACGCGCGGCGGGGACGGAGGTCCTGGTGGTCAACGGGGATCGCGACCCCTTCGGCGTGCCGGAGGCGGCCGACGCCGCGCGCCTGGTGGTGCTGGCGGGCGAGGGGCACGATCTGAACAAAGACCCCGCCCGGGTGGGCGAGGTCGTCGCGGACTGGCTGGGGGAGAGGATGCGACCGGGTCCGGCGTGACGCCGCGGCGCTGCCGGCCGCGGCACCGCCGACCCCGATGCTCAGACTGCCCCGACCAGGGGCCGGTGCGGTTCGATGACGCCGCCGTCGGGCAGGAGCTCGCCGGTGTCCTCGAACAACACCACACCGTTGCAGAGCAGGCTCCAACCCTGCTCGGGGTGAGAAGCCAAGGTTCTGGCGGCCTCACGGTCCCGTGCCTCGGCGGGCGGACAGGACGGCTCGTGCGGGCACATCGGCGTGCCTCCGGATCTCTCGTATCGGCTCGCCGGGGCCGACATCGGGCATCCGGTGGGCACCGTCACCGATGGGACCCCGTTCCCACGCATGACGGGGGACGAGCATCTGAATTGACATATGGTCGCGCGTGTCTCGAACGGGGTGAGGCACACACGATGGACAGATCAAGTGTGCGACGGGTCACGCCCGGACGACATAGTCAGTTAGGACCGTTTCAGAACCACTGGAGGGGTGGTCCCTCGAGACTCGTTCGGGGGAGTGACCTATGACACAGACTGTCTCTACCCCCAGGGTGCCTTATTGCGACATAACAGGCCAAGTGCGACACGCCGCAACTCGGTAAATGATCGGTTACGAGTTTCTTATGGCCTGCCGCCGGGTCTGGGGCGGGGTGGGCGTCCGCCCCGTGCGGAGAGGCCCGGGCCGCGGCGGGGCGGCGTCGGCGGAGCACGGGGAATGGCAAAGGCGATGTCACAATGCATTACCAAGCGATTACCCTTGGTAGTACGTTAGTCCGATCCGTCGCCGCGCCGGGTGGATCCCATTCGCCTCCCATACCCCTGAGGAGCAAGATGACGCTGCAGCAGCCACGTACGGCGCGAGCAGGCCGCGCGGACCACTTCTCCAGTACGGGCACACCACCACCCGGCACGCCCGGGAGGTGACCATGCAGTATGAGCCCGCCCCCTCCGCCGGTGAGCTCGCCAGGCGTCTCAACGACCTGCAGCACACCGCTCAGCGGCTCATGTCCCAGGAGCTGTTCCTGGCCGAGCAGCGCGCGAGCGAACGCCGCTTCACCAGCATCGAGCGCGATCTGGAAGAGCTGCAGCGCCGGTTGGAGGAAGAATTCAGAACACTCACCAGCCGGATCGAGGCACGGGAACGCGACAGGGGTGCCAACTGGCGGCAGAGCGTCTACGCCGGGGTCATCCCCGCCGGTCTGTTACTGGTGTCGCTGCTGGTGCAGATCTGGCTCTCACTGGACGGAACCTCCTGATGCGCCTGACCGGATTGAGCGTCACCAGACGCGACGCGCTGCTCGTCCTGACCATCGGGGTGCTCGCCGCGCTCGCCGTGTGGGTGTCGGTGGCCATCCGCGACCTCGGAGATCGGCTGCAGAGCGCGCAGAACGACCGTGACGTGCTCGTCCAGCAGGTCCGCAAGCTGGGCGGGATACCCCAGGTCGGGCCCCAGGGTGAGCAGGGGCGCGCCGGTCCGTCCGGGCCGCAGGGCCCCGCGGGTCTCCAGGGACCGGCCGGCCCACCCGGCGAGGCGGGCCGGCCCGGCCCGCGCGGAAAGTCCGGGTCCCCAGGTCCCGCCGGGCCGCCGGGATCGCCGGGTCCGCAGGGGTCTCCCGGGCCGCAGGGTCCCGAAGGACCGCAGGGGCCGAGGGGTGAGGAGGGCCCGCGCGGGGAGCAGGGCCCACAGGGCGAGCCCGGCCCCGCGCCGAGCCGGGTGTTCTGCCAGCCGATGCCCGACGGGGCTCCCTGGCCGTGCAGCACCTCCGCCCCGGAGGCCGCCGAGCCCCCGCAGTGACCGCCCGCCGCCCCGCGCAGCCGGGAGCCGGGCCGGTCGTCCCGCGGGTCCGAACGGACCGGGGTCGTCGGCGGTCGCCTTCCCGCCGCGGGAAGCAGGGGCCGGTCAATCCCGGAGACGGTCAACCCCGGAGACGGTCAGCTCTCGAGACCGGTCAGCAGGGCGTTCAGGCCGCGCTCGAAATCGGCGTCCGCCGCGGCGCTGCCGCCGCCCTGTGACGGGGGCCGCCACGGCTCGTCGCCGTCGCCGGACGGTTCGGCCCAGCCCGACTGCTGCACTTCCACCGCGACGGCGCCCAGCACGTAGGCCCGCAGCGCCCGCACGGCCTCCGGCGCGTTCTCCAGCCCGGCCTCGGCGAGCTGTTCGGCCTGCTCCCTGATGGCCATCGCGGCCCGCCCCTTGGGCTGCTTGGTGAGCGCCAGCGCCAGCACCCCGGGATGCTCCCGCAGCGCCTCCCGGCTCGCCCGGCACCATGCCCGCGCGGTCTCCTGCCAGGTGTCGGCGGGCTCGGCGTGGACGGTGGTGACGTGCTCGGCCAGGGCGTCCATGAGGGCGTCCTTGCCGCGGGGCAGATGGTGGTAGATGGCCATGGCCTCCACCTGGAGCGCGTCGCCCAGCCGCCGCATCGTCAGCCGCCGCAACCCCTGGCTGTCGGCGATGTGCAGGGCGGACTCGATGATGCGTTCCCGGGAGAGCGGGATCGGAGGTCGCTTGGCGGGCATGAGATCATCCTGCCAGGTGCCGCCTTACTGCGTAAAGGCAGCCGCGCCGGACACCGTACGGTTCGCCGGGCGGGCGCGGGACGTCCTGAGTGTGTGAGGCGGGGACCGACGGCGTAGGCTGCGCAATGACGCGCGCCGGGATGTCCGGCGCCGGGGTGAGAAAGGGCAGACGATGGCGTTTTTCCGACCGCGGGTGAGCCGTGAGGCGGAGGTCCGTTACCACGCTGACCAGGAGGTCGGGAAGAGCTTCCCCGAACTCCTGCAGAAGGCGCGGGCGGCGGAGGCCGCGCTGCGTCAGCTGCAGTCCACCTCGACCTCCGCCGAGGAACTGCGGGCCGCCGGCCTGGTCCTGGACCGGGCGATCACCGAGGCGCTGCGCGCCGCCGAGGCCTGCCAGCGCGCCGCCTTCGGCGTGAAGTCGTACGACGACCGGATCCGCCGCCGCAAGGCCAGGGCGACCCCGGACGGCGCCATGTGGACCACCGAGGTCGAGCGCCTGCGCACCCTCCGCGAGCAGAACCGCCTCACCGGCATCGCCAGGGACGTCCTCCCCGTCGGCACCGCCCACTGACACCCGCTCTCCAGGTCCCGGTACGGCGCGCCGTACCGGGACCGAGCGCTGCCTCCCGGACAGCGCGCGACGGATGGGCGAGGCGGATGGGCGAGGCGGATGGGCGAGGCGTTCCCGGAGCGGAAGGCCCGGCCCGCGGCCGTCACGAAGAGTGGCAGAAACTTTACCCGGGGTGAAATCATGGCCTCTCCTGTGGTCGCGGAGAGGAGTTCATCAGTGGAGGACAGGGTCCTGGCGGCCGCCGTGCTGACGGGCACGTTGCTGGCCGGCGCGTCGGCTCACGCGGAGGTGGACCGGGCTCCGTGGACCGGCGGGCTCGACGGCGTCGGGGACGTGGAGATCGGCGGCGAGCGCGAGAACGTGACGCTGTGCGACCGGGCGGCGGACGACCGCAAGGTCGCGGTGCAGTACCGCACGACGATGGGCAGGGTGATCGTCGTGCAGGCGGGGCCGGATGAGGGATGCGCGGACGACTCGGTCGTCGTCGGCTCGATCGAGCGGGCGAAGTTCTGCTACGGCCCCGGCGACGCCGACCTCGGCGACCCGGCCGCGTCGCGCTGGTGCGACACGGCGGAGAACATCTGACCCCGGAAGTCACTCACCGTACTCCCCATGTCACGATATGGAGTGAATGAGAGGTGATCGCCGGAGGGGGCGGGACACGCACGGCATGTGCGGAGGACCCGGACCGGCGATCCCCGATCAAATCGCTCACACGGCCGTGCGGCCGCTCCGGGGGGAGTCCGGCGATGATCAACTCATCGATGCTGACGTCTGGGATCAGATTCAAGAACCGCTACAAGGAGTCACAGGACCTGGGGTGGCGCGGGCGGCTGGCCCTGCGGGCGGCGGGCGGCGCGCTCGCCTTCACGGTGCTGGCGCTGCTCTGGGACTGGCACGCCGGTCTCGTGGCCGCGGGGCTCGCCGCCCCGGCCGACATGGTGTACCGCCGGTGCACGGAGCTGCCGGCCGTGGTCCGGCGCGGGGGCCTGGCCGGGGAGCGGGCCACCGCCCGCATGCTGCGCCCCCTGCTCGGCCGCGGCTACGTGATTCTGCACAACCGCGCCCTGCCGTGCTCGGGGAAGCGCGTCGATCATGTGGTGATCGGTCCGAGAGGGATCTACGTGGCGGAGTCCAGACGCTGGCGCCGGTGCGTGAGGGTCGCCGTGGGCCGGGGCCGCCTGTGGATCGGGCGCACCCCCGCCGACCGCGAGGTCCGGGCGGTGGCCGCCGCGGCGCGGGAGATCGCCGAGGCGCTGCGGAGCGAGTGCGGCCGCCGGGTGGAGGTGGTCCCGCTGCTGGCGGTCCACGGGGCGCGGCTGCCCCGCTGGGGCGCGATCAGGGCCTCGGGCGTCCTGCTGATGCGCGCGCCGAGGGTGCGTCCCTGGATCACCGGCCAGGCCGTACGGCTCGACACCGAGCAGATCGTCGCCCTGGGCGCGGCGGCCGAGCGGCTGCTGCCGCCGTACGCCGAGGGCGGGGCCGCACCGGCGACGGAGGCCGGGCCGGAAGGCGACACGGGCCCGGTCGAACTGGAGAGCGGGGGAGGTCTGGCCGGGACCGGAAGCGGGAAGCGGGCAGGCGACTAGACGGGGCGGCGGGCGGGGCACGCGAAGGAGCGGGCTGCGCGGGAGGGCGGGCGGCATGCGAAGGAGCAAGCTGCGTAAGGAGCGGGCTGCGCGTGGAGGAGCGGGCGGCGGAATGCGGGAGAGGCGCCGCCGCGACACCCGTCGCGGCGGCGCCTCTCCCGGCGTGCCGGGGCTCGGAGCGGCCCGGTCGGCCGCTCAGCCGGGCGGTCTCAGCTGGCCCAGTCGAGCAGCGGGCGGGTGTTGCTCGGATGGCGCAGCTTGGACAGGGACTCCTTCTCCAGCTGCCGGATGCGCTCGCGGGTCAGGCCGAGGTGCTTGCCGATCTCGTCGAGCGTGTGGGGCTTGCCGTCCACGAGGCCGAAGCGCAGCGCCATGATCCGGGCCTCCCGCGGGGAGAGGTTGCCGAGCACGCCGCGCAGCTGCTCGCCCAGCAGCTGACGGTCCACGACCTCCGACGCCTCCAGCGAGTCGACGTCCTCGATGAGGTCGCCGATGGTGGTCTCGCCGTCCTCGCCGATGGTGGCGTTCAGGCTGATCGGCTGGCGGCTGGTGCGCAGCAGCTCCTCGATCTGGTCGGGGGTCCTGTCCAGCTCGACCGCCAGCTCCTCCGGCGTGGGCTCACGGCCGAGACGCTGGTGCATGTCGCGCTCGACGCGCGACAGCTTGGACAGCATCTCCAGCACGTGGACGGGGAGCCGGATGGTGCGGGCGGAGTCGGCGAAGCCGCGCTGGATGGCCTGCCGGATCCACCACATGGCGTAGGTGGAGAACTTGTAGCCCTTGGTGTAGTCGAACTTCTCCACGGCGCGGATCAGCCCGAGGTTGCCCTCCTGGACCACGTCGAGCAGGGCCATGCCGCGGTCGGTGTACTTCTTGGCGACGGAGACGACGAGCCGGAGGTTGGCCTCCAGCATGTGGTCCTTGGCGCGGCGGCCGTCCTCGGCGATCCACTCGAGCTCGTCGCGGACGTCGGCCGGGAGGCCGGGCTCGGACTCCAGCTTGTACTCGGCGTACAGGCCGGCCTCGATCCGCTTGGCCAGCTCGACCTCCTGGGCGGCGGTGAGCAGCGTCCGGCGGCCGATGGACTTGAGGTAGGTGTGCACCGAGTCGCCCATGGCCGAGGACTGGTCGTCCAGGTCGGTGGAGGCGGCCTCGGCCTCCAGCTCCGCCTGGTCGGGCGCGGTCCACTCCTCGCCGTCCAGCTCCACCTCGGCGTCGAGGAGGTCGGCGGGCGGTTCGGTCGGCTCGCCGTCCTGAGCCGGCGCGGCCTTCTTCCCGGCGGCCCTGCCCTTGGCGGGCGTCTCGGTCGCGGAGGCGGCCTTGCGGGCCGTGCTCTTGGCGCCGGTCTTGCGGGCGGTGGTCTTCGCGGTCTTCTTGGCGCCGGCCTGCTTGGTGGCGGCGGCGAGGGTGGGCTCGTTCTCGGCGGCCAGGCTCACGCCCGCCTCGGTGAGCTCGCGCAGGATCGACCTGCCCTCGACGGGGCTGATGCCGGCCTCGGCGAAGGCGTGACGCAACTCCGCGAGAGAAAGGTGACCCTGAACTCGCCCTCGCTCAAGAAGCTGGTCGAGGGTCGTCGGGGCCTCAGGGTGGGACGAGGTCGCGGCGGCGGTTTGGGGCATGAGGACACCTCCTCCATTACGGAGTCGTCGGCTTGCAGATTGTCGGGTCGGGGTGGGGCGGCAGGGGAGCCGCTCGGCGCACCAGTACCAATAACCCCGTCAGAGGTCTTTCTGTTCCCGACTTGACTCGGAAAATATGATGGGTGGATCGGCCGTAGACCGATCCACCCATCCGGGCTGCCTGTGACCTCCCGGAACCGGCTCCCTGGAGCTCCCGGTCGCCGGGGACCGGCCGGGCTAGTCCTCCGTCACGTTCGTCGGGCCCTCGGGCAGCGGCATCGGCTCGGCCCTGCCCATCCGGTTGTCGGTCCAGTAACGCGTGACGTCCTCGGGGTCGGGGTTGACGTCCTTGGAGACCACGAAGTCTTCGGTCGTGGGGGTCTCCTCCGGAGAAGGGGGCGCGGCCGGAGGGGTCTGGTCCCGGGCGGCCGGCTCGTTCGGTTCGACTGCTGGCACCGGCTCACCGTCCTTCTCGAGCCTGCCCGCCGAGGCGGCCGCCGAGACGGACACGCCGCCCACGATGATCGCGGCGACGATTCCGGCGGAGGCCCACATCTTGCGGGTTTGATTCATCAGGCCCGTCCTTCCTCGCTCGGTTACCTCTATGACGTGCGCACTGCCGTCATGGTTCCCGTATATGACCATAACGGAGGGCCGCCAGATCTGGCTTGCCGTTGGCCAAAAGTGGTATTTCGGTCACAACGACCAGCTCGGCCGGGGCGGCGTAAGCGGGCAGCCGCTCCTTGACGAAGGCCCGCAGCTCGGCCAGGGACGGCGGCGCCGAGGACACGACGACGGCGACGACCCGCTCGCCCCACTCGGGATCAGGGCGGCCCACCACGGCGGCGTCGGCCACCGCGGGATGGCCGGCCACCACCTCGGCCACCGCCGCCGCGACGACCTTCTGCCCGCCGGTGTTGATGACGTCGTCGGCCCGGCCCAGCACGCGGAGCCGCCCGCCGTCGAACGTGCCGAGGTCGGAGGTGACGAACCAGCCGTCCTCGCGGGCCGCGGCGGTGAGGTCGGGACGGAGCCGGTAGCCGGAGAACACCACGGGACCGGAGATGCGGATCCGGCCGTCGTCCCCGATTTTCAGATCTACTCCGTCAAGGGGCCGGCCGTCGTAGACACAGCCGCCGCAGGTCTCGCTCATGCCGTACGTGGTGACGATCCGGGCGTCGGCGGCCCGGGCCGCCGCGAGCAGGTCCGGGGGAGCGGCGGCCCCGCCGAGCAGGATCGTGCGGAACGCCGACAGGTCGGCCGAGACGGCCAGGAGCCGGCGGAGCTGGGTCGGCACCAGCGAGACGTGGTCGGCCCCGGCGGCGAGCACCGCCTCCGGCGAGAAACCGTCGTGGATGATCGGCTCGGTCCCGCCCAGCAGGGACCTGACCAGCACCTGCAGGCCCGAGACGTGCGAGGGGGGCAGGCAGCAGAGCCAGCGCTCGCCGGGCCGGGCCGCCAGGCGCTCCAGGGACGCCGCGGCCGAGGCGCGCAGGGCGGCGGCCGGCAGCTGCACGCCCTTGGGGGTCCCGGTCGTGCCGCTGGTGGCGATGACCACGGCCACCTCGGCGGGGACGCCGGCGCCGCCGGCCTGCCGTACCCCGTCCAGGAGGGTGGGGCGCAGGGCCGCCAGGGTCGCCCGGAGCGCGGGGGCGGGCAGGCCCGGGGAGAGGGGCAGGACGGCGGGGCCGTCGCCGTCGAGCGCGGCGGCGACCGCGCGGAACAGCTCCGGGCCCGGCGGCAGCGTGAGGGCCGCGAGCTCCCGTTCCCCGGAGGACGATCCGGCCGGCGGGGCGGAAGGCGACTCCGCGTGCACGGGAGCAATCATCACAGTCGTAAGGTTAGTCCGGGCAATGCGGACAGCGGCCGGGGGATGCCTCGGTGTGACGGAAGGGCGATAACGATCGTGACGGTCGGCGCGCTCCGGGTCTTCCGGATCCCGATGCGGACGCGTTTCCGCGGGCAGAGCGTGCGCGAGGGCGTGCTGCTGCGCGGCCCCGCGGGCTGGGGGGAGTTCTCCCCCTTCCCCGAGTACGGCCCCGCCGAGTGCGCGCGCTGGCGGGCCTGCGCCGAGGAGGCCGCCTTCACCGGCTGGCCCGCGCCGCTGCGCGACCGGATCCCGGTCAACGCCATCGTGCCGGCCGTCGGCCCCGAGCAGGCCCACGCGATGGCGCGGCGGGCCGGTTGCGAGACGGTCAAGGTCAAGGTCGCCGAGCGGGGCCAGGCGTTCGCCGAGGACCTGGCCCGGGTGGAGGCCGTGCGCGACGCGCTCGGGCCGGACGGCCGGATCCGGGTCGACGCCAACGGAGCCTGGGACGTCGAGACCGCGGTGGCCCGGATCGCCGAGCTCGACCGCTTCGGCCTGGAGTACGTCGAGCAGCCCTGCGCGACCCTGGACGAGCTGGCCCGCGTCCGCAAGAGGGTCGAGGTGCCGATCGCGGCCGACGAGTCGATCCGCCGCGCCGAGGACCCGCTGAAGGTCATGGCCGCGGAGGCCGCCGACATCGCGGTGGTCAAGGTGCAGCCGCTCGGCGGGGTCGCCGCCGCGCTGCGCGTGGTGGAGGCCTGCGGGCTGCCCGCGGTGGTCTCCAGCGCCGTGGAGACCTCCGTCGGCCTGGCCGCCGGGGTGGCGCTGGCCGCGGCCCTGCCCGAGCTGCCCTACGCCTGCGGCCTGGGCACCTTGTCGTTGCTGGAGGGGGACGTGGTGGCCGACCCGCTCGTCCCCGTCGGCGGAACGCTCACGGTGCGGCGTCCCACCGTGGACGAGGCCGCTTTGGCACGCTATGAGGTGGCGTCGCCCGCCTGGGTGCGACGCCTGGAGGAGGCAGCCCCGTGAATCCCGCGACCGCGCTCGCGACGGTTCTGATCGACGAGCTGGTGCGCTGCGGCCTCACGGACGTGGTGCTCGCGCCCGGCTCGCGCTCGGCCCCGCTGGCCCTGGCGGCGCACGGCGACAGCCGGGTCCGGCTGCACGTGCGCATCGACGAACGTTCGGCGTCCTTCCTCGCGCTGGGCCTGGCCCGGCGCGGTGAGCGCCCGGTCGCCCTGATCTGCACCTCGGGCACCGCGGCGGCCAACTTCCACCCGGCCGTCCTGGAGGCGAGCCAGTCGGGGGTGCCCCTGCTGGTGCTCACCGCCGACCGCCCGCCCGAGCTGCGCGACACCGGCGCCAACCAGACGATGGACCAGATCAAGCTGTACGGCGCCGCGGTGCGCTGGTTCAGCGAGGTCGGCGTCCCCGAGGAGCGGTCCGGCCAGGTGGCCTACTGGCGTTCCCTGGCCTGCCGCGCCTACCAGCGCTCGCTGGGCCCGGCCGACCCCGGCCCGGTCCACCTGAACCTCTCCTTCCGCGAGCCGCTGATCCCCGACGGCGACACCTCCTGGTGCGAGCCGCTGGACGGCGCGGGCGGGCCGTGGGTCCGGGCCCGGGTGGCGCCCCCGGCCGTCGCGCTGCACCTGCCGCCCACCCGGCGGGGCGTGCTGGTGGTCGGCGACGGCGCGCCCAACGTGCGCAGGTACGTGGCGGCGGCGGGCATGGCCGGGTGGCCGGTCCTGTCGGAGCCGCACGGCGGCGCCCGCTACGGCGACCACGCGATGTCGGCCTACCACTTCCTGCTGGGCACCCCGGAGTTCGCCGACGCGCACCGCCCCGAGGTGGTCGTCACCCTGGGACGCCCCGGCCTGTCCCGGCCCCTGATGAGCTGGCTCCCGCACGCGGCCGAGCACATCGTGGTCGCCCCCGACCTGACCCGCTGGCCCGACCCCACCCGCTCGGCGACGCAGGTGGCCCAGGCGGTGGAGATCCCGATCGCCGCGGGGGACGACGACTGGCTGAACTCCTGGCGCCGCGCCGAGACCGCGGTCCGGGAGGCGATCGACGAGGTGATGGACGGCTCCGGGCTCAGCGAGCCCAGGCTCGCCCGCGACCTGGTGGAGGCGCTGCCCAACGGGTCGCTGCTGATCTCCGGTTCGTCGATGCCGATCCGCGACCTGGACCAGGTGATGCGCCCCCGGCGGGGCCTGCGGGTCATGGCCAACCGGGGCGTCGCCGGGATCGACGGGACGGTCTCGACCGCGATGGGCGCGGCGCTGGCCCACCACGGCCCGTCGTTCGCGCTGATGGGCGATCTGACGTTCCTGCACGACCAGAACGGGCTGATCCTCGGCCCCCGCGAGCCCCGTCCGGACCTGTGCCTGGTCGTGGTGAACAACGACGGCGGCGGGATCTTCTCGCTGTTGCCGCAGGCCGCGCTCCGGGACCCGTTCGAGCGGGTCTTCGGCACCTCCCACGGGGTGGAACTGGCCTACACGGCCGCGGCCACCGGCACGCCGTACACGTCCGTGAACGAGCCGGACCAGCTGGCCAAGGCCCTGCGCGGGGAGGGGGTGCGGATCGTGGAGGTCCGCACCGACCGAGAGGCCAACGCCGCCCTGCACGCGGCCATGCGCGAGGCGGCGCAGGCCGCGGTCCGCAGCGCCATGTGAGCCCGCGGTCTTCCCGAGGCCCCGCCTCCCTCCGATGGGGGAGGAATGATCCGCGCCGGAAAAGTACGCTGCGGGAATGGGGCTCAGAGGCCGGATGGCGGCGTCGTACGTCCTCGTCACCGCCGCGGTCGTCATCGTCGTCGAGGCGGTCCTCCTCGGCGTCTACCTCCCGTCGGTGATCGGCGGCACGGAGCTCGAACGGCGGCTGCAGAACCAGGCCGGGCGGGATGCGAAGATCCTCAGCCTGGTCGTGAGCAAGGTCACCGGCGAGTTCCCGGGGGCCGACGCCATGACGCTGCTCACGGTCGCCTCCAAGAAGGCCGGGGCCGACCTGTCCCTGGAGGGCGCCCCGACGGACCACACCGAGGGGGTGCGCGTCAGGTCGACGGAGGAGGCGGTCTTCGACGAGCCGGTCGAGGTGCTGATCGACGCCGAAGGCGTGGTCGTGACCAGCTCGGCCCGGGGCACGTACGCGTCCGGGCAGAGGATGAAGATCCCCGCGGGGGCCACGGGACGGGGCGCGACCCCGGCGGGGGAGGCGCTGTGGGCGGTGAGCCCGGTGCTGCTCCGCCCGCCCGAGGGGAAGGGAGCCGGGGAGGGGGCCGCCGAGGGGCCCACGACCGGGGGGAAGAAGCCCGCGGGCGGTGCCGCCGAGAAACTCAAGACCGTGGGCTACGTCATGGTCCAGGCGCCACCGGACTCCGGCGGGCCCGGCCCGGCCAGGGCCGACGTCCTGCCCGGGCTGGTCCTGCCGGGAGTGGCGGTCCTCGTGCTCGGCGTGCCGGTCGGGCTGCTGTTCGGGCTGCTCAGCACCCGCCGCCTGATCGGCAGGGTGCGGCGGCTGGCGGTCGTCGCCGGGACGGTGGCCCGGGGCGACTTCCGGCACCGCGTCCCGGTGACGCGCCGCGACGAGGTCGGCCAGCTGGAGGAGTCGTTCAACGCGATGACCGGGCGCCTGGAGGAGGCGCTCTCCGCCCAGCGCGCGGCGGCGGAGGGGGAGGCCCGGCAGGCGGAGCGCGCCCGGATCGCCCGCGAGCTGCACGACTCCATCTCGCAGGACCTGTTCTCGCTCAGCCTGCTCGCCGCGGGGATGCGCCGGGCCGCGCCCGAGCACCTCAGGCGGGAGGCCGAGGCGATGGAGCGCGCCTCGGCCCGGGCGATGCGCGAGATGCAGGCGCTGCTGCTGGAGTTGCGCCCGGTGGCGCTGGAGGACGCCGGGCTCGTCCCCGCCGTCGAGGAGCTGTGCCGCGCCTACGAGACCCGGCTCGGCATCCGGGTGGAGACCGTGCTCGAGGAGGTGACGCTTTCCCCGGCCGCCGAGCACGCCGTGCTCCGCCTGGTCCAGGAGGCGCTCGGGAACGCGGTCAAGCACGGCGACCCGGGCCTCGTGCGGGTACGGCTGGCCCGCTCCGGCCCGGCCGTCCGCGTGGAGATCAGCGACGACGGCTCCGGCTTCGACCCGGAGACCGTGAACGGCCGCCACGGCATGGGCCTGGGCCTGATGCGCGAGCGCGTGCGCGAGCTCGGCGGCGCGTTCGGGCTGAGCAGCGCCCCCGGCCGGGGCACGACGGTCACGGCGGTGGTGCCGTGATCCGGGTGCTCATCGTGGACGACCACGAGGTCGTCCGGCAGGGCCTGCGGTTCGTGCTCGACCAGGAGGACGGGATCGAGGTGGCCGGGGAGTTCGCGGACGGCGCGCGGGCGCTGGCCGCGATCCCCGCGCTCCGCCCCGATGTGATGCTGCTGGACATGGTCATGCCGGGCATGGACGGCCTGGAGGTGCTGCGCCGTCTCCCGGGGCCCGGTGACCAGGCGGCGCCGGTGGCGGTGATCGTGCTGACGTCGTTCCTGGAGGACGAGCGGGTGGTGGAGGCCGTACGGCTCGGCGCGCTGTCGTACCTGCCGAAGACCACGGCCGTGGACCGCGTGGTGGAGGCGGTCCGGCGGGCCGCCGCGGGGCAGGGCCTGCTGGAGCCCGGCGTCGCCGCGCTGCTCGCCGAGCGGGTCAGGGCCGGCGGGCGGCGCGACCCGCTGGCGCCCCTGACCCCGCGTGAGCGCGAGGTCCTGGCGGAGCTGGCCCGCGGCAGGTCCAACGGCGAGATCGCCCGGACCCTGTCGCTCAGCCGGGAGACGGTCAAGACGCACGTGTCGAGCATCCTCGCCAAGCTCGGCCTCGCCGACCGGGTCCAGGCGGCCATCTTCGGGCTGCAGCAGGGCCTCGTCCCGCTGGAGGAGGCCCTGGGCGACACAGATGGACCGTAGCTCCCCGGTCAGACGGTCCGCAGCGCGTCGGCGGGGGCCAGCCGGGCGGCCCGCAGCGCGGGGTAGAGGCCCGCGAGCGCGCCCACGACGACCGCCACCGCCAGGCCGCCCCAGAGCGCCTCGGCGGGCAGCAGCACGCTCCAGCCTCGGTCGCGGGCCAGCGCCACGGTGACGGCGGCGCCGATCAGCACCCCCGCCGCGCCCCCGGCCGTGCCGAGGGCGAGCGACTCGGCCAGGAACTGCCCGGCGACGTGCCCGCGCGTGGCCCCGAGCGCGCGCCGCAGGCCGATCTCGCCGCGCCGTTCGAGCACCGAGATCACCATGATGTTCCCGACCCCGATCCCGCCGACGAGCAGCGCGATCGCGCCGAGCCCGACGAAGAGCACGGCCCCCGACTCGGCCACCGCGATCCGGGCGGTGAGCGCGTCGGAGGGGCGGGTCACCTCCACGCTGTCGGGGTTGGCCGGGCCGGCCGTGGCGTTGAGCAGCGCGCCCGCCGCCTCCACCCGGTTCTGCCGGACCCGTACGTACAGCCGGCTCGGATGCCCGTCGTAGCCGAGGATCGCCTCCGCCACGCCGAACCCGACCAGCGCCGACCGGTCCACCTCGGGGGCGAACGGGAACGGGCCGAGGATCCCGGCCACGGTGAACCAGTGGCCGCCGAGCCAGACGCGGGTGCCGGGGTCCAGCCGGGTGATCCCCAGCGTCCGCGCGGCCTCGTGGCCGAGCACGGTGACGGGGTGGGCGGTGGACAGCGTGTCCAGGAACGCGCCCTGCGCGACCCGGCCGTCGAGCGTGGCCAGCAGCGTCGCGTCGCAGGCCCGTACGGCCAGCCCGCCGCTCTGCCCGACCGGCACCAGGTCGTTGCGGTAGACGTACGTGGCGTTCAGCTGGGTGGTCGGCGCGACGGCGATCACGCCGTCCACGCGCCGCAACATCGGGGTCGCGCTCACCGGGAGCGGCCGTTCCCCGCCGCCGAAGCCGGAGCCGCTGGCGACGGTGAACAGGTTGGTGCCCAGGCGGTCGATCTCGGCGAGCAACGCGGCCTGGCTGGACCGGGTGACGCCGAGCACCGCGACGATCGCGGCGATGCCGATGGCGATGCCCAGGGCCGACAGGACCGCGCGCAGCCGCCGCGTCCGCAGCCCCAGCGTGCCGGTGACCAGCAGGTCGCCCGGGCGCACGCGCGAGACGGGCGCCGCCGCCGAACCGCCCGCCGCCGAACCGCCCGTCGTCGTTCCGTCCGTCGCGGGGGTGCCCGTGAACGCGTCGCCGGTCATCGGGCCGCCTCCCGCGCCCTGGCCGTCCGGACGACCCGCCCGTCGCGCAGCTCGATCCTGCGCGGGCAGGCGGCGGCCACGGAGGGGTCGTGCGTGACGACGACCAGCGTGGCGCCCTGCCCGTTGAGCTCCCGCAGCAGTGCGACGATCTCCGCGCCGGTGGCCGAGTCCAGGTTCCCGGTCGGCTCGTCGGCGAAGACGATCGCGGGGCCGCCGACGAGCGCGCGGGCGATGGCCACCCGCTGCCGCTCGCCGCCGGAGAGCTTCGCCGCCCGGTGCCGCATCCGGTGGCCGAGGCCGACCCGTTCGAGGGCCTCGGCGGCCTGCGCCCGCCGCGCCCCGGCCCGCACGCCCCGGTAGAGCAGGCCGGTCGCGACGTTCTCCACCGCGGTGAGGCCCTCCAGCAGGAAGAACTGCTGGAACACCACCCCCACGAAGCAGGCGCGCAGCCCGGCGAGCCTGCGGTCGCCCAGCTCCTGCACGGTGTGCCCGGCCAGGCTCATCGAGCCGGAGGTGGGCCGGTCGAGCGCGGCCATCAGGTGCAGCAGGGTGGACTTGCCCGACCCCGAGGGGCCGAGGACGGCGGTCATCTCACCCGCCTCGATCCGCAGGCTGATCCCCCTGACCGACTCGACGGGCGGCTCACCGGGGTAGACCTTCCAGACGTCGCGCAGCTCAAGCAGCGTCACCGGGCACCTCCACGGATTGACCCTCGGTGAGGCCGGTGACCTCCACCAGGCCCGTGGTCTCGTCGAACAGCCCGGCCTCCACCGGGACACGCCGCCCGCCGGAGACGACCTCGTAGGTCCCGCCGGGGCGGGCCAGCAGCGCGACGATCGGCACGGCCAGCACGTCCCGGTGCTCCCGCGTGGTCAGAGCGACCTGGACCAGGGACTGGTCGAGGGCCCGCACCGGGCGGCCCGACATCCGGATCGTGACCGGCACGGTCGCCTGCGGCTGTCCCTCCTCCGTGCTCTGGGGCGTGGACGCCACCGGGCTGACGGCGGTGACCCTGCCCCTGCGCTCCGAACCGTCGGGCAGCGTCACCAGGACCCGGTTGCCGACCCTGGCGGTGGCGACCCGGGCCGGGTCGAGCTGGACCGACACGACCGGGACCGTGCCGGTGCCGCGCAGCACCGGTCCCCGCGCCGGGCTTCCCAGGGTGGCGTCGTGCGCGGCCACCCGGAGCGCGCGCGGCAGGAACACGACCTGCCCCAGCGGGACCGTGCCGGTCACCGGCAGGCGCGCGTCGTCCTGCCAGCGGCGCACCGCGTAGTAGGTGGCGGGGGAGTAGGTCCGGTCCACGGTGAAGCCGGTGTAGCCCAGGGCCTTGAGGTTGCGCTCCAGCTGGAGGACGTCCGCGCCCGTCGTCCCGACGGTGAGCGTGCGCCAGGCCGGGCGCGCGCCGTACAGCAGCGGGACCTTCCTGCCGTCGGCCTCGTAGACGGCGCGGCCGCGGGTGATGACGGCGCCGACGGCCGGCAGGCGGGTGAGGGTGCCGCCCGCGCCGTGCACCTGGTGGGAACCGGCGTGGGACAGGGTGCCGTTGACGTGGGTGCGCTGGGCGACGTCGGTCCGGATCACCTGGGCGGTCGCGGTGGAGAGGGCCGCGGCGGGGACGGGCGGCGCGGGACGGCGGAGCACGGCCCAGGCCCCGCCCGCCCCGGCCAGCACGACCACGCCCGCGAGCGCGGTGACGCCCCGTCTCACTTGTCGCCCCCGCCCTGGCCGCTGGGTCTGACGACCTGGATGCCCCCGCCGACGAAGTACTTCTCGCAGCCGTCCAGGGCCGGCCGCATGGCCTTCTTGTCGAGGCCGGCCAGGCGCTGGTTGAGGGGGAACCGTCCCTGCGCGTCGGGGTCGGGCCAGTCGGGAACGCCGTGCTCGCGAATGCAGCGGGCGAGCTTCCTGAGCTGGGCGATCTGGGCCGCGGTGTAGCGCGGCTCCCCGGCGTCTCGCAGGGAGTCGGCTCGCCGTATCTGTGAGACGCACGCGTTCCGCGCGGTCTCCGGGACCGGGCGCGGCACTCCGGGCAGGTGGACGGCGCCGTCCGCCTCCGTCACCGGGTCACCGGCCCCGGGGACGCCGTTCTGCCGGAAGCAGGCGGCGAGGTCTTTCAGGGCGGTGATCAGCTGCTGCCGGTCCTGCCCGGTCGGTGCGGGGGTGGGAGCCGTCGCCGATCCGGTGCCTGCAGCCCCGGTGCAGGCGGTCAGGGTGGGAACGAGTAGGGCGCAGGCGAGCAGGGTCAGGGCCGGTTTCCTGAACGGCCCGCCCTGGGGCCCGCTGTGAGGTCCCGGTGTCATCAGTCCCCCTTGTTCCGGTCGCCGGGCTCGACGACTCTCATGCCCCTGCCGACGAAGTACTGCTTGCAGGCCTCCCGGGCCGGCAGCCAGGCCCGCTTGCCGAGGTCGGCCAGGCGCTGGTTGACGGGGAACCGCCCTTCGTCGTCGGGATCGGGCCAGTCGTGTACGCCGTGCTCGCGGAAGCACCGGGCGAGTTTCCTGAGCTGTTCGATCTGGGCCGCGGTGTAGCGCTCCTCCCCGCCGCCCTTGCCGATGGCGGCGGCCCGCCGCTCCAGCGGGGCGCACGCGGTCTGCGCCGCCGCGGGGATCCGCTCCGGAATGCCGGGGACGCCGACGGAGCCGTCCGCCTCCACCTCCGGGTCGCCGGCCCCCGGCACGCCGTTCTGCCGGTAGCACGCCACGAGATCCCTCAGTGCTTTGAGCAGTTGCCGCCGGTCCTGGCCGGTCGGCGTGGGAGTGGAGGCCGCCGCCGACCCGGTGCCCGCCGACCCGGTGCCCGCCGTGCAGGCGGCCAGGGCGGGAGCGAGCAGGGCGCAGGCGAGCAGGACGCGTGCGGGTCTCCTGAACGGGCCGCCGCGAGGCCCCGGCGTCCGCCGGGACCGGTGCCGCGGGTGTCGCAGACCTTCGTCTGCCGGGACAGGTGTCATGTCCCTCAGGCTCGTCCCGCCGCGGGCCCGGCACATCGCTCCGCGGAGGGGACCGGGCTCCCCCGGCCGGGGGAGGGACGGCGCGAGGTCAGGTGACGTCGCGGCGGAGGGTGGTCAGGCGGGCGGCGAGGACGGCGGCCAGCACGTAGGCGGCGAACAGCGGCCCGCCCGCCCAGGCGGGCAGCAGTTCGGCGTTCTCCATGCTCATCCCGGCCAGGGCGCGGGCCGCGCCGGTCGGCAGCCAGCGGCCCAGGCCGGGCAGGAGCATGGTGAGCAGGTAGTCGGCGTACATGAACCAGATCAGGGCCACGGCGACCGCCGCCGTCTGGTTGCGGATGAGCGCGCCGAGGCCGACGCCGAGCAGGCCGTACCCGGTGACGGCGAGAACCGCGCCGAGCAGGGCTGCCGGCACGCCCGGCGCCGTGACGGGATGCCCGCCCAGGTGCAGCAGCAGCGCTCCGGCCGCGACGGTGGCCGCCGCGGAGACGGCGGCGACGGCCAGCCCGACGATCCCGTACGCGGCCAGCTTGGCGCTGACCACCCGGCCGCGGTCCGGGGTGACGAGGAACCGCCAGGTGATCGTCTGATGGCGGAACTCCCCGGCCGTGCCGAGGATCCCCAGGAGAAGGGTGAAGAGGTAGGCCTGCTGGGCCATGGCGTAGACGTTGCGGATCCGGTCCTCGGCGGGCATCCTGCCCTCCAGCCCCAGCAGGGCGACGCCGAGCCCGGCCCAGAGCATGCAGGTCAGCGGGGCCAGGACGGCGAGGACCCGGACGGTACGGCTCGCGCGGGCCTTGACCAGCTCGGCGTGGATCAGGCGGTTCACCGGGTCGCCTCCAGGTAGAGCTCCTCCAGGTCGGAGCCGGGGGCCAGCGGGCCGGTGAAGACCGCCCGCCCGTCCGAGATGATGATCACGTGGTCGGCGATCTGCTGGATCTCCGCGAGCACGTGGGTGGAGACCAGCACCGTACGGCCCTGCAGGGCGTAGGCCCGCAGGAAGCCGCGCAGCCAGTGGGCGCCCGCCGGATCGAGGCCGTTGGCGGGCTCGTCGAGGATGAGCACGGCCGGGTCGCCGAGGAGCGCGGTGGCCAGGGCCAGGCGCTGGCGCATGCCCAGGGAGAACCCGCCCGCTCTGCGGTCGGCCGCGCCGGTGAGGTCCACCTGGTCCAGGACGTGATCGACGCGTTCCGGGGCGAGCCCGGCGGCCGTGCGCAGGATCTCCAGGTGGGCGCGGGCGGTCAGGCCGGGATGGAAGGCCGCGGCCTCCAGCACCGCGCCGACCGCGGCGACCGGGTCGACGAGGTCCCGGTACGGCCCGCCGCCGATGGCGGCCGACCCCGAGTCCGGGGTGACCAGGCCGAGGATCATGCGCAGCGTGGTGGTCTTCCCCGCGCCGTTGGGGCCGAGGAAGGCCGTGATCGTGCCGGGCCCGACGGTGAACGACAGGTCGTCCACGGCCCGCACGGCCCCGAAGGACTTGCTGAGACGGGTGACGGTGATGGCTGACATGCCCTCGACGGTGCCGGAGCGGGCCGGGGCGGTTCATGGTTCCGGGGGCGGAGACGCCCGTCTCCGGCCCGGGCGGGATCCCCGCCGGCGAGGGCGGACGGGGGCTCCACCCGCGACCCGCTCCGGGGCCGCCGGGGCGGAGTCCGCGGCCACCGGGGGGTGGAGGAAGGTCTCCACCCCCGGGTCCATGGCGGAGCCGCGCGGGCGGCGCTACCGTGCGGCCGTGGCCTTCTTCTGCCATCCCCTCGTGCGCCGGGCCTTCGCGGTGCTGCTGGCGGGACAGATGCTCTACGGGACGGGGTTCGCGGCCGTGACGGCGGCGCGGCGGTGGGGGTGGCCCGGCGCCGCGGCGGTCGCGGCCGCCGGCGTGGCGGCGGCCGCCTGCTGCCTGCTGGCGCTGGCGCGGGAGGGGGAACGGCGCAACGCGGTGCTGCTCGGCCTCACCCTGCTGGGCGGACTGGCCCTGAACGCGGCCGCGGTCTACGGCGGCATGGCCTTCCTCTACATCGCCGTCTACGCGCTGCCGTTCCGTACGGCGCCGCGGCCGGCGACGGCGCTGATCGCCTCCGGGATCACCGCCTTCGCGGCCGTGTCCCCGCTGTCGGGGCCGGCGGGCTGGGAACTGGGCGGCAACCTCCTGGGGCTCGGGTACGCGGCGGTCCTGGCCTTCCTGATCCGGCAGCTCGTGGTGACCCGCGAGCGGAGCGCGGAGGCCGCCGAGGCCCGGGCCCGGGAGGCCGTGCTCGCCGAGCGGACCCGGCTGGCCCGCGAGGTGCACGACATCCTGGCGCACTCCCAGTCCGCGCAGATCGTGCACCTGGAGGGCGCGCGGCTGATGCTGGAGCGGGGGCGGGACCCGGCGGCGGCGCTGGAGCGGGTCAACCGCGCGGCGGGGCTGGCGAGGACGAGCCTGGAGGAGACCCGCCGGGCGCTCGACGCGCTGCGCGGGCAGGAGCTTCCGCTGGCCGAGCGGCTGGAGCGGCTCGCGGTCGAGTACCGGTCGGTGACCGGGGCCGCGTGCACGGTCTCGGTCACCGGGGACCCGGGACCGCTGGAGGCCGAGGCCCGGCTGGCGGTGGCGCGGACCGCGCAGGAGGCGCTGACGAACGCGCGCAAGCACGCTCCCGGCGCGCCGGTCACGGTGGACCTGCGCCTCCGCGAGGACTGGTGCGAGCTGGAGGTGCGCGACGAGGGAGGAGCGGCGGGGCGGCCGCCCGCGGCGGGGTCCGGCTACGGGCTGGTGGGGATGCGGGAGCGGGCCGAGCTGATCGGCGGCTCGCTGACGGCGGGACCGTCCGGCGAGGGGTTCGGGGTGCTGCTGCGGGTGCCCGTCCGGCGGGGCGGGGAGCCCCGGGCGGCACGGAACGGGGCGGCGGAGAGCCGGACGACGTGAACGGCCAGGGCGAGGACGGGGGACGGCGGGTGGCGGTGCGGCGGATGACGCGGTGAGCAACGGTGCGGCGGGCGGTGACGCGGTGGGCGACATGGCAGGCAAGCGGGAGCGTCGCGTGCGGGTGGTGGTCGCCGACGACCAGACCGTGGTGCGCGAGGGGCTCGTGCTCCTGCTCGGCCTGCTGCCCGGCGTCGAGGTGGCGGGGGTGGCGGCCGACGGGGCGGAGGCGGTCGGGCTCGCCGAGGAGATCCGGCCCGACCTGGTGCTGATGGACCTGCGCATGCCCCGGATGGACGGGGTGGAGGCGACCGCGCGGATCCGCTCCTCCTGCCCGGAGGTCCAGGTCCTCGTGCTGACGACCTACTCCGACGACGAGTCGGTGTTCGCCGCGATCCGGGCCGGGGCGCGCGGTTACCTGACCAAGGACACCGATGCAGAGGGGCTCGCCTTCGCGCTGTCGGCCGTGGCGGAGGGCAGGGCCCAGTTCGACCCCGAGGTGCAGCGCAGGCTCGCGGAGGCCGCGGCGGGGACGCGGCGGGTCTCGCGGTTGCCGGACGGGCTGACCCCGAGGGAGGCCGAGGTGCTGCGGCTGATCGCGGCCGGGCGGTCCAACGGCGAGATCGCCGGGGAGCTGTTCATCTCGGAGGCGACGGTCAAGACGCACATCAACAACCTGTTCGCCAAGGCGGGCCTGCGCGACCGTGCCCAGGCCGTCACCTATGCCTTCCGGAACGGGCTCGCGCCGGACGAGAACTGACCGCCGGCGGGAACGGGCCTGTGCCGGACGAGAGCCGGCCGCCGGCCCGCGAACTCGCCCGTTCGATCGGCGCGGTGGAGATGAAGGGCGCTCATCGGCCCACTTTGCTGGGATATGAGGGTTTTTGAGAGTCGGCAACCTACCTGCACCTTTCGTGCACTTTTGCTGCTACGCCCGAGCGGCTCACTGGAGGAAGAACGAAATGTTCCGCCGCACAAAGGATCTCCGCCATGACTCTCACCGCCACTCTCAGCCTCATCCTCCGGGTTCTGGTCAACGTCCTGGGTCTGCCCGTGGTCGCCGGAGCGATCCTGGCCATCGGCGGTGCGACCGGCACCGCGGCCCACCTCGGAGTCCAGATGGAGACGGCGCCCACGGTGACGGTGGAGGACCTGCTGCGGCTCACCGAGAAGGAAGTCGTCGAGAAGGTGAAGTCCAAGAGCGGCTCCAAGTCCCGCGCGTGACCCCCTCCCCGCATGACGGGAACGGCGGAGCGGCCGGAACCGCGGAACGGCGGACATGGTGAAGCGGACATGGTGAACAGGGGCGGACCGACCGGCCTGACCGGCGTGTGGCGGACACGCGGGAGCAGGCGTCGAGGGACGCAGACGAGAACCCCGGCCGGGGTAGCCCGGCCGGGGTTCTCTGTGTATCGGGGTCCGCCGCGGTCAGGCGGGGCGGGGAACGAGCGGCAGCCCGGAGCGGAGGTCGTCGAGGACCTCGGCGAAGTGGTCGCCGGCCTCGGCGAGGGCCGACCTCAGCAGGTCGGGGTGGTCGCCCGCCTCGTCGAGCCGTCCCGCGTCGGCCAGGCGCTCGGCCTCGGCGCACAGGCCGGAGACACCGCTCGCCCCGAGATTGGCGGCCGCCCCCTTCAACGCGTGCGCCTTGTGGGCCGCCGCCGAGGCGTCCGCGGCGGCGATGGCCGTCTCGAGGTCGGTCAGCATGACCGGCGCGCGCTCCAGGAACGAGGCGACGAGCCTCTCGATGAACGCGATCTCATGCGCGCTGCCGTCCACCAGGAGGTCCGCGATGCGCGCGCGGATGTCCGGCGCGGTCATCGGGATTTCCCCGGCGGGAGGGCTCGGCCACAGGTCACGGCCGTCGGCGGGCGGGACGGGTTCACGCCGCCGCCCTGGTCGCGGTCGGGGCCGGCACGACGGCCCAGACCGGCTCGATCAGCTCCACGATGTGCTTGTAGTTGGTCAGCCGCTCCAGGAGCATCTCGGTGACCGAGATCCCGCGGCCGATGAGCACCAGGCCGTTGACGGCGACGATGTCCTCGGCGATGCGCATGCCGACCTCCAGCTCGCCGATGCGGAAGGCGCGCGCCTCCTCCTGCTCCGTCGTGATCCCCCGGATCCGGCGGAGCGCGGCCAGCGCCGCGACATCGTGGTCGCCCTGACCTCCCATGGCGACGATGGCGTTCTCCGCGGTCACGCCGCGGCTGGTGAAGCCCTCGAACTCGATCGCCGCGCGCAGCACGCCGACGGCCACCGTCACCATCGGCTTGTCCACCGCCACCAGGGCGGGCTGCCCGGCGCCGCCGGCGGGCCGGAGCCCGCTGACGATCTCGACGACGTCCTCGAGCATCGGCACCTCGCCGAGCAGGCGGGCCGCGATGCCGGGCATGGCGTCGATCATCTTCTGCTCGTCCTCCGGCAGCGGGAGCCCCCGGTCCAGCTTCTCCAGCACGCTGGGGGGCAGGGTCACGGCGCCGAGCTGGGAGGCCATGGCCGCGACCTCGATCTCCCAGACGTTGTTCAGGCCGAGCTCCCGGCAGAGCGCGCCGACCAGGTCGCGGATGCGTCCCGCGCGGGCGAACGCCTGCGGGCTGGCCAGTTCCAGACAGCCGAAGAGCGCCTGCAGGCTCGCGCGGAGGGTCTTGTCCAGGATCTCGCGCTCGGCCGACACCAGCCGGTGCTGCTCCACCGCGTCACGGACGGTGTCGCGCAGCTCCCGGGTGGGGCACGGCTTGCACAGGAAGCGGAAGACCTGCCCGTTGTTGATCGCGGCGATGGCGGAGGCGAGGTCGCCCTGGGCGGTGTGCAGGACACGGGTGAGACCGGGGTGCCTGAGCCGGACGTGTCCGAGCAGCTCGATGCCGTCCATGTCGGGCATGCGCATGTCGCTGATGACGACGGCGAAGGGGCCCTGCCGGTCGAGCGCGTCCAGGGCGCTCATGCCGTCGAGGGCGGTGACGACGCGGTACTCCGTGCCCAGCTGGTGGCTGAGCGTCTCCAGCACCGTCGGCTCGTCGTCCACCAGCAGTACGGAGGGCGTCTCACCGGTCAATACCGAAGTGCGACGCCATAGTTCGGTCAACTCGTTCGACATGATGGTCCCGTCCTTTGCACCTGCCCTTCCGTCGGCTCCGGCGCGCGCCTCCTGAGGACAAACGCCGGGCTGTTTGACCGGCGGGACGGGAGCGGGTCAGCGCTCGATGAGGGTGACCTCGAGGGAGTAGTGCGAGGCCCGGTAGATGTGGGAGCCGTGCTCCACGGCCCGGCCCTGGTCGTCGTAGGCGGTGCGGACCATGGTGAGCAGCGGCGCGCCGCGCCGTTCGTCCAGGAGCCTGGCCTCGACCGCGGTGGCCGCCCGGGCGCCTATCCGCTGGTTGGCCACGCGCATCCGGACCCCGGCGGAGCGGAGCAGCTCGTACAGCCCGCGCTCGGACAGGGTCTCGGCGGTCAGCGGCGCCAGGCCCGAGGGCAGCCAGTTGTGCAGCAGCGCCAGCGGTTCGCCCGCCGCGTAGCGGATGCGCTCCATGCGCAGCACCTCGGCGCCGGGTTCGAGGCCGAGGACGGCGGCGATCTCCTCCTGCGCGGGCGCGGTCTCCAGCGAGAGCACGCGCGTGACGGGCTCCTGCCCGGCGCGGCGCAGGTCGTCGTAGAGGCTGGTGAGCTCCACCGAGCGCTTGACCTGGCCGTGGACGACCTGGGTGCCGACGCCGCGTTTGCGGACGAGCAGGCCCTTGTCCACGAGATACTGGATCGCCTGGCGGATGGTCGGCCGGGACAGGCCCAGCCGGTCGGCGAGCATGATCTCGTTGTCCAGCCGGGATCCGGGGGGCAGATCGCCGCGCCGGATGGCCTCGGAGATCTGCTCGGCCACCTGGAAGTACAGCGGCACGGGACTGGACCGATCCAGATCGATGGCGAGCTTGGCGGTCATCGGTCCCTCCCGAGTAGATACGCTCCGTAGTCAGGTTAGCGGACATCAGAATGTCCTGACAAACACTGCCACGCCGGTGGGCGAGCCGCGGACGCCCGGCCGGTTCGGTTCGGCGCCGGGGACCTACGGGGTCGGTCCCCGGCGCGGGTCGCGCCGGGGACCGCTGCGGGGCCGGGGTCAGCGGCGGGGGTTCCAGCCCCCGGTGTCGACGGCCAGGTCGTGCAGGTCGGCGACGTCGTCCCACTCGACGAATTTGAAGTTGGTGTTCTCCCGGTCGCCGTCCGCGGGGAGGTTGGCGCCGTCGTGGACGACCAGGAGCCCCTCGTCGAACTCGTCGCCGAGCGGCACGTTCAGCACCATCGCGCCGTCGCTGTGATCGGCGGCGTCGATGCCGTCGTCGGCGCCGACGCGGAAGCGTCCGAGATGGGCGTTGGAGCCCTCGCGCCGGTAGATCGAGAAGGTGCTGTCACCCTGGCTGGAGGCCAGCAGGTAGCCCTTGCCGCCCGCGCGGTAGTAGATGGTCAGGCCCTCGGCGTCGGCCGTCAGGTGCTCGCCGCCGAAGCCGGGGTCCTCGCCGAAGGTGCACTCCTCCGTCTCGGCGTCGTAGGCGCCGGGCACGCCGTACCCGCGGACCTTGTCCATCAGCACCGGCGCGCCGGTCAGGTCGGCGCGCATCTTCCAGATGCCCACCGTCTCCTGCGCGGCGTAGAGCACGTCCCGCTCGATGTCGACGACCATGCCCTCGACCTGCGGGAGCTCGTCGGGCTCCAGGCACGGGCTCCAGGTGCTCCCGTCGGGCAGGGTGAAGGAGGACGGCAGGCTGATCTGGCGGACCTTGTCGTAGCCGATCTTCCCGCCGGAGGTGGTCTTGAGCTTCAGCAGGGCGACGGTGGTCTTGTGCCGCTGGCTGACCAGGACGTAGGTCCCGGTGGAGTCCTTCCAGGCGGCCAGGCCGTAGGCGGTCTCGGCGTCGTTGACCTCGTCCTGGGTGGTGTTGAACACGAACGGCGCCGCCGGGTCGGTGACGTCGGTCAGCGGGGCGCGGCCGGCCGCGGCGCGCGCCGCGTCGACGGCGTAGAAGCGGATCTGGTCGCGGCCGCGATCGGAGACGACGGCCAGGTCCCTGCCGCCGAAGCCGTAGACGATGTCGGCGTTGTTGAAGCGGCCGGGCTCGTCGTCCTCGCCGGGGGCGGCCGGGGCCGGGATGTGCTGCACCTGGGCGCCCTTGAGGTCGTAGGCGTAGAGGCCGCCCTCCTTGGCGGTGGCGACCACCACGCTCCTGCCCGGTCTGCCGGGGTGGGCCCAGATCGCCGGGTCGTCGCCGTTGGCGTTGCCTCCCGCCGCGTCGTCGAAGAGGGCGGGGGTCTCGACCTCCGGGTGGACGGTGGGGACGTCCGCGGCGTGGGCGGCCTGGGCCGCCGGCAGGGCGGCGGCCGTCAGGCACGCCGCGAGCGAGGCCAGAGTGATGCGGGACAGGGGACGCATGGCGCCTCCAGGGTGGTGGTCGGGCTGATCGGCGCTCGATCATCGTGATGTCACGTTAACGAGCGGTTAATGACCGAGCAATAGAACATGCGTATGTCATGACATAGCCATGAATGCTGACGTGTGTCACCGGCACGCGCACTCTCGCATAAGTCCTAATGTCACGACAAAGTGTTGACACGGAGGTAATGCCGCGGTTACAAACCAGGGACGGGGGGTTCCAGCGGAACGACGCGCGGGAGGCTACCGATGAAGCGGACGACAGGGCTGGTCGTGGCGGCCATGCTGGGATTCGCGGCCCTGAGCGGCTGCTCGAACGCCGAAGGAGGTCAGGAACCCGCGGGCGCCACCACCGGTGCGGCCCCCGCGACGGCTCCGGCGGGCGGAGGGGCGAACTTCGCCGTCATCACCCACGCCGCCGCGGGCGACGCGTTCTGGGACGTGGTCAAGAACGGCGCCGAGGCCGCCGGCAAGCAGTACGGCGTCGCGGTGAGCTATCAGGGCGACGGGGACCCGGCCCGGCAGTCCCAGCTCATCGACCAGGCAGTCAGCCAGAAGGTCGACGGGATCGTGGTCTCCATGGCCAACCCGGACGCCCTGAAGGAGTCCATCGGCAAGGCCGTGGCCGCGAAGATCCCGGTGATCACCATCAACTCGGGCGGCGACAGGTCCAAGGAGTTCGGCGCCGTCACCCACGTCGGCCAGTCCGAGGACGTGGCCGGACGGGGCGCCGGCGAGCAGCTCAAGGCCGCGGGCGTCGGCAAGCTGCTGTGCGTCATCCACGAGGCCGGCAACGTGGGCCTCGACCAGCGCTGCAACGGCGCCACCGAAGGGCTCGGCGGCACCGTCGAGCGGCTCCAGGTGGACGTGGGCAACCTCGCCGACGCCACCTCCAAGATCGCTGCCAGGCTCCAGTCCGACACCTCGATCGACGGCGTGCTCGCGCTGAACCCGTCCATCGCCGTCGCCGCCCGCGACGCCATCGCCGACGCGGGCTCGGAGGCCAAGCTCGGCACGTTCGACCTCTCGGGCGACGTGGTCACCGCCATCAAGGACGGCGAGATCCTGTTCGCCGTGGACCAGCAGCAGTACCTCCAGGGCTGGCTGCCGATCACCTTCCTCACCCTCTACAAGCAGAACCTCAACACCGTCGGCGGCGGCCTGCCGGTGAACACCGGCCCCGGCTTCGTCACCAAGGACACCGCCGACCAGGTGGCCAAGCTCGCCGAGAGCGGCACTCGATGATCGGCGGGCCGTACGGCGCGGCGGGGGAGCGCCCGGCGGCCGGGGACGGCGCGGGGGGCGGGGCGTGACCGTCAAGGCCGGGACCGACGAGCGCCTCGCCTCCACCGGCCTGGCCCGCAGGCTGCTGATCCGGCCCGAGCTGGGCGCGGTGGTCGGCGCGATCGTGGTGTTCGTGTTCTTCGCGAGCCAGTCGGAGACGTTCCGTTCCGCCAACGGGGTCGCCAACTGGCTCGACCCCGCCTCCACGCTCGGCATCATGGCGGTCGCCATCGCGCTGCTGATGATCGGCGGCGAGTTCGACCTGTCGGCCGGGGTGCTCACCGGCACGACCGGCCTGATCACGGTCATCCTCTCCACCCGGTACGGCCTCCCGGTCTGGGCGGCGATGCTCGTCGCGCTCGTCGCGGCGCTGCTGGTGGGATTCCTCAACGGGATGATCGTGGTCCGCACCAACCTGCCGAGCTTCATCGTCACCCTCGGCACCTTCCTGATGCTCCAGGGGATCAACCTGGGCGTCACCAAGGCCCTCACCGGGACCGTCCAGGTGGGCGGACTGCGCAGGGCCGAGGGGTACGAGCAGGCGCGGGCCGCGCTGGCCGGGACGTTCACGATCGGCGAGACGGACTTCCGGGTGGCCATCCTATGGTGGCTGGGCGTCACCGCGCTGGCCACCTGGGTGCTCATGCGGACCAGGGCGGGAAATTGGATCTTCGCGGTGGGCGGGGACGACCGGGCCGCGCGGGCGGTCGGGGTGCCCGCCGAGCGAACGAAGATCGCGCTGTTCATGACGACGGCCACAGCCGCCTGGCTGGTCGGCTCGATCCTGGCGCTGCGCTTCACCTCGGTGCAGGCGAACGCGGGACTGGGGCAGGAGTTCGTCTACATCATCGCGGCGGTCATCGGGGGCTGCCTGCTCACCGGCGGGTACGGCTCCGCCGTCGGCGCGGCCGTCGGAGCCCTGATCTTCGGCATGGCGGACAAGGGGATCGTCTTCCTCGGCTGGGACGCCGACTGGTTCAAGTTCTTCCTGGGCGCGATGCTGCTGCTGGCCACCCTCGCCAACCGGCTGGTCCGCCGCTACGCGGAGGAGGTGCGGCATTGACCGGGACGGAGAAGACGCCGGCCGCGGCGGAGAAGACGCCGGCCGCGGCGGAGAAGACGCCGGCCGGGACGGGGGAGACGCCGGCCGGAAAGGGGAAGGCGTTCTCCGGGCCGGGCAGGCCGGGTTCCGGCGCGCCGCTGCTGGAGACCCGCGGGTGCGGCAAGACGTTCGGCGGGGTGATCGCGCTGCGCGACGTCTCGACGCGGGTGGACGCGGGAGAGGTCACCTGCGTGCTCGGCGACAACGGCGCGGGCAAGTCCACGCTCATCAAGATCCTGGCGGGCGTGCACCCGCCCGACTCCGGCGAGTACCTGGTCGACGGCGCCCCCGCGCGCTTCACCAGTCCCCGCGACGCCCTGGACCGGGGCATCGCCACCGTCTACCAGGACCTGGCGATGATCCCGCTGATGTCGGTCTGGCGGAACTTCTTCCTCGGCTCAGAGCCGTCGCGCGGCCGGGGCCCGTTCCGCCGCTTCGACGTGGCCCGGGCCAAGCGGACGGTCCGCGAGGAGCTGCGCTCCATGGGCATCGACATCCGCGACGTCGACCAGCCCGTGGGCACCCTGTCCGGCGGCGAGCGCCAGTCCGTGGCCATCGCCCGCGCGGTGTACTTCGGCGCCCGCGTGCTCATCCTCGACGAGCCGACCTCCGCCCTGGGCGTCAAGCAGGCGGGGGTGGTGCTGCGCTACATCGCCCAGGCCCGCGACCGCGGCCTGGGCGTGGTGTTCATCACGCACAACCCGCACCACGCCTACCCGATCGGCGACCGCTTCCTGCTGCTCAACCGGGGCACCAGCATGGGGGAGTACGGCAAGGCGGACGTCACCCGTCAGGAGATCGTCTCGCTGATGGCCGGGGGCGCGGAGCTGGAGCAGCTCGCCCACGAGCTGGGCCGGGACGAGCCGGGGCGGGATGTGACGAGCCGAGACGAGCCGGGGTGGGATGTGACGAGTCAGGGCGGGCCGGGGCGGGCCGGGACGTGAGGGGCCGCCCGCCGGTCCGCTCCCCGGTCACCGGGGGAACAGCTCGAAGCTGACGGCCGGGCGGCCGCCGAAACGGGCGGCGGCGGTGGAGGTGACCTGTTCGACGAAGGCGCGGCAGTAGCTCTCCGGCTCCTCGTCGGTGAGCGCCTCGATGTAGGTGCGGTGTTCCAGCAGGGACAGCACGGCGCGCTCCAGGCCGCCGCTCACCTCCACCGCGTGCGTCGGGCTGGGGGACCCGCTCACGGCCACCCAGCGCACGCCGTCCCAGGGGGAGAGCCCGCGGTCGGCCAGCTCGGGGAAGATCCACCGGTTGCCCGCGTCGGCGGCGGCGTCCAGGGCCGCCCGGCCCACCGCCCGGTGGTCGGGGGTGTTCCAGAAGGTCCCGCCCCAGGTGTCGTGGTGGTTGATGGTCAGCACCAGCTCCGGCCGGTGGCGCCTGATCGCCGCGGCGAGGTCCCGGCGCAGCGCCGGGCCGTACTGGATCACTCCGTCCTGATGGTCGAGGAACTCCACCGACGTCACCCCGACCACCGCGGCGCTCGCCCGCTGCTCCCGCTCGCGCACCTTGGCCGCCCTGGCCGGGTCGAGGGAGTCGATCCCGGCCTCGCCGCGGGTGGCCAGCAGGTAGGAGACCTCGCGGCGCTCGTCGGTCCAGCTGGCGATCGCCGCGGCGGTGCCGTACTCCAGGTCGTCGGGGTGGGCCACGATCGCCAGGGCCCGCTGCCAGTCGGTGGGCATCGCTTCGAGCTGCTCGGTCATATCGGGACTCCTTACGAAATCTACGCTGTAAAGGCGCTCGCTTGGTTCATCTCACCTGATCAAAGACGAAAACCAATCGTGCGACACGGAAAGGCGGAAATCGTGATGCCCCCACGGGGGTGATCCACCCGCTGATCGGTTCCGAAGTAGGGGTGGCGGCATTCGTGCCGGCGGTGAGGAGGCCCCCATGAGATCACGACAGGAGCCGTGGCACGCCCTGGCGGGGGCATACGCGCTCGACGCCGTCGACGGGGCCGAGCGGCTGGGCTTCGAGGACCACCTGGGCCGCTGCGCCGAGTGCGTCTGGGAGGTGCGGGAGCTCGCCGAGGCGGCGGCCCGGCTGGGCGAGGCGCTGGCCCAGGAGCCTCCGTACCGGACGCGGGAGCGGGTGATGGCGGGGATCTGCCGGGTCTCCGGCCCGCCCCGGCCCGCCGTGACGCTCGTCTCCCGCGGACGGCCGGCGCGGAGCGCGCGGGGATGGACGCGGGTGTCGTCGGGGCTCGCGGCGGCGGGCCTGGCCGCCGCGGTGGCGCTCGGGGTCGTCGCGGTCCGCTCCCAGGATCTGCTGGAGCGGTCGCGGGAGGACACCCGGCGGATCGCCTCCGTGCTGGCGGCGCCGGACGCCCGGTCGGTCACGGGCACGGCGGAGGGGGGAGGCGGCGGCGGGGCGGTGGTCTCCCGCGGCCAGGGCAGGCTGGTGTTCGTCCCCTCCGGGCTGGAGGAACTGCCGGACGACAGGACGTACCAGCTGTGGCGGATCGGCTCCTCGGGGATCACCTCGGCCGGGCTGCTGCGGTCCGGCGCTCCGGGGGAGCTGTCACCCGTGGTCGTCGACGGGATCGGCGGGATCGAGGCGATGGGGGTCACGGTCGAACCCGCCGGGGGGTCACGGCAGCCGACCACCGCGCCGCTGCTCCTGCTGGACCTGCCGGGCCCGTGAGCGCGCCCGGCCGGTCCGGCCCGCCCGGCCGTACGGGGCCGCCGGTACCCTTCGGGGGTGGCAGAGCCGTACCTGACGCTGGAAGAGCCGATCGAGCACGAGATCGAGATCAAGGGATCGCGGTTCATCTGCGTCCTGGAGCCGGTCCCCTCGGAGGCGGCCGCGCGGGAGGTCGTGGCCGGGCGCAAGGAGCTGCACGCCGACGCCACGCACAACTGCTCCGCCTACGTGATCGGCGGGGACCGGAGGGTCCAGCGCTCCGACGACGACGGCGAGCCCGGCGGCACGGCCGGGGCGCCGATGCTGGAGACGCTGCTGCGGCGGGGGATGGGCGACGTGGTCGCGGTGGTCACCCGCTACTTCGGCGGGGTGAAGCTGGGCGCGGGCGGGCTGGTGCGCGCGTACGGCGGCGCGGTCGCCAAGACGCTGGATCTGGCGGCCACGGTGACGATGGTTCCCGCGCGGGCCGTGACGGTGACCGTGGACCACGTGCTGGCCGGGCGCCTGGAGAACAGCCTGCGGGCCTCGCCGTACGAGGTCGGGCGGGTCGTCTACGGCGCCCGGGTCGAGGTCGAGGCACTGGTGCGCGAGCCGGAGCTGGACGGGTTCTCCGCCTGGGTCGCCACGCTGACGGCGGGCCGGGCGTCCGTCGAGCCGGGGGCGGCGGTCCACCTCAGGGAGACCCGCTGAGACCGGGGCTCACGGCAGGGCGACGTACAGGCCCGCAATCGCCTCGGTGACCTCGTCGGGGAAGGACTCGAACGGCGTCGCCTCGATCGTCCGCTTCGCGCCGCGGCCGGTGTGCTTCCAGGTGCCCAGGACGCGCCCGTCGGCGACGACCGTCGGCCGGAAGACGCCGTTGCCGCCGGGGACGATGCGGTCGGCGAACTCGGCGGCCAGGACGGCGCCGCGGTCCTGGTAGCCCAGGATGAACTCGTCGAACCCGGGCAGCAGGAAGACGCCCCGTGCCCGGTCGCGGCAGGCGTCGAGCAGGGCGGGCGTCTCGGGGGCCATGAGGTGCTCGACCCCGCCGACGTCGAGGCGGGCGAGGCGCGGCCGGGCGAGGGCGAGCCCGGCCCGGACGTCGGCCGCCAGGAGGCTCGTCCACCGGGTGAAGTCCTTGACGGTGGCCGGGCCGTGGCCGGTGAAGTAGCGCAGGGCCAGCTCGCCGAGGGCCTCCTCGCGTTCGAGGCGCCGGGGCCGCGGGATCCACTCCTCGACGAGCACGAGCAGCTGCTCGCCGTCGCGGACCGGCCCGAAGCAGAGCGTCCCGGTCTGGGCCAGGTTCCCCACCATGTGGTAGCCGCGCTGCCCCGTCGTGTCCAGGCCGCCCTCCCGCCACGCGGCCAGCAGCTCGTCGCGGCGCAGCCGGTTCCCGCCCGCCAGCGCGTCCACGGCCAGCCGCCGGGCCCGCTCCAGCGTCGGGGCGTCCAGGCCGAGCTCGGCGCGGCGGGCGGCGGCCGAGGCCAGTATGCGCGGTGCGGTGAGACCGAGGATCCAGGGCAGGTCCTCGGCCACGACGAGGTGGAGGGTGCCCCGCATCGGCCACGACTTGACGATCTCGCCGGCGTCGAACGCGGACTCCACGGCCTGGCGGGTGCCCGCGGCGGCGCGCAGCGCGACCGAGGTGACCACTCCGGCGGGATCCTGCGCCTGCACGGCGGTCAGCCGCCGGACGACCTCGGCCGGGCCCGGCAGGCCGGGACCGGCGATGTGCTGGGCGGCGAGCCTGAGCAGGGCCACCTCGTGCGGGGTCGCCGTGGCCGCGCCCTCGGCGGGCGGGGTGGTTCTCCGGGCCATGGCTCCTCCTCGTGTGCGCCGGGTGTGCGGGGCGGATCGCCCGGCGGATGAGAGCGATCTTGCCGTATTCGTCCCACATCCGCGCGCCGAGTCTGCCGTGGGCGACCGACAATCGGCGCGCCTCTCCGGGCGGCGGCTGGGCCGAATCTTGGCGCGGCGCATTGAAACTATGAGATAAGTCACACTCGGCGGGGAGGGAAGGGTTGAGTCGATCATCGGTAGCGCCCTCTCGTCCCCTCTGGCCGGTTCGCCGGATTTCTCGGGATTCTCCTCCACGTGCCGCTCATGCCTTCCTGACGTGCGGAAACGTCGCAGGATTCGGGGGTGGTCGGTCGGGTTCTCCGTGTGGCGGGGCCGTACGGCGCGCGGCTGGGGTTTTCCGCACCCCCGTGCTGGGGCTCCGGCCAGGAGAGATCGGCGGCACGCCTCATGCACGGCATATCCCGGTGTCCCTAGCCTTGGGGCATGAGTTCATCGACTGTCGACGGGGTCGCCGGGTGGGCGATCAGCATCATGGAGGCCCTGGGAGCGCCCGGGGCCGGGATCGCGATCGCCCTGGAGAACCTGTTCCCCCCGCTGCCCAGCGAGGTGATCCTGCCGCTGGCCGGGTTCACCGCCAGCCAGAGTGAGGGGAAGATGAGCCTGTTCGACGCGGTGCTCTGGACCACCCTCGGCTCGGTGGTCGGCGCGCTGGTGCTCTACGGGGTCGGCGCGCTGCTCGGCCGGGAGCGGGTGATCTTCATCGCCTCCAAGCTGCCGCTGATCAACGTCTCCGACATCGAGAAGACCGAGGCGTGGTTCGCCAGGCACGGGAAGAAGACGGTCTTCTTCGGGCGGATGATTCCCATCTTCCGCAGCCTGATCTCGATCCCGGCCGGCGTCGAGCGCATGCCGCTCTCGATCTTCACCATCCTCACCCTGGCCGGCAGCCTCATCTGGAACACGGCCTTCATCATGGCCGGATACGCCCTCGGTGAGCAGTACCACCTGATCGAGCAGTACATGGGGATCGTCTCCAAGGCCGTGCTGGGAGTCGTCCTGCTCGCCGTCGTGATCTTCATCTGGGTCCGGCTGGTGGACCGGCGCAAGGGCAAGCACCACGCCGGCTGACGGCACGGGCCGCGAGACGGCACGGCCTGCGAAGGCGCCGAGACCCGCCCGGGGTCTCGGCGCCTTCCGGTTCTCCCGGGCCGCCGGCGTCGGCCGTCCCACCGAGGAAGCCTCCGGAGTCGCGCTGCCCCCTTCTCTGCAAACCGACTAGTCGGTACGGTAAGGCGAACGGTGAGGAGGGCCCGCCATGGTGGCGATTCACGGAGACTGCGACGACCGTTTCGAAGGGGTCCGCAAGGCCTTCGAGGAGAACTTCTCCGCCCGCGGCGAGATCGGCGCGGCGGTCGCGGTGACGGTGGACGGCACGACCGTCGCCGACCTGTGGGGCGGGCACGCCGACCGGGCGCGCACCCGGCCGTGGGAGCGCGACACCCTGGTCAACGCCTGGTCCACCACCAAGGGGATCGTCGCGCTCTGCGTCCACATGCTGGCCGATCGCGGCCTGCTCGACCTCGACGCGCCGGTCGCCTCCTACTGGCCGGAGTTCGCCGCCGCGGGCAAGCGGGACCTGCCGGTGCGCTGGCTGCTCTCGCACCGGGCCGGCCTCTCCGGGACCCGCGAGCCGACCACCGGAGACGACCTGCTCGACTGGGAGCTGATGACCTCGCGGCTGGCCGCCATGGAGCCCTGGTGGGAGCCGGGCAGCCGGTCCGGCTACCACGCGCTGACCTACGGGTACCTGGTCGGCGAGGTCGTCCGGCGGATCGACGGCCGGACCGTCGGGCGTTTCCTGCGCGAGGAGGTCACCGGGCCGCTGGGCCTCGACTTCGCCGTCGGGCTGCCGGAGTCGGAGGACGGCCGGGTCGCCGAGCTGGTCCAGGAGCCCCCGCCCGCGGGGAGCGAGCAGGCGGAGATCTACGCCCAGATGCACCCGGCCGCGCTCGCGGCCCTGGCCAATCCGCTCTTCGGCGCGGAGGGGGCCAACACCCCGGCCTGGCGCCGCGCGGAGGTCCCTGCCGCCAACGGCCACGGCACGGCGCGGGCCGTGGCCGCGCTGTACGGCGTCATGGCGTGCGGCGGCAGCTGGGACGGCCGCCGGCTGCTCTCGGCGGAGGCGGTCGAGCGCGCCTGGCAGGGCCAGGGCTCCTGCGTCGACCTCGTGCTCGGCGCCGGCTTCGGCGGGGAGACCGAGATCGCGCTGGGCTACTGGCTGAGTGGCGCGCGCGGCTCCTACGGGCCCAACCCCCGGGCGTTCGGGCACGACGGCTACGGCGGCTCGTTCGGGCTGGCCGACCCCGAGGCGCGGCTGTCCATCGGCTACGTGATGAACCACATGGGGGTGCAGATCTCCGACGACCCCCGGAAGATGGCGCTGGTCGAGGCGGCCTACGCCGCCCTCTGACCGGCCGCCCGGTCCGCCCGGCGGGTGGCGCCGGGCGCCGGGAGGAGGAGCGCGCGGGCGGTTCAGCCCTCCAGGGCGTACTGCATGACGCGGAGTTTGGCCTGGGCCTCGGCCAGCTCCGAGGCAGGGTTGGAGCCGCCCATGATGCCGCAGCCGGCGAACAGCCGGGCGCGGGAGCCGGTGATCTGGGCGCAGCGCAGGGCGATGCCCCACTCGCCGTCGCCCCGGGCGTCGATCCAGCCGACCGGTCCGGCGTATCCGGCCCGGTCCATGCCCTCGAGCTCGCGGATGACCTCCAGGGCGGTGGCCGTGGGGGTGCCGCCCACGGCGGCGGTGGGGTGCATGGCCGCCACCACGTCCAGCACCGAGGCGCCGGCGGCCAGGCGGCCGGTGACCGGGCTGGCCAGGTGCTGGACGTTGGGGAGCACGAGCAGCTCGGGCTCCTCGGGCACCTTCAGCTCGGAGCAGAGGGGGGAGAGGGCCTCGCGGACCGACTCCACCGCGCAGATGTGCTCCTGCCGGTCCTTCTCCGAGGCGAACAGGGCGGCCCCGCGGGCGAGGTCGTCGGCCGCGTCGGTGCCCCTGGGGGCCGTGCCGGCCAGGACCAGGGACTCGATCATCTCGCCGGTGTGGCGGACCAGCAGCTCCGGGGTGGCGCCGACCAGGCCCGCGCAGGAGAAGGTGTAGCACTCGGGGAAGCGCTCGGCCAGCCGGGACAGCAGCAGCCGGACATCGATGGGCCGTTCGGCGACGGCGGTCAGGTCGCGGGCGAGGACGGCCTTCTGCAGGCGTCCGGAACGGATCAGCCCCACGGCCCGCGCCACCGCGTGCTCCCACTCGGGGGCGGTCAGGCTGCCGTCGCCGTAGCGGATCCTGCCGGGGTCGTCGAGCGGGAGGACCGGGTCGAGCAGTTCCTCGCCGATGGTGGTCAGCCAGGCGAGGCCGTCGCGGCGGGCGAGGACGGCGCGGGGGACGACGAGCACCGAGCCGGGGGAGGCCGGGTCGAAGGTGAAGGAGCCGAAGGCGACCGGGCCGGAGCCCGGGACGCGCACCTCGTCCTCGACGTCGGCCTCGCCGAAGGTGGCCGACAGCCAGTCACGGGCCCACTCGAAGCGGTCGGGGCCCGGAGGCACCGTCACCCGCGCGGCCTCACCCCATGCGACCAGCCCTTCGCCATGCCTGATCCAGGCGTAGGGGGCCGTGCCAGGAAGACGTGAGACCAGGTCGCCGGGGTCGCCGACGAGGGTGGTCTTCGCCACGAGAGGACGGATCAATCCGAGCGCGACTCTCACCCACAACACTCTATGCGGAAACTGAACGTGTTCGATAAGCACCCCTGGGCAAGCATGCGCACTGACGGCTGTCAAGGAAACCAAAGCAGTTGGTCAATCCACGGCGCGTCTCTGTCCTGCGGTGATACATCCGGATCAGAAGTGATCTCATGACCGGAGGCCCGATGACCCGCAGGACTGTGACCACATTCACAACGGTGACAGCCCTGCTGTCCGTCACCGCCGTCTCGGCGGATCCGGCGGCGGCGGTCCCCGCGCAACCGTGGCGGCCCGCGGTCATGGCGGCGCTGGGAGACTCGATCAGCGCGGGGTTCAACGCCTGCGGCTGGTACGTCTCGTGCACCTCCCGTTCCTGGTCGGCCGGGGACCATGCCGACGTGCGCAGTCATTACCTGCGGCTGCGCGCCGCGGGCGGGGACATCGGGGGGCACAACGTCAACCTCGCCGTCCCCGGGGCGACGAGCGCCAACCTGGCCGGGCAGATGCGGCAGGCGATCGCGCGGCGGGCCGACTACGTGACGATCCTGATCGGCGCCCAGGACGCCTGCGTGCCGGAGGAGCGCAGGATGACGCCGGTCGGCGTCTACCAGCGGCGGGTGGCCGAGGCGCTGCGGCTGTTCCGGCAGGGACGGCCCGACGGGCGGGTGCTCGTGGCCAGCATCCCCGACATCAAGCGGCTGTGGCAGGTGGGCAAGGACGATCCGATCGCGCGCGGCTTCTGGGCGGTCGCCAGGATCTGCCCGACCATGCTGGCCAGACCGACCTCCACGGCCGGGGCCGACCGGGCGCGCCGCGACCGGGTGCGTGCCCGGGTGGTCGCCTACAACGCGGCCCTGGCCCGGGTCTGCGCCGACTACGGACCGGCGTGCCGCTTCGACGGCAACGCCCTGTTCGACTACCGGTTCACGCTGGACCACGTGAGCCGGTGGGACTACTTCCATCCCAACGCCGACGGTCAGCGGCTGATCGCCGCGCAGACCTTCGACGCGGTCGACGACTGGGTCGGCCCGTCCGTCCGGGAGCCGGCGGCTGCGCCCTGACCGTCCGTCAGGCGCGGCTCAGGTGCAGGCGGACCTGGGTGCCGTGCTCGCCGCCGCGGATCTCCAGCAGGTCGCACAGCTGGCGCACCACCCACAGCCCGTGGCCGCGGTCGGCGGCGGGGTCGGGCGGAAGGTAACCGGGGAACGGCGCCCGCAGTCGCCCGGAGTCGGTGACGTCGCAGCGGATGACCGAGTGATCGGCCCACAACCGGATCCGCCCGTGCCCGCCGCCGTGCCGCACGGCGTTGACGACGACCTCGTTGACGGCCAGCACCAGCCGGCCGGCCGTCCCGTCCGCCAGGCCGAGCGCTGTCGCCCAGGCGGACACCAGCCGTCGCGTCCGGCCGAGGTCGGCGTCGAACGTGCTCTCCACGTGGGTCCCGGCGGGCGGGAGGGGGAGCGGGAGATGGTCGCTGGCGTGGGTGAACGCGGCCGGGTCGGTGTAGACCCGGCTGTCCCGCGCGGTGTCGCCGGTGAGCAGTTGCGGGTGGGTGCGGCGGGCGTCTGACACGACGCGCTCGGGCAGCACCCGTTCGTCGTAGGGGCACACGATCCAGGCGGGACTGCCCTCGAACGCGGCGTTGATCACGGACTCGTACCGCGTCCACTCGGCTTCCTCCGCGGGGCTGCGGCCGTGCCAGACCGGCTCGCCGATGATGCGGACGCGCCGGTGGTGCGTCTTGTGGGCGTTGACGTAGCGGTTGTAGGCGGCCAGGGTGCGCCCCGGGGTGTCGTACCAGTCCTGGGCGGTGACGAACTGCACGCCGTCGGAGATCTGGCCCAGGCCGTCCTTCAGCAGGCCGATGTTGGCGGCGGTGGTCACCGCCAGCACTTTGTCGCCCGCCGCCAGACCGTCCAGGCAGAAACCGGCGGTGGCCGCGAGGAACGCCTCGTCGCTGTCGTAGATCAGCGCGTGGTGAACCAGTTCCGGAACTCTCTGAGTGGGGGAGGCAGTCATGAGGGAAAGCTCTCTGCGTCGATGATCAGGCCGGTCGTCTGATCCCAGCCCACCAGGCGGACGATCTCGTTCAGCCGCGGCGCCAGACGCGTCACCCTCAGGCGCCGTCCGTCCTCCAGCTCGCCGGCCGTGCGCACCAGGGCGCGCAGCCCCGCCACGTCGATGAACTCCAGCTCCGACATGTCGATCTGGAGGTCGCCGCCGAGCCCGTTCCCGCCGATCGCGCCGCGCAGGGCGGCGCTCCAGGCGGTGGCGCTGTCGTGGTCGATCGCGCCGGCGACGCGCAGCACCCGGCTCCCGGCGGGATCGAAGGAGGGAATGACCCGCAACGGACCTTCGTGCACCAGTGCGTTCATCTGAACTCGTCCCGGATGACTGCCGATCAGCGCGCTGAGCCGGTCGGCGGGGAAAACCCGCGTGTCGTAGAGGCAGATCGCCGCCGACACGCCCTCGTCGAACAGCGCGGTGACGCGCCGCTCGTACTCCTCCAGCCGCTCGGCGCCGGCCATTCCCCGCAGGGCCCAGCCCATCTCCCCGCTGACCCGGAACCCGGCGAACCCGGCCGCCAGGCTCCGGTCGACCTCCTCCCGCAAGGCGTCGATCATCGCGTCGGGGTCGAACCGGCCCGCGGCCAGGTAAGTGTCCTCAGCCGACCGGATGCCCAGCCGTCCGGTCGCCATCGCCTCCGCGACGTCGACGCCGGACTCCTCCAGCCATCGCCGCACCCGGTCGCCCGTGGGGCCGTCGGTGAAGTAGAGCACCCGCTCGCCGCGCTCCAGCCCGGCGGTGACGAAGGCGGAGGCCACCTCACGCTGCTCGGCCTCGTGTGCGAACGCCAGGCACAGGTGATCCCCCAGCCGTACGTCCTTGACTTGGCGCACTACCCCACCCATCGCCGTTCGTCGTGAAAATGTCCGGAATTTCTGGATTCATTACTGAACTTACGTCTTCCGGACTTCAGACTACCGCTGCCTCCTTCGTGGACCTATGCGGCTAAAACACTGTCCTAATCGCTATGTCAGGGCTGCTCACTCCGCCAGGGCGGCGAGGGCGGCGGCGGTCCGCTCCGGCTCGGAGAACATCGGCCAGTGGCCCGTGGGCACCGCGGCGAAGCTCCACTCCGGGCCGGCCAGCGCGGCGAAGAACGGGTGCCCCGTCTCGATCATCGCGTGGACCTGTTCCAGAGGGAAGGAGCAGGAGATGAGCGTCTTGGGGAGCTTGTCCGCGCCGCCGGTGAGCCGCAACGGCTGGGTCATGGTCCGGTACGGCTGCGCCGCCGCGCGGGAGGCGAACCACTCCCGCTCGGCCTCGCCCAGGCCCTCCAGGCTGGCCCCGGCCCGCTCGTGCTCGTCCCAGGAGGGGAGCGGGTAGCCGGTGCCGCCGCCCTGCCCGGCGACGCGCTCCTCGACGAAGGCGTTCCACTCGGGCTCGTTCATGTCCATCTGGGACATGCCGTCGGCGAGCGGGCCGCTGTCGAGGTAGACCACGCGGGCGACGCGCTCGGGGACGCGGTCGGCCGCGCCGGTGACGGGCGTGCCGCCGCCGCTGTGACCGACGAGGATGACGTCGTGCAGGTCGGCGTAGACGATGGTGTTGACGACGTCCTGGATGTGCGTCTCCAGGTCGGTCTCCGGGGTGGCGAGATGCGCCCGGTCGCCGAGCCCGGTGAGGGTGACGGGGTGGACGTCGTGGCCGGCCGCGCGCAGACGCGCGGTGACCTTCTCCCAGGCCCAGGCGCCGAGCCAGAACCCGGGGACCAGGACGTAGGTGCCCTTCGCCCGCGGCTGGACGGTCCCGTCGACGTGCTCGTTCATGGTCTCTCCTTAGAGGCGTTTCCGCCCGTCGTTCTCGCTGTGGTTCCACCGTAGAATCGAATCCGGGCAGATTCGGTCCGGATTTCCCAGGGATTCTCATGACTGTTCTCCGCGTGCTCGCGCTGCTGGAGTTGCTGCAGGCCGCCCCCGGTCTGACCGGGCCGGAACTGGCCGAGCGGCTGGAGGTGGACGAACGCACCGTGCGCCGCTACGCCGTGAAGCTGACCGAGCTCGGCGTGCCGGTGGAGGCCGAGCGGGGCCGGTACGGCGGCTACCGGCTGTTGCCGGGCTACAAGCTGCCGCCGCTGATGTTCACCGACGACGAGGCGACGGCCGTGGTGCTGGGACTGCTGGCCGGGCGGCGGACCGGACTGGCGGTGGGGGAGACGGCCACCGAGAGCGCGCTGGCGAAGATCCGGCGGGTGCTGCCGCAGGCGCTGCGCGAGCGGGTCGAGGCGGTCACCCGGACGCTGGAGCACACCCGGGCCCCGGCGGCGGCCAGCACGCCCCGGGCGGGGCCGCTGCTGGCGCTGGCCGACGCCGTCCGCAGGCGGCGCACGGTACGGCTGGCCTACCGGTCCTGGAAGGGGGAGTCGTCGGAGCGGGACCTGGACCCGTACGGCATCGTCTTCCACTCCGGCCGGTGGTACCTCACCGGGCTCGACCACCGCAGCGGGGAGATCCGCACCTTCCGGGTGGACCGGGTCTCGGAGGCCGCCCGGACCGAGCGGGCCTTCGCGCCGCCGGAGGGCTTCGACGCGACCGCGCACGTGGCGCGGTCGCTGTCGGCGGTGCCGTACCGCCACGAGGTGCGGGTGCTGCTGGAGACCACGCTGGAGCAGGCGCGCCGCCGGATCCCGGCCGAGGCCGCCGCGCTGTCCGAGGAGCCCGGCGGGGTGCTGCTGACGGCGCGGGCCGAGCGGCTGGACGGGATGGCGCAGATGCTGGCCGGGCTGGGCTGGCCGTTCACGATCCTGGAGCCGGACGGCCTGCGCGCGGAGGTCAGGGACCTGGCCGCCCGGCTGGCGGGGTACGCGGACGATCCGGGAGGCCGGTGAGCCGGGCTCCGGACCCGGGCGCCCCGGTCTCCGGCGTTCCGGATCGCACGGCCCCGGCCCGTGGCGCCTCGGACGGGGACGCTCCCTCTCCGGGCTCTCCGGCTCGGGGCTCTCCCGCTCCTGGATCTCCGGGTCCGGGGATGCCGAGGAAGGGGCCGAGCAGGCCCGGTACGGCTCGCGCCGCCAGGCCGAGCCCCTCCTGCGCGCCCACGTCCAGCACGTCGTAGTGACCGTCGCCCGCCGCCGTGGTCGCCGAGACCGTGATGAGGCCGAGCCTGCGCTGGAAGTACGACTCGCTGACGGTCCAGCCGACGATGCCGCCGCGGTCGAGGGCGACGGTGCGCCGCACGACCGAGCCCGCGCGCGTCACCAGGTGCCGCTCGCCCAGCGCGTGACCGAGCCCCCGGGCGGCGTCCACCGCCAGCCACGTCGTGACCGGGAGGGCGAGCAGCGGCACCGTCCACGCCCAGTTCCAGGGCGACGGCGGGGACCACGACCACGTCGCCGCCGCGGCCGCCGCCGAGAGGAACGCGGTGGACATGACCGTCGCGCGCAGCCTCCTGGTCCTGGCGGCCCTGGGATGGGGGCGCAGATCCGGACGCGCGTGAGAGCGCACGTGGGGATCCGGGATCGGGGGCGTACGGGAGCCGGGGGCCGGGGGCGTGCGGTGGTGCGGACCCGGCAGCGGCGCTCCGGCGATCCGCTCCGCCACCCGTCCGGCCGCCGCCCGCGGCATCGGGGGAGTGAGCATGGCGACGTCGTCGGCCTCGTTCTCCTCCTTCTTCCGCAGTCCGGCGGCCACCGCCTTGACCCGCGCGCCGCCGCCGAGCCGCAGCAGGAGGGGCTCGACGAGCTCCACCCCGCGGAGCCGGCGCTCCTCCAGCGTCAGCGAGCGGGTGGTGAGCAGGCCCCTGCTCAGCCGCAACCCGCCGGGCTCGCGTTCCAGCCGGTAGCGCCCCCACGCGGTGGCGAACACCGCCACCGCTCCGACCAGTCCCACCAGGACGTTGACCGCCAGGAGCAGCGGGATCGCGGGCCACGGGCGGGTGGTGACCCAGCGCCACAGCTCCGCGGCGGCGCCCGACTCGAACAGGTCGACGCCGAGCGCGTCCAGCGGCTTGTAGGCGAGGCCCGCGATCAGCGCGCCGCCCGCGACGGTCCACACGGTCAGCGGCGCGAGCCTGAGCCACGACCAGTCCAGTTCGGCGAGGGGGACGTCGCGGGGCGGGACGTCACGGCCCTCCTGCCCGGCCTCGCCCAGCAGGACGCCGCGCAGTTCCTCGGCGTCCCGCCGGGACAGGGGATCGAGGGTCAGCATCGCGCGCTCGCCGGAGGCGTGCTCGCCCGTGCCGATCTTGACGACGGTCAGGCCCAGGACGCGCCGTACGGGATCGGCCGTGAGATCGACGCTGCGGATCCTGTCGCGGGGGACGGAGCGGTGCTCGCGGAAGGCGATGCCCGAGCGCAGCTCCAGCCGCTCGCCGGTGAGCCGCCAGGCGGTGGTGCGCAGCCGTAGCAGGTCGAACACCAGGACCCCCGCGACGATGAGCGCCGCCGCGCCCGCGATCATGCCGGCGCGGGCCGGGACCGTCCAGTCGTGGGGCAGGGTCCTGATCAGGACGGCCACGACGGGGACCACGATCGCCGTCGACATCGCCGCCGAGGCGGCCAGGCTCCGCCGGTGCAGGGGCCGCCAGGCCGTCACGTGGCATCACCCGGCGTGGCCTGCGTCATCGCGGTCAGCCGCTCCGCCAGCTCGGCGGCCAGCTCGTGATCCAGCGCCTCGATCTTGATCGCCCCCGCCGACGAGGCGGTGGTCACCGTCACGTCGGCCAGCCCGAACAGCCGCTTCACCGGCCCCCGCTCGGTGTCGACCGTCTGGATGCGCGACATCGGGGCCACCCGCCAGACGTGGGTGAACCAGCCCGTGCGGGTGTAGACCGCCTCGTCGGTCACCTCCCACCGGTTCAGCCGCCGGTAGGCGTGCGGGGCGGCGAGGGCCAGACCCAGGATCAGGACGGCGAAGCCGCCGGTCAGGACGCCGAGCCAGACCGGATGGGAGGTGAAGATCCAGTAGGCGGCGACGGCCCCGGCCGCCACGGGCACGGTCAGGAACAGCAGCTCGATGGTCCACACCCGCACCGCCCGCCGGTCCACCCGGTTGCGCGGCGGACGCAGCATCGCCCCCGCCCCCGCTCGTGCCCGCGGCCCGTCCGGGCCGGCGTCGTGGGCGTCCGTAACCGTTCTCATGGGAGCAGCCTGGTGGCCGCGGGGGGCGCGCCGCTTCGTGCGGAGGTCGACGGCGGCACCTACTTTGGTCGCTCGTCCGGCGCTCAGTTCGGCGGCAGGACGGGCACCGAGACGCGGGGCCGGTCGGCGAGGTCGGGGGTGTGCGGCGGATGGGCGGCCAGGCGCTCCAGGGCGACGTCGATCGCCTTCTCCAGCTGCGCGTCGACGCCCATGGCGTAGTCCTGCGGGGTGATGTCCACCTCGATGTCGGGGTCGGTTCCGTAGTTCTCCACCTTCCAGCCCACGTCGTCGAAGGCGAAGGAGAACTCCGGCTGGGTGGTGACGGTCCCGTCGGCCAGCTGGTGCCGGGGCCAGATCCCGATCACGCCGCCCCAGGTGCGCTTGCCGATCAGCGGGCCCAGGCCCAGCAGCTTGAAGGTGTGGCTGAAGATGTCGCCGTCGGAACCGGCCCACTCGTTGGTGACGGCCACCATCGGACCGCGCGGCGATTCGTCGGGGTAGGGCTCGGGCGTGCCCCAGCGGGGGAAGTTGTAGCCCAGGCGGCGCCGGGAGAGCTTCTCCAGCAGCAGCGAGGAGACGTGGCCGCCGCCGTTGAACCGCACGTCGACGATCAGGCCCTCGCGGTCGTACTCGGTCAGGAAGCCGCGGTGGAACTCGGCGTAGCCGTCCGGCCCCATGTCGGGGATGTGCAGGTAGCCGATCCGGCCGTCGCTGCGCTCGTGGCAGCGGGCGCGGTTGCGGCGCACCCAGTCGCGGTAGCGGCCCGGCTGCTCGTCGGAGATCGCCTGGACGACGATGTTCCGCTTCTCCCCGTCGCGGCCGACGGTGAGCTGGACCTCCTGGTCGGCCTGGTTGACCAGGAGCTCGCCGGGGCTGAGGGACGGGCCGACGGGCTGGCCGTTGACGGCCAGGAGGGTGTCGCCGGGCCGTACGTCCACCCCGAGCCGGTTGAGCGGCGAGGTGCACTCGGGATCCCAGCGGTCGCCGTCGACGATGTGCCGGATCGTGTAGACGCCGTCCTCGAAGGACAGGTCGGCGCCCAGCTTGCCCTGGCGGTAGTGCGGGCGGGCCCGGTAGGCGCCGCCGCTCTCGTAGGCGTGGGAGGTGCCGAGCTCCCCGAGCAGCTCCCACAGCAGGTCGGAGAACTCGCCCCGGGTGGTGACCTTGTCCACCAGTGGCAGGTAGCGCTCGTAGACGCCGTCCCAGTCGATGCCGGCCATGTCCTCGGTCCAGAAGTTCTCCCGCTGCAGCCGCCAGGCCTCGCGGAACATCTGCCGCCACTCGGCCTCCGGGCAGATCGAGACCTTCACCCGGGACAGGTCGATCCAGCCGCTGGACCGGCTCGGCGTGTCACTGTCGTCGTCGGCCTCCTCGCCCGCCTTGATCACCCGTAGCCGGTTCCCGGCCCGGTAGAGCATGGTGGCGCCGTCGCGGCTGAGCCGGAATCCGGAGACGTCGGTGGCCAGGACCTCCTGCTTCTGCTTGGCGAAGTCGTAGACGTGCAGGGTGCCGTCGGAGAACTCGGCGTACTCGTCGCCGAGGGCGCCCTCGACCGGGAAGGTGAGGTAGATCGCCTTGCCCTTGACGGCGGCGACGGCCTCGTAACGGCACTCGGGGACGGGGAAGACGACCAGGCGGTCCTGGAGGCCGTCGGTGTCGATGACGAACTCGACCTCCTCGTCCTCGTCGTCGTCACCGTCGTCCTTGAGCGGCCGGGGTTCGGGGACGAACGGGGAGCCGACGTCGGCGCGGAGCGCGAGGGCGTAGGGCCGGGAGCCGAGCGGGAAGCCCAGGTCGAACTGGAGCTCGTCGTAGACGGGGTTGAAGACGCGCTGGCCGACGAAATAGAGGTACTTGCCGGCCGGGTCGAAGGCGGGGCAGGTGTCCGAGAGCACCGGGCGGGTGGCGGGGAACGTCTCGCCGGTCTCCACCCGGTACAGCTTGATCGCCACGGTCTGCGCGGTGTCGTGGCAGGCGTAGGCGAGCCAGCGGCCGTCGGGCGACCAGGTGACGTCCTCCACCGCGCCGAACCGGTTGGACTCGACCACCGTCAGGGCGGCCGGCTCGGCGCTCAGGTCGATGAGGAGCAGCTGGTTGCGGTGGTTGGTGGCGGCGATCAGCTCGGCCTTGGGGGAGACCTCCAGCGAGGTGATCCGCCCGGTGTCGAGGTGGTCGAGCCGGACGGGCCCGGCGCCGCCGTCGGCGGTGAGCACGGTCAGGACCTCGCGGTCGCCGTCGTCGCTGGCCGCGCTGATCAGCCGCTCCCCGTCGTTGAGCCAGGTCAGCAGCCGGTAGCGGACGCCGTAGGCGGCGCCGTGCTGGCGGACGGAACCCTCCCAGGCGGGGAAGGAGAACGCCTTGCCCCGCGTGGTGATCGCCAGGCCGCTGCCGTCGGGGCTGAGGGTGGCGCTGTCGAGGAAGCTGGCGGCGTGGGCGAAACGGCGGTTGCGCTGGGTGCGGGAACTGCGCAGGGTGACCCCGACGTGGTGGGACTCGCCGTCCTCGATGAGGTAGAGCTCCCCGGCGGCGTGGTAGACCAGCCTGCGGCCGTCGCCGGACAGGTTGCGGGCGTAGTAGCCGTCATGGTGGGAGTGGCGGCGCAGGTCGGCGCCCTCGGCGGTGCAGGAGTAGACGTTGCCGGTGCCCTCGTGGTCGGAGATGAAGTAGACGCGGTCCCCCGCCCAGCAGGGGGAGGCGAGGTTGCCGGGCAGCGCGATCAGCCGCCGGAAGTCCAGCTCGGAGCCGATCCACAGGTCGCCGACGGTGCCGCCGCGGTAGCGCTTCCAGCGGGCCGGGTCGGCGGTGTTGCGGCCGAGCACGATCTGCGGGCCGTAGGAGATCGAGTTGGCCGGGCCGTACGGCAGGCGCTCGGGGACGCCGACGCCGTGCGGCAGGACCCGGTGCAGCCACTTGTGGCCGTCGAAGGGCTGGCCCTCGTCGCTGGCGTAGACGATCCCCCCGTCGGGGTCCCAGCCGGTGACCGTGGAGCGCCCCCCGTGGTAGGTGACGCGGCGGGCCGAGCCGCCGTCGGCGGGCATGACGTAGACCTCTTCCGGGCCCTCCTCGCGGCCGGCGAAGGCGAGCTGGTCGCCGCGCGGGGAGAGCCGGGGGTAGCCCGCCTCGGCGACCCCGGCGGTCAGCCGGAAGGCCCGCCCGCCGGCGGCGGGCACCATCCACAGGTCGTCCTCGGCGACGAAGACGACCACGTCGCCGAAGATCGTTGGGAATCGCACGTAGGCGGACATCGTGTCACTCCGTGATGGGTGGTCCACTCCATGGACGGGTGGTCGTGATGGCGTTCGCGGCAGCGGTCGTGACGGCGGCGGGCCGATCGTGACGGCGCCCCGGGCCCGGCCAGGTGCCGGCCCGGGGCGCCGCGAAGTCACCCGGCGTCGTCACACGGGGCTGTCACTCCTCGGTGTCGGAACGCCTGGCCTGCTTGGCCTGCTTGGCCTGACGGGTGGCCTTGATCGCGGCCTTCTTCTGCTTGCCTGAGGCCTTGGCGGGCTTCTTCTTCTCTGCCACGGTTTTCCCCCGTTGAGCTTCGTACGGCGATGCGTCTGATCAGACACATCGAGGCCGTTAATACCCTTTGCGGGCATCAATCACCCGTCGTCCGGAGAAGGTCGAGCGGCGCTTCCAGGGGGCGCGGCGGACGGGCAAAGAAGAGGTAAATCGGAGCCCTCGGAAAGGATAATGATCTTCACGATTGGGCAGAACGTCGGCACACGCCTTGCGTTCCGGGGAGGTGCGGCATGGCCTGGTCGCAAGACGAGGAGCGAATGCTGCTGCAGATCGAGCGTCATCTCATCGACGAGGACCCGCGGCTGGCCGCGCGTCTCGACTCGTTCAACGAGCGCGTCCAGCGCCGCGAGGACGGCCGCCGCAGACGGGAGGCCAGGGAGCAGGGGCCCCGTCCGCGCAGACGCATGCGGCGCTCGACGGTCATCATCATGATCAGCTGGCTGGTCATCGCGACTCTGATCGCGACGCTGCTCGTCCTGGTCCTTCGGCACGACGCCGCGGCCTTCCCGCTGTGACGGGCCGGGTCCGGGCGCCCAGGGATCAGCCCGCCCGGAGCATCCGGCGCGGCACGGACGGGGCCAGCCGCATCAGGAGCGGCAGCAGGCGCGTCTTCCCCACGTAGATCTCGGAACGGTTCCCGGCCAGACCGTCGGCGATCGCCCGCGCGGCCTGCCCGGCGCTGATCTTCCCGCCGCCCCGCCCGCGCGTCATGCCGGTGTCGACGATGGGCAGCAGGACGTCGACGGCCCGCACGCGGGTGCCTGCGTCCTCAAGCTGGTAGCGCAGCGCGCGCGTGTAGGCGGACAGGGCCGCCTTGGTGGCGCAGTACACCGGGGCGGTGCGCTTGGGCGCCAGGGCGAGACCCGAGCTGACGTTCACCACGGCCGCGTGGCCGGCCCGCAGCAGCAGGGGCAGCGTCTCCACCGTGAGCAGCACCGGAGCGGTGAGGTTCGTGGTGATCTCGTCGGGCACGGCCCGCAGGAGCTGCGGCGTCGGACCGGCGAGGTGGTCGCCGAGCACCTGGACGGCCGCGTTGTTGACCAGCAGGTCGAGGCCGCCCCATTCCCGCTCGACGGTGTCCACGAGGCGGGCGCGGTCGTCCGGGTCGGTGACGTCGCACGGCAGTGCGAGCACCCCGTCTCTGAAGGTCTCCACGGCGCGGGCGAGACGGTCGTGATCCCGACCGCACACCGCCACCCGGGTGCAGCCACGGCGCAGGAGCTCGGCGGCGAGGGCCAGCCCGATGCCGTCGCTCCCGCCCGTCACGAGGGCGCGGTCATAGGGGAAGGTCATGGTCGGTCTCCGTTCGTGTGGCCACCGTGCGGTAGCGGCCGGGGCTGGTGCCGGTCCGGCGGGCGAACTCGCGCGCGAAGTGAGGGCCGTCGGCGTACCCCGCCAGGAAGCCGATCGTGGACAGCGGAAGATCGGTGCTCGCGAGCAGCACCGCCGCCCTGGTGACGCGGGCGGTCGCAACCGCCGCGGAGAAGGAGCCGCCCTCGCCGCGCAGGCGCCGCTGCAGGGTGCGGCCGGACATGCCGGTGGCCGCCGAGAGGTCGCCGACCGTCCACCGCCTGGTCGGGTCGGTCAGCACCCGGGCGAGCACGGCCCGGGTGACGGGCCCGCGCCCGTTCCCGGCCGGTTCGGCGAGTTCCGGATCCGTGGCGGGAGGCCCGGTCCCCGGCACCCATGTCAGGTGGAACCGGTCGACCGGGCCCGGCGGCACGCCGTCGGCCGGGCCGCCGGGACCGCCGGGACGGTCCAGGCCGAGCAGCGTGATGCCGCCGGGCAGGCTCAGCCGTACGGCGCCGCAGCCCTGGGCCAGGAGAAGCCCGGCGAGAACGCTCGCGACAAGCAGGTTCTCGTGCCGGGTGGGCCCCGGTCCCGTCCGCGCGGTGTGGTGGAGGCGGGCCTCCCGAGGCCCGGTGCCGGTGACGGCCGTCCGGTGCCGCGAGTGCACGTATCGTTCCAGCCGCCTCCACCGGGCCAGGCACTCGTGCGGGGTGGAGGCGGAGACGAGGACATGGCCGAGCGCGTCGAACGGCGACTCGGCGACGGCCCACCCCACCTGGAGCAGCTCACCCTCGCCGTAGGCGTCCACCACGGCGGCGAGCAGACGCCGCTTGGCCGCCAGCGGAACGCGCGGGCCGTCGGGGACGGTACCGGCCGGGACGGACAGTCCCCGCCGCCGCAACGACGCCGCGACCAGCGCCGACATCGCCGCCGACGAATATCCCTCGTCCACCCCGACCACCTCCGGCACCGAGCCTACGGACGGCGGCCGGCGGTGTCGTGAACGATCGCGCCACATCCCGCCGCGGTGGGCGGCACGCCAGGGGACGGCGCGTGCGGATCAGCCCAGGGCGCGCAGGAAGTCCGCCGCCACCGGGGCGGCGACCGCGCCGCCGCCCTCGCCCTCCTCGACGATCACGGCGAAGGCGAGGTCGTCCCGGTAGCCGATGAACCAGGCGTGGGTCTTCAGATCGTCCGCCGGGCCGAACTCGGCGGTGCCGGTCTTGCCGCGGGTTCCGGGCGGCAGGCCCGCGTCCTTGGCGGTGCCCCGGGTGACCACCGCGGACATCAGCCGGTGCATCGCGTCCGTGACGCCCTCGGGCAGCTCCTGCGGCTCGTTTTTCTGCTTGATGGAGGAGACCAGGGTCGGCGGGCGCCAGGTGCCGTCGGCGAACGCGGCGGCGACCGAGGCCATCAGCAGCGGGCTGGCGGTGATCCGCCCCTGGCCGAACGACTCGGCGGCCAGCTCCGCGTCGCTCTCGGCGCGGGGGAAGCTCCCCTTGGCCGCCGGGACGCCGATGTCGAGCGGCTTGTTGAAGCCGAACAGCTCCGCCGCGCGCAGCAGCTCGTCGGCGCCCAGACGCTCCTCGGCCAGCGGGGCGAAGGTGGTGTTGCAGGAGTGGGCGAAGGAGTCGGTGAAGGTGACCGAGCCGTAGGCCGCGTGGTTGGAGTTGCGGATGGGCAGGCCGCCGACGGTGACGTCCTTGGGGCAGGTGACCCGCTCACCGGGGTCGATCCCGGCCTCCAGCAGTCCGACGGCGGTGATCGCCTTGAAGGTGGAGCCGGGCGGGTAGTTGCCGTCCAGGGCGCGGTTGAAGCCGCCCCTGTTGTTGACCACCGAGAGGATCTCACCGGTGGAGGGCTTGATCACGACCATCGAGGCGGTCTTCTTCAGGTCGCGGACGGCGCCGACCGCGGCCTGGTGGACTCGCAGGTCCAGGGTGGTCTCGAGCGGCTCGCCCTTCTCGCCCTCGATCTTGCCGACGACCTCGACGGTCTTCTTGTCGGCGCCGACGAGCTGGATCTCGGTGGTGGGCGTCCCGGCCAGCCGCTCCTGGAAGGTCTCCTGCAGGCCGCCGCGCCCGACCGCGTCGCCCGTCTTGTAGGAGGGGCCCAGCTTCTTGACGTCCTTGGCCGTGGCCTTGTCCAGGAACCCGACGAGCTGCTGGATCGAGCCGCTCACGTCGGTGCCGTCGATGCGCTCCCCGCCGGCGGCGGTGATCGCCGCCCGCTCCGGCCACTTGGCCTTCAGCGCGAAGGACGAGCCCGGGGTCAGATCGGGGTGCGCGGCCCCGGGGGACCAGCGGACCCGCCAGCGCCGGTCGACGACCGCCAGGTCGACGGTTCCGGAGTAGCTCCACTCGCCGACGTTCTTCATCGTCAGCGTGGTGGTGTAGGCGGCCTGGGCGGTGCCGTCGCCGGTCTCCCGTACGGAGTCGAGCTTCACCGCGGTCCTCTCCACGGCCCAGCCCTCGCGCATGGCCTGGTAGGTCCGGTCGAAGGCGGGGTCGGGCGCGCCCAGCTCGGCGCGCATGGCGGCCAGGTCGCCGCGCTGCCAGGCCTGGGCGAAGCGCTGCGCGGTCTCCTGCGGGGTGCCCCGGGTGTGCAGGTACCACCACGCCCCGCCGCCCGCGGCCCCCGCCACCAGCGCGACGCTCACGGCCGTGATCGCGATCGTCCTGCCGCTCGGCACCCGTCCACCCCCCAGTCGTCCGGTCCGGCGGACACGTCGCGCGGCCCGCCGCCCGGCCGTGACCCCGGTAGCTGTCCCGGTCGCGGCCTCCCGGCGGCCCCGCGGGCGTCCGCCCGGATTCTGCAGCGTAGGCGAAGATCCACCGGACACACCAGGGCGATCCGGATGATCACGTGAGCCGGTCGTCCCGCCACGCTCCGTGACGGAGTCGTGCGCACCTTCAGTGGATCACACCGTCAGGGGCCGCGCGCCGCCGGGGCGGGGTGCCATTCGGGGACGCGCCGTCCGTAGGGCGATGCGCCGTCCGGGAGCGTGCGCCCCGTCCGGGGTCAGTTGCCCTGGGCGCGGCTGGGGGCGTAGCTGGGCACGTATTCCTGGCCGGAGAGCTTCTGGATCGCCGTCATGATCTCGTCGGCCACCCGGCGCCGGTCGCGGGCGCTGGTCTCCGAGCCCGTGAAGGTCATCGGCTCGCCGATCCGCACCCCGACCCGGCCCAGCTTCGGCGTCGAGGCGCCGATGGGCAGCACCTTGTCGGTGCCGGACATGGCGACCGGGATCACCGGCGCCCCGGTCGCCAGGGCCAGCCAGGCGACGCCGACCTTGCCGCGGTACAGGCGGCCGTCGGGGGAGCGGGTGCCCTCGGGGTAGATGCCGAACAGGCCGCCCTCCGCGAGCACCCGGGCGGCGGCGTCGAGCATGTCCTGCGCGGCGGTGGGACTCTGCCGGTCGATGGGGATCTGGCCGGTGGCCCGCATCCACGCCGCGGTGACGGGGTTGCCGGTGAAGTATTCCGCCTTGGCGACGAAGCGCACCTGGCGGGTGAGCACCAGCGGCAGGAAGGTCGAGTCGAGGACCGACAGGTGGTTGGAGGCGAGGATGGCCGGGCCGGAGGCGGGCACGTGCTCGGCACCGGTGACCTTCGTCGGCCACATCAGGTGCAGGAAGGGAGCGCTGACGATCTTGGTCAGGCGATAGAGCACGGGCTCTCCTCACGGGGTGGGGTCACCACATTAAGTGGTGATCATGTAGCCCGCGGGTGTGGGGAATCGACAAGCGAGATCCGGGCGTTTGTAGGGCTCCTCCAAAACCGGGCGGTCCCGTGCTCCGCGGGGCGGGGCCATCCTCCGAAAAGGGCGGAGGCGGGACCATCCTCCGAAAGGGGGATGCGGGCCGCCGGATCGGGCGATGCCGCGGGCCCGGCTCGGACGCGAACCTCGGAGTATGACAGCGATCGAGGTCAGGGACCTCTGCAAGCGGTACGGCGGGACGCGCGCGGTGGACGGGGTGTCGTTCACGGTGGCGGCCGGAGAGACGTTCGGGGTGATCGGGCACAACGGCGCGGGCAAGACCACGACCGTGGAGTGCCTGGTCGGGCTGCGCAGGCCCGACTCGGGAACGGTGCGGGTGCTGGGGGAGGATCCGGCGCGCCGGCGCAGGGTCCTCGCCCAGCGGATCGGGGTGCAGCTGCAGGAGAGCGAGCTGCCGGGACGGCTGAAGGTCGCCGAGGCGCTCAAGCTGTACGCGAGTTTCTACGAGTCGCCGGACGACTGGCGCGCGGTGCTGGAACGGTGGGGACTGGCCCCGATCCGCAACAAGTCGTTCGGCGACCTGTCCGGTGGCCAGAAGCAGCGCCTCCAGCTCGCGCTCGCCCTTGTCGGCGCGCCCGAGGTGGTGGTCCTGGACGAGCTGACGACCGGGCTGGACCCGATCGCCCGCCGGGAGACCTGGAGACTGATCGGAGACCTCAAGGCGTCGGGCACCACAGTGGTGCTGGTCAGTCACTACATGGACGAGGCGGAGGCGTTGTGCGACCGGATGGCGGTCTTCGGCGCCGGCCGGATCGCCGCCCTCGGCAGTCCGCGTGAGCTCGTCGAACGGACCGGGACCGGTTCCCTGGAGGAGGCGTACTTCGCCCTGGCGGAGGTGGCACGATGAAGGCGTTGACCCAGCTGTCCATGGCCGAGATCAGGCTGCTGGCCCGTGACCCCGGAACGCTGTTCTTCATGATCGCGTTCCCGCTGATGCTGCTGATACTGCACACCGGGAGTGACGGGATCGGCAGGCTCCTGCCCGGCTACGTCGCGATGATCCTGGCCATCGGCGGGCTCTCCGCGCTGCCGGGCATCGTGGCGACCTACCGCGAACGCAAGGTGTTGCGCCGTCTGGCGACCACGCCGGTGGCGCCCGTCACCCTGCTCGCCGCCCAGGTCGGCGCACAGATCGTGATGGGAGCGGTGGGGGCGGTCATCGTGGTCGGCGCAGGTGTCCTCGGCTACGGGGTCGAGCTTCCCGCGCAGCCGGCCGTCCTGGCGGCGGCCTTCCTGCTGTGCGCGTCGATGGTGTGCGCCCTCGGCTTCGTGATCGCGGCCCTCGCCCCGCGTGCCAGGGTCGCCGAGCTGTTCGGCCTGCTGATCATGTTTCCGATGATCTTCCTGAGCGGCGCGGCCGTTCCCCGTGAAGGGCTGCCGGAGGGACTGCGCGCGATCGGCGGGTACCTGCCGCTGACCCAGGCGGTGACAGCGCTGGACGGCGGCTGGTCCGGCTCCCCCGCAGGGCTGCCCCTGCTGGTGATGGCGGGGATCACGGTGGCCGGAACCGCGGCCGCGGCCGTACTGTTCCGGTGGGAGTGAACGGAGGCGGGGTCGTGGCGGATGTGGAGGCGCGGTGGGTCCGCGCCTTCCACCTGCTCTTCTCCGCCTGCCTCGGCGTCTCCGCCGTCGTCATGCTGGCCGGCGGGGATGCCGGTCCGGATGAGAAGGCGGGGACGCTCGCCCTGACCGCGCTGATGGGGATCTGGTACACGTTCTTCGTCGCCCGCCGTCCCGAGCTGTTCGAACGGGTCAACCCCATGGCCGCGCACTTCCTGGTGCTCGTCGCCCTGCTGTTCGTCCTCATCCGCCGCGAGCCGTCCTACGAGATGGTGATGTTCGGCATGTTCGCCCTGCCGTACCTGCTGCTTCCCAGAGGGTGGAACTATCTGGGCGCGGTGCTGCTCGTGGTCGTGGCCACGGCGGCCGAGGCCGCCGGAGACCTGTCCACCCGGGTCGTGCAGGACCCGGCCGCGCTGGGCCCGGTGCTCGGCGGCATCGTCCTGGTGCTGCTCATGGGACGGTTCACCGAGTTCCTGACCGAACAGAGCGAGCAGAACAAGGTGCTCGGCGTCCTGGAGGAGCGGGCCAGGCTGGCACGGGAGATCCACGACACGCTGGCCCAGGGACTCAGCGGGATCATCACCCAGCTGGAGGCCGCCGAGCAGGCCATCGACGACCCGCCGGCCGTACGCAGGCGCATCGCTCTGGCCAAGCGGCTCGCCCGCGACAATCTGACGGAGGCGCGGCGGTCGGTGGACGCGCTGCGGCCCGAGCCGCTACGGGAGACGGATCTCGGCGGCGCGCTCGCCGCGGTGGCCGGACGGTGGCAGAGCACGACCGGGATTCCGGTGACCTTCTCGGTGGACGGCAGGCCCCGGCCGCTCGGCACCGAGGCGGAGACGGCCGTGCTCAGGGCCGCACAGGAAGGGCTGGCCAACATCGCCAGGCACGCGGGCGCCGGGCAGGCGGCGCTTACCCTGTCGTACATGGACGATCAAGTCACGCTGGACGTGCTGGACGACGGTGCGGGGTTCGACCCGTCGGCCCCCCGGGACGGGTACGGCCTGGTCGCGATGCGGGAACGCGCGTCACGGGCCGGGGGCACGGTGACGGTGGAGTCGGCGCCGGGGGAGGGGACCGCGCTGTGCCTGAGCATCCCCTGCGCCTGATGATCGTCGATGACCATCCGGTGGTCCGTGACGGCCTGCGCGGCATGTTCGAGGGCGTGCCGGACATCGTGGTCGTCGCCGAGGCCGCCGACGGGCACGAGGCGCTCGCCCTGACCCGTGCCGAGCGGCCGGACGTGGTGCTGATGGACCTGCGGATGCCGGGCCTGGACGGGGTCGGCGCGATCGAGCGGCTGCGGGCCGACCACCCGGCCGTCCGGGTGGTGGTGCTGACCACCTACGACACCGACGCGGACGTGTCACGCGCGCTCACCGCCGGAGCCGCGGGCTATCTCCTCAAGGACGCGCCGCGTGACGAGCTGCACCAGGCCGTCCGCACCGCTGCGGCGGGCGGCCGGGTTCTCGCCCCCTCGGTCGTGTCGCTGCTGATGGGCCGGATGACTCCCGTGCCCGCCGGGGCGCCGAGCCCGAGGGAACTGGAGGTGCTCAAGCTCATCGCCAGAGGCGCGGCCAACAGGGAGGTCGCACGGGCCCTGCTGATCAGTGAGACCACGGTGAAGACGCATCTCAAGCACGTGTTCGCCAAGCTGGGCGTGGACAACCGGGCAGCGGCCGTGGTGGCCGCGATGGAACGCGGTCTCATCTGACGGTCCCGTGACGGCCCCGGTCCCATCTGACGGTCCCGTGACGGCCCGGTCTCGTGGGCCCGGGGCAGCCGCGCGGGCAACGAAAAGGCCCCGCGGGCACGGGCGCACGCGGGGCCGGAAACGTTTAGTGCCGATGTGGCGGTCGCCTCCTCGGCGAGAGGCACAACACGGCTCCAGCCGAACGGTATTCCGTGAAGGCGGTAATTTGCGGCCCGGGGGACACAAACCACATCGGCACGATGACTCTAACGGACGTTGGGGGGTGGTTATTCCACTTCCCCGTCGCCGGTGTGGCGGAGGGGATCCCGCGAGCCCCTCCCCGTACCGGCCGGGAACCTGATGTCGCAGGTCACATGTGTACGGCCGCGGTCAGCGCAGCGTCGGAACCTCGCCGCCCCCCGCCCACGCGACATCGGCCCCGCGCAGGCCCGCGGCCCACGGACCGGCGACCGCGTCGAGTTCCGCCGCGTCCAGCGGCGCGCGGCCCAGTCCGATCGCGAACCGCGCCAGTCCGGACGCGGTCTCGAACGGCCGGGGCCACGCGTGCGCGTCCGTCGCACCCGCCCGCTCCAGGACGGTGAGCAGCGCACGCACCCGGCCGCGCACGCGGCCCAGCGTCACGTCGAACTCCTCGCCCCGCACCGCCCGGACGGTGACGACCGCCCACGCCGCGTGCCGCCGGTGCATCGGCGGCGGCGAGAGCAGCGCGGACCAGGGGTCACGGCCGCCGCCGGCCGCCGCGTCGAGGGCCTCCCAGCAGGCGTAGAGCTCCTGCGTCAGGAGATCCCGCCAGCCCGCGCCGACCTGCTCGCTGCAGAGGCGGACCGGTTCGGTCGGGGTCGGGATCCGTACGGCCGCGCCGGAGTCGCCGTCCGCGGCCCCGGACCGCTCCGCCCACGGGACGGCGCGCGGGGAGGCGTCTTTCGAGGAGACGGCGTCCCGGGAGACGGTGTCTTGGGAGAGGTCGTCTCGGGAGAGGTCGTCCGGCCGGAGCCCGGCCGGACGGTTCCAGTCCCATGCGGCCCACGTGCCGAAGAAGTGCCGCAGCAGGTCGTCGGCGGGCAGCTCCCCGGCCTCGATCGCCGTCCGCGCCGCCAGGACGGTCCAGGCCAGGCCGGGCAGCCCGCCGTACGGGGCCGAGTCCAATCCCCGAGCCCGCGCCCACGCCTTCACCCGCCGGGCCAGCCCGGCGAAGGCGGCGCGACCCGCGCCGACCGCGTCGAGCACCGCGTCGGCGTCGCTGACCGCGCTCAGCGCGATCGCGGCGGCCTCTCCCAGCTCGGCGCGGCGCGGCACCGCCTCGGCGGGGGCGACGCGCCCGGCCGCGACGACGACCAGATCGACGTCCAGATCCGTCCCCGGGCCGGTGCCCGCAACAGGTCCCGCTTCATGGCCCGCAACCCGTCCCGGGGCGGTCCCTGCAACGGGTCCCGTTTCATGGCCTGTGACCCGTCCCGGGGCGGTGCCCGTGACGGGTCCCGGGCCAGGGCCTGGGTCCTGTTCCGCCAGGGACCGCGGGCCCGGGCCGGTGAGCCGCAGCCGGAGGCCGGGCACCCGGGCGCCGGTCACGCGGCGCATCGCGGCCGTCTCCGGCAGCGCCGCCCGCACCCGCGCCTCGACGTCGGCCAGATCAGGCGTCCCCGGCAGCACCGCCACCAGGTCCAGGTCCGCGCCGGGCAGCGCGCAGCCCAGGCGCCTCGACCCGGTCACATGGACGATCCCCTCGCCCAGCGCGGCCCGCAACCGCTCCACGACCTCCAGCGCCCGTGCCTCGTCTGCCTGTCCCTCCTCCACCCGGCCGAGGCCGGGATGGTCCGTCTCCGAGGCCGTATCCGCCCCGCCGGGTCTGCGGCCGCCGGTCGCGCGCGGCCCGCCGAGGTCATCCGCCTCATGGTCCAGCCAGCGCGCTTCCCCCGCCCCCAGGGCGACGACGGCCCGCGGCCGCATGGGCTCGTCGCCCCGCCGCGAGAGCAGGACCAGCTCGCCGACACGCGCGGACATCACGCCGAGCCGCGCCGCGAGATCGGCGGTGAGCCGTTCGGGATCCCGCGCCCGGCCCAGGGTCAGGTGCGGGGTGTAGCCCGTGGAACGGCCCCGGCAGCCGGGGAAGCGGCGCTCCAGTGCGTCGCGCAGCCCGGCCCACGGCTCCGGACCGGCCGCGGCAGGATCGAGCCAGACGGTGTGGCCGTCCCGGTGCGGGAAGGAGCGGACGCCGTCGAGCCGGGCGGTGAACGGGGCCGTCCCGGCCGCCGCGGCGGCCAGGAGCGGGATCGCCTCCTCGAAACGGGACTCCGGGACGAATCCGAACATCACGGTGACGTGCGGCGGCCACCTGCGGACTCCGGGGTCGTGCTCCCGGCGGATCTCCTGGATCGCCGGCCACAGTTCCCGCGGCGGGATCCAGACCACCGCCGTGCGCGCCGTCGGCCGCACCCCGAGAATCCCGGGAGCGCCCGGAGCCCCCGGGGACCCGAGCCGGTCCTCGCCGGTGGCGGCGCCCGCGGTCCCGAGCCGGTCCTCGCTGGTGATGGTGCCCGCGGTGACGTCCTCGGCGGTGTCCTCGGCGGTGTCCTCGGCGGTGTCCACGGTGATGTCCGCGGCGAGGCCGTAATGGTCGGAGACGAACAGGCCGTCCGGGGTCGCGGGGGAGTCGCCCAGCAGGGCCGTCCCCTCGGCCCGCAGGCCGGAGCCGCGCATCAGCACCCGGTCGAGCCGGGAGGCGCGGCCGGACAGCGAGGAGACCGCCGCCAGCGGATTGACCCGCGGGTCGAAGGTCGGCGTCCGGTCGCCGGGGCCGTGCACCTCGGTCCAGGCGTCGCGCGCGCCCAGCACCCGGGCGGGCCCGCTCCCGCCGTCGTTGAAGTCGCCCAGCAGGATCACGTCGCCGTCCACGGAGGCCAGCACCTCGGCGAGCCGGGCGAGCTCGGCCTCGCGGCGGGCGGGGCCGTCGGCGGAGTGGTCGCTGGTGAGATGGGTGGCGGCCACCACGACCGGCCCGGAGGCGGACTCGACGGTGATCGCCGTGACGGCCTTGTACGGGCCCAGGACATGGTGGCCCGCCTCCCGTACGGGCAGGCGGCTGAGCAGGAGCAGCCCGCTGTCGTCGACGTCGCGGCCCGACGGGCCGGTGCCCAGCGTGTAGCCGGCGCGGACCCACCGGGCCCGCAGCAGCGCCTCCAGCAGCCCGGCCTCGACCTCCTGCAGTGCGATGACGTCGGCGTCGGCCCGCTCGAGCGCCTCCAGCAGCAGCGGCCTGCGCCGGTCGGTGGCGATGCGGTCGCTGTCGTAGCGGTCCCACAGGGTGTTCCAGGTCAGCACGCGCAGCCGGGCCCCGGCCGCCGGCGCCCGCCCGGCCGGCACGGCCTCCGCCGGACGCCAGCCCGCGACCGGGTCCCAGGCGGACGGCGTGTCCGCGGTGAAGAACGGGGCCCGGAGCCTGCGCGGGTCCCGCACCCGTCCGGCCCGCGTCGCGTCGATGCGGTCCAGTCCCGTCGCGCGGTCCCAGACGACCTCGCCGTCCGCCTCGACGAACAGGATCCGGTGCCAGGGGATGTCGCCCCCGGGCGTGAAGGCCGGCAGCGGGACACGCTTGGGAGCGGCCCCGCGCACGTTGATCCCCAGGGTGAACCGGGCCGGGTCGAACCGCGGGTCCCAGCGGACCCGGTGGTAGATCTCCTCGCTCGTCCGCACTCTCATCCCTCCTCGTCGCCGTGCAGGGCTCCGGCGGTGTCGCGGACGTCCCCCTCCGCTCCGATGTACCACGTGCGGTGCGCCTCACCGGGATAGGGCGGGTCGAAGCGGCGGAGCTGGGCGGAGAGCACCTCCTCCGGCACCGGGTGGGCCCGGCCGCGGTTGCGCCGGCTCAGGACGTCGCCGGGGACCAGCATGACGGCGTGCGTCGTCAGCGCGTCGCAGCGGCGGGCGACGGCGTGCACCAGGGAGCGCTGGCGCCGGTTCAGGGCCGTGGCGTCCCAGACGACGGTCCGGCCCGCGGCCAGGAGCGCGCCGAGCCTGTCCAGGCCCTCGCGCAGGATCGCCTGGTTGGCCCGCTGGTCGGCCCGGGAGCCGCGGGCCTCGCGCAGGTCGTCGAGCGAGACGACGGCGTCGGCGCCCGCCAGGCGCCGGGCGAAGGTGCTCTTCCCGCTGCCCGACGGCCCCACCGTGACGATCAGCCGGGGGAAGCGGCCGGACCGCCAGCGCCGGGTCAGCGCCACGGCCGCCTCGGGCGTGGCGGCCCGGCCCAGCGCGTAGGCGTCCCTGGCCTCGGCCCAGCACCGGTCGGCCACGTCGGGGTCGTGTCCGGCGGGCGTCTCCCGCGGTCCCGCCGCGCCGGGACCGCCCGCCCCGCCCTGGCCGAACCCTCCGGGCACGCCGAACCCTCCGGGCACGCCGAACCCTCCGGGCACGCCGAACCCTCCGGGCACGCCGAGCTCGCGGGACTCGCGGAATGCCTGGCGCAGGCCCGCGCGCAGCGGTTCCAGCGGTCCCTCCCCGAGCAGCCCGGCCTCTTCGGCGTGCAACTCGGACCAGGCGGTCTGCTCGCGCGCCCCGGCGGCCTCGGCGTCGTCGCGCCCGGTCAGGACGGCGGCGGCGACCGCGTGCAGAATGCCCAGGTCGGCCGCTGCCGCCAGCCGTACCAGGCCGGTCCGGCGCGCCTCGTCGGGGAAAGGGAGGTGCAGGCGGGGGTGGAGCCCGGCGAGGTCGGCGACCCGCCGGGCCAGGGGCATGCCGAGGGGGGCCACCAGCCGGGGCGCCAGCCATGACCGGTGCGCAGGGGGGAACAGGGCCGCCAGCACGCCCGCCAGCCGGGCGTCCCCGGAACGGTCCAACAGATCGAGCCGGGCGGAGACGTCGGCCACGATCGCTCCGGCACGCTCGGCGGCTGCGCTCCCGGCCCCGGGAGCGGGCACGCTCCGTCCCCGTACGGCGGACTCCGCCCGGGCGAGCCTGCCCAGGCCGTCCGATGACGCCCCAGACCCGGTCAGGCCGTCCGCGGACATCCCGGTCAGGGCCGGGCCGCCCCATGACATCCCTGCCATGACCAGGTCGTCCATGGACATCCCGAGCGCGGTCAGGAGCGACGGCACGTCCGCGGCGCCTCCCGACCGGACCTCCCACAGCGCGGCGGCCGGGCCCAGGCCGTTCTCGACGACGGGCGCGAGCATCCAGTGCTCGTCCGTCAGCACATGCCCGGGACGCACCCATTTGGCCACCCGGTGCGGGAACTCCTCCCGGCCGAAGCCCCCGGCGGTGCGCACGACGTACCCCTCCTGCCGTGCGGTGTCCAGGCGCAGGGCCCGCAGCGCCCGCTCGTCGAAGACGCCGCGCCACAGCACCGGGGGCACCGGGAGGCCCAGCCGCCGGGCGAAGCGCACGGTCCGGTCCCAGTCCAGGCAGCGGTCGCCGTCCCAGACGGAGAAGGCGTAGAACCAGCCGTCGAGGTCGCGGTACCGGATGGAGTGCCGGGCGTAGAGGTTCTCCCCGCAGATCCGCCGGCCCGGCGGGATGGCCCGGGCGATCCTGCCGTGCAGGGCCTTGATCCAGGCGCGGGACGGATGGTGCGCCGAGTCGAGGGAGCGGGCGTGCAGCCCGTCCGGGTACAGGGTGGTGTTCTCCCCGTCGAGCTTCTCGGTGACGACGATCTCCCGGCCCGCCAGCCCCGCCAGGCCGCCGGCGCGCAGGTCGTCCGCCGTCGCCCCGGGAGACCAGGGCAGGTGGGGGGTGCGCGGATAGTGCACTCGCATGATCTGCCCCCCGGGGATGATGTGACGTCGCGGTGACTGTAGGGGGAGGACGCCGGGCGAATCCATCGAATATCCACTGGACGGTCCGACGGAGAAAATCTTCCGCAGGAGACCGTCCTCCGTGTCGATCCGGGCGGGAGCCGTTCGTGTGAAGGGTGACGGGCCGGATGCGACGCCGGCCCGGCCGGTACGTTCACGTCAGGAGGAAAGCGAGATGAAGCAGTACCTGCTCAGCATCTACCAGCCCGACGGAGGGACGCCCCCGCCCGAGGTCCTGGAGCCGGTGATGCGCGATGTCGAGGCGCTGGACCGGGAGCTCCGGGCCGCCGGCGCGTGGGTCTTCGCCGGAGGCCTGCACGCGCCCGAGACGGCCACCGTGGTGCGGGCGCGGGACGGTGAGACGCTCGTCACCGACGGCCCGTACATCGAGGGCAAGGAGCACATCGGCGGGTTCACGATCATCAAGGCGCCCGATCTCGACGCCGCGCTCGAATGGGGCCGCAGGCTCAGCGAGGCGACCACCCTGCCGATCGAGGTGCGGCCGTTCCACGGTGAGGCCGAGGGCTGATATCGGCATGCCGTCCTTTACCGTCTCGGAGATCGAGGGCGTGTTCCGCCAGGAGTACGCCCGCGCGGTCGCCGTCCTGGTCCGCCGTTTCGGTGACATCGACATCGCCGAGGAGGCGATCCAGGACGCCTTCACCGAGGCGGTAAGGCGGTGGCCGTCCGCCGGGCCGCCCCCGAGCCCGGCGGGATGGATCATCACCACCGCCCGCAACCGGGCGATCGACCGCCTGCGCCGGGAGGCGTCCCGGCAGGACCGGCACGCCGAGGCGGCCCTGCTGCACGCCCCCGACGAACCGCCTGAGGAAGGCCCCGTGCACGACGACCGGCTCCGCCTGATCTTCACCTGCTGCCACCCCGCGCTCGCCACCGGCGCCCAGGTCGCCCTGACCCTCCGGCTCCTGGGCGGGCTCACCACCGCCGAGATCGCGCGGGCCTTCCTGGTGTCCGAGGCGACCATGGCCCAGCGGCTGGTCCGGGCCAAGGGGAAGATCCGCGACGCGCGCATCCCCTACAGGGTCCCGGCCGAGGCCGACCTCCCGGACCGGCTGCGGGCGGTGCTGGCCGTCGTCTATCTCGTCTTCAACGAGGGGTACACGGCCAGCTCGGGGGAGTCGCTCGTCCGCGACGACCTGTGCGCCGAGGCCGTCCGCCTCGGGCGGCTCCTGGCCGGGCTCATGCCCGACGAACCGGAGGCCCTGGGCCTGCTGGCCCTCATGCTGCTCGTGGAGTCGCGCCGGGCCGCCCGCACCACCCCGGACGGCGGGCTCGTGCTCCTGGCCGACCAGGACCGCACCCTGTGGGACCGCGATCTCATCGCTGAGGGCCAGGCCATCGTCCGGCGGTGCCTGCGGCGCGACCGGCCCGGCCCGTACCAGATCCAGGCGGCGATCAACGCCGTGCACAGCGACGCCCCGTCCGCGGCCGCCACGGACTGGCGGCAGATCGTGCGGCTGTACGACCAGCTGTTCGCCTTCACCCCCACCCCGGTCGTCGCGCTCAACCGCGCGGTCGCGGTGGCCGAGGTCGAGGGGGCGCGGGCGGCGCTCGCCCTGGTCGAGGGACTCGACCTCGGTGGTTACCACCTGTTCCACGCCGTCCGCGCCGAGCTGCTGCGGCGCCTGGGCCGTACGGAGGAGGCGGCCTCCGCCTACGAGGCGGCGATCGCCCGCAGCGGGAACGCGGCCGAGCGCGCCTTCCTGCGGCGCGGCCGCCAGACCCTCGGACGCCCCGGTGACGGCCGCCAGACCCTCGGGAATCCCGGTGACGGCGGCCAGACCTGCGGGCGCCCCGGTGACGGCGGCCAGACCTGCGGGCGCCCCGGTGACGGCGGCCGGATCGTCCCGTAGCCGCCGGACGGCCGCGCCGTTTATAGTCATCGACATGAATAGTCATGAGGATGACTAGTCGATGGCTCTGCGGCACGCGGTGCTCGCGGCACTGCTCGACGGCGAATACAGCGGCTACCAGCTCACCAAGATCTTCGACGTGGGCGTCTCCAACTTCTGGTACGCCGCACCGCAGCAGCTCTACGCCGAGCTGGCGAAGCTGGAGGCCGGCGGCCTGGTCGCGGGGCGCGAGGTCGTCCAACGGGGCCGTCCCAACAAGCGGGTCTTCACCGTCACCGAGGCCGGGGTCGCCGAGCTGGCCGCCTTCGCCGCGGCGCCGGCCAAGCCCCTGCTCCTCCGCGAGGACCTCGCCGTCAAGGTCCACGCCGTGGACGTGCTCGACTCCGCGCCGGTGATCGCGCAGCTCCTGGAGAGGGCCGAGCAGGCCGCGGTCAAGCTGGCGTTCTTCGACAAGACCCTGCTGCGCCTGCGCGGCGACCGGGACGAGGAGACGTTCCTGCGCGAGGGGGAACGCGTCGGCCCGTACCTGTCCTGCCTGGCCGGATGCCGGCTGGAGCGGGAGATGCGCGACTGGTGCCGGAGCACCGCCCGGACGCTCGCCGAGCGCTCGGCCCATGCCGGAAGGACGAGAGCATGAACTACACGCGTTACGTCGCCCTCGGCGACAGCCAGACCGAGGGGCTCGGCGACGGCGACGACATCAGCGGTCACCGCGGCTGGGCCGACCGCCTCGCCGAACGGCTCGCCCACGCCGATCCCGGCCTGCTCTACGCCAACCTCGCCGTCCGCGGCCGCGAGGCCGCGCAGATCCGCGACGAGCAGCTGCCGGTCGCCCTGGAGCTCCGTCCTGACCTGGTCACGGTCATGGCGGGCATGAACGACCTGATCCGTCCCGGGTTCGACGCCGCGAAGGTGACCGCGGCGCTGGAGGAGATGTTCGCGGCGCTGACCGCCACCGGGGCGCACGTGGTCACCGTGACCTTCCCCGACATCGGCGCGATCGCGCCGCTGGCCCGCCCGCTCGTCCCCAGGGTGCTCGACCTGAACGCCCGCATCGCCGACGCCGCCGCACGCCACGGCGTCACGCTGATCGACACGTTCCCGCTGGCCTTCACCACCGACCCCAGGATGTGGGGGAGCGACCGGCTGCACGCCAGCCCGATCGGGCACGACCGGATCGCCGCCGCGTTCGCGCACGCGCTGGGCCTGCCCGGCAGCGACGACACCTGGATGGCGCCGTTCCCCCCGCTGCCCGCCCCCTCGGCCTGGCGGGCGGCGGCGACCGAGGCGCGCTGGCTGGCCGCGTATGCGGGGCCGTGGATCGGCCGCCGCCTGCGCGGCCGGTCCTCCGGTGACGGCCGCACCGCCAAGCGCCCGCTGCTCACGCCGGTGATCGGCACGGGCGGGCCGGTGCAGGGTGGGCCGGTGCAGGGCGGGCCGCTCTCCCGCGCCTCGGAGGCGGGCGACACGCGGGAGACCGCGTGATACGCGTCCTGACCTGGAACGTATGGTGGCGGTTCGGCCCCTGGCAGGATCGCCGGCAGGCGATCGCGGCCACCCTGGCGGAGCTCGGCTGCGACCTCATCGGCCTGCAGGAGGTCTGGGCCGACGACCGGGAGAACCTGGCCGGATGGCTCGCCGACCGGCTCGGCATGCACTGGACCTGGGCGGCCTCGGAGCGGCCCGGCCGCTGGCACGAGCGTCTGGGCGAGGCGACGGCCGATGTCGGCGACGCCGTCCTCAGCCGGTGGCCGATCACCGACCGCGCCACGCTGCGGCTGCCCGTCGCGGGCGGCCGCGACGACGGTCACCAGGCCCTGCACGCCCTCGTGGACGCCCCCGTGGGCCCGATCGCGTTCTTCACCACCCACCTCAACCCCGCGCCGTACGAATCGGCGGTCCGCTGCGCCCAGGTCGCGGCCCTGGCCGGCTTCGTCGCCGGCCGCCGGGACCGAGCCGCCTTCCCCGCCGTGGTCACCGGCGACTACAACGCCCTGCCCGACTCCGACGAGATGCGGCTGCTGGGCGGTTACAGGACGGCCCCCGCCGTCCCCGGCCAGGTCCTGCTGGACGCCTGGGAGTACGCCGACCCGGCGGCGCCCGCGGCCACCTGGGACCCCGCCAACCCCCACGCCGCACGGACCCGCGAACCGCCCGCGCGCATCGACTACATCCATGTGGGCCCGCCCGGCCCCGGCGGGCTCGGGCACGTGCGCTCCGTGCGCCGCGCGGGCGACCGGCCCGTGAACGGCGTGTGGCCCTCCGACCACGCCGCCGTGCTCGCCGACCTGGCCACGGGATCCGGCGAGGAGTGATCCGGCCGATCGCGCGACCCGGCGACGGGGCGGCTCGGGGCGGTCAGGCCCCGATGCCGCCGCGGAGCAGCTTCCACGCCAGTTCGGCGGCCTCGCGCCGGTCGGCGGCCGGTTTCTTGGAGAGGATCCCGGCGACCATGCCGACGGCCAGCATCAGGTCGCCCGCGGTGAGGTCCGCCCGGATCCGGCCGGCCCGCCGGGCCTCGGCGAGCAGGCCGTCCAGCAGCCCCGCCACGTGGTCGCCGAGGCGCAGGATGCGCGGGTCGGCGGGGGACACGCTCACCATGTCGACGAACGCCGTCGAGGCGATCATCTGCTCGGTCATCAGCGCCAGCATGGCGTCGAGGGTGGCGCCGGGCTCGGCGGCCAGCGCCTCCAGCTCCCTGACGCCGTCCTCGAAGACGGCCAGCGCCAGGCTGATCCGGTCGGGGAAGTGCCGGTAGAGGCTGCCCTGCCCGACCCTGGCCACACGGGTGATCGAGGTGAGCGGGGCCTCGTACCCGTCGCTGGCGAAGACCTCGCGGGCCGCCGCGATCAGCGCCGCCCGGTTCTCCGCCGCCGCGCTCGGCCCTCTGTTGACTCGACGCACCCCAGGCATAGCGGCTACGGTAGCAACCGGACGGCATCGTCCGGTTATCGCGGTCAGCCTCCCCCTCTCGCTCGGACACGCCCTGGGTGGAGACGGCGCCAATAACCGGACGTAACTGTCCGGTTATTGGAAGGCCGTCGACGCCGCCCGGCCTCCGTTCCGCTCGAAAGGGACGCACACGTGACCAGTTCCACCTTCGACAACCGCATCGCACTGATCACCGGGGCGGGCTCCGGGATCGGCCGGGCGATGGCCGTCGCGTTCGCCAAGGCCGGCGCCCGTGTGGTCGTGTGCGACGTCGACCTCGCGAGCGCCGAGCGCACCGCCGCCGACATCGGCGACGCCGCCGTCGCCGCGGCCGCCGACGTCTCCGACGAGACGTCGGTGGCCGCGCTGGTGGAGACCGCGATCGGCGCGTACGGCCGCATCGACGTGCTGTGCAACAACGCCGGGATCATGGACACCATGGCGCTGCCCGCCGACGTCACGGTCGGGCAGTGGGAGCGGGTTCTGCGCGTCAACCTGACCGGCACCTTCCTGGTCACCCACGCGGTCCTGCCGCACATGCTCGCCCAGGGCGGCGGCGCGATCGTCAACACCGCCTCCGAGGCCGGCATCCGCGGCGGCGCCGCCGGTGTCGCCTACACCGCCTCCAAGCACGGGGTCGTCGGACTGACCCGCAGCATCGCCTGGGCCTACGCCAAGGACGGCATCCGCTGCAACGCGATCCTGCCGGGGCCCACCGCGACCGGCATCGCCGCGAACCTGTCCTTCGACCCGGCCGGCCTGAACCGGCTCGCCCCGGTCCTCGCGCTCGGGGAGCGGATGGCCCAGCCCGAGCAGATGGCCGACGCCGCCCTCTTCCTGGCCTCCGAGGCCGCCTCGTTCGTCAACGGCGCCATCGTCCCGGTGGACGGCGGCTGGTCGGCGGCCTGACGCGTTCCGTACCCCTGGGCGGAGGGAACGGCGCGATTAATTAATCTACAATGTAAATGAAGTCGGTGATCACAACTTCGACACCGAGGGGTGTTCGATCTCAGGCGATTCCGCGACGAAAGATCATGAGATATTTTCTCAGATGTGGGAAACGTTGAGGAGCTCCCGGGTCACCCGGTCGGAGACGACGTGGAGACGCGGCTGGCCGTACGCCTGGCGGAGCTGAGGGCGGAGCGTGGCTGGTCGCTGGAGGAACTGGCCCGGCGGTCGGAGATCAGCCGCTCGACGCTGTCGCGGCTGGAGCGCGGCGAGATCAGCCCGACGGCGGCGCTGCTGGGCAGGTTGTGCGCGGTCTACCAGCGGACGATGTCGCGGCTGCTGGCCGAGGTGGAGCCGGAGCCTCCGCGGGTGGTGCGGGCCGGGGCGCAGGCGGTGTGGCGGGACGAGGCGTCGGGCTTCGAACGCAGGTCGGTCTCCCCGCCGCACCCGGGCCTGCGCGGCGAGGTCGTCGAGGGGATCCTCCGTCCGGGGGCGGACATCGCCTACGACGGACCGCCGGTCCCGGGGCTGGAGCAGCACATCTGGGTGCTGGAGGGCGCGGTGGAGATCACCGCCGACGGCCACGTGCACGAGTTGGAGGCCGGGGACTGCCTGCGGTTCCGGTTGTGGGGCCGTTCGCGGTTCCGCTGCCCGGGCCCCGGGCCGGTGCGTTACGCCCTGCTGGTGGTCCTGCCCTGACCGGTCCTTCCACGCGCTCCCCGGCTGCGGCGCCGCGTCGTGTGCCGGCCGCCGTCCCCGCCGCGTCGTGTGCGGCCGCCGTCCCCGTCTCACCGGAGAGGGAATCCCCGTCCGGCTTCTTCCCCACGCCTGAAGGCGGGGGCTCCACGTCTGGAGGAGAACGATGAACACCATCGACCGCCTGTCCGCCGAGGACTTCCCCGACAGCGTCGAGGAGCTCGCCGCGCTCCTGGCCGAGACCGTCGGCGACGGCGCCTCAATGGGCTTTCTGAACCCCTTCGACCAGGAGACGGCGGCCGTCTGGTGGAAGGCCCAGGCCCCGGCGGTGGCCGAGGGGAGCCTCGCCGTCTGGGTCTGCCGCGACACCGGCGGCATCAGCGCCACCATCAGCCTGGTCCTGACCGGCAAGCCCAACGGGCGGCACCGCGCCGAGATCGTCAAGCTGATGGTCCACCCCGGCGCCCGCGGCCGGGGCCTGGCCCGCCGCCTGCTGGCCACCGCCGAGGCGGCCGCCGCCGAGGCCGGGATCGCCCTGCTGCTCCTGGACACCGAGACCGGCAGCGCCGCGGAACACCTCTATCTCGCCGAGGGGTGGACCCGCTACGGGATCGTCCCGGCCTACGCCGCCTCGCCGGACGGCCCCCTGAAGGACTGCAGCTTCTTCTACAAGCGGCTCGCCTCAGGGCCGGACCTGCCCGGTCACCTCGATCGCGACCGCGAGCTCACCGGTCTCCGGCCTCATCCAGCTGTCCGGCCAGCCGTTCCAGGCCGTCCCTGATGAGCCGTCCGTACTCGTCGTCGCCCAGCGCGCCGATTCCGGCCCGCGCCTGCCGGAGGTGTTCACGGGCGCGGTCGAAATCGCCCAGCCTGCGATAGCACTCACTCAGGTTCAGGTGCAACGACGGATACCGGCCGGCCACTGAGAGCGGCACCCCGGCCTCGGCCACCCGCTCATCGGTGACCAGGCCGGCGGCGGCGAGCGCCCGCAGATCCCACATCAGCTCCTGGTGCACGTCGTCCTGCACGTCGGCCATCGAGTGGGCGAGGACGCAAACGTGCAGCGGATCGCCCCGCTCGCCGCCGATGTCGTCCCAGATCTGCGCGAACAGGTCGCGGGCGGCTTCACGCCGACCTCGGTGGTGATGCAACTCCACCGCCTGGCCGATCCTCGTCATCGTCGGGTCGGTCGTCATCGGGGGCTCCTTCACCGTCGCGGGTGATCGCGGTCAGCCTACGCACCCGGTGTGGTTCCGGGCCGCCGCGGGCGGCCGAGGGCCTCGCGCTGCGACGGGGTGAGCAGGTCGGGCCGGGCGCCGACGGTGTAGGCGCCGGGCGCGACGCGCCGGAGGGCGAGGGGGCCCGCGACGTCGGGGCGCAGGGCGATGTCGTGCAGGGCGTCGGCGACGCGGTCCCGGGGCCAGTCCAGCGCGGTGGCCAGGCGCTCCGCGGTGAGCGGCGCGCCGGCGTGCGCGAGCGCGGCGAGCACCGTCAGCGCGTCCTCGACGGAGGCGTCGGGGGAGCCGCCGGCCATGTCGTCGCCGAGGCGCGCGAAGAACCGGCCCATGCCGTCCAGCCGGGTTCCGGCGGGTGTGGCGGCGCCGAGGAGCCCGGCTCCCCGCCGGGCGGCGTCCGCCAGCGTCGTGTGGGTGCGGGCGCTCGTCATCCAGGCCCGGAACCAGAGGTCGTCGTCGATGACGTAGCGCTCGCGCCGCCGGGGGTCGCGCTCGCGCCGTACGATCTCCAACTCCTCCAGATAGGCGACGGCCTTCGACACCGACGCGGGGCTGACCTGCAGCCGCCGGACCAGGTCGGCGGCGGTCAGGGCGGCGGAGTCGGTGGTGAACAGGCAGGTGAACACCCGGGCCGCCATCCGGGGGAGCCCTGTCTGGACCATCAGCGCCGCGAACTGCTCGACGAAGTCGCGCACCGCCTCGGGGTCGCGCCCGCCGGCGTCGGCGGCGGCCGCCGGTCCCGGGGGCGAGGACGGCTTGGGCCGGCGGGCGCGCCACCCGGTGGCCTGGTGGGCGTGGTCGGCCCGGTAACCGGCGGGTCCGCCGTTGCGGGCCACCTCCCGGCTGACGGTGGACGTCGGCCGGCCCATCCGCCTGGCGATCTCGGCGTAGCCGAGCCCCTCGGCCAGCCCTGACGCGATGTCCCGGCGCTCCCCGTGGGTCAGCCTGCCTCCCGGCATCCGTGCTCGCCTCCCATCGCGCGGGGCCCGGCCCCTGTGCGTTCACCGTCAAACCATTGCAACGATCATTGACGGGCGTTGCGTTAGCTTACATCGCCATTGCAACAATCACCACTGTTTATCCGCTCGAACAAAGAATTCTCTGGCTGCTCTCGTTGACCGTTTATGAAACGCAACGTAGCTTTCGTGATTGTTAAACGGCTCGGGAGAAGAGCGCGCCATGACCGGCCGCTCTCCGGGGCCGCGCGGCCGGGCCCCGGCACGCCGCTCCGGTCCGTGGCCGGCGCGCCCCGCCGTGAGAGGTGAATCCGGTGAAGGCGAGATGACGATGACGACGAGCAAGGAGATCGTGCTCGATGTCGAGGGCCTGCGCATGCGTTACGGCCCCGACGACGTCCTGCACGATGTGACGTTCCGCGCCTACCACGGGGAGGTGCTGGCCCTGCTCGGGCCGAACGGGGCGGGCAAGACCACCACGATCGAGATCCTGGAGGGTTTCCGGACGCGCTCGGCCGGCCGCGTCCAGGTGCTCGGCGCCGATCCGGCGCACGGTGACGAGCGCTGGCGGGCCCGGCTGGGGATCGTGCTGCAGTCCTGGCGCGACCACGGCAGATGGCGGGTGCGTGAGCTCCTCGACCACCTCGGCGCCTATTACGCCCCTTACGCCACCGAGGCGATACCGCGACCGTGGCCGGCCGACGACCTCATCCGGGCGGTCGGCCTGACCGCGCACGCGGACAAGAAGATCAGGACGCTCTCCGGCGGGCAGCGCCGCCGCCTGGACGTGGCGATCGGCCTCGTGGGCCGCCCCGAGCTGCTGTTCCTGGACGAGCCCACCGCGAACTTCGACCCGCAGGCCCGGCACGAGTTCCACGACCTCGTACGCGGCCTCACCGACAGCCATCGGATCACCATCATGCTCACCACGCACGATCTGGACGAGGCGGAGAAGCTCGCCGACCGCATCGTCATCCTGAACGGCGGGCGGATCATCGCCGACGGCTCCGCCGGCGAGCTGGCGCGGCGGATCGCCGGCGAGGACCGGGTGCGCTGGGTGTGCGACGGGCGGCGCTTCACGCACTCCACCGCCGAGTCGACCGCGTTCGTGCGCGGGCTGTTCGACCGGTACGGCGAGGCCCTCGGCGAGCTCGAGGTCCACCGGGCCTCCCTGGAGGACACCTACCTGACCCTGGTGCGCCAGGCCGAGTCCGGCCGGGGAGTGATGACCCGATGAACCCGGCCGTCACGGCGATCCGCACGGGCTGGACCCGCGGCCTCATCGAGTTGCGGCAGTCGTTCACCAACGGCGCCGACCTGCTGAACCACCTGCTGTGGCCGGTGCTGATGCTGATCGTCACCTTCTTCCTGCGCGATGTGGAGTTCGGGTCCACCGGCCTGCCGCTGGGCACCCTGGCCCTGCCGAGCATCCTGGGGATGAACGTGGCCGCCGTCATGGTCAGCATGAGCCAGCACCTCACCGCCGACCGGGAGGACGGCACCCTGCTGCGGGCCAAGGCGACGCCGCACGGCGTGCGGGGATACCTGGTCGGCAAGGTCGTCGCGCTCTCCGGCGGCCTGCTGGCCGACCTCGCGATCTTCCTCATACCCGGGCTGTTCATCATCGGCGGCCTGGCGGCCGCCTCGGCGGGCTCCTGGCTCACTCTGGCCTGGGTGCTGGTGCTGGGCGTGGTCGCGGCCCTGCCCATCGGCGCGGTGCTGGGATCGGTGTTCACCGGCACGCGGAGCCAGGGACTGCTCCAGCTCCCGATCCTGGGCATGATCGGCATCTCTGGGATCTTCTACCCGATCACCTCCCTGCCGGAGTGGCTGCAGGCGATCGCCCAGGTCTTCCCGTTCTACTGGCTGGGCCTGGGCATGCGCTCGGCCCTGCTGCCGGACGCCGCGGCCGGGATCGAGATCGGCGCGTCCTGGCGGCATCTGGAGACCGCCGGCGTGCTGGCCGCCTGGGCCGTGCTCGGCCTGATCCTCGCCCCGATCGTGCTGCGCAGGATGGCCCGCAGGGAGTCGGGGTCGAGAGTGGCCGAGCGCAGGGAGAGGGCGCTGCAGCGGATCGGGTGAGGCCGTCCCCCCGGAGGCGCGGGGCCGGGCCCTCCCGGTGACGGCCGGGCGGATCCGGTGAGCCCGTTGAATCCCGCCTGGCCCTGGCCCTGGCCCCGGCGCCGCCGCCGGGGCCGGGGCCGGGGCCTTCCCTCACCGGACGGACAGGTCGGCCCGGCGTGACAGCAGGAACGTGCGTTCCGGGTCGGTGCCGACGACCTCCAGCGCCCGGCCGTAGGCGTCCAGGGCCTCCCGCTCCCGGCCCAGGCGGCGCAGGAACTCCGCGCGGGTGGCGTGGAGCAGGTGATGGCGGCCCAGCGCCCGGTCCAGCCCTCCCAGGAGCTCCAGCCCCGCCTCGGGCCCGGAGGCCTCGGCGACCGCCACGGCGCGGTTGAGCCGGACCACCGCCGACCCGGTGAGCCGCTCCAGCTCGCCGTAGAGACGGGCGATGGCGGGCCAGTCGGTGTCCTGCGCGCGCACGGCGGTCGCGTGCTCGGCGGCGATGGCGGCCTGCAGCAGGTAGGGCCCGGGGAAGCGGTCGCCGCCGGAGCCCCCTTCCGCGTGTTCCGGGGCGCGGCCCTCGCGTCCCGGAACCGCCGCCAGCAGGGAGAGCGCCTCACGGATCTCCTCCCGGTGCCAGCGGGAGCGATCCTGCTCGGGCAGGCGGACCAGCTCGCCCGAGGGGCCGAGCCGGGCGTCGCGCCGGGCGTGGTGGCACAACATCAGCGCCAGCAGACCGTCCACCTCCGGGTCGGCGGGCAGCAGCTCGCGGAGCATCCGGCCCAGGGCGACCGCCTCGGCGGCGAGGTCGGCGCGGATGAGCCGGTCCCCGCCCGTCGCGGCGTACCCCTCCGTGAAGATCAGATAGACGGTCGCCAGCACCCCGTCGCGGCGCTCGGCCAGCTCCGGCCCGGCCGGGACGCGGTAGGGGATGCCCGCCTGGGCGATCTTCTTCTTGGCCCGGGTGATCCTGGCGGCCATGGTCGCCTCGGACACCAGGAACATCCGGGCGATCTCGCGGGTGGTCAGACCGCCCACGCAGCGGAGCGTGAGGGCCACCCGCGCGTCCATGGACAGGGCGGGGTGGCAGCACGTGAAGATCAGCCGGAGCCGCTCGTCGGGGATGACGGAGGGGGGATCCGGGTCGTCGACGATCAGCAGGGGCAGCTTCCTGGCCGCCAGGGCGCCGTGCCGGAGCCGGTCCAGCGCGCGCCGGCGCGCCGCGGTGAGCAGCCAGGCGGGAGGGTTGCCCGGCGGCTCCGGAGACCAGGCGGCGACGGCCGCGGCGAAGGCGTCCTGCAGCGCCTCCTCGGCCAGGTCCAGGTCGCGCAGCTCGGCGGTGAGCAGGGCGAGCAGGCGCGCCCAGTGGTCCCGGTACGCCTGCTCGGCCGCTGTCACGCTCATATTCACCCTTGATACTCGACCACGGGACGGATCTCCACGATCTCCTCGGGGCAGGCCGTGGCGAACTCGATCGCCTCGTCCAGGTCCTTGGCCTCCACGAGGTAGAAGCCGCCCAGGTGCTCGACGGTCTCGGCGTAGGGACCGTCGGTGCGCAGCGTCTCGCCCGAGCCCTTGCGCAGGGTGACGGCGGTGGAGGAGAAGTCGAGCTCCTCGCCGCCGAGGTAGGCCCCGCGCCCGGTGAGCATCTCCGTGAACCGGACGTGCGCCTCGACCTGCTCCTCGGTGGCGGAGGCCCAGATCTTCTCGTCGCCGTACAGCAGCAGTGCGTATTTCACGGCGCCCCTACCCCCGATCCGGAACGGGACGGATCTCCACGACGGCCGACGGGCACGCCTCGGCGAACTCGATCGCCTCGTCCATGCTCGCGGCCTCGATCGTGACGTACCCGCCGATCTGCTCGACCGCCTCGGCGTAGGGGCCGTCGGTGACGACCACCTCGCCCGCGGTCTTCCTGACCGTGGTGGCGATGCCGGACGAGGCCAGCTCGTGACCGCCCCGGCCCGCGCCCCTGGCGGCCAGCATCTCGTTGAACCGGCCCCACCGGGCGATGATCTCCTCCCGCTCGGCCGGTCCGGGCTCCGCCCCGGGACTGTCGTCCCTGACGGGCAGCAGCACGTATCTCATGAGCTCTCCCTTCGATCTGTACCTGTATGACGTACGGCCTCCGCCGGAATCGACAACGGAGCGGGCGGAATTTCCACGGCCGGCCGGGACGGGTCAGCGGAAGGCGGCCGCGTTGCGCCGGGCCCAGGCCGCGAAGGGACGGGGCTCGCGCCCGAGGACGCGTTCGACGTCGGGGCTGAGGCGCCGTTCGGCGGGGGTGGGCTCGCCGAGGATGGAGAGGGTGGTCTCCACCACGGGCCCGGGCATGAACCGCGACATCTGCGCCCGGGCCTCGTCGCGGGTCTGCTCGACGAACCGGATCGGTTCGCCGATCGCGTCGCCGATCGCCTCGGCCTGCTGCCGCGGCGTGATGAGGGCGGGCCCGGTCAGTTCGTAGACCTGCCCGGCGTGGCCGTCCTCGCGCAGCGCCGCGGCGGCGACCTCGGCGATGTCGTCCGGGTCGATGGTCGGCAGGCCGACGTCGCCGAACGGCGCGGCGACGGTCCGCGCCGTCCGGACCGACTCGGCCCAGGCGTAGGTGTTGGAGTCGAAGCCGCCGGGCCGCAGGATCGTCCAGTGCATGCCCGACTGCCGGACGGCGTCCTCGATGGACCGCGCCACGACCCCGTGGGAGGCCGAGTCAGGCCGGGTCGCGACCCCCTGGGAGGACAGCAGCACCACCCGCCGGACTCCGCCGGCCTTGGCGACGTCGAGGATGTCCTGCGGGCTGAGCAGGTGCGCGCTGGCGCCGCCGTTCTGCAGGAACAGCGCGTCGGCGCCGTCCAGGAGGGGGCGCAGGCTCTCGGGCGCGGTCAGGTCCGCCTGCCGTTGCCCGACGCCTTCCGGCACGTCCGCCCCCGCGATCGCCCGGGACGTCGCCGTCACCCGCTCGCCGGCCGCCGCGAGCACCCGCACGAGGGAACGCCCGACGTTGCCGGTCGCGCCTGTCACCACGATCATGTCAATCTCCTAAGTAAGTTGGCTAACTAAGAGAGACCCTAGCATGCGGATCCGGGCGGTTGTCTATAGTCAGTCGGGTGACTGACTCAGCGGTATCCCGGGGGCGGGGCGGCGACAAGCGGCGGCGGCTGACGGCCGCGGCCGCCCGCGTCCTGCACGAACAGGGCGTGGAGCGGACCACCATCGCCGACATCGCCAAAGCCGCCGACGTGCCCGTCGGAAACGTCTACTACTACTTCAAGACCAAGGACGACCTGGTCCAGGCCGCCCTGGCCGAGCACACCCACCACCTGGCCGAGCTCACCGGCGACCTCGACCGGCTCCCCGACCCTCGCGACCGGCTCAGGAGCCTGGTCGCCGCCTGGGTCGGCCAGCGCGAGGTGGCCGCCCGCTACGGCTGCCCCACCGGCACCCTCGCCGTCGAACTCGACAAACGCGCCGACGGCACCCTCGACCGGGAGGCGGGGCGGGCCATCCGGCAACTGCTGGACTGGGCCGGGGCTCAGTTCCGCGAGCTGGGCCTGTCCGACCCCGATGACCTCGCCCTCACGCTCGTCGCCGGCTATCAGGGCATGTCCCTGCTGGCCAACGCCCTGCGCGACCCTGACATCATGATCCGTGAAGGCGCCCGCCTGACCCGCTGGCTCGACTCCCTGGCTCCCGCCGGGCGGTGAGGCCGGGCCCGGTCGCTCCGGTGACGGCGGTCGGCCCGCCCTCGACGACGGGATGGCCGTCCGCGACCGGCGGCCGGATCGGGGACCCGGCCGGGTGGCCGGTCATGCGCGG
>NZ_BOOH01000061.1 GCF_016863135.1 Planobispora longispora
GTGGGGCGGCCCCTTTTTTTGTGTTCATCGTCTGTCACGGGTGCTGTCGGCGGCGAGGGCCGTCAGCGCTGCGGCGCGGCGGTGAGCAGGGGGTCGACCCTGAAGGGAATCTGGACCGACAGGGCGATCGTGGTGTCGGTCCGCTGGACGGCCGGCGAGGCCAGGATGCGCGCGATGATTTCCTGAAGGTCCGGGGTGCTGCGGGCGACCACCCGGCAGAGCAGGTCGGCCTGGCCGCTGGTGCCGTACACCTCGAGAATCTCCGGGACCGTGCCCAGCGCCTGGACGGCCTCCGTGAGACGGCCCTGGGCGATCTGCAGGGAGACGAAGGCCAGGATGGGGTAACCGACGGCCTCGGGAGAGATCGACGGCCCGAAGTCGGCGATGACGCCGCGGGCGGTGAGTTTCTCCACGCGGGCCTGTACGGTGCCTCGCGCCACACCGAGGAGGCGGGCGAGCTCGGTGAGACCGATCCGCGGGTTGGCGCGCATGGTCACGAGAAGGCGGCTGTCCAGCTCATCGATCGCCACGAGATCAGATTAGTGCCCCGCCTCCCTCCTGTGCGATATGACCAGCGGTTCGCAGCAAATACCGTGCGATCATGGGCGATTCGCTCACTCAGACTGCTCACTCTTGTCAACGATTCGGAGAATTGCTGTCATTTCATACATGTTCGAGGAAGCACAGTACTTCGCACCGGTGGCGACCCGTGACGACGGCACGGTCGAGGTTGAGCTCGCCGCGAGCCACCCCGGTTTCGCCGACCCGGTCTACCGTTCCCGGCGCAACGCGATCGCCGCGCTCGCGGTCGGATACACGCCCGGCACGCCGGTCCCGACGGTCGACTACACCGAGCAGGAGCACGAGGTGTGGCGCATCGTCAGCAGGGAGCTGGCGATCAAGCACCGCAAGTACGCGACCGCGGAATATCAGGACGCGACCGAGCGCCTGGGGCTGCCCGGCGAGCGCATCCCGCAGCTCCAGGAGGTCGGCGACCTGCTGGAGCCGCTGACCGGCTTCCGATACCTCCCGGCCGCGGGCCTGGTGCCGCTCCGCGATTTCTACGGGGTTCTGGCGGATGGCTTCTTCCACTCCACGCAGTACATCCGGCACCACTCCACGCCGCTCTACACGCCCGAGCCGGACGTGATCCACGAGGTGATCGGGCACGCCAACGCCCTCGCCTCGGATCGGTACGCGCGGCTTTACCGTCTGGCGGGGAACGCGGCGCGCAGGGTGGAGAGCGAGGAGGCGCTGGAGTTCATCTCCAAGATCTTCTGGTTCACGCTGGAGTTCGGCGTGATGACCGACCAGGGAGAGCTGCGGGCGTACGGCGCCGGCATCCTGTCGTCCTACGGGGAGATCGAGGAGTTCCGCGGGATGGACATCCGTCCGCTGGACCTCGTCGCGATGGGCACCACGCACTACGACATCACGAAATATCAGGATGTGCTGTTCAGAGCGGAATCCCTGGACCACCTGGAGGACGTCGTCGGGGAATTCTGGTCCGGGTGCGACGACGAGGCCGTGTTCCGGATTATGGGCAACGCCCGCTGAGGGCAAAAAAACGGATCAGGACGCCTCCCGCTCGGCAACGTCCGGAGGCGTCAGGCAAAGAGAAAGCCCCTGGCGTGTGGTCGTCGGCCAAACGACATTCACGCCAGGGGCTTTCTTCCTGCTTGGGAGCGGTTCACGTCATCGCGCTTCCCATCCGGATGGGAAGGGACGGCCGTGAACTATCCCTTGATGGCGGGGCCCGGTCCGCGGAACCGACGGCCCGTCATCGTTGAGCCGAGATACGTCTTACTCGTTCTCGATCAGACCCAGCAGCGCGAGGTCGATGAGGTCGTTCAGGATCTCGTTGTGGTTGCTGTCGTCGACGACGTAGGTGGTGCTGGGCTTGTGCCAGTCCTCGGCGGAGGCGGTGGTGGCCGCGGCCATGCCGGCGGCGCCCAGGAAGCCGACGATGGCTGCACCGGTGAGAATGCGACGGATCATGATGCTTCCTCCATGGAAACGAAACGGGGAACTTCTGGAGACTCCTGCTGTAAGCCGTAACCGGCTGACTGCTCGTTGTCGCGAATAACAATCTCGCACCGGCGGCAGTGATTCAAACGTCATCGCGCCACGTTTCGGTCAAAGGCTCATGGCGCTTCTTTGGCGGTGAAGTCGCATTCATCTCGGGAAGTCCGTTGCTTTCCCTGAGGGATATGGTTCGGCTCTTTCGCAACGCGGGGAAGAGATCGTTTTTGCTGGATGCGATGGATATACCGAACGCGTCTGACATATCGAATACACCAGACATATCAAGTGAACTGGGCGCGCTACGGCGTGCCTGGCGCGCCACGCCGGTCGTGCCGGCCATGCGGCACGGGTCGTACGGCCCCGGGAGGCGGGTCATGCGGGTCGGCGGCACGGGTCATACGGCCCCGGGAGGCGGGTCACGCGGGCCGGCGGCACGGGTCATACGGGCCTCGGAAGGCGGGTCACGCCGGGTCCGGCATGCCGGCGGGAGGAAGAGCCGCCGGCATGTGTCCAGTTCGCGGAGAAGGGTGACCGGGAAGGTCCGCCGTCTCTCAGAGACGGTCGACCATGCGGTAACCCACGCCGCGCACGGTCTGGATGAGACGGTCGTCGGTGTCTCCGAGGCGGGCGCGCAACCGCTTGACGTGCACCGCGATCGTGTTGGTCGAGGTGGTGTCGGTGGAGTTCCACACGTGCCGCATGATCTGCTCGCGTGTGACCGTGCGGTGCGCGTTGCGCATCAGGTAGTGCAGGAGCTCGAACTCGCGCAGCGGAAGGTGGACGATCCGGCCGTCCACCTTCACCTGGTAGGCGTTGACGTCGAGCTCCACGTTGCCGACCACGAGCGTGCGGCGAACCCCCGAGTCGCCCTCGATCGCGGCCTGCACGAGCGGGAGGAGCTCGGGCACCCGGTACGGCCGCGCCACGCACGCGGTGGCTCCGGCCGCGAGCGCCTGCACGGCCTGCTCGGCGTGGCCGTCGCCCACCCCGAGCAGGACGGGGATCGCCCGCGTCAGCCGTACCGCTCGGATGAACTCCACCGCGCCGATGACCGGCAGCGTCGCGCTGACGAGTACGACGTCAGGCCGGAGAGCCCCGGCCTGCAAAAGAGCCTGGGCGCCGTCGGCGACGCCCAGCACTTCGACCCCCTCTCGTTGGAGGACTGCGGAGAGCTCCTCGACCAGGGCCGACTCCGGATCGGCCACCAGCAGCATGGGCGCTGTCCGTGTGTCCCCGTCCACTTCGGGTGCCGTCTGCGGCTGGATCACCCGGATCCTCCAAGTAGGGATGAAATTGTGGGGCTTACGATGACAAGCAGGTAAGCAGCCCAGCTTTAGCCGAAACGACCAGTGATGTAGTCCTCGGTTCGCTTGTCGCTGGGGTTGGTGAAGATGCGGCTGGTCTCGTCGAACTCGACCAGGCGGCCGTGCCGCACGCCCTCGGCGTCCACCTCGGCGGTGAAGAAGGCGGTGCGGTCGGAGACGCGGGCGGCCTGCTGCATGTTGTGCGTGACGATGACGATCGTGTAGTCGCGCGACAGCTCCTGCATCAGGTCCTCGATCTTGGTGGTCGCGATCGGGTCCAGGGCCGAGCAGGGCTCGTCCATCAGGATCACGTCGGGCTTCACCGCGATCGCCCGGGCGATGCACAGGCGCTGCTGCTGACCGCCGGACAGGGACAGGGCGTTCTGCTTGATCTTGTCCTTGACCTCGTCCCACAGGGCGGCCTTGGTGAGCGCCTCCTCGACGATGTCGTCCATCTTCCCCTTCATGCCGTTGACCCGGGGGCCGTAGGCGATGTTGTCGTAGATCGACTTGGGGAAGGGGTTGGGCTTCTGGAAGACCATGCCGATCCGGCGGCGGACCTCGATGGGGTCGACGTGGTCGCCGTACAGGTCCTCGTCGTGGTAGAGGATCTTGCCGGCCGCGCGGGCGCCGGGGATGAGGTCGTTCATCCGGTTGAAGCAGCGCAGCACGGTGCTCTTGCCGCAACCCGACGGGCCGATCATGGCGGTGATCTCGCGGTTGCCGATGGTCATGTCGACCCCGCGCACCGCTTCGTAGTCACCGTAGAAGACGCTGAGGCCGGAGACGGTGAAGACCGGGTCGAGGGCTTCGATGGTGCGGGGCACCTCGGGGCCGCGCACGGTCACGTTCGGCACGGAGACTCCAATCTGAGCGTGCCCGGAAGCCGGCAGGTTGCGGGGATCAGCCGTCCGGGAGGCCGGCATGGGGTTGCGGGAGTCGTTCATTGCGTTCCTTACCAGCGCTTCTGGTAGCGGTTACGGAGCCAGATGGCGACGGAGTTCATCAGCAGCAGGATCGCGAGCAGGATCACGATCGCGGCGGCCGCCAGGACGGCGAACTCCTCCTGCGGGCGGGTGATGAAGCTGTAGATCTGCAGCGGCAGCACGCTGAAGTTGCTCCAGACGCCCTCCGGGTTGAACCGGACGAGCGTCGCCGCGCCCAGCATCAGGAACGGGGCGGCCTCGCCGATCGCGCGGGAGAGCGCCAGGATCGAGCCGGTCGCGATGCCGGGGATGGAGGCGGGGAGCACCTGGCGGTAGATCGTCTGCCACTGGGTGGCGCCCAGCGCCAGCGAGCCCTCGCGGATCGACGGCGGGACCGCGCGGATGGCCTCGCGCGCGGAGATGATCACGATGGGCAGAACCAGCAGCGAGATGGTCATCGCGCCGGTCATGACGGTGAAGCCGAACTGCATCCAGCGGGCGATGATGCCCAGGCCGAGGATGCCGTAGACGATCGAGGGCACCGCGGCCAGGTTGGAGATGTTCAGCTCGATCAGCCGGTTGTACCACTTGGTCTTGTCCGCGTACTCCTCAAGGTAGATCGCGGCCAGGATCCCGGTGGGCAGCGCCATCAGCGCGGTCAGGCCGATGATCCAGAGGGTGCCGAAGATGCCGGACTGAATGCCGGCGGTCTCCGGGCGACGGATCGACGGCTGGTTCTCCCAGAGCGTCGAGTCGAGCCGGGGCCAGCCCTCCTCGACCACGTAGACGATCAGCATGGCGAGGAAGATGAGCGCGATCGCCAGGCTGGCCAGCAGAGCGACGCGGAACAGGTGCTCCTTGAGCGGGCGTCCCCTGCTCGCCAGCTGTACGGCGGACTTGGGTGTGGACAGGATGGCCATCAGTCGTAGACCTCGCGATACTTCTGGACCATGCGGGCGCTGACGTAGTTCATGGCGAAGGTCATGATGAACAGCAGTGAGCCCACGGCGAAGATGGTCTTGTAGGCGATCGTGCCGACCGGCGCGTCGCCCGAGCCGGCCTGGGCGATGAACGCCGCCATGGTGGCCATCTCGTCACCGGGGTAGAGCGTGAACACGGACTTGAAGCCGCCCGCGATCGCGACGATCATCGTCTCGCCGGCGGCCCGGGAGATCGCCAGGATGATGGCGGCGACGATGCCGGAGAACGCGGCGGGGACGACGACCCGGACCGAGGTGAGCATCTTGGAGGCGCCGAGCGCGTAGGAGCCCTCGCGCAGGCCGTTCGGGACCGCGGCCATCGAGTCCTCCGACAGCGACGCCACGATCGGGATGATCATCACTCCGACCAGGAGGCCCGCGCTGAGGCCGTTCTTGGCCTCCAGCTCCAGGAACGGGAACACGTCCCGCAGCAGCGGGGTGACGAAGGTCAGGGCGAAGAAGCCGAAGACCACGGTGGGGACGCCGGCCAGGACCTCCAGGACCGGCTTGAAGATCTTGCGGACGCGCGGGGTGGCGTACTCCGACAGGTAGATCGCGGTGGCCAGGCCGAGCGGCACGGCGACCACGATCGCGATCAGCGTGATCTCCAGGGTCGCCACGATGATCGGCCAGACGCCGAAGGCCGGGGGCTTGAACAGCGGTCCCCAGGTGGTGGAGCCGAAGAACTCGCCGAGACTGATCTCGCCGAAGAACTCGATGGTCGGCTCCAGCAGGGCGAAGACGATGCCGACGGTGGTCGCCACCGACACCAGGGCCGCCGCCATGAGGACGACCTTGACGATGACCTCGCCGTAACGCGGGCGCGACCGCGCCAGGGACCGGGAGGCCCCTGACGCGGTCGTACGGTGCTGTGCCGACATCAGCCCTGGCTCTTCAGGCTGGTGAGGTCGGTCTTGAGCTTGGCCTCCTGCTCGGGGTTGAGCGGGATGAACTTCGCGTCCTTGGCGATGGCGCCGATGTTGCCGGCGTAGTAGTCGAGGAAGGCGCCGACCTCGGGCCGCTTCGCCGCGGTGGCCGACACGTAGACGAACAGCGGGCGGGCGAGCGGGGTGTACTTGCCGCCCTGGGCCGCCTCGACGCTCGGGGCGACGCAGCCGCTGCCGGAGTCGATCTCGACGGCCTTCAGCTTGTCGGCGTTCTCCTCGAAGTAGGTGAAGCCGAAGTAGCCCAGGCCGCCCTTGGCGCCGGCGACGCCGGTGACGATGTCGTTGTCGTTCTCGGAGGGGCTGTAGTCCTTGCGGCTCGCGCCCTCCTCACCGTTGATCTCGTCGGTGAAGTAGTCGAACGTGCCGGAGTCGGTGCCCGGGCCGTAGAGCTTGAGCTCCTCGGCCGGGAACTTGGCGTCGACGTCCTTCCAGGTCTTGACCTTGCCCTCGGCCGCCGGCTCCCACATCTTCTTGAGCTGGTCGGTGGTCAGGCAGGTGGCCCAGTCGTTCTCCTTGGGGACGACCACGGTCAGGGCGTCGGTGGCCACCGTCAGCTCGGTGAACTTGATGCCCTTGGCCTCGCAGGCCGCCTTCTCCTCGTCCTTGATCGGGCGGGAGGCGTTGGAGATGTCGGTCTCGCCGGCGCAGAACTTCTCGAAGCCACCGCCGGTGCCCGAGGTGCCGACCGGGACCTTGACCTGCGGCTGCTCCTCGCCGAACAGCTCGGACGCGGCCTGGGTCAGGGGCGCCACGGTGCTGGAGCCGTCAACCTTGATCTCGCCGCTGAGCTGGCCGCCCGCGGCCTGGGTCTCGCCGGACGCGGCGGCGGCAGAGGAGGTGCTGTCACTGCTGCCGGGCTTGGCGTCGCCGCCGCAGGCCGCCGCGAGCGAGACGACGAGCGCGGCCGTCGCAACCGCGCTGAGGCGGCGCTGTCCACTGGTCACGGTATGTTCCTTCTCCGTCGTGAGATCCGTTCTCGATGACCCCGATGTAACCGGCCGAAAGTGAACGGAAATGAAACGAGCCATGACCGGAGCCGGAAGAGTGGGCATGCTCGTGTGAATGCCGCCCCAAGGGGGCCTCCACGGTCACTACGTGGGGTTTTACCGTTATGGAACGTGACATGCGGCCGGCTGCCGGGTTCAGCCGGAACCGTCCGGTGCGCCGCCCTCCGGTGGCCGGGCGAACTCCGGCGCCAGCCCGGTGAGCGTGCGGCAGACGAGGTCGAGCTCCTGCCGCACCATCTCCGCCGTCTCCCCGGCGGCCACCAGGTCCCCGGCCCTGCCCTGGGCCTCCAGGGTGCCGCACAGCTCCATCAGGGCCGTGGCGCCGAGGTTGGAGGCCGAGCCCTTCAGACTGTGCGCTTTCTGCTCCACCTGCGGCGCCTCACCTCGGCTGATGGCCTGCAGGAGATCGTCGAGGGCACGCGGGGCGCGCTCGGCGAAGGAGGTCATGATCCGGGCGACGATGGCGCGTTCGCCCTCCAGGGCGTCCGGTCCGGTCAGCTCCTCCAGGCGGCTTCTGATGGTCGCCTCGCGGGAGTGCCGTACGGCCGTCTCCCCGGCGGGCCGTGCGGCGGCGCCGGGCGTCCGGGCCGCGTCCCCGGCGTCGGCCCGTCCGCCGTTCTCCCGCCGTTCATCTTCCCGGGGTCGGTTCCCGTTCTCCGGTTGTTCATCTTCCCCGGCCCGCTCATGCCCTCCGGCCCGCTCACCTCCTCCGGCGCGTTCACGATCCCCGGCGCGTTCACGATCCCCGAGCCGATCGCCGGTCTCGCTCCCGGTCCCGGTCAGCGCGTGCTCCTCCGTGCCCGACGGTCCCGACAGCGGGACCAGCACCGCCTCCAGCTCCTCGATGTGGACCGGCTTGGCCAGGTAGGCGTTCATGCCGGCCGCGCGGCAGGCCGCCCGGTCCTCGGCCAGGACGCTGGCGGTCAGCGCCACGATGTACGGCTGGGCCGCCAGCGGCTCGGCGCGGATCAGCCGCGTCGCCTCCAGCCCGTCCATCGCCGGCATGTGCATGTCCATGAGGATCACGTCGTACGGCGTGCGCCGCACGGCCTCCAGCGCCTTGCGGCCGTCGTCGACCGTGTCGACCCGGTGGCCGAGCCGGGAGAGCATGAGCTCCGCGACCTTCTGGTTGATCGGGTTGTCCTCGGCGAGGAGGATGCGCAGGACCCGCCGGAAGGGGACGGCGGCCCGCGGCGGACCTCCGGGGGACGGCGCCGCGGACTCCCCGGCCGCGGGGTAGCCGGTGAGGATCGCGGTCATGGTGAAGGTGGAGCCGGTGCCGATCGTGCTGTCGGCCGTCAGGTCGCCGCCCATGGCCCGGGCGAGACGGCGGCTGATCACCAGGCCGAGGCCGGTGCCGCCGTATACGCGGGTCCTCGAGGAGTCCACCTGGCTGAACGCCCGGAACAGCCGGCTCATCCGGTCGGAGGGGATGCCGATCCCGGTGTCCTTGACGCTCACCCGGAAGCGGAACAGGTCGTCCTGCGGCTCGGGCAGGCGCTGCGCGTCCACGGTCACGGCGACCTCGCCCTGCTGGGTGAACTTGACGGCGTTGTCGAGCAGCTTCGTGATCGCCTGCCTGATCTGCGCGGCGTCGCCGCACAACATCCGGGGACAGCCCGGTGAGATGTCCCCGGTCAGCCTGAGGTTCTTGTCCGCGGCGGCGGCGGACACGGTGGCGAGCGCGCTGTTGAGGCATTCCCGCACGTCGAACGGTTCGCTGTCGAGCTTGAGCTCGCCCGCCTCGATCATCGCGAAGATCAGGATGTCGTTGATGATCTCCAGAAGGGCCTTGCCGCTGTCGTAGACCGCCCTGGAGAGCTCGCGCTGGTCGGCGTCGAGATCGGTGTCCAGCAGCAGCTCGGTCATCCCGATGATCGCGTTCATGGGGGTCCGGACCTCGTGGCTCATGGTCGCCAGGAACGCCGACTTCGCCGCGGCCGCGGCCTGTGACTCCTCTCTCGCCCGGGAGACGACCTGGATCGAGGCGGTGACGGCCTCGGCCATCAGCACGGCCTCCACCGGCCGGGACACACGGGGAGGGGGCGTCAGATCGCCGACCGCGACGCGCGTGGCGGCGCCCGCCACCTGGCGGATCGGGACGGTCACCATGCGGGTGAGCCACCGCGCGCCCGCCGCCACCGTCAGCGCCGCCAGCAGCGAACCCCACAGGACCAGGCCCCGGGCCTCGGCGCCGGCCTCGCCCTCGCGCCACTGCCGAACCAGCAGCTGCTCCGTCTCGCGCTCCAGCCGGTCCAGCAGGGCCCCGGCCTCGGTCATCCGCCGCGTGCCGCGGTCGACCAGGGCGGTCATCGCGGCGGTCTCGAAGTCCCGCGTGCCGCGCAGGCGGATCGTCTCGGAGAGTTCGTCGAGCCTGTCCCGGACGAGCCGCTGCAGCCGTGTGACGGACGCCTGCTGGAACAGGTCGGCGCCGACCGCCTGGCGCAGCGCCGTGAGATGCTCGTCGACGGCGGAGGCCGCCTGCCGGTAGCGGTGGAGGTGGTCGTCCCTGCCGATGACGATGTAGCTGCGCTGGTTCCTCTCCGCGTCCTTGAGCGTGTTGCGCACGTCCTCGATCCGGCTGAGGGTCCGGTAGGTGCGCTCGATGGAGTCGTGCTCCTCCACCAGATCGCCGATCCGCAGGTAGGACCCGACCCCGACGACCGCGATCGTGCCGAGCGCCAGCGCGTAACCGATTCCGAGCAGCCGGCCCGCGGTCCAGCGCATCACCCGCGACCCGGGCGGGGGGCTGGCCGTCCGGTGCCGCGAGCCGGCTGGGACCGAGGTGTGGTCATATATTCCTCCTTCCCCGCCTTGGCCAGGACTTCTGTGCCTTTGAAAACTCGTTCCCCTCTTTAGGGGAGAGCGAGAAAGACGTTCGGCGGGCCGCCGTGGCTCGCTCCGGGCCGGGCGGGCTGGCATCCTTCGGCCATGGGCTTTCGCACGCTCGCCGTCCCCGCGGGGGACGGCCGCCGCTCTCCCGGAAGCCGGCGGGCCCGGTGAGGATCGTCGAGGACCTCGGCGCCTCGCACGCCTGGCGGCTGCACCGGGCGGAGCTCCCCGACGGACGTCACGTCTTCGTGAAGACGGGCGGGAGCGGCCGGTTGCTCGCCTCGGAGGCGGCCGGGCTCCGCTGGCTCGGGGAGGCCGGGGCGGTGGCCGTGCCCGAGGTCGTCGAGGCGACCGACGAGCGGCTCGTGCTCGCGTGGGTGGAGACCGCCCGGCCCACTCCCGTGGCCGCCGAGCGCTTCGGCCGCGAGCTGGCCCGGCTGCACGCCTCCGGCGCCGCCGGGTTCGGCGCGCCGTGGCCCGGGTTCATCGCGGAGCTTCCCATGGACAACGCGCCCGCCACCGGCTGGCCGTCGTTCTACGCCTCCCGCCGTCTCCTTCCCTTCGTACGGCGCGCGCGGGACGGCGGGTGGCTCGACGCCCGGGACGCCGCGATCCTCGACGGAATCTGCTCCCGCCTGGCGGACGTCGCGGGTCCCGACGAGCCGCCCAGCCGGATCCACGGCGACCTGTGGAGCGGGAACGTGCTGTGGTCGGCGGACGGCGCCGTACTGGTGGATCCGGCCGCGCACGGCGGGCACCGCGAGACCGACCTGGCGATGCTCGCGCTGTTCGGCGCCCCGTACCTGGAGCGGATCCTCGCCGCCTACGAGGAGGAGTCTCCGCCGGCCGCCGGCTGGCGCGAGCGCGTGCCCCTGCACCAGCTGCACCCGCTGCTCGTGCACGTCTGCCTGTACGGCGGGGCCTACCGGGACGGGCTGATGGCCGCCGCCGAGCGGGTCCGGGCGATCTAGGGGGTCGGGGCCAGAGGGGGGCTAGACGGGGAGGGTGAGCGGGCCGCCGCCCAGGCGCTTGAGGACCTCGCCGTGCAGGGAGCCGTTGGTGCAGACCAGGCTGCCGCCGTCGAGGCCGGGCACGCCGGACAGGTCGGTCCAGATGCCGCCGGCCTCCTCGATGATCACGGTCAGGGCCGCGATGTCCCAGGGGGAGAGCTCGGGCTCGGCGGACAGGTCCACCGCGCCCTCGGCGACCAGCATGTGCGACCAGAAGTCGCCGTAGGCGCGGCTGCGCCAGACCGACCGGTTGAGGTCGAGGAAGTTGTCGAGCCTGCCGCTCTCCTCCCAGCCGCCGAGGCTGGAGTAGGAGAAGGAGGCGTCCTCCAGGCGGGTGACGGAGGAGACGGCGCAGCGGCTGGCCCTGGCCAGGCTCTTGCCGGTCCAGGCGCCGGTGTCGCGGGCGGCCCACCAGCGGCGGCCCAGCGCCGGGGCGGAGACGAGGCCGACGACGACGCGGCCGTGCTCCATCAGCGCGATGAGCGTGGCCCAGATCGGGACGCCGCGCACGTAGTTCTTCGTGCCGTCGATGGGGTCGACGATCCAGGAGCGCGCGCCGTACCCGGTGGTGCCGAACTCCTCGCCGATGACCGCGTCGCGCGGGCGGGCCCGGCGGAGGGTGCCCCGGATCGACTCCTCGACGGCGCGGTCGGCGTCGCTCACCGGGGTGAGATCGGGCTTGGTCTCGACGCGCAGGTCCACCGCCTTGAAGCGGCGCATGGTCAGGTCGTCGGCGGCGTCGGCCATGACGTGCGCGAGGCGCAAGTCGTCGTTGTAACCCGTCACGGAGGGAAACGCTATCGCGTCAGTGGTCGGTCATAGGAGTGCGGTGGCCAAAGTGGTGGATCGCCTCGTGTCGTCTCCGTTCGCGGAACAGGACGGATGAACCGGTGGTGGATGGCTGTGTTACTGGCGAGTAGCATCGGGCCATGACCTTTGACGTGGGTGCCTTCATGCTGCAGAGCGTGCCGTTCGCGCGGGCGCTGGACATCTCCTTCGACAAGGTGGAGCCGGGCTTCGCGGTCTGCCGCATGCCCGACCGCGCGGACCTGCACAACCACCTGGGCGGCCCGCACGCCGGAGCGCTGTTCACCCTGGCCGAGTCCGCCTCGGGCGCCGCGATGCTGTCCGCCTTCGGCGACCAGCTCTCGCGGGCGACCCCGCTGGCGGCGAACGCGGCGATCCGCTACGTGAAGCTCGCGATGGGCGAGGTCGTCGCCGAGGCCCGCCTCCAGGCGTCGCGCGAGGAGGTCGTGGCCACACTGGACGCGGGGGGGCGCCCCGAGTTCGACGTCACCGTCGAGATCAAGACCGCCGACGGCACCCTGGTCTCCGAGATGACCGTCGCCTGGACCCTGCGCCCCAACCGGTAGGGGCGGTCAGGGGGCGGCGGGGCGGTCGTCGTCGGCGGAGCCCTCGCGGCTGGCGAGCAGCCGGCGCAGGGAGGCCAGGCGGGCCGGGTCCGCCTGGCCCGCGGCGACCAGGGCGTCCAGGGCGCACTCCTCGCCCCGGTGGGTGCAGCCCTTGGGGCAGTCGACCGTCCCCTCGACGAGGTCGGGGAAACCGGCCAGGACGGTCTCGACCGAGACGTGCGCCAGGCCGAAGCTGCGCACGCCCGGGGTGTCGATGATCCAGCCGCCCCCGGGGAGCTCCAGGGCCACCGCCGAGGTCGAGGTGTGGCGGCCCCGGCCGGTCACCGAGTTGACGTGGGAGACGGCCCGGTTGGCGTCCGGGACCAGCGCGTTCACCAGGGTCGACTTGCCCACCCCCGAGTGGCCGACGAGCACGCTGATCCGGTCCGTCAGCCGCTCCCGCAGCTCGTCCAGCTCGCCGCCCCTGCGGATCACGACGTACGGCACGCCGAGCGGCGCGTAGTGCGCGACCAGCTCGTCCGGCGGGGCGAGGTCGGGCTTGGTCAGGCAGAGCAGGGGCTCGATGTCGGCGTCGAAGGCCGCCACGAGCATCCGGTCGATCATGCGGGGGCGGGGCGGCGGGTCGGCCAGCGCCGTGACGATCACCAGCTGGTCGGCGTTGGCGACCACGGGACGCTCGATGCCGTCGGTGTCGTCGGTGTCGTCGGCGGAACGGCGCAGCATCGAGGCGCGGGGCTCCACCCGGACGACCCGGGCCAGCGTGTCGGGCTTGCCGGAGACGTCGCCCACCAGCGCCACCCGGTCGCCGACCACGATCCCCTTGCGCCCGAGCTCGCGGGCCTTCATCGCCACCACGAGCCGGCCGCTCAGCATGGCGCCCTCGGCCCGGTTCTTCGTGCGGTGACGGCTCTTCTCCCCGGCGGACTCGACCAGGCAGGTGTAGCGCCCCCGGTCGACGGCCACGACGAAGCCCGCGACGGCCTCCTCGTGCGCCGGACGGATGCGGGTCCGCGGCCGGGAACCCTTCCCCGGCCGGATCCGGACGTCGTCCTCGTCGTACTCCCGCTTTCTCAGCGGTCCTCCCCCAGCATCCGCGCCCACATCGAGGCGAACTCCGGCAGGGTCTTACCCGTGGTCGCGATGTCCTCCACCTCGACCCCGGGAACGGCCAGGCCGATCACCGCGCCGGCCGTGGCCATGCGGTGGTCGGCGTAGGAGCGGAACACCCCGCCGGTGAGCGGGCGCGGCCGGATCTCCAGGCCGTCCTCGGTCTCGTTCGCGTCGCCGCCGAGGCGGTTGATCTCGGTGACCAGCGCGGCCAGCCGGTCCGTCTCGTGCCCACGGATGTGGGCGACGCCGCTGATCCGGCTGGGGGAGTCGGCCAGCGCGGCCAGGGCGGCGATCGTCGGGGTCAGCTCGGCGACGTCGCGCAGGTCGGCCTCGATGCCGGAGATCCGGCCGGTGCCGGTGACCGCCAGCCCCGCGGGCGTGAGCTCCACCTCGGCGCCCATGCCCGCCAGCAGCTGCCGGAGCTGGTCGCCGGGCTGGGTGGTCTCGGCCGGCCAGCCGGGGATGACGACCGTGCCGCCGGTGACCATCGCGGCCGACAGGAACGGCGCCGCGTTGGACAGGTCGGGCTCCACGGTGAAATCCCTGGCCGCGATCGGGCCGGGCTCGACCCGCCAGACGTCGCGCTCGGAGTCGTCGACCCGCACGCCGTACTCCCGCAACATCTGGACGGTCATCCGGATGTGCGGCTGCGACGGGACGGGCGGGCCCTCGTGCCGGACCGTCACGCCCTTGGGGAAGCGGGCGCCGGTCAGGAGCAGGCCGGACAGGAACTGGGAGGAGCCGGACGCGTCGAGCGTGACCTCCCCGCCGGTCAGCGGGCCGCGGACGGTGAACGGCAGCGCGTCGCCCGTCACCTCCGCCCCGAGGGCGCGCAGCGCGCCCAGGATCACGCCCATCGGGCGCTTGCGCGCGTGCGGATCGCCGTCGAAGGAGACCTCGCCGTCGGCCAGCGCGGCCATCGGCGGCACGAAGCGCATGACGGTGCCCGCCAGCCCCACGTCGATGCGCGACCCGCCGGTGACCGGACCGGGAGTGATCGTCCAGTCGAGGCTGGACGCGCTCTCGCCGGACGGGACCATCGCGGCGCCGAGCGCGCGCAGGGCGTCCGCCATCAGATCGGAGTCGCGGCTGCGCAGCGCCAGCCGTACCGTGCCGGGACCGTCGGCCAGCGCGGCGAGCAGCAGCGCGCGGTTGGTCACCGACTTGGAGCCGGGCAGGGGGACGGTCGCGCGCACCGGGCCGGTCGCGGTCGGGGCGGGCCAGAGCGGAGTGGACGGCGAGGACATGCCCGAAGCCTATCGAGCCCGCCTCACCGGACGGAAAAGTGCCGGGACGGGAACGAAGGCTCCTCGGCGCAGCCGATGACCGACAAGTGCCGGAAGTGGCAGAGTGGAAGCATGTGCGGGAGATACGCGTTCGGGCGCGACAAGCACGAGCTGCTCGAGGAGTTCGAGGTCGAGGTCGACGGGGCCGCCGACGAGGAGCTGAGGCCCGACTACAACATCGCGCCGACCAAGCCGGTCTACGCGGTGGTGAGCAGGACGCCCAAGGCCGGTCCCAAGACCGACGCCGAGGGCAGGCCGGTGCGGCAGCTGCGGGTCATGCGCTGGGGGCTGGTGCCGGGCTGGGCGAAGGACCCCTCGATCGGCTCCAAGATGATCAACGCCCGGGTGGAGACGGTGGCGGAGAAGCCCTCCTTCCGCAAGGCGTTCGCCGAGCGCAGGTGCCTGATCCCGGCCGACGGCTACTACGAGTGGGCCACGCTGGAGGAGACCGGTCCCAAGGGCAGGCCGAAGAAGCAGCCCTACTTCATCCGGCCGGCCGGCGACGAGGTCATGGCCATGGCGGGGCTGTACGAGTTCTGGCGCGACCGGGGCCGGCCCGACGACGACCCGCAGGCGTGGCTGGTCACCTGCACGATCATCACCACCACCGCGGTCGACGAGGCGGGCGCCGTGCACGACCGCATGCCGATGCTGATCGAGCGCGACCGGTGGGCCGACTGGCTCGACCCCGGGGTCGCCGACGCGCAGGAGTTCCTGATCCCCGCCGGTTCCACCGGGCTCACCGTCTATCCCGTCTCCACCGCGGTGAACTCGGTGCGCAACAACGGGCCGGAGTTGATCGCGCCTCTGGCGGAGGCGGGCGAGGGTAAAGCGCTCTTCTAAAAACGCCCCTCAACCGGTGTAGAAACCACGCTCAGCGGGCATCCGGTGATGAAAGCGAGACCTCATTCTGGGGCCACGCGGTAAAAACTTACCCTTTTCGAGCCTGGTGGGACGTCCGGGGAACCCGCCGCAGGCCGCCCCGCACATCCCGGAGGTGCGCAAGCCGTGGACGACGCGACCGCGCGTATGCGCCTGCAGAACATGCTTCTTGAGCTCGACCGGTCCATCGGAGTCCTGCGGGGGGACCCGCAGGCCGAGCGGGACAGGTCGGCCGCCGACGCCGGATCCGACCTCACCGACGCCGACCGCAACCGGGCCATGCTGGACGTGGCCGCCCAGCACCGCCGCTCGGTCGTCGAGGCCCTCAAAAGGCTCGACGAAGGGCTTTACGGTCTCTGCGTGGACTGCGGCAAGCCCGTGCCGGAAGGCAGGCTGGAGGCGCGTCCCGAGGCCTCCCGGTGTGTGGAGTGCCAGTCCAGGAGGGAGCGCAGGCGCTGATCGCGGGCCGGGCCCGCCGGACGGGAGGGGCGGCCCGGAGAACGGCTCCGGCGGGACCCGGACCCGGAGGCACCGGCCGCTCCGGGCGGGGACCCGGACCCGGGGGCGCCGGCCGCTCCGGGCGGCGACTCAGACCCGGCGGGCGCTGGCCACCAGATGGATCCCCACGGTGTCGTCGTCGTCCGGGTGGGCCTCGAGCTCGGTGCGGACCAGCCACGTGAGCGCGCGGGAGTCGGTCGCGAGCACGTGGTCGACCGTGGAGGGGGACAGCACCGTGCGGGGTCGTATCCACTCGACCTCCAGCCCGGCCTCGGTGAGCAGCTCGCGGAGCTGGCCGCTGCTGAAGCAGCGGGTGATGCTCCCGTCGGGCCACGGGACGAGCATGACCTCCCCGGTCTGGCGCAGGTGGGCCCAGTAGTTCTGCTCGGCCAGGATCGCCATCCCCAGCACCAGGGAGTCGACGCAGATCAGGGCCCGGCCGCCGGGGCGCAGCACCCGGGCGATGTCGGCGACCGCGGACTCCGCCATGAGCTCCAGCGACATCGCGCGGTCCTCGGCGAGCACCGCGTCCACGCTGCCGTCGGGCAGGAACCGCAGGTCGTCGGCGCGGACCTGACCGATCTTGCCGGCGTCCCGCAGGGCCGGCTGGCCGTCCACCGCCTTGCGGAAGTCGATCACCTCCACCACCCGGTGCCCGGCCCGCGCCGCCTGCGCGGCCCAGCGTCCCTGGCCGCGGGAGAGGTCGAGGATGGTGGAGGGACTCCGGGGGAGCCACCGGTTCAGCTGCTCGGCGGCGACCGCGCGGTAAAAGGTCCAGTACGGCCCGAGGGTTCCTGAGCCGTTCAGCTCTTCGGCCGGGATGGGCAGCACAAGCGGCTCCTGGCGTCGGGGTTTCCGGTGGTCTACAGCTACCTGCCGGTACGTATCTTTTTCCCCGTACCGGTTTGTTCGTCACCTTCTATCTTGGGGGAACAGACGAGGTGCCGAGGGTGTTGCCAACGGACAGCGAACGATCCTTTCGGGAGGTTGGCAAGCGAATGCTCGCGTTGATCGAACCCGTCGCCCACCCCGGTGATCGGTCTTTCCCTGTTGAGCGGGTATCCTCCGCTCTGTACGGTGTCCCGCGCCAGCCGGGCTCCGGAGATCTTAAGGGGGTGGGTCCGGTCCCTGCGACAGACACGGAAACTCTGGAGCAGCGGAGCGCACGGTTCGAGCGGGATGTGATGCCCTATCTCGAGCAGCTCTACTCCGCCGCGCTCCGGATGACCCGGAACCCGGCGGACGCCGAAGACCTCCTCCAGGAGACCTTCGCCAAGGCGTTCGGGTCCTTCCACCAGTTCCAGGAGGGCACGAACCTCAAGGCCTGGCTTTACCGCATCCTCACCAACACTTTCATCAACAATTACCGCAAGAAGCAGCGGGAGCCCAAGCAGGCGGGCACGGAGGAGATCGAGGACTGGCAGCTCGCCAGGGCCGAGTCCCACACCTCGACCGGGCTGAAGTCCGCCGAGATCGAGGCGCTGGAACACCTCCCCGACAGCGACGTCAAGGACGCGCTCGCCGCGCTCCCCGAGGAGTTCCGCATCGCGGTCTATCTCGCCGACGTCGAGGGCTTCCCCTACAAGGAGATCGCCGAGATCATGGGGACCCCCATCGGGACCGTGATGTCGCGACTGCACCGCGGCCGCCGTCAGCTGCGGACGCAGCTGGAGGACTACGCCCGTGACCGTGGCCTGATCCCGGCGGAGGATGCGAAGTGAGCGGGCGATCCGGCACGCACCGCGGGCTCGCGCAGGCGAGCCCCGAGCTCTTGGGCGAGGTGATCGTATGAGCTGTGGAGACCCCCACGACACGGACTGTCGCGAGGTTCTGGATAAGGTCTACGCCTACCTCGACGGAGAGCTCGACGAGGGCAACTGCGTCGACATACGGCATCACCTGGACGAATGCAGCCCCTGCCTGAAGGAGTACGGCCTGGAGCAGGTCGTCAAGCAGCTGGTGGCCAAGCACTGCGGCTGCGACCCGGTCCCCGACGATCTGCGTGCCAAGATCCTGAACAGGATCGACCAGGTGCGCAGCGAGATGGCGACCTGAGCTCCTAGGATCGTTCCCGTACGGCGACCGCTCGGTCGCCGGTCGCAACGCCGCGACGAGAACGGGGGATCGGCATGCGGGTGCTCGTCACCGGGGGAGCCGGGTTCATCGGGTCCACGCTGGTGGACCGGTTGCTTCAGGACGGCCACGAGGTCATGGCCGTGGACGACCTGTCCTCGGGGAGCCGGGACAACCTCGCCCTCGCGGCGCGCAGCCCGCGCTTCGTCCTGCACGAGACGGACATCCGCGACCCCGCTCTGATCGGCCTGGCCGCGGAGTGGCGGCCGGAGGTCGTCTGCCACCTCGCCGCGCAGATCAGCGTGCGCAAGAGCGTGGCCGACCCGGTCCACGACGCCCGGCTCAACGTGGAGGGCACGGCCTCGGTCCTGACCGCCGCCCAGCGCGGCGGCGCCCGCAAGGTCGTCTTCGCCTCCTCCGTCGCCGTGTACGGCAGGCCCGAGGTCATCCCCGTCCCCCGGGGCGCGGCCACCGACCCGCGCTCGCCGTACGCCGCCTCGAAGCTGAGTGGGGAGATCTATCTGGCGACCTTCAAGGCGCTCTACGGCATCGACTACACCACGCTCGTGCTCTCCAACGTCTACGGCCCGCGCCAGTCGCCCGAGGGCGAGGCCGGGGTGGTGGCCATCTTCACCGACGGGCTGCTCAACGGCACCCCCACCGTGGTGTACGGCGAGGGCGCGCAGACCCGCGACTACGTCTTCGTCGACGACGTGGTGGACGGCTTCGCCCGCGCCTGCGGCGACGCGGGCAACGGGGGCCGGTTCAACCTGGGGACCGGGGTGGAGACGACGGACCGGGAGCTGCACACCCTCGTCGCGCAGGCCGCGGGGGCGCCCGACGAGCCGGGCGGCGCCCCGGCGCGCCTGGGCGACCTGCCCGCGATGGCGGTCGACCCGGCCCCCGCCCTGGAGGCGCTGGACTGGCGGCCCCGGACGGACCTGGCCACGGGGCTGAAGGCGACCGTCGAGTGGGCCAGGGCCCGGCTGAACTCCCTGTAGGGTCTCCGCCCGGCTCCCTCCCGGGGCGCCGCTCGCCCGGCCGCCCCCGGGCGCACTCGGAGTGCTCACTTGATTACACTTTGCTTGCGATTAGTGGTCTGTCCTCCTGATCCGGGTGTGCTTCTGTAGCCTGAGAGGCGAAACCGACGTGGAGGCAGCACATGTTGAAGGAAAAGGCAGGCCGGGTCCACGCCGGGATCTCCTGGACATGAGCACCGCCGCCCCATAGACCCTCTAGGTGGTCGCTTTGCGTGGACTGCCATGGTTTGCCAAGGTCTACCTTGTCGCCGTGATCGGGGCCGCCCTCGGGCTGCTCGGGCACGGCGTGGTCAGTGGCCGCTTCGCGCCTCTGGACTGGTCCACGCTGCTGGTCCTGGCGCTGCTGTTCCTGGTGTGCGAGTCGATGCCGACGCTGCTGAGCGTCCGGCAGGCCGCGGTCTCGGTCAGCTTCTCGGCCGCGCTCGCCGCGGTGGTCCTCCTCGGCGCCGACGGCGCCGCGCTGGTCGGGATGACGGCGATGCTGAGCGTGCATCCGGGTCTCTCGCCGGTGAAGCGGCTGTTCAACGGCTCCCAGTTCGCCATCTGCGGCTACGCCGCCGGCGGGGTCTACCAGTGGCTGGGCGGCACTCCCCACGTCCCCGACGTCGCCGGCTTCGACGACCTGATCCTGCCGTTCGCGGGCGCGGCGGCGGTGTTCGTGCCGCTCAACTTCGCCCTGATCGCGGTCATCCTCGTCGCGACCGGCCAGGCCGACCAGGTGCCGCTGCGCGGGCTGGCCCAGTTCATGGTCTCCTACCTGGGATACGCCACGTTCGGGCTGCTGATCGCCGGGCTCTGGGCGACGGTCAGCTCGATCTCCGCGGTGCTGGTGCTGATCCCGCTGTTCGTCGCCCGCTGGGCCTTCGGCCAGTACCTCGCGCAGCAGCGTTCCTACGACGCCACGATCGCCGCGCTCTGCCAGGCGGTGGAGACCAAGGACTACTACACCCGGGGCCACTGCACCCGCGTGTCCCAGGCCTCCGGCATGATCGCCGAGGAGATCGGGATGGGGCCGGAGCGCCTGCGGGCGATCCGCTACGCCGGGATGCTCCACGACGTGGGCAAGCTGGGCGTGCCGACCAAGGTGCTGCAGAAGGAGGGGCCGCTCACCGAGGAGGAGTTCGCGGCGATCCAGCTGCACCCGATGCGCGGGCTGGAGATCGTCCGCGGCATCGACTTCCTGGACGAGGCGTTCGCCGGGATCATGCACCATCACGAGCGCGTCGACGGCAAGGGCTACCCGATGGGGCTGGCCGGTGACGAGATCCCGGAGTTCGCCCGGATCATCGCGGTGGCCGACGCCTTCGACGCGATGACCTCCGACCGCTCCTACCGCAACGCCCGCCCGATCGAGGTCGCCACGGCCGAGCTGCGCAAGGGCGCGGGCACCCAGTTCGACCCGGTCATGGTCAGCGCGTTCGTCAAGGCCCTGGAGCGCGACGGCTGGGAGCCGCCCCGCAAGGTCGTCCCGCCGCCGGCGGACGACGCCGAGACCACCATCAAGGACCACGACGACCCGACCATGCCCATCCAGGTGGTGGCGGAGCGGTGAGCCGGCGGGCGAGTGGAGCGAGCGAGAAGGCGGACGCGGTCGTGGGCGGTGGGCGGTGACCGTGACGGCCGTGCGGAGCCCGCGTGCCTTCCAGCGGCTCGACTCCGGGCAGCTCCTGCTCATCGCCGTGGCGGGTCTGATGACGGTGGCCGGGATCGCGTACACCGCGGTGGCCGGGCTGGAGGATCCGGACTTCGCGATCGGGTTCGGCGCGTTGATCGCCGCCGGGGAGCTGGCCAGGCTGACCATGCCCGGCAACCGGGAGGTGGCGCCGATCGGGGCCGCCGCCGCGCTGGGCTACACGCTCCTGCTCGACATGGGCCGGGCCCCGGCGAACCATCCGGCGCTCCAGGTGGTCGCCGTGCTGGCGGTCGGCATGATCGCCGGGGCGTTGCCGCATCTGGCGGTGGGGCGTCCTCCGCAGCTGGACGCGATGGCCCGGAGGCTGGTCACCGGGGCGTTGCTGGCCTTCGCCTACCGGCCGCTGGCCGGTCCGCTGCGTGAGATGACCGAGGAGAACTGGACGCCCGTGCTGGGCGTGATGGCCGCGTTGACCATGGTGACGCTCCACCTCGACGTGCTGCTGGCCTCGGTGCTCCGGGCGGAGCGGGTGCGGGCCGCGTTCAGTGTGGCCGTCCACGACGAGCTGCGGATGGCCGCTCCGCTGGGCGTGGCGGTGGCCGCCTCCGGCGTCCTGCTCGCGCTCGCCTCGCACAGCATGGACATGGCGGCGCTGCTGGTCTTCGCCGCGCCGCTGCTGGTCACGCAGGTCGCCTTCCGCAAGTACGCCGGGATCCGGGCCACCTACCTGCAGACGGTCCGGGCGCTGTCGCAGGTCACCGAGGTCGCCGGGTACGTCGAGCCGGGCCATTCGCGGCGGGTGAGCCGCCTGGCGGTCGCCGTCGGCCGGGAGCTGGGGATGGCCGAGCCCGAGCTGCTGGAGCTGGAGTACGCCGCGCTCATGCACGACATCGGGCAGCTCTCGCTCCGCGACCCGATCCCCGGCGGCGCGACCGTGCACGTCGACGGCGAGCAGGCGCGGCGCATCGCCGAGCTGGGCGCCGAGGTGATCCGGCAGACGGGGGTCCTGGAGCGGGTGGCGGAGATCGTCCGCCGTCAGTGCGACCCCTGCGTGGAGATGCCTCCCCTGGCGAGCCGCATCATCAAGGTCGCCAACGCCTATGACGACCTGGTCGGCGGGTCCACCGACCGGGATCGGGCGGGGGCCGCCATGGAGCGGCTCCGCCTGGGGGTGGGCGGGGAGTTCGACCCCTCGGTGGTCGAGGCGACGACCCTGGTCGTCGGCCGCCTGACTCGTCACTGACCGCGCCGCCGGGCGCGCCTTCCGTCCAGGGCTGTTGTGGGTTTCCTACAGATCGTCTTGCCGTGATCGGTGGTTTAGGGCGAAAGGCTGTGCCGAGATCCCGGTCATATGGTGGAGCGGTCGAAAGGGGGTCCAGCACGTGTTCGATTCCGTTCTGGTCGCAAACCGAGGCGAGATCGCCCGGCGAATCATCCGCACGGTCCGGCGCATGGGGCTGCGGGCCATCGCGGTGTACTCCGAGGCCGACGCCGACCTGCCGTTCGTGAAGGAGGCCGACGAGGCGGTCCTGCTGGGACCCGCCAACCCGGCGCAGAGCTACCTCGACGCGGAGCGGGTCCTCCGGGCGGCCCGGGAGACGGGCGCGCAGGCGATCCACCCGGGCTACGGCTTCTTCTCGGAGAACGCCGGGTTCGCGCGCGCCGTGATCGAGGCGGGGCTCGTCTGGATCGGCCCCTCGCCCGAGGCGATCGAGCGGATGGGCGACAAGATCAACGCCCGGAACCTGATGGAGGCCGCGGGCGTGCCGGTCGCGGCCGGGACGCGCGAGCCGGTCACCGACCTGGAGAAGGCGGCGGCGGCCGCGGCCGAGATGGGCTACCCGGTCATGGTGAAGACGGCCGGCGGGGGCGGCGGCATCGGCATGGGCGTCGCCCGCGACGAGGCCGAGCTGACCAAGGCGTTCGAGACGGCCTCGCGGGCCGCGGCCAGGTTCGGAAGCGCGGGAGGGGACGGTTCCGCAGGGGCGGCCGAGGGACCGGCGATCCTGCTCGAGCGTTACATCGAGCGGGCCCGCCACGTCGAGGTGCAGATCCTCGGCCTGGCGGACGGCACGGTCGTGGCGCTGGGCGAGCGCGACTGCTCGGTGCAGCGCCGCCACCAGAAGGTCGTGGAGGAGTCGCCGTCGCCCGGCATCAGCCCGGAGCTGCGCGAGCGCATGCTGGCGGCGGCCGTGCGGGCGGGGGAGGCGGTGGGATACCTCGGGGCCGGCACCGTGGAGTGCCTCGTCGACGCCGACGAGCAGGACTTCGTCTTCCTGGAGATGAACACCCGGCTCCAGGTGGAGCACCCGGTCACCGAGCTGGTCACCGGGGTGGACCTGGTGGAGCAGCAGCTGCGCGTCGCGGCGGGGGAGAAGACCGTCGTCCCGGCGGAGGTGACGGGCCACGCGATCGAGTTCCGGGTCTACGCGGAGGACCCCAAGCGGTTCTTCCCGGGGCCGGGGAAGATCGACGTGTGGGAGGAGCCGTCCGGTGAGGGCGTGCGGGTCGACTCCGGCTACGCCGGTGGTAACACGGTCACGCCGTTCTACGATCCGCTGATGGCCAAGCTGTGCGTGTACGGCCGGACCCGTGCCGAGGCTCTGGAGCGCGCCCGGGAGGCCGTGGCGGGTTTCCGGATCGAGGGACCGAAGAACAATCTCCCGTTCTGCGTGGAGCTGCTGGACCGTATCGAGTTCGTCAACGGTGACTACGACACGGGGCTGGTGGCGCGCATGCGCGCCTGAACGGGCAGTTGAATGGCAGGCGGACGGCAGCGGCGAAGTGTGACGTACGACCGGCGGAGATCCGCGCGGGCGTGATCGGTGGCAGGCGAGTAGTGATGGGAGTTCCCGGTGGCTGAAGTACGCGCGGAGATGGTGGCGAACGTCTGGAAGGTCCTCGTCGCCGAGGGCGACAGCGTGGAGGACGGCGACACGCTGGTCATCCTCGAATCCATGAAGATGGAGATCCCGGTGCTCGCCGAGGACGACGGTGTGGTGGCCCAGCTGAAGGTCGCCGAGGGCGATGTCATCCAGGAGGGCGACCTCATCGCCGTCATCGAGTGACCCCGCGCCGAACCGGCGCCGTCTCGGGGCGGGCCGGGTCCGGAGGAGAAACGGGCGGGTCAGCGGGTGAGACGGGCCAGGAAGCGCTCGCGGTCGACGACGACGCGTTCGATCGTGCCGGTCGCGACGGTGGCCCGCCGGTCCCGGGCGGTGAAGGCGAAGACCAGGCGGCGGCCGTCCACCTCGGTGAGCTCCGTGGAGATCTCGACGTGCGCGCCGACCGGGCTGGCCGCCAGGTGCTCCAGCGCGACCCTGGTGCCGACGGACGTCTCGCCGGGGGCCAGGGCCTCCGCGACGGCCTGGACGGTGGCCTGTTCGGCGAGGGCGAGCAGGCGGGGCGTGCCCAGCACGGGGACGTCCCCGCTGCCGACCTTCACCGCGGTGTCCTCTGTCTCGACCATGATGAGGATCCGGGCGTGCAGACCGGGCGCGAGCGTCATGCGTGTCAGCATAGGGTCTTCCCGTGACCTCCTACTGCGATCACTGCGGTCGCCCCGCCGGCGAGGGCGACCACGCGGCCTGCCTCGCCGCGCGGGCGATGGAGCCGCCGCGCCACTGCGCCCGCTGCGCCCGCCGGATGGTGGTACAGGTGACACCGCTGGGCTGGTCCGCCCGGTGCGTGGAACACGGCACGATGAGCGGCTGATCGCGGGTACGGTCGAAGGGGAGACGGGGGCGGTGATGTCCGGCGGGGGCGAGCGCTCCACCGCCGCGAACCATACAAAATCAGCCAAAGTTTCAGATTTTGTGTCATGCTGCCGCTCGTCCCCAGATTGCGGGCCGCGCGACGCGCAGGGCTTCGTTATGGCCCCGTGACGCCGTTGCGATACAAATCCGCTTTGTTGGAGAACCCTGGGGTGGGAGTGGAGAGGGTTACGGGGGAATAGTCATGGTGGCCCAAGGCACGATGCTGGCCGGGCGGTATCGCTTGGATACCCGCATCGGCGCAGGCGGCATGGGCGAGGTGTGGCGCGGTGAGGACACCGTGCTGGCCCGCACCGTCGCCGTCAAAGTGCTGCTCCCGGGCCGCACCGAGGACCCCGGCTTCCTGGTCCGCTTCCAGGGCGAGGCCCGGGCGATGGCGACGATCAACCACCCCGGTGTCGTCGACGTCTACGACTACGGAGCCCACGAGGTGCCCGGCGCGGGGGCGACCGTCTACCTCGTCATGAAGTTCGTGGACGGCGAGCCGCTGGACCGGCTGCTCGGGCGGCTGGGGAGCATCGCCCCCGGCGCCGCCATGGAGCTCATCGCCCAGGCCGCCTCCGCGCTGCAGGCCGTGCACGACCAGGGCATCGTCCACCGGGACATCAAGCCGGGCAACCTGCTGGTACGGCCCGACGGCACGCTCGTGCTCACCGACTTCGGCATCGCCAGGTCCGACTCGGCCAGCCGGCTGACCGACGCCGGCATGGTCCTGGGCACCGCCGCCTACTGCGCGCCGGAGCAGGCCGAGGGCGCGCCGGTCACCCCGGCGGTGGACATCTACGCGCTGGGCGTGGTCGCCTACGAGTGCCTGGCCGGTCAGCGCCCCTTCGACGGCGACTCCCCGGTCACGATCGCGCTCAAGCACATCCGCGAGGCCCCGCCGCCGCTGCCCGCGACGATCCCGCCCGGGGTGCGCGCCCTGGTGGAGCGGGCCCTGTCCAAGGACCCGGCCCGGCGCTTCCCCAGCGCCGCGGCGATGAGCACCGCGGCCCGGCAGGCGCTGCACGTCCCGGAGTCCGGCGCGTCCCCGCACGCCTTCGCCGAGACCGGATACGCCCCGGGCCCGGCGGGGCCCGTCGCGCCGCCGACCGGCTGGCAGGAGACGGCGCCGCCCCCGGGCCGGCAGGAAGCCGTCCCGCCCACCGGCCGGCAGGACGCCGCCGGCGGGCAGCCGACCAGCGTCCAGGGCGCCGCCGGCGGACCGGGGGGTCCGTACCCCACCGGCACGCACGGGATCGCCGCCGAGCCGACCTCCGGCTGGCGGGCGGACACGCCGACGGTGTCGCCCGGCATCCCCGCCGCGTCCCCGCCCCGCGGCCGGGGTCGCAGGGGGGCTCAGCGTCCCAAGCGCCGGGGCGGCGTCCTGCTCGCCTCCGCCGGGGCGGTCGTGGTCTCCGTCGGCCTCGCCGCGGTGGCGGTCAACGTGATGGCGGCCTCCGAGGAGAAGGTGCCCAGCAACAAGACGATGGCGAGCGCCGAGCCGCTTCCCACCCGCGCCGAGCCGTCCAGGACCCCGAGGACGACCCGCCCCCCCAGGCGGACGCCCACGCCGACTCCCACGATCGAGGCCAGGCCCACGGTCACCAGGGAGCCGTCCCCCACGCCGAAACCGTCCAGGACCCCCACGCCCACCCCCACGCCGACGCCCACGCCCACGCCGACACCCGCGGTGAAGAAGAAGGTCCCGAACGTCCTGGGCCTGACCCCCGCGGAGGCGAAGGTCAAGCTGGCGCAGGCGGGCCTGAAGGCGAAGGTCGGGTACGAGCCGGAGACCGACCTCACGAAGTGCACCGGGGTGGTCGGGCAGCGGCCGAGCGCGGGAGAGATGCAGGACGTCCAGAAGCCGGTGGAGATCACCGCGGACAACGACGCCTGCCCGACGGCGCAGCCCACTCCCAGCGTCACTCCCACTCCGAGCGCCACGCCCAAGTCGTCGTCCTGACCCGCGGCGCTCCGGCCGCCGCGGGCCCGCGCCGTGCGGCGGGGCCGGAACGGCTTCCGCGGCGCTCCGCCGCACCGGCGCCGCGAGAGGGCGGCACCGGTGCGGAGCGCCGATCCCCGGCGGGCCGGGGATCCGGCCCGGTCAGACTCCGGTGGTGGTGCGGGGGTAGGCGACGGCCGGGTCGGTGGCGATGTTCACCATGTACGGCACGCCGGAGTCGAAGGCGCGGCGCAGCGCCGGGCCGATCTCCGACGGGTCGGTGACGAGCTCGCCGCCGCCGCCGAGGGCGGTCACGACCTGGTCGTAGCGGCACTGCGGCTGGAGCTCGGCGGCCACGTCGTAGCCGTAGAGCATCTGCATGGGGTGCTTCTCCAGGCCCCACATGCCGTTGTTGCCGCAGATCATCACCACCGGCAGGCGGTGCCGTACCAGCGTGTCCACGTCCATCAGCGAGAACCCGGCCGCGCCGTCGCCCAGCAGCAGCACCACCTGGGAGGAGGGCCGGGCCAGGCGGGCGGCCATGGCGTAGCCCAGGCCGGTGCCCAGGCAGCCGTAGGGGCCCGGGTCGAGCCAGTTGCCGGCGCGGCGGGGCTCGACGTACTTGCCCGCGTAGGAGACGAAGTCGCCGCCGTCACCGATCGCCACGGCGTCGTCGGCGAGGATCTTCCCCAGCTCGCCGTAGATCCGCATCGGGTGGATCGGGTCGGCGTCGGCCGCGAGCAGCTCGGCGTCCCCGGCGATGGCCGCCGCGGAGGCCTCGGCGAGCGTCGTCAGCCACGGCGCGTAGCGCGCGGGGGACACGCCCGCCTCGGCGCAGGCCGTGCCGAGCCCCCAGAAGACCAGGGAGAGGTCGCCCGCCGCGGCGCCCGCGGGCTTCATGTGCGTGGAGATCTGGGACGGCGCGTCGGCCAGGTGCACCACCTTGGCCAGCGGGGCGCCGTCCTTGCCGCCGAACCAGCCGTAGCCGAGCCGGAAGTCCAGCGGGGTGCCCGCCACGATCACCAGGTCGGCCTGGGCGAAGGCCATCCCCCGGGCCCGGTTGACCAGCAGTTCGTGCCCGGCGGGCAGGATGCCCCGGCCCTGGCCGTTGGGGATGACCGGCAGGCGGTACTCCTCGGCGAAGCTGCGGGCGACCTCCTCGGCGCGGTCCATCCACACGTCGGAGCCGAGGACCAGAACCGGACGCTCGGCCTCGGCGAGCAGGCGGGCGATGCCGGCCAGCGCGTCGGTGTCGGGCTCCAGCGGCGAGGGGGTCAGCGTCTCGGTGGCGTGCGGCGTCGCCGGGGCGAACAGGTGGTCCATGTGGAAGTCGAGGAAGACCGGGCCGCGGTGCGGGGCGATGGCGGTCCGGAAGGCCATCTCGACGTCCTGGCCGATGGAGTCGGGGCCCGAGCCGGTGAAGGCCAGCTTGGTGATCGGGGTGAACAGCGGCGGGTGGTCCATCTCCTGCAGCGCGCCGGAGCCCCAGCGCGACTGCGGCGCCCGGCCGCCCATGACGACCACGGGGGAGCCGTTGAAGTGCGCGGTGGCCACGCCGCTGACGCCGTTGGTGATGCCCGGGCCGGCGGTCAGCACGGCCAGGCCGGGCCTGCGGGTGAGCCTGGCGGTCGCCTCGGCGGCGAAGACGGCGCTCTGCTCGTGCCGTACGTCGAGGATCCGCATGTCTTCGTGGACCGCCCCGTCGTAGAGCGGGAAGACGTGCCCGCCGGACAGGGTGAACATCGTCTCGATGCCGTAGGTCTTGGAGACGGCGACGGCGACGTCGCCCGCGTGCTTCGGTGACTCCATGCGCGAAACCTACCAGTCAGTCACTTGGCCGGACAGGGGAGTGCCCGGGGGTCCGTGGGTCTTCTCTCTCCCCCGAATCCCCCATGTCACACGCGCGCACCATAACGCGCTCCTTACGGTCCGCGACCGCCTGACGACCGAATCTTGACCCGGAGCGTAACCGCGGGTTCTAGTGTTTGTCGCAACACACCTGATCATGATGGGCGTGTTGATGGCTGTTCGCGGACCCAAGCGGCGACTCGAACTCGAGTCGGAGTACTGGCGGCTGATCCTTGCCGGGGTAGGCACAGTGGAGGCGTGCAAGCAGGTCGGTATCGGCCGCAAGACCGGCTACCGATGGCGAGCAGAAAACGGCGGTCTGCCACCGGCCCGCCTGACCGAGTCGGCACGCTCGGCTCGTTACCTGTCGCTGCTGGAGCGCCAGCGCATCGCCACACTGCGCGGACAGGGCCTGGGCGTACGGGAGATCGCCCGACGCCTCGGCCGCGCTCCCTCGACCATCAGCCGTGAGCTGCAGCGCAACACCAGCGCGCACGACCGCACCTACGACGGTGATCTCGCCCATGCGCGTGCCCGCCAGCGCATGCGCCGCCCGCGTCGCGGCCGGGTGCTGCAGGACGCCGAACTGCGTGCCCAGATCCAGGCCCGGCTGGAGCAGGAGTGGAGCCCCGAGCAGATCGCCGCTCACCTTCGTCGCTGCTTTCCCGACCGGCCGCACTGGCATCTGTGCCACGAGACGATCTACCAGGCCATCTACCACGGCGGCCGCGGTGGCCTGAGCCGCCGGCTCACCGCCAAACTGCGTACCGGGCGCGCGCTGCGGCGGCGACGACGCCGCTCCGACCAGCGCCGGATTCGCTTTGTCGCCCCGGCCGTGCTTATCGAGCACCGTCCGCCGATCGTCGAGCAGCGCGTCCGTGTCGGCGACTGGGAAGGCGATCTGATCACTGGTCGGCTCAACCAGTCCGCCATCGGCACCCTGGTGGATCGCACCAGCCGCTACCTTCGCCTGATTCCGCTGCCGACCGGCCACGCTGCCGTGAACGTCCGTGACGGCCTGCTTGCTGCCTTCGCCGACATCCCCGAGGACGCACGCTGGACGCTGACCTGGGATCAAGGCGCAGAGATGGCCTTGCACCATCAGGTGGCGCCCCTGTTTCGCGAGGGGGTGTTCTTCGCCCACCCGGCCAGCCCCTGGCAGCGCGGTACGAATGAGAACACCAATGGACTGCTGCGCCAGTACTTTCCCAAAGGCACCGATCTGTCCCGCCACGGCATCGAGGACCTGCGCACGGTGGAGCAACGGCTCAACAACCGGCCCCGCAAGTCCCTGGGGTGGCTCAGCCCGGCCGAGGTATTCGCCTCCGGTCTGCCATCATGATCAGCGTCACCGTTGCGACGATCGCTGGAATCCGCCAACCGGGGCGTCCGGCCCGGCGTCTTGACGGGAGCGGCGGGAGGGGTCTTGATGGACAGCGAATCCAATTCGGTTTTCCGTGGAGGGGTGCCATGCCGATCCCGCGTTCGATCCTCACCAAGGCGGACCTCCCCGACCTGGATCTCAGCGTCGTCAGCGGGACGTGGCCCCTCGACATCTCCGGACATGTCCTGATCAGCACCTCCGATCAGCGCACCCACCCGGTCCACGCCTTCTTCGGCGACGGCATCCTCGTCCGCCTGGCCCTCGAAGCCGGGACCGACGGCGCGCCCGAGGGCCGGTTCGCCTGGCGTCCCCGGGTGATCGACTCTCCCTCCGTACGGCTCCGCCGCCGCCGCCCCGACCTGTTCCAGGCCGGTCCGGTCGGCACCTCCTCGCCCCTCGGCAGCGTCAACGCCGCCAACACCGCCCCGCTGCCCTGGGGCGACCGGCTCTTCGCCACCTGGGACGCCGGACGTCCCGTCGAGGTCGACCCGGTCACCCTCGCCTTCCTCGGCGAGGTCGGCCACCGCGACGACTGGGCCCCCGTCCTCGACGCCCCCGTCCTGCCCTCGATCCTGAGCACCGCCCACCCCGTGATCGACCCCGAGCGCGGCTGTCTGTGGTCGGTGACGCGCGACCCGCTCACCGGCGTGCTGTCGGTCGTCCGCTACGACGGCGCGGGCAAGCACGTGCGGCGCTGGCCCGTCGAGGGGGTCGCGTTCCCGCAGGCCACCCACACCATCACGCAGACCCGCCACTGGCTGGTCCTGGCCGACACCGCCTACAAGGTCGATCTCGACGAGGTCCTCGGCGCGGGCGACCGCACGGTGGCCAACAACCCCGACGGCCCGCTGGTGCTCGTCCGCAAGGACGCCCTGGACGCCGCCCCGCACGGCACGCCGGTGCGCGGGGCCGTCTTCCGCATCGCCCCCGAGGTCAACCACTTCTACGCCGCCTACGACGACTCCGCGGGGATCCGCGTCGTCATGGAGCACACCCCCGGCGTCGACATCGGGATGTACCTGAAGGAGGACGACGTCGACGTGCACGGCCGCCCGATCGACCCCGCGCTGCGCGGCATGTACTGCCACGCGATGTCCCCCGCCCTCACCACCGTCCTGGAGTTCGACCCCGTCGCCGGGACGGTCGCCGACGTCGCGCGCCTGTACGACCCGGACCGCTACTGGCAGGCCGAGCTGTCGGCCCTCGACTGGTCCCTGGAGGGGCAGCTCGCCCCCACCCGGCACCACCTGGTCTTCCAGGGCTTCCAGCCCGAGGCGGTCAACCGGCGCGCGCTGCGCAACTACGGCGCGCGGGTGGACCGGTCGCTGTTCCCCGCCGAGCAGACCCCGGCCGTGCTCGCCTCCCTGGAGCGCGACACGCTCAAACCGCTGTCGGAGTGGGCCTGGGCGCTGGACGACTACCCGACCTCGCCCGTGTTCGTGCCCAGGAGCCCCGGCGGGCCCGGCCGCAGCCGCTACGCGGGGACCGAGCCCGGCGGGCACGACGGCCATCTCGTCGTGGTCGTGCACAACGACGACCGCTTCCGGATCGAGGTCTTCGACGCGGCGGCGGTCTCGCGCGGCCCGGTGGCCACGCTCGCCCCGGCCCCGGGCACCGTCATCCCCTTCATGATCCACTCTGCCTGGATGCCGGACGCCCGCTCCGCCGACCCCGCGATCGAACGGCTCCGCTTCGCCGACGACCTCGACGACCGGCTCGCCCAGCTCGACCCCGATCTCCAGGCCCTCGCCCGCGACGTCGCCGCCGAGCTCTGAGGTCTGCTCCCGTCGTCGCGCCGGGCGCGGTAACGGACCGGTAATCGGCTGCCCGGACGGCGCCGGGACGGAGCGCTTGAGCGGTGGACGCCCGGTGGACGCGGCCGTGCAGGGTGGAGCCATCGGGACCGGCCCGGATCGCCGGCCCGTTCTCGGTGAGCGCCGGCAGGACGCTCGTCCTTCCGCGTTCCCCTTCACTTCCGCGTTCCACCTCAGCGATTCGGAGCATGCATATGAGCAGCGAGCGCTCAGCGGTCACCGTCCTCGGCCTCGGCCTGATGGGGACCGCCCTGGCCGGCGCTTTCCTCGCGGGCGGCCACCCGACGACCGTCTGGAACCGCTCCGCCGGCAGGGGAGACGACCTCGTCGGCAGGGGCGCGGTGCGCGCCGCCGCGGTCGGCGACGCGGTCGGGGCCGGGCAGGTGGTGGTCGTCTGCGTCCGCGACTACGACGCGGTACGGGAGACCCTGGAGCCGGTGAGCGCGGCGCTGGCGGGCCGGGTGGTGGTCAACCTGACCTCCGGGACGTCGCAGGAGGCGCGCGACCTCGCCGGCTGGGCCGCCGGACACGGGATCCGTTACCTCGATGGGGCGATCATGATGACCCCGCAGGGCATCGGCACGCCGGAGGCGGTCATCCTCTACGGCGGGGAGCAGGAGCTCTTCGAGGAGACCAGGCCGGTGCTGGACCGGCTGGGCGGCGGCGGCACCTATCTGGGACCCGACACCGGCATCCCGGCACTGTACGACGTGGCCCTGCTGGACATCATGTGGGCGACGCTCAACGGCTTCCTGCACGCCGTCGCGCTGGTCGGCACCGAGAAGATCCGGGCGACGGCGTTCCTGCCGTTCGTCACCGGCTGGCTGGGCGGGGTGGCCTCGTTCCTGCCCGCCATGGCCGAACAGATCGACACGGGTGAGTACGCGGCGCACGACGCGACGCTGGAGACCCACCTGTCACCGCTCGGCCACCTGATCCACGAGAGCCGGGTCCGGGGCGTCGACGTCGATCTGCCCGGCCGCACCAAGGTCCTGGTCGAGCGGGCGATCGCCGGCGGCCACGCCTCCGACGGCTACGCGCGGCTGATCGAGCAGATGCGCGAGCGGTAGGAGCCCGCGCAGGCGGTCGCGCCGCTCATCGGGCGGGCCGACCGGCTCCACCGAGCCGGCGGGCCACAGGAAGTCGAGCAGCTGGTCCACCGCGGTGTCGGAGAGCCGGTCCAGCGTCAGCACGGCGGAGTCCGGCCTGCCGCCGCTCCAGCAGGGCCTGCGGTCCAGCAGGTCCGGGCGGGCCGCCGCGACCACCAGCACGGGGACCGGATCCGGGCCCGCGGTCAGCCCGTCCACGAACTCCAGCAGGGCGTCCGGCGCCCGGTGCAGATCATCGATGACCATGACCAGCGGCAGGTCCAGACGGTGCTCGGCGACGAACTCCTTCCACACTGCCGCCATGTGGGCGGCGTCCTGGACCCCGTCCGCCGCGAGAACGCCTCCGAGGCGGGAGAGAGTCCCGGCCGGCAGCCGGGCGGCACCGCCCAGGCTCTGGATCGTGACGCCGGTGACCGGGCACCGGCTCACGAGATACCGGGCGGTCCGGGCCTGGCTGACGAGCCGGCGCTCGACCTCGATCAGAAACCGGGTCTTGCCGAGCCCCGGACCGCCCAGCACCGTCACCAGGTGCGGCCTGCGCCGGTGCCCGGTCCGTTCCAGCATCCCCTGGACGACGGCGAGTTCGTACTCCCGGTCCACGATGGGCAGGGCATGGCCGGTCAGGCACTCCTCCACGGAGCCCGTGCCGGTCCGGGCGGCTCCCGCCGCCGTTCCGGCCGGTGCCCCGATCGCCGTCGAGGGCCCGCCGGCCGCGGCGAGGCGGAGGGAGGGATCGTGGTTGAGGATCGCCCGCTGCAGCGATCGCAGGTCGTGACCGGGGTCGACGCCCAGGTCCTCGGCCAGCGCGGTGCGCGTGCGCCCGTACGCCTCCAGGGCGTCCGCCTGGCGTCCGCACCGGTAGAGGGCGAGCATGAGGTGGCCGCAGGATCTCTCGCGCAGCGGGTCGTTCTCCACCATGATCTCAAGCTCGCGCACCGCCTCGCGATGCCGGCCACAGGCGAGCGCCGCCTCGAAGTAGTCGTCCATCGCGTCGAGCCGGGCGATCTCCACCGCCGCCAGCTCCGGCCAGGCGACGCCGGTCTCGACGAGGTCGGCGAGCACGGGGCCGCGCCACAGGTCCAGTGCTTCCCGGAGAGCCGCGGCGGCCTGCGTGCACTCGCCCCGGGCGAGGTGGGAACGGCCCCGGGCGGTCAGCCGCTCGAACACGTGGAGATCGACCTGCTCGGGATCGACCGTGAGCATGTATCCGGGAGGCCGGGTGACCAGCGCCGCTCCGTCCGCCGTCCGGTCGCCGCCGGCCAGCTCCCCGCGCAGGCCCGAGACGGCGTTCTGCAGGACCTTGCGCGCCGAGGCCGGGGCCTCGCCCGCGGGCCAGAGCGCGTCCAGCAGCCTGCTCGTCGCCACGACCCGGTTGGCGTGCAGCAGGAGCATGGCGAGCACCGAACGCCGCCTGGCGCCGCCGAGGACGGCCACCCGCTGTCCGTCCCGGACCTCCAGCGGGCCCAGCATGCGAAAACGCATCACACCTGTCCGCGATCGGGGGCCGCCATGCCCTGATCGTACCCGTCGGCCCGGACGGCCCCCGATCCGCCGGACAGGCGCGAGGCCCGGGTCCGGGTCTACGGCGGCGGGACCGACCAGCCCTTCTCCGCCCAGAGCGGCGCGTGCTCGGCGTTGACGAACAGCCGGTCCTCCGGGTTCGGGACGCGGTGGTAGCTCTGCGGGTGGAGCAGCTCGCGGGAGCTGTCGGACAGGTCCAGGACGTACCGGTCGGGGGCCCGGCGACCGGCCAGGAAGCGCAGCTCGAAGGCGTGCAGCCGCAGCGGGTCCGCCGGGTTCCAGAGCCCGCGGCCGGCCTCGCGCGCCTGCCGCACCGACTCGCGGGCCTGGCCCAGCGCGCCCCGCTCGGCCAGCTGCCGGGCCGACCCCGGCTCCGGCACGGCCTGCGCCACCCGGTTCTCCTGCCGGACGAAGGGATCCACGTTGGGCCAGATGAAGTACGGCATGACGTGCCCGTGCGCGAGCAGGCGCTCGTTGTACGGCGCGGGCCGGGGCTTCTCCCTCTGGTCCCGGTTGACGTAGCACAGCAGCCTGCCGTACCGGTCGAGGATCTCGTGCGCGAAGGCCAGGCGCAGCTTGAAGGTCTCCGGGGTCAGGCCCTGCTCGGCGATGTCCGAGGTGATCATGTCCATGAGCGCCCGGGTGGGCGGGCCGCCGTGCGCGGCGTGGTTGGCGGCCGTGGTCGCGTCCAGCTTTCCCAGCAGGTAGGAGTGGAGCGCCGAGCGCAGCGGCAGCGGTTCGAGACCCGGGGCGAACGGGTCGGCGAGGAACTGCGTCCACGCCGGATGCGAGATCTTGACGAAGCTCTTGGGCCAGTCGGGGAAGTCGGAGCTGCGGGGCAGCTCGAAGCTGACCTCGGGGGCGTCCACGCCGAGCAGGCGCACGCCGAAGTTGCCGTCGGCGGCGATGTTGATCGTGTCGCCGTCGTGGACGATCCTGCTGATGGGCTGGGGACTCCCCGCGGACCGCGCCAGGAGCGCGTGTCCGACGGTGATGCCGGGAACGGGCTGTTCGATCGCCTTGGCCATGTCTCACATCATGAACGCCGATATGCGGCCCGTCAGGGGGATCGTCGGAATAGTGATCGCCGGAGCGAACCGACCGCCGCGGCACGGCGTCTGATCATCTGTCGGTGAGATCCGGAAGATGAGGGAGGAACCCATGAAGGTGGTAAAGGCCGCTGTCGCGCTGGGGACCGCGGCGCTGCTCGTCCTCGGCGGCGCAACGGCGGTGGGGGCCGAGGCCGGGCTGCCCAAGGGGTTCCTGCTGTACGAGGCCAAGGCCAAGGGGCCCGCGAAATCCTGGGAGGAGTGGAAGATCAGCGACAGCCTCCGCACGCGGCTGGCGCTGAACCCGTGCGAGACCGAGCGCGCCTGGGACGGCGGCCGTTCGAAGACGCGGTACATCCAGTACGTCGCCGAGACCGACCTGTTCCAGGAGCAGGTGGTGGTGTACCGCAGCGAGCGCGCGGCCCGCGCGGCGATGGCCGGGCTGCGCGCCCGGCTCAAGCGGTGCGCGAAGGTCGGCAAGGGCCACAACGCCTACACCTACCGCTGGAAGAGCGTGGGCATCGGCGACGAGGCGCTGCGGGCCGGCGGGTCGTACTTCGAGTCCAGGTTCCGCTACGTCGCGGTCCGGCGCGGCAAGGCCGTCGTCGTCTACGGCGAGGACGGCAACTTCACCTCGAAGCTGGCGAACGGGCACTTCCGCGGGCTGGAGCGCGACGCCGGGAAGATGGCGGCGAAGGTCTGCGGCCTGCCCGGAGTCTGCTGATCCGGACGGCCGCCGTCCACAGGCCCGGACGGTCGCCGTCCACCGGCATGGGCGGCCGCGGGGACGGCCCGCCGCGGCGGGGGCCCGGGAGATCGAGCCCCCGTCGCCGACGTCAGAGCGTCTGGGAGAGGGCCTTGATCGGCATCTTCAGGTCGGCCAGCAGTTCCAGGTCCTTGTCCGCGGCGCGCCCGAGGGTGGTCAGGTAGTTGCCCACGATGATCGCGTTGATCCCGCCGAGCATGCCGTCGCGGGTGCCCAAATCGCCCAGGGTCAGCTCGCGGCCTCCGGCGTAGCGCAGGATCGTGCGGGGCAGCGCCAGCCGGAAGGTGGCGATCGTCTTGAGCGCCTCGGCCCCCTCCAGCAGCGGGAAGGTCTCGAACGGGGTGCCGGGGCGCGGGTTGAGGAAGTTGAGCGGGACCTCGTCGGGCGCGAGCTCGCCCAGCTGCCCGGCGAACTCCGCCCGCTGCTCCAGCGTCTCGCCCATGCCGACGATGCCGCCGCAGCACAGCTCCATCCCGGCCTCGCGGACCATGAGGCAGGTGTCCCAGCGCTCCTCCCACGTGTGGGTGGTGACGACCTGGCCGAAGTGGGACTTCGCGGTCTCCAGGTTGTGGTTGTAGCGGTGCACGCCCATCTCGGCCAGCTCGTCCACCTGGTCCTGGGTCAGCATGCCCAGCGAGCAGGCGACGTTGATGTCCACCGCCTCGCGGATCGCCTTCACGCCCTCGCGGACCTGGTCCATGAGCCGCCGGTCGGGCCCGCGCACGGCGGCCACGATGCAGAACTCCGTCGCGCCGGTCGCGGCGGTCTCCTCGGCGGCCTTGACCAGCGAGGGGATGTCCAGCCAGACCGCGCGCACCGGTGAGGAGAACTGACCGGACTGCGAGCAGAAGTGGCAGTCTTCGGGGCAGCCGCCGGTCTTGAGGGAGACGATGCCCTCGACCTCCACCTCGGGGCCGCACCACTTCATGCGCACCTCGTGGGCGAGGGCGAGCAGGTCCGGCAGGCGGTCGTCGGGCAGCCGGAGGCACTCCAGCGCCTGGGCGGCGTCGAGGCCCCGGCCCTCCGCCAGAACCTGAACCCGGGCGATCTCCAGGATGTCGCTCAACTGATGGCTCCGCTCTTCGGGGTCGCTACGGAGCCCAAGCCTAGACGCGGCCCGGGGAACGGCGGGGCGAGGAGTTCGGGGCCGGTGGGCGGTGCGCTGAATGGTGAGGCGGGGAGCTCGGAGCCGGAACGCGGTGCGTGGAGTGGTGAGGCGGGGAGCTCAGAGGCGGAACGCGGTGCGGAAGGCCGCGGGGTCGAACCCGCCGCCGAGCACCGGGCCCAGCCCGGCACGGGCCACACCGGCGAAGGTCTCCCGGTCCAGCGCGCCCGCACCCTCCGGCAGGGCCCCCGCCAGCGGCCGGGCCGCCAGCATCTCCAGGTCCGTCACGTTGCACCGCTCGGCCAGGCCGGGCTCGGCCGGCCACGACCCGATCACCACTCCGGCCGGGCTCAGCCCCCGGCCGGCCATCGCCTCCAGCGTCAGGGCGGTGTGATTGAGCGTGCCCAGCGCCGCCCTGGCCACCACGAGCACCGGCGCCCGGAGCATCCGGGCCAGATCCGCGATCGTGCCGCCCTCCTCGTCGAACCGGACGAGCAACCCTCCCGCGCCCTCCACGACCACGAGCCGGTGGGACTCGGCCAGCTCCTCGATCCGCGCGGCGGCCGCGGCCAGCGACACCGCCGCGCGCCCCGACACCCGGGCCGCCGCGGCCGGCGCCAGCGGGTCGGGGAACCTGGCGAACTCGAAGGTGGTCGTCACCCCCGAGAGCCTGATGACGTCGTCCAGATCGCCGGGCTCGTTCTCCCCGACCCCGGTCTGCGCCGGCTTGACCACCGCGACCGACGAACCCCGCTCCCGCGCCAGAGCCGCCACCGCGGCCGTGACGACCGTCTTCCCCACCCCGGTGTCGGTCCCGGTGACCACGAGAATGCTCACCCGCCCCACCCTACGGCGCGCCGCCGCCCCGCCGCCGCCCGCGGGTCGTCCCCTGAGCGATCGTCGCGCGCCCGGCCGCCGAGTGATCGTCGTGCTAGCCGGAGAACCTCTTCGCGAGGTCCCGGGCCCACTGCGCGACTTCGACCGCCTGATCGCCGGCGACGGGCGCGCCGGGCATCCGGCTCAGGCCCTCCACCTGCTCGGCGAAGCCCAGGTACTCCCGGCGGGCGTGTTCCCGGCAGGCGAGACAGGTGACGCTTTCCGGACGGGGGGAGGTCATCGCGTAGGGCGTCTGGACTCCGCAGCCGGTGGTGACGACGGTCGGCGCGTCGGGCACGCGCCCCAGCGACGAGGCGATCACGTTGCGGAAGGCGGCGCCGGCCCGCATCACCTGCCGCTCGACGTGGATGTGCGGATCGGTCTCGCTCATCTGCGATCGCGCCTCCGTCCGGGTCGCCTGGAACCAGATTAATGCGCTGACCGCCCGGGTCCACCGGGCCGGGGTCAGGGGCGGCGGAGGCGGGTGACGAACTTGTAGCGGTCGCCGCGGTAGAGGGACTGGGCCCACTCGACGGGGTTGCCGTCGGCGTCGAAGGCGTGGCGGGTCAGCAGCAGCATCGGCAGGCCCACGTCCACGCTCAGGACCTGCGCGTCGTACGGCGTCGCGAGCACGGTCTCGATGATCTCCTCGGCGTCCATCAGCCGCACGTTGTAGGCGTTGTGCAGCGTCTCGTACAGAGAGGAGTGGACCTCCAGCTCGCGGCGGAGCCGGGGGAAGCGGCGGGCCGACAGATGGGTGGTGTCGATGGACATCGGCTCGCCGTTGGCCAGGCGGAGGCGGTGGATGCGGAGCACCCGGCCGCCCGGGTTGATGGCCAGGCGGCGGGCCAGGGGCTCGTCGGCGGTGACGTAGCTGATGTCGAGGATCTTGGTGTCCGGCTCCAGGCCGACGGTGCGCAGGTCGCCGGTGTAGGAGGTCAGCTGGAGGACCTGGGCGACCTTGGGCTGCGCGACGAACGTGCCCTTGCCCTGGATGCGGACCAGGCGGCCTTCGACGACGAGCTCGGAGAGCGCCTGGCGCACGGTGGTGCGGGACGTCTCGAAGCGGACGGCGAGGGTGCGCTCGGGGGGCAGGGCGCTGCCGGCGGGGAGGCTCTTGGTGAGCGCCAGGAGGCTCCGCTTCACGTCGTAGTATTTCGGGATGCGGGGGGTCTCGTCCGTCATGGAAGCTCCTCGCCCGTCGGTTCGGAGCCTCCCGGACACGGAGCACCGTGCCTGCTCACATCGCCGCGCTGGCTCACACGCTCACCTTTTCATCTTGGCCACGGCGGTGAGCGCACCCCGGATCACCGCGAGATCATCGGAACTCAGATTGGCCCGCGCGGTCAACCGCAGGCAAGAGCGGCCGACCGGCACCGAGGGCGGCCGGAAGCATCCGGCGCGCACTCCGTGTTCCGCGCAGATCGCGGCGGCCCGCAGCGCGGCCTCGGGCGGGCCGAGCACGACGGGGACGACCGCACCCGCCGGTTCGCCGGTTTCCAGGCCGAGATCGCGGGCCATCGAGGCCAGCTCCCTTGCTCTGGACCGGACAGATCCGGGCAGTTCGGGCTGAGTTCGAAGGATATCCACAGCCGCGAGTGCCGCGGCCACGCTGCCGGGCGCCAGGCCGGTGTCGAAGATGAACGAGCGGCCGGTGTCCACAAGGGTTTCGGTCACTTCAGGGGCGCCCAGAACGGCCCCGCCCTGGGCTCCGAGCGACTTCGACAATGTGACGGTTCTCACAATCGCCGGCTCGCCCGCCAGGCCCGCCGCGTGCACCGCGCCGCGACCGTCCTCGCCGATCACGCCGATCGCGTGGGCCTCGTCGACGATCAGCAGCGCGCCCTGCCGTACGGCCGCCGCGTGCAACTCCTCGATCGGCGCCAGGTCACCGTCGACCGAGAAGACCGCGTCGGTGACCACGATCGCGTGCTCCTCGCTCCGGTCGGCGAGCGCCTTCTCCACGGCCGTCACGTCCTTGTGCGGGGTGACCACCACCCGGGAGCGCGACAGCCGGCAGGCGTCCACGATCGAGGCGTGGTTGCCGGCCTCGGAGACCACCAGGGCGCCGGAACCCAGGGCCGCGACGGCCGCGAGGTTGGCCAGGTAGCCGGAGGAGAACACCAGCGCGCTCCGCGCACCCGTGAAGGCGCACAGGGCGTCCTCCAACCGGGCGTGGAGCTCGGTGGACCCGGTGACCAGGCGGGATCCGGTGGAGCCGGTGCCCCAGATCCGGGTGGCCTCGGCCGCCGCCTCGGCCAGGCGCGCGTCCCTGGCCAGCCCCAGGTAGTCGTTGGAGGCGAGGTCGACCAGGCCGTCGTCGTCGGGCGTGCGGGGGCGCAGGGTCCGCCTCAGCCCTGCCGCCTCGCGCTTGAGGGCCGCCGCGCGCAGCCGGGCCAGCGGATCCGGGGTCTGCTCCATACCGGGCATTTTTGCAGTCAGCCTCCCCCGATTCGCGTTCGGGCCAGCAAAGAACGCATGATGCACGGGTGCCGACTCTAAGTGACCTGGCGGTCCGCCACACCGCCCTCGACGACGCCGACCTCGAGTGGATGCATTCGCTGGTCTCCGACTGGCAGCTCCTGGCGGACCTGTCCTTCGCCGACCTGATCCTGTGGATTCCGCTCAGGGACGGGAACGGCTGGATCGCCATCGCGCAGATGCGGCCCACCACCGGTCCCACCGTCTACCACGACGACGTCGTGGGCACGATCATCGCCAAGGGCGAGCGCGAGCTCATCGACACGGCGTGGGCGGAGCGGCGCATCTGCCGCGAGGGAGATCCCGACTGGTCCAGCGGGGTTCCGGTGCGGGAGGAGACGATCCCGGTACGGCGGGCGGACCCCGGCGGATCGTCGTCCGAGCCGCGCTACCTGGGGGTGATCCAGCGCTCGACGAACCTGTCGTCGGCGCGCACGCCGTCCCGGCTGGAGCTCACCTACCTGCAGAGCGCCTCCGACCTGGCGCAGATGGTGGCCGAGGGGCGTTTCCCGTTCTCCGGCGCCGAGCCGATCCTGGTCCGCTCGCCCCGCGTCGGTGACGGGCTGCTCCGGCTGGACCGGGCGGGCCGGGTCACCTACGCCTCGCCGAACGCGCTCTCGGCCTACCGGCGGCTGGGGCTCACCGCCGACCTCGTCGGCGCGGAGCTGGGCCGTACGACGGCGCTGCTCTGCTACTCGGACGAGCCCATCAACGAGAACCTGATGGTCGTGGCGAGCGGCAAGGAGCCCCGGGAGACCGAGGTGGAGGCGGGCGGCACGGTCGTGCAGCTGCGGGCGATCCCGCTGGTCGTCGGGGGCGGGCGGATCGGCGCGCTGGTGCTCATCCGCGATGTGACCGAGCTGCGGCGGCGCGAGCGGGAGCTGATGACCAAGGACGCGACGATCCGGGAGATCCATCACCGGGTGAAGAACAACCTGCAGACCGTGGCGGCGCTGCTGCGTCTGCAGGCGCGGCGGCTGCGGGTGCCGGAGGGCCGGGAGGCGCTGGAGGAGGCGGTGCGCCGGGTCGGGTCGATCGCGATCGTGCACGAGACCCTGTCCCACACGCCCGAGGAGCAGGTGGACTTCGACGACATCGCGGACCGGGTGATCGCGATGGCGAGCGAGGTGTCGGCCCCGGAGGCGCAGGTCGTGCCGCACCGGGTCGGGAGTTTCGGGGTGTTGCGCTCGGAGATCGCGACCCCGCTGGCGATGGTCCTCACCGAGCTGCTGCAGAACGCGGTCCAGCACGGGCTGGCGCACCGTCCGGGCAGGCTTCAGGTGAAGGTGTGCCGGAGCGCGGACCGGCTGGACGTGATCGTCTCCGACGACGGGGCCGGTCTGCCCGAGGGGTTCGACCTGGACGCGTCCACGAGCCTCGGCCTGCAGATCGTGCGCACGCTGGTCGTGGGGGAGCTGTCCGGGCGCCTGTCGATCGAGCCCAGGGAGGGCGGGGGGACCGAGGTCACCGTGGGCATCCCCCTCCCCCCGGCCTAGCCGGCCGGGGGAGCGGTGCACCCGTGCCCTGCCGGGCGGCGGGGTGCGGCGGGAGGTCGATCAGACGGCGGCGCGGGCGCGGGCGCGGGCCGTGCGGCGCTTGAAGGCGCGGCGCTCGTCCTCGCTCAGACCGCCCCACACGCCGGCGTCCTGGCCGGACTCCAGCGCCCACTTCAGACAGGCCTCGCTCACGGTGCACGTACCGCACACCTGCTTGGCCTCCTCGATCTGCATGAGGGCCGGACCGGTGTTGCCGATCGGGAAGAACAGCTCGGGGTCCACGTCACGGCAGGCAGCTCGGTGGCGCCAGTCCATGCGTCACTCCTTCGGGAGAGGAGCCCTCGCTGTGGCTCCATCGGCGTACTTTGTGAAGAGTTTCACTAACCAGACCGAACGGTGTCCCGGGCCGGGGTCGGTCCGGGGTGCGTTCGATTGATCGCCGGTGGCCTGAAAGCGATGGTGGCCGCTTAAAGGTCCTACGTTCCGACGTCAATGTTGAGATTGTCAGTCACGCTGAGCGCACGCAAGAGGGTGGGAACGACGTTTTTCTCGTTGGCCGTGTCGGATGCGTCACACCATGACGGGATGTAACCGCTCAGACCAATACTTGTAACGCATTAGGGATAGACCGGAATGTCGCCCGCTCGACTTCTCCCAGGTAGTCGCCGTCGATCTGGAACGCCACCGGCCGCTCCGCGTGAAGGGTGAACTCCTTCTCGTCGTGGAGCTGGACCAGGTTCCGCCCGGTCGGCAGGGTCTCCCGGAGGCCGATGATCTGGGAGAGCAGGCGGGCCATCGCGGGCAGGCCGAGCCGCTGCAGCCCCAGCAGGTCGAGGCCGGTCTCGAAGCTCGCCCAGGGGGTCGGGCAGACGGGCCGGGGGCCGACGTAGGACCAGGGCGAGGTGTTGGAGACGACCGCCATGAAGATGCCCTCGGCCGCGGGCACCCCGGGGCCCTCCAGGGATATCGCGGCATGCTTCTTGTCGGTCGAGAGGTAGTGGCGCAGCGCGGTGTTCACGTAGCGGGCGGGGGTGGCCTTGACCCCGGTGCCGCGCAGCCCCTCGACCGCCCGGATGACCTCGGCGTCGTAGCCCAGGCCGCAGCAGAACGTGAAGTAGCGGCTCTCGCCGTTCCAGACCGCCTGGCCGAGGCCGACCGTCCGCCGCCGGTTCTGGGTCACCGCCTCCAGGATCATCCCGGTCGCCTCGACGGGGTCGTTGGGCAGGCCGAGCGCGCGCGCGAAGACGTTCGCGCTCCCGCCCGGGATCACCAGCAGGGCCGGCCGGTCGGCCGCCGTCTCGCCGATCCCGGCGCCCTCGGCGTCGAGCAGGCCGTTCACCGTCTCGTTGATCGTGCCGTCGCCGCCGAGCACCGCGACCACGTCGAATCCGGCGGAGTGCGCCGTACGGGCGAGATGGGCCGCGTGGCCCCGGTACCCCGTCTCCTCGATGGTCAGGTCCATGGTGGCGCCCAGTGCCCTGATGAGCACGTCCCGCGTCCGGTGGTTGGTGGTCGTGGCCGTCGGGTTCACCAGGAGCATCGCACGCATAGCGTCAGCGTATCCACCGATATCGGTACATAGGAGGCGTAGAGCCGACTAACTGGTACGGGGCCGCAGAACTCGGCCGGGTCGGGCCGACCGGCGGCCCGCGGTTATAGGGTTGGCCTGTGCCGAACCGTCCGCCGACCCTCGTCGTCGCCGCCGCCGTCCTCGCCCTGGAGGGTGTCACCGCGCTGCTGCTCGGCGGCTACGTGGGCGTCGCGACCGTGATCGGGAAGCCGGACGACGTGATGAGCTCCCTGTTCGTCGCCGGGTTCGGGCTCCTCGTCGGCGGCCTGCTGCTCCGGGTGGCCTGGGGCCTGCTGAAGGCCGAGAAGTGGGCCCGGAGCCCGGGCGTGCTGACGCAGATCTTCATGATCCCGGTCACCGTCACGCTGTTCCAGTCCGGCCAGGCCCTTCTCGGCGTGCCTCTGGCCGCCGCGGTCGTGGCCGGACTGGTCGCGCTGCTCGCCCCGCCGACGACCCGCGCCCTCTACGGGGACGAGCCGTCGGCCAGGGCTTAGGGGCCGGCCGTCAGTCTTCGGCGGTCAGGCCCTCGCGGAGCTGGGTCAGCGTCCTGGCCAGCAGGCGCGAGACGTGCATCTGCGAGATGCCCAGCTCGGTGGCGATCTGCGACTGGGTCATGTTGCCGAAGAACCGCAGCAGCAGGATCCGCTTCTCGCGCGGCGGGAGCCGTTCGAGCAGCGGCTTGAGCGACTCGCGGTACTCGACGCCCTCCAGGGAGTCGTCCACGATGCCGAGGGAGTCGGCCACCGCAGGCGCGTCGTCGTCGCCGGAGTCGGGGGCGTCGAGGGAGACCGTGGAGTAGGCGTTGGCCGACTCCAGACCCTCCAGCACCTCCTCCTCGCTCATCTTCAGATAGGCCGCCAGCTCGGCGACCGTGGGCGCGCGGCCCTCGCGCTGGGACAGATCGCTGATCGCCTTGGTGAGCGAGAGCTTCAGCTCCTGCAGGCGGCGCGGAACACGGACCGCCCAGCCCTTGTCGCGGAAGTGACGCTTGATCTCGCCCACGATCGTCGGCGTGGCGTAGGTGGAGAACTCCACACCCCGGCCGAGGTCGAAGCGGTCGATCGACTTGATCAGGCCGATGGTGGCGACCTGGGTCAGGTCGTCGAGCCACTCGCCCCGGTTGCGGAACCGGCGGGCGAGATATTCGACCAGGGGCAGATGGAGCTCGACGAGCTCGTCGCGGATGCGCTGGCGTCGCGGATCGTCGGGGGGCAACTCCGCCAGTTCACCGAAGAGCGTGCGCGCGCGAACCCTGTCGGGCACCGCGTGATCGCTGGTGGCCATGGCACGAGTCCTTTCCGTCACGCCGGCCTCGCCGCGCCTCGACGCTTGCGCAGGACGATCGCCATACGGTCAGGGGAGTCGGTCACCGCGTCCACGTCGTCGGCCAGGGCCGTGAGCACCATCCAGGCGAACTCATCGCGTTTCGGCGGGGAGCTCCCCACCGTGCTGACCTCCACCCGCACCTGCATCTCCTGACCGGTGAGTTCGAACTCGGCAGTCAGGTCGGTGCCGGGGACGGCCTGGGTCAACAACATCGCGCACGCCTCGTCGACCGCGATCCGCAGATCCTCGATCTCGTCGAGCGTGAAGTCCAGCCGTGCGGCCAAACCGGCAGTGGCCGTACGTAACACGGACAGATAGGCACTAACGGCAGGTAGCCGGATGCTCACCACGTCGCGGATCCCGCCCATACCGACCGTAGGCGCCTCGGTGTGCTCGGTCACGTTCCTCCTCGCAGAGTCGCTCACTGCAACCTACCGCTCCGGAGCGGTCCATGGCCCGGTTGGACGCGCGATGCGAGGGATTTCCAGCCGGTTTACAGCCGCCTCCCCAAGCGCGGGTCAAGCACGCCCCGGCCGCAGGTCAACGACGGGCCAAGCAGGAGTGACGCCGGAAGACACAGCTGCCCTGTGAGGTCGCACTCCTCACAGGGCGGCTGTGTCGATGGCCGTGCTGCGCACGGCGGCTCGGGGGCTGGTAACCGGCTTCCGCCCTCGTCACGTCCTCGCTTCGCTGCGGGCGTTTCTCGG
>NZ_BOOH01000062.1 GCF_016863135.1 Planobispora longispora
GGGTCGATGGCCGTGCTGCGCACGGCGGCCGGGGGTCAGGCGGCCTTGGTCTCCCAGAAGATCTTGGAGATCTCCTCGATCTTGCCGAGGAGCTCTTCGGCCTTGACGACGTCCACGGTGCCCTTGGCGCCGGCGGCGCCCGCGAGCTTGGTGGCGTCCCAGAAGAGCTGGTGCAGCTGCGGGTAGGCCTCCAGGTGCGGGGGCTTGAAGTAGTCGGTCCACAGCACCCACAGGTGGTGCTTGACGAGCTCGGCCCGCTCCTCCTTGATGGTAAGCGCGCGGGAGCGGAAGACCGGGTCCTCGTTGGCGGCGTACTTCTCCATGATGGCCTTGACCGACTCGGCCTCGATGCGAGCCTGGGCGGGGTCGTAGACCCCACAGGGCAGGTCGCAGTGGGCCGAGGCGACGTGCCTGGGGCGCAGGAGTCGTGCGAGCATCGGAAAATCCTTCCTTGATGCCGGAGATCAGCATGGTCCATGACCGACCTTACTCGTCTTCGGGCGGCCGTATTCAAAGGGGGCCAGCGCTCTATGAGAGTCCGTGTCGAAGGGGAATCCATGCTCCCCGCGCTCCGTCCCGACGACTGGCTCTGGGTACGGCGCGGCGCCCGGATCCGCCCCGGTGACCTCGTCGTCGCCCGCCTCCCCTCCGACCCGGGCACGCTGATCGTCAAGCGCGCCCGGTGGCGTGACGGCGACGCCTGGTGGCTGGAGAGCGACAACCAGCGCGCCTCCGGCCGCCGGGACAGCTGGGACTTCGGCCCCGTCCCCGTGACGGGCCGGGTGGTCCTGCGCTATCGCCCGCTGCGAGCCTGGTCGCTCTTCTTGCGGGCCCGGTAGGCGGCGACGTTCGCCCGGCTGGCGCACCGCTCGGAGCAGTAGCGGCGCGACCGGTTGGAGGAGGTGTCGAGATAGGCCCGGCGGCACGGCGACGCCTGGCAGAGGCCGAGGCGGTCCACGCCGAGGCCGGTGACGATGGCGGCCAGGCCCATCACCGCGCCCACGATGTACTGGTCGGAGAAGCGGCCGCCCTCGGTGAGGTGCATGTGCCACGGCTCGCCGTCGTGGGCGGAGATCTGCGGGTGGACCGGGTGGCGCCGGAGCAGCGCGTTGAGCCGGTCGACCACCTCGCGCTCGTGCCCCTCCGCGGCGGCCTCGAACACGGCCACCAGTTCCTCGCGCAGGTCGCGCAGGGCGCCGAGGTCGTCCCGGTCCAGATGGCCGGCCTGCTCCGCCCGCCCGCTCTCCTCCAGCAGCGCCCGCAGCCCCGCCAGGCCGGCCAGGCGGTCGGGGCTGTTGACGAGCAGGACGGCCAGCTCGGCGTAGGTGGTCAGATCCACAGGGAGGTCCGGTTCCGGGGAGGCGATGTAAGCGACGGGAGGCGACTCCGAGTATTACACGAGTGACGTGATTAACAGGATGTCAATGAAAGTGCGCAACCTCTGTCAACCATCTCAGTCTCAGCATGTGGCACAATCGAGCAACGGGTGACCCCCGTACCCCCTCCAGACGTCCGCTCCCGCGTAGTAAGACCCGAGCGGCTACCGAAGCCGGGCCACGCTCCCCGCGGCGTCTGCACGAAGGAACATCCGTCTGTCTGACTGAACTACAGGGGTCGCTGTGGCCGTCACGCCATCCTCCATTTCCCTCGAATCCCTCGATCTCGATCCGGCCTTCGCCCTGCACCGCGGGGGCAAGCTGGAAGTCCGCTCGACCGTCCCCGTCCGCGACGCCGACGACCTGTCCCTCGCCTACACCCCCGGCGTGGCCAAGGTCTGCACCGCGATCGCCGAGGAGCCCGAGCTCGTCAACGACTACACGTGGGTCTCCAACGTCGTGGCCGTCGTCTCCGACGGCACCGCCGTGCTCGGTCTCGGCGACATCGGGCCCGCCGCCGCCATGCCGGTCATGGAGGGCAAGGCCCTGCTGTTCAAGCAGTTCGCCAACGTCGACGCCGTGCCGATCTGCCTCGACTGCACCGACGTCGACGCCCTGGTCGAGACCGTGGCGCGACTGGCCCCCTCCTTCGGCGGCATCAACCTCGAGGACATCAGCGCCCCCCGCTGCTTCGAGGTCGAGGACCGGCTGCGCGAGCTGCTGGACATCCCGGTCTTCCACGACGACCAGCACGGCACCGCGATCGTCGCGCTGGCCGCGCTGAAGAACGCGGCCCGGCTGACCGGCCGCCCGCTGGGCGGGCTGCGGGCCGTGGTCGCGGGCGCCGGGGCCTCCGGTGTCGCGGTCAGCCGCATCCTGCTGGGCGCCGGCATCGGCGACATCGCGGTCTCCGACTCGCGGGGGATCATCTACGAGGGCCGCGCGGGGCTCAACCCGGTGAAGGAGGCCCTGGCCCGCGACACCAACAGGGCGGGCCTGCGGGGCGGCACCGAGGAGGCCCTGGCCGGGGCGGACGTGTTCATCGGCCTGTCCGGTTCGACGGTCTCGGAGGAGGCCATCGCGTCGATGGCGCCCGGTGCGATCGTCTTCGCGCTGTCCAACCCGACGCCCGAGGTCCACCCGGAGGTCGCCAGGAGGCACGCCGCGGTGGTCGCCACCGGCCGCTCCGACTTCCCCAACCAGATCAACAACGTGCTGGCCTTCCCCGGCGTCTTCCGGGGCGCCCTCGACGTCCGCGCCACCACCATCACCGAGAACATGAAGGTGGCCGCCGCCGAGGCCCTGGCCGCGGTGGTCGGCGACGACCTCTCGGCCGACTACGTGATCCCGAGCCCGTTCGACGCGCGCGTCGCCCCCGCGGTGACCGCCGCGGTCGCCGCCCAGGCCCGCCTCGACGGGGTCGCCCGTCTCTGAGCCGCGGCCCCGGCCCGCAGAGGCCGGCTCCCAGCCTGGATCCGTGACTCCGACCCGTGCACGGATCCGCGGACGCGATCCGTCGCCGCCACCCGCGCGACGGTGACGTCATGCGGACGCCCTCGCCGACCGGCGAGGGCGTCTTACTTTCCGGAGAGTTCTATCTCACGGAAACGTAAAGTCCTGTTACTGAACGTGCTATAAAGGAAGCTCTCCGTTATCTTCTCGGGCTGGGCGCGCACGAGGGACGGATGTGCGCGCAGAGGACGCCGGATGCGTCCTCATGCGCTCCCCGCGTTTCCTATCTGCGAGGAGAGCGATGCAACGCGAGCCCAACCGGCTGCTCAGCAGGCTCATGACCGAGGCCGGCCTCACCCGTAAGGAACTGGCCCGCAAGCTCAACGATCTCGGCACCGCCTGGGGCGTGCCCGGGTTGAGATACGACCACAGTTCGATCGGCCGCTGGCTCAGCGGCCGGCGGCCGAAGGACCCCGCACCCGAGCTGCTCGCCGGGGTCTTCGCCCGCCGCCTCGGCCGGACGGTGGGCTCGGAGGAATTAGGACTGCCCGCAGTGTCCGCCCCCCTCGACCTCGGGCAGGGCATCACCCATACCTGGCATGAGGGGGTTGCAACCGTGACAGCACTCTGGCGAGCGGATGTGGAGAGGCGCAAATTCCTGCTCGACTCCACCTTCGTGATCGGAGCCGGTTCCGTCGGCGCTCTGCGATGGCCGATCCTGCCCATGGAGGCCCGCCCGGTCGCCGGCGGTCCCCGACGGGTGGGCAAGGCCGACATCGCCGCGATCCGGGAGGTGACCCGGTCCTTCGGTGAGCTGGACAACAGGTTCGGCGGCGGCCGGATCCGCTCGGCGGTCGTGAAATATCTGGACACGGCGGTCGCGCCGCTGCTCAACGACGGTTCGTACGCCGAGGCCACCGGCAAGGAGCTCGCCGCGGCCGCCGCGGAGCTGACCAGGCTGGCCGGCTGGATGGCCTACGACCTGGAGCACCACGGCGTGGCCCAGCGCTACCTGGTCCAGGCGCTCCGCCTGGCCAGGGGAGCGGGCGACCACGGGCTCAGCGGGGAGATCCTCGCCGGGATGAGCCACCAGGCCATCTACATCGGCCAGCCGGCCCACGCCCTCGACCTGGCCCGCGCCGCCCAGCTCTCCGCCCAGCGCGCGGGGGTCTTCTCCCTGCTCGCCGAGGCGCTCGTGCTGGAGGCGCACGCCCACGCGCTGCTGGACGACCGCCCGGCCTGCGCCGACGCGCTGCACCGGGCGGAGGTGGCCTTCGACCGCAGGAAGACCGCGGACGAACCCGACTGGATCACCTACTTCGACGAGGCCTACCTCTCGGCGAAGTTCGCCCACTGCTTCCGCGACCTGGGGGACGGCCCGCAGGCCGTACGGCACGCGCGGCGGTCGCTGGAGATGGACGGGCGGTTCGTGCGCGGGCGCATGTTCAACCTGTCGCTGCTGGCCGCGGGGCTGGTGCGGAGCGGGGAGGTGGAGGAGGCCTGCGCGGTGGCGGGCGAGGCGCTGGACCTGGCCGGCGGCCTCCAGTCGGCCCGGACCCGCTCCTACATGACCGACCTGCGCCACCGCCTGAAGCCGTACGCCACGGAGCCGGAGGTGGCCGAGCTGGACCGGCGGATCGGAGAGCTCGTCCCCGCCTGACGGCCTGACGGGACCGTCTTTGCGGGAACCCGCAGGAAAAGGCCGAGGGGCCCGGCACGAAGCCGAGCCCCTCGGGTGAAGCAGGTGAGTCCGGGGTTTGGACCCCCGAGCTCAGGTGATCGTCAGAACTACTTGACGATCGAGCCGGACCACACGTTGGCAGCCTTGGCGTAGATCGCGGCGGTCTCGCCGTCGAAGTAAGCCGAGGTGTTGTAGTCCCAGCGGCCGTTGCCGTCCTGGTCAACGAAGGTGCTGGTGACACCGTTGACGTAGCCGAGGCGCTTGGCGTTGCTGTACTTGATGAGCCACGGAGCGCCGTCGGCGCCCTGGGTCATCGCGCACTTGATCGCAACGTGCTCCTCGATCTTGTAGGAGGCGTTGGTGTAGACCTTGCCGGAGGTCTTGCCGTAGCACCACTTGGGGGTGATGCCGGTGTACGGCTTGTTGCCGTCCGGGTGGGTCAGGGCCGGGTAACCGAAGACGAACACGTTCTGGCCGGTCTTCTGGTTCCAGGCGAAGCCCTGGCCGCCGACCACGTCGCCGAGGCGACCGGCGTCACGGATCCAGCCCTCGACGATGATGAAGGTGTCCTTCAGGTACTTCGTCGTGCTGCTCTTCTTCACGAACTTCTTCACGTAGTAGTGAGTGATCGTGAAGTTGCCGTTGGCGTCGATCTTGCGGTAGCCGGGACCGGTGTAGTTCTTGTACTCGGTCTCGGTGACGTTCTCGGTGACCTCGTAGTCCTTGGCACCCTGAACGTTGCCGGCCGGAGCCGCGGCGTAGGCCTCCTTGGAGACCTCCTCCTTCACCTGAACGGCGTCGGCGTGGTCGGGACCGACGAGCTCCTGGGTCTCGGACGTCTTGGCGTAGCAGTCCGAGGTCTCCTTGCCGTTGAAGTCACGGCACTTCTCGTACTCGGCCTGGGAGATCTCAGTGGTCTTGACACCCTTGAGACCGTCGTACTTGTCGAAGACGTCCTTGGTGACGACCTTGGGAGCGCCGCCGCCCACGCGGATGCCGTTGTACACGGTCACGAACGCGTAGTCGCGGTCGCGGTCCTCGTACACGGCGAAGTCGTAGTGGGTGTAGGCGGTCTTACCGACGTAGACACCGTAAGGAGCCTTGCCCTGGTAGTAGCCCGGGACGAAGATCCAGTTGTCCATGACGCTGCCGTTCTGGGCCTCGTCGTAGACACAGTGACCGGCGGTGGCGACCAGGTTGCGGTACTTGGCCTGGATGGAGGTGGCCGAGCACCAGCGCGGGTTGCCGTTGTCGTCGACGAAGAACACCTTGCCGATGGTCTTCGGCAGGTTGATGTTCTTGACCTTGGCCGTGGTCTTCTTCTCCTCGCCGATCGGCGCGGCGAAGCCGGGCTTGCCGTCGGCCACGTAGCCGCCACCGACGCTCAGCGTCGAGCTGGGCTTGGTCTCCCAGTTGTAGGCGGTGGCGGCGGCGAGGCGCTGAGCCTCACCGTTGTGGCCCAGCCAGTACTCGGCAACGTCGACGGCGGCCGGAGCGTCCTTGGCCATCGTGTCGTACTCCCAGCGCGGGTCGGCGCTGGCGGTGCCGGCCAGGCCGGCGGCGAGCAGACCGGTGGCGATGATGGCGCCGCCGGCGGGGATGAGAATGCGCTTCAAGGGAAACTCCTTGGTCTGTCGTGGAACGCATCTTGCGTCCCATGCGTCAGTAAAGGGATAACCAGGAACATACAGTGCTGATCTTGAGAAGTGGAAGTCGATCCGAGGGCTCAGATGAAACCTCTGGGGCTCGTGACCTTCTCGTGACCCAATCGGAGGTTTGGGGTCACAGTCGTCACATCCGTCGCTCTGCCGCGTTTCCGCAGATCACCGTAAGATTGGTGTAAGTGGTGCCGATGTGGCGTGAGTAGCCGTATGCGGACAGTAGCCATCTCTGTGTGACGCAGATCACATGGAACCGATGGCACCGATCCGGGCTCCGCCACGTCTAACGCGCACGATCCGCTGCCGGGGCATAGGCACGCGGGTGCGGAAACCCCGGAAAAGCGGACGGGACCCGGCACGTGCCGGGTCCCGCGAGGTGAGAGGGATCGTTCGGAGCGGCTCCGCCTAGGAGGGCGCCCGCTGGCTGCCGGCCCAGTGATAGACCACGTAGGTCGAGGCGATGAAGTACGGCGAGGAGATCAGGTCGTACTTGCGGTCGACGTCGGTGTCCCAGGCGAAGCTGTTGACGCCGTTGAGGTAGCCGAGGGCGGTCTTGGGGTCGTAGTCGACCAGCCAGGGGCCGCCGCTGGCCCCCGCGGTGAACGGGCACTTCAGCGCGATGCCGTGCTCCACGAGGCGGGCGGGGGCGATCTGCTTGCGGGTGCGCCCGCCGCAGTACTTCAGGCTCTGCCCGTCGTACGGCCTGCTCCCGTCGTTGTGGGGGGCGGCCGGGTAGCCGAAGGCGTAGGTGAGCAGGTTGGTGCCGCGCCTGATCGCCAGTCCCTGACCGCCGACGTTGTCCTCCAGGCTGCCGACGGCCTCCATCTGGTAGGAGCCGGCGGTCTTGCCCGGCTTCCACCGGAACCCGCCGTGGACGGAGATGAAGGCGTAGTCGTAGTCGTAGTCACCCCAGCTGACGAAGCGCTCGTGCAGGTTGACGGAGTGCCCGACGTAGATCCCGTACGGCGTGGCGCCCCTGTCGTAGCCCGGAATGAAGATCCAGTACTCGGCGGGCCTGCCCGTCTTGGCGTCGTAGGCGCAGTGCGCCGCCGTCGCGACCAGGTTGTCGTTGGCGGAGGCGATCGAGGACGCCGAACACCAGTAGTCCTTGTCCCCGATCCGGAAGAACACCTTCCCGACGGTGATCGGAGAGGTGCCGGTGGCGGGCTGCCGCTTCTTCGGGAGTGTCGGCCTGACCGCTTGAGGCGTGGCGGTCTTGGCCGGGGTGGTGGTCGTCGTGGTGTTCTCCCCGCCCGAGGCCGTGGTGGCGGTCGCCTCGCCGCTGGGCGTGGGCGAGGCGGACGTCGGGGCCGACGAGGGCGTGCCCTCGCTGGGCTTGACCTCGGGGGTCGCGGGGTTGTTGTCCTGAGCCTGCTTGAGCCGGGCCGGATTCCAGTACTCCGCGATCCGCTTCATGTCCGCGCTGCTCTTGGTCAGTATGAGGGAGGTGACGCTGCCCGGCACCGACTCGAAGGGGGTGGCCGCGGCGCTCCCGGGGAGAGCGGATGTCGCCGTCACGCAGGCAGCGACCAGGGCGCCCAGAGTGGTCGCGAGCCGCCGTGCGCGGGGGGACATGGGGACGGTCCTTCCGGTCCAGGGAGCTACAAGAGGTAGTTAAAGACTGATTTTTCCAGATCCACTTGGTTTTACGCAGCCAGCTGGGTCGAGCCGGTCTTCCCCGGCCATTCGGCAATCCTGCCGACGGATGCGTAAGCACCATGTGAAGTGCCGGAAGGGACCCGGGTATGTCCCGGGCCCCTCGTGGTTCGCGGCCGTGCGGATCCCTGATGCTCCCCGGGCGGGCCTCGGTGAGGGCCGTGCCGGGGAGCACCGGGACAGGAACTAGGAGAGCGGGAGCTTCCCGGTCCAGAGGTTGGCGGCGTACCGGTAGATGCCGTAGGTCTCGCCGTCGAAGTACGGCGTGGTGACCCGGTCGTAGCGGTCGTTGCCGTCGCTGTCGATCGTGAGGCTCACGACGCCGTTGAGGTAACCGGTCCGCTTGCTGTTCTTGTACTGCAGCAGGAACGGGCCGCCGCTGGCGCCGGGGGTGAAGGCGCACTTGATGGCCTGGTGCTCCTCGGCCTTGTACGCCGGGACGTCGGGGGCGTTGCCGGTCGTCCCATAGCACCACTTCATGGTGTGGCCGGTGTAGACCTTGTTGCCGTCCAGGTGCGCGGAGGCCGGGTAACCGAAGGCGAAGACCTTCTTGCCGGTCCTCTGGTTCCAGGCGAAGCCCTGGCCGCCGACGTTGTCGCCCAGCCGGCCGGCGTCGGCGATGGCGGTGATGTAGTGACGGAAGATCACATACTTCACGGAGGAGGTCTTCTTGATGTACTTCACCACGTAGTAGTGGGTGATGGTGTAGTTGCCCCGGTCATCGATCTTGCGGTAGCCCGGGCCCTTGTAGGCCTCGTACTCAGCTTTGGTGACGTTCTCAGTGCGGGTCTCGAGCTTGGAACCGCTCTTCGGCCAGTCCTTCTGGTCCAGCACCTTGCCGTCGCGGGTGACCTTGTCGTCCTTCAGCCCGTAGACGTCACCGGAGGCCTTGTCCCAGTCCCACTTCTCAGCTTCGACCGCGACGGCGATGGCGCCGTTGTACTGCGGGCCGACCTGGTCCTCGGAGGAGACGTTCTCGACCTTGCCGATGCCGCCCTTCTGGGTCCACCGGTCGTAGGTCTCGAAGTCGACGGTCCTGGGCTCCTCGCGCCCCACACCGCCCTTGTCGACATGCGCCTTGAAGGTCTTGTAGTCGACTTCCTTCTCCGGCTGCTGCTTTATGCCGTTGTAGACGTTGACGAAGGCGTAGTCCCGGTCGTAGTCCTCATAGACGTCGAAGTCGTAGTGCATGTTGACCTTGGCGCCGACGTAGATGCCCCAGGGCGCCTTGCCCTGGTGGTAGCCGGGGATGAACACGAAGTTGTTGTACGGCTTGTTCGTGTCGGTGTCGTAGACGCAGTGGCCCGCGGTGGCGACCAGGTTGCGGTACTTCGACTGCACCGAGGAGCCGGAGCACCAGCGCTCCCGGCCCTTGTCGTCGATGAAGAAGACCTTGCCCACGGTGATGGGCAGGTTGACGTTCCGGGAGCGGCCCGCGGACTTGCCCTCCTCGCCGATCGGCGCGACGGTGCCGGCCCTGCCGTCGGCGGAGGCGCGGGAGCCGCCCACCTTCAGGCGGCCGGAGGCGGTGCTCTCGGCGACGTAGGTCGTGGCGGACTTCAGCTTCGAGGGGGTCCAGTAGCCCGCGATGGCCTTCGCGTTACCGGATGAGGCGAGAGTGACCGTCTTGCGGTCGGGCGCGGCGGCCTGGGCGGTGCCGGCGGCGAGGGTGACGCCGATCATGGACGTGGCCGCCAGGGCTCCGCCGAGGGGCAGGGCAAGGCGCTTGGCTCGGGGGTTCACAGAAGCTCCTTCTTTGTCATGAGCCTCTCGGGACTCGGCTCACGCATGCGTAAAGAGACAAGACGAGACCGTAGCCGGTAAAGAAGCCTTAAAGAGGCATAAATCAGACATCAATGGAGACCGTTACGTTGTTGTTACGCAACCGACGGAACCGAAACCGTCAGGCCGACGTCTGATCTACCTCTTCTTGATCTACTCGGCGTGCTCCCGCCGTATCACCGTGCTGATCTGCTGAAACGCCGGGCCGGGTGGTTGCCAGGCCGGACGCCCCCGGAGACGATTGGAACGATCGACGTCATGCGCAATCGGGGGGTTCCATGCGACGTCTTCTCGTTCTGGCCGCGGCCACGCCTCTCCTGCTCTCCGGTACGGCCTCCGCCGCCACGCCGTCCTCGCCGCACCGCGCGCCCGCTCCGGACAGGGCGTTCATGCTGGCCGTCGCCGACGACAACCAGGACCTGCTCACCGGTCGGTACGCGGTGCTCCAGTGCGACCCGCCGGGCGGCACGCACCGCAAGGGGACCAAGTCGTGCGAGGCGCTGGAGAAGGCCCGCGGCAACCCGGCCGCCATCGCCCGGGACCGGAACCGGTCGTGCACCACGGAGTACAAGCCGGTCAAGGCGTTCGCGGTCGGCACCTGGGACGGCGAGAACATCATCTTCGAGCACACCTACGGCAACTTCTGCGCGATGCTCGCCGCCACCGGCCCGCTCTTCGACTTCTAGCCGCCCGGTCCCGTACGGCGGCCGGGGCGTCACCCCGGCCGCGGGCGTGCTGCGGCCCGATCGGGGATCGGGCCGCGGCGGACGCGCTCACTTATGCACTTGCACGTTTCCTCCGGAGACGTCCTGAGGTTGAGCGGCGTCCAGGTCGAACCCCGCGGTCCGCCGGTTGTCGTAGGTCGGTGTGCCGCCGGGGACCGGGCCGTCGCTGAGCGGCCAGACCACGAGCCGCAGTTTGTCGGGGTCGTCGTAGCCGTACAGGACGAAGCCGTACCCGGTCCGGCCGGACACGGTGGCCTCGCCCTTCACAGCCGCCCTGCCGTGCCGGGTGACGACCAGCCATTCGAGCTCGGTCGCGTCCAGGTCGAAATCGGTTCCGGCGAGGCGGAAGCTCACTTTGCCCCCGCCCGGGGCCGGGCCCTCGTCGTGCGGCCGGTACTTGGGATTGAACTGGAAGGAGCCGCGGCCGGTGTGGCCGGGATCGCCGGTCAGCGCCCCGGTCGGCGAGTCGATGCGCGCGCCGCTGGTGACGAACCCGGCATCCGGGTCGTAGACCACCACCATGACCTCGGCGGCGCCTGATCCGCCGTCGTCATCGGTGACGGTCAGCTTGATCGTGTACATCCCCGCGGAGGCGAAGGTGTGGGTCCGGTCGCAGGCCTGCCGCGCGGCGGCGTAGGAGTCGGAGGCGCCGTCGTCCCATTCGACTTCGCAGGTGTGGGTGTCGTTGGCACCGGGATCGGTGAAGCCGGCGGCGAGGCGGACCGGCGTGCCCGCGCGATGGACCGACCACGGCTGGGGGCCCGTGATGGCGGGGCGGGGCGGCAGATTGCGCAAGCGGATCCGCGCGGTGTCGCCGACCGGGGCGTTCACCCCGTCGTCCGCCGTCAGGGTCACGAGGAAGGTGCCGTCGTCGGTGCAGCTGAACGTGGTGGACTCGGCGTGCGCGTTCTCGAACGAGCAGGTGGTTCCCGGATCCACGTCGTCACCGGCGGTGAAGCTCCAGGCGACGGTGGGAGTGCTCTCGGGGTCGTTGGCAGAGCCGGCCAGCCGCAGCCGCTGCCCCTCGGCGCCGGACAGGTCGGGCCCGGCGGACACGCTGGGCGGCAGATTCTGTCCCGGGGGCGGTCCGGGCGTCGGCGGCGGCGGCGCGCCGTCACCGCCGGTCAGCGTCGCCCACCCCCGCAGCGGGACGTGACTCGAGACCGACGTTCGTGTGGCGTCGCCGTCCAGTGCGGCGAAATCGTCGCTGACGAAGACGTAGTCGAGCTTGTACTGCAGGGCCACGGGGACGGGATAGGTGCCCTCGCCGGTACGGCACCTGCGGTCGTCGACCGGGCAGCTGTACTCGGGACTGGCGAAGTACTGCGTGTCGGTCTCGTCGACCTCGTGCAGCTTGCCGGTCCCGCCGTGATGGGAGTACAGCGGTGTGAGGGCCGCGTCCCAGGGGCGGGCCTGGAAGTCGCCGCCGAGGATCACCGGGAAGCCGCCGCCGATGTGGCCGTCGATCCGCTGGGCGACGGCCTCGGCCTGGGCCGGCCGGGCCTCGGCCACGCTGCTCAGCTGTGTCACACACGCCTTCACCGCTCGTTCGCGCAGGGTGACGCCCGCGCAGGTGAGGCTGTACGAATCCGGTCCCGCGCCGCCGGGCAGCGCGGTGGTCTCCGCGTCGCTCAGCGGTGTGCGGCTGATGAGGGCGTTGCCCCGTTCCCCGGAACCGCGGCACGCGGACTCCGGAGCGCGCGTCACGGTGAACTGGCCGTGCAGGGCGTGACCGTTGGCGCCCGTGATCCGCAGCACCTCGTCGTACTGCTCGCGGCACACCTCGTTGAGGGTGACGACGTCCGGGCGGAAGTCGAGGATCGACGAGGCCACCGCGGGGGCCGCGGAGCCCACCGCCCCGCCGGCACAGGCCGGTACGGGCACCTGCCTGGCTCCGCACATGTTGAACTGGAAGATCCGGACGGGTTCGTTGACGCGCAGCCGCGCCTCTCCCCACAGGATGTCGTGGTCGGAGCAGCGGGCGTCGTCCGGCTTGGGATCTCCCGATCCGACCTGGCAGTCGCCTTCGTTCTCCACGCGGCCGGACACCTCGCGGTCGAAATGGGCGGCGCTCACGAAGATGTAGTCGATCTTCCCTTCACCGGGATGGGTGGGGGCGCCGCCCGGCCGCGGAGGGCACCCCGGGCAGTCATCGGGGAACTGGTCCACCTCCCAGTAGTCTCCGGTGCCGCCGGCCTGCGGTGCGTACATCATGGCCACGGCCGGGTCCTCGGGCGAGGGCCACGTCGGGGTCACGTTGAAGTCACCGGCGAGGATGAACGGCATCCGCCGGACGGAGGGCGGGAACAGGTCCGTCGCCATCTCCTTGATCTCTTTGGCCGCGTCCTCGTCCTTCGGCGTGCCGTGCAGGGAGCACACGCGCGTCCAGACCTCGAACTCCGCCGTCACGCATCCGCCGCCGCGGTCTGTCGACCTGAACTCGAAGTCGGCGGCGTCGCGGATGGCGGCACGCACGTAGATCGCGTTGCCGGCGCTGTACGGCAGGAGGGTGCCGCAGTCCGGCGCGGGGAGCAACCGGCTCGACGAGAAGTACGAGCGCATGCCGTACCCGGCGTCGTCGAGCAGGTCCTGGAGTCTTCCGGCCTGGTCCCGGCAGGTCTCCTGCAGTGTGACGATGTCGGGCCGCTCCGCCTGGATCTTGCGGAAGACCATGTCCACCACCGCGAAGTCCCCTCCGTTGCAGGAGGCTCCGCACAGGTTGTAGTTCATGATCTTCAATGGGCGGACCGCCGGGGCCGCCGCCGGGGCCGACGCCCGGGACTCCGCGGGGGGCGGCACCGTCAGTATCGCCGCGATCATGGCGAGGACGGTCAGGACTAATCGGGTGGGTTCGCCGAGGGCGCGCAAGGATGACCTCCGGACCTGGTGCGGCTGCCGCCTCGGCCCGGAGCGGGCTGATCCGTGACGCCGCTGACGGCGTTCCCCGGTGAGCGCGGCTTCGATGACTGCCGCCGACTTTACGAGATCGTATTTAATAGTCAATGTCTCCAGGTCAAAATGTTTTCCTTCGCGGTGAGGCGCACCGACATAAGTGATGTTTTAGGTCTGCTGGAAATTCAGGGGGACACCGCGCGGATACGGATCGTGGGTTCCGGAGGGAAAACCGTCCTGGCGGTTTCCCGCCCACGACAAGGGCCCGATCCGGGATGGATCGGGCCCTTTCAGGTCTGGAGCCGGCCGAATGGCCTGACGGCCGGCTCGGTTGCGTCGCTACTTGGTCCAGCGGTTGGCCGCGACCTTGTAGACCTTGTAGGTGTCGCTGTTGAAGTACGGCGAGGAGATGTGGTCGTACCGGTCGTTCTTGTCGGTGTCCCAGGCGACGCTGTTGACGCCGACGAGGTAGCCGGTACGGCTGGAGTTCTTGTACTTCAGCAGCCAGGGGCCGCCGCTGGCGCCGGCGGTGAAGGCGCACCGGAAGCCGATGTGCTCCTGGATGTTGTACCGCGGGGCGGCCGGCATGGCGCCGGTGGTGCCGTAGCACCACTTCATGGTGCGGCCGGTGTAGGGCTTGTCACCGTCGGGGTGCGGGCCGGCCGGGTAGCCGAAGGAGAAGACCTTGCTCTTGACCTTCTGGTTCCAGGCGAAGCCCTGGCCGCCGACGTTGTCGCCGAGCCGGCCGACGTTGGTGATGACCGGGACCCACTTGCCGTTCTTCTTCTCCCACTTCACCTTGAAGCCGGAGTGGACGTTGACGAAGGCGTAGTCGAAGTCGTAGTCCTCCTTGACGACGAAGTCGTCGTGGGCGTGGAAGGTGTGGGCGGCGTAGATGCCGTAGGGGTTCTTGCCCTCCCACGCCTGGTCGCCGTCCCAGTAGGACGGGATGAAGACCCAGTTGTCGTAGAACTGGTTGGTCTTCACGTCGTACACGCAGTGCGCCGAGGTGGCGACCACGTTGCGGTACTTGCCCTGGATCGAGCTGCCGGAGCAGTACTTCCAGCTCTTCGGGTCCATCGGGTTGGCCTTGGGCAGGGTGAAGAAGACCCGGCCGACGGTGTTGGGCAGGTTGACGTGCTTGCTCTTGGGCGACTTGCCGCCCTCCTGGCCGATCGGCGGGACCGACCCGGGCTTGCCGTCGGGGCCGGCGGCCGTGGAGGCCCTGCCCTTGCCGGCCAGGTCGATGTCGCCGGTGGCGTCGGAGGCCTTGCGCATGCGGTCGGGCGACCAGAAGGAGGTGGCCTGGGAGGCCGACTCCGAGGCGGCCGAGGTGACCACGTCGCCGGGGGCGGCCGTGGCGCCCGCGCCGGTGCTGGTGGCGCCCATCGCTCCGGCGACCATGAGGAGGCCGGTGAGGGGGATCGCGAGGCGCCGTGCTCGGGAAATCAATGGAGCTCCTTTCGTCCTCGGCGGCGGGCGGGACTTCCCGTCGCCAGGAAAACGATCGGAACGCTACTGAATGGATCAAGCGCTCGGCCAGAAATTGACGCGAAAAAGTCTGGGACGGTTCCCTTCGATGCCATGTCGTTATTGATATGCCGCGTGGTTATGATTTAACGAAAAAGCATCCTCGCAGCTCACCTGGGTCGAACCGCGTGCATCGGAGTATCGCTGGCACCACTCGCAACAAACGCCATAAAGGTTTTCCCGAATAACTTTGAGAACTTCGGACTAGCAAACCGAATGACGTTCTGGTTGCATGTCCACATGAGCGTGGACCCTCGAACTCCCTGCCTCGTCGGCGTCGCCCAGCACACCGTCCGCGACCAGCCCGGCCCCGAGCCCCTGGACCTGTGGGAGCTGGCCGCCCGCCGCGCCGAGGCCGACGCCGGAGCCCCCGGCCTGCTGGAACGCCTCGACTCGATCCAGGTCGTCTACACCGAGTCCTGGCAGTACGACGACCCGGTGGGGCGGCTCGCCGAGCGCCTCAAGGCCGAGCCCCGTCACCGCGTCTACTCCATGGTGAGCGGTACGGCCCCGCAGACACTCCTGGGCGCGGCCGCCGCCGCGATCGCGGCCGGGGAGATGGACGCGGCGCTGATCGCCGGGGCCGAGGCGCTCGCCACCCGCAGGGCGCTGCGCCGGGCCGGGGAGTATCCGGCCTGGAGCCACCGCGCCGACCCCCGGCGCCCCTACGGCTGGGAACGCCCTCCGCACCCCGCCGAGCTGGCCCACGGGCTGGTCCTGCCCGTGCACACCTACCCGATCATGGAGACCGCGCGCCGCGCCGCCGCGGGGGAGGGCATCGAGGAGGAGATGCGCGACCGGGGGCGGATGATGGCCCCGATGACCGGCGTCGCCGCCGCCAACCCCCATGCCTGGCAGCGGACCGTGCGCACCCCGGAGGAGCTCGTCACGCCCGCGCCGGACAACCGGTTCGTGGGCTGGCCGTACACCCGCAGGACCGTCGCGCTCGCCGAGGTCGACCAGGCCGCAGCCGTGATCATGGTCAGCGCCGGGCTCGCCGACCGGCTGGGCATCGCCCCGGAACGGCGTATCCACCTGCGCGGCTGGGCCTACGCCGAGGACACCTGGGAGGTCGCCGCCCGGCCGGTGCTGGGCGCGTCCCCGGCGATGGAGGCCGCGGCACGGCACGCCCTCGCGCGGGCGGGGACAGGGCTGGACGACATCGGGGCGCTGGACCTCTACAGCTGCTTCGCGGTCGCGCTCCGCGCGGCCTGCGCCGCGACCGGCATCGACCCGCTGGACCCGCGGGGGCTGACGGTCACCGGTGGCCTGCCGTACGCCGGGGCGCCGGTCAGCGTCTACGTCCTGCACTCGACCGCGGCGATGGCCGAGCGCCTGCGTGCCGAGCCGGGTCCCGGACCGAGCCACGGCCTGGTCACCGGGGTCGGGATGCACCTGACCAAGCACACCTACGCGATCTGGTCCACCGAGCCGGGCGGCGGCGCGGGGCTCGCCGGGCTGAGGGACGCGGCCGCCCCGGTGCACACCGCCGAGCCCGTCCCGATCACCGTCACCCACGAGGGGACGGCGACCGTCGCCGGATACACCGTCGCCCACGGGCGGGACGGCGCGGCCGAGCACGGGATCCTCGTCGTGGACCTGCCGGACGGGAGCCGTGCCCACGCCCACGTCCGGCACCCCGGCCTGATCGCCGAGGCCGAGAACGCCGAGCTCGTCGGCCGCGAGGTTCACCTGACCCCCGACGCGCAGGTGAATGTCGCGACCTGGTGACGGACCGATCCGAATTCGTGACCGGCCGGGCATGGCCTCCGCGCGCCCGGAGAGCCGAAGATGGGCGAAAGTCCACTCCCCGGCGAGGCGGGTGGAGGCGTGGTCGGCGGCGGTCGGTACGACATCATCGAGGCACAGGAGCCGCGGGGTCCCCGGCGATGGATCGGGGCCGCGATCCTGGCCGCGCTCCTGGCCGTCCCGGTGGTCGGCATGGTGGCCAGCCGGGAGCCGGCCGGGCTCCCGCCGCCCCCGGCCCCGACGTCCGCCCCGGCGCCGAGCGTCACGTTCGACGAGCGGAGCCCCAACATCCTCCACCCGGAGGTACGGCGCCGCGACGGCAGGGAGATCATCGACGTCGTGTTCCCCGACGGGAGCGGGGCCGAGGTCGACTACCCACCCGATCTCAGGCTCGCCGCCCTCGGGGTGCGCCCGGCTCACACCGGCTGGCTGGACGGTTACCACAACCTCGTCCGCCGGCTGACCGCGCCGTCCGGCGGGGCGGCCGAGATCGCCCGGGAGCGTCCGATGCTCCGGACCATGGGCAGGCGGGTCACGCTCTGGAAGGCCTCCGGCCGCGACGACGGCCAGCTCCTGCTGTTCGACTTCGGCCCCTGGTCCCTGACGCTGTCCGACGTCCCGACCCCGATGACCTTCGAGCAGCGCATGCTCTGGGCGGAGAGCCTGCGGGGCAGGGTGACCGAGGACGGCTACCTCGTGCTCAGCGCCAAGCCCCCGCTCGTGCTCGGGCGGCCGGGCCAGGCGCTCCGGGGCGAACAGGCCGGACCGCAGCTCTGGTTCGGCGGCGGCCGGGAGGCGCTGGTGGTGCTCATGCCGGTGCCGGGCTGCGACGCGGGGCAGATCCGGCTCCCCGTGATCGAGGAGCGCCGCCGCTACTACTACGGCGTCTGCCGGAACGGGTTCTACCTCGCCGCCTCGGGGACCGAGGCGTACGTGCGACGGATCATCAACGGCGTCCGGATCACACCGGAGCCCTGATCACACCGGAGCCCTGACCGCGCCGTCGCGGGCGTCGGCGGGTCCGGTCGGGGGGAGGGCGGAGGCGGGGGCGTAGGGTGCGGCCATGTTCGCCGTAACCGCAACGCAGACCGATCCCGACAACCCCCTCGCCGGGCTGACGCTCGGTGAGCACCCCGAACCCAAGACGCCCGACGGCTGGACCACCGTCACGGTGAAGGCCGCCGCGCTCAACCACCACGACCTGTGGACCCTCAAGGGCGTGGGGATCCGCCAGGACCGGCTCCCCATCGTGCTCGGCTGCGACGCCGCCGGGCTCGACGAGGACGGCAACGAGGTCATCGTGCACTCGGTGATCGGCACGGGGGCCGACGAGACGCTCGACCCGAAGCGGTCCCTGCTCTCGGAGACGCATGACGGCACCTTCGCCGAGCGGGTGGCGGTGCCCCGGCGCAACCTCGTGCCCAAGCCCGCCGCGCTCAGCTTCGAGGAGGCCGCGTGCCTGCCGACGGCGTGGCTGACCGCCTACCGGATGCTGTTCGAGAAGGCGGGGGCGGAGCCCGGCTCCACCGTGCTGGTCCAGGGGGCGGGCGGCGGGGTGGCCACCGCGCTGATCGCGCTGGGCCGGGCCGCCGGCTACCGCGTCTGGGCCACCAGCCGGTCGGAGGAGAAGCGGGCGCGGGCCCTGGAGCTCGGCGCCGACCAGGTCTTCCCCAGCGGCGCCCGGCTGCCCGAGCGGGTGGACGCGGTGCTGGAGACCGTCGGCCAGGCCACCTGGGACCACTCGCTCAAGTCACTGCGGCCCGGCGGCCGGATCGTGGTCTCCGGGGCGACCAGCGGCGCGGTGCCCCCGGCCGATCTGAACCGGGTCTTCTTCCTCCAGCTCTCGGTGGTCGGCTCGACCATGGGCACCCGGGACCAGCTGGCCAGGCTGGCCCGCTTCCTGGAGCAGACCGGCGTCCGGCCGGTCGTCGACCGGACGCTCCCGCTGACCGACGCCCGGGAGGGGTTCGCCGCCATGCACGGGGGCGACGTCTTCGGGAAGATCGTCTTCACCGTGTGAGCCGTGCGCGGCCGCGCCGTACGGGGGTGGCGGGGTCCTCCGCCCGGCGGGCACGGCCTGTCCGGGCGCGGGGGGTTCCGCCCCCGGCCCGGTGGAGCACCGGGCGGACGGCCGGGACCCGGGCCCGGACCGGAGCAGGGGCGGGCGGGGCCCGTACAGGAGGATCACCGCAGCGCGTCCCGGATGCGGCGGGCGGCGTCGTAGAGCGCGTCCTGCGCGGTGGCCAGGGTCTCCTCGGTCACCCGCCCCTCCGCCGCGTCCCGGCGGACCTCCTCGACGAACTCGGCCAGCATCTGCCCGAGCCGGGTGTCGCCCTCGGCGGACCAGTCACCGGTGAAGCCGGAGGCCCAGATGCGCTTCCACTCCTGCTTCCAGCGGTCGGTCTCGTGCTTCCACTCGGCCTGGTGCCGCTTCCACTCGGCCTTGTGCTCCCGCCAGGCCTCGCGCTGCTCGTCCTTGACCCGCCGGAACTCCTCGCGCGTGTCGTGGTCGCCCTGCCGGGCCCCCTGGCGCACCTCCCGGGCCATCTGGGTGAGCTCCTCGCGCAGCGACCTGACCGTGTCGCGCACGTCCTCCTTGACCTCGCGCGCGATGTCGCGGACGGAGTCGGAGATCTCCTGCTCCAGCTCGGCCAGCTCGTCCATCCGGGCGTTCAGCTCGGCGCGGCCCTGGTCGGTGAGGGTGAAGACCTTCTTGCCCTCCTTGACCTCGTGGGTGACCAGGCCCTCCTCCTCCAGCCGGGCCAGGCGGGGGTAGATCGTGCCAGGCGAGGGGGAGTAGACGCCCAGGAAGCGGTCCTGGAGCAGCCGGATGACCTCGTAACCGTGGCGCGGGCTCTCCTCGAGCAGCTTCAGGAGGTAGAGGCGGAGCCGTCCGTGGGCGAAGACGGGACTCATGACGCCTCCCCGCCCGTTCGTCCGGCCCGGCGCGCGCCGGGGAGTCTGCTGCTGCCGGTGCACTGGTTCACGCCGGCCCTCCCTTCAGAATCGTGATGTCGCCGGAGACGCTGGTGGCCGACAGGGAGGCCATGCCGCCTCCGAGCCGCCCGCTCAGCGTCCGCATGCCGGGCTGGCCGGCGTGGGCGAGCTCGGGGAAGCCCGTGCTGATCCGGCCGGAGGTGGAGCGGAGGGTGACGTCGCTCTGCGCCGTGTGCGGGAGCCGTACCACGATCTCGCCCGAGACGCTGTTCATCGTCACGTGACCGGTCGGCGGGAGCTCCAGGTCGGCGGTGATCCGGCCGGAGACGGTGGTGGCCTTCAGCCGGCGGGGAGTGCCCCGGGCCACGGTCAGCTCGCCCGAGACGCTCTTGAAGGACAGGTCGCCGACCAGGCCGCGGGTCTCCACGGCGCCGGAGACGGTGTCGGCGTGGGTCTCGCCGCTGACCCCGTCGAGGACGATCTCACCGGAGACGCTCTTGACGGAGGTGCGGGCCTCGAACCCGGCGACGACGGCGGAGGCGGAGACGACCCCGGCCCTGACCGGGCAGTCCTTGGGCACGGTCAGCGTGAGCGTGGCGTGCCGGCGGGTGGGGCGCAGCCAGTTCAGGATGTTGTTCCAGGTCAGATCCTCGTAGGCCACGGTGAGCGTGCCGTCCTCCTCGTAGGTCACGATGAGGGGTGAGTCTCCGACGTCGGCGACGTCGAGGGCGGGCGGGCCCTCGCTGGCGAGCACCGCGAGCCTTCCCGCCACGATCCGCACGTTCAGCCTGCTCACCGCGTCGAACGTGAGCTGCTCGGGTTTCTCGATGGTCCATTGACGCATAGGTGTGACCTCCCTCTGGAAAACACGATATGTCGCGTCATGCGGGAGGTCAAGATATATCGTGTCGCGACATTCCGGCCGGGGCCGTCCGTCCGGCCCCTCGGGCCGCCCGGGGGGCTACTCGTCCTCGTCGTCCAGCCGGGCCAGCCAGGTGGCCAGCCGCTCCACGGGGGTCTCGAACTCGGGGTTCAGGTCGACGAACTCGCGCAGCCGCTCGGCGAGCCAGGTCATGGTGACCTCCTCCTCGCCGCGGCGGGTGACCAGTTCCTCGATGCCCCGATCGGTGAAGTACATCGTTCTCCTTACGACGAGGAAGTCCCCCACGGGCACTGCCGTGGGGGACTTCCGAGGTGGTGCTCAGCGCGCCCGGCGCCCGGAGCCGGGCGCCCGGTGCGGGTCAGCTGCCGTAGACCTCGTCCAGCATCTGGCGCAGCTCGACCTCGTGGGTCGCGTGCGAGCCGGTGGCCGGGGACGAGTTGGCCTTGCGGGAGACCCGCTTGACCGGCCGTCCGCCGAACACGTCGGGCGTCTCGGCCATCTTGAGCGTCAGGAACGGCCACGGACCCATGTTGGCCGGCTCGTCCTGCGCCCAGATCAGCTGGATGTCGCCGTAGCGGGCCAGCTCGGTCGCGAGCGGGTTCGTCGGGAACGGGTAGAGCCGCTCCAGCCGGATGACCGCCACGTCGGTACGGCCCTGCGCGTCGCGGGCCGCGGCCAGGTCGTAGTAGATCTTGCCCGAGCAGAGCACGACCTTGCGGACCCCGGCCGGGTCCACCGTGGTGTCGCCGATCACCGGCTTGAACGCGCCCGAGGTGAAGTCCGCGACCGGCGAGACGGCCGCCTTGTGCCGCAGCAGCGACTTGGGCGTGAAGACGACCAGCGGGCGGTGCCGGTTGGACTTCGTCTGCCAGCGCAGCAGGTGGAAGTAGTTCGCCGGCAGGGTCGGCTGGGCCACGGTCATGTTGTCCTGGGCGCACATCTGCAGGAAGCGCTCGATGCGGGCCGAGGAGTGGTCGGGGCCCTGACCCTCGTAGCCGTGCGGCAGCAGCAGGGTCACGCCGGAGCGCTGGCCCCACTTCTGCTCGCCCGCGGTGATGTACTCGTCGATGACGGACTGGGCGCCGTTGACGAAGTCGCCGAACTGCGCCTCCCAGCAGACCAGGGCGTCGGGGCGCTCCACGCTGTAGCCGTACTCGAAGCCGAGCGCGGCGTACTCGCTGAGCAGCGAGTCGTAGACGTAGAACTTCGTGGTGCCCTGGTTGAACGTCTTCAGCGGGGTGTGCTCGGCGCCGGTGACCCGGTCGACCAGCACCGCGTGCCGCTGGACGAAGGTGCCGCGCCGGGAGTCCTGGCCGACCAGGCGGACCGGGTGGCCGTCGATCAGCAGCGAGCCGAAGGCGAGGGTCTCGCCCATGCCCCAGTCGACGCGGTCCTCGGTGACCATCTGGCCGCGGCGCTGGATGACCGGGAGCAGACGCGGGTGGACGGTGAAGCCCTCCGGCAGGTTGAGCTGGGTCTCCACGATCCGCTTGACGGTCTCCTCGGAGATGCCCGTCGGCGTGTCCTCGTGCGACCAGGGGACGACCTCGGGGTCGGCCGGGCGGTGGAACTCGCCGGTCGGCTCCCTGAGCGCCTCGCGGGTCTCGGCGAAGGCGTTCTCCAGCTTGGCCTGGTAGTCGCGGAGCGCGCTCTCGGCCTCCTCGACCGTGATGTCGCCCCGGCCGATCAGCGCCTCGGTGTAGAGCTTGCGGGTGGACCGCTTGGCGTCGATCAGGTCGTACATCAGCGGCTGGGTGAAGCTGGGGTTGTCGGCCTCGTTGTGCCCGCGGCGGCGGTAGCAGATCAGGTCGATCACGACGTCCTTGCGGAACGCCTGGCGGTACTCGAAGGCCAGGCGGCCGACCCGGACCACGGCCTCGGGGTCGTCCCCGTTGACGTGGAAGATCGGGGCCTGGATCATCCGGGCCACGTCGGTGGCGTAGACGGAGCTCCGCGACGAGGCCGGAGAGGTGGTGAAGCCGACCTGGTTGTTGACCACGATGTGCACGGTGCCGCCGGTGCGGTAGCCGCGCAGCTGCGACAGGTTCAGCGTCTCGGCCACCACGCCCTGGCCGGCGAAGGCCGCGTCGCCGTGGATGAGCACCGGCAGGACCGAGAAGCCCTCCTCGCCGCGCTCCAGGAGGTCCTGCTTGGCGCGGACCACGCCCTCCAGGACCGGGTCGACCGTCTCCAGGTGGGAGGGGTTGGCCACGACCGATGCCTTGATCTTGGACCCGCTGGGCGAGACGAAGTCGCCGGTGGCGCCCAGGTGGTACTTCACGTCGCCGGAGCCGTGCGCCGTGCGCGGGTCGATGTTGCCCTCGAACTCGCCGAAGATCTGGCCGTAGGACTTGCCCACGATGTTGGCCAGCACGTTGAGGCGGCCGCGGTGGGCCATGCCGATGACGGCCTCGTCGAGCTGGTCCTCGGCGGCGGCGCAGAGCACCGAGTCGACCAGCGGGATCAGCGACTCGCCGCCCTCCAGGGAGAAGCGCTTCTGGCCGACGAACTTGGTCTGCAGGAACGTCTCGAACGCCTCGGCGGTGTTGAGCCGCTCCAGGATCCGCAGCTGCTCCTCGCGGTCGGGCTTGACGTGCGGGCGCTCCACCCGCGCCTGGATCCAGGCCCGCTCCTCGGGGTTCTGGATGTGCATGTACTCCACGCCGATGGTGCGGCAGTAGGAGTCGCGCAGCACGCCCAGGATCTCGCGCAGCTTCATCAGCGGGCGCCCGCCGAAGCCGCCGGTGGCGAACTCGCGCTCCAGGTCCCACAGGGTCAGCCCGTGCGACTTGATGTCGAGGTCGGGGTGCTTGCGCTGCTTGTACTCCAGCGGGTCGGTGTCGGCCATCAGGTGGCCGCGGACCCGGTAGGCGTGGATCAGCTCGATGACGCGGGCGGACTTGGCCACGTCGTCGTCGTGGGTGGTCGAGATGTCCTGGACCCAGCGGACCGGCTCGTACGGGATCCGGAGCGCCTCGAAGATCTCGTCGTAGAAGCCGTCCTCGCCCAGCAGCAGCTGGTGGATCCGGCGCAGGAAGTCGCCCGACTGGGCGCCCTGGATGATCCGGTGGTCGTAGGTGCTGGTGAGCGTCATGACCTTGCTCACCGCCAGGCGGGAGAGCGTGTCGGGGGAGGCGCCCTGGTACTCCGCGGGGTACTCCATCGCGCCGACGCCGATGATCGCGCCCTGGCCCGGCATCAGGCGCGGCACCGAGTGCACGGTGCCGATGGTGCCGGGGTTGGTCAGCGAGATCGTGGTGCCGGCGAAGTCGTCGACGCCGAGCTTGCCTCCCCTGGCCTTGCGCACGATCTCCTCGTACGCCATCCAGAACTGGCGGAAGTCCATCTCCTCGGCGCCCTTGATCGAGGGCACCAGGAGCTGACGGGTGTCGCCCTTCTGGATGTCGATGGCCAGGCCGAGGTTGACGTGCTCGGGCTTGACCAGCGCCGGCTTGCCGTCGATCTCGGCGTAGGAGAAGTTCATCTCCGGCATGACCCGGGCGGCCTTGACGATCGCGAAGCCGATGAGGTGCGTGAACGACACCTTGCCGCCGCGCCCGCGCGACAGGTGGTTGTTGATCACGATGCGGTTGTCGATGAGCAGCTTCGCCGGGACGGCGCGCACGCTGGTCGCCGTGGGCACCACGAGGCTGGCCTCCATGTTGGCGGCCGTTCGGGCGGCCGCGCCACGGAGTCGGACTTCCTCGGCACCGGCGGGCAACTGCGGCTCCTGCTTGGGCTTGTCCGCCTGGGCAGCCTCGGCCTTCGGCGCTGTGGGGGTAGTCGTCGCGGCGGCCGGGGTTGCCGGGGCCGTGGCGGGTGTCGGGGGAGCGGCGGTGGCCGCCCCCTGGGCCGCGGCCTTGCCGGACCCGGAATCAGGGGTGTAGTCAGCGAAGAAGTTCCACCAGGCCCGGTCGACGGACTCGGGATCCTGGAGGTACTTCTGGTACAGCTCGTCGACAAGCCATTCGTTTTGACCAAAGGCTGCCAGCGGGTTTGTCCGCGACGACTCAGACGACACGGCGGAAATCGCCCTCTTCCGCAGATCGGCGTTGATGATGGAGAACCTGTCCAAGGCTACTCTCATGGACCCGGCCATGCGTCCGCCTGGTCCCAGCTCCCCGCCCGATCTTCCCAGAAGCACTCAAAAGGGTCGCCTTTGGTGGCCTATCTCACGGTAATCGGCGCGGCCACGGCGCTCGGGGCGGTCAGGCCGGGCCGACGCGGGGTCATGCCGGGCGGGCGCGGGGCCAGGCGGGGCCGACGAGGCGGTCAGGCGGGGCCGACGAGGCGGGACTCGATCCGGACGCCGGGCGTGATCTCCTCCAGCAGCGCGGCCAGCTCGCTCCCGGCCGCCCGCAGCTCCTCCGGGGACATCGGCGCCAGCCGCTCCAGCAGGAACAGCGCGTCCACGGTCTCCTCGGTGATCCGGGTCCGCACGCACTGCCGCCAGTTCCACCTGCGGCAGGTGACGCCGCGGTCGTCCCGCCAGACGACCTCGCCGATCTCGGGGTGATCGATCGCGGGCTCGCCCTTCTCGATCACGTCGAAGGGTTCGTCCCCGGCCGCCCGGACCAGCCTGGCCGTCCCCTCGTAGTGGGCCAGGTCCTCGCCGCCGATCGGCAGCCCGTGCCGGACGCTGATCGTGTTGTAGGCGTCGACCACCAGGTTGATCTCCGGCAGCGGCATCCGCCGCACCAGCGCGTCCACCGAGGGCCTGGTCCGCTGCGGCTTGGCGCCGAAGGACCGGTAGGCCTCCCGCCACGCCTCGACCTTCGGATCCTCGGCCGTCACCGCGTCCTGCGCCGCCGCCGCCAGCCAGGCGCGGGACCGGTCGTCGGTGGGGCCGTTGCGCAGGCCGTACGCGCCCACGGCGAGCACGGCGAAGTCCGGCCGCAGTTCGGCGACGGCGGGGTCGATCCAGATGTCCTCGATCACGGGTGCCAGTTTATGGCTCCCGCGGGCCGGCGAGGCGGCGTGCCGCGTACTGCGCGAGCCACCCGTGGGCCGCCACCGTCACCGCGAACGCCACGATCACCCCTGCGATGACCGCCAGCCGGCTCTCGTCCGCCAGCAGCAGCACCTTGGCGTCGCTGAGGCCGGTTCGCGCGGAGCCCCATCCGGTCACGGCCGTCGTCGCCCACCGTCCCGCGTGCCTGATCGCGGGACGGGCGGCCGCGGTCGCGGCGGCCGGTACGGCGAGCACGGTGAAGACGATGAGAACCCCCGCCGTTCCCCCCGCCGAGAAGGAGGTCGGCATGCCGGCGGCGAACAGGATTCCGCTCATCAGCAGCCGGGCCACGACGCCGACGACCACTCCCGCGACCAGCGCCCCGCCCAGCACGGCCGCGATCAGCCGTACGGTTCTGCGGAGCTGCTTGCTTTCCTGCATGAAATCCCCCTGATTGTCACTAAAAGGGGGTTATAGAGGTCTATGTCCATCCAGAGCAACAGCGGAAGCACCCCGGGACCCACTCGTTACCCCGAGCCGGGAAAGAGCAGGGCGGCCGCCGGAGGAATGCGGCCGCCCTGGTCGGGGGGGTGACGGCGGGGTGCGCCGTCACGGGCTCAGCGGCAGAGGGCGCCGTTGAGGAGGAAGCGCTCCGGCTTGGGGTTGGGGCCGGAGGAGTCGGCCCCGAGGAAGCCGAAGGTGACCGATTCACCGGGCTCGATGACGCGGTTCCAGCGCAGGTTCTTCGCGGTGACGGTCGCGCCGTCCTGGGACAGCTCGGTGTTCCAGTGCCGGCGCACCTTCTGCCCGCCGAGGAAGGCCCACTTCAGCGTCCAGCCCTCGACGGCCTTCTTCCCGGTGTTGGTGATGGTGACCTGGGTGTTGAACCCGTCAGGCCACTGGCCGTGGTTGGTGTAGGTGATCTTGCAGTCGTCCGCCGGCGCGGGGTCGGCGAGGAAGGACGCGATCCAGGACAGCGGGGAGTTCCAGTTGATGGTCAGCTCGTTGGTGGACCACGACTCGATGTCGTCGATGTAGCAGAACTGGGGCTTGCAGCCGCGGAGCTTGGCCTGGGCCACCGGGTCCTGGATGGCGGAGTTGGGGCCGCCGGACAGGGTGCCCCTCGGCGGGTTCGGCAGGGACGGGTCGAGCTGGCGGGCGTACCAGCGGCTGTGCTGGTTCTTGGACGCCACCTCGCCGTAGCCGGTCACGTAGGACTGGTTGAGCGCGTTGCGGCCGAGGATGTAGTCCATGCCCTCCAGCACGCCGTCGCGGTACTCGGCCCGGCCGCTGATGTCGTGGGCCACCGCCATCACGACCATGTTGTTCAGGATCAGGTTGTTGGAGCCCCAGTCGAAGTCCGGCGGGTTGTACGGCAGGCCGTACGCGTGGGCCTTCTGGATCGCCAGGTACTTGTCCGCGCCCTCCAGCACGGACTGCCGCACCCGGGCCCGGTCGGGCAGGGCGTTGGGTACGGTGGCGAGCTGGATCCGGCCGAGCTGGGCGGTGTTGCCCCAGTCGAAGCCCCGCTCGCGCCAGATGTCGGCGGTGTGGTGCGGGGAGGCCAGGACGTAGTCCCTGAACTCCTTCTCGCCGGTGGTGATGTAGAGCTCGGCGGCGGCCCAGTAGAACTCGTCGGTCACGTCGCCGTCGGGGTAGGCGCCGCCGCCGACGCCGTCGGCCGGGTCGGCGTAGCGCGCCGGGTCGGCCTCGGCCGCCGCCCACGCCTTCCTGGCCGCGGCCAGGTTCCGCTTGGCGAACTCGGGGTCGTACGGCGCGAACAGCCGGGCCGCCTGGGCGGCGGTGGCGGCCAGGTTGAGGGTGGCGGCGGTGGACGGCGGGTGCAGCTCGCGCTTCTGCGGGTCGAGGTGCGGCATGAGCGGCAGGCCGGTCCACGCGGCGTCATGGATCTTGTGGTGGGCCATCCCGGCGTGCGGCTTGCCGTCGGGGACCTGCATGCTCAGCAGGAACTCCTGCTCCCAGCGGGCCTCGTCGAGGATGTCGGGCACGCCGTTGCCGCTCTCGGGGATGTTCAGCTCCCCGTCTTTGTGCGTGCCGTCGGCCTTGACGCGCTCGAAGGTGGACATGATCTGATGGACGGAGATGCCGCCGTTGACGACGTACTTGCCGTGGTCGCCCGCGTCGTACCAGCCGCCCTTGACGTTGAGCGTGTAGTCGCAGACGCCGGGCTGGCAGGGCACCTCGACGTCACCCTGGTTGGGCGCGATCCCGGCGTGCCCGGCGGGCCTGCCGTACCCGGGGCGCAGGCTGTCGAGGATCTCGATGCCGCTGCGCTGGGTGTAGTAGAACTTCAGCGCGTCGGTCCTGAGCTCGTCGTAGAGGTCGGCGCCGATGTCGAAGGGACGGCTGGTCTCGCCGTCGGCGGTGAGCGTGTACCCGGTCCCGGGGGTCTTGACCGAGCCGAAGTCGATCGTGTGCACGTTCTGGCCGGAGCTGGCGTCCACGCCGCGCGGGACGGTCTCGCCCTCGGCGACGGTCCGCCCGTCGCGCTCCAGCTTCCAGGCCACGGGCTCGGTCTTCTCGGTGACCACGGTGGCGTTCTTCGGGCCGGTCGGCAGGTAGCCGACCATGTTCACCCGGACGCGGGGGCCGGTGTCGGGGACGTAGACGTCGGGATCGGCGCCCCCCTTGAGGGAGACGTTGTCCACGCAGAACCTCCAGGGAGTCGCGCTCCCGCCGACCTGGAAGGCCACCTGGGCGTTCGGCAGGTCCACGGGAGAGGTGAAGGTGTACGAGTAATCGTTGCCGGACACGCTCAGCTCGGGGTTGACGGCGAGGAACTGGGTCCAGGGATCCACCGGGAGCTGGATCAGCGCCTTGACGACCCGGCCGGGGTTCGCGACGCCGAAGAAGGAGAACTCGTAGGTCTCGTCCTTGACCAGGGCGATGTCGTTCTGGCCGACGATGACGTCCCAGGGGTTGGCGGTGCCGCCGGGGATGTCGGCGCAGAGCCGTCCTTCGGCGACTTCCAGGGTGGTGTTGGCGGTGCTCCACCAGGGAGCCGTACCGGTGTCGAAGGTGCCGTTGACGATCTGCTCGGGGCCGTCGGCGGCGGCCGAGGAGGGGGTCAGCATGACCACGCCGGCGGAGACGGCGGTGGCCACGGTCAGGGTGAGCCAGGTGGGGGGTCTGATCACGGGGGATTCCTTCGGGGTGACACGACCGCGTGGGAGCGCTCCCACTGAGAGGATTCGTCGATTGTTCCCAGCGCGCCGTCCCCCGTCAACGGGCCGGTCGCCGAGCGCGGGGGCCGACCGGCCCGGTGTCCGATTTGTCGGATGAAACTTTCACGCACCCGCCTGCCGGTCTCCTCTTTTCTCCTGTTCATTGCCGACAGCGGACCCGGCCCTTGGCTGCCGTTCCCGGCCAGCGGGCAGAGAGAGTCAAGACGGAAAGGGGAGGCGGCCGATGCTGGGCGCGGAATGGGAAGCGGCGCTGGTGGAGCTCCTCGACCGCGTCTCGGCGACGGTCGCCGCGAGCGACGATCCGGAATTCGCGGCCCGGGCGGCGCTGGAGGCGGTGTGCGAGACGATCGGCTGGCCGGTCGGCCACCTCTACGTGCCGGAGGACGCCGGCGGCCGGTTCGTCTCGTCGGGGATCTGGGCGGGAGAGGCCGAGGAGTTCCCGGCCCTGCGCGAGGCGACCGCCCTGACCGCGATCCCCTTCGGAGCGGACCTCGTCGGCCGGGCGGCGGAGGCCGGCCGCCCGCTGTGGTCGCGGGACGCCGGCCGCGATCCGGCCTTCGCGCGTGCCCGGCGGGGCGCGGACCTGGGCGTCGGGGCGGTGCTGGCGCTCCCGGTCGTGACCGCCGACGGTGTGGCCGGCGTGCTGGAGTTCTTCTCGCGTGAGGAGGGAGAGCCGGACGCCTCCCTGGTGCGGGCGATGGCCGCCCTCGGCCGGCAACTGGGCCAGCTGGTCGACCGGTGGCGCGCCCAGCGGGAGATGGAGCGCACCCGGCGCCGGATGGAACGGCTCATCGAGACCTCGGTGGAGGCGTTCGTGGCCATCGACGCCGAAGGGCGCGTCATCGGGTGGAACGCCGGAGCCGAGCGCATGTTCGGGCTCCCGCGCGAGCAGGCCGTCGGGCGGCTGATGAACCAGATGATCGTGCCGCCCCGCTACCGGGAGGCCGACCAGGCGGGCCGGGACCGGTTCCTGGCCACCGGGCGGTCGCGGGTGCTGGGGCGGCGCCTGGAGCTGACCGCGCTGCGCGCGGACGGCAGCGAGTTCCCCGTCGAGCTGGTCGTCTGGGCCAACCGCAACGGCGGCGCCTGGACGTTCAACGCCTTCGTCCACGACGTCACCGACCGCCACCAGGCCGAACGGGCGCTGAGGGAGGCCCACGTCCAGAAACAGGTCACCGTCGCCCGGCTGGAGGAGCTGAGCCGGGCGCAGGACGACTTCGTCTCCACCGTCAGCCACGAACTGCGCACCCCGCTGACCACCATCGTCGGATACCTGGAGATCCTCGCCGAGAACGACGAGCTGTCCGCCGACGAGCGCGACCGGATGGTGGGCACCATGAGCCACAACGCGATGCGGCTGCAGAAGCTGATCGAGGACCTGCTGGCGGTCAGCACCATCACCGCCGACCGGCTCGCCCTCGACCCCGCCCCGGTGACGATGGGCGAGATCCTTCAGGACGCGGTCCGGGCGACCGCCGCCGAGACCTCGTGCGGGTCGCATCCGGTCCAGGTTCACGTCGACCCCGGCGTCCCCCGCGTCCACGCCGACCGCCGCCTGCTGGTGCAGGCGGTGAGCGCGATGGTGTCGAACGCGGCCAAGTTCTCCGCGACCGGAGCGCCGATCGTCGCGCGCGCCTTCGGTTCCGGGACGAGCACGTCGATCGAGGTCGTCGACCGGGGCGCCGGCATCGCCCCCGAGGAACTGCCGTACGTGTTCGACCGGTTCGCCCGTACCCGCTCCAGCCGGGACGGAGCGGTCCAGGGCATCGGGCTGGGGCTGACCATCGCCAAGGCCATCGCCGAGGCCCACGGCGGCGCCGTCACCGCCGTCAGCGTCCCGGGCGAGGGTTCGACCTTCACCCTCACCCTGCCCGTCCCGGACACGACCGCCCCTCGCGAGGGGTGAGCCGGTTCAGGAAGCGGCGGTCCAGTCGATCTCCGGGCCCTTCGGGACGATCCGCGTCGGGTTGATGTTCGTCTGGGTGATGAAGTAGTGCCGCTTGATCTGGTCGAAGTCGGTGGTGTCGCGGAAGGCGGGGATCGCGTGGAGGCGGCGGGCGTAGGCCCACAGCGCCGGATAGTCGACCAGGCGGCGGATCGCGCACTTGAAGTGCGAGTGGTAGACCGCGTCGAACCGGGCGAGGGTGGTGTAGATCCTGACGTCGCTCTCGGTGAGCGCGTCACCGTGCAGGTAGGTCCGGGTGGCGAGCCGCTCCTCCAGCGTGCCGAGCGTCTCGAAGACCTTGACGACCGCCTCGTCGTAGGCCTCCTGCGAGGTGGCGAAGCCGGCCTTGTAGACGCCGTTGTTGAGCCCGTGGTAGATCACGTCGTTCAGCGCGTCGATCTCCTCGCGGAGCGCGGCGGGATAGAGGTCGGGGGCGCCCTCGGCGTGCCAGGGGGCGAAGGCGGTCTCCATGGTGAGCGTGATCTGGAAGTAGTCGTTGGTGGCCAGGCGCCCGGCGGTGCGGTCCCAGACGCAGGGCACGGTGTAGCGGCCCTGGAAGCCCGCCTCGGTCGCGTGGTAGAGCTCCGAGAGGTACTCGACGCCGGTGACCGGGTCGCCGCCGGGGATCCGCCAGCCCTTCTCGTCCCTGATCGGGTCCACGATCGTCACGCCGATCACGTCCTGGAGCCCGAGCAGCTCGCGGACGATGAGCGAGCGCTGGGCCCACGGGCAGGCGTAGGAGGCGTAGAGCTGATAGCGGCCCGGCTCGGGCGGGTGCTCGCCGCCCTCCTCGATCCGGGCGGTGAACCGGTTGGGCTGGCGGACGAAGCGCCCGTCGCCCGCGATCTCGTTTCCCAGCTTCATGGCCTCACCGTACGACGCCCGGCTGCGATCCCGCCGTCCCGTGCGGGGGCCGTACGGCGCCCCCGAGTAGAACATAATTCGGTGCAGGGGGCAGAATCGGGGGCGTCGAAGGGAGATCGGGGATGAGTGTGGTGACGCCGGCCAGCGAGGCGCAGCGAGAGGCGTGGCGGAGCGGAGGGTTCCCGGAGGTGGAACGGGTCCGGCCGGGACTGTGGTCGATCCCGGTGCCGCTGCCCGCCATCCCGCTGCGCTACGTGCTGGTCTACGCCCTCGAACTGCCCGACGGGGTGGCGATCGTCGACGCCGGCTGGAACACCGACGAGGCGTACGACGCGCTGGCCGCCGGCCTGAAGGTCGCCGGATTCGAGATGACCGACGTCAAGGCGGTCCTGGTCACCCACATCCACCCCGACCACTACGGGCTCGCCGGGCGGATCCGCGAGGTGTCCGGAGCCTGGATCGGACTGCACCCGGCGGACTCCCGCCTGCTGCGCGACCGCTACGACGACGACGCGGTGGACACCCTGGTGGCGCAGGAGCGCACGCTGCTGTTGCGGTCGGGCGTGCCGCAGGCGACGCTGGACGAGCTGGCCGGGGCCTCGATGATGATCCGGCACTACGTGACCATGGCCAAGCCCGACCGGCTGATCGAGGACGGCGACCGCCTCGGCCTGCCCGGCTGGGACCTCCAGGCGATCTGGACGCCCGGACACTCCCCGGGTCACCTCTGCTTCGTCGAGCGGGAGCGGCGGCTGCTGTTCTCCGGCGACCACGTGCTCGCGAAGATCACTCCGATCGTGGCGGTGCACCCGCAGTCCGCGCCCAACCCGCTGGCCGACTACCTCGACGCGCTGGCGGCGGTGCGGAAGTTCGACGTGGAGGAGGTGCTGCCCGCGCACGAGTACCGGTTCCTGGAGCTGGCCGAGCGGGTGGACCACGTGATGGCCCACCACGAGGAGCGGCTGGCCGAGATCGAGGCGGCGGTCGCCGCGGCCGGCGGGATCACCTGCTGGGACACCGCGACCGGGCTGACGTGGTCGCGTCCCTGGGAGACGATCCCGTCGTTCATGCGCCGGGCGGCCAACAACGAGACCCTGGCCCACCTGGTCTGGCTGGAGGCCCGTGACCGCCTGCGCCGCGTCCCCGGCGAGCCCGACCTCTGGTACCCGGCCTGACCCGGTGACCGGGACGGCGCAGCCGGTGCGGGGCGGCGCCCGGCGTGACACGGTTCCCGGCGTGAGGCGCTGCCGGGCGTGACACGGTTCCCGGTGTGATCCTCGAGGGCTCTCCCGCCGCCTCGCGGACACACCGGGGGACGCGCCGGAGAACGGGAGCCCTCTGGCATACCCTGTCCCTGAGCTGGCATGTCGTGGGGAGCACGCCCGCTGACGCCGGTCGGGGGTCCCGGCGCCGGACGAGCGCCGGGAGAACGAGGGGAGGCGCGATGGCGGGGATGCCGATACCCTCCGACGAGGCGGAGCGGCTGCACGATCTGGAGGAGCTGGAAGCGCTTGAGCTCCCGGTGGAACCCGACTTCGAGGCCATCGCGCTGCTGGCCGCGCACCTCTGCGACGTCCCGATCGCGCTGGTCAACCTGATCGACGCCACCCACCAGCACTTCCGCGGCCGGGCGGGCGTCACCTGGACCAGCGCCGACCGTGAGAGCGGATACTGCAAGTACACCGTCTGCGGAAGCGACCTGCTGGAGATCCACGACATCCTCGCCGACGAGCGCTACCGCGACGAGGCCGTGGCCGCGGGCGAGCCGTACGTCCGCTACTACGCGGGCGTGCCGCTGCTCAGCAGCCGCGGGCACGCCCTGGGCACCGTGTGCGTGCTGGACCACCGCCCGCGCCGGTTGACCTCCGACCAGCGCGCGACCCTGTTCGCCCTCGCCCGCAGCGTCACCACGCTGCTGGAGCTCCACCACCACGCCCGCCGCACCGGCCGGGCCATCCCGCGCCTGCGCGAGCTGGAAAGGCTCAAGGAGCAGTTCCTGACCAGCATCAACCACGAGCTGCGCACCCCGATGACCTCGATCCGCAGCGCCCTGCAGCTCCTGCAGGAGGGCGGGCTCGACGAGGAGACCGAGCGCCGGTTCCTGGCGGTGATGGAGCGCAACAACGAGCGTCTGATGGTGCTGCTGGACGAGCTGCTCCTGCTGGCCAGCCTCAACGCCGGGACCGCCGCCTTCGCTCCGGAGCGGATCGACCTCTCCGAGGTCGTCCGCCGGGTGGTGGGCGAGGTCGCCGAACGGGCGGAGCAGAAGGAGCACGCCGTGCGCCTGAACGCGTCGCCGGGGGTGGAGGTCCGGGGCGACGCCGGGTACCTCGGGATCGCGCTGCGGCACGTGCTGGACAACGCGATCAAGTTCACCCCGTCCGGTGGTGTGATCGATGTCAGGGTCGCCGCCGAGCCGGAGCCCGTGGTGGAGATCCGCGACACGGGGACGGGCATCGAGGCCCGGGACCTGCCCCACGTCCTGGAGGACTTCTACCGTGCCTCGGAGATGGAGGAGCAGGCCGTCGCGGGCACCGGGGTGGGGCTGGCCATCGCCGAAAAGATCGTCAAGTTGCACGGGGGCGCCGTGCGGCTGGAGAGCGAGCCGGGCGAGGGGACCTGCGTGCGGCTCTCCTTCCCGAACCCGGACCGGGATCCGGGCCCCGCCCGGAGGGGAACCGTCCGCTGAACGCGCCCCCCCGGTTCCGGCTCAGGCCAGGCGGACGGTGCCGCGGCCGGTGGCGAGGGGGAGGTCGAGGAGGGTGCGGACGCCGGGCGGAGCGGCGCAGACGGCGGCGATGGCGTTGACGGCGTGGGAGGCGGCGCCGGACAGACCGTGGGAGATCTCCTCGACGCTGACCATGATCTCGGGAACCCCCTCGATGTGGATGGCGGAGCCGGGGGCCGTCCAGCGCCGGACCCGGGTGGCGTCGGCCTTGTAGACGCACTCCACGGTCATGAAGGGACGGCCCCGGACCAGGCCGGAGAACGTCCAGCGGGACGCGCACACGGTCCCGGGGCGGACCGTGCCGGCGGCGATCTCGAACTCCTCCGAGGAGGTCTCGAACTCGTCGCTCTCCTCCACCTCGTCGAGCGTGACGCCGAGGACGTCGGCCACGAACTGCACGCTCTCGGCGAAGAGCGCGCGCTGGAAGGCCCGGAACGGGCGCACCGCGGTCGCGTAGTCCTTGGCCGAGCGGGTGAAGCCGTACAGGTCGACGACGATCTGCCGGGACGGGTGGCCGCGGAAGTCGGAGGTCTCGCGGACGTAGATGTGGTCGATCCGGCTGGACAGGCCGGTGAGCGCCAGGGGGAGCAGGTCGCTGATGAACCCGGGGTTGATGCCGGTGCCGTGCAGGGACGTGCCGCCCGCGCGGCAGGCGGCCTCCAGGCGTTCCATCACGCCGGGGCCGTAGCACCGGGGGTAGACGAACCCGGTGGTGGTGATCACGTTCTTGCCCGAGGCGAGCAGGGCGCAGATCGTCTCGACGTCGCTGGCGTGGTCGTTCCCGAAGTAGGAGGCGGGCAGGGACATGTGCAGCACGCAGTCGGCGTCCAGGGCGAGGATCCGCTCGACGTCGTCGGTGCAGGCGACTCCGGTGTCGGGCAGTCCGACGATCTCGCCGGCGTCCTTGCCCACCTTGGCCGGGTCGTAGACGAGCACGCCGGCGAGCTCGAACTCGGGGCGGGTGATCAGAGCGCGGAGCGAGGATCTGCCGACGGCGCCCGTGGCCCACTGAACCACGCGGAGGGGCGGCGAAGAGGGCATGCGGGGGCCTCCAGCCCGGAAGCTGTGGGCGGGGGCCGGGCCGGGATGTGTGTCGTCTTCGACCCACGCCAGGTGCGGAGCAGAAATTTTAGCAGAAAGCTATATGGAGGACACTATCCGCGACCTCCCGCTCTCCCTGCGCATCCTGTTTCCGTCGCGCTTCTCCCGTCTCCCGCCGCGGGGGCCCGGTCATGGCCTCGCGGGGGCGGGCGCGTTATCCTTCAGCAGGACTAGAACTTTATTCTCGTGAATTCTCCTGGGAGGGGTCGCTGATGTCAGAGCTGCGGTTCGACGGCAAGGTCGCGGTCGTCACCGGCGCCGGGCACGGTCTCGGCCGGGCGCACGCGCTGTCGCTGGCCGAGCGTGGCGCCAAGGTGGTCGTCAACGACCTCGGCGGCGCCCTGGACGGCACCGGGGCCTCCGCCGGCCCCGCCGCCGAGGTGGTAGAGCTGATCACCAAGAACGGCGGCGAGGCGGTCGCCAACGCCGACAACGTCGCCACCCCCGAGGGCGCCAAGGCGGTCGTGCAGGCCGCGGTCGACGGCTTCGGCCGGGTGGACATCGTCGTCAACAACGCGGGCATCCTGCGCGACAAGTCGTTCGGCAAGATGACGGTCGAGGAGTTCGACGCGGTCCTCGCCGTCCACGTCCGGGGTTCGTTCCTGGTCAGCCACGCGGCCTTCCCCTACCTCAAGGAGCAGGGGTACGGCCGGATCGTCAACACCTCCTCGCCGGCCGGCCTGTTCGGCAACTTCGGCCAGGCCAACTACTCCACCGCCAAGATGGGCCTGGTCGGCCTGACCAAGACCCTCGCCATCGAGGGCGCCCGGGCGGGCATCAAGGCCAACGCCATCGCCCCGATCGCCTGGACCCGGATGACCGAGGCGCTGCTCCCGGCCGAGTTCGAGGCCAAGTTCACCGCCGAGCGGGTCAGCACCCTGGTGACGTTCCTGGCGCACGAGTCGTGCGAGACCAGCGGCGAGGTCTTCAGCGTCGGCGGCGGCCGGATCGCCCGGGTGTTCGTGGCGGAGGGCCCCGGCTGGAGGCAGGACGACCACACGGTCGAGGACATCAGGGACAACTGGGAGGCCATCATGGCCGAGCAGCCCTACCTGACCCCGACCACCATCGGGCAGCAGGCGGGCGCCTCCATGAAGGCCATGCTCTAGCCGGAAATCGCAGTCCCGGTCGTAGACCGCAGCTCTCGCCGTACCGGGCCCGCCCGGCCCGCAACCCCCGGAGCCCCTCGCCGCACCGCGGCGGGGGGCTTCTTTCATGGCTCCCCTGCGGCCAGGACTTTTGCAGAAATCAGCGAAAGTCTGTCGGATTACGGCCAAAGGGTCTTCACAAGCCGCCGGAACGGGATTAGCTTCTGCATCACCAGCTCCAAACCTGGACGGTGCGAGACGGAGGTCCCGTGTCCGCAGACGCCCCCCTTCTGCTCATGCGGGGGATCGTGAAGCAGTTCCCCGGCGTCCGCGCCCTCGACGGGGTCGACCTGGAGGTCCGGCGCGGGGAGGTGCACTGCCTGCTCGGCCAGAACGGCGCGGGGAAGTCCACGCTCATCAAGATCCTGTCGGGGGCGCACCAGCCCGACGAGGGCGCCATCGTCTTCGACGGCGACGAGGTGCGCCTGGCCAGCCCGACCGCCGCGATCCGGCAGGGCATCTCCACGATCTACCAGGAGCTCGACCTGGTCGACGGGCTGAGCGTGGCCGAGAACATCTTCCTGGGCCACGAGCGGGCCAGGTTCGGCTTCGTCCGCTCCGCCGAGGCCAACCGGGCCACCCGCGAGCTGCTCGCCCGGCTCGGGCACCCCGAGATCCGCCCGTCCGTCGAGGTCGGCCGCCTCTCGCCGGCCGCCAAGCAGGTCGTCAGCATGGCCAGGGCCCTCTCCCACGACACCCGCCTGATCATCATGGACGAGCCGTCGGCGGCCCTGGCCCACGACGAGGTCGCCAACCTCTTCCGGATCGTGCGGGAGCTGACCGCCGAGGGGGTCGCGGTCGTCTACATCTCCCACCGGCTGGAGGAGATCCGCGAGATCGGCGACCGGGTCACCGTGCTGAAGGACGGCCGGGCCGCCGCCGTGGGCCTCCCGGCGAAGAGCACGCCCACCTCGGAGATCGTCTCCCTGATGACCGGCCGCAACGTCGAGTACGTCTTCCCGCCGCGCCGCCCCCGCCGAGAGTCCGGGCCCGAGGTGCTGCGGGTGGAGGGGCTGACCGTGCCGGGGGTCTTCGCCGACGTCTCCTTCACGGTCGGGGCGGGCGAGATCGTCGGCCTGGCCGGGCTGGTCGGCTCGGGACGCTCGGAGATCATCGAGGCGGTGTACGGCGCGCGCAGGGCCTCGGGCGCCGTCATCCTGGAAGGCCGCCCGGTACGGCGCGGCGGCACCGCGACCACCGTCCGGCTCGGCATGGGCCTGGCCCCGGAGGAGCGCAAGGCCCAGGCGCTGCTGCTGGACCAGAGCGTGGCCCACAACATCACGCTGGCCGGGCTCGGCGGCTACTCCCGGCTCGGCTGGATCGACCGCCGCGGCGAGGGGGCGCGGGCGCGGGATCTGATCGAGACCCTCGACATCCGGCCCGGCGATCCGGACCGGCCGATCAGGACCCTGTCGGGCGGCAACCAGCAGAAGGCGGTGCTGGCCCGGTGGCTGGTCGGCACGCGGAGGCTGCTCCTGCTGGACGAGCCCACCCGCGGCGTGGACGTCGGCGCCCGGGCGGAGCTGTACGCCGTCATCCGGAAGCTCGCCGACGAGGGGATCGGCGTGCTGCTGGTCTCCAGCGAGGTGCCCGAGGTCCTCGGCCTCGCCGACCGGGTGCTGGTGGTCCGCGAGGGCCGGATCATCCACCGGGCCGACGCCCGCGACCTGGACGAAGGCCGGGTCCTCGACATGATCATGGAAGGGAGCGCGCTGTGACCGAGTCCCGCGGTCCGCAGGCCGAGAAGGCGCCGCAGGCCGAGAAGGCGCCGCAGGCCGAGAACGCGCCGTCGCCCGGGAACGCGCCGGAGGCTGAGAAGGCGCCGCCCGCCGACGAGCACGCGCGGGTCGAGGCGCAGGCCCGCAAGCCCGTCGCGCGGCCGGGGCCGCTGGCCCGGCTCGGGGAGGCCCGGCACCTCGGCCTGCTGGCGGCGCTGGCGCTGCTGGTGGTCGTCGGCCTGGTGACCCGGCCGGAGAACTTCGCCACCGCCTCCAATCTGGTCAGCATCCTGTCGCTGGCCGCCACCATCGGCGTGATCACCGTCGGCATGACATTCGTGATCATCGGTGGCGGCATCGACCTGTCCGTCGGCTCGATCATGGCGCTGGCCTCGGTCTGGGCCACCACGCTGGCCACGCAGTCGTACGGGCCGTTCGTGATGATCGTCTGCGCGGTCCTGGTCGGCGCCGGGGCGGGCCTGGTCAACGGCCTGCTGATCTCCTACGGGCGGATGGTGCCGTTCATCGCCACGCTGGCCATGTTCGTCGCCGCGCGCGGCCTGGCCGAGCGGATGTCCGACCGGAAGACCCAGCTGGTGCAGCAGGACAACCAGATGATCGTGGAGCTGTCCACCACCCGGGTGCTCGGGCTGCCCCTGCTGGTGTTCGTCTTCGCCCTGGTGGTGGCCGCGGGCTGGGTCCTGCTCAACCGGACCACCTTCGGCCGCCGCACCTACGCGGTCGGCGGCAACCCGGAGGCGGCCCGCCTGGCCGGCATCGACGTGCGGCGGCACACCGTGCTGCTGTACGCGCTGTCCGGGCTGTGCTGCGGCATCGCGGCCGTGCTCATCATGGCCAGGACCACCACCGGCTCCTCCACCCACGGGCAGCTCTACGAGCTGGACGCGATCGCCGCCGTCATCATCGGCGGCACGCTCCTCGCCGGCGGGCGCGGCACGATCATGGGCTCGATCCTCGGCCTGCTGATCTTCACTCTGATCACCAACCTCTTCATCCTCAACGGCCTCAACACCAGCGACCAGCTGATCGCCAAGGGGCTGATCATCGTCGTGGCGGTGCTGCTCCAGCGGCGCGGCCTCGAATCCCGGACGTGAGACAAGGAGCACGGTCATGTCCAACCCACTCGCCCGGCGGGGGTTCCTCGTCGGCGGGGCGGTCATCGGGGCGGGAGCCCTGGCCACCGCCTGCACGAGCAACGAGCCCGCCGCCCAGCCCAGCCCCGCCGGGTCCCAGCCCGCGGGCACCCCGGCCGGCGGCACCGACAACGACCAGCCGGGCAAGCAGGTCGTCATCGGCTTCTCCGCGCCGGCGGCCGACCACGGCTGGATCGCCGCGATCGCCAAGAACGCCCAGGCCGCCGCCGGGCAGTACAGCGACGTGGAGTTCAAGCCGGTCGAGCCGACCAACGACATCAACGCGCAGATCTCGGCGGTCGAGTCGCTGATCGCCGCCAAGGTCTCGGTGCTGGTGCTCCTGCCCAACGACGGCCAGCAGCTCAACCAGATCGCCCGTCAGGCCACCGACGCGGGCATCCCCGTGGTCAACCTCGACCGGATCTTCCCCGACAAGCTCTCCTACCGGACCTGGATCGGCGGGGACAACTACGGCATGGGAGTGGCAGCAGGGCACTACGTCGGCAAGAAACTCAAGGACAAGGGCGTGGCGAACCCGGTGATCGTGGAGATCCAGGGCATCGCGACGCTCCCGCTCACCCAGGACCGGAGCAAGGGCTTCGCCGACGCGCTGAAGACCTACGGCTTCAGCGTGACGGCCCAGCAGGGCGCCCAGTTCACCGTGCAGAGCGGCAACGAGGTGGCCACCAACCTGCTCCAGGCGCACAAGAAGATCGACGCGCTCTGGAACCACGACGACGACCAGGGCGTCGGCGTGCTGGCCGCGATCAAGGAGGCGAGCCGGAACGAGTTCTTCATGGTCGGCGGGGCGGGCTCGGCCAACGCGATGCGCGAGATCCAGTCCGGCAACAGCGTGCTGGAGGCCACCGTGACCTACAGCCCGACGATGGCCTCCTCGGCGATCAAACTCGCCCGGCTGATCGCGCAGGGCAAGGGCATGAGCGACCTGGTGGAGAACCAGGTGCCGCAGTCGATCACACTGGCCTCGGAGACCATCACCAAGGAGAACGTCGCCCAGTACATGCCGCTGGGGTTCGAGTCGTGAAGCCGGTCATCGGGGTGGGCATGGTCGGGCACGCGTTCATGGGACGCGCGCACTCCCAGGCCTGGCGGAGCGTCGCCGCGTTCTTCGACCTGCCCGTCGTGCCGTCCATGGCGGTGCTGTGCGGGCGCTCGCCGGAACGTACGGCGGCCGCCGCCGAAGCGCTCGGCTGGGCCGCGACCGAGACCGACTGGAAGCAGCTCATCAAGCGGGACGACGTGCAGATCGTGGACATCTGCACGCCCGGCGACTCGCACGCCGAGATCGCGATCGCCGCGCTGGCCGCCGGCAAGCACGTGCTGTGCGAGAAGCCGCTGGCCAACACCGTCGCCGAGGCCGAGGCGATGGCCGCGGCGGCGCGCGAGGCGGCGGCGCGGGGCGTGCGGTCCATGGTCGCCTTCAACTACCGCCGGGTCCCGGCGGTGGCGCTCGCCCGGCGGCTGGTGGCCGAGGGGCGGCTGGGCGAACTGCGCCACGTGCGGGCGCAGTACCTCCAGGACTGGATCGTGGACCCGGAGTTCCCGCTGGTCTGGCGGCTCCAGAAGGAGCACGCGGGCTCGGGCGCGCTGGGCGACATCGGGGCGCACATCATCGACACCGCCCAGTTCGTCACCGGGCAGAACCTGACGGGCGTCTCGGGCCTCACCGAGACGTTCGTCAAGGAGCGCCCCCTGGCGGAGGGGTCGGAGGGGCTCGCGGGCGGGAGCCGTACCGGGGCGAGGGGGACGGTGGACGTCGACGACGCCGCGCTGTTCATCGGGCGGCTGGAAGGCGGGGCGCTGGCCTCCTTCGAGGCCACCCGGTTCGCCTCCGGGCGCAAGAACGCGCTGCGGATCGAGGTCAACGGCTCCAGGGGGAGCCTGGCCTTCGACTTCGAGGCGATGAACGAGCTGTGGTTCCACGACCAGACGCTCGCCGGGGCCGAGGCGGGTTTCCGGCGGATCGTGGTCACCGAGCCGGACCACCCGTACGCGGGGGCCTGGTGGCCGCCGGGACACGGGCTGGGCTACGAGCACACCTTCGCCCACGAGGTGAAGGACTTCCTGCAGGCGGTGGCCGCCGGGACCGACCCGGAGCCGTCCTTCGCCGACGGCCTGCGGGTGCAGCGGGTCCTGGCGGCGGTCGAGGCGAGCGCGGCCGGCGAGAGCCGCTGGACGGCGGTGGAGTGATGGGACGGTGCGCTGAGGTGATGAAGGCGGTGGCGAGATGAGCAGGCCGGTCACGTTGTTCACCGGCCAGTGGGCAGACCTCCCGTTCGAGGAGGTCTGCCGGCTGGCCGCCGAGTGGGGCTACGACGGCCTGGAGATCGCCTGCTGGGGCGACCACTTCGAGGTGGACAAGGCCCTGGCCGACGACTCCTACGTGGAGCGGAAGCTGGAGGTGCTGGCCAAGCACAACCTGAAGGTGTGGACGATCTCCAACCACCTCGTCGGGCAGGCGGTCTGCGACCACCCGATCGACGAGCGGCACAAGGCGATCCTGCCCGCGCGGATCTGGGGATCGGGCGATCCGGAGGAGGTGCGGCGGGCCGCGGCCGAGGAGATGAAGGACACCGCGCGGGCCGCGGCGAAGCTCGGCGTGCGCACGGTCGTGGGCTTCACCGGGTCGTCGATCTGGCACACGGTCGCGATGTTCCCGCCGGTTCCCGCGTCGATGATCGAGGCGGGCTACCGGGACTTCGCCGACCGGTGGAACCCGATCCTCGACGTGTTCGACGAGGTGGGCGTCAAGTTCGCGCACGAGGTGCACCCGAGCGAGATCGCCTACGACTACCACACGACGGCGCGGACGCTGGAGGCGATCGGGCGCAGGGAGGCGTTCGGCCTGAACTGGGACCCCTCCCACATGGTCTGGCAGGACCTCGACCCGGTCGGGTTCATCCTCGACTTCGCCGACCGGATCTACCACGTGGACTGCAAGGACGCCAAGGTCAGGTGCGGAGACGGGCGACGGGGGCGGCTCGCCTCCCACCTGCCCTGGGCGGACATGCGGCGCGGCTGGGACTTCGTCTCGACGGGGCACGGCGACGTGCCGTGGGAGGACTGCTTCCGAGCGCTGAACTCCATCGGCTACGACGGCCCGATCTCCATCGAGTGGGAGGACGCGGGCATGGACCGCCTCGACGGAGCCCCGGAGGCGCTGGGGTTCGTCAGGCGGTTGAACGCCATCACGCCGCCGGCCGCAGCTTTCGACGCCGCGTTCGGCGGGGAGTGACCGCCCACCGGCCTCGAGACCCCCGGCGGGGGACACCGGGACCCGCCGTCCGGCGCACGGGCCGGACGGCGGGTCCCGGCCTCGCCGCCGACCGGCGCGCATGCGGGCGGCGAGGGGCGCCGGCCCGCCGCCGTCCGATGCGTGTGCGGGCGGCGGCGGGCCGGTGCTGCACGGGCGGCGGACCGGCGGGTCAGACGCGCTGCCACAGGGCCGGGACGTTCGGCGGTTCCCAGCCCGCCATGGCCGTGTGCGCCTGCAGGCACCGGTAGGTCGCGCCGCCGTAGGTGACCTGGACCCCGGCCGCGTAGTAGGTCCCGACCCGCCAGGTGCCGCCGCCCGTGGGCGTCACGGTCGGGCTCGGGGACGGCGAGCCCGTGCCGGCGACGTTGAGCACGAAGTCGAACGTCGCCTCCCGCCCGGAGCCGACCGTCCGCACGTTCATCAGCAGCGACGGATCGTAGATCGTGTCGGTGTTGTTGCGCGGCTCGCCCGGGAAGTAGAGCTGCGTGGTCAGGATCTGCGGCTGGCCCGGGGCCTGGAGCTTGACGTGGATGTGCCGGGTCCGGCCCGGGTAGAGGCCCGGGACGACGGTGGTCAGCCGGTAGACGCCGTTGGCGTCGGTGTACAGGTGGCCGCGGAGCCGGTAGCCGGCGTTGTCGTAGGCGCCCATCGTGTCGGCCTGCCAGAAGTCCAGCAGCACCCGCGCGAGGGGCTGGCAGGCGCGGTTGAAGACGTGGCCGGTGACGACCAGGCGGGTGCCGGACGTCCCCGGGGTGAGGTCGTCGCGCTGGGGAGAGTTGGGCTTGAAGTACGGCCCCTCCGTCTGCGCGATGGTCGTCCTGCCGGGGGTGCAGGCCAGCAGCTCGTTCTCCGGCGGGGCCGAGGCGGCGCCCGCGGTGGCCGCGGCGGCCCCCACCACGGCCGGGACGGTCAGGGCGCCCACGCCGACCGCGGTGATGAACTGCTTGCGGCTGAGACCGGACTCCTCGCCGGTCGCCTTGTCTCCGGCCGTCATATCTCCGGTCACGTGAGGGTTCTCGGACATGAGTGTGCTCTCCTTCGGACAGCGGCGGCCGGCCGTGCTGGGGGGTGGGCACGGCCCGTTCCGTCCTGACGTGTATATCCACGCCCCCGGCCGGAGATCTGACTGTGCGCGCCAGGCTGCCGGCGGAGAGCGCCAGGCTGTCCGCCGTGGGCGGCGCCGGGGAGCGAGTGCGGCGGGGTGGGCGCGGCGGGGTGGGCGCGGCGGGCATAACACGGTGCTGGAACGGTGATGGGATTTCCGCCCGGCCGGAGCGGGGAGGAGGCTGGGGCCGTCACATGCCGAGGAGACGGCCATGCCCATGTTCGTCAGCACCGCCGACCGGCCGGTCGAGGACCGGGCCGCGTTCTGGCGGCACACCGTGTCCCAGGCGTTCGGCCCGCTGGAACTGCAGGCCGAGGCCCGGGAGGGGTTCGACGGCCGGATCGTCGGCCACACGTTCGGCCCGGTCCAGATGAGCGACGTGCGCGCCGTCGCCCACGTGGTCAGCCGCGCCGGACGGCACGTCCTGCCGGGCGGCCCTGACCACTACAAGCTCTCCCTGCTGCTGCGCGGCTCGGGAGTGGTCGAGCAGGCGGGCAGGCACGTCGTGGTCGGCCCCGGCGACCTGGTTCTCTACGACCTGGCCCGGCCGGTCCGGTTCGCGCTCGAGGCCCACCACCTGCTGGCGCTGACCATTCCCCGGTCGGCGATCCCGCTGTCCCCGGCCCACGTGGCGAGCCTGTCCGGCACGCTGCTGGCCAGCCGGAACGGGCCGGGACGGCTGACCGTGTCGTTCCTGACCGCGCTGGCCGCCGACGGTGAGGCGGCGGAGGGGCCGTACGGCGTGCACGTGGGGGAGGCCCTGGTGAACGTGGTGACCGGCGCGATACGGGAGCGCCTGGACGGCGCGCCCCCGGCGGGAGGCGCGCACGCGGAGCTGTTCGAGCGGATCACGGAGTGGATCGAGCGGAACCTGCACCGGCCCGGCCTGTCCCCGGAGGCCGTCGCCCGGGCCCACCACGTCTCGGTGCGCCAGCTCCACCGGATCTTCCAGGCGGCGGGCACCACGGTGGCCGCGCACGTACGGGCACGCCGCCTGGATCACTGCCGCCGCGAGCTGGTGTCGGGGGACCCTCGGGCGGACCGGGTGAGCGTGATCGCCGCGCGCTGGGGGTTCTCCGACCCGACCTCCTTCAGCCGGGCGTTCCGCCGGGCGTACGGGGTCGCGCCGCGCGACTACCGGGCCGACCGCCGGGAGTGCGAGGTCGCGCCGGGTGAGTGCCGGGCGTACGGGGGGCGCGCCGGGTGATCGCCGGGCCTGACGGGGGCGCGGCCGGCCTCGCGGCCGCGCCCCCGTCAGGCCGGTGCCCGGTCAGTCCAGGACGACGACCTGGCGCAGGACCTCGCCGCCCCGCAGCGCCGCCACGGCGTCGTTGAGGTCGGTGAGCTTGATCCGTGCGCTGATCATGCTCTCCAGGTCGAGCTTGCCCGCCTTGTAGAGCCCGGCGAAGAACGGGAAGTCCCGGCGGACGTCGGACCCGCCGTACAGCGAGCTGAGGATGTTCTTGCCCTCGAAGAGCAGGTTGAACGCGGTCAGCGGTACGGTGTCGTCCATCGCGCCCGCGCCCACGACGACCACGTCGCCGCCGCGCCGGGTCGCCTGCCAGGCGGTCATGATGGCGGCGGACTTGCCGACGGCCTCGAAGCCGTAGTCGAAGCCCTGGCCGCCGGTCAGCGTGCCGAGCGCGTCCGGGAGCTGGTCGGGCGTGATCGCGTGGGTGGCGCCGACCTTCTTGGCCAGTTCGTGCTTGGACTCCAGCGGGTCGATCGCCAGGATCGTGGTCGCTCCGGAGATCCGGGCACCCTGGATGATCGACAGGCCGATGCCGCCGGCGCCGACCACGGCCACGGTCGAGCCCGCGCGCACCTTGGCGGTGTTGAGCGCCGCGCCGACGCCGGTGGTGATGCCGCAGCCGATCAGCGCCGCCGCCTCGAACGGCACCTCCGGATCGACCTTGATCGCGCCCTGCCAGGGCACGATGATCTCCTCGGACCAGGTGCCGCACCCGGCCATGCCGAAGGCGGGGGTGTCGCCGCCGTAGCGGAAGCGGGCGTTGACGAAGCTGTCCATGACGTAGGTCATGCACAGGAACGGCTGGCCGACCAGGCAGTTCGGGCAGGTGCCGCAGGCCGGGGTCCAGTTGACGATGACGTGGTCACCGGGCTGGAGACCGGTCACGTGGTCCCCGACCTCGACGACCTCGCCCGCGCCCTCGTGGCCGGGGATGACCGGGAGCGGCATGGGCAGCACGCCGCTGATCACCGACAGGTCGGAGTGACAGACGCCGGTCGCCCTGACCTTGATCCGGACGTCCGTGGGGCCCATGGGGGCAAGGGTGAAATCATCGCGGATGTCGAGCTTGTCGTCACCGACGGCATGCAGAAGCGCACCACGCATGGGGGGATCCCTCCTGTTACTCCTCTAGGGAGAGGGCGGCTTTGGGGCAGGACCGCACGGCGTGCCGGACGCGGTCCGTCATCTCCGGCGGCGGCTCAGGCAGCAGCAGGTGCAGCTGGTCGTCGTCGTCGAGCTCGAAGACCTCCGGAGCGAGTCCTGTGCAGACCGCGTTGGCCTCGCAGACCAGATAGTCGACTTTGACCTTCATGGGAGCCTCCTCAACCGGGCTGTGCCGCTCGACCGTGCTATACCGCGCCGGCGAGCTTACGGTGATCCCAGGAGATCACCCGGGTGGGCTCCACCACGAAGGCGACACGCTTGCGGCCGGTGTAGGCGACGTACTCCGTCAGGAGCTCCTCGGCCTCCGGCATCCCGGCCATCCGTCTGGCCACGTTCATGCCGACGTCGAGGATGCCCTCGGGGTCGTCGATCCTGCGGGCCACGCCGTACACCAGGACTCCGCGCAGGTCGGAGTACTCGTCTCCGGCCTCGATCAGGCAGCTCACCCGGGCGTCCCGCTCGATGTTCCGCGTCTTCTGGGCCTTGCCGTAGGTCCAGAAGGAGATCTGGCCGGCGGTCAGCCCGTAGAACATGGTCACCAGGTGCGGTGTGCCGTCCGGGTTGATCGTGCCGAGCTGGAGCTTGCGTGCCTCGGCGATGAAGGCGGTGACCTCGTCGTCGGACATCACGATGCGGGCGCGCTGGTTCACGGTGCAAAGTAGAACACGTTCCATGGAGGTGGGCAAGAGCCCAACGGAATGTCGTTCTGGTTGTGCGCTTCGCCCTTTCGCCTGGTCTGTGTACCCTGCTTCGATGAGCGACACCGCCCCGCCCCCGATGCCCCCCGACTTGCTGGGCGCCGCGCAGCGCGCCAAGGGGTTCATGCCGCACGCCGAGGGCCTCGCCCTGTTCGAGACCGCGGTCGCGTACGGCCCGCTCGGACCGATCTGCGAGATCGGCACCTACTGCGGCAAGTCCGCGGTCTATCTCGGCGCGGGCGCCCGCCAGGCGGGCTCCGTCGTCCTCACCGTGGACCACCACCGGGGCTCGGAGGAGATCCAGCCGGGCTGGGCGCACCACGACCCCACCCTGGTGGACCCGCGCTTCGGCAAGATGGACTCGCTGCCCACCTTCCGCGCCACGATCGCCTCCGCAGGGCTGGAGGAGGAGGTCATCGCGATCGTCGGCAGGTCCGAGCGGGTCGCGGGGCTCTGGAACACCCCGCTGGCGATGCTGTTCATCGACGGCGGCCACTCGGAGGAGCCGGTGACCGCCGACTACGAGGGCTGGGCCCCGCACGTCATGATCGGTGGCGCGCTGGTCTTCCACGACATCTACCCCGATCCGGCCGCGGGCGGGCAGGCGCCGTACCGGGTCTACCAGCGGGTCCTCGCCTCAGGGGCGTTCAAGGAGGTCCGGCAGGAGGGCTCGCTCCGGGTGCTGGAGCGCGTCGGCCCCGGCATCGGCTGAGCTCCGGATCGATCTTCCCTGTCGCGGCCTGATCTCCCGGTCGCGGCCCGGTCCCTCGGTCGCGGTCCGGCCTCGCGGCGCGGGTCCCGGCCCTTCAGGCGGGCGCCTGGACCTCCCGGCAGCGGCGTGTCCACGCCTTGCGGACTCCCGCGCGCCAGGCCTGGTAGTGCTCGCCGCTGTAGGCGTTGTGGCCCAGGGCGATGAGCGCGGTGTCGGTCCATCCGGCGGCCTCGTCCGCCTCGGCCCCGCACAGCACGGGAGCCGCCGCGGCGGTGTGTCCCGGGACGATCCCGGAGATCAGGCGGGCGGCGCAGCCGAACGCGGCGCCCTGGGCGAGGTGGGCGTGGAACCCGCTCTCGGCCGCCGCCCCGGCCAGGCGCTCCAGGTCGTCCGGGGTCGCGCCCCCGGTGTACGCGGCGGCCATGCCGACGCCGCTCCACAGGTCGGCGCGGCGGCCCGCGGGGAACTCGGCCAGGCGCAGCACGAGGTCCTCCGCCCCGGCGCACTCGTGGAACCAGAGCGCCCGGCCGAGGCCCTGATCGAAGATCGCCCACCGGGTCCGGTCCATCAGCCGGGGCGTGCGCCGGCGCCCGACGGTCCGGTCGGCGGCGAACACGCCCCGGTGGAAGCCGAAGCCGTCGAAGGCCAGCCAGCGCAGCAGCGGGTGGACCGCCCGGACGCCCCACATCGGGCGCAGCCGCATCCGGGCGTAGGCGCAGCCCACGCCAGAGTGGATCATGTGCGGGTACCGGACGCCCCGCCCGCTGAGCAGCGCCCGGATCCGGTGTCCGCCGGTCAGGGTGAGCACGTCCAGCGTCGCGCAGGCCATGCCCGCGCCCTCGTAGGCGAACCCGCGCACGTCCTCGCCGAGGTCGTCGATCCGCTCCGTCTCGCCCGCGACCACCGCGTTGAAGCCGGCCGCGAACGACAGGGCGGCGGCCTCCAGATGCCCGCGTGCCGGGCCCAGGCGGAAGCGGAGCCTGCCGAAGTCCCCCTGCCCCGGATCCTGGCGGAGCAGCCCCCTCAGCGCCCTCAGGGCCCCCGCCCGGCCCGCCCCGGGGGCCTCCGTCGCGCTCCCGGACGGTGCGGCTTCGGACGGTGCGGCTGCGGGCGGTACTGCTCCGGACGGCGCGGTTCCGGACGGCCGGTGATGCGGCCCGGACGGCGGGTGCTCCGCCTCGGGTGACGGGTGCTCCGCCTCGGACGGCCGGGGCGGCGCGTGCTCCGGCGCGGACGCGGTGTGCCCCGGACCGGAGACGTCCGGCGCCCACGTGCCGTCGTCGCGCTGAGCGACTGTCTGGATGCCCTCCGCGTTGCTCACGGGCCGACCGTAGCCAGCCGGGGTCCGCCCCTCAAGCACCGGATCCGATGGTCCGGGCAAAGAAAGGGTCAGCGGAATCCGCGCGGGACGGTCAGCGGGAGTGGGCGTGGCTGCAGCCGCAGGCGGCCGTGGGGCGGTCCGTCGCGTGCGCGCCCGCGTCGCGGAAGACGCCCGCGCCCGCCGTACGGCCGAGCAGGGCGTCGGCGGCGAGCACGACGGCGGCCGCGGTGTAGGCCGAGCGCTCGTACGGGAACCACTTCTCGTTCACGAACTGCCAGCCGGTCCAGTAGGAGCCGTCGTCGTGCCGCAGGTGCTGCATGTCGGCGAAGAGCTTCAGCGCCCGCTCCCGCTCGCCCAGGGCGTCCAGCGCCAGCACCAGCTCGCACGACTCCGCGCCGGTCACCCAGGGCTGGTCGGAGACGCAGCGGATGCCCAGGCCCGGCTCGACGAACGTCTCCCACTCCTCGGCCAGCCGGGCGTGGGCCGCCGGGCCGCGCAGCGCGCCGCCGAGGATCGGGTAGTACCAGTCCATCGAGAAGCGGCTCTTGTCGGCGAACGCCTCCGGGTGGGCGGCCAGCACGTGGCCGAGCTGGTCGGCGGCGAGCTCCCAGTCGGGCTGGGGGTCGCCCAGGTGCTCGCCGAGCAGCACGCCGCAGCGCAGGCCCTGGTAGATCGAGGAGCAGCCGGTCAGCAGGGCGTACGGCGCCGGCCGGCCGTCGGCCGCGCGCTCCCAGACGATCTCGCCCCGGGTGGTCTGCAGCCCGACCACGAAGTCCAGGGCGGCGCGCACGACGGGCCACATCTCCCGGGCGAAGCGCTCGTCCCCGGTGACCCGCAGCTCGTGCCAGACGCCGACCGCGACGTAGGCCGCGTGGTTGGACTCCCCGCCCTTCTCGACCGCCTCGCCCTTGACGAGCTTCATCGGCCAGGACCCGTCGGCCCGCTGGGTGCGCGCCAGCCAGTCGTAGCCCCTGCGGGCCGGCCCGGTCAGCCCGGCCACGGTCATCGCCATCAGGCACTCGACGTGGTTCCAGGCGTCCACGTGACCCTCCGGCCAGGGCACGCCGCCGTCGGGCTCCTGCACGGCCGCGATGCTCCGGGCGGTCTCGACGACCTGCTCCCACGTCAGGGGAAAGCCCGCGGGATCCTCCTCACCGGAGGATCTCGCGGCGTCGCCGTACCCGGGGGCCTGCTCGGTCACGAGGGCTTCCGGACGTAGAGCACCACGCTCTTGCCGATGAGCGGGTTGAGCAGGGCCTCGGCGATGCGGGTGGCGGCCGGGCGCTTCATGATGTCCCAGACCAGGATCTCGTGGTACGCCTTGGCGAGCGGGTGATCGTCGTTGTTGACGCCGACCGCGCACTTGATCCACCAGTACGGCGCGTGCAGGCCGTGGGCGTGGTGGTGCGGGCCGATGCGGAAGCCGGTGGCCTTCAGCTTGGCGCTGAGCTCGGCGAGCGTGTAGATCCGCACGTGCCCGCCGGGGGCGGTGTGGTAGTCCTCGTCCAGCGCCCAGCAGATCCGCTCGGGCAGGAAGCTCGGCACCGTGATCGCGGCGTGGCCGCCGGGCTTGAGCACCCGGAAGATCTCCCGCATCGCCGCCATGTCGTCGGGGATGTGCTCCAGCACCTCCGCGGCGATCACCCGGTCGAAGCTGGCGTCCTCGAACGGCATGTCCAGCGCGTCGCCGGTCACGGTCTCGGCCGTCGCGCCCGGGGGCACCTCGCCGCCCTTGTCCATCGCGGCGAACATGCTCGCCACGCCTTCCAGCTCCGCCGCGTCCATGTCGAAGGCGACCACGTCGGCGCCGCGGCGCAGCACCTCGAACGCGTGCCGCCCGCCGCCGCAGCCCAGGTCGAGAACTCGGGTGCCGGGCCCGACGGGCAACCGGTCGAAGTCGACAGTCAGCACTTGCCGCTCCTTGCAGGGGATGGTGATGATTACTTCGCGCGCCGGGCCGCGATGGCCTCGCGGTAGGCCTCCACGGTCCGCTGCGCGACGACGTTCCAGGTGAAGCGCTCCATGACCCGGTCGTAGCCCTTCCTGCCGACCGCGGCCCGCTCCTCGGGGGAGTCGTGCAGGCGGCGCAGCACGGCGGCCAGCTCCTCCGGGTCGCCCGGGGCGACCTGGATGGCCGCGTCGCCGACCACCTCGGGCAGCGCGCCGGTCCGCGAGGCGACCAGCGGGGTCCCGCAGGCCATGTGCTCGACGGCGGGGAGCGAGAAGCCCTCGTAGAGCGAGGGGACGACCGAGATCTCCGAGGTGGCGATCAGCTCGCCCAGCTCGTCGTCGGAGATGCCGTGCACGAACCGGACGCGGTCCCGCAGGGAGAGCTCGGCGACGAGTTTCTCGGTGGGGCCGCCCGCGGTCGGCTTGCTGACCACGGTCAGGTTCACGTCGCGCTCGGTGGCGAGCTTGGCGACCGCGCGCAGCAGCGTCGCCACGCCCTTCATCGGGGAGTCGGCGCTGGCCACCGCGACGATCGAGCCGGGCCGCTTGGGCAGCTCCGGGCGCGGGTGGAAGTAGCGGGTGTCCACGCCCAGCGGGATGAGCCGCATGTTGGCCTGGGGCACGTTGAAGTCGCGGTGGATGTCGGCGAGGGAGGACTCGCTGACGGTGAGGATCGGGTTCAGCCGGGGGGCGACCTTGGCCTGCATCCGCACGAAGCCGTACCACCGCCGCAGCGAGAACTGCTTGCGCAGCGGGGCGGCCTTCAGCTCGATCCGCCGGTCCACGCTGATCGGGTGGTGGATGGTGCCGACCACCGGGAACAGCTTCTGGATGCCGAGCAGGCCGTACCCGAGCGTCTGGTTGTCCTGGACCACGTCGAAGTCGCCGACGCGCTTGGCCAGCTCGCGGCGGGCGCGCAGGGTGAAGGTCAGCGGCTCGGGGAACCCGGCCGTCCACATGGTCGCGACCTCGAGCCAGTCGATCCAGTCGCGGAACTCGCCCAGGCCGGGCGTGCGGAAGGGATCGTCGTCGCGGTACAGGTCCAGGCTGGGGACCTTGTTGAGGATGACGCCCTCGTCCAGCTCGGGGTACGGCTGGCCGGAGAAGACCTCGACGTGATGCCCGAGCGCGACGAGTTCACGGCTGAGATGACGCAGGTAGACACCCTGGCCACCGCAGGTCGGCTTGCTGCGGTAGGACAACAGCGCGACCCGCAGCGAATCACCATCCGGCACGGCAACCCCTTCCTCACCCTGTCCGAGCGAGGACAGGTACCGTGAAAGATGACCTTAGACCTCGGACCATACCATTCGATAGTCCTGGCCTGCTTAATGTGGAATTGTGTCCAACAACACCCTCACCAGGCACGAGCTGCGATGTTAGCCTGACCGAATCCGGCTCAGTGGAACGTGTTCTAGATGCGATGTGATCGATGAGGTGCTCACATCGGAGCAGAGCGGTACATTCGCCAGTCAACACCACACTGTTCGGGCGAGAAGACGGTCCGGGCGAGAGCCCTGCCCGACGAGCAAGGAGGACGCGTTGGCCAGGCGCGCGCTGATCACCGGCATCACCGGACAGGACGGTTCCTACCTGGCCGAGCATCTGCTCAGTGAGGGCTACGAGGTCTGGGGCCTCGTCCGGGGGCAGGCCAACCCCCGGGTCTCCCGGGTGCGCAAGCTCCTGCAGGACGTCCAGCTCGTCCGGGGCGACCTGCTCGACCAGGGCTCGCTGATCTCGGCGGTGGAGAAGGTCCGGCCGGACGAGGTCTACAACTTGGGCGCGATCTCGTTCGTGCCGATGTCGTGGGAGCAGGCGGAGCTGACCGCCGAGGTCACCGGCATGGGCGTGCTGCGCATGCTGGAGGCCATCCGGGTCTGCTCGGGCATCTCCTCGCGGACCGCCGCGGGCTCCGACCAGATCCGCTTCTACCAGGCGTCGTCCTCGGAGATGTTCGGCCAGGTCCGCGAGACCCCGCAGGCCGAGACGACCCCCTTCCACCCGCGCTCGCCGTACGGCGTGGCCAAGGCCTACGGCCACTTCCTGACCCAGAACTACCGCGAGTCCTACGGCATGTTCGCCGTCTCCGGGATCCTGTTCAACCACGAGTCCCCGCGCCGCGGCGCCGAGTTCGTCACCCGGAAGGTCTCCCTGGGCGTGGCCCGCATCAAGCTCGGCCTGGCCTCCGAGCTGCGCCTGGGCAACCTGGAGGCCCGCCGCGACTGGGGCTACGCGGGCGACTACGTCCGCGCGATGCACATGATGCTCCAGGCCGAGGCCCCCGAGGACTACGTGATCGGCACCGGCCGCACCCAGTCGGTGCGCGAGCTGGTCGAGGCGGCCTTCAGCGCCGCGGGCCTCGACTGGGAGCAGTACGTGGTCTGCGACCAGGCCCTGCACCGCCCGGCCGAGGTCGACCTGCTCTGCGCCGACCCGAAGAAGGCCCGCGTCCAGCTCGGCTGGGAGCCGTCGGTCTCCTTCGAGGAACTGGTGGCGACGATGGTCGAGGCCGACATCAAGCTCCTGTCCGAGGGCGGCGACCCCGACCAGGACTCCTCCTGGCCCTGACCCCGCAGGCCGCAGATCAGGCGGATCTCGCCACGGCCGGTGGAACCTGGCGGTGGCTCCCCGTGTCCCCGGCTCTGAAGGGGATGGTCAGGAGCCGAGGATCAGGCCGGTGCAGGAGGTCAGGAGGGCCAGGGCCGAGACCGCGAACGCGCCGATCATCGCGGCTCTGCGGCCGCGCCGGATGCCGAAGCCGTACAGCACCATGACGGGGATGAAGGCCACGCAGAGCGGGACGAGGGCGAGCAGGCCCACCGAGGCCCAGACGCCCCGCTCGCCCGTGGGCACGACCCGGTCGCCCTCGGGGGTGAGGGCGGCGGGGAAGACCTCGCCCGCCTCCGCGTCCGGCACGGTGTCGATGACGATCGGCTCGCGCGCCGGGTCGTCGAAGGTGAACCGGGCGTCGCAGTCGTAGCGCCCCTCGCCGAGGTCCTCGCACGACAGGACCTCGGCGGTGCCCGGCGTGCCCCTGTCGCCGAGCGCGATCTCCAGGCCGGGACGGGTCGTGTCGACGACGACGTAGGCCAGCAGCAGCATCAGGCCGATCAGGAAGAGCATCGTCACCGGCCCGGCGACCGGTCCGGTGAGCCCTCGTTCCCGGGCGGGAACGCGCGCCTTGCCGGACGGCGTTCCGGGGCGGGCCCGGCCGCCGGCGGCTCCGGCCCCGCCGGCCGCGCGCTCGGAGGGCCGCCGGGCGGGCTTCTTCCCGGACCGGGGCTTCCGTCTGGCGTCTGGCATGCGCGTCATGTTCCCGAGCGTGGCGGATGGCACTTGAGGATCGGCTGCAGTCTATTGACGGGCGGGTGGTGCCCGGGACCGCGCCGGCGTTCGGAGCGGTACGGAAGGGCAGGTCAGGGCCGCTCGCCGCGGGCTCTCAGCGTCCGCTCAGCATGGCTCAGCGTGGGCACAGGATCGCCGGGGCACCGTGGAGGCGATCTTTCACACGGTTTGATCCCCATCGCCCGCCACCTCACGGGGCCTGTCACAGAGGAGTCCGTCATGCTGGTCCACGCCACAGGTCCGGGGCACCGGACGCACCCGGAAGACCTCCTCAACGGCCCGGTCCTCTCCGCCGGGCTGCACCGGGTGGAGAAGCGCCTGAACAGTCTGAGCAACTCCTCCCGGCTGCCCCTCATCAACCGCGCGGCCGGGCGGATCACCGGTGCGGGCGGCAAGCGGCTGCGGCCCGCGCTGACCCTGGCCACCGCGCTCGCGCTGGGCGGGCGGATCGACCGGCGGACGGTGACCGCGGCGGCGTGCGTGGAGCTGATCCACGCGGGGTCGCTGGTCCACGACGATCTGATGGACAACGCCGCGGAACGGCGCGGCGTGCGGACCGTCAACGCCGAGCTGGGTAACGGCGGAGCGCTGGTCGTGGGCGACTTCATGGTGGCCAGGGCCTGGCTCGCCGCGTTGTCGTCGACCTCCAGGGCGGTGGCCGAGACGCTGGCCACCACGCTGGTCGAGCTGGCCGAGGGCCAGTTCCAGGAGACCGCCGACCTCTTCGACGCCGGCCGTACCCCCGCCGACGCCCTGGAGTCGGTCCGCCGCAAGACCGCCTCGCTGTTCCGGACGAGCTGCGTGGTCGCGCACCGGGACGGACAGGCCATGGCGGAGTACGGCGAGCGGTTCGGGACGCTGTTCCAGATCCTCGACGACCTGCTCGACCTGGCCTCCACCGCGGAACTGCTCGGCAAGTCGGTGGGCAACGACCTGAGGCAGGGCGTCTACAGCTTCCCGCTGCTGACCGCGCTGGAGCGGGACTGCGGGGACCTGCGCCCGTTCCTGGGGCGGAGGCTGACCGAGGACGAGATCACGGTCGTCCTCGCCCGGCTGCGGAACAGCTCCATGGCCGGGGAGACGATCGCGCACTGCCGCGCTCTGGCCGCCGACGCGCTCGCCGCGCTCCCCGGCATCGCCGACCCGGAGGCCGCCGCCTTCCTGCGCGGCCTGCCGTCCGCCTACGTCGACCGGGCGGAGGCGTCGCTCGCCGGGTGAGCGGGCGGCCGGGTCGCGGGCGGCGCGTTCAGGTGAGCGTGACCGGCAGCTCCTTGATGCCGTTGATGAAGTAGGAGCGCAGGCGGCGGACCGGACCGGCCTGGGCGAGCTTGGGCAGCCGGTCGGCCAGGACCTCCAGCATCACCCGGAGTTCGAGCTTGGCCAGGTGGTTGCCGAGGCAGAAGTGGGCCCCGCCGCCGCCGAAGCCGATGTGCGGGTTGGGGTCGCGGCCGATGTCGAAGACGCCGGGCGAGTCGAACACGTCCTCGTCGCGGTTGGCCGAGCTGTAGAACACCACGATCTTGTCGCCCTCGCGGACCGGCTGGCCGCCGATCACCGTGTCGGCGGTCGCCGTACGGCGGAAGAGGTTGACCGGGGAGGCCCAGCGGACGATCTCGTCGGCCGCGGTGCCGGCCAGGGAGGGGTCGGCCACCAGCCGGGCCCACTGGTCGGGGTGCTCGAAGAGGGCGAGCATGCCGCCGGAGGCCCCGTTGCGGGTGGTCTCGTTGCCCGCGACGAGCAGCAGCAGCACGAACAGGTCGAACTCGTCCTCGCTGAGCGCCTCGCCGTTCTCGGCGGGCTGCAGGAGCTTGGTGATGATGTCGTCGCGGGGCTCCGCGCGCCGCTGGGCCGCCAGCTCGTTGGCGTAGGCGTAGACCTCCATGGCGGCGGCGTGCCCCTCGGCGGGGTCGGCGGCGTAGTCGGGGTCCTCGGCGCCGATCATCCGGTTGGACCAGGAGAAGATCTTCTGCCGGTCCTCGACGGGCGCGCCGAGCAGCTCGCAGATCACGTACAGCGGGAGCGGGGCGGCGATGTCCCGGACGAAGTCGACCGAGGGGCGGCCCTTGGCCTCGTCCACCAGGTCGTGGCAGATGTCGCGGATGTGCTGCTCCAGCTGCCCGATGATCCGCGGAGTGAAGCCCCGGTTGACCAGGGAACGGCGCCGGGTGTGCTCCGGCGGGTCCTGGTTGAGCATCATCAGCCGCTGCATCTCGCGCTCGGCCTCGGGGATCTCGTTGAACAGGGCGAGCTTGCGGCTGGAGGAGAACAGCTCCGAATGGCGGGAGACATGGACGACGTCGGCGTGCTTGGTCACCGCCCAGAAGGGGGGCCAGTCCCGCGCGTCGTCGCCGTGGTGGCGGTAGACGGGGGCGTTGGCCCGCAACCAGGCGAGCTGCTCATGCGGTGGCCCGTGCTGCGCGTAGAGATCCTGATCGACGAGGTCGATGTCCATGTGCCCTCCTGGAAAGGCGTACGTGCAGGGAAGCACGGAGCATGCGGGCGCGGCCCGGCGCCAAGCACTTGATCAAGCGCTTGGTCGGACTATTTTCTGAAACGTGTTCTATTACGCCGCGCGGGAAGAGTCAAGGGCCGGCGGTGTGACGGCCGCCTGCCGGACGTGTGACAGTCGTCTGCCGGGCACGGGACGGCCGCCCCGGGCCCCGGCGGCCGCGCGGTCCCTATCGGCGCAGCCGGACCAGGCAGGGAGTCGTCGAGAGCAGCTCGCGCGCCAGCTCCCGATCCCCCCTGACGACCGCCCCGACCGCCTCCGGGTCGCGGCGGTCGGCGAACAGGAAGCAGAACTCGATGACGTCCATGACGATCGTCGACTCCGGCCCCCCGGCGTCCTCGCCCAGACGGATCAGCCAGGTGCCGCCCCCGGGGCCGGTGAGGACCAGCTCGGCCACGCCCGTCACCGATCCGCCGCCGGCGCGGTGCGACAGGGGCAGGGAGCGGCATCCCATGTCCGCCATCGCGTACACGTGGTCGAACACCGGCTCCGGCAGGAGGATTCCCGTGACATTGCATATGTCCGTGCAATGCACCCAGGTCTCGAAGGCGCGGTTGGTGAGGTGATCCCTGGCCCGCAGCCGCAGCCCGCTCGCGACGATCTTCTCGTCGGCCAGGCCCGGCTCCGCCGCGCTCAGGAGCTCGCAGAGCGCGGCGGCCTGGGCCCGCCACCGCGCGAGCACCTCGTCGCGGCCCAGGCCCGCCGCGAGCACCTCGTCGGTGTACGCCTCCGGATCGTCGCTCGACGGCGGCCCTCCCGGCAGCGACGCGCCCAGCGCCGCGGCCAGCAGCCGGTCGGAGGCCATGAGATGGGCGATGACCTCATGGGCCATCCATCCGTGGATTACCGGCGCAGACCACGCCTCATCGGTCAGTTCAGGGAGTAACGCCTCCAGCGCCGCCACTCTGGCGGCGTACGGAGCCGCGTACGCGGGAACGGGATGGGCGGGTCTGCGCCGTGCCAGTGCGGCTCTCAGAACGTCGTCACGGGTCACGTCCCTCATTCGACGAGCCGTCCCGTTAAGATCACATCGCGATCTTCCTTTCCGGGCCGGACCGCATGATTTCCGGGTCCCGGGAGTCAGTCCGGGACCCGGCGGAGCCACTCCTCGACGTCGGCGACGTGCACCGTGGCCCAGGCGCGGGCGACCTCGGGGCGGCGGGAGGCGATGGCCTCGCAGATCGCGGCGTGCTGCTCGCGGGTCCTCTCCAGGGCGTTCTCCCGCACGAGGCCCTCCCAGACGCGGGCGCGGGTGTTCGGGCCGGACAGGCACCCCAGGAGGGAGCAGAGCACCGCGTTCCCCGAGCCCTCCGCGATGCGCCGGTGGAAGCGCAGGTCGTTGTCGACGAGCTCGGCCACGCTGGGGTTCTCGGGCAGCGAGGCGAGGATCTCCCGCAGTTCGGCGATCTCGGCGTCGGTCATCTCCGTCGCGGCCATCGCGGTGGCCGCGGGCTCCAGGATCCGGCGGACCTGGAAGAACTGGAGCACGGTGTCGTCCCGCTGGAAGTCGACCACGAACGCCATGGCGTCCAGCAGGAGGTTCGGCTCCAGGCTGGTCACGTAGGTGCCGTCCCCCTGGCGCACGTCCAGCACGTTGATCAGCGTCAGGGCGCGCACCGCCTCGCGCAGGGAGTTGCGGGACAGCCCCAGCCGCCCGGCGAGGTCGGCCTCCTTCGGGAGTCTGCTGCCCGGCGCGAGCTCGCCGGACAGGATCATCTGCTTGATCCTGTCGATGGCGGCGTCGGTGACCGCCACGCTTCACCTCCCGGAGACTCGCCCAGACGTCCGATGTCTAGGAGTGTATGGCGGGCGGTGGATGGTGCGGACCTTCCCCCGTGCCGGGGTTCTTCCCGCGCATCGGAGTCCCTTCTCCGCGCCGGGTTCCTTCCTGAGCGCCGGGGTCCTCCGCGCGCGCCGGAGTTCCCGGTCGCGCCGGGGCGATCAGGGGCGCAGGGCGAACCGGACGCGGTCGGGGCCCGCCGTACGGCGGACCACCCCGCGCACCTCCAGCGCCCGCAGGTGCGCGGCCGCCTCCCCGGCGGCCATACCGCGCATCGTCGGCGACAGCTCCGCCCAGGGGCGGTTCCAGGTCATCCGCCCGGCGACCTCCCAGATGGTGAGCGGCTCGTGCTCCCGCGCCAGCAGGGAGGCGAGGGCCAGCAGCTTCTCCTCGTGGTGCGCGTGGATCTCCATCGCCCGGTCCGCCGAGCCGGGGAAGGTCCATTCGTGCGCGGGCAGGGTCTCCAGCTCGCCCAGCTCCGCCACCTTCTCCAGGGAGGCCATGAAGTCGCCGAGCGGATCGACGTCGTCGCGGTCGTAGGGGTAGACGCCGACGTGCGGGGTGATCCCCGGCAGCACGTGGTCGCCGGTGAAGAGCCGGTCGGCGTCCCGCAGGTGGAGGCAGACGTGACCGGGGGTGTGGCCGGGCGTCCAGACCACCCGGAGCTCGCGGCCGGGCAGGTCGACCAGGTCCCCGTCGTGCAGTTCCCGGTCGGGCGGGGCGGGCGGCCGGGGCCGCTGCGCGGTCACCTCCTCCACCTCGGACGCGTCGGCCCCCGCGCGTCTGAGCATGTCGGCCTGGAAGCTGCGGTGCTCCCTGTCCTGGAGCTCGTTCATGAGCCTGACCAGGGCGGCGTCGGCCTCGTGCATGGCGATCCACGCCCCGGACTCCTCCCGGACCTGCCCGGCGAGCCCGGCGTGGTCCGGGTGGAAGTGGGTGACCACCACGCCCCGGACCTCGCGCACGCCGATGCCGGCCGAGTCGAGGCCGTCCCGGAGCGCCAGCCAGGCGTCGGGGTGGTTCCAGCCCGCGTCGACGAGGACCGGCCCGCCGGGGGACTCGATCGCGTAGACGAGCGTGTAGCCGAGCGGGTTGCCCGGGATGGGGACCGGGACGCTCCACACCCCGCCGCCGAGGTCGGTCGGGCGCTGCTCGCTGTACGGCCTGCGGCGGGTCTTCAATGCGGACGCTCCCGGTTCGAAGGGTTGCTCGGTCGTTCCCCGCGAGGGGGCCCGCGGTGTCCTCGGACGTTTCCGGCGGCGACCTCCGGAGGGGCGCTTCCGGGACGCCGTCAGACGCGTTCGAGGATGGTCGCGGTGGCCAGGGCCCCGCCCGCGCACATCGACACCAGCGCGGTCGAGGAGTCGGACCGCTCCAGCTCGTGCAGGGCGCTGGTGATCAGCCGGGAGCCGGTGGCGCCGACGGGGTGGCCGATCGCGATGGCCCCGCCGTTGGCGTTGACCCGGTCCAGGTCCGGCCCGTGCACCGACGCCCATGACAGGACGACCGAGGCGAACGCCTCGTTCACCTCGAAGCGGTCGATGTCGTCCACGGTCATCCCGGCCGTGGACAGGACCTTGGCGGTGGCGTCCACCGGGCCGTCCAGGTGGTAGTACGGCTCGGAGCCGACGAGCGCCTGGGCGAGGATGCGGGCGCGGGGGCGCAGGCCGTGCCGGGCGGCGGCCTCCTCGCTCATCAGCAGCACCGCCGCGGCGCCGTCGGAGATCTGCGAGGAGGTGCCCGCGGTGTGCAGGCCGTCCTCGCCGAGGACCGGCCGGAGCGCGGCCAGCCCCTCCGCCGTGGTCTCGCGCAGCCCCTGGTCCCGCTCGACCGTGCGGCTCTCGCCGGTCGGCTGCCCGTCCTGGCCGAGGACCGGCGCGGTCACCTTGACGACCTCCCGGTCGTAGCGCCCGTCGGCCCACGCCTTGGCGGCCAGCCGCTGGGACCGGGCGCCGAACCAGTCGAGCCGCTCGCGGGTCAGCCCGCGCCGCCGGGCGATCCGCTCGGCGGCGGTGAACTGGTCGGGCATGTCGATGGACCAGTCGTCGGGGCGGGGGCTGGCGGGCAGCACGTTGCTGCCGAGCGGCGCCCGGCTCATCGCCTCCACGCCGCAGGCGACGCCGGCCTCGATGACGCCCGCCTGGATGAGGGCCGCGACGAGGTGCACGGCCTGCTGGGAGGATCCGCACTGCGCGTCGACCGTGGTCACGCCGGTCTGGTACGGCAGGCCCGCGTAGAGCCAGGCGTAGCGCCCGACGTGCCCGCCCTGCTCGCCCGCCTGGGTCACGCACCCGGCGAAGACCTGCTCGACGATCGCCGGGTCGATCCCGGCCCGGTCCACCAGGCCGTTCAGCGCGGCGGCGAGCAACGCCTGCGGTTTCAGACCGGCCAGGTGGCCGTTCCGCTTGCCGATCGGAGTGCGCACGGCCTCGACGATCACTGCACCCATCCGAGATCTCCTCGTCTGACGGCCCGGAGCCCGCGCCCGGCTCCAGAACAACGCTCCAGTCGCCTTCGCATGCGACTGTAACGAGTTCTAGTTTCAGGCGGAAGGCGTGGCCGTGAAATCGGCGAGGAGGCGGGCGGCGGCGATCTCGACGCGGCGCTGGACCTGCTCGTGGGTGCGGCGCCCTCGCAACATCTCCAGCAGTTCGTGGACCCAGACGCTGGAGAGCGAGCCCGTGAGGGCGAACTGCTCCTCGGTGGCGGTCTCCGCGGTGAGCCCGTCCCCGGCGACGCGGAGAAGCAGGCCCGCCATGCGGTCGCCGAAGGGGGTCTCCACCTCGGCCATGATCAGCGAGCGGATGAGCGCGTCGGCCAGCTCGGGCTCGCGCATGAGGCCCCGGGTGGCCCGCATGAGGACGTCGACGGCGCGGCCGGAGGGCGTGACGGCGCTGGGCGGGCGGCGCTCGATGCTGTTCTCCAGCAGGTCGATCTCCTCGCCGACGACGGCGACGACCAGATCCATCTTGGAGGGGAAGTAGCGGTAGAGCGTGCCGAGCGCCACGCCCGCGCGCTCGGCGACGGTGCGCATCTGCATGGCCTCGACGCCGCCCCGCGAGGCGAGGGCGGCGGCGGCCTGCACGATCCGCTTGCGCCGCTGGTGCTGACTTCTCGTGCGGACGCCGGTGGATGCCGGTTCGCTGGCCACGCCGGGGGCCCCCTTGCCTGTGGACGGTCCGGCGGTGCTCGGTGCGGAGGTGCCGGTGGCGCGCGAGGTGGGCGCCGCCTCGATGGTCGCATGCGGAGTGCGCATAAGAACACGTTATCTGACTTCTGTGTACTCCGGCTGGTTACTGGCCAGTCACAAGGATGCCGCAACTTACACGGCTTATGCCCCATAAGAGCATGTTGTGTTTCTCCGTTATGGATAGCCTCTGGACAATTAATAGAATCTGTTCTACTTTTCGAGCGGCTGCCTGAGGACCCTCCCGGGAGGCGCGATGTCAGGGGAAGCTGCCGGAGACACACTGGCGGAGCTGCTGGAACGGCGTGCCGGAGACGACCGGCCCGGCCTGCTCTTCGAGGAGCGGGTCTGGAGCTGGCGGGAGTACGTCGCCGAGTGCCGGGCCCGCGCGGCCCGGCTGGACGCCCGGGGCAAGGCCGTCCACGTGGGCGTCCTGTTCGACAACGTCCCCGAGTTGCTGTTCCTGCTGGGCGGCGCCGCGCTGTCCGGCCATGTGATCGTCGCCCTCAACCCGACCCGCGGCGCCGCCGAACTCGCCCAGGACGCCGACGCCACCCACGTGGACCTCATCCTCCACGACCCCGCCTACGCCGGCCTCGCCGACCGGGTCGCCGCCCTGCGGACGGCCGGGCCCGGCGGCGCCGACCGGGCCGGGGACGACGGGCTGGTGATGCTGATCTTCACCTCGGGGACCTCGGGACGGCCCCGGGCGGTGCGCGTGACCCAGCGGAAGATCGCGGTGCCGGGCACGAGCCTGGCGGCGCTGCTCTCGCCGCAGGACGTCGTCTACTGCGCGATGCCGCTGTTCCACTCGGGGGCGATCATGGCCGCCTACGCGCCCGCCCTGGCCTCCGGGGCCGCCCTGGCGCTGCGCCGGAAGTTCTCCGCCTCGGGCCTCATGGCCGACGTCAGGCGGTACGGCGTGACCTACCTGCACTACGTCGGCAAGGCCCTGTCCTACGTCCTGGCCACCCCCGAGGCCCCGGACGACCGGGACAACACCCTGAAGATCGCCTTCGGGAACGAGGGGAGCGCCACCGCCACCCGCCGGTTCGGCGAGCGCTTCGGCTGTCACGTCATCGACGCCTTCGGATCCACCGAGACCGCGATCGCGATCACCCCCGACCCGTCCGGCCCGCCCGGCAGCCTGGGCCGGCTCCCCGAGGGCATCGAGATCCGCGACCCCTCCGGCCGGAGATGCCCGCCGGCGGTCATCGAGAACGGCCGGCTGCTCAACGCGGACGAGGCCGTCGGGGAACTGGTCAACACCGGCGGGCTGGGCCTGTTCGACGGCTACTACAACGACCCCGACGCCGACCGCGAGCGCGTCCGCGACGGGGAGTTCTGGTCCGGGGACATGGCCTACGCCGACGGGAACGGCTACGTGTTCTTCGCCGGGCGCGGCACCGAACGGCTCCGCGTCGACGGGGAGAACCTCGCGGTCGCCCCGATCGAGGCGGTCGTCCGCGAGTTCCCCGGCGTGGTCGAGGCCGCCGTCTACCCGGTCCCCGACGCGGCGGCCGGGGACCAGGTCATGGCCGCCCTCGTCATGGAGGGCCCCTTCGACCCCGGCGCCTTCGCGGATTTCCTGGCCGGCCGCCCGGAGATCGGGGCCAAAGCCGTGCCCCGATACGTCCGCACGGCCGCGGAGCTGCCGCAGACCCCGTCCAACAAGATCATCAAGCGGCTGCTCGCCGCGGAGGCGTGGCGGACCGGCGACCCCGTGTGGTGGCGCCCGCCCCGCGAGCCGGGCTGGCGGCGGCTGACCCCGCAGGACGTCACGGAGATCGAGCAGGAATTCGGCCGGCACGGCCGAGAGCACCTTCTGGAGCGCTAGTGGACTTCAATCTTGACGAGACGCAGGAAGACCTGCGCAAACTCGCCGCGGAGCTGTTCGAAGGGGAAGCTCCCACCTCGCGGATCGAGGCGCACGAGGCGAGCGGCGCGCCGTACGACGCGGGACTGTGGCGCTCCCTGGCCCAGGCGGGCCTGCTCGGCGCGTGCCTGCCCGAGGAGGCGGGCGGCGCGGGGCTCGGGCCGGTGGAGATGGCCGTGATCCTGCGCGAGACCGGCGCCCGCGTCGCGCCCGTCCCCGTCCTGCAGAGCCTGGTCACGGCGGCGACCATCGCCCGGTACGGCTCCCGCGAGCAGCGCGAGGCCCTCGCCCCGCTGGCCGAGGGGGAGATCGTCCTGGCCGCGGCGCCGCGCGAGTCCGGCCGCGCCCTGGGCGCCGCCCCGGCCGTCACGGCCCGGCGGGAGGGCGGGGGCTGGGTCCTGCGCGGGCGCACGGGCGCGGTGCCCTACGGAGCCGAGGCGGCGAAGGTCCTGGTGCCCGCCGCGACCGGCGCCGACGACGGGATCGGGCTGTTCCTGATCGAGCCGGGGGCCGCCGCGGCGACGCCCGTGCCGCTGTCCACCGGGGAACCGGGGGCCGTGTTCACCCTGGAGGACGTCCCCGGCGAGCCGGTCGGCGCCGCCGACGGCGCGGCCTTCGCCGGCCTCCGGCGGATGACGACGGCCGGGACCATCGCCACGGTCTCCGGCGTGCTGGCCGGGGCGCTGGCGCTGACCACCGCCTATCTCAAGACCCGCAGGCAGTTCGGCCGGGCGCTGGCCGAGTTCCAGGCGGTGACCGTGCAGATCGCCGACGTCTACATCGCCGGCCGGGCGCTGGACGTGGCCGTCTGGTCGGGCGCCTGGCGGCTGGCCGAGGGACTGGAGGAGGAGGCCGACGCCGACCTGGCCATCGGGGCGTTCACCGCCGCCGACGCCGCGGTCCGGGCGCTCTACACCTGCCAGCACCTGCACGGCGGGATCGGAGTGGACGTGAGCTACCCGCTGCACCGCCACTTCGCCTGGACCAAGCACCACGCCCACCTGCTGGGCGGGGCGCAGGCCCAGCTCGACACGATCGGAGCACTCGTCTGATGCTGATCGACCTGACCCCCGAGCAGAAGCAACTCCGCGACGAGCTGCGCGAGTACTTCCGGGGCTGCCTGACCGCCGAGGACCGCAGGAAGATCGCCGACGATCCGTTCGGCGACGCCTACATGGAGCACTGCCGCCGGCTCGGCCGCGACGGCAAGCTCGGGATCGGCTGGCCCAAGGAGTACGGCGGCGGCGGATACGGCCCGCTGGAACAGCAGATCTTCGCCAACGAGATCGCCCGGGCCGAGGTGCCGTACCCGCTCATCACCGTGCAGACCGTCGGCCCGACCCTGATGCAGTACGGCACGCAGGCGCAGAAGGAGTCCTTCCTGCCCCGCATCCTCGCCGGGGAGTGCCACTTCGCGATCGGCTACTCCGAGCCGGAGGCGGGCACCGACCTGGCGTCCCTGCGCACCACGGCGGTCCTGGACGGCGACCACTACGTGGTCAACGGCCAGAAGATCTTCACCTCCGGCGCGCACTACGCCCAGTACATCTGGCTGGCCGTCCGCACCGACCCGGACGCCAAGAAGCACCGCGGCATCACGATGATGATCGTCGACTGCTCCGACCCCGGCTACTCCTGGACCCCGATCATCACCATGGACGGGCGGCACCACACCAACTCCACCTACTACTCGGACGTGCGCGTCCCGGTGGACATGGTCGTGGGCGAGGTGAACAAGGGCTGGGACCTGATCGTCAACCAGCTCAACCACGAGCGGGTCACGCTCGGCCCGGCGGGCAACCTCGGGCACACCTACGACCGGTTCCTGCGCTGGGCGCGCAACACCGGGCTGATCGGGGAGCCCGAGGTGCGCCGGGCGCTGGGCCGGGTGTACGCCTACTTCCGCACCAACGAGCTGCTCAACTGGCAGGTGGCGGCCAACATGGACCTGGGCTGGCTGGGTGCTCCCGACGCCTCCGCCACCAAGGTCTACGGCTCGGAGCGCACGCAGGAGATCGGCCGGATCGTCGGCGACATCCTGGCGCGCTACGGCGACCCGGCCGACCCGGAGACGGCGGAGTTCGTCGACCGGCTCGACCACGGCGTCAAGGGCGCGCTCGTGCTCACCTTCGGCGGCGGCGTCAACGAGGTGCAGCGCGAGCTGATCGCCATGCTCGGCCTGAACCTGCCGAGGCCGCCGCGATGACCGTGACCACCGACCCCGCCACGCCCGCCGACTCCACCGACCTGCCGGGGCCGCCGCGATGACCGTGACCACCGACTCCACCCTGCACGAACGGCTCATGACGCTGGCCGAGCGGCAGATCGCGGCCGGCGAGGTCTTCGGGGCCGCGGCGGCGGACCCGGTCAACCTCCCGATGATCCGGCACTGGACCGACGCCATGGGCGACGCCAACCCGGTCTACACCGACCCCGAGGCGGCCGCCGCGAGCGCGCACGGCGGGATCGTGGCGCCCCCGGCGATGATCCAGGTCTGGACCATGCCCGGGGTGAACCGGAAGGCCGGGCAGACGCCCACCCCGGTCGACGACGTGCTGGCCACGCTCAACGAGGGCGGTTACACCGGTGTGGTCGCGACGAACTGCGAGCAGACCTACCACCGGTACATCAGGCCCGGCGAGCGGCTGGTCCCGGCGACCCGCTTCGCCGGGCTGGCGGGCCCCAAGCGCACGGCGCTCGGCGAGGGCTACTTCGTGACCTGGAACGTCACCTGGTACTCCGGGGACGAGGCGGTGGCGGAGATGCTCTTCCGGGTCCTGAAGTTCCGGCCCCGGAAGAAGAAGGACCCGGCCGGGGAGGAAGGCCCGCAGGCCGGAGCAGGGGAGGGGACCCCCCAGGCCGGCGCCGGGGAGCGCGCGCCGTACCCGCTGAGACCGGCGGTCAACGGCGACACCGCCTTCTTCTGGGAGGGCGTCGCGCAGGGGGAGCTCCGCATCCAGCGGTGCGGCGGCTGCGGGGAGCTCCGGCACCCGCCCGGACCGATGTGCCCGTCGTGCCGCTCGACCGACCGCGGATACGCCGTGGCGAGCGGCGAGGGCGAGGTCTACAGCTACGTCGTGCACCACAACCCCCCGGTTCCGGGACGTCAGACGCCTTTCGTGGTCGCTGTGGTGCAACTGCCGGAAGGGGTGCGGATCGTGGGCAACGTGGTGGACTGCGCTCCTTCGGAAGTGGGTATCGGTATGCGGGTACGCGTGACGTATCGCCAGATGGACGACGAGCTCACCCTGCCCATGTGGGCTCCCCGGGAGGCGTGATGCGGACACTGACCGAGGACCAGGCCGGGATCGGAGCCGTCCTCCCCGAACTCGTCGTCCCGCTGACCCCCACGATGATCATCTCGACGGCCCTGGCGACGATGGACTTCACCCCCGTCCACCACGACGTCGAGGGCGCCCGGGCGCAGGGGTCGAAGGACATCTTCCTCAACATCCTGACGACCATGGGCCTGGTCGAGCGCTACGTCACCGACTGGGCCGGCCCCGACGCCCTGATCCGCGGGATCAACGTCAAGCTGGGCGTCCCCGCCTACGCGGGCGACACCCTGACCTTCACCGGCGCCGTCGTCGGCCACGAGAACGGCGAGTTCACCGTCGAGGTCCGCGGAAAGGTCAGCCTGGGCGACCACGCCACCGGCACCGTCCGCTTCGCCCTGCCCGGCGAGTGAGGCCCATCCACGACCCCGAGAGGTTCAGCACGTGTCTTTCCTTTCCGGCCGTACGGCCGTCGCGGGCATCGGCGCGACCGAGTTCTCCAAGCGGTCCGGCCGGTCCGAGCTCCGGCTCGCCGCCGAGGCCGTGCTCGCGGCGCTGGACGACGCGGGCCTGACCCCGGCCGACGTGGACGGGATGGTGACCTACACCCAGGACACCAACCAGGAGATCGCCGTCGCCCGGGAGGCGGGCATCGGCGACCTGTCGTTCTTCTCCCGCGTCCACTACGGCGGCGGCGCGGCCTGCGGCACGGTGCTGCACGCCGCGATGGCGGTCGCCACCGGGGTCGCCGAGACCGTCGTGTGCTACCGCGCGTTCAACGAGCGCTCCGGGCGCAGGTTCGGCCAGCCCGACGCCCGCATCGGCGGGGAGCCGTCGTCCCAGGGCCTGGAGATGAGCTGGCACGTGCCGTACGGGCTCATGACCCCGGCCGCCTGGGTGGCCATGTTCGCCCGGCGCTACATGCACGCCTACGGCGTGACGTCGGAGGACTTCGGCCGGGTCGCGGTGGCCATGCGGCGGCACGCCGCCACCAACCCGGCCGCCTGGTTCCACCGGCGGCCGATCACGCTCCGGGAGCACCAGGAGTCCAAGTGGATCGTGGAGCCGCTGCACCTGCTCGACTGCTGCCAGGAGAGCGACGGCGCGGTGGCCCTGGTGGTCACCTCCGCCGAGCGCGCCCGTGACCTGCGCCGCTCACCCGCGGTGATCCGGGCCGCCGCCCAGGGGTCGGGCGCGGGCCAGATGATGATGACCAGTTACTACCGCGACGACATGACCGGCCTGCCGGAGATGGGCGTCGTCGGCGGGAGGCTCTGGGAACAGGCCGGACTCGGGCCCGCGGACGTGCAGACCGCGATCCTCTACGACCACTTCACCCCGTTCGTCCTCACCCAGCTGGAGGAACTCGGTTTCTGCGGGCGCGGCGAGGCGCGGGACTACGTGGCCGACGGCGGCATCGAGATCGACGGACGTCTGCCGGTGAACCCGCACGGGGGCCAGCTCGGCGAGGCGTACATCCACGGCATGAACGGCATCGCCGAGGCGGTGCGGCAGATCCGCGGCACGTCGGTCAACCAGGTGGCGGGCGTGCACAACGTCCTCGTCACGGCCGGGACGGGCGTTCCCACCAGCGGGCTGATCCTCTCGGCGGAGTGACCGGCCGCGCGGTCCTTCCGGCGGAGCGGCCGGTTTTGTGGTCTTCCCGGCGGAGCGGCCGGCCTCAGCCGGTGCCGCCGAGCTCCGCCACGGCGGTCTCGACGGTGGAGTACGAGTGGAGCGTCTGGTCCAGCCTCGTCACCTGGAGAAGCCGGGCGAACCGGCCGCCGACCCCGCTCAGGACCAGGCGTCCGCCCTCGCGCTGCACCCTGTGGAGCGTCTTCACCATCAGGTTCAGCCCGGAGGAGTCGCAGAAGTCGAGGTACTGGACGTCGATGACCAGGCGGGGCGGGGAGATGAGGCGGGTGGCCTCGGCGATCTGGACATGCAGGCGGGGCGCCGTCGCCATGTCGAGCTCACCCGACAACCGCACGATGACGACGTCTCCGCTGAGCCCCATGCTCGCGGAGAAGGTGCTGATCTCGCCGTAGTCGATCGCTCTCATCGCCTGGCCTCTGCTGTGAGTCTTGAGGGCGCGGTCATGACTCCGCTCTGCAGTCATCCGATTGCAAAGAGCCTTTCATGTTTATCATCGCACAGGGTGAAGGAGTCAAACGGGAATCACGGAGGATCGTTGTCCCCGGCCGGACAGGCAACTGTCTCCTGCCTGCCCGCCGTGTGAGGGCGTCGTTCTCCGCGGGGCGCCGTCTCTCACGGGGCGGAGACGGACGGGACGGCGAAGAAGACGATCAGGGCGATCGCGACGCAGATGAGGAAGCCGATCAGCTCCCAGATCCAGTCGTAGTGATGCTCGCCGTGCTTGGCCTTGGCCGGCTTGTCCCTGCGCCGGATCCCGCCGCCCGCCTGGGCGCCGGGTCCTCCGGAGCCGGAGAGCCCCTCGCCTTCGCCGCCCTCGCCGTTCCCGAGGACTCCACTCCTGGCGGAAGTCCCGGCGGCTGCGAGGTTTCCGGTCACCCCGAAGGCTCCGGCGGTCTCGGATTCCCCGGCGGCCCGGGAGGCCCCGGTGGTCTCAGGGCCGCTGGCGGTCTCAAGGTTCCCTGCGACCCGGGAGTCCCCGGCGGCGTCCGAGGGCGTGACGGCCTCCGCGGTCCCGTGCGGAGCCGTGCCCGTGGCCTGCGCGTCGTCCGCGGTCTTCCGGGGTGTCCCGTCCGCGGTTCCGCGCGGGGCCGAGGCGACCAGCTTGTCGGTGTAGGCCAGGGCCGCCCGCTGCTCCTTGCTGAGCGGGCGGAACAGGTCGTCCAGCGGGGGGTAGTCCAGCCGGGGCGGGTTGCTCTCCAGGATGTCCGCCGGGATCGGCGCGGACAGCGGCATCTCGACCCTGGGCCGGGGCCGCTGCAGGCGGGGGCGGCGGGGCGGCGGGGCGGCCTCGTCGAGGGCCGACAGCACCGCGTCGCGCAGCTTGGGCATCGGCTCGGTGGTCGCCTCGTGGGCGGAGACGGCGTCCGGGTCCCTCGGGGTGAAGGCGTCGAAGGCGGATGGGTCCCTCGGGGTGAAGGCGTCGAAGGCGGCGGGGGGAGGGGACGCGGGAACCGCGGGCCGCGGGGAGAGGAGGTCGTGACCGGCCGGCGCGCCGGTCCCGGCCGGGGAGGACGGCCACGCGGGCGCGGTCGGCCAGAGCGGTCTGACCTGAAGGGACGCGCCCGCCGCGGACGCGGGCCGGGGGGCGGGGGCCGTACCGGCGCCGCAGGAGGCGAGCACGGCGGCGCGCAGGGAGGCGGGCGGGACGGCCCAGGGCGCGCGGGCGAGCACGTCGCGGATCGGGGCGACGGCGAGGGCGCCGAACGCCTCCTCCGCGCGGGCCGGGACGCGGGCGGAGGACAGGGCCAGGGTCAGGGCCTGGGCGAAGCGCTGGCAGGCGCTCACGGTCAGCTCGTCGGCGGTGTCGGCGGCCACGTCGAGCACCCAGGACATCTCGACGACGTCCATCTCGCGCACGCCGGACAGGTACAGCACCTCGCGCTGGTGCGGGCGCAGGTCGCGCAGGACCCGCTCGACGAACGCGGTGACCGGGTCGGCCCCGGGGGAGGTCCCGGACAGGGGCGGGGAGTAGACGACGTCGCGCCGGGCGAACTCACGGCGGGCGAGCGCGTAGAGGGCGGCGCGCGGAGGCTCCACCGACGACACGGCGGTCAGGACGGCCAGCACGGTGGCGCCCGCGGTCTCGGGATCCCCGAGCTGGTCCCGGCAGTAGGCGAACAGGCCGGCGGCGTGCCGGTCGTAGAGATCGGCGATCAGTTCGTCGCGTGATCGCTGGGTGAGGAGCGGTGGGGTCACGGCGGGACCGGTTCCTCTGGGGTCGGGCGGGTGATGTGAAGCGTGGGGCGTGTGTGACACGGAAGGACTCATGTCCACGATATGGGCAATGATGCCAAGTCATCGAGACCCTTCGCATTATTGGATACCTATTTGATGTAGAACACGTTTGACTGGGGGAGATGGGACGAGATGGAAGCAGCCGCCGTAGGCTGATCCACGGCGGATCAGGGGGCAGCCGGGGTAAGGGGACCGCGGCTCCGCCGGGAGACCAGGGGTACGCATGATCACATTTGACGGTGTCACCAAGCGGTACCCGGACGGGACCGTCGCCGTGGACGATCTCAGCTTGGAGGCGCCGACCGGGGAGATCACCGTCCTGGTGGGGCCGTCGGGCTGCGGCAAGACCACCTCGCTCCGCATGATCAACCGGATGATCGACCCGTCGGCCGGGCGGATCCTGCTCGACGGGGTGGACGTGACGACCGTCGACCCGCCGACCCTGCGGCGCGGCATCGGCTACGTCATCCAGCAGGCCGGTCTCTTCCCGCACCGCAAGATCGTCGACAATGTGGCGACGGTGCCCTACCTGCTCGGCTGGGACCGGAAGAAGGCCCAGGCCCGGGCCATGGAGCTGCTGGAACGGGTCGGGCTCGACCCCGGCCTCGCCGGGCGCTATCCCTTCCAGCTCTCCGGCGGCCAGCAGCAGCGCGTCGGCGTGGCGCGCGCACTCGCCGCCGACCCGCCGGTGCTGCTGATGGACGAGCCGTTCAGCGCGGTGGACCCGATCGTGCGCGCGAGCCTCCAGGACGAGCTGCTCCGGCTGCAGTCCGAGCTCAACAAGACCATCGTCTTCGTCACCCACGACATCGACGAGGCCGTCAAGCTGGGCGACCGGGTGGCCGTGCTCCGCGTCGGCGGGCGGTTGGCCCAGCTCGCCGCCCCGGCGGAACTGCTGGCCGAACCCGCCGACGACTTCGTCCGCGAGTTCCTCGGCCGCGACCGGGGCATCCGGCGGCTGTCGTTCGTGCCGGCCGACGGGCTGCGCCTGCGCACCGACCTGACCGTGCCGGTCTCCGCCGAGGTCTCCTCGGTGCGGGGCACGGCCGAGGCGTGGCTGGCCGTGGTGGACTCCGGCGGCAGGCCGCTGGGCTGGGTCGCCCCGAAGGACCTGCCGGACTCCGGCGGCACGCTGGCCGAGGTGCCGGCGGCGCCGTACGGGACGTTCGTGCGGGGCCGCGACTCGCTGCGCGCCGCGCTGGACGCGACGCTGCTGTCCCCGTCGGGGAACGCGCTCGCGGTGGACGGCTCCGGCCGGGTCGAGGGCGTGGTGACCCGCGAGGCGCTGGACGAGGCGCTGGCCCGGATCGCGGAGGACGCGCGTGGATGAGGAGCCGCTGATCCGCTGGGAGTGGATCGGGAACAACGGGCCGCTGATCCGCGAACTGGTCGTCGACAACGTCGTCATGGCGCTGGCGCCGGTCCTCGTCGGGCTGCTGGTCGCGCTCCCGCTCGGGCTGGCCGCGGTCCGCTGGCGCTGGCTCTACCAGCCCACGGCCGGCGTGGTGAACGTGGTCTACTCGCTGCCCTCGCTGGCCGTCTTCATCGTGCTTCTCCCGATCACCGGCCTCGCCACCCGGACGACCGTCATCGTGCCGCTCGCCTTCTACGCGATGGCCGTGCTGCTCCCGGCCGTCGTCGACGGGCTCGACTCGGTGCCCGAGCACGTCCGCCAGTCGGCGGTGGCCATGGGCTTCACCCCGGCGCGCAGGCTGCTCGCGGTCGAGCTGCCGATCGCGGTGCCGGTCGTGATCGCCGGGCTCCGGGTGGCGACGGTCTCCAGCATCAGCCTGGTGAGCGTGGGCGCGCTGGTCGGCCGGGGCGGGCTCGGCCACCTGTTCACCGACGGCTGGCAGCGGCAGTTCCCCACCCCGATCATCGTGGGCATCGTGCTGATCGTGCTCCTGGCGGTGCTCGCCGATCTGCTGCTGGTCCTGGTCCAGCGGTGGCTGACCCCCTGGTCGGTGGCGCGGACGGGGACGCGGAAGAGGGCCCTGCCGCGGTCGCGGCCGGCGGCCTCGCCGGAGCGGGAGGGCGTCGCGTGAACTTCCTGATCGACTTCTTCGGGAACCCGGCCAACTGGTCCGGCCCGGACGGCATCCCGCTCCGCTTCGCCGAGCACCTGGAGTTCACCGGCCTCTCGCTGCTGATCGCCACACTGATCGCGGTGCCGCTCGGGCTGTGGATCGGGCACACCGGCCGGGGCGCGCTGGTGGTGGTGCTGAGCGCCAACGCGGCGCGCGCCCTGCCGACGCTGGGCCTGCTGGTGCTCATCGTGCTGCTGATGGGCGTCGGCTCGACCGCGCCGGTGCTGGTCCCGCTGATAGCGCTGGCCGTGCCGCCCATCCTGGTCAACACCTACGAGGGCATCCGGGGCGTGGACCCGGACCTGCGCGACGCGGCGTACGGCATGGGCCTGCGCGGCGGCCAGGTCCTCGGCCGGGTGCTGGTGCCGGTCGCGCTCCCGCTGATCCTGCTCGGCCTGCGGACCGCCGCGATCCAGGTGGTGGCCACCGCGACCGTGGCCGCCTACGTGGGCCTGGGCGGCCTGGGCCGCTACATCATCGACGGCCTCGCGACCCTGCGGTATGAGCTCACGGTCGGCGGCGCGGTCCTCGTGGGACTGCTGGCCCTGGCCGTCCAGGGACTGTTCGCCCTGATCCAGCGCGTCTGCGTCTCCCCGGGGGTGAGCCGGCGCCGGAAAGTCCGCTAATCTATATATTACCCCCCGTTTTAGAAGGGAAAGCACGATGAAGCGCTTGCTCGGCACCGCGGCCGTCCTCCTGTCCGCGATGCTCACTCTCGGCGCGTGCGGTGGCGGAGATCCGCTCACCAGCGCGTCGCAGAGCCCGGAGGCCCCGACGGCCTCCGGCTCCGCGCCCGCCACCGGGGGGAAGGTCGTCATCGGCTCGGCCGACTTCCCGGAGAACGTCCTGCTGGCCGAGATCTACTCCCAGGCGCTGGCCGCCAAGGGCGTCCAGGTCGAGGAGAAGCTCAACGTCGGCAGCCGCGAGGTCCTCTACGACCAGGTCAAGAGCGGCGGCCTGACGATCCTGCCGGAGTACGTCGGCTCGCTGCTGGGCTACGTCGACAAGGCGGCCACGGCCAAGACCAAGGACGACGTCGTCGCCGCGCTGAAGGAGAAGCTCCCGGCCGAGCTGGAGATCCTGGAGCCCTCGGCGGCCGAGGACAACAACTCGCTGACCGTCACCAAGGCCACCGCCGAGAAGGACGGGCTGACCACGATCGAGGACCTGGCCAAGGTCTCGAAGAACTACGTGGTGGGCGGTCCGCCGGAGTTCCAGAGCCGCCAGGAGAAGAACTTCAAGGACACCTACGGCCTGGAGTTCAAGGAGTGGAAGAAGACCGGCGCCGCCACCGCCGACGCCATCAAGGACGGCACCGTCCAGGTCGGCAACGTCTTCACCACCGACCCCAAGATCGTGGTCAACGACCTGGTCTCGCTCCAGGACAACAAGCACGCCTTCGCCGCCGAGAACATCACGCCGCTGGTGAACAAGGCCGCCGTGAACGACACCGTCAGGACCACCCTGAACGCCGTCTCCGCCAAGCTCGACACCGCCGGCCTCGTCGCGCTGATGAAGCGCGTCGCGGTCGACAAGGAGAACCCCGACGCGGTGGCCAAGGACTGGCTCACCCAGAACGGCCTGCTGTAGTCCGCTCTCCGTGACGCGGCACCCGGGAAGGGCTCCCAGGAGGGGGCCCTTCCCCCTTGTCTAGAGTGGTGCGGCGTGAGGAGGGCGGGATGAGTGAGTTCACCGAGGCGATGGCGCAGGTGGCCGGGGCGGTCTCGGTCGTGACGGTGCGGGACGGCCGCGACGACGTGGGCACGACCGTGACCACCTTCGCCTCCGTCTCCCTGGATCCGCCCCTGGTGATGGTCAGCCTGGCCAGCGGCGGCTACCTCAACGAGCTGCTGCTCCGGCACGACCGCTGGGCGGTGAGCGTGCTGTCCGCGGAGCAGAAGGCGATCGCCAGCCGCTTCGCCACCCCCGGCCGCCCCGGCGCCCGCCTCCTGCTCGCCGGGACCCCGCACCACCGGGGCGAACGGAGTCAGGCGCTCGTCGTGGAGAACGGCGTCACCGCCCTGGAGGCCGAGACCACCCAGGTCGTCCCGGCCGGGGACCACACCCTCTACATCGCCCGGGTCCTGGCCGTCGGCTACGTCGACTCCACCGCCTCCCCGCTGGTACGGCTCCGCGGCCGCTACCGCCCCGCCGGCTGACACCCGCCGTCCCCCGAGACCTCCCGCGGTCAGGGCACGGCGCCCCGCCATCGGAACTCCCGCCGGCCGGTCCGTGTGGTCGGACCTGACACTACGGACGGATCATCCGTGACGGAAGGCCCGCGTCCCCCGGCCGGGACGGGGCCGGGGGATCGCGCTCAGCGGATGGTCCAGGTGCCGGGCAGGATCAGCGGGCCGTACGGCGACAGGCCGAGCTCGCCGGCGAGGGCGGCGAGCGGGCCCCAGGCCTCGACGCGGACCCGGGACAGCGCGGCCGCGCGGTCCTCGCTGGACTCCGGCGGGCGCAGCCGCTCCAGCGGGTGCAGCTTGGGGTAGGTCCGGACCGGCGCGTCGACTGGGAGCCCGGCCCGCTTGCGGGCCAGGTCGAGGGCGTCCTCCAGCCCGCCGACCTCGTCCACCAGCCCGCCGTCGCGGGCGTCGGCGCCGGTCCAGACGCGACCCCGGGCCAGCTCGTGGGCGCGCTCGCGGGTCAGGCCGCGGCCCTGGGCCGCCTTGCCGACGAAGTCGTCGTAGATGCGGTCCAGCCAGGCGTTGACCCGCGCCCACTGGGCCTCGGAGAAGCCGTGCGCGGTGGAGAACATCGCGGCGTTGGCGCCCTCGCTCACCGTCTCCGAGGTCACGCCGATCCTGTCCAGCAGCTCGCCGATGACGGGCTTGCCGCCGAACACGCCGATGGAGCCGGTGAGCGTGCCCGGCTGGGCGATGATGACGTCCGCGGCCATCGAGACGAAGTATCCGCCGGAGGCGGCCACGTCGCCCATGGAGACGATCACCGGCTTGCCCGCCTCGCGGGTGAGCACGACCTCGCGCCAGATGGAGTCGGAGGCGATGTAGGAGCCGCCGGGGCTGTCCACCCGGAAGACGATCGCCTTGACGTGGTCGTCGCGGCGGGCCGCGCGCAGGGCGGCGCAGATCGTGTCGGAGCCCATCGCCCCGCCGCCGCCGAGCGGGCTGCGCCCGCTGCGGCCGAGCTTGATCGGGCCGTGACCCTGGACGAGGGCCACGACCTGCTCGCCCGGGTGCGGGAGCTTCCTGGCGAGGCCGTGGCGGTGGTAGCGGGCGACGTAGAGCAGCATGGCGCCGTCGCCGGCGGAGCGCCTGGTCTCCTCGTAGACCTCGTCGCGGTAGGCCAGCTTGTCGACCAGGCCCGCGTCGATCGCCTCGGCGCCGATGAACGGGCCCTGGTCGACGAGCTCGCGCACCTTGGCCGGGTCGAGCCCGCGCCCGTCGGCGATGCCGGCGACGATCTGCTCGGTGACGGAGGCGGCCATGCGCGTCACCGACTCGCGGTGCGGCTCGGTCATGCGGTCCTGGGTGAACATGTTCGCGGCGGTCTTGTACTCGTGGCGCTGGGCCAGCTCGTACTCCACGCCGAGCTTGCCGAGCGCGCCCTTGACGAAGCGCTGCTCCAGCGAGACGCCGGTCAGCCCGACGTCGCCCGAGGGCTGGAGGTAGACGCGCTCGAACGCGCTGGCCAGGTAGTAGGGGACGGTGCCCGCGCCGAACTCGCCGAACGTCTCGGCGAACACCACCGTGAGCTTGCCCGCCGCGCGGAACCTGATGACCGCCTGACGCAGCTCCTGCACCATGGCCAGGCCCAGCGGGTTCGTGCCGATCTTGACGATCAGCGCCTTGACCCGGCTGTCCTGCCGGGCGCGCTTGAGCCCGGACAGCACCTCGGCCAGGCGGGCCTTGCGCATGGACGTGATCGCGCTCAGCGGATCCGTCGGTGGCGCGTCGGTCAACCCCTCGCTGAGGTCGAGCTCAAGGATCAGCGGGGCGGTCCGCCGCTGCCGGATACGGTCGACGGTGTCGATGATCACCTTGGTCGCGTCCATGACTTCACCCTAAGCGACACGTCCGCGGCTTATGCGGGGCGGCGGGTGTTCACCTGCTTCCGCAGCGCCGAGGCCGCTCCGGACAGGGACTGGCGCGCCAGGCGCCGCTTCTCGGCGGAGGCGAGGGCGGTCTTGACCGTGCTCGTCCCACCGGCCTTCGCGGTGAGGTTCACCGCGCCGTGCGCCCAGTTCAGCCAGGCGGCCAGCAGCTCCCTGTCGAACGCGGCCTTCGCGGACTTGGCGGCCTTCCCGGAGGGCTTGAGCACCCGGTAGGCCGTGCCGAGCGTGGAGGCGCGCGTGATCTCCGGGAAGACCGTGCTGGCCTTGGCGGCCAGGCGCAGATAGCAGTTCAGGGTCTCGTCCGGGAGTGTTCCCCTGCCCCGGGCGACCTCCACGGCCCACTGGGCGGCGGTCAGGGTCGTCCTCCCCTTGCCCCGGGTGCACACCGCGGGGGCCGCGGCGGGGGGAGTGGCGGTCACGGTCACGGTGACGGTGACCGTCGGCAGCGGGACGGGGGTCGGATCGGGGGTGTCGTCGGGTACGGGCTCCGGCTCCGGGCCGGAGCTGGGGTCCGGGGTCGGGGTGTCGGACGGGTCGTCACCGGGGTCGCCGCCGGGCTCGGGCTGCTGGCTGACGCCGGGCTGGGGGGCGCCGCCGAGGATCGCGACGCCCACGTCGAGCCGGGGGACGGTCACCTCGCCGTAGACGATCGGGCGGCCCGCGGCCTTGAGCTTGCCGAGCAGCGCGTCCGGGGCGCCGGCCTCCTTCTGCGCCATCAGGGCGAAGGCGCCGGTGACGTGCGGGGTGGCCATGGAGGTCCCGCTGTAGACCTGGGTCAGGCCGCCCGGCACCGCGGAGTCGATCTCGACCCCGGGGGCGAACAGGTCGAGCGTGGGGCCGTGGTTGGACCAGTGGGGGACGCGATCGTCGTTGCCGGTCGCGCCCACGGTCACCGCGGCGGAGAGGCACCCGGGCGCGCCGCCGCCCGCGAAACCGTCGTTCCCGGCGGCGGCGACGACCGCCACGCCCTTGTCGCGCAGGGCCTCGACCTTCTGACGCATCGTCTGGAGCTCGGGGTGGCCGTCGCACGAACCCTCGAAGAGCCCGCCGCCGAGACTGAGGTTCACCGCGACGACGTTGCGCCCGCCGTCCTTGAGCCCGGCGATGTGGTCGAGGGCGAGCAGGATGGAGGACTCGTAGGCGGTCAGGCAGACCTCGCCGCCGCCGTCGCCGTAGCAGTCGTTGTCCCGGCTGAAGACCTGCACGGCCACGATGTCGGCGCCGGGGGCGACGGCGTGGGCGATGCCCGCCACGTGGGTGCCGTGGTCGCAGAGGTTGACGCCGTTGTGCACGCACGCGGGAGTCTCGGCGTCGGCGGATGCGAGGTCGGTCGTCTGCCCGTTGGGGCAGAGGGTCTGCGAGGTGCCGTCCGCCACGGAGAAGCACGCCTGGCTCACGACCTTGCCGCCGAAGGACGGATGGTCGGCGTCGATCCCGGTGTCGATGACCGCGATCGTCTGGTTCTCGCCCCGGATCCCCGTGTTGTGGACCTCCTCCGCCCTGATGACTCCCAGATTCGGGGCCAGGGCGGCGGGGGAGTAGGCGCGGTCCCGCCGTACCGACACCACCCGGGGGTCCTCGGCCAGCGCGGCCAGCGAGTCACCGGTGGCCTCGACCACGATGAAGGAGGTGTCCGCCGGCTGGAGGACGACCTCGGCGCCGGGCAGCGCCTGGGCCTGCGCCGCCACCGGGGCGGTCTCGGCGGGGGCGGTCACCTCGACGATGACCCGGGCCCCGTCCTCGTCGGCGGTGAGCCCCTCCTCGAGCTTCGGCGCGGGCGTCGCGGGCGGTGTCGCCTCCGCGGGGGACGGGCTCGCGGCGTCCGGAGCGGGGCTCTCCTCGGGGGCCGGGGACGGCGCGGCCGGGCTCTCCGCGGCCGCCGGCGACGGCGCGGGTGAGTTCTCGGCGAGCGCGGGCGCGGCAGGGATGATGGTGAGCACGATCGCCGTGGCCACGAGAGCTCGAAGTCGCACGCGTCCTCCGGGGGGATAAAACGGGCGATTTGGAGTCTAGGCAGATGATCCCTCGCGGTGAATACCTCCGGCCCCATTGCGTGGATCTTCTCAGGGGACGTTCAGACTCCCCCGGAAACCCGCGGGCCCCGCGCGTCATGGACCTGCCGAGGTCACGGCCATTGGCCCTGTCCCTCCGGGGGGCCGCGGCGGCAGGGTGGACGCATGACCCAAGGAACCCGCCTCATCCGCTTTCAGCACTCGGACGCGATCCGGTCGGAGTACCCGGAGCTCGTCGCCGGCACGGTCGCGGCCGCCGGGATCACCCCCGACGGAGCCGCCGACTCCCTGATCGCGAAGTTCACCGCCGTCGCCCAGGCGCGGCTCGCGACGGGCACGGAGGCGGAGTTCCCCGAGATCCAGGCGTGGCGGCGCGCCTTCTCCAGGATGGGGCTCAAGCCCACGCAGTACCGGTGCGCCTCGGAGTCCCTGCTGCGGCGATTCAGGAAGGAGGGGGCCCTTCCCCGGATCCATCCCCTGGTCGATCTCTGCAACGCGATCTCGCTCGCCTTCGCGATCCCGGTGGCGGTGTTCGACGTCGCCGCGGTCTCCGGAGGGCTGGAGGTACGGCACGCGAGAGGCGACGAGGACTACCTCGCCTTCTCCGGGGAGACGGAGCACCCCGACGCGCGGGAAGTGATCTTCGCCGACGCCGCCGGGCGGGCCCACGCCCGGCGGTGGACGAACCGGCAGAGCGGCCACTCGTCCGTCCGGGAGACGACGGCCGCGGTCCTGATCGTCGCCGAGGCGATGCACGGTTCGGCGGCCGCGGACGTCCCGGATCTCGTGGCCGCGATCGCGGACGGGCTGGGCGAGGTCTGGCGGACATCGCCGGAGACCGCGATCCCGACCCCCTCCTCGCCGCGCGTGGAGTTCTCGTTGTGACGGCCCGCGTGGAGTTCTCGGTGTGACGGCGCGTGCGGACCTCGGTGTGACGGCGCGCGTGGAGCTCTCGCCGTGACGGCGACGGTCCGGGTGGTCCGGGCGGTGCGGGCAATGCGGGCGGTCCGGGACATGGCTCGGCCCCCCGCGGCGTGACGCGCACGGAGGGCCGAGTGAGCGAAATATTACTTGAGTCCGTTGGCCATGGCGGTGATCAGCTCACCGTTGGCCGTGTCGCCGCTGGTCTCCCAGAAGAAGGCGCCGCCCAGACCCTGGTTCTTGGCGTAGGTCATCTTGCCCGCGATGGTGGCCGGGGTGTCGTAGCTCCACCACTGGCCGTTGCAGAAGGCGTAGGCCGTGCCGCCGACGGTGCCGGTGGCGGGGCACTT
>NZ_BOOH01000063.1 GCF_016863135.1 Planobispora longispora
TCTTTTGAAAGGGGTCGCCCCGTGTGGGGCGGCCCCTTTTTTGTTTTCCGGCATCCCTTCCGGGACGGCCGCCCCTCCGCGACGGGCCGCGGGACCGTCAGGGAATGACCGTCAGGGGGTGATGAACAGGGCGTCGCCGACGGTCCGTTCCCGGCCGTCGGAGGGACGGTTGATGACCTTGTGGCCGACGACCATCGCGGTGGAGCCGCCGCCGTCGAAATTGATGGCCTGCTTGGCGCCGAGCCAGCGCATGAGCTGCGCGGCCTCGACCATCGACGCGCCGACGGAGACGCCGGGGTTGCGGCCGTCGACGGTGACCAGGATCAGCCCGCCGGACCTGGTGACGCCGACCATCGTGCGCGGGTGGCGGCGGAGCATCATGTTGACCGAGGCGTGCCCGTCGGCCCCCGCGGTGATCCGGACGCGGCCGTTCCTGACCAGCCCGACGCCGCCGCCCATCACGTACGTGTCCGGGGTGAGGGGTACGGCCCGCCGCGTCCGCAGGTCGGCGACCCTGGTGTCGAGCTTCATGGTCCAGGTCTCCCAGGCGTGCTCGTAGAGCCACTCGGCCATGGCGCCGGTGCCGTGCAGGACGTAGTGGCCGCGGGGGACGGCGCCCCCGGCGGCGCGGGCCGTGACGATCCTGCCCTGGGCGTCGACCACGATCTCGGTCCCGCCGTCCGCGGCGGTCTTGGCGCCGAACTCCTCGGTGTAGAGGACCAGTTCCTCGGCGCCGGCGGCCCGGTTGACGCCCTTCACCTCGATTCTCGCCCCGTCCGAGGAGATCGCGGTGACCGTGGTCTTCAGCTCGGTGATGCGCGCCTTGCGGCCGGTGATGACCAGCCCGCTGCGGCCGGGAACCCCCTCGCTGAGCAGCTTCCCGCCCACCACCGAGACGCCGACCGGGTCGCCTTGGAGCGCCCTGGCGGTGTGGATGTTGAAGAATCCGCCGTTGACGCCCGCGATGGCCTTGACGCGCTTGGACATGGAGCTGGTGGTCTCACGCTTGGCGACGTTGACTCCCACGCTGGTCTTGTAGGACCCCCGGAACGTCCTCGGGTCCACCATCACCACGCGCATCTCCCACGGGCCGGTGCCCGCGTCCCCGTCGTCGCCGAGGTAGTCGGTCTTGGCCCGGATGCCGGCTTCCTTGAGCTCCTTCACCAGCTTGTCCGCCTTGGCGCGCTGCTTGAACGGCCACAGCCCCATCCGGACCATGTACCGCTCCACGGCCGGGGCGTCCGCCGCGGCGGGCTGTACGATCCGCAGGACGCTGGGGGTGAATCCGGCGGCCTCGACCTCCGCGGCCTTCGCCTGGGCGACGGGCAGGGTGCCGTTGTCGTGCCCGTTGGGCATCAGCACCGACACCGTCCATCCCTGGGTGGACTTGCCGTGCATCACGCTGAAGAGATCGACGCCCCGGGCCACCGTGCGCTGGCTCTTCAGCGGAGCGGCACGCTCGCCGAGCGGGAACGCCGAGCCTGGGAACGGCGGGCTCTCCACGCTCCCCGCCCACGCGGGAAGCGCGGTGGCGGTGAGCGCCATTACCGACAAACCGGCGACAAGACGTCGTGACATATGTGTCTCCCCGTTAATGGTCAAACTTCGGTGAACCATCGTTGCGGGATCCACCTGGCAATGTGGCCGGAATGCGAGAAATAGCGGGAAATGGTATTCCCCCTGGTGCGCCCCCGGGACGCGCCCTCAGCGGGAGGTCAGATGCGGGGGGCGTCCCTGCGGAAGGACTCCAAGGCCAGCAGGGCGACGTGCAGGGACAGGCACGACTCCGCGTCGTCGAGGTCGGTGTCGAGGATGCGCTCCAGCCGGCGGAGCCGGTCGTAGAAGGCGGGTCTGGACAGGTGGGCCTTCTGCGCCGCGACGGCCTTGTTCCGTCCGGCGTCCAGATAGATGCGGAGGATCCGGGCCAGGTCGCCGCCGCGCTGGGCGTCGTGGGCCAGCAGCGGGCCGAGCTCGCGCTCGGCGAAGGTCTGCAGCCGGGCGTCGTCGCGCAGCAGGTGGAGCAGGCCGCGCAGGCGCAGGTCGGGCAGGCGGTAGAAGGGCCGGCCGTCGGGTTGCCGGACGGCGACGTCGGCGACCTGCTCGGCCTCCAGGAAGCTGCGCCGTACGTCGCGGATGGACTCGACCACCGAACCCGCGGCGAGCACGAACGGGATGGCGAACAGCGCGCGCAGGCGTTCGGACAGGGAGGTCAGGGCCGGCTCGGCGAAGGTCCGCGGGGGCAGCGGGAGCAGGACGCCGACGCGGTTCTGGTCGAGGGCCCCGACCAGGGAGGGGAGGCGGGCGTCGCGGCAGGCGGCGGCGGTGGCGTCGGCCAGCTCGCCGAGCCGGGCGAGCTGCTCCTGCCCGTCCGGCGCGCCCTCGGGCGACTCCGCCAGGCGGAGCACCGCGCTGATCAGCTTGCGCCCGGTGAGCGGCACGCCGACCGCGCGGGCGCGGGCCGCGGCCTCGTCGGGGTCGGCGTAGGCGTGGGTGAGGATGCCGGTGATGATCGTGCCGTGGGCCTGGCGCTCCAGCGACTCCTGGTGCCGCTCCAGCAGCCGGCCCAGGGCCAGCGTGGTCGCCGCGCGCTCGGCGAGCACGATGTCGCGGGGGGTGGGCTCCGCGTCGCAGAGCAGGATCAACCGGCCCCAGTCCTGACCCCGGGCGCCGACCACGGTCACCAGCCAGCCGGAGGCGGCGTCGTAGGCGGTGCGCTGCTGGAGCACGACCGCGCGGGAGCGGCTCTCCCAGCTGGCGAGCAGCGTGCCGGTGTCGCGTCCCGCGGTCTCGCAGGCGAGGACCTGATGGGCGAGGTTCTCCAGCAGCACGGGTCGGCCGGAGAGCCGGGCGACCTGGCTGAGCACCTCGGCCGGGGACGCGCCCTCGACCGAGAGCTCGGTGAAGACCTCGTGGAGCTGCTCGGAGGCGCGCAGCTCCTCCAGCTGGCGGTCGATGATCCGGGCGTGGACCGACTCGGTGATCTGCACGAACGGGGTCTCGCGGGCCAGGGTGATCAGCGGCAGGCCGTGCTCCTCGGCGGTGTCGACCACGCACCGGGGGAGCTCCCTGACGAACTTGCGGCCCAGCTCCACGATGAGCCCGGACGCGCCGACCGAGGCCAGTTCGGCGACGTAGGCGGCGAGCTTGTCGTGGTCGTCGGGCAGCGCGATGCCGGTGGTGAGCACCAGCTCACCGCCGCGCAGCAGGTGGGCGATGTCGGTGACCTCGCCGACGTGGACCCAGCGCACACGGGTGTCCAGCCGGTCGGCGCCGGCGACGACGCGGGGATTGCCCCGGCGGACGGTGTCCAGGGCCAGGACGTCGGCGATGGTGGGCAGCACTCACCGAGGATAACCGAGGATATCCATGCAGAGTGTAACTACGCCCACTTGTTGTCTTACATCATGTTTTTGGTTGATTCGTCATGCTCTGCCGTGGACGGGGGTGCGAAACGCTGGTTGTCCTCCTTGCCCGCGGCCAGCCGCACCCGCAGCCCGTCGAGGAGGCAGGTGAGGCCGAAGTCGAAGGCGAGCGCCTGGATGACCTCGGGATCCTGCGCCTGGTGCTCGTCGTAGCGCTTGACGAGTTCCGGGTAGTCGCGGGCGGCCCGGTGCACGGTCTCTTTCATGGCGGCGTCCAGTTCCTCGCCGGTCAGCCCCGAGCGCTCGCGGGCGGCCCGCCAGGCGATCTCGGGCCCGGTCCAGCCGAGGACGAAGGCCAGCACGGTGGAGAGCGTGTAGTCCAGCAGCGGGCCCGTGAAGCCCGCCCGCTCGAAGACCTGCTGCATGCGGGAGGACAGGTTCATCGCCCGGGGGCCGAGGGACGGCCTGCTCCCGATGAGGGAGATCACCCACGGGTGCTCGGAGAGCGTCGTGCGCAGGCCGTACGCGAAGATCGAGACCATGTCCTCCCAGGAGGTCACCGCGGGATCGGGGAGCGGGACCTCGCCGTAGACCTCGTCCATGACGAGCTCCATCAGCTCGTCCTTGTGTGCGATGTGCCAGTAGAGGCTGGTGGCGCCGGAGCCCAGCTTCGCGCCCAGGCGGCGCATGCTCAGCGCGTCCACCCCCTCGGCGTCCAGGATCTCCATGGCCGCGCGGACGATCTGGTCGCGGCTCAGGCCGGGGCTCTTGGCGGGCCGGCTCTCGCGGGTCCACACGGAGGTGAAGGGCTCTTTCACCGTTCAAGCATAAATCCCCTCGCACACTGTTCGACTGTTGTCGTACGCTGTGTGAGTGGAATCGAACACTGTACGATCCGAATCGAACGATGTGCGGGACGAGCGGGACCCCCGGCGCTGGTGGATCCTCGGCGTCCTCTGCCTGAGCCTGCTGGTCCTGGTGGTGGACAACACCGTCCTGAACCTGGCCATCCCGGCCCTGATGACCGACCTGGGCGCCAGCCCTTCGGACATCCAGTGGATCCTCGACGCCTACATCCTGGTCTTCGCGGGTCTGCTGCTCACCTCGGGCAGCCTCTCCGACCGGTACGGCCGCCGCCGCTTCCTGATCATCGGCTTGGCGCTGTTCGGCGGGGCCTCGGCGCTGGCGCTGGTGGTCACCGAGCCCTGGCACCTGATCGCCGTGCGCGCGCTGATGGGCGTCGGCGGCTCCATCCTGATGCCGAGCACCCTGTCCATCCTGATCACCGTCTTCGACGAGAGTGAGCGCCGCAAGGCCATCGCGGCCTGGAGCGCCGTGGCCATGGTCGGTGTGATCGCCGGGCCCACGCTGGGCGGTTTCCTGCTGGAGCACTACTGGTGGGGATCGATCTTCCTGCTCAACGTGCCGGTGGCCGCCGTGGCGATCGTGGCGGCGGTCGCGCTGATGCCCGAGTCGCGCGGCCTGGTCCGGCGGCTCGACCCGCTCGGCGTGGTGCTGTCCATCGTGGGCATGAGCGCGCTGGTCTTCGTGGTGATCTCCACCCCGGCCAAGGGGCTGGGCTCGGCCGAAGTGCTGACCGCGGCGGCGCTGACCGTGCTCGCCCTGGGCGGGTTCGTGCTCTGGGAGCGCCGCTCCGAGCACCCGATGCTCCCGCTGGAGCTCTTCCGCGACCGCAACTTCAGCGGGGCGAGCTTCTCCATCGTGCTGCTGTCGTTCGGCACGGGCGCCCTGCTGCTGATGCTCACCCAGTACCTGCAGTTCGTGCTGGGCTACGACCCCATGAAGGCGGGGCTCGCGCTGCTGCCGTACGCGGTGGCCGCCGCCCTGTTCAACGCGGTCGGCGCGGGCCTGGGGCAGAAGGTGAGCAACCGCGCGCTCATGGCCGCCGGCCTGGGCGTCATGGCGCTCGGCTTCGGCGTGCTCGCCTTCATGACCGCCGAGAGCGGGTACGGCATGCTGATCACCGGCCTGATGGTCATGGGGATCGGCGGCGGCCTCGCGGGCCCGGCGGCCTACGCGACCCTGATGGGCGCGGTCCCGCCGGCGCACGCGGGCGTCGGCTCGGCGCTGAACGACACCGTCCAGCAGGTCGGGATGGCGCTGAGCGTCGCCGCGCTCGGCAGCGTGCTCGCCGGGGTCTACACCTCCTCGATGCCGCAGGACGCGCCCGCCGCCGCCCGCGACTCGATCGCCGGGGCGATCCGGCTCGGCGACCCGGGACTGCTGGAGACCGCCCGCGAGTCGTTCGTCTCGGCCATGTCGTTCGGCTCCTGGGTCGGCGTCATCTTCTGCCTGGCCGCGGCCGTCCTGGCCCTGACGGTGATCCGTCCCCTGCCGAAGCCCGCGGCGGCTCCGGGCGCGGAGCCGGTCGCCGAGACCTCCGGCATTCCGGGCTGATCCGGCGCGGGCCGGGTGACGGGGGACGCGCGGCCACCGCTCCACCTGACAACATGACGGGTTTAATCTTCATGTCCCGACAGGTTGGCGGTAGGAGCGGTGGCCGTGAACCGACATACTCAATGCATGTCGGACCTTCTTGCGCGCCACCGGGCGGTCATGCCCAACTGGGTGGCCCTTTACTACAACGAGCCCATCGAGATCGTCAGCGGCAAGGGCAACCGGGTCGTCGACGCGTCGGGCAAGAGCTACCTGGACTTCTTCGCGGGCATCCTGACCAACATGATCGGGTATGACGTGCCCGAGGTCCGCGAGGCCGTCGAGCGGCAGATCGCCACCGGCGTCGTGCACACCTCCACCGTCTACCTCCTGCGCGGCCAGATCGAGCTGGCCGAGAAGATCGCCAAGCTCTCCGGGATCGAGAACGCGAAGGTCTTCTTCACCAACTCCGGCACCGAGGCCAACGAGACGGCCCTGCTGCTGGCGACCTACGCGCGCAAGTCCGACCAGGTGCTGGCCATGCGGCAGAGCTACCACGGCCGCAGCTTCGGCGCGCTCGGCGTGACCAGCAACCGCTCCTGGAAGAACAACTCGCTCTCGCCGCTGAACGTGCACTTCCTGCACGGAGCCGACCGGCACCTCACCCAGTTCCGCGGCCTGTCGGACGCCGACTACGTCAAGGTCTGCGTCGAGGACCTGCGCCACGTGCTGTCCACCGCGGTCGGCGGCGACGTCGCCGCGCTGATCGCCGAGCCGATCCAGGGCGTGGGCGGGTTCACCATGGCTCCCGACGGCCTGTTCGCCGCCTACAAGGAGGTCCTCGACGAGCAGGGCATCCTGTTCATCTCGGACGAGGTGCAGACCGGCTGGGGCCGTACCGGCTCGGCCTTCTTCGGCATCCAGAACCACGGCGTCACGCCGGACATGATGACCTTCGCCAAGGGGATCGGCAACGGCTTCGCGGTCGGCGGCGTCGTGGCCCGGGGCGACCTGATGGACGGCCTGCACGCCACCGGCCTGGCGACCTTCGGCGGCAACCCGATCTCCATGGCCGCGGCCAACGCCACCCTCGACTACGTCCTCGACCACGACCTCCAGGCCAACGCCGCCCGGACCGGCGCGCTGATCATCGACGGGCTCCGCGAGGCCGCCGCGCGCCTGCCGATAGTCGGCGACGTGCGCGGCAAGGGCCTGATGTTCGCCGTCGAGCTGGTCGACCCCGCCACCGGCGCGCCCTCCCCGGCGCTCGCGGCCCGGTTCATGGAGGAGACGAAGAAGGCCGGCCTGCTGGCGGGCAAGGGCGGCCTGCACGGCAACGTGCTGCGCATGGCGCCGCCGCTCACGCTGACGACGGAGGAAGCCGCCGAGGGCCTCGGCATCATCGTCAACGCGCTCGAAGTCATCAACGCAGAGATCTAGACAGAGGTCGTCGCGCCGCGGGGAGCGACCCGGGCGCACCGGACAACCTCTTAGGAGCACAGGATCGTGAAGAACGTCACCCACTGGATCAACGGGACCCCCGTCGAGGGCGAGGGCCGCACCTCCGAGATCTTCAACCCGGCGACGGGGGAGGTCAGCGGGAGGGTCCACCTGGCCTCGGCCGCGGAGGTGGACGCGGCGGTGGCCGCCGCCGCGGCCGCCTGGCCCGCCTGGCGGGACGCCTCGCTGGTCAAGCGGGCGCAGGTGCTGTTCCGCTTCCGCGAGCTGATGTACGCCCACCGCGACGAGCTCGCCGCGCTGATCAGCTCCGAGCACGGCAAGGTCCACTCCGACGCGCTCGGCGAGGTCGCCCGCGGGCTGGAGGTCGTGGAGTTCGCCTGCGGCATCCCGCACCTGCTCAAGGGCGGCTTCTCCGAGGGCGTCTCCACCCGGGTCGACTCCTACTCGATCCGCCAGCCGCTCGGCGTGGTGGCCGGGATCACCCCGTTCAACTTCCCGGCCATGGTGCCGATGTGGATGTTCCCCATCGCCGTCGCCTGCGGCAACGCGTTCGTGCTCAAGCCGTCCGAGCGGGACCCGTCGGCGTCGCTGCTGATGGCCCGGCTCTGGAAGGAGGCGGGGCTGCCCGACGGGATCTTCACCGTCGTCCAGGGCGACAAGGAGGCCGTGGACCGGCTGCTGGAGCACCCGGACGTCAAGGCGGTCTCCTTCGTCGGCTCGACCCCCATCGCCAAGTACGTCTACGAGACCGGCACCTCCCACGGCAAGCGGGTCCAGGCGCTCGGCGGGGCCAAGAACCACATGCTGGTCCTGCCCGACGCCGACCTCGACCTCGTCGCGGACTCCGCCGTCTCGGCGGGCTTCGGCTCGGCGGGGGAGCGCTGCATGGCGATCTCCGTCGTGCTGGCGGTGGACCCGGTCGGCGACGAGCTCGTCAGGAAGATCGTCGAGCGGGTGGAGCGGCTGGTCGTCGGCCCCGGCGACGACCCGAAGTCCGAGATGGGCCCGCTGGTCACCCAGGTCCACCGGGACAAGGTCGCCTCCTACCTCGACCTCGACGAGGGCTTCGAGATCGTGGTGGACGGCCGCAAGACCCAGGTCCTGGGCGGCGCCGCGGCGGAGGAGACCCCCGGATTCTGGCTCGGCCCCACCGTGCTCGACCACGTCCGGCCGGGCTCCCGGGTGCACACCGAGGAGATCTTCGGCCCGGTCCTGTCGATCGTGCGGGTCTCCTCCTACGAGGAGGGCCTGGAGCTGATCAACGGCGGCGAGTACGGCAACGGCACGGCCGTCTTCACCAACGACGGCGGCGCCGCCCGGCGCTTCCAGAACGAGGTGGAGGTCGGCATGGTCGGCATCAACGTGCCGATCCCGGTGCCGATGGCGTTCTACAGCTTCGGCGGCTGGAAGGCCTCCCTCTTCGGGGACACCCACGTCCACGGGACCGAGGGCGTGCACTTCTACACCCGCGGCAAGGTCGTCACCTCGCGCTGGCTCGACCCGAGCCACGGCGGCGTCAACCTGGGGTTCCCCACGAACAGGTGACCCGGGCGCGGCCCCGCCCGTCCGGGTCGAGCCCGGGTATGCCGCAGGTCATCCGGAGGTATCCTCCGGGCCGGTAGGCTCCCAGGAGAACCGGACGGCGGGGTCGTGAGGGGGTTTCGTGGGCAGGGACAGGCTTCGCCGTACCCGCCTGGCGGCGGTGGCCGGGGCGGGAGTCCTGGCGCTCGCGGCCTGCGCGACGGGGGTCGACGGCGCCCGGCTCGCGGCCGGGCCCGGGAACGCCCGGCCGATCGCGGCCGCGTCCCCGGTCGCGGACCCGTCCGGCACGGTCTCGCCCACCCCCGCTCCGTCCGGTTCGGCCTCGCCCACCCCGGCCCCCTCCACCGCGGCCGGCAGCCCGAGCCCCACGCCCTCGGCGTCCATCGGCGCGTCCGAGGGCGCCCTGCGGGTGCTCACCTTCCAGGGCCACGTCGAGTACGGCGGGACGAGCTCGGAGGCCGACTGGGTGGCGTCGTTCGAGCAGGAGAGCGGCTGCCGGGTCGCCACGCTCGACCGGGTCCGGACGAGCGCGGAGATGGCGGACAAGCTCGGCGCCGGCGTCTACGACGTCGTCTCGCCCTCCCCCGACCTGGCCGGGGCGCTGATCGCGGAGGGCGGCGCGTCCCCGCTCGACACCGCTCTCGTCGAGGGCTACGACGACATCCCCGCCCGGCTGCGCGAGCTGCCCGCCCTGCGATCGGGGGAGAAGGTCTACGGCATCCCCTACCTGTGGGGGGTCAACCTGGTCCTGCACGGCGAGGGCCGCCACGACGGCCCCCGGGCCCTCTACGCGGACGGCCCCGCCGCGATCAGGGACACCCCGCTGAGCATCGCCGACGCCGCGCTCGTGCTCAAGGAGACGGAGCCCGCCCTCGGGATCGACGACCCGTTCCAGCTCACCCCCGACCAGCTCGGCGCGGCGGAGAAGCTGCTGGCCGAGAAGGACGGCGCCGACCGGGTCTACTGGCGGGACCCGATCGAGCTGATCCGCGCCGTCGCGGGCGGATCGGTGCGGCTGGCGCAGGCGTGGCCGTACCACGCCGACCTCTTCAAGCGTGCGGACAGCCCGGTCCGGGCCTTCGGCGACGCGCCGATGACCGGGTGGGCCGACTCCTGGATGATCACAGCCAGGCCGGCCAGCCCGAACTGCGCCTACCGGTGGCTGAACTGGGTCACCTCGCCCGCGGTGCAGCAGGAGGCCGCGGCCTGGACGGGACTGGCCCCGGCCAACCCCGCGGCGTGCACCGGCCAGGCCCGCCCGATCTGCGACCTCCACCACGTCGGGGACGAGATCTGGTCGAAGCGCGTTTTCTTCGCCGCCCGCCCGTCACGGGATTGCGGCGGCCTGGACGGGGAATGCACTGACTACACCGACTGGGTGAACCGCTGGCGCAAGCTGGTGAGCTGACCCGGCCGGGGTTCGATCGAGCTGCGGGCGCGTCCGTCCCCCCGCTGGGCGCGGCCTGCCAGGGGCGCTCCGGGCGCTCCCCCGACCCCGGAGCGCCCCGCCCGCACGCCCGCGTGTGAGCCGCCTGCCTGCCCACGAGCCGCCTCCGCGTGCCATTTCCCCCTGTATCGCCACGGTTTCCGTGGCCCGCGTCCCCGCAAGCGATGGATTCGGTAGAAAATCATGGTCGCGCTATTGGCTGGTCAGTCAGTCAGTGGATAGAGTCCCGCCATGAGAATCCTTCTTGTGGGAGCCGGCGGCGTCGGCTCCGCCGTCGTTCCGATCGCCGCCCGCCGAAATTTCTTCGAACACATCGTGGTGGCGGACTCTAAACAGAGCCGGGCCGCCGACGTGGTGGCCGCGATCGGGGACCCGCGCTTCAGCGCCATCGCGCTGGACGCCTCCGACCAGGCCGCCGTGGAGGCCGCCCTCGCCGAGCACCGCTGTGACGTGCTCTTCAACGCCGTCGACCCGCGCTTCACCATGCCGCTGTTCCGGGCCGCCCTGAACGCCGGCGCGCACTATCTGGACATGGCGATGTCCCTGTCGCGGCCCCACCCGCAGCGGCCGTACGAGCTGACCCATGTCAAGCTGGGCGACGAGCAGTTCGCCATGGACGGCGCGTGGCGCGACTCCGGCCGGCTGGCCCTGGTGGGCATGGGCGTGGAGCCGGGCCTGGCCGACGTGTTCGCCCGCTACGCCGCCGACCACCTGTTCTCGGAGATCGAGGAGCTCGGTGTCCGCGACGGATCGAACCTGGTGGTGGAGGGCTACGACTTCGCGCCGACCTTCTCCATCTGGACGACCATCGAGGAGTGCCTCAACCCGCCGGTCGTCTGGGAGGACGGGGCCTGGCACACCACCGAGCCGTTCAGCGAGCCGGAGGTGTTCGACTTCCCCGAGGGCATCGGCCCGGTCGAGTGCGTGAACGTCGAGCACGAGGAGGTCCTGCTCGTCCCGCGCTGGATCGACGCCAAGCGGGTGACGTTCAAGTACGGCCTGGGCCAGGAGTTCATCGGCGTCCTGAAGACCCTGCGCAAGCTCGGCCTGGACAGCGCGGACAAGATCCGGGTCGGCGGGGTCGAGGCCGCGCCGCGCGACGTGGTCGCGGCCCGGCTGCCCGATCCGGCCACGCTCGGTGACCGGATGCGCGGCAAGACCTGTGCCGGGACGTGGGTGAAGGGCGCCGGCAAGGACGGCGCGCCGCGCGAGGTGTACCTGTACCACGTGGTCGACAACGAATGGTCCATGCGCGAGTACGGCTGCCAGGCCGTGGTCTGGCAGACGGCCGTGCACCCCGTGGTCGCGCTGGAGCTGCTGGCCACCGGCGTCTGGAAGGACGCCGGCGTGCTGGGGCCGGAGGCGTTCGACGCGGTGCCGTTCCTGGACCTGCTGAACGAGTACGGCTCCCCGTGGGGCATGCGCGAGGAGACTCCCGGGACCGGCAGGGCCCGGCAGGAGGCGGGAGCGCGCGAGGCCGAGCAGGCCGACAGGGACCGTGAGGTGGCGCAGCGGCGCGAGGTGCTCCTCTCGGCCTGATTTCGTCGGCCGATCCCCATACCGATCTTCTCGCTGCTCACCGAGGGCGGCGGCCGGGTTGTCCCGGCCGCCGCCCTCCGGCGTACAGGGACAACCGATGTTTACGGTGATGTCGATCAGGTGCCGAAGGTCACATCGTGCGGAAGGCCCGTTGTGTTACAGAATCCGGACACTGTTACGCCTGATCGTTACATGGCGCGTCCTATCTTTGCCTTGGCCGCAGGTATCGTTTCCAACATCCCGCATAAAACGTAAAAAGCGGGATCAATCGTGCGTTTCATGGGGTTTTGACGTGCCCGGATAGCGGGCCACTCACGTCGCCCCGCACGCTCTCGGCGATACACGAGGGGAGGATGATGGGCGCCTACCTGCTGAAGCGGCTGGTCAGCAATGTCCTGCTGGTGGCGATCGCCGCGAGCATGGCCTACTTCCTCGCCGCGACCAGCCTCAACCCGCGCGCCAAGTACGAAGGCCGACCGACCAAGGTGGCGGAGTCGGTCATCGACGCGACGCTGGACGACTACAACCTCAACGACAAGACGCCCGTCTTCGAGCGGTACGTCACCTGGGCCTCCGGGGTCGTCACGGGCGACCTGGGCAAGACCTGGGACGGCAAGTCCATCAACGACGAGATGGGCCGCCGCATCGGTGTCAGCCTGCGACTGCTGCTCGTCGGAACGCTCGTCGGCTGCGTCGTCGGCGTCACCGTCGGCGCCTACGCCGCGGTCAAGCAGTACCGGCTCAGCGACCGGGTGATCGGGGTGAGCGCCTTCGTCATCATGGCGGTCCCCGTCTTCGTCCTCGCGACGATGCTGACCCTGGTCGCGGTGGGGATCAACGACACCCTCGGGTTCACGCTCCTGGAGTACACCGGCGAGTACAACCCGGCGCTGAGCGGCTGGGACCAGTTCACCAACCGGCTCAACCACCTGATCCTGCCGACGATCTCCCTCGCCCTCGGGCAGATCGCCTTCTACAGCCGGATCCAGCGGAACATGATGCTCGACGTGCTGGGCCAGGACTTCGTCCGGACCGCCCGGGCCAAGGGGCTCAGCCGCCGGGCCGCGCTGTTCAAGCACGCGCTGCGGACCTCGCTGGTCCCGGCCGCGACCTACTTCGCCTTCGCGTTCGGCACGCTGCTGACCGGCGCGACCTTCACCGAGAAGATCTTCGGCTGGCACGGCATGGGCGCCTGGCTGGTCGACTCGATCCACACCCACGACACCAACGCGGTCGCCGCGGTGAGCCTGTTCGCCGCCGTCTGCGTCCTGGTGGCCGGGTTCCTCTCGGACCTGATCGTGGCGGCCCTCGACCCCCGGGTGCGGGTGAGCTAGATGCGTTCCAAGGTCACTCTCGCCCGCCTGGTGCGGAACCCCCAGGCCCGCTACGGCCTGCTCGCGCTGGTCCTGCTCCTGGCGCTGGCCTACCTCGGCCCGTTCTTCGGTCCCTATGACTGGACCGAGAAGGACTTCATGGCCTTCCTCTCTCCGCCCTCGGCCGATCACTGGTGGGGCACCACCCAGATCGGCCAGGACGTCTACGCGATCACGCTGCGCGGCATGCAGAAGTCGATCGTCATCGGCTTCCTCGTCGCCCTGGTCTCCACCGGCCTGGCCGCCCTGGTCGGCGCCGCCGCCGGCTACTTCGGCGGCTGGGCGGACAAGGCCCTGATGTGGGGGGCGGACCTGCTGCTCGTACTGCCCAGCTTCCTGATCATCGCGATCATCTCGCCGAGGCTCAAGGGCGGCTCCTGGCTCTGGTTCGTGCTCCTGCTCGCGCTCTTCTCCTGGATGATCACCTCCCGGGTGGTCCGGAGCATGACCCTCTCGCTGCGGGAACGTGAATTCGTGCTGGCGGCCCGGTACATGGGCATCCCCGCCTGGAAGATCATCCTCCGGCACATCGTGCCGAACCTCTCCTCGCTGCTGATCATCGACGCCACCATCAACGTCAGCGGCGCGATCATCGGCGAGGCCGCCCTCTCGTTCTTCGGGTTCGGCATCCAGCCGCCCGACGTCTCGCTGGGCACGCTGATCGCCGCGGGAAGCGACAAGGTCACGGGCTATCCCTGGCTGTTCCTCTTCCCGGCCGGCCTGCTCGTGCTGCTGGTGCTCAGCGTCAACCTCATCGGCGACGGCCTGCGCGACGCGCTCGACCCGGGGAGCAACAAGTGAACGAGCCGACCACCGGGCGCGACGCGCCCATCCTCGAGGTGAACGACCTCAACGTCACCTTCCGCGGCGGCATCAAGGCCGTGCGCGGCGTGAGCTACCGGCTCGACCGGGGTGAGGTCCTCGGCATCGTCGGCGAGTCCGGCTCCGGCAAGTCCGTCACCTCGCTCGCGGTGATGGGCCTGCTCCCCGAGGGCACCGAGATCAGCGGCTCGGTCAAGCTCCACGGCAAGGAGCTGATCGGCGCGCGGGAAGAGGAGCTCACCCGGCTCCGCGGCAAGAGCGTCAGCATGATCTTCCAGGACCCGCTCTCCGCCTTCACCCCCGTCTACACCATCGGCGACCAGATCGCCGAGGCCGTGCGGATCCACCAGAAGGTCGGCAAGGACCAGGCCGCCAAGCGGGCGGTCGAGCTGCTGGACCTGGTCGGCATCCCGCGTCCGGACCTGCGGGCCAAGGCGTTCCCGCACGAGTTCTCCGGCGGCATGCGCCAGCGCGCGATGATCGCCATGGCCGTCGCCAACGACCCCGACGTGCTGATCTGCGACGAGCCGACCACCGCGCTCGACGTCACCATCCAGGCCCAGGTCCTGGAGGTGCTCAAGACCGCGCAGCGGGAGACCGGCGCCGGGATCGTGATGATCACCCATGACCTGGGCGTCGTCGCGGGCCTGGCCGACCGGGTGCTGGTGATGTACGCCGGCCGGCCCGTCGAGACGGGCGCCGTGGACGAGATCTACTACCGCCCGCGGCAGCCGTACACGATGGGCCTGCTCGCCTCGATCCCGCGCATGGACCGCCCGACCGAGCGGCTGATCCCGATCGAGGGCAACCCGCCCTCGCCGGCGGCGCTCCCGCCGGGCTGCCCGTTCGCGCCGCGCTGCCCGCTCAAGGTGGAGGCGTGCGACGACGTCGAGCCCGAGCTGGAGCGGATCGGCCCCGGCGGTCGCATGTCGGCCTGCATCCGCTCGCACGAGATCGACCTCAAGGGCCTGGACGGCGCGACCGTCTACCCCGTGCCGGAGGCTCCGGCCGATCCGGGCGAGCGCACGCCGCGTGCCGAGCGGGAGACCGTGCTGAAGGCGGACGACCTGGTCCGGCACTACCCGCTCATGAAGGGCGCGGTCTTCAAGCGCCAGGTCGGCACCGTGTACGCGGTGGACGGCATCAGCTTCGACATCGCCCAGGGCGAGACGCTCGCCCTGGTCGGCGAGTCGGGCTGCGGCAAGACCACCACGCTCCAGCAGATCATGCAGCTGCAGGCGCCGGAGGGCGGCACGGTCGTGGTGCTCGGCAAGGACAGCGCGAAGCTGGGCAAGGCCGAGCGCAAGGCACTCCGCAGGGACCTGCAGATCGTCTTCCAGGACCCGATGGCCGCGCTCGATCCGCGCATGCCGGTCGGCGACATCCTCGCCGAGCCGCTGCGCGCGCACGGGTACAAGGACGCCAAGGCCATCAGGACCAGGATCGACGAGCTGCTCACCCTGGTCGGCCTGGCCCCCGAGCACGCCGAGCGCTACCCGCAGCACTTCTCCGGCGGTCAGCGCCAGCGCATCGGCATCGCCCGCGCCCTGGCGCTGGAGCCGAAGCTGATCGTGCTGGACGAGCCGGTCTCGGCCCTGGACGTGTCCATCCAGGCGGGTGTGATCAACCTGCTGGAGGACCTCAAGGTCAGGCTGGGCCTGTCCTACCTGTTCGTCGCGCACGACCTGTCGGTGGTCCGGCACCTCGCCGACCGGGTCGCGGTCATGTATCTCGGCAAGATCGCCGAGATCGGCGCGGTGGACGAGGTGTACGGCGCGCCCGCGCACCCCTACACGCGGGCGCTGCTGTCGGCGATCCCGCTCCCCGATCCCGAGCTGGAGCGTTCCCGGACGCGCATCCTGCTCGAGGGCGACCTGCCCAGCCCGGCGGACCCCCCGTCGGGGTGCCGCTTCCGCACCCGCTGCCCCAAGCGCGCCCTGCTGGACGAGGCGGAGGCACGCAAGTGCGCGGAGGTGGAGCCCACCGTCGTACGGCTCGCGCCCGCCGGAGACCACGGCGCCGCCTGCCACTACCCCGAGAACACCGAGGCCGTCGCGGCCCCGGGTGTGTGAAATCCCTGTGTTGGAGGAACACGTGAAGGTTGGCTACAAGGCCGCCGCCGGAGCCGCGCTCCTGGCCATGGCCCTCACCGCCTGCGGCGGCGGCGCCGCCGACAAGCCCAAGGCCGCCTCGACCGAGGCCGCCAAGGAGGCCGCGGCGCAGCTCCCGGGCAGCACCATCAACCCCGTCCCCTACGAGCAGGTCGCCGACGGCGGCACCGTGACCCTGGCGCTCAGCTCGTGGCAGGCCAACTGGAACTACAACCAGGTCAACGGCACCCACGACAACACCGACAACGTCATGGAAGCCGTCATGCCGAGCGCCTTCCTCTCCGACGACAAGGCCGACGTCAACAACCACCCGGACTACGTGACCGAGTGGAACATGGAGATCAAGGACGGCGTCCAGGTCGTCACCTACAAGATCCACGAGAAGGCCGCCTGGTCGGACGGGACGCCGATCACCTACAAGGACTTCCAGGCGCAGTGGAAGGCCCTGAACGGCTCCGACAAGAAGTACCAGGTCTCCTCGACCGACGGCTACGACCGGGTCAAGTCGGTGGAGAAGGGCGCCACCGACAAGGACGTCGTGGTGACCTTCGAGAAGAACTACCCGGACTGGAAGGGCATGTTCTCGCCCCTCTACCCGGCCTCCACCAACGAAGACCCCGAGGTCTTCAACAAGGGCTGGGTCGGCAAGATCCCGGTCACCGCGGGCCCGTTCAAGGTCGAGAAGCTCGACGAGACCACCAAGACCGTCACCCTGGTCCGTGACGACAACTGGTGGGGCCGCAAGGCCAAGCTCGACAAGGTGCTCTTCCGCGCCATCGAGGACGGCGCGACGATGAACGCCTTCGCCAACGGCGAGATCGACGCCTTCGAGATCCCGGCCAACGCCTCCGACCTCAAGCGGGCCAAGGAGGTGCCGAACGTCGACATCCGCAAGGCGGCGGCCCCGAACTGGCGTCACTTCACCGTCAACGGCTCGGCCGAGCTGCTGAAGGACAAGTCGGTCCGGCAGGCCATCTCCATGGGCATCAACCGCGAGACGATCGCCGCGTCCGACCTCAAGGACATGGACTGGCCGATCCAGACGCTCAACAACCACCTGTACATGAACACCCACAAAGGTTACGTGGACAACTCCGGCGAGGTCGGCAAGTACAACCCGGAGAAGGCCAAGCAGCTGCTGGAGGCCGCGGGCTGGAAGCAGGAGGGCGAGTACCGCAAGAAGGACGGCAAGGAGTTCGCCATCCGCTTCACCTACCCGTCCTCGATCGCCGTCGCCAAGCAGGAGGGTGAGCTCACCCAGGCGATGCTGAAGGAGATCGGCGTCAAGGTCAACGTCGAGCCGGTCCCGGACGACAAGTTCTTCGACGACTACGTCATCCCCGGCAACTTCGACATCGCGCCGTTCTCCTGGCTGGGCACGCCGTTCCCGAACGGCGCCCTGCCGCAGATCTACAAGACGCCGGAGAGCGCCGAGAACTACGGCAGCAACTTCCCGCGCGTCGGCACCCCCGAGCTGGACGCCCTGATCGAGCAGGCGGCCGGCGAGATGGACCCGCAGAAGGCCATCGACCTGGGCAACCAGGCCGACAAGCTGATCTGGGACCTGGTCCACACCCTCCCGATGTACCAGCGTCCGAGCATCTACGCGACCAAGAAGAACCTGGCCAACTACGGCGCCTTCGGCTACGCCGACCCGAAGGACTGGACCGCTGTCGGTTTCACCAAGTAGTCCGCCAGGCGAACCCGGGTGAGCCCGACCCGCTCACCCCGCGTGCCCTTCCCCGATCCGGCGGGGGAGGGCACGTCCCTTTTCCCGTTTCCCGGCCTCTCAGGAGTTCCCGGCCTCACAGGAGTTCCCGGACCTTCAGGAGGCTCCCGGCCTTCTTCAGGAGAAGGCCACCCTGAAGGGGAGCGGGTAGACGTTCCCCACCGGCTCGGGAGTCAGCGCGGCGGCGCACTCCGGGCAGGCGAACAGGGCCGCGCCGTTGGGCAGCCGGCCGATCCTGGCCCTCGGGCGGGGCCACTTCTTGTGGCAGGCCACGCAGGCGTCACCGTCACACTGGGCGGGGGTCAGGCCTTCGGGATCGAACGTCACCATGGTCCGTACCGTTCTGGTCGGCCTCCAGTCCACCACGCCTCCTGTCCTGACCGCTCAGCCACCTGTCGGAACCGTTATAACGCCAGCACCTTCGGTGATCGCTTTGCTGGAGGCCAAGTGAGGGTTAAATCGCCCCCAGCGTGCGATTCGCGCAATGACAAAAGGGGCACCAGGCATCAAGCCGGGTGCCCCTTCTGCTCGGAGACCGCTCGGAAACCGTCCGGCGATCACCCGCAGGCGTAAACCTCAGATCTCGCTGATGACCTTCTCCAGGATCGTCAAGCCCTCTTCCAGGAGGTGGTCAGGCATGACCAGCGACGGCAGGAAGCGCAGGACGTTGCCGTAGGTGCCGGCGGTCAGCACCAGCAGGCCCTCGGCGTGGCACCTCCTGGCGATCTCACCGGCGGCCGTGGGGTGCGGCTCCTTGGTCCCGGGGACGACCAGCTCGATGGCGATCATCGCGCCGCGGCCGCGCACGTCGCCCACGATCGGGGCCTTCTCCGCGATGGCGCGCAGGCGCGGGAGCATGACCTCGCCGATGCGGCGGGCCTTGCCGACCAGGTCCTCGGCCTCGATCGTCTCCAGGACGCCGAGCGCCGCCTCGCAGGCGAGCGGGTTGCCGCCGTAGGTGCCGCCCAGGCCGCCGACGTGGACCTTGTCGAGGATCTCGGCGCGGCCGGTGACGGCCGCCAGCGGCAGGCCGCCGGCGATGCCCTTGGCGGTGACGATGATGTCGGGGACGACGCCCTCGTCCTCGCAGGCGAACAGGTCGCCGGTGCGGGCGAAGCCGGTCTGCACCTCGTCGGCGATGAAGACGATCCCGTTGGCCGCGCAGAACTCGGCGATCCTCGGCAGGAAGCCCTTGGCCGGCTCGATGAAGCCGCCCTCGCCCGCGATCGGCTCGATCACCACCGCCGCCACGTTCTCGGCGCCGATCTGCTTGTTGATCTGGTCGATCGCCTGGGCCGCGGCCTCCTCGGCGCAGTTCTCCGGGCCCGTCGGCCAGCGGAACGGGTAGGCCAGCGGCACCCGGTAGACCTCGGGGGCGAACGGGCCGAAGCGGTGCTTGTACGGCATGTTCTTGGCCGTCAGCGACATCGTCAGCAGGGTCCGGCCGTGGTAGCCGTGGTCGAAGACGACGACGGCCTGGCGGCCGGTGGCGTGCCGGGCGACCTTGACCGCGTTCTCCACGGCCTCGGCGCCGCTGTTGAGCAGGAAAGTGCGCTTCTCGTGGTCGCCGGGGGTGATCTCGTTGAGCTTCTCGGCGACCTGCACGTACGACTCGTACGGCGTGACCATGAAGCAGGTGTGCGTGAAGTTCGCCACCTGCCGCTGGACCCGCTCGACCACGCGCGGCGCGGAGTTGCCCGCGTTGGTCACCGCGATGCCCGAGCCGAAGTCGATCAGGGAGTTGCCGTCGGCGTCGACGACGACACCGCCACCGGCGTGCGTCACGAAGACCGGCAGTGTGGTGCCGATGCCCGGCGGGACGGCGGCCTGCTTGCGGGCGAACATCTCGCGGGACTTCGGCCCGGGGATCTCGGTGACGACGCGGCGCTCCTGCGGGAGGGACGGGCCGCCCTGGGTGACGGTGCTCATGCTGTGACGGTATGTCGGGCATGCCGTGATGCCGATGATGCACTATGGCAAAATCGCAGGGAGCGCTCTGGCCGTAACGTACAAACCGGGGGTGGTTGTGGCGCCGACGCTCCGCACCGTCGTGCGGCGGCTGCCGTTCGGGCTCGCCGTCCTGGCCGGGCAGGAGGCGCTCGACCGGCCGGTGCGCTGGGTCGCGGTCAGCGAGCTGGAGGACCCCACCCCGTTCCTGGAGGGGGGCGAGCTCGTTCTCACCACGGGGATGCGCCTGGCCGGGGCGAACGCCGCGCCGTACGTCGAGCGCCTGGTCGCCCGGGGGATCGCCGGGCTGGGGTTCGGCGTCGGGCTGGGCCACGAGGCCATCCCCGGCGAGCTGCTGGACGCCGCCGCCCGGGCCGGGCTCCCGCTCCTGGAGGTGCCGCGCGAGACCCCGTTCGTCGCGATCGGCAAGGCGGTCAGCGACCTGCTGGCCGCCGAGCAGTACGAGGAGATCACCCGGGCCTTCGCCGCGCAGGGCCGTCTCACCCGCGCGGCGCTCCGCCCCGAGGGGCCGCGGGCGGTGATCGACCGGCTGGCCCGGGAGCTCGGCGGCTGGGCGGCGCTGCTCGACGAGGCGGGAGCCGTACGGCACGCGGCGGGCCGGGGCGCGGACGCCGTCGCCGGCGTCCTGCCCGAGCTCGGCCGGCTCCGGGGCCGCTCCCCGGGCGGCGCCCCCGCCAGCCTCGCGCTCTCCACCCCGGGGGAGCACGTCGTCGTCCAGCCCTTCGGCGCCCCCCGGGCCAGGGGCTTCTTCGCGGTCGGGCTCGGCAAGCCCTTCACGCCGGTCGAGCACACCGTGGTCAACGCGGCCGGGTCCCTGCTCACCCTGGTCCTGGAGCACGGCCGCGAGAACCTCGCCGCCGAGCGCAGGGTGCGTTCGGCGGTGCTCCGGCTGCTGCTCGCGGGCGAGATGGAGGCGGGACGGCAGGTGCTGGAGCTGCTGGGGGACCGGCTCCCCGACGGCCCGCTGACGGTGCTGGCCGCCGGAGGCGATCCCGAGGCGGTGCTGGAGGCCGCGGGGGAGGAGTTCGCCGCGGTGGCCGACGGCCGGGTGGTCGCCGTCGTGCCCGCGGCGCGGGCGGACGCCGTCGCCGCGGCCCTCGCCGGGCACGGCCCGGTCGGCGTCGGCGCCCCGGCGGCCCCGGAGGAACTGCGGACGGGGTTCGCCCAGGCCGACCGCGCGCTCGCCGCGGCCCGCCGCGGGGCCGAGCCCGTCATGCGATTCTCCGACCTCGCCGGTCAGGGCCTGCTCGCCCTGCTGGACGCCGAGGCGGCCGAGGCGTTCTCCGCGGCGCTGCTCGCCCCCCTGCGGGAGTACGGCTCCCGCGCGGACCTGCTGGAATCGCTCCGCGCCTACCTGGCGTGCAACGGGCACTGGGACGCCGCGGCCCAGCGGCTCGGCGTGCACCGGCACACCCTGCGCTACCGCATGCGCCGCGTCGCCGAGATCCTGGGCCGCGACCTCGACGACCCGGCGGCCCGCGCCGAGCTCTGGGTGGCGCTGAACGTGGGGGACGAGACCGCATAGGGGGCCGGCCTCAGAGCCGGGCGGCCGTCTCCCTGCCCTCCTCCGTCAGGTAGCGGTAGATGACGGCGTGGGTGACGCCCTCGTAGGCGCGCCCGTCGCGCAGGTGCCCGGCACGTTCCAGACTGATCGCGCCCTGGGCCGCGGCCCACAGGGAGTCGGCGATCTTCCTGGGCTGCGTGGGGATGAGGTACCCCGCCGAGATGCAGTCGGAGATCACCCGGTCGAAGATGTTGAGCGCGGCCCGGGCCAGCGTCCTGGCCCGCTCGCTGGGCGTGAAGCCGGGGATCGCCTTCTCGAACATCAGCCCGTAGTAGCCGGGCTCGGCCAGCGCGGCCTCCCGGTAGGCGGGGCCGAGGGCGGTGAGGTGCTCCAGGGCGTTCTTCCTCGGGGGCACGGTGTCCAGCCGGCGCCGGAACCGCTCGAAACCCTCCAGGTAGAGCGCCTCCGCCAGGCCCTCCTTGCTGCCGAACATGGTGTAGATGACGGTCGTCGAGCACCCGGCCTCGGCCGCGATGCGCCGCATCGACAGGCTCTCCGGTCCGACGGTGACCAGGAGCTGGCTGGCCACGTCGAGGAGGCGGGCGCGGAGCTCGTCGTAGCCGGCGCGCTCGCCGAGCAGGTAGGCGCCCTGCAGTCCGAGCGGCGCCGGGGAGGTCATGGGGACGCTCCTTTCCGCTCGGGGGTGGCCACCCGAGAGACGTAGCCAGGGTGAAGATCCTTCAAACCGCTGTACGCATAAATATCCTGAAAAGATCCTGATTTCGTTACATAAGCAGGTGGTAGACACTTTTATGCGGATCGTCGAGCGGGGGTGACGGTCTTGTGCGGAGTGGAGTAAGGCCGGGCCCGGGCGGGTGACATACGGTCGAAGGCATGGACGTGCGCCCCTTCTGGCTCGCCGGCCGCCCCGCGACCGGGGACGCCGAGCTCACCGTGACCAACTCCCATGACGGCCGCGTCGTCGGCGTCTGCTCCGTGCCCACCCCCGGCCAGGTCGAGGAGGCCGTCGCCGCGGCGGACGCCGTGCGGAAGGAGGCCGCCGCGCTCCCGATCCACGTGCGGGCGGAGGCCCTCGCGCACGTCTCGCGCCGCCTGGCCGAGCGCGCCGACGAGATCGCCCACCTCATCATGGAGGAGAACGGCAAGCCCCTCTTCTGGGCCCGCGGCGAGGTCAACCGCGCGATCTCCACCTTCCGGTTCGCCGCCGAGGAGACCCGCCGCCTCAGCGGCGAGGCCCTGCGCCTGGACACCGAGCCCGCCGCGGCCGGCCGCCTCGCCTATGTCTCGCGCGTCCCGCACGGCCCGATCCTGGCGATCACGCCGTTCAACTTCCCGCTCAACCTGGTCGCCCACAAGGTCGCCCCGGCCGTCGCCGTCGGCGCGCCGGTCATCGTCAAGCCCGCCCCCGCGACCCCGATCTCCGCCCTGGTGCTCGGTGAGATCCTCGCCGAGACGGACCTGCCCGCCGGCATGTTCTCCGTGCTCCCGGTGCCCAACGACCGCGCCGCCGCGCTGGTGGCCGACCCCCGCCTCCCGGTGGTCTCCTTCACCGGCTCCGGCCCGGTCGGCTACGCCATCATGGACCAGGTGCCGCGCAAGCACGTCACCCTGGAACTCGGCGGCAACGCCGCCGCGGTCGTCCTCGCCGACGCCGACCTCGACTGGGCCGCCTCCCGGGTGGCGCTGTTCTCCAACTACCAGGCGGGCCAGAGCTGCATCGCGGTCCAGCGGGTCATCGTCGAGGAGTCCGTGCGCGAGGACTTCCTGGCCAAGCTCGTCCCGGCCGTCGAGGCCCTGGTGACCGGCGACCCGGCCGACGAGAAGACCCAGGTCGGCCCGCTCGTCTCGGTCGAGGCCGCCGAGCGCGTCGAGCAGTGGGTCAACGAGGCCGTCGCGGCCGGCGCCCGCGTCCTGACCGGCGGCGCCCGCGACGGCGCCACCGTCACCCCGACCGTCCTGGCCGACGTGCCCGCCGACGCCAAGGTCTCCTGCGAGGAGGTCTTCGGCCCCGTCATGATCGTCCAGACCGTCTCCGGCCCCGACGAGGCCTTCGCCGCGGTCAACGCCTCGAAGTACGGCCTGCAGGCCGGCGTGTTCACCCGCAACCTCGACCTCGCCTTCCGCGCCAACCGCGAACTCGAGGTCGGCGGCGTGATCATCGGCGACGTCCCGTCCTACCGCGCCGACCAGATGCCCTACGGCGGCGTCAAGGACTCCGGCGTCGGCCGCGAGGGCATCCGCTCCGCCATCGCCGACTACACCTACGAGAAGGTCATGGTCCTCACCGGCCTGTCCCTGTAGTACGGCGCGGGCTGCGCCGTACGGCGCTCGTGGGTACGGCGCGGGCTGCGCCGATACGGCGCGCCATCACCCCACCCGCTGCCACCGATGGGCTTATCCCTCGTGGCGCCGGTACGGCGAGCCGCCGCACGAACGTGACCGGTGCCGTAGGCGCAACCCGCTATGCGTTCTGGGCGGTGGCGTAGAGGTTCTTGGCGATGTCGCCGAAGTAGGGGCCGTACATCGTGCCCTGGTCGTTGCTGTATTTGAAGCTGCTCACCGAGGTGACGGTGCCGCGGCCGGTGGAGGGGTCGAAGCCGGTGAACCAGGGGCCGCCGCTGGATCCGGCGGTCATGCCGCAGGGCAGGCCCTGGTTGCGGGTCTGGTCGTGGGGGTCCTGGCGGAGCGGGCCGGCGCAGTAGATCAGATGCTCGCCGTTGTAGGGAGGGTCCACGGGGAAGCCGAAGCCGTAGGTGTGGCGACCCCGGGGCGAGCCGAAGGCGATCTCCTGGAAGCCGACGGCCTCCGTCAGGTGCGCGCCGTCGCGCGCGTTGAGCGCGACCATGCCGATGTCGTGGCTGTCGTCCGCGCTGCTCGACCACGGGCCCGCGACGAACATGCGGCGGGCGGTGAACTGCCCGTACGGCTGGCGGCCCTGGTCGTAGCCGGGAACGAAGGTCCAGTTGTCCGCCCAGGCGCCGGTGCCGTCCTTGACGCAGTGCCCGGCGGTGACCACGAGGTCCTTGTTGGCGCTCCTGACCGAGCTCGCCGAGCACACGAAGTCGACGCCGTTGAGGGTGAGGAACACGCGGCCGGTGGTCCTGCCCACCAGCCCGCCTGCGGTCCAGCGGGATCCGCTGGTGGACGTGCCGGGCCCGGCGGCCGCGGGCCGGCGCTCCGGGGCGGCCGGGGCCTTCCGGGAGCCCGGGGCGCCCGATCCGCCGGGGGCGTCCGGGCGCCGGAGCGTCCCGGTCACCGTTCCGAGCAGGTCGATCGGGAGAGCCCGGGCCATCCGCACGGGGGTCCAGTAGTCGAGCACACGGCGCTGCTCCGCCGCGCTGCGGGCGGCCGCGTGCTCGACGACGGGGGTCTCGCCGGATCCCGGCGCGGCCGTGAGTGACTGGACCGCCCGGGCGGCGGCGGCAGCCCGGCCCGGATGCTCCGTGACCGTCGCGCCGGTCGGTGAGACACCCGCCAGCCCGGTGACGAGCGAGGCGACCGCAAACAGGACGAGGCTCGAAGTCATAGGAGCCGAGTGTGCACTACCAGATGTGTTCTTGCTGCTACTTTCGGTGAATTCTACGGCGTGTCGGTGCGCTGCGCGGCGTCGTAGACGGCGCGGGCCTCGGAGCCGAAGTAGGGGCCGAACATCCAGTTGGCGGCGAAGTTGTACTTGAAGCTGTTCACCGAGTTCTGCGTGCCCAGCCCGGTGCTCTCGTTGAAGTTGAGGAACCAGGGGCCGCCGCTCGATCCGCCGGTCATGTTGCAGCTCAGGCCGAGGTCGCGGCTGAGCAGGAAGTCGTCGAAGGCCCGCCCGCTGCAGTAGATCAGCCTGGAGCCGTCGTACGGGCCGGCCGCGGGGTAGCCGAAGGCGTGCATCTGCTGGCGCCGCGCCTGGTTGAAGGCGACGCCCTGGCCGCCGACCACGTCGGTCAGCCGCTGGCCGTTCAGCGGGGCCACCACGGCGGCGGCGACGTCGTAGTTGATGTCCTCGGAGTTGTTCCACTGGGGGGTGGTGTAGAGGGTGGTGGCCACCCACGTGCCGTACGGCCGGTTGCCGTTGTCGTAGCCGGGCACGAAGACCCAGTTGCCGTGGAAGGAGCCGCCCATCTTCACGCAGTGCCCCGCGGTGATCACGGTGCTCTTGTTCTCGCTGGTCACGGCATTGGCGGAGCAGGAGGCGTTTCTGCCCTGGTAGGTGAAGAACACCCGGCCGGCGGTCTTGGTGATCGCTCCGCCGCGCGTCCAGGGGGATCCGGAGGTGGCGCGGGCCGCGGCGGCCTCGGCCTGGAGGGGGGTGACGGCGTCGCCGCTCGCGGTCGTCGCGGGGATCGAGACGGGGCGGGCCGCGGTCTGGGCGGCGAGCGTCTCGGCGGTGAGGCGGATGCCTTCCTTCTTCGGGGCGAGACTGTCGAGTGGCTGGGCGGCCTCCATCTTGGCCTCGGTCCAGTAGCGCTGGACGACGCGCTGCTCGCTTGCGGTGTCGGCGGCCTCCTTCTCGGCGGGCTGCGGGGTGGCGGGCGCCACGGCGGCGGTGTCGCCGTACGCGATCGTCGCGGGCAGCAGGGCGCTTCCGACGGCGAGGGTGAGAATGGGGACCAGGCGTGCCTTGCGGCGCATGTATACCTCCCGAAACCTGATGCTGACTCGGGAAGCTAGTGCGCTGGATGTCCGCATTTCTCAAGATTTGCAACTATTGATATAGCAAGATTCGGGCGTAAATAACGTTTTTTATCCCCCGTTTCGTAGGTAACGGATTTCCATGCCGATTCGACATGTCCGCGGCGGCCGGGAGAATGGGACGGTGCAGCCAGACATCACTCGCTCCGTCGTCCTGCTCGGCTCGACCGGCTCCGTCGGCACCCAGTCCCTCGACGTCATCGCCCGCGACCCCGGGGGCCTCCGGGTCGTCGCCCTCGCCGCCGGAGGCGGCCGGATCGACCTGCTGGCCCGCCAGACGGCCGAGTTCCGGCCCGAGGCCGTGGCCGTGGCCGATCCGGCGGCCGTGCCGGCGCTCAAGGAGGCCCTGGCCGTGCACGGCGTGACGGCGAAGATCCTCGCGGGCCCCGAGGGGGTCGCCGAGGCGGCGGCCTGGCCGTGCGACATCGTGCTCAACGGCGTCACCGGGGCCCTCGGGCTGACCTCGACGCTGGCCGCGCTGGAGGCGGGACGCACGCTCGCCCTCGCCAACAAGGAGTCCCTGATCGTCGGCGGGCCGCTGGTCAAGCGCCTGGCCGAGCCGGGGCAGCTGATCCCGGTCGACTCCGAGCACTCCGCGCTCGCCCAGTGCCTGTGGGCCGCCGGACCGGCCGGGCCGGACGCGTCGGCCGTACGGAAACTGGTCGTCACGGCGAGCGGCGGGCCCTTCCGCGGCCGGTCCCGCGCGGAGCTGGAGAACGTCACACCCGAGCAGGCCCTGGCCCACCCCACCTGGTCGATGGGGCCGGTCATCACGGTGAATTCCGCCACACTCGTCAACAAGGGCCTGGAGGTCATCGAGGCCCACCTGCTCTTCGACATCGGCTTCGACCGGATCGACGTCGTGGTCCACCCGCAGTCGATCATCCACTCGATGGTGGAGTTCGTCGACGGCTCGACCATCGCCCAGGCCAGTCCGCCCGACATGCGGCTGCCGATCGCGCTGGCCCTCGGCTGGCCGGGCCGGATCCCCGGCGCCGCCTCCGCCGTCGACTGGACGAAGGCCCACACGTGGACCTTCGAGCCGCTCGACGACGAGGCGTTCCCCTCCGTCGCGCTCGCCCGCCACGTCGGCTCCGCGGGCGGCACGGCTCCGGCCGTCTACAACGCCGCCAACGAGGTGTGCGTGGACGCCTTCCTGGCCGGACGGCTGCCGTTCCTCGGCATCGTGGACACCGTGGCCGCGGTCGTCGCCGAGCACGACGTCACCGGGGCGGGCTCGGTCGAGGAGGTCCTGGCGGCCGACGCGTGGGCGCGGGCGCGGGCACGCGAGCTCACCGCGACTACCTAGACTGGACGCGTCGTCGACTCTTCAAAGGGCTGAAAATGACTTCTGTTGCTCTCGGGATCCCCTCGGTCAGGACCAAGCCGATCGCCGAGCGACGCCGTTCCCGCCAGATCATGGTCGGCTCCGTCCCGGTGGGCGGTGACGCGCCGGTCTCGGTGCAGTCCATGACCACCACGGTCACCGCCGACGTCAACGCCACGCTCCAGCAGATCGCCGCGCTGACCGCGTCCGGCTGCCAGATCGTCCGGGTGGCGGTGCCGTCCCAGGACGACGCCGAGGCGCTGCCGATCATCGCGAAGAAGTCGCAGATCCCGGTGATCGCCGACATCCACTTCCAGCCGAAGTACGTCTTCGCCGCGATCGAGGCGGGCTGCGCGGCGGTCCGGGTCAACCCGGGCAACATCAAGAAGTTCGACGACAAGGTCGGCGAGATCGCCAAGGCCGCCGCCGACCACGGGGTGCCGATCCGGATCGGCGTCAACGCCGGCTCGCTCGACCCGCGCCTGCTGCAGAAGTACGGCAAGGCGACCCCCGAGGCGCTGGTGGAGTCGGCGCTGTGGGAGTGCTCGCTCTTCGAGGAGCACGGCTTCCGGGACATCAAGATCTCGGTCAAGCACAACGACCCGGTCGTGATGATCCAGGCGTACCGGCTGCTCGCGCAGAAGTGCGACTACCCGCTGCACCTGGGCGTCACCGAGGCCGGTCCGGCCTTCCAGGGCACCATCAAGTCCGCCGTGGCCTTCGGCGCGCTGCTGGCCGAGGGCATCGGCGACACCATCCGCGTCTCGCTGTCGGCCCCGCCGGTGGAGGAGATCAAGGTCGGCATCGGCATCCTGGAGTCGCTGGGCCTGCGCGAGCGCGGCCTGGAGATCGTCTCCTGCCCGTCGTGCGGCCGGGCCCAGGTCGACGTCTACACCCTGGCCGAGCAGGTGCAGGCCGGCCTGGAGGGGCTGAAGGTCCCGCTCCGGGTGGCGGTCATGGGCTGCGTGGTCAACGGCCCCGGCGAGGCCCGCGAGGCCGACCTCGGCGTCGCCTCCGGCAACGGCAAGGGCCAGATCTTCGTCAAGGGCGAGGTCATCAAGACCGTGCCCGAGTCGCAGATCGTGGAGACCCTGATCGAGGAGGCCCTGCGCCTGGCCGAGGAGATGGGCGTCGAGGTCGACCTGGACGACGCCGACGCCCCCGGCCCCGAGGTCGTCGTCCGCTGACCCCCGCGCGGGCGGATCCGCCCCCGCCGCGGGCACTCTTATTACAGAGAGCAATCAGTTGACTACACATTGGTAAGCGTCTGGCCGGGCGGCCGTGGCCGCGAGGCCGCCCGGGGGACCATCTCCTCTGCCGGATGAGGAGAGGGAGTCCAGTGAAGAGGGTCGTCGGGGTCGTCACGGGAGCCATGCTGCTCGCCGCCACCGCCGGAGCGCCGCCGCAGGCGGTCGCCCGCACCCACCACGACGGTTTGACGTGGGGGCCCTGCGAGACGGGGGACGGCCGGGCCGGCGACACCACGCTCGTGCCCTCCGACCGGGTGGTGGAGTGCGCCACGCTCCGGGTGCCGCTCGACTACCGCGAGCCGTACCAGACCATCTCCATCGCGCTGAACCGGATCAAGGGGACGGCCTCCCGCGACCGCGACCACCTGGGCGCGCTGCTGGTCAACCCCGGGGGGCCGGGCGCCTCCGGGCTGCTCATGGCCCAGTACGTCGCGGCGAAGCTCCCCGCCCGGCTGGCCGAGCGCTTCGACGTGATCGGCTTCGACCCGCGCGGGGTGGGCCGCAGCGAGCCGGCGCTGCGGTGCGCGGACCCGGCCGAGCACTACGCCGCCCCGCGTCCCGACAACGTGCCGAGGAACGCCCAAGAGGAGTCCGTCCTGCTCGACCGCGCCCGCCGGTACGCCGACGCGTGCGCGATGCGGTGGAGCTGGCTGCTGCCCCACGTGACCACCGAGAACACCGCCCGGGACATGGACCGGATCAGGCAGGCGCTGGGCGAGGAGAAGATCAGCTTCCTGGGCTACTCCTACGGCACCTACCTCGGCTCGGTCTACGCGACGCTCTTCCCCGGCCGCGTCAAGCGCCTCGTCCTGGACAGCGCGGTCGACCCCCGCCACGTCTGGTACGAGTCCAACCTCCGCCAGAACGCCGCCTTCGACCGGCGGCACCGCGACTTCCTGCGGTGGACGGCGCGGCACAACGACGTCTACCGGCTGGGCAAGACCGGCCGGGAGGTCTCCTTCGCGTGGTACTCCACCCGGCAGCGCCTGCGCGCCCGTCCCGCCGGGGGCGTGATCGGCCCCAGCGAGTTCGACGACGTCTACACCGTCGGCGGCTACTCCGACACGGTCTGGCCGCAGCTGGCCCAGGCCCTCTCGGCCTACGTGCGCAGAGGCGACGCGGAGCCCCTGGTGAGCGCCCACCGCCGCTACGCCGCGGGCGACGCCGAGGAGGAGAACGGCTACGCCGTCTACCTCGCGGTGCAGTGCGGCGAGGCCCACTGGCCGCGTGACTGGCGGCGGTGGAAGGCGGACACGACCGCGATCCACGCCCGCAGTCCCTTCATGGCCTGGTCGAACACCTGGTTCAACGCGCCGTGCGGATTCTGGTCCGGGCGGGGCGCCACCCCGGTGCCCATCCGGAACGACCGCAGGCTCCCGCCCGCCCTGATCATCCAGTCCCGGTGGGACGCCGCCACCCCCTACCCCGGGGCGCTGGAGCTGCGCCGGGTCTTCGCCCGCTCCCGCATGGTGACCGAGCCCGGCGGCAACCACGGCGTCTCCCTCGCCGGGAACGCGTGCGTGGACCGGCACCTGGCCGCCTATCTCAGGGACGGCGTCGTGCCCGGTCCGGCCCGCCGCGCCCCGAGCGGGCCCGACGCGCGCTGCGCCACCACTCCCGCGCCCCAGCCCGCCGAGCCCGTACGGCAGGCCGCGCGCATGCCGGCATCTCCCGGACTGGGGAGATGAGGGACCCCTCGCACCGATCGCCACGTGACGCCCCGTGTGACGTTGTGTGTCGGTCTCTGCGTCGGTTCCTGCCAAAATCGAGGAGGTCGCGTAGGCTGGGCCCGTGATGCTGCGCACAACGGCGTCGCGCGTACTCGACGACAACGACCGTGACGAGGTTCTGGCGCTTCTCGACGCCGACCCCGTCGCCAATGTCTTCGTCGCCTCCAGGGTCCGGTCCGTCGGGCTCAATCCGGCCCGGCTCGGCGGCCAGATGTGGGGATTCGGGTCACGCGGGACCCTGACATCCCTCTGTTACTCCGGGGCCAACCTGGTTCCGGTGAACGCCGGTCCCGAGGCGGTGCACGCCTTCGCCGACCGGGCGCGCCGGCAGGGCCGCCGCTGCTCCTCGGTCGTCGGTCCGATCGACGCGGTCGAGCTGCTCTGGGAGCGGCTGGAGCCGCACTGGGGGCCGGCCCGCGCCGTCCGCTGGGCCCAGCCCGTCATGGCCACCTCGGCGTATTCGCCGATCCCGTACGACCCGCTGGTGCGGCGGGTGCGGATGGAGGACTTCGAGACCGTCCTGCCGGCCTGCGTGGCGATGTTCACCGAGGAGGTGGGCGTCTCCCCGGAGGCGGGCGACGGCGGAGCGCTCTACCGCTCGCGGGTCGCCGAGCTGATCAGGATCGGCCGCTCCTACGCCCGGATCGACGACGGCACCGTGGTCTTCAAGGCCGAGATCGGCGCGGTCACCCCGCTGGCCTGCCAGATCCAGGGCGTCTGGGTCCACCCCGACCTGCGCGGCCGGGGCCACGCGGCGGCCGGGATGGCCGCGGTGGTCCGGCAGGCGCTCGACTGCTTCGCCCCGACGGTCACGCTGTACGTCAACGACTACAACGCCCCGGCCAGGGCCGCCTACCGCAGGGCGGGTTTCAAAGAGGTCGACACCTTCATGTCGGTGCTCTTCTGACCCGGTCCCGCGGTTCTGACCCGGTCCCGCGGTTCTGACCCGGTCCCGCGGTTCTGACCCGGTCCCGTGGTGCGGCGGCCCGGAGTCTCAGGAGGGCCGCACCAGCCGGTCCATCAGGTGCTCCAGCTCGCCCTCGGGGGCGTCGGTCAGTCCGGCGTGCACCGGGCCGGCCTGCACGATCGTGCTGCGCGGCGCGGTGAGCCAGCGGAACCGGCTGCCGAGCGACTCCCTGGACAGCGGGCCCGTGTCGTCGTCGCAGGAGATCCGGTAGGCGTCGAGCGCGTGCCGTACCCCGTCGACGTCGGCGTGGGCGTCGAGCGCGCGCAGCCGTGCCTCGTCCAGCTCCACCCGCGCGCACAGGTAGTCGCGCGGCTGGCAGTAGAGCAGGATGCCCGCGTTGATCAGCTCGCCGCGTTCGACGCGGGGGACGACCCGGATGACGGCGTACTCGTAGACGTCTCTCATCGGGTGCCCTTCCAGAACGCACCGACCGAACCGGACTTCTTCTCCTGCCGGGGAGCCGCGGAGGGCTCCGGCAGCCAGGCCCGCGGCCCGTGCGCGCGGGCGAGCAGGTGCCCGGTGTACGCCTCCCGCACGGCCTGCGCGTCGTCGAACCCCGGCTCGTCGGCCAGCCATTCGTCCGGGACCTCGGCCAGCACCTCGCCGAGGAGCCCGGGGGTGATCCGCTCGCTCAGCTCCGCGTCGGCCTCGGCCATCGCGGTGGCGAAGGGGGCCAGGACGTGGTCGCCCGCGTCGAAGCCGCGCTGCGGGTCGGCGGTGCGCCAATTGTGGTGGAACCAGAGGGCGGCGCCGTGGTCGATCAGCCAGACGTCGCCGTGCCAGAGCAGCAGGTTGGGGTTGCGCCAGCTCCGGTCGACGTTGTGGATCAGCGCGTCGAACCAGAGCAGCCGGGAGGCGAAGGCGGGATCGGGCGGCCAGGTGAGCGGCTCGAAGCCGAGCGCGCCGGGCAGGAAGTCGACCGCGAGGTTGCGCCCGGCGCTGGCCTTGAGCAGGTCCTGGATCTCCTCGTCGGGTTCGCGGGCGCCGAGCTGCGGATCGACGTCGACCACCTTCAGCTCGGGGGTGCGGAAGCCGAGCCGCCGGGCCAGCTCGGCACAGACGATCTCCGCCACCAGCACCCGGCGCCCCTGCCCGGCGCCTCGGAACTTCACGGCGTAGGTGCCGAGGTCGTCGGCCTCCATCACCCCGGGAAGCGACCCGCCCTCACGCAGCGGCGTGACGTAGCGGGTCGCCGTGATCTCTTCCAGCACCGGGCCAGGCTATCGGGTGGCCCGGTCCCGGATGGCACGCAACATGACCAGCCGGACCAGGCCGCTGCCCAGCCGGATGATCCGCCAGTATCGGCCCATGGCCCGCCGGGCGTCGGGGCTGGTGGCCAGGATCCTCGTCTCGGTCACCAGACGGATCCGGCCCGGCCCGGCGTCGTCGAGGAGCAGGAAGTTGAACGTCGCCTTGGCGTAGCCGGGCGTGTCGAACGCCCGGAAGGCGTCGAGGTCCCCGAAGGAGGGGTCGTGGGAGCCGCCCAGCCGCCACCACTGGCCGATCAGTCCCTGGACCGTCTCGCGGCCGGAGTCCGCGGCCAGCTGGGTGAAGGGGAAGGACGGAGTGCTCCCCTGACCGCGGGCGTCCCCTGGTCCGAGGCCGTTCCCTGGTCCGCGGCCGTTCTCCTGTCCGTGCCCGCCCCGCCGCCCGTGGCCGCCGCGGAGCCGGGAGGCCAGCTCGCGGATGGCGAAGAGCGGCCGGGCCGCCCGCAGGTCCGTCGGGTTCAGCGTGGTCACCGCGTCCCAGACCCGCTCGCGCGAGGCGGTGATGGTGATCTCGTGCCGTTCGGCGAAGTCGGGGCGGGCGATGATCTGGTCAGTCAACGTCCGCACGGCTGGCCTCCCGCTCCAGGTTGTCCAGGAGCCGCTCCAGGACGGCGTCGTGCTGCCAGCGGATCAGCACCGGCCACAGCAGCCGGAACAGGCCCGTGGTGCGTCCCTTGATCTCGTGCCGGACGAGGGTGCCGCCCTCGGCGGGGTGGAGCGTGAAGCCGTGCCCGCCGGTCATCTCCTTGGTGTCGAACCAGATCCTGCGGCAGGGCTCGACGGCCCCCACCCGGTAGCGCATCGGGTCGTGCTCGACGGGGGCGCCGGGCTTGACGCCCTCGGGGAGGTGGAAGCGGCCCTTCTCCTGCGGCCAGAGCGGGTCTCCCGGGCCGCCGAGGTTCATGAGCAGCTCCCAGACCCGCTCGGGAGACGCGGGGACGACGCGTTCGTGCATGTTGTAGACCACGAGCCACCTCCATACGGTTGCGTATGGTTCGACTATACGCCCGCGTATGGAAGGGGTGCGGAGGGGCCCCGGGTCGGGGCGTGCGCGCGCCGCCTCCGAGGTGGGGAGCCGGGCGGCGGCCCGGTCGCGCGGCGTGGTCATGACCCCGGGACACGTGGGGAGAGTGATTTTTCTAACGGCAAAATATCTATTGACCCGTTAGATGCTCATCCGTTAGAACTGATCGGGTCAGTCCCTCCGGCAGGCCCGTGAAAGGCGTTGAGATGAGGCTCCTGGACGTCCCCCGCACCGCGCACCGCCACATCGAGGTCGACGGGGTGCGGGTCTTCTACCGCGACTCGTCGCCGGCCCGGCCCGACGCGCCGGTTATGTTGCTGCTGCACGGCTTCCCGTCGGCCTCGCACCAGTTCCGCCGGCTCATCGACGTCCTGGGCGGGCGGTACCGCCTGATCGCTCCGGACTACCCCGGGTTCGGGCACACCGAGGTCCCGGAGGGGTTCGCCTACGGCTTCGACCGGCTCGCTGACGTCATGGAGGGCTTCGTCGAGCGGCTCGGCCTGACCCGGTTCGTGATGTACGTCTTCGACTTCGGCGCCCCCATCGGCTTCCGGCTGGCGACCCGCCGCCCCGAGTGGATCGCGGGCCTGGTCGTCCAGAACGGCAACGCCTACGAGGAGGGGCTGTCGCCGCAGGCCCGCGACTTCATCGCGCTGCGTCCGGAGGACGACGGCGCCGAGGAGACCGTCCGCGGCCTGCTGACGCTCCCGGCGACCCGGGGCCAGTACGAGGGCGGGACCGGCCACGCCGAACTGGTCGCCCCCGACGGCTGGACGCTCGACCAGCACTTCCTCGACCTGCCGGGGCGCAAGGAGGCCCAGGTCGCGCTGGCCTTCGACTACCACGCCAACGTCGGGATGTACCCGCTCTGGCACGCCTGGCTGCGCGAGCACGTCCCGCCCACGCTCATCGCCTGGGGCCGGGGCGACCCGTTCTTCACCGAGCGGGGCGCCCGTGCCTACCTGCGCGACCTGCCGGAGGCCGAGCTCCACATCCTGGACACCGGTCACTTCGCGCTGGAGGAGAAACTCCCCGAGATCGCCCCGCTGATCGCGGACTTCCTCGACCGCGTCTGGACGTGACGCCCGGCGCGGGCGGCGGAATGTGGGCGGCTCCAGCGCGGTCGCGCGCGAGCCGGCCATACGCCCGCGTATGGAAGACTGGCCGGATGGCACGGTTGAGCGCGGAGGACTGGGCGACGGCGGCGCTGGAGGCGCTGGCCGAGGGCGGCCTGGCGGCCGTCGCGGTGGAGCCGGTGGCGGTACGGCTCGGCGCCACCAAGGGCAGCTTCTACTGGCACTTCGCCAACCGCCGGGCGCTGGTCGAGGCCGCGCTCACCCGCTGGGAGGCCGGGACCGAGGAGATCATCGCCGGGCTGTCGGAGATCCCCGACCCGGTCCTGCGCATGCGCACGCTGCTGGAGTTCGCCTTCGGCGACCCGGTGGACTCCAAGATCGCCTTCCAGCTGATCAGCGCGGCCGACGACCCGCTCGTCGCCGAGACGGCCCGCCGGGTGAGCGCGCGGCGGCTGGAGTTCATGCAGGCGGTCCTGGAGGAGGCCGGGCAGCCGCCCGAGCTCGCCCGGGGACGCGCCGTGGTGGGCTACAGCGTCTACCTCGGCATGGCCTCGCTGCACCGGGTCGGCGCGGTGGACGAGCCCATCGGCGCCTTCATGGACCTGGCCCTGTCGGAGATGGGGCTCGCGGGCTCCTGAGCCCGCCCCGGAGACCAGATGGGAAGCGCGCCCTCCCGGGAGACCAGACGGGAAGCGCGCCCCCCGGGAGACCAGACGGGAAGCGCGCCCCCCCGGGAGACCAGACGGGAAGCGCGCCTCCGGAGAACACCCGGGGGCGCGCTTCCCGCTTGACGGTCGTGAGTGATCCGCCGCCGGGAGGGGCGGTCACATCTTCGCGACGACCTCCTCGGCGAAGCGTTCGAGGGTGGCGGTCTTGAGCGCGAGGCTGCCCCGGCCGTACCGCTCCTTCTCCTCCGGCGTGGCCAGCCACCAGGGGGCGGCCATCGTCCCGGTGACGCCCTTGTCGGCGAAGCGGCGGTAGGTGTCGGCGTCGGGCATCACGGCCAGCGGGGCGACGATCTCCAGGGCGTCCTGCGGCCTGCCGTACTCCGACAGATAGCGCCGCAGGTCGGCGAGGACCGTGTCGAGCTGTTCCTCGGTGTAGACGCGGTTGCCGATCCAGCCGTCGCCCAGCCGGGCCGCGCGGCGCAGCGCCGCCTCGCTGTCGCCGCCGACGAAGAACGGCACGGGCGCGGCGGGCACGGGGCAGATCGACAGCGGACCGAAGTCGAAGTGCCCGCCGTGGTGTTCGACCGTGCCTCCGGCCCAGAGCGCCCGCAGCGCCGGGATCATCTCGTCCAGCCTCCGGCCCCGGGTGTGGAAGTCCTGGCCGGTCTGGACGAACTCCTCCTTGCACCAGCCGACCCCGACCCCGAAGGAGACCCGGTCCCCGGATAGGACGGCGGCCGTCGAGACCTGCTTGGCGACGGTGAACAGGTCGCGGGCCGGGGCGATGTAGACGTTGGGGGAGAAGCGCAGCGTCGAGGTGACCGCCGCCATCGCGCCGATCGTCACCCACACGTCCGGCCAGTGCGTGTCGGCGTCCCAGCGGGGGGAGCCGGTGTCGGAGTAGGGGTAGGGGGAGTCGAAGTCGGCGTAGAAGATGTGGTCGGACAGCGTGAGCGTGTGGATGCCGCAGCGCTCCGCCACCCGGGCCAGCTCCACGAACTGGTCGGTCGGAACGAATGACGCCCCTAGCCAGAACTGCACGGGTCACTCCGCCTTCTGTGAATGGTGAAATTTCGGGATATGTCACACGGCGAAGCCGGGGGACATATCCCGTCGGCACCCGGGGTGCGAGGAGTCTCCGGGGCCGGTCGGTGAACTCGGTGCGAGGAGTTTCCGGGGCCGGTCGGTGAACTCGGTGCGATGAGTCTCCGGGGTCAGTCGGCGAACTCGGGGATGACCTTGGTGGCGAAGAGTTCGAGGTTGCGCTTGACGGTGTCGAGCGGGAGCACGCCCTGCTGGCCCTGCATGAACAGGCCGAACCACTCCAGGTCGGGCATCCGGTCGAGCATGCGCTGGATGCCGCGCTTGACGTCGTCGGGGCCGCCCAGCAGGGCCATCTCGACCTCGTTCATGCGCTTGAAGTCGCCCTTCTCCGGGCTGATCGGCTTGTGCTTGTCGTCCTCCTGCTTGCGCAGGACCTCCAGGTAGCCGAACGGGCCGAAGAAGGCGGCGAAGTCCTTCTGCATGCCCTTGCCGTAGGTGGCGATGGCCTCCTCGCGGGTGTCGGCCATACCGACGATCTTGAGGATGCCGGTGTGCTCGCCCAGCTTGTAGTCCCGGCCGCACTTGGCCGACTCCTCCTGGTAGAGCTTGGCCTTGGCGGCGTGCTCGTCCGGGTTCGGGGTGAACATCCAGGGCAGGATGTCCTCCTGGGCGGCGCGGATCACCGAGCGGTCGGAGATGGTGAACGGCTGCCACAGCTCCGGGTAGGGGTTCTGGTACGGCTTGGGCCCGACCGAGACCGCGTGGATGCGGCCCTGCTCGTCCACCTCGCCGGGGGCGCCGAACGTCCGCGTCCACTCCAGCGCCGGCCAGCCCTCGATCCCCTCGTACGGCGAGGGCACCTCGTAGTCCAGCACGTCCGACTTGTAGCGCAGGGTGTCCTGGGTCCACGCCATCTTCATGATCTTCAGCACCTCGCCGAAGACGTCGAAGTTGCGGGTGTCGGAGGCCGAGCCGTCGGAGCGGGCCGCGGCGGCGTGCCAGCGCTGGCCGAGCACGTTCATCCACCGGTTCTGGTAGCCGCGGGCCACGCCCAGGCGGAGCCGGCCCCTGCTGAAGTGGTCCAGCAGCGCCACGTCCTCGGCGGCGCGGATCGGGTCCCAGGCCGGCAGCACGATGCCCAGCGGGGCCAGCAGGATGCGCTCGGTCCTGGCGGCCAGGTCGGTGAGGAACATCAGCGGGTTGACCGAGAACTCGAAGCCCTCGGAGTGGAAGTGGTGCTCGGTCATCATGAGCGCGTCGAAGCCGATCTGGTCGGCGTGGACCGCGATCTCGCGCACCTCGTGCAGCAGCGCCTGGTAGGACTCGATGTCCCGCCCGATCGGCCGCTTGGCGACGGCGTTCTCCTCCTGGGAGTAGCCCGAGCCGGGAATCTGCGGGTTGAGGAATATCGAGAACTTCACGACGACAGACTCCTTAGCCAGTTGGTGACGACGAGCAGGAACTCCGCTGGGCGTTCCTCGTGCAGCCGGTGGCTGCTGCCCTCCCAGGTGACGACCTTGGAGCGCGGGTCCTTCAGCAGTCCCGCCTCCCAGGCCGCCTGGGCCGGGTCGAACCAGAGACTCAGCACCGGGCACTCCCGGCGCGCCAGGTAGGCGTCGGAGTTGTGCCGGACCCCGAGCGCGTCCGGGCCGCCGAACATCGCCTCGAACGCCTGGAGCAGCACGTGCGGAGGGGTGCCGAGGATCTTGCGCCGGTGCCACTCGCGTATCCACTCGGGGGTCGCCCGGTTGGCGGTCCACCGGTCGTTGGCCAGGGACACGCCCACCGTGTCCTCGCGCATCCGCTCGATCATCGAGGGGAAGGCGTCGGCCACCGGGCCCGCGAAGCCGTACCCGGGATCGACCGCGACCACCGCGCTGACCAGCGAGGGGTGCTCGACCGCCAGGTGGGAGACGATCTGCCCGCCCATCGAGTGGCCGATCGCGACGCACGACCCGACCCCCAGCCCGGCGCAGAGCCGGGCGAGGTCGTCGGCCATGGCACGGGGGGTGTTGCCGGTCTCCGGGGCGGACGAGTAGCCGTGCCCGCGCATGTCGGCGGCGATCACCCGGTAGTGCTCCGCCAGCGCCGGGATGTGGTGGACCCACTCGTGGGAGTCCGATCCCAGGCCGTGGACGAGCAGCAGCGTCGTGTCCCCCGAGCCGTCGTCGGTGTGGAACAGCCGTACGTCGCCTAAGTCGGTGAATGCCATGAGCACCCTTTCCTGAGGACCGCCGGGCCCGCCGGGTCGCCCCGCTCCCACTCGCGCCGCGGACGGCCGGGTCCGGGGACCTCGTCATCCACGACGTGAGCAAGCTACCCTAGGAATGATAACCGAGCAATCGCTTGGTTCGCCAAGCGGATCCGCTTGGTCGCGCGGACGCAGCGGAACCGGAGGTCTTTCATGCGGCTGGGTGTCACGATGTTCGCCACCGACACGGCGATGCCGGTCGCCGACCTGGCGCGGTCGGCGGAGGAGCGCGGGTTCGTCTCCCTCTACCTGCCCGAGCACACCCACATCCCGGTCTCGCGCCGCACGCCCCCCGCCGGCGGCCAGGAGACGCTCCCGGAGGAGTACTGTCGCACGCTCGACCCGCTGGTGGCCCTCTCCCACGCCGCCGCCGTGACGGAGCGGCTCAGCCTCGGCACCGGCATCCTGCTCGCCGCCCAGCGGGAGCCCATCGTGACCGCCAAGGCCATCGCCACCCTCGACCACCTCTCCGGCGGCCGGGCGGTCATCGGCGTCGGGTTCGGCTGGAACGTGGAGGAGATCGAGGACCACGGCGTGCCGTACGGCTCCCGCCGCGACGTCGCCCGCGAGCACATCCTCGCGATGAAGGAGCTGTGGAGCCGGGAGGAGGCGGGCTTCGAGGGGCGCCACGTGCGTTTCGAGCCGTCCTGGTCCTGGCCCAAGCCGGTCTCCGGGCCGCCCGTCTACGTCGGCGGCGCGGCGGGCCCGAAGCTGTTCGCGCACGTCGCCGAGTACGCCGACGGCTGGATGCCGATCGGCGGCAGGGGGGTGCGGGCCGCCCTCCCGGCCCTGAGTGAAGCCTGTGAGAAGGCCGGGCGGCCGATGGCCCGGGTGATCCCGTTCGGCACGGTGCCGAGTGAGGAGAAGCTCGCCTACTACGCGGAGATGGGCATCGAGGAGGTCGTGCTCAGTCTGCCCAGCGCTCCCGCCGATCGGGTGCTCCCGGTGCTCGACGACTACGCCGGGTTCATCACTGTTTAGAGTCGGATATCCGGTTGCTCTGATTAGTTCTGGCGGGATGATTACACAAATATCACGGTCCGGGATAGAACGACGGCATTCCCGTTGACTGGCCGCGGTGCCTCTTCTTGAGTGGAGTGGTGCGGCGAGGGGAGGCCCACGTGCCGTATGCGCAGCCGCTCAAGCCGGGGGATCCCGAACGGCTGGGAGAGTACGAGATCGTCGGCCGCCTGGGAGAGGGAGGCCAGGGGGCGGTCTATCTCGGCATGCATTCCGCCACCGGCTCCGATCCGTACGCGGTCAAGCTGCTCCACGGCTCCGTCGGGGAGGAACGGGCCGCGTTCCTGCGCGAGGTGGAGCTGGCCAAGCAGGTGGCGCGGTTCTGCACCGCGCAGGTGGTCGGCGCGGGGCTGGAGGGCGACCGCCCCTACATCGTCAGCGAGTACGTCGACGGACCCTCCCTCCACCGGGAGGTGGCCGTCGGCGGCCCCCGGGCGGGCGGGTCGCTGGAACGGCTGGCCATCGGCACGGCCACCGCGCTCACGGCGATCCACCGGGCCGGGATCGTCCACCGCGACCTCAAACCGCAGAACGTCCTGCTCGGCCCCGACGGCCCCCGAGTGATCGACTTCGGGCTGGCCAGGGCGCTGGACGCGGCGGCCACCCAGACCGGACGGGGTGCGGGGACCCCCGCCTACATGGCGCCCGAGCAGGTCGAGGGGGGCCAGATCAGCCCGGCAGCCGACGTCTTCGCCTGGGGCGCCACCATGTGCTTCGCGGCCAACGCCCAGGCGCCGTTCGGGCAGGACTCGATCGCGGCCGTGCTGCACCGCATCCTCACCGCCCCTCCGGAGCTGGGCGACCTCGACGGGTGGCTCGGCGCGCTGGTCGCCGAATGCCTGCGCAAGGAGCCTCATGACCGGCCCACGAGCCGGGAGCTGCTGCTCGCGCTGCTCGGGGACGACGCCCGGCGGGAGACGTCCGGCGGCGCCGTCCGGGAGGGGGCGGCCGGGAGGGGGCGGCCGGCGGGGGACGCCCGGTTCCGAGCCGGTCTCCATCCGCTCGGCCTCGGCGCCCTGGGAGGCCGTCCCGCACGCCGCCGTCCCGCATACCGCCGTCCCGCATACCGCCGTCCCGCACGCCGCCGTCACGGGCGGGGCGCGGAGCCTGTGGGAGGCCGGGACGCGCGCTCCGGCGGTCTCCGGCCCCGGAACCCGCGGGTGGCCGGGATCCGGGCCGCCGGGACAGGGCGTTCCCGTGCCGGGCGCCGTCCCCGGCGAGCCGCGCGGGACCCGGACCCATCCGGGGCGGGCGGCCACCAGGGCGTCGGTCGCGATGTCGGGGTCGCTCCTGGTCAGCGCGGTCGTGCTGGTGGTGGGAGTGCTGGTCCCCTCCCTGGGCGGCGGCGCGCGGGACGGCGGCCGGGCCGCTCCCCCGGCGGGGACGACGACGGGGACGCATCCCGGCGGGACGGGCGCCGCGACGCCGTCCGCCTCCCCGCCCGGCCCGGACAGGACCACGCGCCCCGACGGGAGCACCCGCGCCGGCGGGGACACCGGCGGGGGCGGGGACGGAGGGAGTCCGGGGGCGACGAAACCGCCTCTCGCCCGCGCCGAGGTCACGGTGCCCTCGCTGGCGGGGATGGGGCGGTCCGAAGCGTTGCGCGCGGTCAAGCGGGCCGGGCTGGCCGTCGGACCCGTCACCCGGGCCGACTCCCGCGAGCCGATCGGACGGGTGCTGCGGACCTGGCCGCAGGCGGGGAGCAGGGTGGCCAGAGGGACCGAGGTCACCCTGGAGGTCTCGGCCGGGGTGGCGGTCCCCGGGCTGACCGGGCTCCGCAGGAAGGCGGCCGAGGCGCTGCTGGCCCAGGCGGGGCTGGCCGTGGGCGGGGTGACCGTCCGCTGCTCGGACCGGCCCGCGGGAGAGGTGCTCTCCAGCGCCCCCGGCACGGGCGAACGCGTCTCCGCGGGCACCGCGGTCGCGCTGACCGTGTCCCGGCGGGGGACGGAGATGCCCTCGGTCGTCGGGCGGGGCGAGGCCGGGGCGCGCGACGCGCTGGCCGCGGCGGGCCTGGCCGTACGGGTGCGGCCGAAACTGGTCACCGACCCGTCGAAGGACGGGGTGGTGCTGGGGCAGAACCCGGCGCCCGGCGGGTGCGTCCGCCGGGGAGGGGCGGCCGTCATCACGGTCGGCGTCGCGGGACAGACCGGACCGGGTCCGGACCCCACCGCCTCACCGGACCCGACCGGCTCCCCGACGGCCACCGGCGGTCCGTGAGGGGGCCGGGCGGCCGCGCTGGGATCAGGAGTGGTAGGCGGCCAGGGCGGCGGTCAGCAGGGTCTCCCGGACGACCTCCTCGGGCAGGTCGATCGTCTTGACCGCGGCGTACTGGAGCGAGCCCACCACCGCCCAGGCGCGCACCCGGCCGGCCGGATCGGGGTCCGGGCCGGCGAGCCGGACGTAGATGCAGTCGCGGAAGGCGCGGATGGCCTCGCCGGGGGAGCCGGGCGGGGCGTCGTCGGCGCCGCCGATCTCCTCCATGATCAGGCGGATGATCGCCCGGTGGCGGATGACGAAGGTCACCAGCGCCTCCAGGAACGCGCGTTCGTCGCCGAACTCGGTCTCGATCAGGGCGATGATGTCGTTGGCGGCGGGGGCGATGAGCTCGGCGGCCAGGCGGTCCTTAGGATGAAAGTGGTAGGCCACGGCCGTCTTGGTGACCCCGACCGCCGAGGCGATGTCGGCCAGGGAGGTCGCGGCGTAGCCGCGCTCGGCGAACAGCTGGCGGGCGGCGTGGAGGATCCGGTCGCGGGTGGCGTGGCCCGGGGCGTCGTAACGCGGATCGAGTGTGGTCATCGTCTCATTTCCACGGGTGGCGAGAGCACTCCCAGATGTGGGGTATTAGGCTTTTGGTAGCCGTACTGTACGGGCGTACAGAACGGTGTTACAGGCCGATGTCATCGAGTTTAATAGGGCGGTCCCAATGTCTGGCCTCCTCGGGCGGGTAGGCGGTTGGTGCGCGAGGCACGGCGTGATCGTGCTGACGCTGTGGATTCTCCTGGCGGCGGGGCTGACCGCGGGCTCGGTGTTCTTCCCCGGCCCGGTCAGCAACAACGTCGCGATCCCGGGCACGGACGCCCAGCGCGCCCACGATCTGATGGCCGAGGGGTTCGGCCCCGGCTACGACCCGGGCGGGACGATCCAGATCGTCCTCTACTCCGAGAACGGTCCCCTCACCTCCCAGCGCCGGACGCGCGCCGTGAACCGGGCGATGGACCGGATCCGCGACCTCCCGCACGTGGTGGAGGTGATGACGCCGTACCGGATGGGCGGCCTGGCCCCCAACAGGGAGATCGGTCTCATCACGGTCAAGCTCCAGGGGCACGACAACAACAAGCTGGCCGAGACGACCAAGGCGATCTCCGCGGCGGCCGAGCCGGTCCGCGGCCTGGGCATCGAGGCGGTGCCCGCCAACGCCGGGACCCCGGCCGACAAGGAGATCAAGACCGGCGCCAGCGAGGTCATCGGCGTCGTCTGCGCGCTGCTGGTGCTGCTGTTCGCCTTCGGCACCCTGGTGGCCGCGATGATCCCGATCTTCGCCGCGCTGGTCAGCATCGCGACCGGCCTGGGCGTGATCAGCCTCCTCGGCCACCTCGTGGACGTGCCCAAGCAGGCCTCGATCATGGCGACGATGATCGGCCTCGGCGTCGGCATCGACTACGCGCTCTTCCTGCTCAGCAGGCACCGCAAGCTGCTCGGCGACGGCGTGCCCGTGCGCGAGGCGGTCCGCAGGGTGTCCGCCAGCTCGGGCGGGGCCGTGGTGTTCGCCGGCGGCACGGTCGTCATCGCGCTCAGCGCGCTGATGCTCGCCGGCTTCCCGATGCTGCGCACGCTCGGCTGGATCACCGGCATCTCGGTCGTCTGCGCGGTGCTCACCTCGGTCACCCTCGTGCCCGCGCTGCTCGGCCTGCTCGGGCACCGGGTGAACGCCCTGCGCCTGCCGTTCATGGGCCGCCGCCGCAAGGACGCCGACGGCTCCTCGGGCTGGGCCGGGCTGGGCTCCTGGGTCGCCCGGCGCCCCTGGGGCGTGCTCGTGCTGAGCATCGCGGTCCTCGTCGCGCTGGCCGCGCCCGCCCTCGCGCTCAAGCTCGGCCCGATCGACGACGGCTACAGCGACCGGGGCACCGACACCCGCCGCTCCTACGAGCTCATCGAGGCCGGATTCGGGCCCGGCATGAACGGCCCGCTGGTCGTGGTGGCCGAACTGGAGGAGGCGGTCGCCGACCGCGAGCCCGCCCCCGCCGCGCTCCAGCTGCTGAAGGACCAGGTCGCCGCCGTCGAGGGCGTGCGCTTCGTCGGCGATCCGCTGCTCAACACCACCGGCACCGCGGTGCTGGTCCAGGCCGTCCCCGAGTACGCGCCCAGCGACCCCCGGGCCCTGGACGTGGTCGAGGACGTCCGCGCGCTCCGGCTGGAGGGGATGAGCGTGCACGTGGGCGGCAAGGTGGCCGGCATGGCCGACGCCGGCAACACGATCGCCGAGCGCACCCCCCTGGTGGTCGGGGTCGTGGTGCTGCTCAGCGCTCTGCTGCTGCTCCTGGCGTTCCGCTCGCCGATCGTGGCGATCAAGGCCGCGCTGATGAACCTGATCTCGCTGGGCGCCGCCTTCGGGGCCCTCTCCCTGGTCTTCTCCCTCGGCCTGGGCAGCGGCCTGGTCGGCATGGACCCGCCGGTCGGCACGGACGACTCCTACCTGACCACGCTGTTCTTCTCGGTGCCGATCGACAGCTACATCCCGCTGATGCTGTTCGCGGTGCTGTTCGGCCTCTCGATGGACTACGAGGTGTTCCTGCTCACGGCCGTGCGGCAGGCGTACCTCAAGCACGGGGACAACAGCCGGGCGGTGGCCGAGGGGCTGGGCACGACCGGCCGGGTCATCACCTCCGCCGCGCTGATCATGGTGGCCGTCTTCGTGGCCTTCATCGCCTACCCGGATCCCATGGTCAAGATCTTCGGCGTCGGCCTGGCCGTGGCCATCGCGGTGGACGCCACGATCATCCGGGGCTTCCTGGTCCCGGCCACCATGGTGCTGCTCGGCCGCTACAACTGGTGGTGCCCCCGCTGGCTGGACCGGATCCTGCCCGACCTGTCCGTCGAGGGCCACGACGAGGAGTCCATGGTCGAGGAGGAGCCCCGCAAGGAGCTCGTCGGCGCGGCCCGCTCCTGATCGCACCGTCCCGCTCCCGATCCTCCGTCCCGCCCGGCCCGCGGCCCGTCAGTCGAAGACGATCACGCTGCGGGCCACGGCGCCCTCGCGGACGTGCCGGACGGCCTCGTTGACCTCCTCCAGCGGGACCCGCTCGCTGACCAGGCGGTCGAGGTCGAGGCGGCCCCGCAGGTACTGCCCGGCGAGCATGGGCAGGTCCCGCAGCGGGGCGGCGTCGCCGCCCTGGGTGCCCATCAGGCGGCGGGAGGCGAACAGCAGGCCGGGCTCGATGGAGAGCGGCTGTCCCTGGGGCGGGCTGCCGACCATCACGGTCGTGCCGCCGGGCCGGGTCGCGGCGAACGCCTCACCCAGCACGCCGGGAACGCCGGTGACGTCGAAGGCGTAGTCCACGCCGCCCCGGACGATCTCGCCGACCTGCCGGGGCAGGTCGGCGGAGAGGATCGCGTGGGTGGCGCCGAACTCCCGGGCCAGCTTCAGCTTGGGCTCGGCCACGTCGGCCGCGATGATCGTGGTGGCCCCGGCCAGGGCGGCGCCCTGGACCACGTTCAGCCCGACTCCGCCGCAGCCGGCCACCAGGACGCTGGAGCCCGGGGTCACCTCCGCCACGTTCAGCACCGCGCCGACGCCGGTGACGACGCCGCAGGCCAGCAGGCACATGGTGTCGAACGGGGCGTCTTTTGCGATCTTCACGCACATGGGCTCGTTGACGACGGCGTACTCGGCGAAGGAGCCGATGCCGATCATCGTCCGGGCGGGGGCGCCGTCCACCGTGATGCGGGTGGTGCCGTCGTGCATGGTGCCCATGATGGCGGCCATCCGGGCCTTGCCCGAGCACAGGTGGAAACGGCCGGCCCCGCAGTCGCGGCACCGGCCGCAGGCGCCGTTCATCGCGATGATCACGTGGTCGCCGGGGCGGACGCTCGTCACGCCCGCGCCGACGCTCTCCACGATTCCGGCGCTCTCGTGGCCGAGGACGAAGGGGAGTTCCCGCACGACGGGGCTCTTGCCGTCGAGCGCCTTGATGTCGGAGCCGCACACGCCCGACGCCTTGATCCTGACGCGGACCTCGCCGGGGCCGGGGTCGGCGATCTCGACCTCGCGGACCTCCATCGGCCTGTCGAATCCGGTGAGTACGGCCGCCCGCATCAACATCAGTCCGCTCCCGTCGCGCCGAGGCCAGTCCGCTGCGCACGCTAGCCCCCGCGACGACTGAAAGCAAGCAATCGATTGGTGTGGGAGGCCGGTGCAACGCTCCGGTAACGCCGCATTGACACCCCGGAGCGGCCAAACCTACGCTGACCGAAAACCAAGCGAGCGCTAGGCCAAATTGGGGAGCGGGCGGGGGACCGTACGGCACGGCAGGGAGTGACCTGTGGGACGGAGTGACCTATGGGACGGCAGGCAGTGAGACGGCGGCCGGGACGGCTCGTCGGCCTGGTGGCCGCGGCGGCGCTGGCCGTCGCGGGCTCCGCGGGCTGCGCCGCCGAGCAGAAGGCGGCGGGCACGGGCGGCTCCGGCGGGACGGCCGGGGTGACCGACACCACGATCAAGGTGGGCGGCGTGCTCACCAAGACCAGCGCGAGCGGCTACTCCACCAAGGACGCCGAGATCGGGGCCAAGGCCCGGTTCCAGCGGGCCAACGACGCCGGTGGCGTGCACGGGCGGAAGATCGAGTTCGTCGGGGCCGAGGACGACGGCCAGGACGCCGCCAAGGGCGACGCGGCGGCCAAGAAGCTGGTCCAGAAGGACGGGGTCTTCGCGCTGGTCCCGGTGCACGGGCCCAACTTCGGCGGGGCGGTCTTCCTGGAGCAGCAGGGCGTGCCGTGGTTCGGCTGGGCGACCGGCCCGCAGTGGTGCGGGACGAAGACGGGCTTCGGCTACAACGGCTGCCTGGCCCCCAAGCCGGGCGCGGGCTCGCAGACCTGGTGGGGCAACCAGATGGCCGAGCTGCTCGGCGGCTCCGAGGGCAAGACGGTCTACGTCCAGACGACCGACTCCAGCGGCAGCAAGTACGGCGGCAAGACCATCTCGCAGTCCTTCGAGGCCGCGGGCTTCAAGATCGTCGGTATCAACTCCGGCCTGCCCGCCGCGGCCCCGCCGCCCGACTGGCTGCCGTACGTCAACAAGATCATGACCTCGGACGGCGGGAAGGCCCCGGACGTGGTGGTCTCCATCATCGCCGGGACCAAGTTCAACGTCGGGCTCTACTCGGCGCTGAAGAAGGCCGGGTACGAGGGTGTGCTGTCCGACGCCACCAGCTACGACGCGGCCATCCTGAAGGACCCGGCCACCGCCCAGGCGCTGGAGGGCGTGATCGCGGCCCCGATGTTCGAGCCGTTCGAGTCCACCGCGCCGGAGATCGCGCAGCTCAAGGCCGACGTGGAGAAGGTCGCCCCGGGCACCGTGCCGACCCAGCACCTGGCCATCGGCTACTGGTCGGCGGACATCTTCCTGAAGGTCCTGGAGCAGACCGGCAAGGACCTGACCCGGGAGAGGTTCCTGGCCGCCGCCAACGGCTCGTTCTCCTACGAGAACGCCGGCTTCGGCCGGATCCAGTACCCCAAGGACCACAGCGAGCCCAACGGCTGCGGGGCCCTGGTCAAGCTGGAGGGCGGCGCCTTCAAGGTCGCCAAGAGCATGAAGTGCTTCGAGAACGTGCCGCTGAAGTAGCGGCGCCGGACGTGCCGCCCGCGAGCTGGCGGGCCACGCGGGCGGCATGACGCGGGCGGCCGGGACCGTCGTGGAGACGGTCCCGGCCCTCGCCGTACCCGGCCCGGCCGATACGTCAGGCGCGAGAGTTCGGGGTGGAGACCCTTGTCGGAGTTCGTCGGCTACATCATCAGCGGCCTGGTCACCGGGGCCGTCTTCGCGGTCATGGCCTCGGGCCTGACCCTCTCCTACGCGGCGACGGGCGTGTTCAACTTCGCCCACGGCGCCATCGGCTTCCTGTCCGCGCTGCTGTTCTTCGAGCTCACCGTCGGCCTCGGCGTGCCCGCCTGGCCTGCCGGGGTGGTCGCGGTGCTGGTGTTCGCGCCCCTGCTCGGATACGTGCTGCACCGGGCGATGTTCCGCGGGCTGGCCCAGGCGGGGGAGACCGCGCAGATCGTCGGGACGATCGGCCTGACGATCGCGCTGCCCGCCCTGGGGCTCTGGATCGTCGACCTGATCGCCGAGCCGTTCGGGCTGCCGCGCGCCGACGCGACCTCGCTCCCGCGCGGGCTGGGGCCGTACCCGGCGGTCAACGTCACCCTCGGGGGCGTCCGCCTCGACTCCGACCAGATCATCACGTTCGTCTTCGCGCTCCTGGCCGCCGCCGGGCTCTGGGCCTTCATGCGGCACACGCCGTACGGCCTGCGCATGCGGGCCTCGGTCGACCGCCGCAGGCTGGCGACCCTGCGCGGGATCGACGCCGACGCCTCCTCGGCGCTGGCCTGGACGCTCAGCTCCACCCTCGCCGGGCTGGCCGGGGTCCTGGCCGTGCCGACCCTGGGGCTGGACTCCACCGCGTTCACCGTGATGCTGTTCGTCTCGGCGACCGCCGCGGTGTTCGGGCGGCTGCGCTCGATCCCGGTGACCTTCGCCGCCGGGCTCGGCCTCGGCGTGGTGCAGAACCTGGTCGCCGGGTACGCCGACTTCGCCGAGGACGTCACCGGCCTGCGCACGGCGGTCCCGGTGATCCTGCTGTTCGCCGGGCTGGTGGTGCTCAACAGGTCCAGGGACCGGGTCGCCGGCTCCGCCGCCGAGGACGCGCCGCCCCCCGACTACCTGGCCGACCTGCCGCTGTGGCGGCGGAGACTGCCCTGGGCCGTGTCCCTCGTCGCCCTGCTCGTCTGGACGTTCACCCGCCCGGCGGACGACTTCTACGTGGGCGTGGTGGCGCAGGGGCTGGTCCTCGCGCTGATCTTCTGCTCGTTCGTGGTGGTCACCGGCATCGGCGGCATGGTCAACCTCGCGCAGGCGTCCTTCGCCTCGATGGCCGCGCTGACCTGCGGGTGGGCGTTCTCCTCCGGGCTGCCCTTCCCGGTGGCGATCCTCCTGGGCGTGCTGGGCGCCACGGCGGTGGGCGTGCTCGTCGCGCTGCCCGCGCTCCGGCTGGGCGGGCGGATCCTGACCCTGGCCACGCTCGCCCTGGCCCTCCTCGCCGACCAGGTGCTCTTCCAGATCGACGCGTTCAGCAACGGCACCATCGGCTGGCCGCTGCCCGCGCTCGGCCTCGGGTTCGCCGACACCACCGACCCGCGCGTGCGGGTCGTGCTGCTGCTCGCCCTGATCGGGCTCGTCGGCCTGCTGGTGCGGAACCTGGAACGCTCGGCCTCGGGCCGGGCGATCCTGGCCGTGCGCTCGGCCCCGGCCGCCGCGACGACCTCGGGCGTCTCCGCGCCCCGCACCAAGATCCTGCTGTTCGCCCTGGCGTCGGGGATCGCGGGCCTGGGCGGGGTGCTGTTCGCGATCTCCAAGGGATCGGTGACGGCCACCGACCTGCCCGCCTTCGCGGGGTTCGTCTGGCTGGCCGTGGTCGTCCTGCAGGGCGTCCGCCGGATCGGCGGGGCCGTGCTCGGCGGCCTGATCGCCGCGATCTTCCCCGAGCTGCTGGCCACGTGGCACGTGTCCGCGCACGTCGGCGCGATCCTGTTCGGCACCGGCGGCATGATCCTGGCCCGGCACCCCGACGGCGTGCTCGCCCAGATGGCCGAGGGCCGCTACCGCCGCCGGCGGCGCAGACTCGAACGCACCAAGGCGGCCGCGATCCAGGCGGAGGCGGCGCCCGCCGTGCGAGCCGCGGCGGCATCGGGCCCCGATCACCCCGGCGAGCCCGCCGTGCCGGAGTCGGACGCGCTGTTCCGGCTGGAGAACGTGGTCGCGGGATACGGCGACGTGACGGTGCTGCGCGGGGTGGACCTGTCCGTACGGCCCGGCGAGGTGGTGGCGCTGCTCGGGGCCAACGGCGCGGGCAAGTCCACGACCTGCGCGGTGGCGGCGGGGGACCTGCCGGTGACGGCCGGGCGGGTGCTCCTGGACGGGGCGGACGTCACCGCCTGGCCCGCGCACCGCCGCGCGCGGGAGGGCGTGCTGCTCGCCCCCGAAGGGCGCGGCGTGTTCCCCAGCCTGACCGTCGAGGAGAACCTGCGGACCTGGCTGACGGACCCCGGCCCCGTCTACGAGCGATTGCCCCAGCTCGCCCGGCGGCGCGGGATCGCCGCGGGCGCCCTGTCCGGAGGGGAGCAGCAGCTGCTCACCCTCGCCCCGGCGCTGGTCCGGCCGCCCCGGGTGCTGATCGCCGACGAGCCGTCGCTGGGCCTGGCCCCGCTGGTCGTGGCGGAGATCTTCGAGGTCTTCGCCGAGCTGCGGGAGCGCGGCGTCGCGCTGCTGCTGGTGGAGGAGAAGGCCACCGCCGCGCTGGAGCTGGCGGACCGGGTGGCCTTCATGCGCCTGGGCCGGGTCACCTGGAGCGGGCCGCGTGCCGAGGTGGACGACACCCGGCTCACCGCCGCGTACCTGGGGGTGTCGTGAGAATGAACGGTGGGACGGGTGTGGACGGCGGAGCGGGCGCGGACGGTGTGACGGGCGTGAAGGCGGACGGCGGAGCGGGCGCGGCGCTGGCGGTCGAGGCGGTCTCGGTGTCCTTCGGCGGCGTCCGCGCGCTCAGCGACGTCTCCTTCGAGGTGCCGCCGGGGCAGGTGTGCGGGGTGATCGGGCCCAACGGCGCGGGCAAGACCACGCTGTTCGACGTCATCTCCGGGCTGCGCCGGCCGGCCTCCGGCTCCGTCTCGGTGGCGGGCCGCGACACCACGGCCGTCCCGGCGGTACGGCGGGCCCGCGCCGGGCTGCGCCGTACCTTCCAGCGGACCCAGGTGTTCGGCCGGCTGACCGTGGCCGACAACGTGCTGGCCGCGATGGAGTGGCGCGGGGGCGGCGGCGGCCTCCTGGCGGACCTGACCGGCTGGCCCGCCCGGCGGAGGCTGGAGCGTGAGCGCAGGCGGCGGGTGGACGAGGTGCTCGCCCTGTGCGGGCTGACCGAGCTGCGCGACGCCTACGCGGCCTCCCTGCCCGTCGGCCAGCGCCGCCTGGTCGAGCTGGCCCGCGCCCTGGCCGACGACCCCGCGCTGCTCCTGCTCGACGAGCCGACCTCCGGCCTCGACGCCGATCAGACCACCCGCCTCGGGGAGGTCGTCCGGTCGCTGGACACCACGACGCTGCTGGTCGAGCACGACATGGGCTTCGTCATGGAGGTCTGCGACCGCCTCGTCGTCCTGGACCTCGGCGAGGTCATCGCCGTCGGGACCCCCGCCGAGATCCGCGACGACCCCGCCGTGCGCGCGGCCTATCTCGGCTGAGGACGAATCCGTGCCGTGGGGTCCGCACCGCGGGGGCCGCAAGCGTGACGGATCGTCACCGGAGTCCGGCCAGGGTCGCCAGCAGCGACCGGAAGACGTGCGAGCGCCAGCCGCTGCTCATGCCGCGGAACGCGTACTCCTGAACGGGGTCGTCGAGGTCGAAGCCCGCGTGTTCGACGAACAGCCGGGTTCCGCGGCCCTCGGCGGTCAGCCGCCAGGTGACCGTGGTGTCGAGCGCGCCCCCGGCCCAGCCGATGCGCAGCAGCCGCCCGTCGTCGATCTCCAGGACCTCGCACCGGATGATCCCGTCGAAGCCGACGCGCGGGACCGGCTGGGTGGCGAAGGTGAACCGATGGCCCACGACCGGCTTGAAGTCGTTCGGCATCAGCCAGCGGGCCAGGAGGTCCGAGTCGGTCAGCGCCCGCCACACCTTGGCCGGTGGATGCGGCAGGAACTCGTCGACCTCGATCGTCGTCATGCTCTCCCTTCCCGTCGCACATGATGGGACCGCCGTACGGCGGTACCGGCGACCGGGTCCGGCCCGGCCGGAGCCGGTGCGCTCCCGAACCGTTTCCCGGTCCCGGCTTCTGTGGTCACAACTCCTCCAGCAGGTCGCGCAGGGCGGCCAGCCTGCCGCGCCAGAACCGCTCGTACGGCGCGAGCCAGTCCGACAACTCGTGGAAGGGCCCGGGCTCCAGTTGGTAGAGGCGGTGCCGGCCGTTGCGTCGCTCACTCACCAGCCCGGCGTCCTTGAGCACCTTGAGATGCTCCGAGACGCTCGGCCGGCTCATGTCGAAATGGGCGGCCAGGTCGCCGACCGGTCGCGGCCCGTCCAGCAGCAGCGCGACGAGGTCCCGCCGTACGGGACTGGCCAGCGCGGCGAACACGTCCACCGGCACGGGCGTCAGCCGGCGGACGCCAGGACGATTCCGTTCCCGTCGGGATCGGCGAAGGTCGCCTGGCGGCCCCACGGCAGGTCCTGGGGACCTTCGACGGCCACCCCCGCCTCCCGGAGCCGGGCGCAGTCCGTGTCGATGTCGGAGGTGGTCAACATCAGTCCTTGAACGTCGCCCGGGGTCGTGCCGGGCAGATGGGCGGCGAGGACCACGCCGGTTTGCGCCCCCTCCGGTGCGACCTGGAGCCACCGCATCGGCCCCATCGAGCGGTCCTCGAGCACCGTGAAGCCGAGGAGGCCGGCGTAGAAGTCCTTCGCGACGTCCTGATCGGAGACCGGAACGGTCACCAGTGCCACCTGTGTGATGTTCATGAGGTCGAAGATACGTAGGGTGTTTCCTACCTGTCAAGCGTAGGCGATTCCCTACCTTTTCGTTTCCGTCGCGCGGACGCTCAGGTGAAGAGCTGGCCGGCGTTGACGTCGAGGGTGGCGCCGGTGATGGAACGGGCCCGGTCGGAGGCGAGGAAGACGATCGCGCGGGCGACGTCCTCCTCGGTGGCGATCCGGCGCAGCGCCATCGCGCTCACGTCGCGGGCCAGGACGTCCTCGAAGGCGACGCCCTCGGCGGCGGCCCGGGTGCGCATCCAGTCGTCCAGGACCTCGCTGGCGATCCAGCCGGGGGCCACGCAGTTGACCCGCACGCCGTACGGCCCGAGCTCGTCGGCCAGGCAGTGGGAGAGCAGGTGCGCGGCGGCCTTGCCGGCGGCGAAGTCGCTGCGGCCCGCGTAGCCCTTCCGGGACGACATGGAGGTCACGTTCACGATCGCGCCCTCGCCCCGCTCGACCATCAGGGGGGCGAGGAAGCGGCAGGCGAGCAGCGTGCCGTACGCGCCGATGTCGACCGCCGCGCGCCAGGAGGCCAGGTCGGCGGGGGACATCTCCAGTACGTTCTTGCGGTGGGTGCCCGGGAAGGCCGCGTTGACCAGGACGTCCAGGCGGCCGAAGCGCCCGGTGACGGCGGCGGCGAGGGCCTCGACGTCCGTGGGGTCGGTGACGTCGGCGGGGACGGCGACCGTGCCGGGGACCTCGGCGGCGATCTTCTCGACGGTGGCGGCGGTCCGGGCGGCGACCACCACGCGGGCGCCCTCGGCGGCCATCGTCCGGGCCAGCGTCCGGCCCAGGCCGGGCCCCGCCCCGGTGATGACCGCGATCTTTCCGTGCAGCATCCGGCCTGCCTCCGGTGGTGGGTGGGCTCGCTGTGCTGTACGAGGATACCAAGCGTGCGCTAGGTTGGTTAGATGGGACGGGGATCCGCACGGGAGACGGAGGCGGGATGAGATTCGGGGTACCGCTCGGGCTGATCCACCCCGACGCGTGGAAGGACGTCGCGGTCGCGGCGGACGAGCTCGGGTTCGAGTCGGTGTGGCTCCCCGAGCACCTGGTCTTCACCACGGACCTGTCGCTCGCGGTCTACCCGGGCACCGACAAGCCGGGCATCTCGCCGAGCACCCCCCTGTTCGACGCCCCCGCCTACCTCTGCTGGCTGGCCGGGCTGACCTCGCGCGTCCGGCTGGGCACCGCCGTCCACCTCTACGCCCTGCGGCACCCGTTCATCTCGGCCCGGGCCTTCGCCACCCTCGACCGGGTCTCCGGCGGCCGGGCGATCTGCGGGGTCGGCGCGGGATGGTACGAGGGGGAGTGGCGGGCGGCCGGGGTGGACTTCGCCACCCGGGGGGCCCGCCTGGACGAGGCGATCGAGGTGACCCGGCGGCTCTGGTCGGAGCCGGTCGTCGCGCACTCGGGCCGCTTCCACGCCTTCCCCGAGGTGGCCTTCGAGCCCAAGCCGGTCCAGGAGCGGCTGCCCATCCTGGCCGGGGGGGAGTCGGGGGCCGCGCTGCGCCGCGCGGCGCGGCTGTGCGACGGCTGGATCAGCATGCCCCACTCGCTCGGCAGCGTCCGCCCCCAGCTCGACCGGCTCGCGGCGCTCCGGGACGGAGGCCGTCCGTTCTCGGTCACCGTCCACGCCTACGAGCTCGCCGGCCCCGCCGAGATCCCCGAGTGGGAGAAGCTCGGCGTCGACCGGATGATCGTCCGCCCCTGGCGGCGCAGCCGCGACGCGGTCACCGCCCTGGCCGCCTTCGCCGCCGACTACGGGGTCTGACGTCCGGCTCGTCGCTCCGGACCCGGGTCTGCCCGGCGCTCGGGACAGGTCATGCCGCGGCCGGGTCCCCACCGATCAGGAGACGAAGTCGGTGGTGTCGAAGCCGGTCGCGGGCGCGTTCGCGTCCCATACCCACCAGCGGTGCGGATCCGGCCCGAAGCTGTCGTGCTCCCAGGAGTCGAGCAGCACCTCGGCGCGCCCGTCCCGGTCGTAGTCGCCGGCCCGCACGGGTCCCGTCACGTAGTCGTAGTCGCCGTCGGGACGGCGGAACGGGCTGATCACCTGCCTGGCGGACAGCCCTTCCTTGAGTAACTCGACCAGTCCGCCGTTGCGGAACATCAGGTCGTCCCGGTTGTCGCCGTCGACGTCTGCGGAGGTGAGCTTGCCGCGGAGACCGGGGATCCGGATCACCGCCGGAGACCGTGGCGCGCGCCCGTAGTAGATCGTGATCGCCCGGGTGGCGCCGGCGGTCTCGCCTCCCGGTTCGTCGTTGCGGCTCCCGTCGTCGCCGACCGCGACGTCCCTGCGGCCGTCCCCGTCGAAGTCGCCGGTGGCGACCGCGTTACCCGGTCCGAGACGGTGGAACCGCGAGGAGGGGACCTCCGGCATGACGACTCCCTCGCTCTGCTCGCCGTCGCCGTCGCGGTGAAGGATGAGCCCGGTCCGCCGTCCCGGCCTGATCCGATCCGCGGCGATCCAGCCGACGTCGTACCAGGGCGCGTTCGCCACCTTGAGTTCGTGGAAGCGCGTACGGCTCGGCACGCCGTCCCGGCCGAACGGTCCGTAGAGCACGGCGTAACCGCCCTGGTCCTGCGACGTCGGACCCGACGCGGTGAGAGCCAGGTCGGCGTGACCGTCCCCGTCGAAGTCTCCGGTGGCCGGCCAGTCCGAGCGGAAGCGCCCGGGCTGGGCGGGCGTCACGGTCGACAGGCCGCCCGTCACGGGACCGTCCGGACCACCCCACACGATCTGCAGCACGGGCTGCCCGGCGCGGGGGAATCCGAGCCGGACCGGGATGTCGGCGTACCCGTCGCCGTCGAGATCGGCGGTGTCCGGCCGCCGGGCGCGCCATTCGGGACCGTGGGGCCACAGCGTCCGGCCCTCCGTCCGCACGACGGACCGTCTCTCCGGGTCGAGGCCGCCGCGGGAGCCGTACAGGATGACGAGGGATCTCATGTGGTCGGGCCGGTCAGGGATGATCTCCTCATCATGGCCGGAGGTGATCACCGCGTCCGGGTAGCCGTCCCCGTTGACGTCGTCCGTCAGCGCGCTCCCCTCGCCCCGCGGCACGCCCTTCGCGGACACGGACATCGTCTCCGTCCCGGTTACCTCGGGCGGGCTCGGCAGCCTGGTGCCGGGCGGCGACGGGCCGGTGCCACCCGGCCGCCCCGCCTGGGGCGAGGGCACGGGATCCCCGTTCGTGCCGCACGCGGCGAGAGCGAGCACACCGGCTATCACGCCCCCCGCCCACCGGACGGCCAGGCGAGAAGATCTCATGTCTGTGAGACGCCTGAACCCGCCTCCTCGTTCCGGCCTTCCGTGAGCCGTCGCCCGTACGGAACGGCCGGCTCCCGGGAATCGCGCTCGCCTGGATCCTGGGGCGCCCGACTCAGTCGATGACCGCGGTGGCCTCGACCTCGACCAGCAGGTCGGGTTCTCCCAGCGCCGCGACGCCCAGCAGGGTGATCGGCTTGACCGGGTCGATCCCCAGCTTCGCGGCCGCCCGGGCGACGCCCTCTCCCAGCAGCGGCATCTTGTCGGGCGTCCAGTCGACGACGTAGACGGTCAGCTTGGCCACGTCGTCGAAGGAGCCGCCGACCGCGGCCAGGGCGGTGCCGATATTGAGATAGGCCTGCTCGGCCTGGGCGGCCAGGTCTCCTTCGCCGACGCGTCGGCCCTCGGAATCCCGGGCCACCTGGCCCGCCAGGAACACCAGTTTCGACCCGGTGGCGATCGACAGCTGGCGGTAGACGTCAGGCTTCGGCAGTCCGTCGGGGTTGACCAGCGTCACGGTCATGTCCGCTCCTCGAATCGGCGCAGGCGGTTCGGCACTCCCCGAAAACATAGCAACGTTATGTATTGTGGCGCCATGGTGAGGGTGAAAGATCCGGCGGTCCGCTCTCTGCTGATCGACCAGGCCGCGCAGATGCTCGCCGCCCGGCAGCCGGTGACGCTCCGCTCGCTGGTGGCCGGGACCGGCGTCTCGACCATGGCCGTCTACACCTACTTCGGCGGCATGGACGGGCTGTGGAAAGCCGTACGGCAGGAAGGGTTCACCCGCCTGGCGGTACGGCTCGCCGCGGTCTCGCCGTCGGCGGATCCGGTACGGGATCTGGCCGCCCTCGGCGCCGCGTATCTGTCCAACGCCCTGGCCGGTCCCGATCTCTACCGGGTTATGTTCGACGCCGCGTTCGAGCTCGAGGACGCCGCGGCCGCGGATGACACGCTGCACCGCCTGGTGCGCGGCGTCGAACGGGCCACGGCCGCCGGTCGCTTCCGCGATGACGTCGACCCGCTGGAACTGGCCACGCAGAGCTGGACCATCGGTCATGGACTGGCGTCACTGGTCGCGACCGGCCCGCTGCCCCACCAGGCGCTCGCCCACGGCGTGCCCCTGCTGACCGCCCTGTTCGTCAGCGCGGGCGACGACCCCGACCGGTGTCGCCGGTCGGTCGAACACGGGTGGCACCCTCTGGCGCCCGATCACCGCTTCGAGCTCTCCGACACGGTGTCCGCGTCGCCCGGAATCTCGCCCTGATCGGTCATCGGGCCTGAGCGGGCACCGCCTCCCTGCGGCGGCGTCCCCGATAGTCCCCGAGGGCCGGGAGGTCGACGGATGTGGTGGGACGGGACGAGGCGGGAGGGGAGGGAGCGGGAACGGGCGCGGAGGGGATGGTCGTGCTGACGGCAGGCTCGGTCCGCCGGTGGCGCCGCCCGCGCAGAGGCGCGTCCTGGACGAAGGTCGTGGACTCGGAACGCCGGTGCCGTCGGCCGCGCAGGGGCGCGTCCTGGGTGAAGGTCGAGGACTCCACGACCGGCCGCTCCCGGATACGGCGTCTGCCCTGGTAGGGGAGCCGGGGTCGTTCGGCGGGAAGGCTCTGGACAGCGGAGGCTCCTTCCCTGAGGAAGGGTTCCGGGGAGGCCGGGAGCTCCCGTGCGGTGGAGAGGCCCGAGGTGATGAGGGCTTCCGGCGCGGAGAGGGGCTTGCGGGGGGCGACGTCCTCTCCGGTGAGGGAGAAGCTCTCGGTGGCGAAGGATTCCCGGGTGAGGGAAGTGCTCTGGGAAGCGTGGGACTCGCGGGTGACGGACGTCTCCGTGACGGCGGAACCGGCGTCCACGAGCTCGGGAGCGGTCAGAGCGGTGAGGAGCACGGAGGTGTTGCGGGAGGTGTTCCGGGTGGCGCGGCGGCGGCCCGGGGCCCGGCGGCCGCCGGAGCGGTGCGAGCCGGCGGTGCGGGGGGACGGGCGTGCGGCGTCTTCCGCGCCCTTCGCGCCGCGCGCGCCTCCCGCGAAGGCGAGGCGCAGGCCGGACTGCTTGGCCTTGGCGTGGGCGATGATCGCGGCGGCGGCGATCAGGACCGGGCCGATCATGGCGGGGGTGCTCAGATCGGTGGCGGTCGTGGCCAGGTCGGCGCTCACCGCGGTGGGGGTCGCGGTGAAGGAGGCGGTGTCCGCCGTGGTGGGCTTGGCGTGCTTGCCGGTCGCGGGGCGGCCGGCGGAGACCTGCGGCCGGGCGGTGGCCGCGCTGGTGGTCCCGGAGGACGAGGAGGTCCCGGTGGCCGCGGCGGACTCGCCGGTCTCGGGTCCGGAGGCCGTCGCGGGGGCCGTCCCGGTGCCCTTCGCGGAGACCGCCTCGGTGGACTCCGCCCGCGTGGACTTCGCGCCGGAGGTCTCCGTGCCGGGAGCCTTCGCGGTCTCCTCTCCGGTCGCGGCCGTCGTCGCGCCGGAGGCGGACTCCTGCTCCGCGTCGGCCTGCCCGTCCACGAGGGTCGGCGTGGTGAGGATCGAGAGCAGGTCGGGCCGGGGGAGCAGGGCCACGAAGTTGTCCGGCGCGGTGGAGGTGGCCGTGGAGGCGCTGACCTCCTGCTGCTCGGCCGCCTCCTCGTCCAGCCGGGCCTTGATCTTCTCCGGGTAGCCGTACCCCACGACCTTGCCCGTGTCGCGCTCCTTGCGCTTGGCGACACCGCCGTCGATGTTGCCCTCGATGGTGTGGATGGTCCCGCCGTCCACCTTGGTGACGATCCCGACGTGGTCGATGTTGTCGATCTCGCGGGAGCCGCCCCAGTCGAAGAACACGATGGCCCCCGGCTTGGGCGTGGTGCCCCAGGCGTCCTGATCCCGGAACCACTCGGCGTGGTAGACGGTGTAGGCGAACTGCCCGATCCAGTCCTCGTAGCCGAGCTTCTTGGCCGCCCAGGACAGGTACATGTCGCACCAGGGCGCCCCGGAGTAGTCCGCGTCGAACTCGACGGTCTTGCCGTACCAGTCACCGAACTTGGTGTAGCCGCCGCTCTTCTCGGAGTATCCGAGCTCGCTCTCCAGCAGCTCGATGAACTTCTGCATCTCAGGGATCATGGGAAGTGGGGAACCTCGGAACCTCTGGGAGCCCGCAAGGCATGGTCGCGCCGCCCCGCGACCGGGCTGTAAAGAGGTTGGGTCGAACGATGGCGCGTTCACGCGGGTCGATCCGAAGGGACGACCGGGGCGCGTGTGGCGGCACCATTGGCCTGTTGTCTTCCGTGGGCAGGGAGGCTACCCGGAGGAAAGAACAGGTCAAGACGGATCAAAGCGCCCGCTAAGGCCCTCGAGGATCGGAGGGAAGGGGTAAAAGCCCACGTCAGCGGCCTTTATGTGCCTTTTACCTGAACGCCGCAACAGGCAAAAAGATCTACAGATGTCCGTTGTCAAAGGGCCGTCCGAACGGGATTCTGTAGAACGTGTTCTATTATGGCGGCATGACGATCGACCTCGCCTCCGCCGGAAACGCCGAGGCCCGCCAGGCCGCGCTGGCCGCGCTCGGCCAGCAGACCCGCGAGCTGATCGACGCGGTCGTGTTGACCGAGGTCCCCGAGGACGAGATCACCTCCGTCACCGCCGAGCTGGCCGCCCTGACCGGACGCCTCCGCGCGCTCCGGCGCACCTCGCCTCAGCCGTTCGAGATCGGCCCGGACGGCACCCCCCGGCACGTGGGCAACGCGGTGGCCGGTCCGGTCAACCCGCACGCCCTCCCGCTGATCATCGAGAGCACTCCCGAGCGCACGGTCCGCGCCGAGCTGGCGTTCCGACCCTCCCATGAGGGCCCGCCCGGCTGGGTCCACGGCGGCGTCACCGCGATGATCATGGACCACCTGCTGGGCCATGCCGCCGCGGTGGCCGGGTCCGCCGGGATGACCGGCACGCTGAGCGTCCGCTACCGCAGGCCGGTGCCGTACGGCGAGCCGCTGCTGGCCACCGCCGAGCACACCCGGTCGGAAGGGCGCAAGAGCTGGGTCGACGGCCGCATCGCCCTGCCCGACGGGACGGTGCTCGTCGAGGCGACCGGCCTGTTCATCACCCCCTCCGACTGGGTCGGCCGGTTCGATCCCGCGTGACGGGCCGCCGGACCTCCCCGGTGGCCGTCCCCCTCGGGAGCCCGCCGCCGCGACGGCGGCTCCCTCGGGGGACGGCGGATTCCCTCAGACGGGGATCCGCGCGGTGAAGGGCTGTCCGCCGAGGCTGCCGGAGACCGGGACGGGATCCAGCGGCCGGAAGGCGGGCCAGGAGAGAGTCACCTCGGCGCCGCCGGCGGTCAGCCGGGCCGTCGCGGTCCCGTCGCGTCCCAGGGAGATCTGGCCGCTCACCGCCACATCGTTCACGAAGCGCACGTCCTCCAGGCGGATGACCGCCGCTCCGTCGTCGAAGACCAGCTTCCCGCCGCGCAGGCCGGGTTCCTCCTTCAGCGGCCGGTAGGATCCCGAACCCGGATTCCGCCTGACCACGGCGTCGGCCGCCGTGGCGAACGCGGCGACGACGCGGCGGTCGAGGCCGCCGGCCTCCGGCAGGTCCTCCGCCGTCCGGGGGAAGGACGCGATCGGGCGGTACGTCCGGGCATCGCACGATCGGGGCGGCTCGCCGGGGTCGGCGAGGAAGGCGCGCAACGCCTCACGGGCGCAGGGCACGCTGAGCGTCGTGCTGTGACCGCCGCCGACGACGCGCAGCAGGGAGCCGTGCGGGAAGCGCCGAGCGACCTCGGCGGGGGTGTGGGTGTCGTAGTCCCCGGCCGCCGTCGCGGTCGGCACGTCGGGATGGTCGGCGCGGGGCGGGACCGGAGGGTTCTTCCGCGGGGTCGGCCAGTGGACGCACCAGTCGGCCCACCCGGTCACGCCGCCGGCCTCCGCCACGGTGAACGGCCGCAGCGGCCGCTTCACGGCGTAGAAGCGGTCGAGCTGGCGCCGCCGTTCGGCGGCCGGCGCGTCCCGGTCGAACGGGAACTTCGCGTCACCGCACTTGTAGGCGAGCATTCCGGCGAACTGGGGTCCGCGCAGCGGCTGGGTCGGAGCCTTGGCGGCAGCGGCGGCCAGCCGGCGCAGCAGCAGCGGGTCGCCGCGCAGGTAGGCGGTGGCCGCCGCGTTGAGCTCGCGTCCGAACACCGGCTCGGAGAGGCGGGGCAGCAGACTCCACAGCGTCTTGAGGGAGATCTCCGCGTCGGGCCGGTCGCGCAGCCGCCGGACGAGCGCCGACCAGGTCGCCTCGCAGTCGCGGGATGACCGGCAGGTCAGCCCGAGCAGGTCGGTGCGGGATCGGATCGGCTCGATCGCGTAGCCGTCCTTCCGCACCGGGACGAGGCTGTCGAGGAACACCCCGGCGGTGCTCTCCGGGAACCGGGCGGCGTAGGCCTGGGCGAACACGGTTCCGTAGGAGATGCCGTAGAACGTCACCTCGGGCACGCCCAGCGCCTTCCGGACGGCGTCCATGTCGGCGACGGCCTGATCCGTGGTGAAGAACCGGCCCCGGGCGCCTACCTGCCCGGCGCAGGAGGCGATGGTCTCCGGACGATTCAGATCCAGATCCGGGCAGCTCAGCGGGCTGGACTCGCCCAGCCCGCGGGGCTCGACGACCAGCAGGTTCTGCCGGTCGACGGTCCGCTCCAGCATGGGGAGCATCGGCAGGGCGGGCAGCGGCCCGCCGGGGTTGGCCAGGACGGTGGAGGTCGCGCCCTTCCTGGGAACCCAGGCGAAGGCCACGTCGATCCGCTCTGATCCCGGGTCGTCCCAGTCGAGCGGGACCGAGATCCGCCCCTCGCACCGTTGCGTGGCCGCGGCGCAGGCGTGGGTGGAGGGCGGGATCGCCGGAGAGGCGGAGGGGGGAGGAGGGGGAACGGATGAGGCGGATGAGGGTGGGGGTACGGCGAGCAGCCCGGCGAGCACAGCTGCGGCCGTCACAGTCGTCCGTAACATCCGCAGCGCCTTCCCCGGCGTCCCCGGGGTAAACGCGTCCGGACGATCTCAGCGCACCCGGGCCGGGACCGTCCGCGCGGGCCGCCCCGTCGGTCGTGCCTGCCGACCGGCCGTCCCCGGCCCCGGTGTCCGGTGCCGGGGACGGCGAGTGTTCCACCGGCTCAGTAACCGGCGCCGGTGAGCATTCCCCCGTCCACCGTGAACTCGCTGCCCGTGCAGTAACTCGCCCGGTCCGAGGCCAGGAACGCCACCACGTGGGAGGCCTCGACCGGCTTGGCGAAGCGTTTGATGACCATGGACTTGAAGAACGCCTCGGCGTCCACCTCGGCCGCGATCTCCGGATCCGCGACCATGGCGGTGTCGATGGCGCCGGGGTGCACGGAGTTCACCCGGATCTTGAACCGGGCGAGCTCGCGGGCGGCGGCCTTGGTGACGCCGCGCACGCCGAACTTCGAGGCGGCGTAGGCCGACATGCCCTCGGCGCCGATGAAGCCCTCGACCGAGGAGATGTTCACGATCGCGCCGCCCCCGGCGGCCTTCATCGGCTCGATCACCGACTTGATCCCGAGCCAGGTGCCCTTGAGGTTCACGTCGAGGATGCGGTCGTACTCCTCCAGCGTCATATCCGCGATCCGACGAAATTTCAGGATTCCGGCGTTGTTGACCAGGACGTCGAGCCTGCCGTACGCCTCGACCGTGGCGTCCACCGCCCGCTGCCAGTCCTCGGGCCGCGTCACGTCCTGGTGGACGAAGAGCGCCCCGGTCTCCTCGGCGACCGCCTTGCCCTCCTCGTCCAGCACGTCCCCGAACGCGACCCGCGCGCCCTCCTCGATGAACAGTCGCACGTGGGAGGCGCCCATGCCGCGGGCACCCCCTGTGATCAGTGCGACCTTGCCGTCCAGCAGACCCATCTCAAGCTCCTCGGATGACTCGGGCGACTCAAACGGTCCGGATGCCCCGGGTGAAACGCCTGGCGGCGGCGACGGCGACCGCCGCGGCCTCCATCGAACGGTAGACGGGGATCCCGGCCCCCGCCGCGATCACGCGGACCTCGTCCTCGACCCCGTGCGGCGCGCACTCGCCGTTCCGGGTGACCAGGGTGACCCGCACGCCGGGCAGCTCCTCCTGGGCCCGGGCCAGGGCGCGCGTGTAGGCGTAGAGGGGATCGGCGGAGGTCCCGTAGGTGAAGAAACTCTGCACGTTGACGTGCGCCACGACGTCCGGGTACGGCCGCCGCGCCACGATCGCCCCGACGGCCTCCCGCACGAGATCCGCCCGCCCGCGAGGGCCGACCGGGATCTCCAGGGGGTTGGCGAGGGAGCTTCCCACCCCGACCCCCAGCGCCTTCAGCCCGTCCAGGGCTGCCCCCGGCAGGGCTCCGAGCGACAGCCCGGCCCCGTCGAAGACGTCGGCGGCCAGCACGCTCGCCCCGCCGCTCGGTCCCACCACCAGCACCCCGGCGTCCTCGCCGGGGCCGGCGGCGGGGAGGCGGGCGGCGTGGGACTGGAAGAAGGACAGGGCGCCGATCAGGTCGTCCTGGCCGGTGACGAGGGTGGCGCCGGTCTGGTCGGCCAGGGAGCGCCAGACCCGGGCGTCGCCGACCATGCCGCCGGTGTGCGAGGCGGCGGCCCGCCGGCCCTGGGCGCTCCGGCCGCCGACCAGCAGCACCACCGGAAGCCGTCCCCGCACGGACATCAGCGCCTCGAACAGGGCGCGGCCGCCCCGGGGATCCTCCAGGTACATGCCGACGGCCGAGGTCTGCTCGTCGGCGGCCAGCCAGCGCAGCAGCTCGGCCGGGGTCACGTCGGCGGAGTTGCCCACCGTCGCCACCCGGCTGAACGCCAGCCCGCGCCGCTCGCCGACCTTGATGACCTCTCCGGCCAGCCCGCCGCTCTGCGAGATCAGCGCGACGTGGCCGGGCGGCCCGGGCTCGCCGCCGACGAACGTCTGCCGGCCGCGCGGACTGTAGACGCCCATGCAGTTCGGCCCGAGCAGCCGGGTCCCGGCCTCGGCCGCCGCCCCGATCAGCGCGGCCTCCAGGTCGGGCCGTCCCGCCTCGCCGAACCCGCCGCTCATCACCTGGACGAACGGGATGCCGCGGGCCTGCCGTACGACCTCGGCGCACTTTCCGGCGGGCACGGCGACCAGCGCGTAGTCGGCCTCGACCCCGGCCAGCGACGGCACGGCGGGCACCCCGTCGATCGCGTCCGCCTCCGGATGCACCGCCACCAGCGGCACCCCGGTCGTCTTGTAGAACTCCAGGAACATGTTCCCGAAGTTCGGCCTGCTCGTGGACGCCCCCACCACGGCCACCGCCCGCGGCTCGAACAACGCCGCGAAGTCCGTCACCCCCGGCCCGGGAGGGACCGTGGGCGGCGGGTGTCGGGGGTGTGCCGGGTCGGCCGGGATGTAGCGGGCGTCGACCGCGATGACGCCCTTCTCCGTGGCGATCACCGGGTTCAGCTCGAACTCGCCGAGTTCCAGCCGCTCCCACAGTCCGCCGGGCCCGCCGACCGTGACGAGCAGCTCGACCAGGGCGTCCACATCCACGGCCGGGCGGCCCCGGTAGCCCTCCAGCAGGGGAGCGCCGCGCAGGGAGGCGAGCATCTCCCGGGCGTCGGCCTCGGAGACCGGGCAGAGCCGCAGGGCCGTGTCGCGCATGGCCTCGGTCCAGACGCCGCCCAGCCCGGTCAGCAGCACCGGCCCGAACCCGGGGTCGTCCACGATGCCCAGGATCAGCTCGATCCCGGGAGCGGCCTGTTCCTCGACCAGGAACCCGTCGGGTGTTATGCCCTGGTTGAGGAGGGCCCGCAGCATCTCGGCCGCCGCCGCGCCGGCCTCGGCCGCGTCACCGAGCGCCAGCCGTACCGCGCCGGCGTCCGACTTGTGCACCAGATCGGGGCCGTACGCCTTGAGGACCAGCGGGGGAACCAGCTCCCCGGCCGCCTCGGCGATCTCGGCGGCCAGGGCGATCGCCGTCCCCGCGGGCACGGTCGCCCCGTCCCCGGGCATGGCCGCCTGCCGGGATGTGACCGTCTCCCCGGGGGCGACCCCCTCTCGGGGTGCGATCCCGTCTCGGGGTGCGACCGTCTCCCGGGACACGGCCACCGCGACGCCGCGCGGCACCGCCACCCCGGTCTCGCGCAGCAGTGCCTTGACCTCATGCTCGGGGATCATCCGGTCCTCTCTCGCGGCGAGGGGTCCTTCTTTTTCCGAAAGGGAGCCCCGGCCGGCTCTCCCGGCCGGGAACCCCCGGCGATCGGCCGCTCAGTCGACCAGGTGCTGGTACTTCTCGCGGATCTCGCGGCGCAGCAGCTTGCCGGGACCGCCGGAGGCGTCCTGGAAGTGGGGCAGCTCGTCGGTGATCACGATGCGGTCCGGCCGCTGGTGCCCCGGCAGGGAGTCGTCCAGCGCGAGCGCGATCTTCGAGGCGTCGAGCGAGTGACCGGAACGGGGGACCACCGCGAGCAGGATCTTCTGCTCGACCGCCCCGGCGCCCTCGACGTGCGCGGGCACGCCCACGACTCCGGCCTCGGCGACGTCGTCGAGCGCCACCGCGGCCTCCTCGATCGCCGAGGGCTGCGACCAGAGGCCGCCCTTGAGGATGGCGTCCTCGCGGCGGCCGAGCACGGTCAGGTTGCCGTCCTCGGAGAGCACGCCCAGGTCGCCGCCGACGTACCAGCCGCCGCGCAGGACCTCGGCCGTCTTGTCGGGCAGCCCGTCGTATCCGGTCATCCGGTGCGGCCCGGCCAGGTTGATCTCGCCGGTCTCGCCGATCAGCCGGGCGCCGTCCGGCCCGGTGATCCGTACCGCGTTGCCGGTGCGGGCCCGGCCGGACGAACCGAGCGGGGTGCTGCCGTCGTCGACCCGGCCGAAGCAGGTGTAGGGGGCCTCGGTCTGGCCGTAGTAGCAGTAGACGCCCGCGTCCGGCAGCCGTTCCTTCATCCGGGCCAGCAGGGCGGCCGGGAGCGGCTCGCCGCCGAGCATGATGACCCGCAGCGAGGACAGGTCGGCGGAGGCGTGGTCGTCGGAGCCGAGCAGCGCGGCGTAGAACGACGGGATCTGCGAGACGTGCGTGACCTTCTCGCGGGGGACGACCTTCAGGAAGTTCGCCGGTCCCCAGTCCTGCTCCAGCACCAGCCGCATCCCGGCGTAGAGCGCGGGTCCGACCAGGGCGGGGAAGCCGATCCCCCAGATGATCGCGCCGGTGCCGAGCACCGACTCCTCCGAGCGCGGCACGTCCAGCCAGATCTGCGCGGTGGCCAGCGACGAGGCGTGGGTGTGGACCACGGCCTTGGGCAGGCCGGTGGTCCCGGAGGTGTAGTAGAGCGCCAGCGGGTCGTCCCCGGCCGCGCCCGGCTCCGGCTCCTCCTCGGAGGCCGCCGCGCTCAGCGCGTCCAGGTCCACGGCGTCCTGGCCCGGCCCGCCGACCTTGATCCAGGTGGTGACGCCGGGCAGCTCCGGCTTGATCTGCGCCACGGTCTGCTCGACCGTCGAGTCGTAGACGAACGCGGTGGCGCCGGAGGCGGCGACGACCGCCTGGAGGGTCTCCACCGGCCAGTAGGGGTTGAGCGCCGCGGTGACCGCGCCGAGCTTGGCCGCCGCGAGGTAGACCTCGGCCACGTGCAGCGTCTCGTTGAGCAGCGCCGCCACCCGCCGTCCCGGCTCGACCCCGGCCTCCGTCAGTGCGTGGACGCGCCGGTTGACGACCCGGTTGAGCTGCTCGTAGGTGAAGCTCTGTGTGCCGCAGTAGGTCAGCGCCACCCGGTCCGGGGTGCGCAGGGCGTTGGCGGTGAGGATGGCGTAGGCGTAGTTGCCGTAGGGGGATCGCGCCATTGTGGCCTCCGGCGGGGACGGGGGGACGGGGGTTGGGGCGGCCGCGGTGGGCCGTGCCGATGATGACTCCGGCTGGGGGACGGGGAGAGGGGGCTACGGCGAGGAGGGACGGGACCGGCCGGGGCGGGGAGCCGTCACGGTTGCAGGGGCGAGTAGAGGACGAAGACGTTGCCCGACGGGTCGCGCAGGACGGCCCGGGTCTCGTGCGGCCCGGCCTCGGCCTCGCGCACCACCTCCGCGCCCGCCCCGGTCAGCTCCTTCACGGCCCGCGTCACGTCGTCGACCTTGTAGGACGGCGCGGTGGCCGCCCCGGCGACCTGCTCGGCGGCCGTGACGAGCGCCACCGTGGCTCCCCCGCCGTCCAGGGCCGCGAACCGGTCGCCGTCGCGGAATTTGATCGTCAGGCCCAGTGTGCCCGCGTAGAAGGCGATCGCCGCTTCCATGTCGTCGACGGGGACGAGGACGTTGCCGAGCTTGCTCACGCTGGTCTCCACTGGGGTAGGTCGTCGATGAACGTCACGCGCACCGGCATGCCGATCCGCACCCGCTCGGGCGGGCAGTCCACGACCCGCCCGAACGCGCGCGCCCCTTCGGGCAGGTCGATCCAGGCCAGCACGTACGGCTCCCGCCCCCGGAACTCGGGCACGAACGAACGGTGCACCACGGTGAAGGTGTGGACGGTCCCCTCGCCCGACACGGGCTCGTAGGGGAGGTCGGCGCCGCCGCAGTGGGGGCACTCGGGCGCGGGCAGATGGACCCGCCGGTCGCAGGCCGCGCAGCGCTGGATGAGCAGCTCGCCGCGGCGGCAGGCATCCCAGTAGGAGAGCGTGTCACTGGCCATCGATCGTCAAGCTAGCGCACGCTTGGTTCACTCACAAGATGCCGCACCCGGCGGGCTCGCGAACGCCGCGCCGGGCGGGCTCACAGGGTGTCGTACCCGCCGGGGCCGTCCGGCTCCGTCGGGTCGTGCGGGGGTTCGTCCACCGGATCCCGTCCGCCGTCGCCGTCCGGCTCCCCGTCCGGGTCCCCGCCCGCCTCCGGGCCGCCCGACGTCCCGCCCGTGGGGTCGGGGCTCTGGCAGGGCTCGCCCGTGGCCTCCGCCGTGAGCTCGTGCGCGCCGTCGGGGGCCTGGGGGGAGGTGGAGACCGTGACCCGGCGCACGAGGGTCTGCCCGCAGGGCGGGGCGCTGAAGCGGTGCGCGACCACCTGGACGTAGGTCTCGGAGCCGGAGAGCGTGAGGGTGCGCGAAGGTGCCTCGGTCAGCCGGTCCGGGGCCGGGCCCTCGGCGAACCGGACGGTCAGGACGACCTCCGCCGTGGTGGACGCGCGCAGGGCGATCGTGGCGCCCTCCCCGTCGATCCCGGCCACGGCCAGGCCGCTGACCGTGTGGCCGGGGCCGGTCGGCTCCGGGGGGGTGGGCGCGCGCGTGCCGGTCGGGGAGGAGGAAGGGGGCGAGGACGGGCGGCCGGTCGGGGCGGGGGGTGTGCCCGGGCGGGTGGCGGGGGCGGAGGGCCTCGCGGGAGCGGCCGGTGAGCCGTTCTCCGCCGTGGCGGGGGAGCGGTTGGAGCCGGTGGCCGCGGTGGAGGTCTCCTCCGGAGGCGCGGGACCGTCGGCCGCGACGTTCCGGGACCGTCGCGGCCCCGGCGGCGGGGATTCCGTCGTTCCCCGCGGCGCGCCGGCCCGGTCGGCCCCGGGGATCCCCGGTGCGGGGGTGAAGACCCTGTCCGAGGCGAGCGGGCCGTTGGGCCGCCCGGCGGAGATCAGCGCGATCGCGACCGCGACGGTCATCACGCCGGCCGAGGCCACCAGCCGGGTCCCCGGCCGCCGGGGATGGCGCAGCCTGCCCATCCGGTCCAGCACGGTCCGGGCGACCGAGGCGCCCGCCTTCGGCGCGGGCTTGGCCAGCGGGAAGGTCAGGGCGAGGAGGGTGGCGAGCTCGGCGAGGTGGCGCCGCCCGCGCTGCTCCCACTGCGGCCCGTAGGCCGCCAGCGCGGCGACCTCCACCTCGGCGAGGAAGGTCCGGGCCGTCGGCGGCCGGTCCGCCGGGTCCTTGGCCAGGCCGCGCGCCACCAGCTGCCGTACCGGGTCGGGGACGGCCTCCACCGGGACCGGCGCGGTCCGGTGCAGGTGCGCCAGCGCGGCGGGGCGGTCGGCCCGGTACGGCGCGCGCCCGGTGAGGCACTCGAAGAACACGCAGGCGGCGGCGTAGACGTCGGACGCCGGGTCCGCCGGGCGCCCGGACCACCGCTCGGGCGCCAGGTAGGGAGGCGTGCCCGCGGGCGTGTCCGCCTCCCCGGCCGGCACGGCGATGCCGAAGTCCGAGAGCTTGCTGGCCCCGTCCGCCTGGACCAGCACGTTCTCCGGCTTGCAGTCGCGGTGCACGACGCCCAGCGCGTGGGCCTTGGACAGGCCCAGCAGCGAGCCCTTGAGCACGGCCAGGGCCGCCTCCGGACTCGTCGTGCGGCGCCCGGCGAGGATCCTGCGGAGCGGCACGCCGTCGACCAGCTCCATCACGATCGCGGCGTCGAGCACGTCCTCGTAGTACTCGTACAGCCTGACGACGTTCGGGTCGTCGAGCTCGACCATGACCCGGGCCTCGCGGCGGAACCGCCGCAGGAAGCCGGGATCGTCCTTCAGGGTGGCGTTGAGGTATTTGATGGCCACGTAGGCGCCGGTCTCGGTGTAGGTGGCCAGCACGACGCGGCCGCCGCCCCCAGTGCCGAGCTCCCGAACCTCGCGGTATCCCGGAACCAATTGAGTCCCCTTCCGAGTGCCCTCGCCATGTTCGACGGTCTCACCCCTGGGGTCGGTTGTCATGCTTAGCGAACTTTGGCGGTATGCGACGTGGATGTCACGATGAGTGGACGATCATTCGGTTTCCGTCGTGCTACGCTCTGCCGGTAACCAAGCAAGCGCTCGTGTTTAATCCGAGTGCGGGGTGGGGAGGTCGGATGCCGGTCGATCTGGGGTCCATGGCCGCGCCGGGCCGTACCGCGGTGCTGGTCATGGAGATGCAACGCGGCGTCGCCGGCGATCTGACGCGGTTCCCGGAGCTGGTGGAGGTGTGCGAGCGCCGCGACGTGGTCGCCCGGGCCGCCGCGGTCCTGGCCGCGGCCCGCGCCGCCGGGATCCCGGTGATCCACTGCACCGCCGCCTTCCGCGCCGACCGCGCCGGGTCGCACACCGGCAACTGCCCCTTCATCGCCGCCCTGCTGAAGGACCCCGCCCACATGCTGGAGGGCACCGGGGCCGTCGAGGTGCTGCCCGCCCTGCTCGGCCCGGGGGATCTGGAGTCCCGCCGCTACCACGGCTTCTCCCCGTTCACCGGGACCTCGCTGGACATGACCCTGCGCTCCCTCGGCGTCTCGACCGTCGTCGCCGCCGGGCTCTCGCTGAACCTCGGCATCCCCGGCCTCGCCCTGGAGGCGGTCAACCTGGGATACCGGGTGGCGGTGGTGACCGACGCGGTGGCCGGGGTGCCGGACGACTACGCGCAGGCCGTGCTGAAGAACACCGTCAGCCTGCTGGCCGCGCGGGTGACCTCCGCCGACCTCGTGGAGGCGTGGGGACGATGCGCGGCCTGAGCCTGGACGGCCGGACGGCCGTCGTCACCGGCGGGGGCGGCGCCATCGGCGCCGCGATCTGCTCCGACCTCGCCTCACTCGGCGCCCACGTCATCGTCGCCGACATCGACGAGCCCGCCGCCGCCAAGACCGCCGCCGCCCTGACCGACATGTTCCCCACATCGCCGGGTACGTCCTCCTCTGCCGCGCCGGCCGATGCGTTCCCCGTGTCGCCGGGCACGCTTTCCTCCGCCGCGCCGGTTCCCGGTGGTCCGAGCGGAGCGAGGGCGCGCGCCACGCACCTGCCGGTGGATCTGGCGGATCCGGCGTCCATCGAGGCGTTCTGCGCCCGGACGGGGCCGGTGGACATCCTGGTCCACAACGCCGGGGTGTCGATCGTGGAGCCGTTCGTCACCAGCGACCCGGAGAACTGGGACCTGATGTGGCGGGTCAACCTGCGGGCCCCGATGCTGCTGACGAAGCTTCTCCTGCCCGGCATGGTCGAGCGGGGGTGGGGACGGCTGGTCTTCATCTCCTCGGACGGGGCCAGGGCCGGATCGGGGGGCGAGGGCGCCTACGCGGCGACCAAAGCGGGCCTGTTCGGTCTGGCCAAGACCCTCGCCCGGGAGGCGGCCCGGGGGAACGTGACCTCGAACGTGGTCTGTCCCGGGCCGACCGACACCCCGATGCTGCGCAGGATCGACGCCGAGAAGCCGGGGCTGGTCGACAAGATCGCCAGAGGCATCCCGCTGCGCCGCCTGGGCAGCCCCGGGGACGTCGCCGGGCTCGTCGCCTATCTCTGCACCGACAGGGCGGCCTACGTCACGGGCCAGACCCTGTCGGTCAGCGGCGGCGTCACGATGCATTGAACCGGCGTGCGGTGAACCGGCGTGCGGTGAAGCGTGCGGCGTGGCCGTACGCGCAGGCGATCACCGGCGGGGAGGCGCACGCCCGGACGGCGCCGGGAACGTGCGCCCCCGCGCTAACGGCCTTCCCGTCCGAGCGCGTCGTAGACGGCCTCGGCCAGGTGGTAGGCGCGCATGCTGCCGGATACGGCGTTGGCCATCTTGTTCATCGTGTATCCCATGGCCAGCCCGTTCTCCACGTCGCCCAGGCCGAGGAAGCCTCCCATGCCGGTGTGCCCGAAGGCGGTCTCGGCGCCCCGGGCGGGTGTGAGGAAGGTCAGAGCCGGGCGCATGTACCCCAGGCCGAAGGAGCTGTCGACGAACAGCACCCGGTCCGGTCCGTTGACGCGGCGCCGCATGGCGTCGCGGAGCGTCTCGGGACGCAGGATCCGCCCGGCGACCAGTTCCCGGTAGAAACCGGCCAGGCCCCGGGCCGTGGTGACGATGCCCATCGCGGGCCAGCCCGCCCGCAGGACGACCGGGTGGTTGGCGCCTCCGGACAGCTTGTGGACCGCCGGGTTGCCCAGGGCCCTGTTCATCAGGCTGTCCTTGTCCAGGGACGCCCTGGCCATCTCGTAGAGCGGGTCGCCGGCTCCCCGGCCGGGAAGCTCGGCCACGACGGGGGAGGCGGGCGCCCCGGCGTCGGTCTCCGCCGGGGCGGGCGGCTCCCCGACCCCGGAAGCCCCGGAAGCCCCGGAAGCCCCGGAAGTCCCGGATGTCCCGGCGGTACCGGATGCCCCCGCGCCCCCCGGCCGTGCGCGGTCCCCGGCGGACAGGCGGGCCGCCCGCGCCACCACGTCGTCCGGCGCCCCGAGCCACAGCTCCAGGCCCAGCGGCCCGGCGATCTCGGTGGCCACGATCTCGCCGACGCTCTTGCCCGACACCCGGCGGATCACCTCGCCGAGGAGGAACCCGTAGGTCAGGGCGTGGTAGCCGTGCGCGGTGCCCGGCTCCCAGATCGGCTCCTGGCGGGCCAGGCGGTCGGCGATGGCCGCGTGGTCCTCGAACTCCTCCACCGGGACCGGTTCCTCGACCGTCGGCAGCCCGGCCTGGTGGGTGAACAGGTGTTCGACGGTGATCCGCTCCTTGCCCCGCTGCCCGAACTCCGGCCAGACGTCGGCGACCGGCGCGGTCACGTCGAGCAGCCCGCGCTCGGCCAGCAGCAGCGCGGCCGTCGCGGTCACCGCCTTGGTGCAGGAGTAGGCCAGCGCGGGCGTGTGGTGCTCCCAGGCGCGCCCGGTACGCCGGTCGGCGACGCCGCCCCACAGGTCCACGACCGCCTCGCCGTCCAGGTGGACCGCGAACGCCGCGCCCAGTTCCGCCCCGTCGGCGAAGTGCCTGTCGAACACCTCGCGGACGCGGGAGAAGCGGGGGTCGCACCGCCCGCTCGTCTTCGTGCCGGGGTGCTCCCGGACCTCGTCATCCGCCGTCATGGCCCGCCTTTACGTTCTCAAGAAAGTGAGCAATCGCTTGGTTTACGAGCCTAACAACTGGGGCCGCTTCGGCCCAGACGATCAGCGCGGGACCCTCAACCTGCTGACGCCCGCCGCGGTCCTGGCCGCCCTCGCCTCGGCCGTCACCGGGCAGGTGCTCAGCCTGGCGATGCCGATCAGGGGGGCCACCTCCTCCGCCGCCCCGGCGACGATCCCCCACCTGCGGGGCCGCCCGCTCCCGCAGCATTTCATGTCGGTCGACGGCGGCGACTACGCGGCGGGCACCCGCCCGATCGGGGCCGGGCTCCGGATGGCCGACGACGCCGTCGTCATCACCCCGCACGGCACGACCACACACATGGACGCGCTGTGCCACATGTGGGCGGGGGAGGAGCTCTACAACGGCCACCCCGCCGCCCGGGTCAGATCGTACGGCGCGACCCGCTGCGGCATCGAGCACGCCGGGGGCGTCGTGGCCCGGGGGATCCTCTTCGACGTCCCCAGGCACCTGGGCCTCGACCACCTCCCGGCGGACTTCCGCGTCCCCGGCGAGCTCCTGGCCGAGATCTGCGACGACGTACGGCCCGGCGACGCGGTCGTGATCCGCACCGGCTGGCCGCTGACCTGGGACAGGTCCCCGCAGGAGTACTGGTCGGGCCAGCCCGGCCTGTCCGCCGGCGCGGGCCGCTGGCTCGCCGCCCGCGACGTCTCCGTGGTCGCCTCCGACAACGCGGCCATCGGCGGCCTCAACGCCCGCCAGCTGGCCGACGAGGGACTGGAGGACGACCTTCACCTGATCCTGCTCTGGCGGCACGGCGTCCACCTGGCGGAGATGCTCTGGCTGGAGGAGCTGGGCGAGGCCTGCGCGGGCCGTACGGGGAGGGACTTCGTCTTCGTGGCCGCCCCCCTCAGGATCGAGGGGGGCACCGGCAGCCCCATCAACCCCCTGGCGATCCTCTGAGGCGGGGTCCGGACCGGCTGATGGTCGCCTTCCGTGACGCTCCATGCGTTTTGGGTCAGATGGGAACGGGCGCGGTCGATGAGACGACGCAGGCAGAACCTGCCCCGCGGTCACCGGAAACGTGCCACCGGATGGCGTGCGGAGTCACCGTTTCCCCGGCACCCATGTCCCCGAGGAGGGGGGCCCGACCATGTCAGAAGACCGTTCTGCTCGGTGGATTCTCTGGGAGCGTCCGGAGGGTCCGCCTGGCTCGGTTCCGGCCCGCTCGGAGCCCACGCTGTGGGGGAAGGCGCGGCAGGCCCTCGGCGCGGGCGGGGGGTCGGCGAACTCCGCGCCGGGTCACGGGCCCGGCTCCGCCTCCTCGCCCGTCTCCGGCGCCCTGGTCGTGCCGCCGCGGGACTCCGCGCCGGGGCGGGACGCGATCCCTTCGGCACGGATACCGCACGAGCACGCGCTGGGGATCACCCAGCACACCGACCTGATCAACTGGATCATCGACAACCGGATGGTGGAGGTCGAGTTCCAGCCGGTGCTGGACGTGGTCCACAACCAGGTGGTGGGCTTCGAGGCGCTCAGCCGCGGCCCGCAGAACTCGCCGCTGCGCGCTCCGGACCGGCTGTTCTCCGCGGCGCGGGCGGTGGGCCGCGCCGGTGAGCTGGACTGGATCTGCCGCGCCGAGGCGTTCCGGCAGATGCTGGCCCGCCGGTTCCCGGGGGCGGTGTCGCTGTTCGTCAACGTCGCCTCCGACTCGCTCATCGTGGAGTGCCCGGAGGACCTGCTCCCGACGGTGTGGGAGGCGACCCGCGAACTCCGGGTGCTCGTCGAGCTCTCCGGCGACGCGATGGGCCGCTACCCCCGGCAGGTGCTGGAGACGGTACGGCGCGCCCGCGCCGCGCGGTGGGGCGTGTCGATCGGCGACATCGAGTTCAGCGAGGCGGGCATGGCGATGCTGCCGGTGCTGGAGCCCGACGTGGTCAAGCTCGACCACCACCTGCTCACCTACGGGCGGGCGTACGCCGGCCAGGCGGTGGCGGCGGCGCTGGGCGAGGTGCAGCACACCGGGGCGACGCTGCTGGTGGAGAACGTCGAGGACCAGTCGGGCTTCATGATGGGCCGCAGCCTGGGCGGCAACTACCAGCGCGGATACTTCCACGGCCGTCCCGGCGCGCTGCCCGACAGCCTGTCCATGCCCAAGGCGCCCATCCGCCTGCGCGAGGTCTCCGGCGACGACGACGTGTCCTTCTGGGACCTGGCCGTCCAGTCCGGCGCGCACGTTTCCAGCGGGCTGGCCTGGGACGAGGTCAACACCATCACGTTGACCATGGCCGGTCCCCTCGCCCAGTCCCCGGTGCCCCCGGTCGTCGGGTTCCTGATGCCCGAGAACCACAGCTGGAACACCGAGCTGGCGGTCGTCTACCGCATCCTGCTGGCCCGTTGCCCGCTGACGCTGGTGCTGGGCTCCGACGTGGCGCAGCACAGCAACTGGCGGGTCCGGGGGGCGAACCTGCCCGACGACCATCCGCTGCTGACCCACGGCTTCCTGATCGCCCTGTCGTCCACCTCCGCGCTGGTGGTGATGGCCCGCCGCCAGGACGCCGACAGGGACATGTGGGAGGTGGCCATCAGCGAGAGCCGCGAGCTGGCCCGTCAGCTGCTGCGCCACACCACGGACCTCATCGACAACCTGGAGGGGGGCGTGCGTCACGGCGCCGAGGCGGCGTGACCCGCGCCCCGCTCCGGGGCCGGCCGTCCTGACGGCCGCCCCCGGGAGGTGTCCTGAGTGCCGGTCCGGGGAGCAGCCGCCCGGTGGACCGGCCCGGGCCCGGCTGCCCCGGCGGCCGGGATCCGGCGCGGTCAGGAACCGGGGTAGTTGCCGCCGCCGTGGGCGGCGTCGATGGCGTCGTAGTCCGGGGTGAACCCCCTCTTCGGGATGGACTCGGCGAAGACGACGTCCCGGGGCTTCTTGTAGGAGGCGAGCGCCCCCTTCACGTGCTCGACGATCTCCTCCGCCGAGGCGGCCCGCCCCTCCTTGAGCACCACGACCGCCTTCACCGCCTGGTGCCACCTCTCGTCGGGGACGCCGATCACGGCGGCGTCGGCGACGGCGGGGTGGGTCTTCAGCGCCCGCTCGACCTCGGCCGGGTAGACGTTCTCGTTCCCCGATTTGATCATGCGGAGCCGGGGCCCGATGAAGGTGATCGTGCCGTCGGGCTCGCGGCGGCCGAGGTCCCCGGTGTGGTGCCAGCCGCCCCGGGTCTTGGCCGCGTTCAGCTCCGGGCGGTTGAAGTATCCCGAGAAGAGCGACTTGCCGCGCGCGCAGATCTCGCCCGCCTCGCCCGGCGGCACCTCGGCTCCGGAGTCGTCCAGGAGCCGGACCTGGACCAGCGGCGAGGGCCGCCCGGCGAACCCGGCGGCGCCCGGGGCGAGGCCGAGGAAGGTCAGCATGCCGCCCACCTCGGTCTGGCCGTACCCGCCCATCTTGGAGCGGCACCACGGGGAGTCGTCCACGGTGATCATCGCGTCCCACTCGTCGGAGTGGGAGACGAAGCGCAGCGAGGACAGGTCGTACTTGCCGCCCGCGTTCGCGGCCACCACGGCGTCGATCATCTGCCCGAACAGGAAGGCCTGGGTGACCTTCTCCGCGTCGACGAGGCGGCAGACCTCCTCGGCGTCGAACGCGGGGGTGAACACGTTGGTCCCGCCGATCTGGAGCGTGGCCAGGCAGAACATCATCGTTCCGACGTGGAAGAGCGGGCCGTTGTTCAGGAAGGTGAACCCCGGTTCCATCTGCCGGACGACCAGCAGCGAGGCGCTGTGCGCGACCAGCGCGGCGCTGCTGAGCAGGGCGGCGTTCGGGCGCCCGTCGAAGGCGGCGGTGTAGAGCGCGAGGACGGGAGCCGTGTCGTCGGCGAACTCCGCGACGGCCTCGGCGGATCCGCCCGCGAGGAACGCCTCGTAGTCGGCGCCCGCGAGGATCCAGCCGTCCCCGCTGAGCGGGGCGGCGGCCTCGGACCGCTCCCAGACCACGACCTTCGGCGTCAGGTCCTCCAGGACGAACGACAGCTCGTCGGCCGACTGCCGCCAGTTGGCCGGGCAGAAGATCGCGCCCAGCCGGGACGAGGCGAGCAGCAGCTCCAGCACCGCGTGCGCGTTCTGACCGAGCCAGAGCACCCGCTCCCCGGCCGTGACCCCCCGCGCGGCCAGCGCGTTCGCCAGGCGGGTGACCCGTTCGTCGAGTTCGGGATAGGTGAGCCGCACCTCGCCGTCCGCCACGGCCGTCACCTGCGGGCGGCTGCGGGCGTGCTCGGCGAGGACGTCGGACAGGGTCAGCTGGTGGATCATCGCGCCTCCTGGGACGGGGGGTTACTGGAACGCGGGCATGACCTCTGCGGCGAAGAACCGCATGACCTTCTTCATCTCGTCCAGCGGCATCGGCCGGGTGCTGCCGAAGTCGCAGAGCAGGTTGGCGAAACCGGCCTCCTCCAGGAGCTTGATCTGGCCGATCACCCGCTCCGGGTCGCCGATGACCTCCAGCTGCTCCCAGCGGAAGTCGTTGGAGACCGAGCCGCCCTTGAGATAGCGGTCCTGGTAGTACTCGAAGCCCTGGGCGGCCTTGCCGGTCTTCGGGTCGATCGGCGCGCTCTTCTCGTTGAAGATCCGGGCCCGGTCGAACATCGCCTCGAAGCGGGCCTGGTCCTCGCGGGCCCGCTCGACGGTGGGCGCGACGTAGACGCTGCGGGCGACGACCAGCTCCGCCGCGGCCACGTCGTGCCCGGCCCGCCCCGCGGTCTCGCGCCAGGTCTCGGCCGCCTGGACCACTTTGCGGAACGGCGCCGCGGGGTCGGCGAGGACGGGCAGGCCGCGCTCGGCGTACATGGTCACGGTCTCGGGGGAGACCGCCGCCACGTGGACCGGCGGGTACGGGCTCTGCGCGGGCCGGGGGACCAGCTCGACCTCGGTGCCGGTCCGGTAGAACTTGCCGTCGTAGCGGAAGACCGGGTTGGTCCACAGGCCGAGGATCACCTCCAGCGCCTCGTTGAACCGGTCACGCGCCTCGGCCAGGTCGATGCCGAAGCCCTCGAACTCGAAGCTCTGGTAGCCGCGCCCGATGCCCAGCTCCAGCCGTCCGCCGGAGAGCAGGTCCACCATGGCCGCCTCCTCGGCGACGTGGACCGGGTTGTGCAGCGGCAGGACCACGATCCCGGTGCCGAGGCGGAGCCGTTCGGTCCGGGCGGCCAGGTGGGACAGCATGGTGAACAGGTTGGGCACGACCCCGTAGTCGCGGAAGTGGTGCTCGGCCAGTCGCACCCCGGTGAACCCCAGCTCCTCGGCGAGTTCCGCCAGCTCCAGGTGGTAGTCGTAGACGTCCTTGAAGCTCTGGCCGTCGAACCGGTGGAAGAGGTGGAAGGTCGAGAACTTCATCGGCGTCCCCTGGCGGTCGTCTCGGTGTGTCCCGTGCCGCGCTCCGGGTACGGCGAACCGTACGAAACCAAGCGCTCGCTTGGGAGCGTATCAGTGGTTGGCGCGGACGGTCCAGGTGACGGGGGCGCGCCGGCGGGCCCGGGAGTGGCCGCGTCATCGGGAGAGGCGCGAACGGGTACCGTTTCGCGGGTGACCGTCCAGCTGCCCGGTGTCGAGCTCACCGACCACGTCTTCGCCGTTCCCCTCGACCACGCCGATCCCGGCGGGCCGACGATCGAGGTCTTCGCCCGGGAAGCGGTCGATCCGGGCCGGCGGGACCACGATCTGCCCTGGCTGCTCTTCCTGCAGGGCGGTCCGGGCGGCAAGGCCCCGCGGCCGAGGGGGGCCGACGGCTGGCTGGGACACGCGCTGAAGACCCACCGGGTGCTCCTGCTCGACCAGCGGGGGACCGGCCGGAGCACTCCGGTCACGGCCGCCACCCTGGCCGGGGCCGCCGTCCGGGCCGGATCCGTCTCCACCGCCGGATCTGCTCCCACCGCCGGGCCCGCTCCCGCTCCCGCTCCCGCTCCCGCTCCCGCTCCCGCTCCCGCTGCCGGGTCCGCCGGTTCGTCCGGGCCCGCCGCCGCGACCGATGAGGAGATCGCCGCCTATCTCAGGCACTTCCGGGCCGACGCGATCGTCGCCGACGCCGAGCTGATCCGGCGGCGGCTCTGCGGGGACGACCGGCCGTGGGAGATCCTCGGCCAGAGCTACGGCGGGTTCATCACGCTCACCTACCTGTCGCGGGCACCCGAAGGGCTGAGGGCCTGCTACGTCACCGGCGGCCTGCCCGGTCTGACGGCCACCGCCGGCGACGTCTACTCCCGCACCTACCCCAGGGTCCGCGAGAAGGCGGCCCGCTTCTTCGCCCGCTACCCCGGCGACAGCGCCCGGCTGGACGCGATCGCCGACCACCTGAGCCGGGAGAAGGTCCTCCTGCCCGACGGGGACCGGCTGACCGTGCGCCGCCTGCAGACGCTGGGCATGTCCCTGGGCACCGGCGACGGAGCCGAATACCTGCACTGGCTGCTCGACGAGGCGTGGACCGGGGACGAGCTGTCGGCCGCCTTCCGCTACGAGGTCATGACGGCCACCGGTTTCGTGGGCAACCCGCTCTACGCGGTCCTGCACGAGCCGATCTACGCCCAGGGCGCGGCCCCCGCGTGGGCGGCGCACCGCCTGCTGCCGGAGGAGTTCGCCGAGGACGCCCGCCCGCTGCTGCCCACCGGGGAAATGATCTACCCCTGGATGTTCGACGAGATCGCGGCTCTGCGCCCCTTCAGGGGGGCCGCCGAGATCCTCGCCGCCGACGGCGGCTGGCCCGCCCTCTACGACCCGGTACGGCTGGCCGCCAACCGGGTCCCGGTGGCCGCCGCCGTCTACTACGACGACATGTACGTCGACGAGCGCCTGTCCATGGAGACCGCCCGCGCGGTCGGCAACGTGCGGGCCTGGGTGACCAACGAGTGGGAGCACGACGGCGTGCGCGTCTCCGGCGGCAAGGTCCTCGCCCGGCTGATGGACACGGTCAAGGGCCTGCACGGCTCCTGAGCCGTGGTCCGGATCGTGAGGTCCGGATGGTCAGACGACCAGCGGCACAGGGTGGATCTCGTCGGCCGGGTGGCCGGCCCGCTCGTGGATGCGCTGTACGGCCTCGGCGCTGGGCGCGTCCGACAGGCAGTAGACGAGGCCCGACTCCGGGTCCGCCCACGCCTGCTCGAAAGTGACGCTCTCCTCGCCCTGGATCGCCAGGTCGGCGTCGTGCGCCTCGCGGAGCTGCTCCGCGGTGATCCCCTTCATGCCGTGGTGGACGTCCATGAACTTCGCCATGGCTGCCTCCTGGAAGAACTGGACCGGCGGCGTGCCGGACGTTCTTCTCAGGCTAATTTCACCGTGGATCCCGAAAAACCCTGAAAACCAAAAGCGAAGCCCTCGATCTCCATGGGCTTCCGGGAACCTCCGCCGGGCCCGCGGACGGGATCAGGCCGGCTGCTCGGTGAGGGGGAGGCGGACCTGGAAGCGGGTGTCGCCGGGGCCGGACTCCACGCGAAGGTCGCCGCCGTGCCGCCCGGCCACGATGCGGAAGGAGATGTCCAGGCCCAGACCGGTGCCCTCGCCGACCGCCTTGGTGGTGAAGAACGGTTCGAAGATCCGCTCGCGCAGGTGCTCGGGGACGCCGGGGCCGGTGTCGCAGATCTCGACCAGCGCGGTGGTGTCGTGTTCGAGGCGGGTGCGGACGGTCAGCGTGCCCGTCCCGGCCATCGCGTCCAGCGCGTTGTGGATCAGGTTGGTCCACACCTGGTTGAGCTCCCCGGCGTAGGCCGGCACCGGCGGCAGCGCCGCGTCGTAGTCGGTGGCCACGCTGATCCCCGGCGGGATCTTCCCGCGGAACATGGCCAGCGTGCTGTCCAGCAGCTCGCGCACGTCCACCGTCTGGTACGGCGCGCGGTCCATCTGCGAGTACTGCTTGGCGGAGGCCAGCAGCGAGGTGATCCGCTCGGTCGCGTCGACGACCTCGTCCAGCATCTGGGAGATCTCGATCGCCTCGGCCAGCCAGTGCACCGCCCCCGGCAGGTGGTCGTCGCCGACCTCGCCGCGGACCTTCTCCACCTTCTCCGCGCCGAACCCGGCGGCGACGAGGGGAGCGGCGACCTCCCAGGCGTCGTCGACCCCGGCGTCCTCCAGCGCGTCGCCCAGGGCGTCCTCGGCGTCGGATATCTCCAGCGGGGACCGGGCGGGCACGTTCGCCATGCCGGCCGCGCACTTCTCCTCCAGGTCCACCAGCGCGCGCAGCCGGTCGGGGGAGATGCCCGCCTCCGCCAGCCCGGCCAGCCGCCGCCGGGAGGATCGGACCTTCTCCCGCAGCTCGCCCACGGCCCGCGCGGCCGCGGCGGCGGGGTTGTTGAGCTCGTGGGTGAGCCCGGCGGTGATCGTGCCCAGGGCGGTCAGCCGCTGCCTGCGGTCGATGAGGTCCCGCTGGGCCAGGCCGCCCATGCGCACGCCGTCCAGCAGGTGCACCGCCATCGGGAACCACTCGTTCATCACCCGGCCGAACTCCGCGGCGGGCAGTGCGAAGAGCCGGGAGGGCCTGGTCGCGCGGAGCGAGTGGAGGTAGGTCTCGGGCGCGCGGTCGCGGAGGTAGGCGGCCACCGCCCCGGCGTAGACCCCGGGCTGGGAGGTGGGGGCCAGCGAGACGGCGCCGGACGGGGTGAGGGTGGACATCACGACCTCGCCCTCGACGAGCACGAGGAAGCAGTCGGCCGGGTCGCCCTGCCGTACGACCAGCTCGCCCGCCTCCGCCTGGCGGATCTCGCCGAGCGCGGCCAGCCGGTCGAGCCTGTCCTCCTCCAGTCCCTCGAAGAGGAACAGCCCGCGGAGCACGCCCTTGTCGATCATGCCTTCTCCAGGTAGCGGTGGACCAGGGCCACGGCCATCGCGCCCTCGCCGACCGCCGAGGCGACCCGCTTGATCGAGTCGGCGCGGACGTCGCCGGCGGCGAACACGCCGGGCACGTTGGTCTCCAGGTGGTACGGCTCACGCCGGAGCGGCCAGTTGCGGGGCCGGTTCTCGGCGACGGTCAGGTCGGGCCCGGTCAGGATGAAGCCCCTGGCGTCCCGCTCGACGGTGTCGCCGAGCCAGTCCGTGAACGGCTCGGCCCCGATGAACGCGAACAGCCGCTCGGTCTCGACCGTGCGCTCGCCCTCCGGGCCCTTCAGCGTGAGCCGCTCCAGGTGGTCGCCGCCCGCCGCGCCGACCACCTGGGTCCCGGTGTGCACCACGATGTTCGGGATCCGCGCGATCTGCTCGATCAGGTAGTGCGACATGGACTTCTCCAGCCCGTCGCTCCTGACGATCATGTGCACCCTGCTGGCGTACCCCGCCAGATGGACCGCGCCCTGCCCGGCCGAGTTGGCCGCGCCGACGACGTAGACCTCGCTGTCGCGGCAGTCGGGGGCCTCGGTCAGCGCCGCGCCGTAGTAGACGCCCGCGCCGATGAAGTCCTCCAGGCCGGGAGCGGCCAGTCGCCGGTAGGAGACACCGGTCGCCAGGATCACGGTGTGCGCGGCGATGCTGCCGCCGTCGGCGAAGCCGACCACCCGGGCCCGGCCCCTGACCTCCAGGCTGGTCACGGTCCGGGCGGTGAGCAGCTCCGCGCCGAACTTCAGCGCCTGGCGGCGGGCCCGGTCGGCGAGCTGGGAGCCGGAGACGCCGTCCGGGAAGCCCAGGTAGTTCTCGATGCGGGAGCTCTGCCCGGCCTGCCCGCCGGAGGCGTGCTGCTCCACCAGCACGGTGCGCAGCCCCTCGGAGGCGCCGTAGACCGCCGCGCCCAGCCCGCCGGGGCCGCCGCCGATGACGATCAGGTCGTAGAAGTCGGTGGCCGGGGCGGTGGACAACCCCACGGCGGCGGCCAGCTCGGCGGTGGCGGGCGCGGTCAGCACGGCGCCCTCCGCGGTGACCACCAGCGGCAGCGCGGCCGGGGCGGCGTCGGTGCCGAGGGCGTCCGGCCCGGGGGTGTCCGTGCCGACGGCGTCGGTGCCGAGGGCGTCGGTCCCGGCGGCGGCCAGCAGCTGCTCGCCCTCCGGGTCGTCCTCCAGCAGCCAGCGGTAGGGGACGTGGTTGCGGGCCAGGAAGTCGCGGACCTCGTAGGACCGGGCAGACCAGCGCGCTCCCACCACCCGCAGCTCGCCGGTCGTGCGGCGGTCGGTCCGCTGCCAGGCGTCGAGCTGGGCGTCGAGCACCGGATAGAACTTCTCCTCCGGCGGATCCCACGGCTTGAGCAGGTAGTGATCGAGGTCCACGACGTTGATGGCCTGGATCGCCGCGTCGGTGTCGGCGTAGGCGGTCAGCAGCACCCGGCGGGCGTACGGATACAGGTCCATGGCCTGTTCCAGGAACTCCACGCCGTTCATCTGCGGCATCCGGTAGTCGGCCAGGATCGCCGCGACGTCGTCGCCGCGCAGGCGCATCTCGCGGACGGCCTCGATGCCCTGCGCGGCCGTGTCGGCCCTGACGATCCGGTAGGAGTGTCCGTACCGGCGCCGCAGATCCCGCGCCACGGAGCGTGAGACGCCCGGATCGTCATCGACCGTCATGATGACCGGCTTGTCCATGCCTGCCTTCCCCCGCGTTATCGGCAATTCCCTCGAAGCATGTCATAACCGGACATGGCAAACGGCCGCCCCCCGAGGGCGGGGGCCTGCGCCGGAGGAACGCGAAAGGCCGCGGACACCCCCGGCAGAGTGTCCGCGGCCTCGGCGTGCGGCCCGGGCCGGCCGCCGCGTGTCGCGGGGCCGGGTTTCTCCGCGCGGCGCGCGGAGCGGATCGGGGCGGCGCGTGGATCAGACCAGGCCGGCCTTCTCCAGCGCGGAGCAGCAGGTGTCGACCAGCAGGCGGGTCACCACGTAGGGGTCGACGTTGGCGTTCGGGCGACGGTCCTCGATGTAGCCCTTCCTGTCGACCTCGACCTGCCACGGGATGCGGACCGAGGCGCCGCGGTTGGAGACGCCGTAGCTGAACTTGTTCCACGGGGCGGTCTCGTGGTGGCCGGTGAGGCGGTCCTCGATGCCGTGGCCGTACTGCTTGACGTGCTCCAGGGGCTTGTCGCCCTCGCCCAGCGCCTCGCAGGCGGTGATGATCGCGTCGTAGTTCTCGCGCATCGCCTTGGTGGAGAAGTTGGTGTGGGCGCCCGCGCCGTTCCAGTCACCCTTGGCCGGCTTGGGGTCCAGGGTGGCGGCGATGCCGAAGTCCTCGGCGACGCGGTAGAGCAGCCAGCGCGCGACCCACATGTGGTCGGAGACCTCGACCGGGCCGGCCGGGCCGACCTGGAACTCCCACTGGCCGGGCATGACCTCGGCGTTGATGCCGGAGATCTTCAGGCCGGCCTCCAGGCACAGGTCGAGGTGCTTCTCGACGACCTCGCGGCCGAAGACCTCGTCGGCGCCGACGCCGCAGTAGTAGCCGCCCTGCGGGGCGGGGAAGCCGCCGATCGGGAAGCCGAGCGGGCGGCCCTCCTTGAAGAAGGTGTACTCCTGCTCGATGCCGAACCAGGACTCCTGGTCGGCGTACTTCTCGGCCACCTCGGTCAGCAGCGCGCGGGTGTTGGAGGAGTGCGGGGTCATGTCGATGTCCAGGACCTCGCACAGGACCAGGACGTTGTCGCCGCCGCGGATCGGGTCCGGGCAGGTGAACACCGGCTTGAGCACACGGTCGGAGGAGTGGCCGTCAGCCTGGTTGGTGCTGGAACCGTCGAAGCCCCAGATCGGGAGCTCGTCGCCGTCCGCGAGGACCCGGGTCTTCGAGCGGAGCTTGGCGGTCGGCTCGGTGCCGTCAATCCAGATGTATTCAGCCTTGAAGGTCATCGCCGGTGTCCTTGGTGAGGGAGTGGTGTGCTGCCACTAGAGAGTCCCAAGTCGCGATTTCGCAGCCATTGCCCATATGTGAACGGGATGTTACATAGGTCCGTTTTGCCAGGCAGGGGGGTTACGGCGAGGTTTCACACCCTTGAGTGCACCGTTGTGAGCTGCGGTCATCCGCTGGCACGCGGACCGCTTCCGTGGTGAGGTGGAGCCGTGGCCCGAAACCTGATCCTCTCCGGAGGGATGTTCCACGATTTCGCCGCTACCTCCGCGGCTCTGGCCGGGACCCTCGCCGAGGTCGGCGTGGAGTCCGACGTCACCGAGGACATCGTCGGCGGCCTGGCCGACGCCCCCGAGTACCAGCTGATCACCATCAACGCCCTGCGCTGGCGGATGCGCCAGGACCGCTTCGCCGAGCACCGGCCCCGCTGGCGCTTCGAACTGCCCGCCGCGGCCCGTACGGCGCTCCTGGACCACCTCGAACGGGGCGGCGGCCTGCTCTGCATGCACACGGCCGCGATCTGCTTCGACGACTGGCAGGGCTGGCCCCGCGTGCTGGGCGGCTGCTGGGACTGGGCCAAGTCCCACCACCCGCCGCTGGGCTGGGCGAGCGTGCGGATCCACGACGGCCACCCGGTGGTCGACGGCCTGCGGGACTTCGACCTGGTGGACGAGGTCTACAGCGACCTGTCGGTCCTGCCCGGCGTGCAGCCGCTGGCCTCCTCCCTGGGCCAGCCCCTGATCTGGGCCCGCCCGATACGGCGCGGCCGGGTCTTCTACGACGCCCTGGGCCACGACACCCGCTCCTACGACAGCCCCATCCACCGCACGATCCTCCAGCGCGCGGCCCTGTGGCTCCTCAAACGCCCGGTCGCCTTCAGCGAGTGACCGCCGGGGCGCCGCGTCGTCCCCCTACTCCTCCGGGGAGGCCGCCGAGGCCCCGAAGAGCTGGGCGGAGGTGGACTCCTGGGCCAGGCGGCGCAGGACGTCGAGGGCGCGGCCGTGCACGACGGTGCCGACGACCAGGGCCTCCACCGCCTCCTCGCGGGTGCGGTCGAACGGGATGGTGCCGATCTCGTGCTCCATCACCAGCTCCATGGCCGCCTCGGCGTAGGGGCGCAGGGCTTCGCCGGTGGCGGGCAGGCCGAGCCGGGAGAGGGTGAGGATGACCTGGGCGAGCTCGTCACGGGTGGGGGCGCGGGGGGCGATCCGCCAGCCCAGCTCGGCGATGAGGCGGTCGGTCTCGGAGCGGGCCTCGTGCCACGCTTCGTCGTCGGGGTGGGACTCGATCTCCGGGGCGAGGGCGTAGTGGGCGGTGCCGAGGACGAGGTGCATGCTCAGGGTCTCGTCGTCCACGGCCGCGAGGACCTTGCGGATGGCCGCGATGGGCAGGCGGCCCACCTCCAGCAGCGCCCGGATCAGGCGGAGCCGCCGCACGTGGCGCTCGCCGTACTCCGCCCGGGTGGCGGAGGTCTGCTCCCCGGCGGGGAGCAGCCCCTCACGCAGGTAGTACTTGATCGTCGGGATGGGAACGCCCGAGGCGGCGCTGAGCTGGGATATCCGCATTATTGGATAGTACAGCTAGCCAATCACTGCGATCTGCGGGGCACGCCGGGACGGTCGTCGGACGGCTACGGCACCCTGGCCACCACGCCGAGGATGCCCGGCTTGCTCAGGTCGACCTCGGCGTCCCCCTCGAACTCCGGGCGCCAGGCCTGGACCGGGACGATGCCGGGCTCGAGCACCTCCAGTCCGTCGGTGTAGGCGGCCAGGTGGGCGGGCCCCCGCGGGGTGAGCGGTCCGGCGCTGGTGGGGCGGTAGGTGTTCTTCGCCCTGGTCTGCTGCTCGGTCGAGGTGGTGCCGAGGTGGCCGTGGGAGATCACCAGGTGGCTGCCGGGGGCCAGCTTCTCGCGGATCGCCGCGACGATGGCGGCGGCGGCGTCGTCGTCGGGGACGAAGTGCAGCATGGCCACCAGGAGCACGGCCACCGGCCGGTCGAAGTCGATGCGCGCGAGGATCTCGGGATGGTCGAGCAGCGCTTTCGGCTCGCGCATGTCGGCCTGGACGACGACGGTGTGGGGGTTGTCCTCCAGCAGGGCCCGGCCGTGCGACATGACGATGGGATCGTTGTCGACGTAGACGATCTGGGCGTCCGGGACGACCCGGTGGGCGACCTGGTGGACGTTCTCCTGGGTGGGCAGGCCCGAGCCGATGTCCAGGAACTGGCGCACCCCCCGGCCGGCGATCTCGGTGACCGCCTTGCGGAGGAAGTCGCGGTTGGCCCGGGCCACCGCCCGGACGTTGGGGACCGCGGCCATGAAATCCTCCGCGGCCCGGCGGTCGGCGGCGAAGTTGTCCTTGCCGCCCAGGTAGTAGTCGTACATCCGGGCCACGCTGGGGATCGTCGGATCGATCCCCACCGGCGCCTGCTCGTCGTCCATGACGCTCTCTTCCGACCCTGTCTGATCACTCTGACGGTGATGCTAGACGAAAGATTCGGGGGATTGATCACTATTCGTCATCTCTCCTCGATCTCACCGCGCCGGTTCGCGGCGTGCAGGCCGCGATCCGGTCGAGTGGCGTCAGGATCGCCGGCGCCGCCGTCGTAGAGCCGCACGAGCCGCGGGGGCGTCGCCTCCCGTTGCGGGACCGCTCGCCGTCTCCGCCTCCCCCGCCGCGAGGTGGCGCGCGAGGGCGGCGACGGTGGGGTGGGCGTAGAGGGTGGTCAGCGGGATGCGCCGGTCCAGGACGCCTTCGAGCCGCTGCTGGACCTTCGCCATGAGCAACGAGTGCCCGCCCTGGTCGAAGAAGGACCGTTCCCGGTCCACCTCCCGCACGTCGAGTACGGCGCTCCAGGCGGCGGCGATCTCGGTGGCGATCTCGGCGGCGATCTCGGCGGCGGGCCCGGCCTCCGCGGGCGGGTTCACCGTCCGCGCCGGGGCGGGCCCGGGGTGCGGGTCCGGCAGGGCGGCCGTGTCGATCTTTCCGGTGGGGGTCAGCGGCAGCGTGCCGACCGCGACGATCTCGGCCGGGACCATGAAGTCGGGCAGCACCTCGGCCAGCCGCTCGCGCAGGCCCGAGGTGCCGTCTCCCAGGACGTAGGCCACGATCTGCGGCTCGCCCCGGACCTCGCGGGTGACGACGGCGGCCCGCGGCGCCAGAGCGGCCAGCACGGCCTCGATCTCGCCGAGCTCGACGCGGTGGCCGCGGATCTTCACCTGCCGGTCGAGGCGGCCCAGGTAGGCCAGCCGGCCATCGGGAAGCCACCGTCCCAGGTCGCCGGTCCGGTAGAAACGCATGCCGTCCGGATCGACGCCGAACCTGGCCCGGTCCCGCTCGGCGGCGCCCAGATAGCCGGCCAGGTACGGGCTGCGGATGACGATCTCGCCCTCCGCGGGGTCCGGCCGCAGCTCGATCTCCACGCCGTCCAGGGGCCGCCCGATGGGCACGACCGGCTCGTCGCCCATCTCGGCCGCGGTCAGGTGGTTCTGGGCGACGAAGGAGATCTCGGTGGCCCCGTAGCCGTTGACGAAGACGCCGGAGGCGGGGAAGTGCCGCCGGAAACGGTCGAGGTCGTGGCGGACGACCTCCTCGCCGCCGAGGACGACGACCCGGACGCTCGACAGCACCTCTCCCTCGGAGAGGGAGTCCAGCAGATACCGATAGACCGTCGGCGTCGAGTGATAAATCGTGACTTGTCCGGCGACGAGCGCCTCCCTCAGCCGCCCCAGGCCGTGCAGCCGGAGGTCGACCGGCACCACGGCGGCCCCGTTGAGCAGCGCGGAGAAGCCGTCCGTCACCGCCATGTCGTAGCTGAAGGAGGAGACGACGCTGATCCGATCCGCAGGACGGATGCGCAGGTTGTTGGTGTGCGCCCGGATCTGGAACAACGCCCCCCGATGAGTCTGCACGACCCCCTTGGGGCGTCCCGTGGAGCCCGAGGTGAACAGGATGTACGCCGGAGAGCCCGGATCCACGGCGACGGGCCGGAAATCCGCCGCCGGCGGCACCGAGGTGAGGTCGACGAGGTCGCCGGCGAGCAGGTCCTTGTGCTCGGGCACGGTCACGATCAGCTCCGGCCGGGCCAGCTCGGCCATGCCCTCCAGGCGGGCGCGCGGATAGGCCGGATCGAGCGGCACGTAGGCGGCCCCGGCCGTGAGCACGCCCAGGATGGCGGCGACCATCCTGGGACCGTGCCCGACCAGGAGCCCGACCCGGGAGGCGCCGTGCACCGCCGCCGCCACGGCCTGGACCTCCCGTGCCAGCTCGGCGTAGGTGAGCGGGCCCTCCTCGCCGAGCACCGCGACCCGGTCGGGATGCTCGGCGACGACGGCCCAGAACCGGGCGGCGACGGACTCCTCCAGCCACTCCGCCCGGAACTCGCGGTGCTCGGCGTGCATCGGGCTACCTCTCTCGCGCCACGCGCGGGATCGTGAGGGCAGGGGTCGCCGGGGCGGACGCCGGGGCCGCCGGACCGGATGCCGGGGCCGCCGGCTGCTCGGCGCGGATCTGCTCGACCCGGGCGGCCATCTGCCGTACGGACGGAGCCTCGAAGAGCGTGCGCATCGGCAGCTTGACGCCGACCGCGGCCCGGGCCTGCGCGATCAGCTGGACCGCGATGAGCGAGTTCCCGCCGAGCTCGAAGAAGTCGTCGTCGGCGCCCACGTCGGGCACGCCCAGGATCTCGCTCCACACCCGGGCCAGCGCCGCCTCCACCTCGCCTTCCGGCGCGACGAAGTCCTCGCTCCGGACCGCCGGGGCCTGGGCCTCGAGGCTCTGGCGGGTCAGCCGCTCCCGCCGGGTGATCTCGTCGAGCGCGGTCGCGCTGATGACGACCTGCGGGCCGAGGTCGGCCGCGGCCAGCACGCGGAAGAACGCCTCGGCGCCGTCCGCGGGGCGGATGCCGGTGCCGGGGCTCCGGTCCCCGGCGCTCAGCGCCCCGGTCACCGCCGAGGCGTCGATGCGCCGCAGCACGAACTCCTCGATCTCCACGAGCACCCTGCCCGCCTCGTCCATCAGCGTCAGGTCGGCCGTGACGACCTCGGCGCCGCCGTCGCCCCTGCGCCGCAGGCGGCTGTAGAAGCGGTCCGGCAGCGGGGACCTGACCAGCAGCCGGCCGTAGCTCAGCGGAAGGTAGGCGCCGCCGCCGTTGCCCCGGCCGAAGGAGGTGGCCACGTCGAGCAGCGCGGGGTGCAGGCCCCAGTCGCCGGCCTCCGCCGCCACCGGCCCGGTCCCCTCGACGAAGGCGAGCTCCTCGCCCTCGGCCCGCCAGACCAGCTCGGGCGAGCGCCACCGCGGACCGAACGTCAGCACTCCGGCGTACTCGTCGTCCTGTACGGTCTCCGGCGTCATCGCGGCCTTCAGCGCCGCCACGTCCACGGCCGCGACCGGCGCCGGCCGCACCCACGCCGCCGCGCCCTGGGTGTGCAGCCGCTCGCCGGCGCGCACCTCGAAGGCCGAACCGCCGGTGAAGGCGACCACGAGCTCGGTCGCGGTGTCGTCCGGCACGGCCAGCGGCTCCAGGAAGACCACGTCGCGCAGCTCCACCGCGTGGTCCTCCCCGGGCGCCGGGACGACGGCCGCGAAGGCCGCCCTGGCGCATTCCAGCTGCCCGGTCGCGGGCAGCACCGGCACCCCGCCGATGCGGTGCTCGTCCAGCACCCAGTGGGTGTCCGCGGCCAGCGGCCCCGACGCCCGGTCGTGGGTACGGCTGCGCACGACCGGGTGGTCGACGGGCGTCCCCCCGGCGGCGGCGGCGGCTTCGGCGGTGGCGGCAGGACCGGTGGCGGCAGGACCGGTGGCGGGCGGGCCGGCGGCGTCGGCGGCGGCGGCCATGCCCACCTCCAGCCACGCACCCCAGTTGAGGCTCAGGACGCGGGTGTCGTGCCGGGCGCGGGCGAAGGCGTCCTGGAAGGCGTTCGCCGCGCAGTAGTCGACCTGGCCGAACCCGCCGCTGACGGCGGTGACCGACGAGCAGAGGGCGACGAAGTCCAGGTCGAGGTCGCCGAAGACGTCGAACAGCGCGGCGGTCCCGGTGACCTTGGGGTCGAGCACGGCCTGCGCGACGGCCCGTTCCTTGATCTCGGCCATGCCGCCGCCCGGCAGGCCCGCGGCGTGCACGATGCCGTGCAGCCCGCCGTGGACGGCCAGGACCTCCTGCCTGACCTCGCGCAGCCGGGCGGGATCGGTGACGTCGGCGGCCAGGACCGTCACCTCGCCGCCCGCCCGCTCGATCCGGGAGATCGCGCGCGCGGCCCTCGGCGTCACCGCGCCGCTGCGGCCGATCAGCACCACGCGGGCCCGCAGCCGGGTGCCGAGGTGCTCGGCGAGGGTGAGGCCGATGCCGCCCAGGCCGCCGGTGATCAGGTAGACGCCCTCCTCGCGCAGCCCGGTCCCGCCCTCGCCCAGCCGCACCGGCTGGAACTCGCGGACCCAGCGGCGCCTGCCGCGCAGGGCCAGCACGTCGTCCGCCGGTTCCCTGCGCAGCTCGGCCAGGACGGTCGCGGCGGGGGTGCCGCCGGACTCGAGGTCGAGGTGGCGCACCCGCAGGCCCTCGACCTCCAGCGGCACGACCCGGGCGATGCCCGCCACGAGCGCGTACTCCGGCCGGGTCAGGTCGGGGCCGCCCAGGGGGTCCTCGGTGCCGCAGGTGAGCACGTCGAGGCGGACCCCGTCGGCCCGCTGCGCCGCGGCCAGGGCCTGGACCAGGGAGAGCAGGCTGAAGAAGCCGTGCTCCTGCGCCTGGGCCGGGTCGCTGTCCAGCGCCCAGGCGTGCACGACGCGCGGGGGCGGGGAGTCGCCGAGCGCGCCGATCAGGGCGTCGTAGTCGGCGCGCTCGCCGGGCCGTACGGTGAACCCGCCGGGGCGGTCCGCGCCGGACTCGCCCGAGTGGTCCGCGCCGGGGTGGTCCGCGCCGGACTCGCCGGAGTAGCCCGCGCCGGGGCGGACCACGGTCACCTGGGCGCCCTGCGCCCGGAGCGCCGCCACCAGTTCCTCGCCGCGCTCCCCGCTGACGAAGGCGAGGCAGCGGGTGACCGGCTCGCCGAGCGGGGAGGGCGCGAGCTGCCGCCACGCGGGGATCTCGAACCAGTCCTCCAGCGCCCGGGGGCCGGAGGGCCGCGCCTTCGGTGCGGCCCCGGCCTCACCCGGCGGGATGAAGCGGTACTCCCGCTCGTAGGGGTAGCCCGGCAACGGCACCCGGCGGCCCCGGCCGCCGTCCACGGCGACCGGCACCCCGGCGGACCACAGCCGGGCGGCGGAGCCGTACAGCACCTCCAGGTCGCCGGCGCTCTCGCCGGGGCCGGGCAGGCTGGCGAGCGGGGGCAGCACGTCCTTGGCTCCGCGCAGCTGCATGCGGGCGAGCTGGGCCAGCTGCTTGCCGGGCCCGCACTCCAGCATCACCCAGTCCTTGTCGGCCAGCAGCCGGGCCACGCAGTCGCCGAAGCGCACCGGGCGGCGGATGTGCCCGGCCCAGTAGGCCGGGTCGACGGCCTGCTCGGGGGTGATCCAGTCGCCGGTCACGTTGGACAGGAACGGCAGGGCGGGCCGCTGCCGCGGCACGGCGGCCACGAGGGACTCGAACTCCGCCAGGACGGGCTCCATCATCGGCGAGTGGAAGGCGTGCGAGGTGCGCAGCAAGGTGGCCTTGACGCCCTTGCCGTCGAGCAGCTCGGCGAAGGCCGTGATCGCCTCCTCCGTCCCGGCCACCACGCAGGTGCCCGGGCCGTTCACCGTGGCCACGCTCACCCCGTCGACGAGCAGATCGGCGATCTCCCGCTCGTCCTTCATCACCGCGAGCATCGAGCCGGCGGGCATCGACTGCATCAGCCGCCCGCGCGCCGCCACCAGGCGCAGCGCGTCGGGCAGGGTGAACACCCCGGCGAGCGTGGCGGCGACGTACTCCCCGACGGAGTGGCCGATCATGCCTGCGGGCTGCGCGCCGGACTCCTGCCAGAGCCTGGCCAGCGCGTACTCCACGGTGAACAGCGCGGGCTGGGTGAAGCGGGTCTCGCGCAGCTTGTCGTCGCCGCCCTCGGCGAACATCAGCTGCCTGATGTCCTCGCCCAGCTCCGCGCGGAGGAGCTCCGCGCACTCGTCGACGGCGGCGGCGAAGGACGGCCGGGCCGCGTAGAGCGCGGCGCCCATGCCGGCGTACTGCGCGCCCTGCCCGGAGAAGAGGAAGGCCACCTTGGGCGGCGCGCCGCCCGCGTCCCCGGACGGGTGCCGCCTGCGGTCGGTCAGCGCGCTGACCGCGCCGGCCGGGTCGGCGGCCACGACGGCGACGCGGTGCCGCAGCTCCGGCCGGCCCACCCGCAGCGTGTGGGCCACGTCGGCGACGGAGAGCTCGGGGTGCTCGGCGAGGTGCTCGGCGAGCTGGGTCCGCATGGTGTCGAGCGCGCTCTCGGTGCGGGCCGAGAGCCGCAGCACCTGCGGCTCCCGCACGCTCGTGGCCGCGGCGGGGGGCGGCGCCTGCTCCAGGATCACGTGGGCGTTGGTGCCGCCGATGCCGAAGGAGCTCACCGCCGCCCGGCGCGGGCCGTCCTCCCACTTGGTGGGGGCGGAGACCACATAGAAGGGGCTGGAGTCGAAGTCGATCGCCGGGTTGGGCCGCTCGAAGTTGATGCTGGGCGGGATCAGGCCGTGCTCCATGGCGAGCACCGCCTTGATCACGCCGACGACGCCGGAGGCCTGGCTGAGGTGGCCGATGTTGGACTTCACCGAGCCGATGCCGCACCAGCCGCGATCGCCGCTGCTGCGCCGGTAGACCTCGCTCAGGGCGGCCACCTCGATGGGGTCGCCGAGGGCGGTGCCGGTGCCGTGCGCCTCGACGTAGCCTATGGTGCGCGCATCCACCCCGGCCATGCCGAGCGCCTCGGCGATCACCTCGGTCTGGCCCGCGTGGCTCGGCGCGGAGAAGCCGATCTTGTTGCTGCCGTCGTTGTTGATCGCGTTCCCCAGCACCACGGCCCGGATGTGGTCGCCGTCGGCCAGCGCGTCCTCCAGGCGCTTGACCACGAGCACGCCGACGCCGCTGCCCCAGATGGTGCCGTCCGCGCGGGCGTCGAACGGCCTGACGTGCCCGTCGGAGCTGGTGAAGCCGTCCATGGCCGGGTAGCCGGCGCCGTGCGGCAGTTCCACGCAGATCCCGCCGGCCAGCGCCATGTCGCACTCCCCGTTGCGCAGCGACTCGCAGGCCAGGTGCAGGGCGACCAGGGAGGAGGAGCAGGCGGTGGTGACGGTCATGGCCGGCCCACGCAGGTTGAGCCGGTAGGAGACCGTGGTGGCGACGTAGTCGATGTTGTTGCCGATCGACATGCCGAGCTTGACCGCGTTGCTGTCCAGGTCGGGGTTGGTCTGCAGGTTGAGCCACTGGTACTGGCTGGGCCCGGATCCGCCGTAGACGCCGATGGCGCCCTCGTAGGTGCCCGGGTCGTAGCCGGCGTCCTGCAGCGCGGCGTGCGACTGCTCCAGGAAGATCCGCTGCTGCGGATCGGCGAGCTCCGCCTCGCGCGCGCTCATGCCGAACAGGCGGTTGTCGAAGCCCTCCATGTCGATCATGACCGGCGCGGCCTTGACGAAGGAGGGGCGGGCCAGCTCCTCCGGAGTCGCGCCCCCGGCGAGCTGCTCCTCGTCGGTGAAGAAGGTCACCGACTCCACTCCGTCGACCAGGTTGCGCCAGAACCGGCCGAGATCGTTCGCGCCCGGCACGCGGGCGCTCATGCCGATGATGGCGATGGGCTCGGCGCCCGAGTCGTTGGACAACTCTGTCACTGTCTCCTCCTGCGCTTGTCCCGCTGCTGGCGGCGTGTGTCGGCACGCCGGTCGGCGCGGCTCAGTTCCGGATTCGCGGCCTCGCCGTCGAGGTGGGCGGCCAGCGCGCGTACGGTCGGGTAGCGGAACAGGTCCACGACCGTCACCTGGCGCCCGGTCAGGGCGGCCAGCCGGTCGCGGACCACGACGACGGCCATCGAGGTGCCGCCGACGTCGAAGAAGTTGTCGGTCGCGAGCACACCGTCGCGGCCGAGCACGTCCCGCCAGATCCCGGCGAGCAGCCGCTCGGTGTCGGTGGCGGGCTCCGCGCGGGGCCCGGATTCCGGCCGTACGGCCCGCTCCGGCTCGTCCGCCACGCCGTGCGCGAGCGCGGCGGCGTGCCTCAGCTCGAAGCCGGCCGCGGGGGCGTCCGGCTCGGCCACCGCCCGGCCGAGCAGGTCGGTGAAGGACCGCAGCAGCAGCCCGACGCGCTCGGCGGTGTAGAGGTCGGTGTTGTAGACGAGGTCGACCGCGTACCTCCCGTCCCGCTCGACGACGTAGACCGTCAGGTCGAACGGGGAACCCGCGGGCGCCGGCACGATGCCGGCGGAGCTCAGCCCCTTCAGCTCCAGCCGCGGCTCCGGGAAGTTGAAGACGTTGAAGAGCACCTGCACCAGCGGCGCCCGGCCGGGATCGCGGCGTATCGCCAGCGCCCCGACGATGTCCTCGATGGCGGCGCCGGGCCTGGCCATCGCGTCGATCATCGCGTCGGCGCAGCCGCGCACCCGCTCCGCGAAGGAGGCGTCCCCGGCCGAGCGCAGGCGGATCGGCACGATGTCCACGAAGAAGCCGATCAGGTCCTGGAACGCCTCGTGCCTGCGGTCCGCCGCGGGGACGCCGACCACGATGTCGTCCCGGCCGGTGACGCGCCGGACCAGCTCGGCGAAGGCGGCCAGCCACACGCTCGGCGCGGTGGCGCCCAGCCGTACGGCCAGCTCGCGGACGCCCGCCGTGGTCTCCGCGCTCAGCGTGGCGGTGACCAGGGCGCCGGCGTGGCTCTGCACGGCCGGTCGCGGGCGGTCCCTGGGCAGGTCGAGCGTCGTGGGGGCGCCGGCCAGCGAGCGGGTCCACCAGGCCAGGTCCTCCCCGGCCCGCCTGCCGTCCCGCGCCGCCCGCCAGGCGGCGTAGTCGGCGAAGGTCGCCTCCGGCGGGTCCAGGACCTCGCCGGCGTAGGCGCGGGCCAGGTCGTCGAAGAACGGGCCCTCCGACCAGCCGTCGAAGACGGCGTGGTGGAAGGTCACCGCCAGCACGTGGTCGTCCGGGCCCAGCCGGAGCAGCCTGGCCCGCCAGAGCGGGCCGCGCGCCAGATCGAAGTGCTGGGCGCCGGCCCGGTCCAGCCAGGCGCGGACCCCGTCCGGCAGGTCGTCCGCCCCGCCGCCGGATCCGGCGCTCAGCCCGTCCGCCCACGCGCCCGGCCCGTCCGGCCCACTGCCCGGTGCGCCGCCGGGTCCGGTGGGTCCGCCAGGCCCGTCCGCCCCGCCGCCCGGCGCGCCGTCCAGGGTCTCGACGGCCACCCGCACGGGTTCGGGTGCGGACACCTCCACGCGGGGCACGCCGTCGTCGTCGGGCACCCGCCAGCGGAGCACCTCGTGCCGCTCGGCCACCGCGGTCAGCGCCCGCTCCAGCGCCGTCACGTCGAGCGGGCCGCGCAGGCGCTCGGCGAGCGCGATGTTGTAGGCGACGCTGCCGGGGAAGAGCCGCTCCAGGAACCACAGCCGGCGCTGCGCCGCGGTCAGCGCGGGCGGGCTGCCGGAGGGCAGCTCCCCGGCCACGGGAGGCGCCGCCTCCACCAGCGCCGCCAGCGCGCCGAGGGTGCGCGCGGCGTAGACGTCCTCCACCGCCACCTCGCGCCCCAGCGCCGCGCGCAGGCCGCTGACCAGGCGCATGGCACTGATGGAATGCCCGCCGGAGGCGAAGAAGTCGTCCTCCAGCCCGGGGACGCGGTCGAGCACCTCGGCCCACACCCCGGCCACGGCGCGCTCGGCCGGCGATCGCGGCGGCGCGCCCAGGGCCGGCGCGTCGGGCACCAGCGCGCGCAGCGCCCGGACGTCGACCTTGTCCGAGGAGGACATCGGCAGGCCGGGCAGGATGAGCACCTCGGCGGGGACCATCACCTCGGGCAGCCGCCGGGCGCAGTGCTCCCGCAGCAGGTCCGGGCTCACGCCGTCCGCGGTGCAGAAGGCCACGAGCCGGACGCCCGCCGGACCCTCGACCGCCTCCACCACGGCGTGCCCGACCCGCGGGTGCCCGCGCAGCACGGTCTCCACCTCGCCGATCTCCACCCGCTGCCCGCGGATCTTGATCTGCCGGTCGATCCTGCCCAGGAACATCAGGTTCCCGTCCGGCTGCAGCGTCACGAGGTCGCCGGTCCGGTAGAGCCGCTCGCCGTCGCCGCCGAACGGGTCGGGAACGAAGTTCTCGGCCGTCAGGCCGGGCCGCCCCAGATATCCGCGGGCCAGCCCGACCCCGCCGACCAGCAGCTCGCCCGGCACGCCCGCCGGGACCTCGCGCAGCTCCCCGTCGACGACGTGGACGCGGTGCCCGTGCTGGGCGGTGCCGATCGGCAGCGGCCGGTCCCAGCTCCCGGCGGCCTCGAAGGCGGTGACCGACACCGTCGTCTCGGTCGGGCCGTAGTAGTTGACGAACCGGCGGCCCGCCCAGCGCTCCACCTGCTCGGGGCCGGGCGCCTCGGAGCCGGTGGCCAGCACCCGCCACTCGGGCAGGCGCGCCGGATCGAGCATCGGCAGCAGGGCGACCGGCAGGTCACCGCAGGTGACGCGGTGCTCGGCGCAGAAACGCTGGAGCCGTACGGGGTCGCGCCGGTCGTCCTCGCCCGCCAGCATCAGCGCGGCCCCGGCGGCCAGGTGCACGAACAGGTCGTGCACCGACACGTCGAACCCGAGCGAGGAGAAGGCGAGGCCGCGCGTGTCCTCGTCGACGCCCAGCAGTCCGATGTTCCTGAGCACGTAGGCGCAGGCGCTGCGGTGGCTGATCACCACGCCCTTGGGCGCGCCGGTGGATCCCGAGGTGTGCAGCACGTAGGCCGCGTTGCCGGGCAGCGCCGGGCACCGTCCGGGCGCGGCGGGCGGGCCCTCCACCGGGACGGTCCGCACCCCGTCGAACAGCTCCGCGGTGGACTCGTCGACCACGATCAGGCGGAGCCCCGCGTTCCGGATGATCTGCTCCCTGCGCGCGGCGGGGCCGTCGGGGTCGAGCGGCACGTACGCGCCCCCGGCCAGAAGCACGCCGAGCACCCCGGTGACCATGCTCGGCCGGCGTCGCAGGCAGACCCCCACCAGTTGCTCCGGCCCCACGTCCGGCAGCCGGGCGGCCAGCCCGCCCGCCCGCGCGGCCAGCTCGCCGTAGGTGAGGGTCTCCTGCCACTGCCGTACAGCGGGCGCCTGCGGGCGGCGCTCGGCCTGGGCCAGCACCAGATCGGGCAGCGTCGTCATCCCGCGCCTCCAGGAAGGGGATCGACCATGTGCATGCGCAATTCCGTGAAGTAGCGGCGGCCCTCGGCGTCGGACAGCCAGGTCTGGTCCGGGCCGGGGAGCATCTCGGAGACCGTCAGCCGCACGTCCCGCCCGGCGGTGAGGCGGGCCGAGCGGACCATCGAGCAGAGCAGGTCGGCGAAGACCGGGCTGGTGAGGTCGGCGTAGAGCGGTTTGATCTCCGTGGACAGCTTGACGAAGACCTGCTCGGGCAGGCCGAGCTCACGCCGCCAGCGGCGCACGGCCAGGTACCGCGCGCGCTCGCCGCCGGCGTCGGCCAGCCCCGTCGCGTCCACGGTGGTCCGCCAGGTGCGGCGGGCGACGACCAGCCGGTCGATGGTGATCCTCGGGGTGTGCCCGTCGCCTCCGACGAGCTTGAAGCCGTCCACGGCGTGGATCGACACCAGCTGCGAGAAGACCTCCAGCAGCGGCCGGGTCCTCCCGTCCGGCATGGTGGCCACCAGTTCCCCGTCCACCTCGTCGACCGGCACGCCCGTGGCGGGCACCAGCCGGTCGGGGTCGGCCCCGGGGGCGGCCGTCCAGCCCAGCTCGATGTCGGTCGGGTGGTCCAGCCCGTGCGTCACCCGGCCGGTGTAACGGGGCCACTCCACCGGGTAGAGGGGCCTGACCCGGTCGGGTCCCAGGTCCTCGGCCAGCGCGTCGCGCAGCGGGCCCGGATCGGGGTGGGCGAGGGTGAAGACGGCGCAGTCGAAGGTCGCCCAGGCCGCGTGCATCTCGCCCATGACCACCAGGTAGTCGCCGCGGTTGACCGCTTCGACGCTGTCGGCGCAGATCTGCAGGTCGGGGCTGTGCAGCCGGCCGTCCGACCAGCCGGGGCCGGCGGCGGCGAACGCGTCGGAGGCGGCCAGCCCGCGGGCGGTGAAGGTCAGCTCGGCGGTGTCCGGGGGGACCCGGTCCAGGCCGAACAGCTCCGACCAGCGGCGGGCGAACTCCTCGGCGATGGCGTCCACGGGCCGGGGACCGGCGCCGAACAGCATGCCCTGGGCGAGGTACCACAGGTCGGACAGGAGCACCGGGCCGTCCGCGCGCAGCTCCTCGTACAGCTCGCGCAGCGCCCGGCCGTAGGCCGTCGCCAGCTCGGCCGTGAGCCAGCGGGCGGCCCGGAGCATGAGCGCCATCGGCTCGGCGACGCCGTCGATCAGCGGCCGGCCCACGGTCACCCGCACGTCGCGCGTGGTGTCCTCGTAGACCAGGCCGCGGCCGGCGTAGGTCCGGCCGCTCCTGCGGACCGGGTCGGCGCCGGTGACCTCGCCGAACACCGCGCTGAGCGCCTCCATCGCGGCGCGCAGGGCGTCCGGGTCGCCCGCGGCGCGCGCCACCTCCCCTCGGGCGGACGCCAGCCGCTCCAGCCCGGCCAGGGCCCGCCCGCGCACGGCGGGGTCCTCGATGCCGGTCAGCAGCCGCCGGAGGTGTTCCTCGGCGTGCGGGCTCTGCGGCACGTCGCCCTGCCAGGTCAGCAGGCCGCGCCCGGCCAGGAGGTCGAGCTGCAGGAAGGCGTCGGCCTCGGTGCGGATGCCCGCCTGCCCGGTCACCTCGGCGGCCACGTCGACGGCCCTGCGCCTGCCGTCGCATCGCGACAGCAGCAGCGCCTCGGCGGCCGACACCGGGACGGGCGGCTGCGCCGGCCGCAGCACCCGGCGGCCGTCCAGGGTCAGCTGGGGCTGCAGGGCGGGCGGCAGCCAGCGGCGCACCGCGGGGTCCTCGGCCAGCTTCGCCGCGTACGCGCGCACCGCCCAGTCCTCGAAGAACACGCGGCGGTCCGACAGCGGCCGCCCGCCGGGCCGTACCTCCAGGGCCGGGCCGTCCTCCGCGCACCGGACCCAGGTCACCGGCCCGAAGAAGCCCACCGTCTCGTTCTTGGCGCTGTAGCGCTGCCAGTACTTGACGGCGACGCGCTCCCGCTCGCGCCGCCTGCTGTCGCGCCGGCCGCCGCGGGCCAGGGCGTCCAGCGCGACCAGGGCGCCCCGGTTCTGCCAGGTGATCGCCTCGCGGAAGAGCGGGTCGGCGGCGATCCGGGTCAGCTCGTCGCCCAGCTCCTGACCGGTCTCCGTGAGGATCTTGTCGAAGTCCTCCGCCGGGAGCTCGCCCGAGAGCAGCGCGTCCGCCGCCCGCGCGCAGCCGGGGGCGGACAGGCGCGTCAGGCCGTCGGCCGGGAAGCCGGTGCTGCGCAGCAGCGCCTCGCGCCACACCCACCAGCCGGTGTCGCCGAGCGGCATGCGGTGGCCGCTCATGCGCGCACCCGGTCCAGGATGTGGTCACGCCGCTCGCGCAGGAAGAAGTGATCGCCCGGCTCGACGCCGAGGGTGAACCCGGCGCTCGTGTGCCCGGCCCAGTCCCGCATGACCTCGGCGGGGACCGACCTGTCGTCGGCTCCGGCGAAGCCCTCGATCGGCACCCCGATCGGCGGACCCGGACGGTAGACGTACTCGCGCAGCCAGGTGAAGTCCGCGCGCAGGACCGGCAGGACGAGCTCGCACAGCTCCGGCTCGGCCACCAGCTCCTCCGGCAGGCCGCCGAGCTCGATGAGCCGGCTGAGCATCTCCTCGTCGGACACCTCCGCCAGCTCGGCGAGCGGTTCCACGTGGTCCGGCGGCCGGCAGGCGCCCACGTACAGCCGCCGCGGCAGCCGCTCGCCCCGCCTGGTCAGCTCGCGGACCACCTCGAAGCCCAGCGTGCCGCCCATGGAGTGCCCGTAGATCGCGTACGGCCGGTCGGCCCGGGCCGAGACGGCGTCGGCGAGCTCCCCGATGTCGACTCCGAAAGGCTCGGAGAAGCGGCCCTCCCGGCCCGGCAGGACCATGGACAGCACCTCGATCCCGGGCCCCGCCGCGGCGGCCCAGCCCTGGAAGGCCCCCGCCCCGGCGCCCGCCCACGGCAGGCAGAACAGCTGCATGGGCGCCGCGTGGCGGGGTTGCGGGACGGAGAACCAGTGCTCGAGCGAGCCGGTGCCGGGTCTCATGGTCAGACCTCCTGCCGTTGGAACGGGTAGGCGGGCAGCGAGACGACGCGGCCGTCCGCCGGCGGCCAGGCGGGCTCGCCGCCCGCCGCCCAGCCCTCGGCCGCCCGCGTCAGGTCCTCCGGCGCGTCGTACGGCGCGCCGTAGGGCAGGCCGCGCAGCCGGGCGACGGCCTCGGCCAGGTCCCGGCAGACGATCGCCGTCCGGTGGGCGAAGGCCCGGCGTCCGGCGGTCAGCGTGTGGGCGACGTCGTCCAGGTCGGTCCGGGGCGCCGCCTCCAGGCAGTCGGCCAGCCGCGTGCGGGCCTGGCGCAGGGCCTCGGGCGTCCGGGCCGAGACGGGCAGGACGTGCCAGCCGGTGGAGGCCGGGCGCGGCGGTCCGCCGGCGGCCTGCTCGACGATCACGTGGGCGTTGGTCCCGCCCAGGCCGAAGGAGCTCACCCCGGCCCGCCGGGTCTCCGTCTCCCAGGCCACGTTCTTGACGGGCACGGAGAAGGGGCCGAACTCGACGTCCGGAGCCGCCCGCTCGAAGTGGAGGTTGGCCGGGACGACGCCGTGCCGTACCGCCAGCACGGCCTTGATCAGCGACGCCGCGCCCGCCGCCGCGTCGAGGTTGCCGAGGTTGGTCTTGATCGAGCCGAGCGCGACGGTTCCCGGCGGCAGCGGGTCGGCGGAGAAGGCCTGGACCAGGGCGGCGACCTCGATCGCGTCCCCGACCGCGGTGCCGCTGCCGTGCGCCTCGACGAAGCCGATCGCGCCGGGCGTCAGCCCGGCGTCCGCCAGCGCCTCGGCCACCACGCCCGCCTGCCCGTCGAGCCCGGGGGCGGCGAACCCGGCCCGGCGGGCGCCGTCGTTGCCGACCGCCCAGCCGCGGAGCACGGCGAGGATCCGATCCCGGCTCTCGGCCGCGTCCCGAAGGCGTCTGAGCGCCAGGACCGCCACGCCGCTGCCGTAGGCGCCGCCCTGACCGGCGGCGTCGAAGGCGCGGCAGCGGCCGTCGGGGGAGACCAGGCCACCGGGCGTGTGCCGGAAGCGGGGTTCGGTGACGCTCACCCCGCCCGCGAGCGCCAGGTCGCAGCGGTAGTCGAGCAGGTGCTGGGCCGCCACGCAGACCGCGGTGAGCGAGCTCGAGCAGGCGGTCTGCACGGCCATGGCGGGGCCGGTCAGGCCCAGCCGGTAGGCCGTCTGGGCGGCCGCGTAGTCGGGCGCGAAGCCCGGGACCAGCGGCTCGTCCGGGTCGCCGGTGAACTGCCGGTAGAGGAAGTGCCTGTTGACCGAGGAACCGGAGAAGACGCCGATCAGCCCGTCGAAGGCCGCGGGGTCGCAGCCCGCGTCCTCCAGCGCGGCCCAGGACTGCTCCAGGAAGAGCCGTTGCTGGGGGTCCATGGCGGCGGCCTCGTCCGCCGTCATGCCGAAGAAGTCGGCGTCGAACGCGGTCGCGCCGGGCAGGCGGCCGCCCGCCCGCACGTGCGCCGGATCGGCCAGCAGCCGCTCACCCACGCCGAGCGCGCGCAGCTCGGCCTCGGTGTAGTCGTGCACGGCGTCCACGCCGTCGAGCAGGTTGCGCCAGAGCGTGGGCACGTCGGGAGCGCCCGGGAAGCGCCCGGCCATGCCGACGACGGCGATCGCGTCCTCCGGGGGGGACATCAGCGGCAGACCGCCGCGGCGACGTCCTCGACGGTCGCGACCTCGGTCATCGCCTCCGGTTCGAGCGGCGCGTAGTCCGCCGAGGTGTAGCGGCCCGACCCGTGCACCACCACGTCGCGCCAGTCGTCGGCCAGGCCGCGGTCGACGGCGTTGAGCACGCCCGTCAGGGCCATGACCAGGGACCATTCCCGCAGCTGCCGGAAGTCGGCGGGCAGTTCGCAGCCGGTCCCGGCCAGCAGCCCGCGCACCTGCGGGTAGCGGGCCACGCATTCGGCCAGCGAGACCACGATGCCGTCGCCGCCCGAGCGCTCGATGATCGCGTTCATCGAGGGCGAGGTGGCGGGCCGGTGGGTGTAGAAGGTCGGGTCGAGCACCTCGTCCGGGTCGTAGGTCACCGCGGGGAAGCGCGGGTCGGCCGACTGCCGGTAGAGGCCGTCCGCCGGGGCGTACTCGGGCAGACCGGCCCGGTCGAAGGACCCGTTGCGGAGGTTGAGCACCATGTCGGGGGTGCCGAGGTGCTGCACGAGCAGGCTGGCGGGCCGGTGCTCCGGGTCCGAGGCGCCGGACTCCTCCAGCACGTCGCGGCCGCGGTGGTAGCCGAGCAGGCCGAAGGCGCTGGAGACCGCGTGCGCGTGCAGCCGGGGCCCGGCGACCGGGGACGCGGCGTGCTCGAAGTACGCCCTGGCGGTGTCGGCGACGAGGTAGTTGGCCAGGTCCAGCGAGTACCACAGGTTCTCGCCGTTGGCCCGCAGGTCGCCGGCGTACTTGTCGGCGAAGGCCCGGCCGAGCGCTTTGACCCGCTCCGGTTCGGGGCCGTCGTAGACGAGCATCGGGTTCAGCTCGCGCAGCGCGGGGTCGGTGGACAGCCGGCTGGAGCGGAGCTTGGCCAGGCACGAGCCGGGCGCCAGGATCACCGTGCGCAGCTGGTCGGGGCGGACCAGCCCGGCCTCGATCGCGCGCAGCACCGCGTCGCGCAGGGCGACGCCCTTGTTGGCCGAGGTGGGGGAGAAGATCGTGATCGCCTCGCCGTACCGCCTGATGTACTCCACCGCGCGGGCGACGATCATCAGTGAGGCGAAGGTCTTGGTGGTGCCCGTGGCGGGGTTGCCGGTGAGGTCGAGCAGGGTCAGCCGGTGCTCGCCGTACTCGCCGAGCGGTTCCCAGCGGGCGGTGGCCACCGACAGGAAACGTTCCACGTCCGCGTCGAGGGCGGGCAGGTGGTAGCCGGGGGAGAAGCCGATGTCCGATCTGGCCGGTTCGAGGTCGTCGACGCAGGCGGCGATCGAGGCGGGGAGGCGGTCGTAGTAGTCGATTAGCAGGTTCGCTGCGTGCATCGTCGGGCGCACCTCTGTCTACGGGTAGGCGGGGAGGTCTCTGAGCCGATCTCTGAGCTGGGTGAAGGCTTTGACGGCGGGATCCAGATCCGTGGCGGGGAAGCCGTCGGCGAGGTCGGGGGCGACCCGGGAGAGTTCCTCCCGGGCGGCGGGGCCGAAGGTGACGCGTGCGCCCTCCACGATCACCCCGTCCCGTACGGCTGAGCGCTGGTTGAAGGCGACGGCCTCGTCCCGGTCCAGGCCCGGCGGCAGGCGCAGGCTGAGCCGGCCGGCCGCGAGCCGTACCGGATAGCCGCCCGGCAGCCCGAGCGGGCCCGGCAGGGAGGTGTCGAGGTCGCCGCCGGTGAGCAGGCATCCGAGCACCCGGGCGGCGGTCAGGCCGGTGACGTGGTTGAGCTCGGTGCGCGGGACGGCCCGCTGGGCGGCGAGGAGCGCGCCGGCGTCGGCGAGCTCGCGGTCCCGGTGCCAGACCCGCGCCTCGTCCCCGGGGGAGGCGGGCGCGTGCAGGTGGACGTGGTGGGCGAGCACCCGCAGCTCTCGCTGGTCGGCCAGGCCGAGGGCGCTCTGGAGACTCGCGGCCAGCAGGCCGGCGTTGCCGATCCCGCACAGCACCGGGACGCCGCACGCGGCCAGCACGGGGTTGACCGCGTCGGGGAAGCAGGCGTTGACGAACCAGGAGCCGGGGCCGGCCGAGGCGAGTGCGGCGCCCGCGCGGACGGCGGCCTCGGCCTGGAAGGGCAGGGTGAGCCCGAAGCCGCCGCGCCGGAGCAGGGAGGTCCAGGCCGAGGGGGAGCGGAGCGACTCCCAGGGGGATTGGCTGGAGGCGGCCAGCAGCACGCCCGCCGGAGCGGCGGTCGCCAGGGCCTCCGGCAGGGCCTCGGGCAGGGGGACCGGCGCGGGACGGAAGGTCACGCCGGAGCCGGCGATCGCGGCTCTGGCCATGCCGATGTGGCATAACGCGGCGATCCTGGCCGGATCGCGCCCGATCACGGTGATCCGGACCGGCGGGCCGGTCACGGCCAGGGCGTAACAGACGGCTCTGGCCAGGCCACCGGTGCCGATGACTGCCAGCTCGGTCATGCGCCCTCCCCGGGCGGCCTCATGACCGGTTCCTCTGTGGTCGAATCCCCCGTGATCGGATCACCGTGGTTATCGGTGACCTCGACGAGTGCGGTCATGCTGCGCTGGCCGGTAACGGGAGGTAACTGTGCACCGCCATGCTGAACTGGGCCCCTCTCCACGCTGGTAAGCACGGAATTAAGGACGAACCCACAAAATGTGTATGGATTCCCCGTAATGGCCCAAACCGTTGTGACGAGTTTGGGCCCGGCCCATATTTCACAGTTCACCCAGGTGCTGTCAATGCTCCGTTTACGGTCATGAGCACTGTCAGTGATCGACGGATGCGGTTCTCCCGACAAGTATTGACTTGCCGGGTTCCTGTGGACTTCAATCGGCGGCACTTCGTCTGAAGACGACTACCGGTGCTGTCAGGGCCGGACAAAGCGCCCTGCTGACCGTTGTTTGCCGTAATTTGTCGTGTTTTGCGGCTCTAAGTCCCACATTGTTCTTTGGCGTGTCCGGCGACCCCTGACACGGCGAATAGGGAGTAGGCGTACCCATGCCCAGTGGCGACTACAAGGTAGTGATCAACTACGAGGAGCAATACTCGATCTGGGCGTCAGACCGCCCCACGCCGGCCGGCTGGCGGGATGAAGGGTTTTCGGGCGACCGTAATAGCTGCCTTGAGTATGTAGACAAGGTGTGGACGGACATGAGGCCCCGCAGCCTGCGTGAGGCCATGCAGGAGTCCGAGCGGGCGTGAGCGCGCCTACCGATCAGGCGTCCGGTTTCACACTTCCTGCCTCTTTCGCGCAGGAGCGGCTCTGGTTTGTGGACCAGCTGGAACCCGGCTACGCCGTTTACAACATCCCGTTCGGCACCAGCCTGCCGGCCGGCGCCGGACCCGAGGCCGTGACCGCAGCCCTGGCCGGGGTCGTCGCCCGCCACGAGGTGCTGCGAACCGCGCTGGAGAACCGCGACGGCGTGCCGGTCCAGATCGTGCTGCCCGAGGTCCCGATCGAGGTTCCGGTCACCGACCTGCGCGGGCTTCCCGCCGAGGAGCGGCGGGTACGGCTCGCCCGGGTGCGCGAGGCCGACGCCGCCCGGTCCATCCCGCTCGATCAGGCCCCGCTGTGGCGGGCGCGCCTGATCCGCACCGGGGACGAGCGCGACCACCTCTTCCTCACCGTGCACCACGTCGCCTTCGACGCCGCCTCCGTGGCGATCTTCCAGCGGGACTTCCTGGCCTGCCTCGGCGGGGCCGACCTCCCCGAACCGCCCATCCAGTACGGCGACTTCGCCTCCTGGCAGCGCGGCCGGTGGGAGAGCGGCGAGCTGACCGGCCAGCTCGGCTACTGGCGCAAGCAACTCGCCGACCTTCCCGAGCCGCTGCGCCTGTCGCCCCGGGCGCCCGACCCCGGCCTCCCCCGGAACGCCGGCGGCGACGTCGGCTTCGAGCTGCCCGCCGCCACCGTGCAGGGTGTGCACCGGATGGCGCGGGAGCGGCGGACCACGCCCTTCGTGGTGCTGCTGGCCGGGCTCAAGGCGCTGCTGTCCCGCCTGGCCGGGCGGGCGGACGTGGTGGTGGGCTCCCCGGTGACCGGACGGTCGCTGCCCGAGCTGGAGCCGCTGATCGGCAACTTCGTCAACACCCTGCTGCTGCGCGCCGAGTGCGAGCGGGGACTGAGCTTCGACGAGCTGGTCGACCGGGTGCGGACCGCGGTCCTCGACGCCCTCGACCACGCCGAGGTGCCCTACGAGCGGCTCGTCGAGGAGCTGCGGCCGGACCGGTCGGGCGGCGTCGGCGTGCCGCTGCACCAGGTCGTGTTCAACCTGCTGCCCTCCCTGGGGGCCAACGGGCAGGTGCGCAACGGCACCGCCAAGGTGGACCTGCTGCTCGACCTCGCCGAGGTGGACGGGCGCATCGACGGGCACGTGGAGTACGCGGCCGCGCTGTTCGACGAGGCCTGGGTGCGGGATTTCGCCGCCCGCTACCGCAACCTGCTCGACGCCGCGCTGGCCGCGCCGGAGACCTCCCTGGCCGACCTGCCGCTCCTGCTGCCCGGGGAGGAGGAGCGCCTCACCGCGGCGCCGCCGCCGTCCGGCGCCGAGCCCGCCACCGTGACGGAGGCCTTCGCGGCCCAGGTGGCCGCCCGCCCCGGCCAGGTGGCGGTGGCCGACGCCCGGGGACGCAGCCTGACCTACGCCGAGCTGGACCGCAGGGCCAACCGGCTGGCCCACCGGCTGGCCGGGGCGGCCCGCCCGGACACCCCGGTGGCGATCTTCCTGGACACCGGCGTCGAGCTCGCCGTGGCCGTGCTCGCCGTGCTCAAGGCGGGCGCCGCCTACCTGGTGCTGGACCGGGAACACCCCGCGGGCCGGCTGCGCCGGCTGCTGGCCGACTCCGGCGCGACGGCCGTGCTCACCGACGGTGAATCCGCGACCGGCCTCCCGGCCGCCGACATCCCGGTCATCGACGTGCGCGAGACGGACGGGCTGCCGGAGACGGCCCCCGAGGTCGCCCGCCACCCGGACACGCTCGCCTACGTGATCTACACCTCCGGCTCGACCGGCCTGCCCAAGGGGGTCGGCGTCGCCGACCGGCACCTCACGGCCTACGTGGCCGGGGTCAGCGGGCTGCTCGGCCTGGCCCCGGGACTGCGCCACTCGATGGTGCAGCCGCTGACCTTCGACTTCGGCGTCACCGTCTTCCACGGTTCGCTGCTCACCGGCGGCACGCTCCACCTGGCTTCCCGGGAGCACGCGACCGACGCCGCGTGGATCGCCGAGCACCTCCGGCGCGACCGGATCGACCTGCTGAAGATCACGCCCTCGCACCTGGCCGCCCTGCAGCTCGACCGGCTTCCCGCGCGCACGCTCGTGCTCGGCGGCGAGGCGTCCCGCTGGGACTGGGTACGGCAGCTGCGCGCGCGCCCGGACGGCCCCGCGGTCGTCAACCACTACGGTCCCACCGAGACGACCGTCGGCGTGCTCGGCCTCGCGGGCGACCGGGAACCGGCCGGGGCGGGCGCGGTCACGCCCCTCGGCTTCCCGCTGCCCCACGCCGAGGCCTACATCCTCGACGATGACCTGCGCCCGGTGCCCGACGGGGTGGTCGGCGAGCTGTGCGTCGGCGGCGCCACCGTCGCCCGCGGCTACCTGGGCCGGCCGGGGCAGACTGCGGCCGTCTTCGTCCCCCATCCCTTCGGCCGGCCGGGCGCGCGCCTCTACCGCACCGGCGACCGGGCACGGCGGCTGCCGGACGGAGCCATCGAGTTCCTCGGCCGCGCGGACGGCCAGGTCAAGATCCGCGGGCACCGGGTCGAACCCGGGGAGGTGCAGGCCGTCCTGGCCGCCCATCCCGCCGTCACCGACTGCGTGGTGGTCGTGCGCGGGCAGGACGAGCCCGAGCTGGTGGCCTACGTCGTCGGCGACGCCCGGCAGCTGCCCGCCTACCTGGCCGAGCGCCTGCCCGCCTACCTGATCCCGGCGCACCTGGTCGAGCTGCCCGCGCTGCCGCTGGCCGCGCACGGCAAGGTCGACCGGTCCAGGCTGCCCGACCCGCCCGACGCCGCGCACACCGAGCGGGTGCCCCCGCGCGGCCCGGTGGAGGAGCTGGTGGCCGGCCTGTTCGAGACGTTGCTGGAGACCGGTCCTGTCGGCCGGGACGACGGCTTCTTCGCGCTGGGCGGCCACTCCCTGCTGGGCATCAAGCTCATGGGCCGCCTGCGCAAGGCGTTCGGCGTCGGCCTCTCGCCCAAGGCGCTGTTCGAGTCGCCCACGGTCGCCGGGATCGCCGCCCTGGTGGCCGCGGCGCGGGGCCGCGACGCCGAGCGGGTCCCGCCGGTCGTCCCCGTGCCCCGGGACGGCCTGCTGCCCGCCTCCTACGCGCAGCGCCGGCTGTGGTTCCTGGACCAGCTGGAACCGGAGCTGGCCGTCTACAACACGCACGTGCGGCTGCGGCTGCGCGGCGTCCTGGACGTGGCGGCGCTGGAGCGCGCCCTGGTGGCGGTGGCCGCCCGGCACGAGGTGCTGCGATCGCGGTTCGTGCAGCGCGACGACGATCTGTTCGTGTCGGTGGCGGCCGAGGCCGCCGTGCCCTTCGAGACGGTGGAGCCCGCCGAACTGGAAGCCCGCGGCGCCCGCCGGTTCGACCTGACGGCGGAGCCGCCGATCCGGGCCGCCCTGGCACGGCACGCACCGGATGATCACGAGCTGCTGGTGACGCTGCACCACGTCGTCACCGACGCGTGGTCGGCGGTGATGTTCGCCCGGGAGCTGGGCGAGCTCTACGCGGGCCGCGAGCTGCCCGGCCTGGCCGTGCAGTACGCCGACTACGCGGCCTGGCAGCGGGAGCGGGTCGAGGGCGAGCTGCGCGGCACGCAGCTGGCCTACTGGCGCGAGCGGCTGGCCGGGATGCCGGAACGCCTGGAACTGCCGGCCGACCGCCCGCGCCCCGCCCGCCGGGACTACCTGGGCGCGAACGTCCCGATCACCATCCCCGGTCCCGTCGTGGAGCGGCTGCGCGCCATGGGCGCGCAGGAGAACGCCTCCCTCTTCATGACCATGGTCGCCGCCCTCTCGATCGCGCTCTCCCGCGTGACCGGGCAGCGGGACATCGTGGTCGGCACCCCCGCCGCCGAACGGCCCCGGCCGGAGCTGGAGCCGCTGATCGGCTGCTTCCTCAACACGCTGGTGCTGCGCGCCGACACCTCGGGCGACCCGGTCTTCCGGGATCTGCTCCGGCAGGTCAGGACCACCGTGCTGGAGGCCTTCGCCAACTCGGAGGTGCCCTTCGAGGCGCTCATCGAGGAGCTGCGGCCCGAGCGCGACCTGGGCGCGACGCCGCTGGTCCAGGTGCTCTTCAGCCTGGAGGACGCCGACCGTCCGGCGGTCAGCTCGGGCGGGCTGACCATGGAGTGGCGGGGGACCGGCACCTCGACGGCCAAGTTCGACCTGACCATGTACCTGCGCCGGGAGCCCGGCGGGGTCGGCGGCATCCTGGAATACCGCACCGACCTGTTCGACGAGGCCACCGCCCGGCGCATCGCCGAGCTCTACACCGAGGTGCTGGCCGCCGTCGCGGCCGGGCCCGAGCAGCCGATGTCGGCCCTGCCCGCGCTGACCGCCGCCGACGAGGCGCTGGTGGAGCGGTGGAACGACACGGGCGCGCCGGAGGAGTACGCCTCCCTGGCCGAGCTGCTGGCTCGCCGGGTGGCCGCCTCGCCGGACGCTCCGGCCGTCTGGGACGGCTCCTGGCTGACCTACGCCGAGTTCGGCGCGCGGGTCCGCGGGCTGGCCTCGGCCCTCCGCGAGCGGGGCGTACGGCTGGGCGACGTGGTCGGCGTCTGCCTGCCGCGGAGCGCCGACCTGGTGGTGGCCGTCCACGCGGTCGTGGCCGCCGGGGCCGCCTACCTGCCGCTCGATCCCGGCCACCCCGACCGGCGGCTGCGCTTCATGGCCGAGGACGCCCGCGCCGGCGTGGTGGTCACCGAGGAGCCCGAGCGCTTCCCGGGGCTCGTCACGGTGGCCCCGACCGCGTCCGCGGACGGGCCGCTCGACCTCGCGATCCCGCCGTCCGCCCCGGCCTACCTGATCTACACCTCCGGGTCGACGGGCGTGCCGAAGGGCGTGCTCAACTCCCACGAGGCCATCGTCAACCGGCTGACCTGGACCGATCGCGCCTTCCGGCTCACCGCCGGGGACCGGGTCCCGCTGAAGACGACCTTCACCTTCGACGTGTCGGTGTGGGAGCTGTTCTGGCCCCTCATCGCCGGAGCCGGGCTCGTGGTCGCCGCCCCCGACGCGCACCGCGACCCGGCCGCGCTGGTCCGCCTGCTCGCGGACCACGGCGTGACCACCGTGCACTTCGTGCCGTCGATGCTGGACGCGCTCCTGGACGAACCGGTCCTCGACCTGCCCTCGCTGCGCCGGATCTACTGCTCCGGCGAGGCGCTGCCGTCCTCCCTGGTCGCCCGGGCGCACGAGCGGCTCCCGGGCGTCGAGGTGCACAACCTCTACGGTCCCACCGAGGCCGCCATCGAGGTGACCTGGCACAGGGCCGAGCCGGGCGAGCCCCGCACGCCGATCGGCGCGCCCATCCGGGGCGTCAGGATCGAGATCCTCGACTCCGACCTGCGCCGCGTCCCCGTCGGCACCCCCGGAGAGCTGTGCATCGCCGGCGTCGGGGTGGCCCACGGCTACGCGCGGCGTCCGGGGCTGACCGCCCGGCAGTTCGTGCCCGACCCGTACGGCCCGGCCGGCGCGCGCATGTACCGCACCGGCGACCTGGCCCGCTGGCTGCCGGACGGCGAGGTCGACTACCTGGGCCGGATGGACGGCCAGATCAAGATCCGCGGCATGCGCGTCGAGCCGGGGGAGATCGAGTCGCTCCTGGCCTCGCACCCCTCGGTCAGGAGCGCGGTGGTGCGGCCCGTGCGGGGACTGCTCGCCGCCTACGTGGTCGGCGCGGCCGACCCGGCGGCGCTCACCGGCCTGCTGCGCGAGCGGCTGCCCGAGCACATGGTCCCGGCCTCGTTCACCTTCCTCGACGAGCTCCCCACCAACGCCAACGGCAAGCTCGACCGCGCCGCCCTGCCCGAGCCCGGTCAGGCGCGGCGGGAGTCCTCGGGAACCTCGCCGCGCGGCCCGGTGGAGGAGCTGGTCGCGACGTTGTTCGAGGCGGTGCTGGAGACCGGTCCGGTCGGCCGGGAGGACGGCTTCTTCGCACTGGGCGGCCACTCGCTGCTGGCCGTGAAGATCGTCACCCGTCTGCGCGCCGCGTTCGGCGTCGAGCTGCCGGTCCGGGCCCTGTTCGAGGCGCCGACCGTGGCCGGGCTGGCGGAGCGCGTCGCCGCCGCCCGCACCACCGCTCGCGCCGCCGCCCCGGCCGAGGTGGCGCCCGTTCCGCGCGACGGGCTGCTGCCCGTGTCGTACGGTCAGCGGC
>NZ_BOOH01000064.1 GCF_016863135.1 Planobispora longispora
CACCGACGGTGTCCTTGGTCTCGGCGGCGTTGGCCGCGGCTGCCTTCGACTGGGTCGCGCGCAGCTCCTCAAAGCCCGCATCGACGCGCTGGCTGAGCGGCTCGGCCTCGTTGAAGCCCGCCCAGAAGGCATCCAGGTCACCGGCGGCAGCGGCGGGCATGATCTTCTCGTCCCGGATGGCGGTGTAGGCGCGCCAGTCGGCATACACCCGCTCCCAGGCGCTCTTGTCGGCCGTCATCTCCGCGAACACAGTGGCGTCCTGGGCGATCTCGGCATCCAGCTGGTGCATCTCCTCGGCGTTCTTCGGCCGGTACTCGGCGTCCGACATGTAGTAGTTGAGCACCAGGTTGCGCACCTGCAGCAGATCGGTGTGCAGCTCGGCCAGGGTCTCGATCGGGCGCACGCCCTCGGTGTAGATGGCCGAGGCCTTGCCATCGGCGGTGTTAAGGCCGCTGAGGCTCACACCGATCACCAGCAGGCCCGCGGCGGCCACCGCGGCGACGGCGGCGAAGATCTTGGCGGTCAGCGGCAGGTCACGGCCGCGGGCGGCCAGCGACCGCCGCGCCGACGGGTCCGATACGGGCAGAGCCGAGGACATGGGTATTCCTTCAGGTGAAAAGACAGGGAAATGAGCAGTGGCCGGGGGTGCTCTTCCCATCGGCCGATATCGGCCGATGTTGAGGGGCAAGCGGCGACGTCGTCAGCGGGCCGCTGCCGGTGCTCTCACCGGTGAGAACCGCACAGCAAGGCCGGCCGTATCACCCGGGCTCGCGGCAATGGCGGCTCAGCGGTGTTCGCCGCTGCGGGCCAGCAGGTGGCCGATGCGTACGGCCAGCTCGCGCGGGCTGAACGGTTTGATCATGTAGTCGTCGACCCCGGCCCGAAAGCCCTCCTCCACATCGGCCTCATGCGATTTGGCGGTCAGCATCAGCACCGCCACCTCGGCCAGCTCCGGCGTGGCGCGCAAGGTGCGGCAGACCTCCGGCCCGCTCAAACCCGGCATCATCCAATCCAGCACCACCACGTCGGGATGCAGCTGCGCGGCCAGCGCCAGCGCCTGGTGGCCGTCTGCGGCGACATGCACCTCATAGCCTGCTGCCTCCAGGCGAAAGGCGGTCAGCTCCTGGATGTCGAGGTCATCATCGACGATCAGCACGTGGGTCATATGCTCCCCCGCTTTCCCCCGTTTTGCCGCTCGATGTCCCGAGGTGTGCCCGCCGCTGCGCCGGCTTATCCGCAGCCGTCCCCCCGAGGTGGCCGGGGTGAACCCCCGGGAGCTGCAGATACCCGGCACGCACGGCCGCGGTGCGGCAGGTGAGGGGCGCGCGTGCTCACCGGCCCGGCGGCCGACGGTTACTTTCAAAGCGCCGGGTCAGCATCGAGGCGCTCGGCACGACCGCCGGCGAAGGAGAGGGGGAGCAGCCACGATGGCGATCCTGCCGTGGCCGCGCGATGAGATCGAGCGCCTGGCCGAACTGCACGCCCTGGGCGCCCTGGAGGACGTGCCGGATCCGGATTTCTCCGCGCCATCGCCGAGGCGGCCGCCGAGATCTGCCAGACTCCGATCGGGCCGGTCAACCCGATCGGCCAGATCCGCCGATATTTCAAGGGCCACGCCGCCGCCACCGGCATGGACCGCCAGATCGCGTTCGCCCACCGGCTGCGTCAGGCCGGGATTCCTTGTGGTGGATGACGGTGAGCGGGATCGGCGTCCCGTCCCGCGCGGGCGCGTGCGTGCACCTCGTCGAAGTCCACCGGTGAGCGGGGCGTGAGCCCGGTGTCCTGGAGGGAGTGGCCGTCGTAGCAGTAGAGCCGTGGCGCGTCGGTCCAGCCGGCCATCAGCAGCAGGGCTTCGGGCCGCGTCGGGTGGGTGGTCCACTCCAGGATCGCGCCGTCGGCCGGCATCGGGAGGTCGGCGGGCTCGCCGGGTGCGGCAGAGCGTCCAGGTGCTCGCGGGCGTGCCTGGCCTGTCCCTGGTCGGCCAGGGCATCCTCGTGGAGACCGAACCGGGATTATTCGCTCAGTCCCGCCCCCGAAGACCCCGGCCCGGACGTGACGTCGTCCATGGGCCGACCCCCCAGGGCGGCGGCGAGACGCGAAGCGAGACTCGCGAGGGCGGCACGCAGTTCCGGGCCGCCCTCGACGCGGAAGGGGAACGGCACGTTCGACAGCCACTCCTGCGCATACATCGTCGGGTTGCTCGTGCTGCCGACGAGCACGCACCCGTCCCGCGACGGTTCGAGCCTTCCCATCGGCGGCCGGATCCAAGGCGCCACCTCGGCCGGGGGAGCGTCGAACACGACGCGCGTGGCGAACTCCCACCCGGTGCCCAGGTTCTCCTCCAGCGCCGCCACCGGGTCGAGGTCGTCGGGCGGCTCGAACGTGTGCGTACTCTGCTGAACCTGGAGGACGCGGTCCACCCGGTAGGTACGGACGGCGTCCGCGCGGTGGCAGTGGCACAGCAGGTACCAGCGCCCGTGACGGACGACGACCGCCCAGGGGTCCACCTCGGTCTTCCACTGGTTGCCGGACTCGCTCCGGTAGGCGACCACCACGCGCCGCCGGTCCGCGATGGCGGTCACGAGCACGCTGGTGGTGGCGGGATCCGGACAGGCCGAGAGCCGGTCGGGCGCCGCCGACGCATACTCACGCAGCGTCGCCGCCTGCCGTCCGACGTTCTCGGGCAGGGCTCGGATGATCTTGCCCAGGGCGGTGCCGACGAGGTCGCCGACATCGGCGGCCGCCGGCTGGCCGTTGAGCACCGCCATGACCAGGCCAAGCGCCTCGGGTTCTGTGAAGGCGACCGCGGGCAGCCGCGTCCCGCGCCCGAGCCGGTATCCACCGTACGGGCCGCGGACCGACTCGACGGGGATGCCCGCCTCCCGGAGGATTCCGACGTACCGGCGCGCGGCCCGCTCCGTGACGCCCAGACAGGCGGCGAGCTCGCCGGCCGTCACGCCAGGGCGGGCCTGGAGGATCTGCATGGCGCGCAGAGCCCGTGCGGTGGGACTGAGATCGGTCGGCACGCGAGCACATTACGAGATCACGTAATGAACAGGAAGTAGAACGTCCGGAATCGGCCCTAGCCTGACGTCCTGACCGCGTTCCGTCCTCACCGGAACGCGCCGAAGGAAGAGAACTGATCATGGATATTCTGCTCATCGCCGGCCTGTGGCTCGACGGATCGGCGTGGGACGACGTCGTGCCCGCCCTTCAGGCGCTCGGTCACCGCCCCGTACCGGTCACCCTGCCCGGGCAGGGTGACGGATCCGCCTCGGCCACTCTCGAGGACCAGGTGGCAGCCGTGCTCGCAGCCGTGGAGTCGGCCTCAGGAAAGCCCATGGTGGTGGGGCATTCCGCCGCTTGCACCCTGGCCTGGACGGCCGCCGACGCGTGCCCGGAGCGGATCGCCAAGGTCGCGTTCATCGGCGGCTTCCCGGCCGCGGACGGGCAGCCCTACGCCGACTTCTTCGAGGTGAAGGACGGCGCCATGCCCTTCCCCGGCTGGGGCCCGTTCGAAGGATCGGACTCCGCCGACCTCAGCGAGGAGGCAAGGAGCAACTTCACCTCCGCGGCGATTCCCGTCCCCGCCGGGGTGACGAAGGGCGTGGTGCGCCTGACGGACGAGCGACGGTTCGACGTGCCCGTCCTCGTCGTGTGCCCCGAGTTCACCCCCGCCCAGGCTCAAGAGTGGATAACCGCCGGTGCCGTTCCCGAGCTGGCCAAGGCCAAGCACCTTGACCTTGTGGACATCGACTCGGGCCACTGGCCCATGATCACACGGCCTGCCGAGCTCGCCCGGCTCCTGGCCGCCGCGGCCCCTGAGGCGGCCCCTTGAGGAACAACCCCACAGCTCCCTGAGCCCTCCATCGTCGCGATAGCTCCAGGACCTGGGCTGGGACATGTGGATCTCCATAGTGCGTCGGAAACCCAGGTGTCAACGATGACCGTCAGTTTTAGAAACCAGCGCGGGCACCGGCGTCACCGAGGCCGTGTACAGGCACCAGCTCAGACCTGTGATCACGAAGGGTGCGCACACCATGAACGCCGTCTTCGGCGCCAGCCGGCGGGCTGAGTTGGAGTGAGGTGGCTCCCCGGCGGGCTCCCATCGCCCCGGAGAAAACAGAAGAGCCCGCCGGTTGGTGTCAACCGACAGGCTCTGACCTGCGTCTCATCTGTGTGGGCGATACTGGGATCGAACCAGTGACCTCTTCGGTGTGAACGAAGCGCTCTCCCGCTGAGCTAATCGCCCGCCCTGTGCGGCTCCTCGCGGTGCCGACGTGGAAAACCATACAGCAATCCGGGGCAGCTCGCGAAGTGACGCCGTCGGAGACGTGATCATGGGGGTGACGGTGTGGCGCCACGCGACAGAGGGCAAAGGGTCGGCGATGAGGCCATTGGGGCGCTACGGTGTCATAGCATCGTCCTGATCCGGAGAAGTACCGTACGACCATGGCTAGACCTCTATCGCCTGAGACGCCCTCCAACCGGGAGTCGACCGTGATGGAAACGATGCGCAAAACCCTCGTAAATACGACCCCGTTGATGGCGTTTAGCCAGCTAGGTGACGAAATGTCGCGCTGTGATGTGCGTTACAGAAGGGCCTGGAGGCGGAATCTCTCCTACGGGTCTCTCCGTTCCGCCTCATAGGAGCGGACGAGATCCGATGAGAGCAGTGGAAGCCCCGCGCAGGGGACCGACGACGAAAAGGTTTGGCTGACGATGAACAGCACCACCGTCTCTGCCGAGCTGGGCCTTCGGCTTGTGGTCCCCGACCGAACCACCGTCCCGTTGCTGGCCGGTCTCAGCTACACGGCCGACGATCCCTACGCGATCCGCATGGCCTTCCACGTGGGCAACGACGAGCCGGTCGAGTGGATCTTCGCCCGCGAGCTGCTGACCGTGGGCATCGTGCGCCGGGTCGGCGACGGCGACGTCCAGGTGTGGCCGGCGCGCGCCGACGGCGAGCGGACCTTGCACATCAGCCTCACCTCCCCGTTCGGGCAGGCGCTGTTCGAGGTGCCGCTGGCTCCTCTCACCGAGTTCCTGCACCGGACCTACGAGCTGGTCCCGGCGGGCCGCGAGACCGACTTCATGGATCTCGACGCCGAGCTGAGCAACATGCTCTGGAGCTCCTGACCCGCAACCCCGTCTCCTCGCCTCAGCCGCGCCCCGGAGAACGGTCCGCACCTCGGAGCCGCGGCCCGGTCAGAGCCGCTCGAGCATCTTCCGCATCCGCGCGATCTCGATGCCCTGACCGGAGGTGACGTCGGCGGCCGTGGCGCGCATGATCCGGTCGGTGCCGTTCCGCAGCTCCACCCCGGCCATCTCCACCGCCGCCTCGTGATGGGCGATCATCAGGGTCAGGAAGAGCTTGTCGAAGGCGCCGCCGCGCGCGGTCCTGAGCTGGTTCATCTGCTCCTGCGTGACCGTGTGGTCGTCGTGTCCCGGAGGCGTACGGCCGACCGACCTCAGCCAGGACGTCATGGCCGCGATCTCCGGCCGCTGCGCCGCGGTGATCCGCTCGGCCAGCGTCTTCACCTCCTGGGACGACGACCGCGGCGGGACCAGCGCCGCCATCTCCAGCGCCTGCCGGTGGTGCGGGATCATGCCCTCGGCGAACGTCACGTCGGCCGCCGTCACCCTGGCCTCCGACTCGCCGAGCCGCTCCCCCGGCCGCGCCGTACGCCCGGATCCTCCGGGATCGCCCGGAATGATGACCGGCGCGCCGCTCTCCGCCACCAGCGGAGTCCTCTCCTCCGGCGCGGATCCCGCGCACCCCGAAAGGGGCAGTGTCAGCGCCATGAGAACGAGAGCGCCACCCAACCGATACATACCCCACATAACATCAATAATGATGTAAAGGAATCCAAGTGATGGGGGCAGTGTGCGATCAACCGTGGCGTTCGCGCTGGCGGCAGTTCTCGTGACGGCGGGCTGCAGCGCGAATCCGGGACCTTCGGAGCCCGCGTCCCCTCCGGCCGCGGCGAGCTCCAGCGCCCCGCCCGCCTCGCCGGGTGAGACCCCCGCGGGCTCCGCCGTCCTGCACAGCGACAACGTCACACACGTCGCCAACGTGCCGCCGCGAGCCCCGCTCGACGGCCCCCAGGCCTGGGGCACCGACCTGGCCTTCCAGGGCGACCACGCCTTCGTGGGCAACTTCGACGGCTTCACCGTGTTCGACGTCTCCGATCCGGCCAAGCCCCGGATCGTCAGCCAGGTGCTCTGCCCCGGCGAGCAGAACGACGTCTCGGTGACCGGGAACCTGCTGTTCCTCTCCATCGACATGCCGCGCGGCGGTCCCGGCTGCGACGACGGCGAGCAGACGGGCGAGCAGGGCTGGGAGGGCATCCGGATCTTCGACATCACCGACAAGGCCCACCCGAAGTTCGTCTCGGCGGTCAGCACCTCCTGCGGCTCGCACACCCACACCCTGGTGCCCGGCAAGACGGCGGAGACGGTCTACCTGTACATCTCCTCCGCCGGCCCGGAGCCCGGGAACCCGAGCTGCCCCGGCCCGCACGACATCTTCTCCATCGTCGAGGTCCCCACCGGCGATCCCGCCAAGGCCAAGGTCGTCTCCAAGCCGAGGCTCTCCGACGACCCCCGGCCGGGCGCCTCGGTGGGTCTCGGCGGCTGCCACGACATCACCGTCTACCCGGAGAAGAACCTGGCCGCGGCCGCCTGCTTCGGTGACGGCATCCTGCTGGACATCACCGACCCGGTGAAGCCCACCGTGATCCAGCAGGTGAGCGACAAGGAGAACTTCTCCATCTGGCACTCGGCCACCTTCAACAACGACGCCACCAAGGTGGTCTTCGGCGACGAGCTGGGCGGCGGCATGGGCGCCACCTGCGACCGCAGCACCCCCAGGACCAAGGGCGCGAGCGCCGTCTACGACCTCTCCGAGGATCGCACCCTGACGCTCCGCGGCTACTTCAAGATCCCCAGGGAGCAGCAGCCGGACGAGAACTGCGTCGCCCACAACGGCTCACTGATCCCGGTCCCCGGCAAGGACATCATGGTCCAGTCCTGGTACCAGGGCGGCGTGTCGATCTGGGACTTCACCGACTCGGCCAACCCCCGCGAGATCGGCTTCTTCGAGCGCGGCCCGGTGGAGGGCCTGGCGGGGTCGTGGTCGGCCTACTACTACAACGGCCACATCTACTCCAGCGACATCACCAGGGGCCTGGACGTCCTGCGGATCGACGACCCGCTGACCGACCCCGCCAAGACGGCGAAGGCGGAGGAGCTCAACGCCCAGACCCAGACGGCCTACTGAGAGCCGAGGGGTTTCGGCTCCCGTACGGCGCACGCGGGCCGTGCGGGAACCGGGGCTCCGGCCGCCACGGGCCCGGAGCCGTACGGGAAACCGGACGCCGGGAGCGGTGCGGAGACCGGGCGGCCGGCCCTCACGGGTCGAGGTCGGCCCCGGCCCGCTCGGCGAAGACCCGCATCGCCTTGGCCGTGACCGGGCCGGGCGCGACCGGGAGCACGGTGCCGTCGACCGCGCGGATCGGCTGGACGTCGCGGGTCGTGGAGGTCAGGAACGCCTCCTCGGCCTCGTAGAGGGCCGAGAGCGGCACGTCCTCCTCGGTCCCGCCGCACCATTCCAGGACGAGCGCGCGGGTGACCCCCGCCAGGCAGCCGGAGGCGAGGGTCGGGGTGACCAGGCGGCCGTCCCGGACGATGAAGACGTTGCTCCCGGTGCCCTCGCAGAGGTTCCCCGCCAGGTTGCCGAAGATCGCCTCGCCGCCCCCGCGGGCCTTGGCGTGGAAGAGCGCCTTGGCGTTGTCGCCGTAGGAGGTGCTCTTCACCCCGGCCAGCGCGCCGCGCTCGTTGCGCGGCCACGGCACCACGGCGACGTCGGCGGCGGCGGGGAACGGCTTCTGCTCCCCGACGATGATCACGGTGGTGGTCCCCTGGTCGCCCCGGTCGGAGCCGAGCGGGCCGGGCCCGCTGGTGTAGGTGATGCGGATGCGCCCGAGCGTCCAGGCGGGGGCCTCGGCCAGGCAGGCCCGGACTCCCTCGGCGATGGCGTCGGTGTCGGGCGCGGGCAGGTCCATGCGCTCGGCGGAGAGCCGCAGGCGGTCGAGGTGGCGGGTCAGGGCGAACGAGGCGCCGCCGACGCACTTGACGGTCTCGAAGACGCCGTCGCCGACCATGAGGCCGTGGTCGAAGACCGAGACGACGGCCTCGGCCGGGTCGATCAGTTTCCCGTTGACCCATACGGGTGTGTTCATCAGATCTCCTTGTCGGGGGTGGAGGCGAGCGCGATGAGCCGGGACGCCTTCAACTCGGTCTCGTGCCACTCACGCCGCGGGTCGCTTCCCCAGGTGATGCCCGCCCCCGTGCCGAAGTGGATCTCGTCGGCGGAGAGCCAGAAGGTGCGGATGCCCACGGCCAGCGCCGCCCGCCGCCGATCGGCGTCGACCCAGCCCACCGCACCACAGTAGGGCCCCCGGGGCTCGGGTTCGAGTTCGTTGATGATGCGGAGAGCAGAATATTTCGGTGCGCCGGTCACCGAACCCGGAGGAAACGTCGCGGCGAACAGCTCCGGCCATCCGAATTCCGGCGCGAGCCGGGCCCGGACCGTGGAGACCAGGTGCACCAGGCCGGGGTGCTCCTCGACCTCGCACAGCGCCGGCACGCTCACCGATCCCACGACGGCGACCCGGCCGAGGTCGTTGCGGACCAGATCGACGATCATCACGTTCTCGGCGTAGTCCTTCTCCAGCAGGTCCTCGGCCGTCGCGCCGGTCCCCTTGATCGGCCCGGACTCGATCACGTCGCCGTCCCGGGACAGGTAGAGCTCCGGCGAGGCCGAGACCACGCTGAGGCCGGGCAGGCACACCGTGGCGGCGTGCGGCGCGGGGTTCCCCTCCGCCAGCCGTACGGCCAGCGCCACCGGGTCCGGGTCCCCGGCCAGCGGCGCGGTCAGCACCCGGCACAGGTTGGCCTGGTAGACGTCGCCGCGCTCGATGTGGTCGCGGATGCGGCGCACGCCGTCCTCGTAGGCGGCCCGGTCGAGCGAGCTGCGCCAGGCCGACGGGCGGGGCCCCCGCCAGGGGCCGCGCGGCACGGGCAGCGGGGCGGGCCGGACGTCGGCGAACCGGGCGCACGTGACCTTGCCCTCGTAGTCGACCACGACGGCCCACCAGCCCCGGCCGTCCAGTGCGGACAGGTCGGTGGTGACGTCGAGGAGCCGGGTGGCCAGCAGGCCGCCGGCGTGGGCGAAGGAGTCGTGCACCCCCCTATTGTCGCGCCTGTCCGCCCGTCACCCCGGCCACCGCCCCCGCCAGGGACTCCAGCAACGCGCGGGCGGCGGGCAGGGGGGTGCGGGGCAGGGCGGCCGAGACGGCGCGGCGCGGCGCGAACTCGCCCAGGGAGCGGAGCGCGAGCCCCGGCGGCACCGCCCACGCGGCGAGGGAGGGCACCAGGGTGACGCCCAGCCCGGCCGCCACGAACCCGAACTTGCCCGTCCACTCGCTGATCCTGAGGGTGCGCGGGGTGAACCCGGCACGGGCGCAGGCGTCGCCGAGCATGGTGCGCTGCCCGGGCGGCGGCGCCTCGATCCAGGTCTCGTCCCGCAGCTCGCGCAGGTCGACGTGCTCCCCCGCGGCCAGCGGGTGGTCGCCGGGCAGCGCGAGGAGCAGTTCGTCCTCCGCCAGCTCGACCACCTCGACCTCGTCGTCGTACGGCAGGCCGGACGGGTAGTCGCTGACCACCGCGATGTCCAGGCTTCCCTCGCGCATCCGGCGCAGCAGGCCGCCGCTGGGCCCCTCGATCGGGACGAGTTCGACCTGCGGGAACTCCTGCCGGAAGGCCCGCAGGGCGGTGGGGACCAGGGCCACGTTGGCGGTGGCGAACGCCCCCAGGCGGACCCGTCCCCGGTAGCCGCCGTGGATCCCGGCCAGCTCGTCGGCGGCCCGGGCCAGGCGGTTGAGGACGACCAGGGCGTGCCGGCGGAGCAGTTCTCCGGCGGGCGTGAGCCGTACGCCCCGGGGCAGGCGCTCGAAGAGCGGGCCGCCCGCCTGCCGTTCCAGGGAGGCGATGCGCCGGGAGACGGCGGACTGGGTGTAGGCCAGCTCGGCGGCGGCCGCGGTGAACGATCCGGTCCGGGCGACCGCGTCCAGCAGCCTCAGGGCGTCGACGTCGAACACATTCCTCCATCGCATGGCTTACATGAATGATAGTCGCTGGTGGAATGCTTGGATTGTTCCTAACGTCGGCCGGGTGATTGCTTTTCTCGGTCTGGGGCTCATGGGCGCCCCGATGGCCCGGCGACTCGTGGAGGCCGGGCACAAGGTGACGACGTGGAACCGCACCCCGCGCGCCGTGGAGGGGGCCGCGACGGCGGGCACGCCCGCCGAGGCCGCGGCGGGGGCGGAGCTCGTCATCACCGTGCTCAGCGACCCCGCGGCCGTGACGGAGGTGCTCACGGCCGCGACGCCCGGGTTGCGGGACGGGACGCTGGTGGTGGAGATGTCCACCGTCGGACCGGCCGCGGTGGCCGCCCTGCGCGACCTCCTCCCCGCCGGGGTGGGACTGGTGGACGCGCCGGTGCTGGGCAGCGTGGGCCCGGCGCGGGACGGCGCGCTGACGGTCCTGGCCGGCGGGCTCCCCGCGGACCTCGCGCGCTGCCGGAAGGTGCTCGGTGTCTTCGGCGAGGTGCGCGAGCTCGGCGGGCCGGGGGCGGGGGCGGCGATGAAGCTGGCGGTGATGAGCGTGCTCGTGCCCGCGCAGGTGCTGCTCGCCGAGGCCGTCGCGTACGGCCGCGCGGCCGGGGTGGACGCCGGGGCGCTGCTGGACGTGCTGGACGCCACCCCGCTCGGGGCGCTCGCCGAGCGGGTCCGCCCGGCGGCGGAGGGCGGGGCCGTCGGGCGGCGGTACGGCCTCGGCCTGGCGGCCAAGGACCTCGCCCTGGCCGTGAAGGACCTGGCCGTGAAGGACCCGGCCGTGAAGGACCCGGCCGAAGACCTGTCCGCCGGGAACCCGGCGCCGGCCGCGCGCCGGGGGCTGACGCTCGCGGCGGCGGCCGGCGAGCGCCTGGCCGGGGCGGTCTCCCTCGGGCTGGGCGGGGAGGATCTGACGGCCGTGTTCGGACACCTCGCCCGGGAGGCGCGGGATCCGGGCGACGGGGCGGCTCGCCGCGCGGCGGACCCGACGGCGACGGAGCTCACGGAGACGGGGCCCACGGCGACGGGCGCTTCGGGGGCGGAGGCCGGGGCGGCCCGCCGTACCGGCGTGGAGAAGATCAACCCCGAGTCGGTCCCGGCGACCAACGGGCTTTACTCCCACGCCACCCGCACCGGGAACCTGCTGTTCGTCTCGGGGCAGGTGGCGCTGGACGCCGCCGGGAACGTGCTCGGCGAAGGCGACATGACCGCCCAGTCCGAGCGCGTGATGGAGTCCCTGGCCCGCATCCTCGCCGATCAGGGCTGCACGTTCGACGACGTGACCCACATCCGGACGTTCCTCACCGACATGTCGCGCCTGCCGGAGTACGGGGCCGTCCGGCGGCGCTTCATCACCGGGGAGCCCCCGGCCAGCACGACCGTGGAGGTGTCGCGGCTCTTCCGGCCGGGGCTGCTGATCGAGGTGGAGGTGACGGCGGCCGTCCCCGCGGGGCGGTGACCGTTCCCGCGGGGCGGGCGGGGCCGCCGCGCATGAGCGCCGGGCGGCCCCGCCCTGCCGGGCCTCAGGCGAGCGGGCCGGTCACCGACTCCGCGGCGGCCACGACGGAGTTGTCGGCGACCAGGCGGACCACCGTCTCGATCTCCGGCGCGAGGAAGCGGTCCGGGCCCGGGCCCGGCACGTTCTGGCGCAGGAGGTTCACCACGGCGCCGGTCGCGGGCGCGGGAGCGTGCGGCGCGCGCAGGTCGATGGCGCGGGCCGCGGTGAGGATCTCCACCGCGAGCACCCGGGTCAGGCCCTCCACCGCGCGGCGCAGCTTGCGCGCGGCCGACCAGCCCATGGAGACGTGGTCCTCCTGCATGGCGGAGCTGGGGATGGAGTCCACGCTCGCGGGCGCGGCCAGGCGCTTGAGCTCGGAGACGATCGCGGCCTGGGTGTACTGGGCGATCATGTGGCCGGAGTCCACGCCGGGGTCGTCGGCGAGGAAGGCCGGCAGGCCGTGGTTGCGGGCCACGTCGAGCATGCGGTCGGTGCGGCGCTCGGCGATGCTCGCCATGTCGGCCGCCGCGATGGCCAGGAAGTCCAGCACGTAGCCGACCGGGGCCCCGTGGAAGTTGCCGTTGGACTCCACCCGGCCGTCGGCCAGGACCACCGGGTTGTCGATCGCGGAGGCGAGCTCGCGCCCGGCGACGGCGGCGGCGTGCGCGAGGGTGTCGCGGGCGGCGCCGGCGACCTGCGGGGCGCAGCGCAGCGAGTAGGCGTCCTGGACCCGGGTGCAGGTGCCGTCCCGGTGGCTGGCCATGATGCCCGAGCCCGCGAGCAGCGCGCGGAGGTTGGCGGCGCTGTCGGCCTGGCCCGGGTGCGGGCGCAGGGCCTGCAGGTCGGCGGCGAAGACGCGGTCGGTGCCGAGCAGCGCCTCCACGCTCATGGCCGCGCTGATGTCGGCGGTCTTGAACAGCCGGGCCAGGTCGTCCATGGCGAGGATCAGCATGCCGAGCATGCCGTCGGTGCCGTTGATGAGGGCCAGGCCCTCCTTGGCGGCCAGCTCGACCGGCTCGATGCCGGCCTGCTTGAGCGCCTCGGCCGCGTCGGTCAGTTTCCCCTCGGCGTCGCGGACGACCCCCTCCCCCATGATCGTGAGGGCCACGTGGGAGAGCGGGGCGAGGTCTCCGGAGCAGCCGAGGCTGCCGTACTCGTGCACGACCGGGGTGATCCCGGCGTTGAGCAGGGCCTGGAGCACCTTGGCCGTCTGCGGGCGCACGCCGGTGTGGCCGGTGGCGAGGGTGTGCAGGCGCAGGAGCATCAGCCCCCGGGTGACCTCGGTCTCCACCTCGGGGCCGGAGCCGGCGGCGTGCGAGCGGACCAGGGAGCGCTGGAGCTGGGCGCGGAGCGAGGGGGCGATGTGCCGGGTGGCCAGCGCCCCGAAGCCGGTCGAGACCCCGTAGGCCGGGGTGGGGCTCTCGGCCAGCTCGTCGACCCGGGTGCGGGCCGCGGCCATGGCCGCCACGGCGTCGTCGGTGAGGCGTACGGCGGCGCCGTACCGGGCCACGGCGACGACCTCCTGGAAGGTCAACGGCTCGGGCCCGATGTTCACGACCACGTTGTCGCGCATGGGGTGTCACTCTCTCCCTGGGGATGTAACTGGCTCATACCATGCTAGCCCCTTACATTTCCCGCGCCGTCCGGCCCCGCCCGAATTCCGGTTTGGGGAGTCGCCAGGTATTCGCTACAGTTCTCTGCGTGAGCCCGGGTTTCCCGGGAACGCACGCGGAAGTGGCTCAGGGGTAGAGCATCACCTTGCCAAGGTGAGGGTCGCGGGTTCGAATCCCGTCTTCCGCTCTGGCTGAGACCCTCGGGTCTCGCTCGGTGGAGTGGCCGAGAGGCGAGGCAACGGCCTGCAAAGCCGTGTACACGGGTTCAAATCCCGTCTCCACCTCTGGTCTTCGCACGCGGACGATTAGCTCAGCGGGAGAGCGCTTCCCTGACACGGAAGAGGTCACAGGTTCAATCCCTGTATCGTCCACCGGAACAAACCCCAGGCCGTCGGCCTGGGGTTTGTCGTTTCCCGGCTCCCCTCACGGGGCGCGGTCGACGAGCGTGCACTCGGCGACCGGTCCCGCCGAGACCCGGTCGCTGATGCCGGCCTGGAGGGTGAGGCCCGAGCCCTTCACCATGAACTCCAGGACGGCCACCTGACCGGGCCCGACCTTGGACGGGTCGAGGCGGAAGCCTGCGCCGCCGTCCTCCTCCGCCTCGCTCTGCGGGCCGGCCAGCCGTACTCCCTCGACCCAGGTCGTCGAGCGGGGCTGCGGCGAGCACTTCTTGCCCTCGGGCACGTAGTCCACGATCGCGTTGAAGCCGCGCGCGCGGAGTTCGGCCTGCAGTCCCTCGGGGTCCTCCGCCTGGTAGATCTTGACGGTGATCGTGCCGTCGGGGTTGTCGGTGACGGCGTAGGCCGGGCCCGTCCCGAGGAACACGGCCGCCGCGGTCGCCGCGGCCGCGGCGACCGCCGCGACGGCGACCGGTACGAGCCGTGGTCTGCGTGGTGTGGTGGTGATGTCGCTCATCACGCGCTCCTTGAGCAGCAGGAAGCGGCCGGGCGAGAGGTGTGGCCGCGGAGCCGGGGACAGCAGTCCGGCCAGTTCGTCGCGATCGTTCATGTGCCGTCAGTCCCGCCGTGCCGGGCCGCGCGGACCGCGCGGCGCGTTGGTCGCGATGCCGAGCAACCAGGGCCGCAGCGAATCCCCGTCCGGCTTTATCTTGCGCCGGGACCGCCACGCCAGCCCGAACGTCGCCGCCGTCACGTCCTCGGCCATCGCCCGGTCCCCGGTCAGCCGGAAGGCGTGCGCGTAGACCTGCCGGGCGAACTCGTCGAACAGCAGCGCGAAGGCGGCATGGTCGCCGTCCCGCAGCCGGGCGCGCAGCGAAGGGTCCACACAAGGTACTGTCCGCCGAACCCCCCGGGTTCCGAAGAACTTCCGGGCGTCATCGGATCGGGGGACATCGCCCGGCCGGTGACGGACGCGGATCCGCGGACCCGTCTCCCGGCGTCGCGCCGCGGCCCCGACCGGGAGGACCCGGCCCCCGCCGGAGCACTCGACCCCGGCCGGGAGACCGCGGGATCCCTTGACGCCTCTTCCCACGGATCTCACTATCACGGCATGCCCCCAGCCTTCACCGCGCGATCCGAGCAGTCGTGGCGCGACCCCTTTCCCATGTACGCCGGCCTGCGCGACCACGACCCGGCGCACCACGTCGAGAAGGGCGACTACTGGGTGCTGTCGCGCTTCGCCGACGTGTGGGCGGCGGCCCGCGACACCGAGACGTTCTCCTCGGCCCAGGGCCTGACCTTCATCTACGGCGAGCGGGAGCGTCTCGGCCTGGCCGAGGCGGCGCCGATGGTGATGCTGGACCCGCCCGAGCACACCGAGTTCCGCAGGCTCGTCAGCCGGGGGTTCACCCCGCGGCGGGTCGCCGACGTCGAGCCGGCCGTGCGGCGGTTCGTGACCGGGCGCGTGGACCGCATCGCCCGGACCCTGGCCGGCGGGCAGGCCGAGGTCGACGTGGTCGCCGAGCTGTTCAAGCCGCTGCCCAGCTTCGTGGTGGCCCACTACCTGGGGGTTCCCGAGGCGGACCGGTCCCGGTTCGACGGCTGGACCGATCAGATCGTGGCCGCCGGCTCCCAGGGCGACCCGCTGATCGCCACCGAGGCGGTGGCCGAACTGCTGGACTACTTCACCCGTCTCGCCCGGCGCCGGCGCGCCGAGCCCGGCGACGACACGATCTCCGATCTCGTCGCCGTCTTCGGCGACGACGACCCCCTCGGCCTGCTGCGCGTCCTCGGCTTCGCGTTCACCATGGTGGCCGGCGGCAACGACACCACCACGGGGCTGCTCGGCGGGGCCTGCGAGCTGCTGGCCGCCCACCCCGGGCAGCGGGAGCTGCTGGTGCGCGAGCCGGCGCTCATCCCGGCGGCGGTCGAGGAGCTGCTCCGGCTGACCTGCCCGGTCCAGGGGCTGGCCCGGACCGCCACCCGCGACGTGAGCGTCGCGGGGACGGTGATCCCGGCGGGCCGCAAGGTCCTGCTGCTGTACGCCTCGGCCAACCGCGACCCCCGCGAGTTCGGCCCGGACGCCGAGCGTCTCGACATCACCCGGCGGCCCGGCCGGATCCTCGCCTTCGGCCACGGCGCCCACCACTGCCTCGGCGCGGCCGCCGCCCGGCTGCAGGCCCGCGTCGCGCTGGAGGAGCTGCTGGCCCGCTTCCCCCGCTTCACCGTCGATCCCGTCCGCGGCGCCTTCGCCCCGGGCCACTTCGTCCGCCGCTACCGGTCGCTGCCCTTCGCGCGGGACGCGGCCTGACCGTGTCCCGCGAGAGCCCGCGCCGGGCTCTCGCGCGCTCTTTCCGGCGTCGTTCCCGTGTGAGATTCGACTCTTTCCCGGTTCCCTCAAGTATCCGGGCGGTCTGCCGATGGAGCGGCGTGGACAGATCTCGGATCTGGCGTGTCTACCTCCTCGGCGGCGTGGTCGCCATGGGGGCGTTCATGCTGCTGCCGTACGGCATGCCGCGCGACGCGCTGTACGCCCTGATCGGCCTGTCCAGCGTCGTGGCGGCCCTGACCGCGGCCGTGCGCTCCGGCGGGGTGGCCGGCCGCTGGGCGACCCGCCGGGCGACCCGCCGGGCCTGGGCGCTGATGGGGCTCGGCCAGCTCATGGCGGTCTTCGGCGACCTCATGTGGATCTACTACACGCACATCGTCCAGACGGACCCCTTCCCCTCCCCGGCCGACCTGCTCTACCTGCTGGAATATCCGCTCGTCACGGCCGCCCTGGCCCTGCTCGTCCTGAACCGGCGCTCCCCCTTCGACCCCGAGGCCCTGCTGGACAGCACCATCCTCGTCGTCGGCCTGGCGCTGCCGTACTGGGTGCTCATGATCAGCCCGAGCATCGGCGGCTACGAGTCGGCCTTCGACCAGACGGTCGCGCTGGGGTATCCCGTCGCCGACGTGGTGCTGCTCGCCGGGCTCATGTGGCTGCTGAACACCTCCTCCCTCCGGACACGCTCCTTCCGTCTGCTCACCGCCGCGCTGGTGCTGCTCCTGATCGCAGACGTGATCTTCATCATGACCGAGGGGCAGCCGATCCTCGACCTCCCCCTGGGCGACCTGCCCTTCCTGATGTCCTACCTGCTCTGGGGCGCGGCGGCGCTGCACCCCTCGGCTCCCGACCTGCTCCGTCCCACCCCGGAGGCGTCCCGCTCCTTCACCACCCGGCGGCTGCTCACCCTCACCGCGGTGGTCCTGCTCGCCCCCGGCACCCTGATCGTGCAGCTCGCCTTCGGGCTGACGCTCGACGCCTGGGCCGCGTCCCTCACCTCCGCCGTGCTGTTCATCCTGGTCGTGGCCCGCATGTCCGCCATGCTCCGGCGCATCCAGGAGCAGGCCCGCCGGCTGGACGAGATCGCCCGCACCGACGTGCTCACCGGCCTGCCCAACCGCCGCACCCTGGACGCCCAGCTCGCCCGCGAGTACGACCGCGCCTCCCGCGACGACGCCCCCCTCTGTCTCGCCATGATCGACCTCGACTACTTCAAGCGCTTCAACGACACCTACGGCCACCAGGCCGGCGACCGGCTGCTGGTCGGCGCCGCGACCGCGTGGAGCCTGGTGATCACCTCCGACGACATGCTGGCCCGCTACGGCGGCGAGGAGTTCGTGCTGCTGATGCCCGGCCGCACCGTGGAGGACGCCGAGCACCTGCTGTCGGCGCTGCGCCTGGTCACCCCGGAGAAGCAGACCTTCTCGGCGGGCCTGGCCCGCTGGGACGGCCGGGAGAGCCCGCTGGAGCTGCTGCGGCGCGCCGACGGCGCGCTCTACGCGGCCAAGGAGGCCGGGCGCGACCGCGTCATGCGGGCCGGACCCGCCGCCCGCATGCGCGTCAAGTCCGCCCCGGTGGGCAGGCACCGCGCGCTCGGAGGACGCGTCGACGGAGCGGGCGCGGCACGGACCGGCGCCGACGGGGCGGGCGCGGCACGGACCGGCGCCGACGGAGCGGGCGCGGCGCAGGCCGGTGACGCGCCGGCGGTGGGACCCGGCGGACCGCTCTGAGATCGGGGCCCCTCCGGGATCATCGGCGGGCCCCTCCCAGATCAGGACCGCTCCGAGATCACCGGCGGGCCGCTCCGAAATCACCGGCGGGCCGTGCGCGCACCGGCCGGAAATTGTCGGCGGGCCGTGCGAGGCTGGCGAGTGGCCAGAGAAGCGGCGCACCGATGTCGGCCCGCGCGGGCCGAGACGCGCCGCCCGTCACGCACGGACCCCGAAGGAGCGCGTCATGCTCACCACACAGTACGTCTCCGGAGCCCCCAACTGGATCGACCTCGGCTCTCCCGACGTCGAGGCCTCCGCCTCCTTCTACCGCGGGGTGTTCGGCTGGGACTTCCAGTCGGGCGGTCCCGAGGCGGGAGGCTACGGCTTCTTCCAGAAGAACGGCCAGACCGTCGCCGCCCTCGGCCCGCTCACCGAGGAGGGCTCCGACTCGTCCTGGATCGTCTACTTCCACACCCCCGACGCCGACGCCACCGCCAAGGCCGTCGAGCAGGCCGGCGGCACCGTCCGCGCCGCGCCGTTCGACGTCTTCGAGCACGGCCGGATGGCGCAGTTCACCGACCCGGCCGGCGCCCGGTTCGCGGTCTGGCAGTCCTACTCCATGAAGGGCCTCGACCTCGTCACCGAGCCGGGCTCCCTGGGCTGGGTCGAGCTGTACGTCCCGGCCCCCGACGCCGTCCGCCCGTTCTACACGTCGGTCTTCGGCTGGCGGATCGAGGACAAGCCGTTCGGCGACGGGAACCACTACACCATGGTGTCGCCAGCCGAGGGCAAGGGCGACGACGCGAGCATGGCCGGCATCGTGCCGCTCCAGGGGGGCACGCCCCACTGGCTGCCGTACTTCGAGGTCGCCGACTGCGACGCCGCGGTCTCCAAGGCCCAGGAGCTCGGCGGCGCCGTGACCATGCCCGCCGTGGACGCCGAAGGCGTCGGCCGCTTCGCCGCGCTCACCGACCCGTACGGCGCGCGCTTCGCCGTCATCACCAGCGTCGCCGGCTGATCCCCGCCGCGGCGCACGACCTCGACGCGGTGCGCGACCCCGGTCCGGCGGCCGCCCTCACCGGCGCGTCTCCGGCCCGGGGTCCAGCTCCCGCAGGATCGCCCGGACGGCCTCCTGCCGGGCCCAGGCCGCGTCGCAACCGGGCAGGCCGAGCAGGACGTCGCTCGCGAGACTGTCCATGACGCGGCACATCCGCGTCGCGTGCTCCTCCGGGTCGCCGATCGGGCGGAAGACCCCCGTGCCGATCCCCCGGTCCACGATCCCGGCCAGCTCCCGCGCCCAGGTGCCCGTGAAGCCCGCGATCCTGGCCAGCGTCTGCCCGTCCGCCGGCGGCCGGGCGATGACCTGCGCCCACAGCCGCCACCGCACGTCCGTGGCGCTCGCGGGGAGGTACAGCTCCGCGAAACGGCCGACCGCCTCGTGCGGGTCGGCGACGGAGGCGAGTTCGGCGGTGCGGCGCTCGGCCAGTTCGTCCTCGCTGAGCAGTAACGTCGAGACCAGGATGCGGTCGCGCTTGCCGAAGTAGTACATGACGTGGCCGCTGCTCATGCCCGCCCGCTCGGCGATGTCCCGCACCCGCACGCGCTCCGGGCCGACCTCGTCGATCGCCAGCAGCGCCGCCCGGAGCACGTGGGCCCGCACGTCGGGGCGCTCCAGCTTCGCCACGGCCCTCGGTCGCGCGGCCTCCCCGGGCTCCGGTCGGGCGGAGGGTTCCTGCTCGGCAGTCATAGGTGACACCGTACCGGTTTAGAATGCTGCTCTAAGTTTGAAGGAAGTTCTAAAAAGGGGGCGGCTGTGCGGCTGACACCTACGGAACGCGACCGGCTGCTGCTGTTCACCGCCGCCGAGCTGGCGCGGTCCAGGCGGGCGCGAGGACTGCGGCTGAACGTGCCGGAGGCCACCGCGCTGATCGCCGACGCGGTCTGCGAGGCCGCCCGGGACGGGGCCCGGCTCGCCGAGGCGATCGAGGCCGGGCGGGCCGTGCTCGGCCCCGGCGACGTGCTCCCCGGCGTGGCCGACATCGTGACCGAGGTGATGGTCGAGGCCGTCTTCGACGACGGGACCCGCCTGGCGGTGGTGACCGATCCGATCGGGGGCGGATCCCTCGGCGCGGAGGCCCCCGGCGCCGTGATCGAGCCGGTCCGCGCGGGGGACCCCGCGGTGGGGAACATCCCGGCGGAGGACGGCGCAGCGGGGAACGCCGCCGTCCATGCGGGCGTCACGACCCGCGCGGGTACCGCCGTCCACACCGACGGCCCGGTCCCGGCGGCCGGTGAGACCGCCGGCCCGGACGGCGAGGTGGAGGTGGAGGTGCTCAACACCGCGACCGTGCCGATCAGCGTCACCTCGCATTTCCACTTCTTCGAGGTGAACCCCCGGCTCCGCTTCGACCGGGGCGCCGCCTACGGGCGCAGGCTCGCGATCCCGGCGGGCTCCACGGTCCGGTTCGATCCGGGCGAGAGCCGTGCCGTCCGGCTGACCCCGATCGGCGGGGCCCGGGTCGCGATCGGATTCGCCGGTCTGGTGGACGGGCCGCTGGACGCTCCGGGGGCGTTCGAGCGGGCGATGGAGAAGGCGCGGGCCTGCGGCTACCTGGGGAGTGACGCATGAGCGCGCGACTGACGGACACGGCGGCGTCGCCCATGCGGCCGACGGAGGAGGCACCGTGAGTGTGTACGGCCCGCGCAAGGGCGACCGGGTCAGGCTCGGTGACTCGGGTCTCGTGGTCGAGGTCGAGCACGACTCGCAGAAGCCGGGCGAGGAGTTCCTCGCCGGGTTCGGCAAGACGGCCCGGGACGGCCTGCACCTGAAGGCCGCCTCGATCGGGGAGACCTGCGACCTGGTGATCAGCAACGTGCTGATCCTGGACCCGTTCCTGGGGGTGCGGACCGCGTCGATCGGCGTCCGGGAAGGACGCATCCACGCCGTCGGCCGCGCCGGGAACCCCGACACGCTCGACGGGGTGGACGTGGTGGTCGGCACCGGCACCACGATCGTGTCCGGCGAGGGGCTGATCGCCACGGCGGGCGCCGTCGACACCCATGTGCACCTGCTGAGCCCGCGCATCATGGAGGCCTCGCTCGCCTCGGGCGTCACCACGATCATCGGGCAGGAGTTCGGCCCGGTCTGGGGGGTCGGGGTGAACTCGCCGTGGGCGCTGCGGCACGCGTTCAACGCCTTCGACGCCTGGCCGGTGAACATCGGTTTCCTGGCGCGCGGTTCGTCCTCCCATCCGGCTCCCCTCGTGGAGGCCCTGGTGGAGGGCGGGGCGAGCGGCTTCAAGGTGCACGAGGACATGGGGGCCCACACCCGGGCGCTGGACACCGCGCTGCGGGTGGCCGAGGAGCACGACGTCCAGGTGGCGCTGCACACCGACGGCCTGAACGAGTGCCTGTCGGTGGAGGACACCCTCGCCGTGCTGGAGGGCCGGACGATCCACGCCTTCCACATCGAGGGCTGCGGCGGCGGCCACGTGCCGAACGTGCTGAAGCTGGCCGGGGTGGCCAACGTCATCGGCTCCTCGACCAACCCGACGCTGCCCTTCGGGAGGGACGCCGTCGCCGAGCACCACGGCATGATCGTCGCGGTGCACGGGCTCAAGCCCGAGCTGCCCGGGGACGCGGCGCTGGCCAGGGACCGGATCCGGGAGGGCACGATGGGCGCCGAGGACGTGCTGCACGATCTCGGGGTCATCGGCATCACCTCCTCCGACGCCCAGGGCATGGGCCGGGCGGGCGAGACGGTCCGCAGGACGTTCGCGATGGCCGGGAAGATGAAGGCCGAGCTGGGCGCCCCCGAACGCCACGACAACGAGCGGGTGCTGCGTTACCTGGCCAAGCTGACGATCAACCCGGCGATCGCGCACGGCCTGGCCCACGAGATCGGCTCGCTGGAGCCGGGCAAGCTCGCCGACATCGTGCTGTGGCGGCCCGACCACTTCGGGGCCAAGCCGCAGCTCGTGCTGAAGGCCGGCTTCCCCGCCTACGGCGTGACCGGCGATCCCAACGCCTCCACCGACACCTGCGAGCCGCTGGTGCTGGGCCCGCAGTTCGGCGCGCACGGCGCGACCGCCGCGGACCTGTCGGTGGCCTTCGTCAGCCAGGCCGCCGCGGCCTCGGGGAACGATCACATGACGACCCGCCGGCGGCGCGTCGGCGTGCGCGGGACCCGCGGGATCGGCCCGGGGGACATGGTCCGCAACTCCCGGCTCGGGTCCGTCCAGGTGGACGCGCTCGGCCGGGTCAGCCTCGACGGCGAGGAGATCCGCTCGGCCCCCGCCGACTCGGTCTCCCTCAGCCGCCTGTACTTCCTGTGAGACCCGCCGGAGATCCCGGATCCCCGGCACATCCGAACCCCGGGGGCGGCCGAATCATCGACAGCCGCTCCTTTCCGACCCTCCCGACAGGAGCCAGCACGTGTTCTCCATGCCGCCCGAGTGGCACCCGCACACCCGGACCTGGATGTCCTGGCCGGTCTCCGGCTACGCCCTCACCGACCCCGAGGCGTCCTACCGGGCCTGGTCCGATGTGGCCAACACGATCGTGCGCTACGAGCCGGTGACGATGGTCGTCGACCCCAGCGAGATCGACTCGGCCGCCCGGTGGCTGGACTCGCGGGTCGAGGTGCTGGAGCAGCCGCTCGACGACTGCTGGATGCGCGACAACGGCCCGACCTTCCTGCTGGACGGCCGGGGCGGCCTGGCGGGCGTCGACTGGACCTTCAACGGGTGGGGCTGGAACGTCCACGCCAAGGACGACCTGGTGGCCGCGGCGGTCCTGGAGCGGGCCGGCGCGCGCCGCTTCCGCTCGGAGCTGGTCAACGAGGGCGGCGGCATCCACGTGGACGGCGAGGGCACGGTGATCGTCACCGAGACCGTGCAGCTCGGCGAGAAGCGCAATCCCGGCTGGACGAAGGAGCGCGTGGAGGACGAGCTCCGCGCCCGGCTCGGGGTGGAGAAGGTCATCTGGCTGCCGCGCGGCCTGACCGCCGACTACGGCCGGTACGGCACCAGCGGCCACGTGGACCTGCTGGCCTCCTTCGCCCGGCCCGGGGTGGTGCTCTGCCACGTCCAGCCCGACCCGTCCCATCCCGACCACGAGGTCACCCGCGAGAACCTGGCGATCCTGCGCTCCTCGACCGACGCCAAGGGCCGCCCGCTGGAGGTCGTCGAACTGCTCGCGCCGGAGACCACGGAGGCCGATGGGGAGCTGGTCGACTACTCCTACATCAACCACTACCTGGCCAACGGCCTGGCGCTGCTCTGCTCGTTCGACGACCCGCGCGACGCCGAGGCCGCCGAGATCTTCGCGAAGCTCTTCCCCGGGCGGGCGATCGAGTCGGTGGACGCCCGCGACATCTTCGCGCTGGGCGGTGGCATCCACTGCATCACCCAGCAGCAGCCTCGCCCCTGAAAGGTGAGCTCACACATGACAGATTTGTTTAGTTATGTCTAGTGTTTGGCCGGAATCGGCCACTCGACAGAAAGATCTTGTCAATCTCAGCACATACTACGAATACTTTCGATTTGTTCTTTCTTCGGAAAAGGAGCGGAAATGAAGAAAGTCATCGTTCACAAGCCCGGCACCGTCGCGCTCAACGGGGCCGCCAGCCCCAAGCACGTGGGCTGAGCAGGGCTGACAGCACCGGCGTCCAACGGCGGGCGCCGGTCCACGCCGAAACGCGACGCGAAAAGACGAAACACGAGGAGATCCGGTGAGCCGGGGATCACCCATCATGGAAGAACCCCACCGCCCTCCCCTGCTCCTGCCACCGATCGACGCCGACCGGCGCCTGCGGGGGCCGTACACCGCCGGGGGCGCCGTCGCCGCGGCGCTGGTCCCGGAGGCCCGGCCCGAGCTCGTCGCCCGTTACGACATCGAGCTGTGCACCGTGGCCCCCGACCTGCGCGAGCTGGTCCCGGCGCGGCGCCGGTCGATGGCCGCCCGGCTGCCCCGGGCCGAGCGCATCCTGGTCCACGCGCCTCGGCGGACGCTGCGCATCGCCAACGGCCTGGCCGAGTTCGTCCGCGAGCACCTGTCCGCGACCGGCCCGCGCACGCTCGTCGTCACGAACGTCCACGAGGCCGACCCCACCGACCGGGAACTCCTGCGGGTGCTGCGCCGCCGGATCGGCCCGGAGCTGCTCACCGTGGTGACCACCGGGCAGGAGCCGTCCGGGGAGGGAGCCGGCGGGAAGCCGGGAGAGGAGCTCAGCCCCGAGGAGCACGACAAGCGCGCCGACGAACTGGAGGCGCGGGGCTCCATCGGCGCCCGGCTCGGCGCGATCCCCTACCATCGCGAGCACGGGACCGACCCGCGCAAGGCGGTCGAGGCCCTCAGATTCGCGGTCGAGTGGTGCCTGGACGCCGGATGCCACCACGCGGTGGCGGAGCTGGGTCTGCGCGCGCTCCCGCTGGTCGACCCGGAGACCGACCCGGACCTCTGGTGGCGGTTCCTGCACAGCACCGCGACCGCGCTCGGCTCGCTGCACCGGGAGGACGAGGCGGAGGCCCTGTTCGACCGTGCCCGGCGGGAGAGCCTCTCCCCCGTCACCCACGCGGCGGCGGCCTACTCCACCGGCATGCTGAAGGTCCGCCACCACGACCCGGCCCGCCGCGACCTGGACGCGGCACTGGCCTGGGTGAACGAGGCGATCGCCATCTCCACGCTCCTGCCCGACCCGGGCGAGCGCGCCTTCAAGCTGGGCTTCGACCTCAACGGCCGGGCCCTGATCGAGGTACGGCGCGGCCGCCCCGCCAAGGCGCTGGAGTTCGTCCAGCGGGCGGTGGAGCTGGCCGACGGCGGACTCCGGCCGGACGAGCACCCGATCCACCGGATGGTGCTCCTGGCCAACCGGGCGCAGCTCTCCGTCATGCTGGGCGATCCCGAGGGCGCGCTGGCGGACCTGAACCGGGTGATCGACGCCGACCCGGGCTATCCCGACTACTACATCGACCGCGGCAACCTCCTGTACCGCCTCGGCCGGCCGGCCGAGGCGGTCGCCGACTACGAGACGGCGGTCGAGGTGGGCCCGCCCTTCCCCGAGCCGTACTACAACCGGGCCGAGGTCCGCTTCTCCGCCGGAGACTACGCCGGCGCGCTCGCCGACCTGGACCACGCCCTGGAGCTGGACCCGGATTTCGTGGACGCGCTGGCCAACCGGGCCGGTCTGCTGGTGGCGCTCGGCGAGTACGGCAGAGCGCGGGCGGACGCGGAGGCGGGGCTCGCACTGGAGGAGGGGAACCCGTACCTGCTGTGCGCCCTGGGGCAGGTGGAGATGGCGGAGGGGCGCCACGCGCAGGCGCGGGCCGCCTTCGACCGGGCTCTGGAACGCGCCCCCTCGCTCATCGCGGCCTGGGCCGCCCGGGGCGCGCTGGCGTTCGAGACCGGCGACCCGGCGGGGGCGGCCGAGGACTTCACCCGCGCCCTCGAACCGGGCGCGGATCCGGCGCTGCTGTTCAACCGGGCGCTGGCGCTGCGCGCGGCGGGGCGACCGGAGGAGGCCGCGGCCGACCTCGCCAGGGCGCTGGAGCTGGACCCCGCGGACGAGGACGCTCAGCGGGAGTTCGCCGCCCTGCGCGCCGAGATGGACGGGAGGCGATGATTCCGGTGCGGAGCCGCGGACCGTCCCCTCGATAGGCACCGCCCGCCCGGTCCTCGCCCGCCCGCCCGGTCCTCACCCGCCCGGCCTGCCCTCCTCCGCCCGTCCGGCCCTCGTCCGGCTGTGACGGGCTCCGCCTTCCCGTTTCCCGTCCGGCTCACGCCGACCGCGCCGGCCGGGGATCATCGGTCCCGGTCGCGTGCAGGAGGGACCGGAGCTGGGGGCGGCCGGAGATTCCCAGCTTGGTGTAGGCGCGGGCGAGGTTGTTGTTGACGGTGGTGACGGCGAGGCCCAGCCGGGAGGCGATCTCGGCGCTGGTGTGGCGGGCGGCCAGCAGGAGCACCTCGCGCTCGCGGGGGCTGAGCACGGTGATGAGGCGGGTCGTCTGGAGCAGCGGGGTGCGGGCCCCGGGGACGGCGGCGCGGAGCGCCTCCGCGCGCGCCTCGGCGATCTCGGCCCGTGCGGTGCGCGCGCGGGCCCGGTGGCGCTGTCCCGCGACGGTGTACGCCTCGGCGGCGTGCAGGTCGTAGCCGAGCGCCCGGAACTCTCCGGCCGCCCTCTCCAGGTCCGCGGCCCCGTCCGACGCGGCGAGCGCCCGGGCGGCGCGCCCGGCGAGCCCGGCCAGGTCGTGGTCGACGCCGTCCAGCCGGGCCAGGTCCGGCCGGCCGCCCAGACGTGCGACGTCATAGAGGGCCAGCGCCTCGACGGCGGGGAACCCGGCCGTGCGGGCCAGCTCGGCGGCGCGTTCCGCCGCGGTGATCGCCCCGGCCACGTCGCCCCCGGCATAGACCGTCCAGGCCCGCCAGGTCTCGATCCACGGCGCGAAGGCCCGGTTGGAGGCGTGCGCCCGGCTGTCGGCGTCGGCCATGAACAGGTCCGCGTCCGGGTCGCCGCGCAGCGCGCCGACGGCGGCGCGGGCGGCCTGGCAGCAGCGGGCCAGCCGGACGGTGTCGTTGACCGCGTACCCGGCGTACGCCTCGGCGAGCAACCGGTGCGCGTCGTGGACGTGGCCGCGGGCCGCGGCCACGAGCCCGCCGAACAGCGACCAGCCGGCCAGCATCATGGCGGCGCCGACCTCGGTCGCCGCCCGGTACTCGGCCGTGGCGAGAGCCTGCGCCGCCGCCGGGCGCCCGCCGGCCAGCAGACCCAGGACCGCGGCGACGTTCACTTCGTACGCGCCCCACGGCATCGTGTCGGCGAGCGCGGCGGCGGCCGCGAGACCGCGCTCGTGGGCGGGGCCGGCCTCCTCGACGCGTCCGAGGAACCCGGCGGCGGCCGCGGCCGTCGAGGCGGCCCACATGACGGCCCCGGGCTCGGCCGCCGGGTCCTCCAGGACGCCGCGGGCGACGCGGGCGCCCTCGGCGCAGCGGCCGTCGAAGCACATCAGCCACGACCTCGACGCCCGCGCCGTGGGATGGTCGCCCCGGCCGTCCAGCACGGACAGCGCCGCCTCGATGTCGCCGGTGCCCCAGTAGAGGGTCTTCGCCCGGGTCACGGCCCAGGAGATCTCGTCGCCGGCCTCGGCCGTCGGCGCGACGGGCAGGACCTCGACGGCGTCCTCGGTGCGTCCCTGGAGAGTGAGGATCTCGGCCAGCAGCCGGTCGGCCCGCTGTCCCGGCGCGGCCGCGCACCAGGCGCGGGCCAGGCGCTCGGCGAGCTGGAGATCCGCGTACGCGACCGCCAGCCACACCCCGGCCGGGAGCAGGTCGGGCCGGGTGACGACGCCGCCCTCGACCTGCCAGACGACGGCCTGCAACGTGTCGTGACGCCGGCGCAGCGGGGTGGACAGGAGCGCCTCCGCCAACGCCCGGTAGGCGCGCCTGGCCCGGGTGACCGTCAGCCGGGACCTCAGCACCTCGCCGTAGAGCGGATGGTCGAAGCGCGCCTGGTGACGCTCGCCCGACCGCTCCACCACGATGACGCCGCTGTCCTCCGCCCGCGTCACGACGGCGAGCCCGGCCACGTGCTCCAGGAGCGCGAGCGGCAGCGGCTCGCCGCAGGCCACCAGCTCGGCGACCCACCGGCTCTCCGGGTCGAGCCTGGCCAACCGCGAGGTGATCAGCTCCGTGAGGCCGCCCAGCTGCCCGCCGTACAGCAGCTCGCGCAGGGCCAGCGGGTTGCCGTTCGCCAGCCGGCGCAGGCGTCGCCGGGCGGGGGCGTCCAGGCCGCCGCCGCGGGTGTGGTCGATCAGTCTGTCGATGATCTCCTGCGGCAGCGGGGGCACCTCGATCCGGACCCCGCGGCCGTCGGCGACCAGCCGGGCCGGCGCGTCGGCGACCGGCGCGTCCGACCGGGCGGTCATGACGAGGAAGGCGAGCCGGTCCGCGGCCAGGTGCGCGACCAGCGTGGCGGAGGCGTCGTCGAGCAGGTGGGCGTCGTCGACGACGATCACCGTCCGGCTCCGGCCGTCCCGGCGGCGCAGGCTCCGCGCGGTCGCCCGGATCACCTCCACGGAGCCGCCGGGCCCGGCGCCGTCGGGCAGGAGCGGGGCGGCCGCGCCGAACGGGATGGCGGCGGCGGCCCGGGTCGCGGTGATCCACAGAGGGCTCGCACCGCCCAGGCCGTCCACGGCCTCCCGGACCAGGCGGGTCTTCCCTATCCCGGCCGGTCCGCTGACCAGCACGACGTCCACGCCGGACCCGGTGAAGGCGGAGCGGATCTCCGACAACTCCGCCTGGCGTCCCTCGAAGGGCCACATCCGAAGCCTCCTCACACACCACCACGCGGAATTCGCCGTACGGCGCCCGGTGGATGGAGCGCGAGGCCGCTCACTCCCGGCCGGTCAGGAAGGACAGCAGGTCGAAGCGTCCGGACGGGGGCCGGGGCGCGGCGGGCAGGTGCGCGCGGTGCAGGTCGCACAACATGCGGGCCACGGCCGCGGTGACGGCGGTCGTACCGGCCTTCGCCTCCATCCAGCGCCAGTCCCCGTCGGGGTCCATCTCCAGGAAGACCGGTTCGCCGTCCCGCATGAGGAAGTCGAAGGCGCAGTAGCGCAGCGACGCCGCCGCCGCCAGCGCCCGGGCGGCGCGGACGACGCCGGGCGGCGGGTCCACCGCGTGCACGGAGACCCGGTCCTCACGCACCCAGAGGTCGTCGGGCGCGGTCTTGACGACCCGGAAGCCGTAGACCTCCCCCGCCACGCAGTGCACGCGCAGTTCGGCCTCGTGCTCGACGTATTCCTGCACCAGGACCGGCGGGCCGGGCCGGGGCGGAGGGACCGGCCCGGAGGCGGGGTCGCCGCGGGCGACGAGCACCGGGAACACGCCGGTCAGCGTCCCGGGCGCCGCTTCCACGAAGTGCCGGTGCGCCGCTTTGATCACCAGCCGGGAGCCGCGGAGCTCTCCGCCCGCCCGGCGGGGATCGGTGGTCAGCAGCGTCGCCGGCACCGCGACTCCGGACGCCGCGGCGAGGCGGAGCTGCGCCGGCGCCCGCAGGCGGGGAGCGCGGAGGCTGACGGCCGCGACCTCGCAGAGCTGGTCGGCCGCGGACTCCCAGGACTCGCGGAGGAACAGGTCGCGCGCGGGCTCCCCGCCGCCCTCGATGGCGCGCGCGGAGAAGTGCCGCGGCCACACCACGGTGGGCCGCAGCCGGCGGCCGTCCACGCGCACGACGCCCCGGAGGGGGTCCACCTGGAGGTCGGCGCCGTCGATCCCGTCGGCGTCGACGCGTACGGCCGGCACCCCCACCCTGCCGAGCAGCTCCGCCACGGCGCGGAACTCACCGTCCCCGGAGCGGCTGACGAGCAGGACGGCGGGTGACGGCGCGCGTCCGCCGGGAGATTCCGCCCGGCGCGGCGCGGACCCCGCCGGCGGCCCCGCGCCGGGTGCGTGCGACCGCAGGTCGAGCACGTAGCGGGGACTCGACAGCTGGTCGAGGAACGCCGCGGCGCCGTCCGGGGTGGTCTGCCGGACGCCGGCGCCGCTCCGGCCGCCTTCCACGCCGCTCCCGATCGGGCGGGCGCCGCCGGTCGCGGCGCTAGGGAGCGGCAAGGTAGACCTCTTCCGCCGCCAGGAGCTCGTCGGCGGTGACCAGCAGCCGGCGCGCGGTCGCCGCGGCCGAGCCGGCCCCGCCCAGCCGTTGCGCCACCCGGTGCAGCAGAGCCAGGTCCTCGCCGCCGGCCGCCGGCCGCGGCCGGTCCCCGCCGCCCCACCGCACCTGGACGAGCAGTTCCAGCGCGAGGGCGACCTCGGTGGCGAGCAGCGCGAGCAGGTCGACGTCCCCCAGGTCGCCGCGCGGTCGGAGGCCGCGGTCCAGCACCTCGACGACCCCGATGCACTCCCCGTCCTTGATCAACGGGGCGGCCATGATGCTGCGCGGCACGTAGCCGGTCGACTCCGCGGCCCCGCGGGCGAACTGCTCGCTCTGACGCACGTCGTCGACCAGGAGCGGCTGGCCGCACATGGCCACCCACCCGGCGATGCCGGTGCCGCCGGGGAAGCGCGTGCCCACGAGCACCCCCTCGCCCTCGCCCGCGACCGCCTCGAAGACCAGCTCGCCCGTCCCGCGGTCGACGAGGAAGACCGACGCCGCCGCGGCGCCGAAGACGCGGCAGGCCACCTCCACGATCGACTGGAGCAGCCGGCGCTGCGTGACGTCCGGTTCCACCGGCCCGTCCGCCTCCGATGTGTCAAACACTGATGTCTCCCTCTCTCCTGGCGTCTCTCCCGGCGACGTTCTTGGCCGCCAGGTAGAGCACGGACTTGAGCTGGAACGGGGTGAGCGACCGGTGCTTGCTCAGGATGAGGGAGCAGATACCGGCGATGTGCGGGGTGGCGAAGCTGTTGCCGGTGCTCAGGATCTCCCCGCCGCCCGGCCAGGCCACGCGGACCCGCAGGCCGCGGGCGTAGAACTCCACCGGCGGTGACGGGTTGTAGTAGAACGTCATCGGGTCGCTCTCGTCATGGCTGGCGACGGAGATGACCGACGAGAAGAGCCAGGGGAAACTCCGCACCGGCATGTTGTGCGCGGACGCGACCAGCGCGCAGCGGCGGAAGTAGGCGCGGTCGGCCAGCTCCTGCAGGGCGGGACGGAACCGCGTCTTCGTCGTCGACAGGCTCATGTTGATGACGTCGTAGCCCTGCTCGACGGCCCACTCCAGGCCGGTGAGCAGGACCTCCCCGGTGCCGTGCCGGCCCTCGGTGAGGACCCGGACCGAGGTCAGGGAGACGCCGGGGGCGATCGACCTGATCACACCGGCGCACGCCGTCCCGTGACCGGCGACGTCGTACGGCTCCGTCTCGACCACGGCGAGCCCGCCGCGCGCGCCGGCCGCGACCTCGAACGCGCCGTCGAGGCCGCCCACCAGGGGGTGCGCGCCGTCGACACCGCTGTCGAGCACGCATACGCGCAGGCCGGAACCGTCGGCTCCGCCCCACGCCCACTCGGGGGTCACCCGGGCCAGCGGGGTCACGTCGAACCGCTCGTGCGGCCGGTCGGCGGTGGGCGCGCCCCAGGCGGGCACGCCGGGGAAGTGGCTGCGCGGCGGGCGCCGCCAGGGAGGCGCGTCGGTCGTCCCCGTCGGTTCAGGCGTCCTCGTCGGTTCAGGCGCCGCCATCGATCCACCTCTCGACCCGGGCGGCCAGCAACGCGGCGCCCTTCGCCGCGTACCGCCCGGCCGCGCGGCGCGCGGCGTCCGCCGACTCGCCGGGCAGTCCGGCCGCCCGCAGCACGACCGCGGCGTCGAAGAGCGCCTCCCCGGCGAGGCGCGGGTCGTCGACCGGCCCGCTCAGCTCGCGGGCCTCCGTGACCGCCGCGACGGCCTCGTCGTGACGTCCGTACGCCGAGGCGATCCGGCCCCGGAGGGAGGCGGTGGTGATGCGCGTGCGCAGGCTCGGGCCGGCGGCGCGCCGTACCAGCCGGTCCAGGGCCGCGGCGGCCTCGCCGGTCCTGCCCTGGTGGAAGAGCTCCCGGGCGGCGGCGGCCTCCGCCGCGTCGGCGTCCGGGGCACGGGGCGCCGCCCGCAGGGCCGCCGCCGCCCGCCGGAAGAGCGTCTCGGCCCTGTCGTGGGCGCCCGCCAGCGATTCCACGACGCCGGACATCTCCAGCACCGCGGCGTCCGCCAGGTCGAGGTGGAGGTCGCCCGCGTGGTCGCGCGCCGTGCCCAGCGTACGGCGGGCGTCGTCGACCCGGCCGGCCAGCGCCGTCAGATACGCCTCGGTCACGAGCACCGGGACCAGGAGCGCCCGGTTGGCGGCGAAGCGCGCCGACAGCGCGGCGCACAGCTCCAGCCCCCCGCCGAGGTGGCCCGGCGTCCACTTGGCGACCTCGCAGACCGCGCAGAGCAGCCGGTCCTCCTCGTAGCGATCCCGCATGGCGCGGGCTCTGGCCAGCGCGCGCCGCAGGGACGCGTCGGCGGCCGCCCGCTCCCCGGCCAGGTGCAGGTAGGCCTGGAGCTGGTGGTACCTGCACCAGCTCAGGTCGTCGTCCGCCTCGTCGCGCAGTTCCGCGGCGAGCCGGTCGGCGTCGGCCTGGATCGCCTCCGGCGGCCTCAGCCCGAGCCGGAGCGCGACCACGGACCGCTGGATCGCGCAGGTGACCCGCGTGCGGCGGTCGGCGCCGTCCGCGGACTCCTCCGCCGCCAGCACGGCCAGGCACCGGTCGGCGTCCCACATCCCCAGCCAGGCGTCGCAGACGTGCAGCGCGACGGCCAGGCGGCGGGGGTCGCCGGCGGCCAGGAGCCCGCGCCCGCGCTCCAGCAGGGCCGCGGCGGCGGGGAGGTCCTTGCGCCGCAGCGCCCGCTCGCCCTCGCCGATCAGCACGTCGGCGGCGTGCGGAGCCAGGTCGGGCAGCCGCGCGTCGCCGGGGAGGAGATCGCGCTGCAGGTGGCAGGCGGCCTCCACGTGGCAGGCGAAGGCCAGGCGGTCCTCCCCGTCCCGCCGCAGCCCGCGGGCGAGGAACAGGTGCCTGCGCCTGCGGTGGGTCTTGGGGGTCCGCGCGTAGGCGGTGTCACGCAGCAGCGACTGCCGGAACCGCAGGCTCCCCCGGTCGACGCGCTGGATGATCCGCCGTCTGATGAGCCTGGTCACCACGTCCGGCACCGAGACGTCGGCGCCTTCGTCGCCGGCCATGGCCCGCAGCGTGTCGCCGGAGAAGTCGCGCCCGATCACCGCGGCCATCTCCACCAGCTCCCGCTCGTCGTCCGGGAGCTGGTCCAGGCGGGCGCCGAGCAGCGCGTGGACGGTGGGCGGGATCCGCGTGCCGGACGCGGCGCCGGTCAAACCGGACGCGGTGCCGGTCAAACCGGACGCGGTGCCGGCGAACAGGTCCAGCATCAGCTCGGCGAAGAGCGGATTGCCGTCGCATTCGGCCGCGATCCGCTCGTGGGCGTCCCGGCTCGCATGGGACTGCACCTCGGCGCGCGCGGCCAGCTCGCCGACCAGCCTGGCGCTCTCCTCCGGGGTCAGGGGCCCCAGTTCGAGCGTCGAGACGCACGGCTTCCCGCCGCCCCAGGCCGGGCGGGTCTCCAGCAGTTCGGTGCGGGCGACGCACAGCAGCAGCACGGGCACGTCGACCAGCCAGGTCGCGATGTCGTCGATCAGGTCCAGGAGGGTTTCCTCGGCCCGGTGCAGGTCGTCCCAGACCATGATCACCGGCCGTTCCCCGCCGAGCTCCTCCAGGAGATGTCTGACGGCCCAGGAGATCTCCTCGACACCCGCCGGGTCGCCGGCGGTCATGACGGCCTCGAGGGTGCGGATCGCCCGCGGGCCGGCCTCGGAGTCGAGGCGGTCCGGCCCGGTGAGCTCGCTCCAGCCCTCGCGGAGCATGTCGGCGAGCGGCGCGTAGGTGATGCCCCGGCCGTAGGCGGAGCACCGTCCCCGCATGACGACGGCCGCCCCGTCGGCGAGCGTGCCGAGGAACTCCCCGACCAGGCGGGTCTTGCCGATCCCGGGCACGCCGAGCACGGTGACCAGGCACACCTGGCCGCGGTCCGTCACCCGCCGCAGGCTGTGACGCAGCTCGCCGAGCTCGCCGTCGCGGCCGACCAGCGGCGCGCCCGGCGTCCCGGGACCGCCGTCCTCATCCGGCACGGGGCCGGTGACCCGCCACGCGGGCACGGCGACGGCCTTGCCCTTGAGCCGCACCGGCGGCACGGGCTCGATGCCCACGTGGCCCCGGACGACGGCCGCGGTCTGCTCCCCGATCAGGATCTCCCCCGGCCGGGCGGCTCCCTGGAGCCTGCTCGCGGTGTTGACGGCGTCCCCGACGACCCGGAAGTCGCCGTCCGGCGCGGTGATCACCATGACCTCGCCCGTGCACAGGCCGCACCGGGCCTCCAGCCGTACACCGTGGCTCGCGGTGACGTCGGCGTCGAGGGCGTGGAGCGCGTCGAGCGCCCCGGCGGCGGCCCGTACCGCGCGCACGGCGTCGTCCTCCCGGGTCGCGGACGCGCCGAAGACCGCCATGACCGCGTCGCCGATGAATTTCTCCACCGCGCCGCCGTGCTCGCCGATGGCGGACACGCACGCCGCGAAATAGCGGTCGAGCAGCTCGCGCAGCGGCTCGGGATCCAGCCGTTCCGCCAGTTCGGTGGAACCGACGACGTCAATGAAAAGGCTCGTGACGGTTTTCCGTGCCTCGCGCACCGGGCCACCGGATTCCACCGGCGTTCCGCACATCGCACAGAAACGGCTGCCACCTCCCAGCGGGGAGCCGCAGGAAACGCAATTCATCGCCCAGGTCCAGGCATCTCCATAAAAGGCAGTGTCCGGTCCGGAAACACGGCTGTCCATGCTCCTTTTGGGCCAACGCCCCAGACAAGAGACGATGACCAGCGAACATACCACTATCAAACCAACAGAAAACCAGCTCCATACCGCACGCTCCTACGGTGGCATCACGGCAACAAGAAAGGACGGGAAATGTCTGACACCGAAAAGCAGCGAAACGACGAGACTCCACCGGAGAACGACGAGGGCATCGACGTCGTCGCGCACGAGACCGAGGAAGAGGAAGACCCCTGCCTGTGGTTCTCCGGCCAGTGCGCCGTCTACTACGCGGACTCGTGAGCGAAACGAAAAAAGACGATTAGGCATCGAGGCTTATTGACATGAGCGGGCACAGGATCAGCCACGTTCCTCGGGAACGAATCATTCGAGGAAAGAACGACTGGTGGTTCTTGGGTCCCGGCGGGGTGGCCCGGCTTCGTGCCGGGCACCTCACCCCCGAGGGGACGCTGACCCCGTCGGCGGCACGCCGGCTGGCGGAGATGGGCCTGTTCCGTACGAGCCGGCCGAAGACCTACTCACTGACCGTCCTCACCAGCACCGACTGCAACCTGGGCTGCGGTTACTGCTTCCAGAACGTCGACCAGGACCCGACGGGAGGGAGCCGGCCGCCCCGGATCTCCCACGCCCGCCTGACCTCCGACACCATCACCGACATCCTGGAGTTCACCCGGCGCCGGATGGCCGCGGCCGGCATGGAGGCGCTCCACATCCTGCTCTTCGGCGGCGAGCCGCTGCTCAATCCGCGCGGCTGCCGCGAGCTGCTCTCCCGCGCGGCCGGCCACGGGCTCGCGTCGGCGTCGATGATCTCCAACGGCACCCTGCTCACCCCGTTGCTGGCCGGGCAGCTCGTGGACCTCGGCCTCCGCTCGGTGCAGATCACCTTCGACGGGGACGCCGTGACGCACGACCACATCCGGGTGCGCCGCTCGGGCGGCGGCACCTTCGAGGGCATCATCCGCAACATCGCGAGGGTGTCGGAGACGACGCCCCTCGGCTGGGGACTGCGCATCAACGTCTCCCATCTCAACCACGCGGGCATCGACTCCCTCATCGACACCCTGGCGGACAGGCTCGATCCGTCGAGATGCGCCGTGCAGTTCGCCTGGGTCGGCGACGTGGGAGTCGGCTACGCCAACGAGATGCGGCACACCGCCGGCCTCGCGGAGAGGTTCTTCCGGTGGCGGCGGCACGCGCTCGAACGCGGATTCGGCGTGGGCCGGCCGCGCGCCCATCTGCCCTGCGGGACGTGTTCGCACGCGGACGGCCTGTACGGCGCCGTGGTGAGCGCGGACGGGACCCTGTCCAGCTGCTGGGAGACGGCCGGCAAACCCGGCTGGCAGGTCGGCACCGTCGTGGACGGCTACCTGCCGTCCGGGCAGACCGAGAACATATGGGTCTCATGCGACGACCAGAATCATTACTCCGATGACGACCAGGCGGTGACGGCGTTCAACGACGCAGCCGACGCCGCGTTCCTCGACTACCTGGCCGAGACCGGGCGGCTGCGGACATGACCGGGACAGCGGACTCGATCAGCCTGTGGCGCGACCGCGACTACCGCAACTACCGCGTCTCCCGGGCGATCGCCATGCTCGGCAGCCACATGTCGAGCCTGGCCTTCCCCCTCCTCGTGCTCGGCATGGGGGAGGGCGCCGTCAAGGCGGGGCTGCTGGGGACCTGCGCGGTCGTCATCGGCACGATCTCCAAGCTCCCCGCGGGACATCTGGCCGATCGTTTCGACCAGAAACGGCTGATGCTGGCCATGGACGCGGTCCGGCTCGCGACCGTCGGCTCCATTCCCCTGGCGGCGGTGCTCGGCCACCTGACCTTCCCCCAGCTGGTGGTGGTGGCCCTGGTCGAGGGCGTCGCGACCGCGGTCTTCGGCAGCGCGTCCATGGTGTTCGTCCGCGTGATCGTGCCGCCGGCGCAGTTCGCCCTCGCGATGAGCCAGAGCCAGCGGATCTTCGGGATCGCCGCGCTCGTCGGCCCGATGCTCGGAGGCGCGCTGTACGCGGTGGATCCGCTCCTTCCCTTCGTCGTCGACACGGCCTCCTACGCCGTGTCCGGCGCGCTTCTCCTGGCGGTGTCGGCGCGTCCGGGGCGGCGGGAGGAGGGCGGGCCCGCCGGCGAGGACCGGCGGGTCACCGCCGGCCTGCGCTGGCTGGCGGCCCACCGGGGCATCCTCGGCCTCACCGGGTTCTGCGCGGTGCTCAACCTGGCCGGGGCCGCGTCGGGCCTCGCGGCGGTGCTCGTGATGAGCGGGCAGGGCGTGCCGAGCGGCGTGATCGGGGTCGTGATGGCCTGCGGCGGATGCGGCGTGGTGGCCGGATCGATGGTCGTCACCCGGGTCGTCGGACTGGGACCGGCACGGCTCTATCCGGCCGCCGGCCTCCTGTGGGCGGGGTCCTTCGCGATCCTGTCGGTCTCCCAGTCCCCCTGGGCCGTGGGCGCCGTCCTCACCTTCCTGGCCGCGCTCGGGCCCTCGACCTCGGTGATGCTGTTCCAGCTCGTCGCGGAGCGTGCTCCCCAGGGCCTGTACGGGCGGGTCATCGCGGCGCAGGGCCTCATCAGCACCAGCCTGGCGTTCGCCGGCCCGCTGCTGGCCGGGGTCGCGGTGGCGTGGTTCGGCGGCGCCGCCGTCTGGCTGGTGTTCGCGGGCCTGTGCCTCGCGGCCACCCTCGTCATGATCCCCTTCCTGCCCTGCGTGGACCGGACGGCGGAGCCCCCGGAGCTCGCGGAACCCGCGGGGCCCGCCGTGCTCGCGCACGACGCGCACGACGCGCACGACGCGCAGGGCCCGCGAACCGGACCGGAGACCTGACATGGGGAACGGCAGGACGGGCGACGGCACGCCCCGGTACCCGGACGCGGAACGCCTGGCCCTCGTCGAGGAGCGGCACGGCCTGGCCGTCCGGGACCCGTACCGCTGGCTGGAGGACGGCGCGGACCCCCGCACGGACGCGTGGCTGAGGGCGCAGGAGGAGCTCTACGCCGCGAGCCGCCCGGCCTGGCGGGTCGATCACTGGCGGACGGCTCTGGCCTCCCTCCACGCCGTAGACCTCTACTCCCCTCCTCTGACGCGCGCCGGGAGAAGCTTCTTCTCCCGGCAGCTCGCCGGCGAGGAGCACCCGACGCTCATGGTCGCCTCACACGGGCAGGACCGGCCGCTGGTCAAGCCCGAGGACCTGGACCCCACGGGGCTGACGGTGCTGGACGCGTGGCGTCCCTCGGCCGAGGGAGACCTGCTGGCCTACCAGCTCTCCTCCGACGGCACGGAGGAGTCCCGGCTGTGGGTCATGGACATCGCCACCCGGCGCGTGCTGGACGGGCCGATCGACCGGGTCCGGCGTTCGTCCGTCGCCTGGCTGCCCGGCGGCACGCACTTCTACTACGTGCGGCGGCTGCCGCCCGGGCCGCACCCGGGCGAGGAACGCTACCACCGCCGCGTCTTCCTGCACCGGGTCGGATCCCATCCCGACGAGGACATCATGATCTTCGGGGAGGGCCGGGACAGGGCCCAGTTCTACACGGTGAGCGTCACCGCCGACGGCCGCTGGCTCAGCGTCGCCGCGACCCAGGGCACCGACCGGAACACCGACGTCTGGCTGGCGGATCTGACCGCCGGCCCCTGGCACGCGCCCGCGCTGCGGCCGGTGCAGGAAGGGGTGCGCGGGCACACGAGGCTGCGCGTCGCCCCGGACGCCGTCGCCGACCCTCCGATCTGGCTGAGGACCACGCGCGGCGCGCCGTACGGGCGCGTCATGACCGCCACCCCCGCGACCGCCGGCGGCGAGTGGCGGGAGCTGATCGCCGAGCGACCGGGATCGGTGCTCACGGACTTCGCCGTGCTCACCGGCGCGCGGCTGCCGCGCCCGCTGGGACTCCTCTCGTGGGTACGGCACGCCGTCAGCGAGATCACCGTGCACGATCTGACCGACGGGACGCAGATCGGCACGGTGCCCCTGCCGGGCGCCGGATCGACCGGAGGTCTCGCGGTCAGCCGCGACGGAGGCCACGAGGCGTGGTTCTCCTACTCCGATCACCTCACCCCGTGGACGGTCCTGCACTACGACGGGCTGACGGGGACGACCCGGTCGTGGCACCCCCAGCGCTCCGTGGTCGCCGCCGCCGGCGCGCGCACCCGCCACGTGGCGTTCCGGTCCGCCGACGGGACCACGGTCCGGATGTTCGTCGTCTCCCCCGAGGGCCGGCCGGACCGCCCGCGACCGGCCGTCCTCACCGGTTACGGCGGGTTCGGCGCCCCCGTCGTCCCCACGTACTCGCCCGAGGCGCTGGCGTGGGTGCGGGCGGGCGGTGTCTGGGCGGTGGCGTGCCTGCGCGGCGGAGGAGAGGAGGGCGAGGAGTGGCATCACGCCGGCCGCGGCGCGAACAAGCAGAACGTCTTCGACGACTTCGCCGCCGCCGCCGACCACCTCGTCGAGGCCGGGTGGACGAGCCGTGACCGGCTCGGGATCGCGGGCGGGTCCAACGGCGGGCTCCTGGTGGGCGCCGCGGTCACGCAGCATCCGGAGAAGTACGCGGCCGCCGTGTGCATGTCCCCTCTGCTGGACATGGTCCGCTACGAGCTGCACGGGCTCGGCCCGAGCTGGCGGCCCGAGTACGGCAGCGCCGACGACCCCGGCGAGCTGCGGACCCTGCTCTCCTACTCCCCCTACCACCGCGTGCGCGCCGGGACGGAGTATCCCGCCGTGCTCTTCACCGCCGCGGAGGCGGACACCCGGGTGGACCCCCTGCACGCGCGCAAGATGTGCGCCGCGCTGCAGCACGCCTCGCCGGGCCCCGGGCCCGTGCTCCTGCGGCACGAACGCGACGTGGGCCACGGCGACCGGGCGCTCTCCCGGACGGTCGCCCTGCAGGCCGACTGTCTCGCGTTCCTCGCCGCCCACCTCGGGCTGAGGGTATGAAGGTCCTGGTCTGCCCGCTGAGCGACCCCGGCTATCTGTATCCCTCGATCGCGATCGGCCGTGAACTGCGCCGCCGGGGAGCCGACGTGCACGTCCTGGGCGGCCGCGAGGCCGGGACCCCGGCGACCGCCGCCGGCCTCCCCTTCCTGGCCGCGCGGGACTACGGCGCGGGCCCCGCCTCGTTCAGCGTCGCGCGCTGGGTGCGGCAGGAGGCGGGCCAGTATCACGCGGTACGGCGGGCGGCCCGCGAGGTGGGCGCCGACCTGCTGCTGACCTCCGTGCTGTGCCACGGGGCGCTGCTGGCGGGCGAGCGGCTCGGCCTGCCCGTGGTGGTGGTCGGGCTCGCGGCGCACCTGTGGGAGTACCGGTCGGGCGGCGGCGCGGAGCCGGAGCTGCCGGCCGCGCGCCTGTGGAGGTCGCGGGAGATGCTCGCCGCCTATCGCCGGTCCCGGGAACGGCTCGGGATGACACCGCGCGACGGCGGACATCCGCTGCCGGGAGTCACACCGCCTGCCGACACGCATTCACTGCCCGGAGTCACATCGCCTGCCGACACGCATTCACTGCCGGGAATCACATCGCCTGCCGACGCGCACCCGCTGTCCGGGGCCGCGTTGCTGCTGCGGGGCGACCCCGTGTTCGAGTTCCCCGGCGCGGTGCTGCCCGAGCGGGCGCACCACGTCGGGCCGTGCTCCTGGGAGCCGGACCCCGACCCGGACGAGCTCGGCCTGATCCTCGATCGTCTGGAGCGGGTGGGCAAGCCCGTCGTCTACGTCCACCTCGGGCGGGTCTTCGGCGGCACGAGCCCGTGGCCGCGTCTGGAGGCCGCCTTCACCGGCGGCCCCTTCCAGGCCGTCGTGGAGCTGGGGCGCACCCCGGCCCCGGCAGCCGTCCTGGAGCCGGGGCGCGCGCGGGCTCCGGTCGCCGCCCCCGACGCCGACCTCACGGTCGTGCGCAAGCCGTGGATGGGGCCGCTGATCGACCGGGCCGGGCTGGTGCTGACCAGCGGCACCTCGGCGCCCGTGCTGAGCGCGCTGCTGCGCGGCCGTCCGCTGGGCGTGTCTCCGGCCGGCTCGGAGCAGCCGCTGCTGGCCGAGGCGTGCGTCCGCGCGGGCGTCGCCGTCTCCGTCCCGAACGACCTGGCCCGCGATCCCGTCGAGGTGCTCGGGTCCGCGTGGCGGGACGGCGGCACGAGGGCGAGGGCCGCGGAGATCGGCCGCCGGCTCGCGGCGGCCGACGGCGGCGGGCGGGCGGCCGACGTCGTTCAGGCCGTGGCGGCGGGACGGCCGGTTCCCGCCCCGGACCCCGCCCCGGCCTCTGTCCCGGCCGTCCGCGGATGAGGTGATCGCTCTTCCGCGTCTTCCGTGGCGCTCGCGAGTTCCCACGCGTAGGCGTGCATGAGGACCGGCATCTCATACACGCGTGTCCCGGCGTACGGTACCGCGACGACGTTGGCCTCCAGCAGGGACTCCAACGTGCGCAGGGCCGCCTCCTCGTCGGCCTCCAGCGCCCCGGCGGCCTCGCGCAAAGTGAAGCGGCTCCGCGGCAGGGCTCCCAGACGGCGCAGGGCGTGAGCGGCCGATGGAGGGAGATCGGCCACCGCCCCGGCCAGCCTGGCCCGGACGGACACGTCGCCCACGGCCAGCTCGTCGAGCGGGCTCCGAGCGCCTTCGAGACGCCGCAGGAAGTCCTTCAGCGACATGTGATCGAACAGGGCCAGCTTCTCGCCGGCCACCCGCACGGCCAGGGGCAGCAGCCCCACCGCGGTCACGATGCGCCGCGCGGACGGCTCGTCGCCGTCGATCCGGCGCCGGCCGACGATCCGCCGGAGCAGGGCGAGCGCCTCGGCTCCGCTGAACGCCGGCAAGGTCGTCCGGTGGCAGCAGCCGAGCCCCGCCAGCGCCGTCCGGGCGGTGACGATCACGGCGCTGTCCCCGGTCTCCGGCAGCAGCGGCCGGATCTCCGACTCGCGGCGCGCGTCGTCGATCACGATCAGGGCCCGGCGCCCGGCGAGCCAGCGCTGCCAGGCCGCGTGCGTCTCCGCCGGGTCCGCCCGGTCGGCGCCGCCCGGGACGCCCGCCGACCACAGGAGCCGGGACATGATCTGGGCCGGCGTGCGGGGCGTGCCGTTCTCCTCGCGGAGCCGTACGAAATGGCACCCGTGCGGGAAATGCTCGTGCAGCCGATGAGCCGCGGAGACGGCGAGCGCCGTCTTCCCGACGCCGACCGGCCCCGTGATCACCGTCAGCCGCCCGCCGGCGCGGGCCAGCGTCTCCATCAGCGTGCGCCGCTGGTCCTCGCGCCCGGAGAAGCCGGGCGCCTCCCGGGGGAGCAGATGGCCCGCGGCCGGTCGCGGCGGCGTGAGACGCACCCGCGACTCGTGATCGTCGAGCAGTGACCGGTGCAGCTCGACCAGGGCCGGGCCGGGGGTCAGCCCGAACTCGCCGGCCAGCGAGCGGCGTAGCTCGTCGAAGACCGCGAGCGCCTCGGTGCGGCGGCCGAGCTGGCTCAGCGCGGCCATCTGGGTCATGCGCAGCCGCTCGCGGACCGGGTGCCGCTGCGCCACCACGGCGATCCGCTCGGCCACCTCCAGCGAGGCGCCCCGGGCCACCTCCAGCTCCGCCCAGTCCTCGAAGGCGGCGAGAAAGCCGTCCTCCAGCCTCTGCGCGGCCCGGCCGATGACCGCGGCGTCGCGCATGCCCTCCAGCACGGGACCGCGCCAGAGGACGAGCGCCTCGTGCAGCGCCCGCGCCGCGCCGCCGTCCGGCTCACCGTCCGCCCCACCGCGGCGGAGCCGCCGGCCGTCACGCACCTTCCTCTCGAACTGCAGCCAGTCCAGCTCCGCCTCGTCGGCCGCCAGCACGTAACCGCCCATCTCGTGGACGATGCGGGGCCCGGCGGGCGTGGCGCCCAGCAGGTTGCGGAGCGCGGACACGTAGACCTGCAGGTTCTTCCTGGCCGTCCGGGGCGGCCCGTCCTCCCAGAGCGCGTCGATGAGCGAGTCGACCGCCACCGGCGCGTTGGCGTTGCACAACAGGACCGCCAGCACGAGCCGCTGCTTGCGCGGCCCGGCGTCCAGCGGGACGTCGTCGCGCAGCACCCGCAGGGGGCCGAGGATTCCGAGCCGCAGCGCGGCGGGCTCCGCCGCGCCGGGGATCGCGCGGACCGGGCGCACGTCACACGACCTTGACGGACACGTGCCCCTCCACCTCGCTGTCGGAGGCCGCGTCCAGGCGTTCCTTGACGGATATGAGGACCCGCACCTCGGACTCGGTGAGCTGCGCGAGGACCGCGCGCTGCCGGTCGGAGAGCAGATCCACCAGGTTGCCGGCACGGCGCAGTTCGGCGAGCGCGTCAAAAGTCATGATCCGCTCCGAATACAGATGGTTGAAGGTTAAATGTCATGGAAATCGAACCGCCGGTCCATAAGACTTTCGGGCCGCGGACTTTCAGGCCGCAGGCCTCCTTCAGGCCACACGTCCCCTGGCCACACGCCTTCGGACCTCGTGCTTTCAGGCCACGCGTCTCCGGGCCACGCGGCCGTCTCCGCCGAGCCGGCGGAGACGATCAGCGCGACGAGCCCGGCCTGCAGGCGGGACTGCAGGTTCAGCTTGCCGAGGATCGCCGTGACATGGCGCTTGACCGTGCGCTCGCTGATCTGGAGCGCCCGGGAGATGGACCGGTTGTCGTAGCCGTGGCCGAGCAGTTCGAAGATCACGCGTTCGCGCGACGTGAGGGCGTGGATCAGGCGCAGCGCCGCGGCGAACGCCTGCGGGACGACCGCGCGCGGCGCGCCGCCTCGCCCGTGGTCCGGCTGGGTGTCGCGTACGGCTCCGCAGGCCGGGCACGACGGCCTTCCTCGGCTCAACATCGTGTCAAGCTAACAGTGAGGCACCTTCGTGTCATGATGAGGCGCGTTAATCTATTCGCCCGGTTCCACCGGGTGACTCCGGCCGGTTCTCCTCGGGAGAACAGCTGTTCCACGGGAGAACGGCTGTTCCACGGGACCGCTGAGACGCCGCCTCCGGCGCGCAGCCTGCCGGGTCGGAAAGCCCGGAGCGGGACGCCGGGTCAGGCCGGGAGCCGGCCCGCCAGATAGCGCTCGGCCAGCTCGCAGGTGCCCAGGGTGTAGCCCGCGCCGAGCTCGGCGGCGATGTCCACCCCGGTGTGGGTGCCGATCCAGGCGACCAGCAGCAGCCGGCGGAACATGATGAACGTCCAGATCTCGGCCTCCTCCTCCGCGGCGAGGGCGAGCACGGTCCGGTAGCCCCGCAGCCACGCCTCGATCATCTCCGGGACCAGGGGATGGTGCTCGATGAAGCTCAGCGCCGCGGCCAGGTCGTAGAGGTACCAGCTGAAGCCGGAGTCGTCGAAGTCGATGACGCTGGGCGGCCCGTCGCCGGTCGTCAGCAGGTTGGCCAGGCGCAGGTCGGCGTGGATCAGCCCGTAGCGGCCGGGGTCGCGGCCGAACCGGCGCAGCCGCTCGCGCAGTTCCTCCTCCAGCCGGTCCAGTACGGCCCGCGCCCCGGAGTCCATCCCCAGGCCGTCCTGCCAGCGCCCCCAGCGGGACTCGTCCCCCAGTGCGGCGTCGTAGTCCCAGTGGAAACGGGTGAATCCGGCGGGCCGGCGCCAGGTCCGCGCGTGCCGGTGCATCCGCGCCGTGACCTCGCCGAGCAGCTCGAAGTCGTCGACCAGGCGGTCCTCCGGCGGCTCCGTCCCGGGCAGGAACTCGAACATGACGCAGTCGCGGGGCCGCTCCCCGGGGACGGTCAGCACGCGGGAGCCGTCCGGGGCGGGGATCACCCTCGGGGTCCTGACCCCGGCCTCCTCGCGGAGCGCCTCCAGCCAGGCCAGCTCGGAGAGGATCGCCGGGACGGAGTGGTAGCCGAGCCGGTGCACCCGCAGGATCGAGCGGGCCCCGGTCGCCGGGTCGTCCACCCGGAAGGTGGCGTTCTCCGAGACGTTGATCAGCGTGACCTCGGCGCCGGGCAGGCCGTGCAGCCGCGCCGCCGCGCGGGCCGTGTCGTGCACGCGGGCCAGCACGTCACCGCCGGACGACAGGTCATGGGCCTGCATGGGTCTCCTCCCGGACGCTCGCGCGAGGTCCCGGCCCCTCGCGCGAAGGCTCGGATCTTACCCGAGGTCCCGCCGGGGAGCCGCGCCCGGGCCCTCGGCGGAGCGGGGGCGGGCCGACAGGGCGGGGACAGGCCGACAGGGCGGGGACAGGCCGGTGGGGCGGCCGCCATGCGGCGGCGGGCGTCAGGAGCGGAGGTAGGCCAGCACCGCCAGGACCCGGCGGTGCTGGTCGCCGTCCTCGGCGTGCAGGCCGAGCTTGGCGAAGATGCTGCGGATGTGCTTCTCCACCGCCCCGTCGCTGATCACCAGCTGGCGGCCGATGGCCGGATTGGACCTGCCCTCCGCCATCAGGCCGAGGACCTCGCGCTCCCGGGGGGTGAGGGAGGCGAGCGGGTCGTCGCGGCGGCGCCGTACCATCAGCTGCGCCACCACCTGGGGGTCGAAGACCGTGCCGCCGCCCGCGATCGCGCGCAGGGCCCCCATGAAGTCGTCGACGTCCACGACCCGGTCCTTGAGCAGGTAGCCCACCGCGCCCCGGGCGTCGGCGAGCAGGTCGTCCGCATAGGACACCTCCACGTACTGGGACAGGATCAGCACCGGGGCCCCCGGCACCCGCCGCCGCGCCTCGACCGAGGCCCGCAGGCCCTCGTCGGTGAAGCTCGGCGGCATCCGGACGTCCACCACGGAGACGTCCGGACGGTGGGCGGCGACGGCCTCCACGAGACCGCCGCCGTCACCCACCTCCGCCACCACCTCGCAGCCGAACTCCTCCAGCAGCCTGACCAGGCCCGACCTGATCAGCACAGCGTCGTCAGCCACGACTACCCGCACGGCACCTCCGCCACGATCACCGTCGGCCCGCCCACCGGGGAGTCCACCGACAGCTCGCCGTCCACCGCCTTGAGGCGGTCGGCGAGCCCGGACAGGCCGTGTCCCTTGGCGACGTGCGCGCCGCCGACCCCATCATCTCCGATCGTGAGCATCAGAACGCCACCGGTTTTGCTCAGCGTCACGGTGCAGAGGGTGGCGTGGCTGTGCTTGGCCACGTTGGTCAGGGACTCGGCGACCACGAAGTAGACGGTGTTCTCCACGGCGGCGGCGAACCGCTGGTCGACCTGGACGTCCAGGTCCACCGGGACGGTGCACCGGCCGGCGAGCGCGGCCAGCGCCGGAGCGAGACCGCGGTCGGTCAGAACCGGCGGGGCGATGCCGCGCGACAGGGCGCGCAGCTCGTCCAGGGTCTCCCGGGTCGAGCTGATGGCCTCGGAGAGCAACTGCTCGACGGCCTGCGGGTCGCGCTTGAGCTGGCGCTGGGCCCGGGAAAGGTCCATGGCCAGGGAGACCAGGCGCTGCTGCGGCCCGTCGTGGATGTCGCGCTCCAGCTTGCGCAGCGCGTTGGCCTCGGCCGAGACCGCCGCGGCCCGCCCCTCGGCCAGGTCGTCGATGCGCTCGTGCAGCTCGGCGACGCCGGTCAGCATGGCCCGGCTCAGACCGCCCTGGATCAGCGCCGCGCCGCGGAGCACCACCGGGAGCGTGATCGCGAACAGCACGCCGATCGTGGCGTTGATGACCACGTTGAGCAGGGCGCTCCCGGAGCCGAAGATCAGCTCGGCCAGGCCGTTGTTGTCCGGGATCCCCTCGAGGATCCACCCGTAGATCGGATAGGTCAGCCCGGTGATCGTCCCGGCCCACCAGGTCACCGTGAGGCAGAACGTCACGACGGCGATCGGGAAGTTCACGACGGCGTACAGCAGGTCCAGCCACGACTGGCCGCTGGCCATCGGGTTCACCAGCCGGCGGAACGCCCCGGCGCCCTGCGGGGCGGGGCGGTAGCGCGGCCGGGCCACCGGGCGGCCGAGCACCTCGGGCAGCATCCGGCGCTCCAGGTCGGCGAAGCCCCGGGCGAGCATCATGGTCGCCGCCAGGATCGGCACGCCGATCCACACCACCACCGTCCCGACACCGGCCGAGAAGCCGACGACCGTCAGACAGAAGGCGATCAACGCCAGGGGGAAGCTGATGAGCAGGTAGCGGGTGTCGATGCCGATGCGGCGCAGGAGGGGTCTCATGGGGGAAACGCTACGAGCCCCGGTCGAGGAGAGCGACCCTGCCGGCAGGCGTCCGGGGGTAGGGCTGTCCCTACCCCCGCCGGTGGGGTGATCTCGCCGCGAAGAGGCCCGCAGCCGTCACTGCGTCACCCGGGGCACTCGCGAAAGTCTCGAAGCACGACATCGTGCACCCCCTGAGGAATCGAGACGACCGATGGCCACCGTTCTGACCCGCCCCGCGCCCGGGACCGCCGTGGGCCGCGCACCGCTCACCCCACGGTCTGCTCCCCCGGCCCCCGTGCGCGCCCCCGGCAGGGATCTCTTCATCGACGTTCTGCGATTGTTCGGCATCGCGCTGGTGGTGCTCCAGCACTGGAGCATGCCCGTGTTGTCCTTCACCGGCCGGGAAGTCGTCACCGGGAACGCGCTGGCCTCGGGGAACGCCTGGATCATCACGTGGATCAGCCAGGTCATGCCGCTGGTGTTCTTCGCCGGGGGCGCCGCCAACGCGATCAGCCGGCGCGGCGCGGTCCGGCGCGGAGTCGCCGCCCCCGCCTGGCTCGCCTCGCGGCTGCGCCGCCTGGCCTGGCCGGTGCTGCCGCTGGCGGCGGTCTGGCTCCCCCTGCCCCACCTGCTGCTCGCGTCCGGCCTGCCCGAGCAGCCGGTGATCACGGCGGCGCGCCTGGCCGGGCAGCTGCTGTGGTTCCTGGCGATCTATCTCGTCGCGGTGGCGGCGACGCCGCTGATGCTCAGGCTCAACGCGGCGTACGGCTGGCGGGTGCCCGCGGCGCTGACGGCGGGGGCCGTCGCGGTCGACGCCGTCCGGTTCGCCAGCGGGCTGGAGGTCGCGGGGTTCCCCAACATCGTCCTGGTCTGGCTGGCGGTGCACCAGCTCGGCTTCCTGTACGCCGACGGCCGCCTGCGCCGCCCGTGGGCCATGGCGGCGGCGGGGTACGGCGCGGCCGTGCTGCTGGTGACGGACGGGCCGTACCCGGGCAGCATGATCGGCATGCCGGGGGCCGCGATGTCCAACATGGCCCCGCCCACGGTGGCGCTCCTGGCGGTGGCATTCGGCCAGATCGGGCTGGCGCTGGGCCTGCGGCGGCAGATCGTCGCGTTCGCCTCCTGGCCGGGGGTGACGCGGGTGCTGGGCTGGGCGGGCACCCGGATGATGACGATCTACCTGTGGCACATGAGCGCGCTGTTCACGGTCACCGCGGTGGTCGTGGTGGGGCTGGGCGTCTCCACCCCGGAGCCGGGCACCTCCGCCTGGCTGTCGGGCTGGCCGCACTGGCTGGTCATGCTCGCGCTGGCGGTGTGGCCGCTGCTGCGGGGCTTCGCCCGGTTCGAGGAGCCGCCGGCCGCCGGGCCGTACCGGGGCGGGGCGGTCAGGATCACGATGGCGGCGGCGCTGACCGGGACGGGACTGCTCCTGCTCACCGTGTTCGGTTTCGTCCCCGGCGTCGCGCCCGTGATCGGCGCGGGCGCGCTCCTGGCGGGTCTGCTGCTGACCTTCTCCGCCCGGGTGCGCGACACGGCCCGCGCGTAGACCGCACCGGCCCGCACGCGGACCTTCCCCGCGCGCCCCCTTCTCGACCCGCGTACGGGCCTTCCCCGCCGCGTGCGCACCCCTTCCCGCTCACCTGGGGGGAGCAGATGATGTGGTCGGATCGCCCCCGGCGGTCCGACCACCGCCGATTGTTCGGCAGGATGGGAACCGTGAGCCTTGTAGATCGCCTGCCGGAAGAGATCGACGCCGACCCCGACACCATCTTCGACGCCTTCGTCGGGTGGAACGCCGAACGCGGCCTCACCCTCTATCCCGCCCAGGAGGAGGCCCTCATCGAGGTCGTCTCCGGCAACAACCTGATCCTGGCCACCCCGACGGGCTCGGGCAAGAGCCTGGTCGCGGCGGGCGCGCACTTCGCCGCGCTCACCCGGGACGTGCGGACCTTCTACACCGCGCCGATCAAGGCGCTGGTGTCGGAGAAGTTCTTCGACCTGTGCGAGATCTTCGGCACCGAGAACGTCGGCATGATGACCGGCGACGCGAGCGTCAACCCCGGGGCCCCGATCATCTGCTGCACCGCCGAGATCCTCGCCAACGTCGCGCTGCGCGACGGCGCGGCGGCCGACATCGGCCAGGTGGTGATGGACGAGTTCCACTTCTACGCCGAGCCGGACCGGGGCTGGGCCTGGCAGGTGCCGCTGCTGGAGCTGCCGCAGGTGCAGTTCGTCCTGATGTCGGCGACCCTCGGCGACGTGACCATGTTCGAGGAGGACCTGACCCGGCGCACCGGCCGCTCCACCGCCGTGGTCAAGCACGCCGAGCGCCCGGTCCCGCTGGTCTACTCCTACCGGCTGACCCCGCTCCACGAGACCCTGGAGGAGATGCTCTCCACCAACCAGTACCCGGTCTACGTGGTCCACTTCACCCAGGCCGCCGCCATGGAGCGGGCGCAGTCGCTGATGAGCATCAACATGTGCTCGAAGGCCGAGAAGGAGGCCATCGCCGCGCTCATCGGCAACTTCCGGTTCACCACGAACTTCGGCCGGGCCCTGTCCCGGCTGGTGCGGCACGGCATCGGCGTGCACCACGCCGGCATGCTGCCGAAGTACCGCCGCCTGGTCGAGCGCCTGGCCCAGGCCGGGCTGCTGAAGGTCATCTGCGGCACCGACACCCTCGGCGTCGGCGTCAACGTGCCGATCCGCACCGTGCTGTTCACCGCGCTGAGCAAGTACGACGGCAACAAGGTCCGGCGGCTGCGCGCCCGCGAGTTCCACCAGATCGCCGGCCGGGCGGGCCGGGCCGGGTTCGACACCATCGGCTACGTCGCCTGCCAGGCCCCCGAGTACGTCATCGAGAACGAGCGGGCGCTGGCCAAGATCGGTGACGACCCCAAGCGGCGGCGCGGCTACGCCCGCAAGAAGCCGCCGGAGGGCTTCGTCGGCTGGAGCGAGGAGACCTTCGTCAAGCTCCAGGAGGCCGAGCCCGAGCCGCTGACCTCCCGCTTCAAGGTCAGCAACGCCATGCTGCTGGCGGTCATCAACCGGCCGGGCGACTGCTTCGCCGCGATGAAGCACCTGCTCACCGACAACCACGAGGACCGCAAGTGGCAGCGGCGGCACATCAGCCAGGCCATCGCGATCTACCGCTCGCTGCTGGCGGGCGGCGTGGTGGAGCAGCTGCGCGAGCCCGACGAGCAGGGGCGCAGGGCCCGCCTCACCATCGACCTGCAGGAGGACTTCGCGCTCAACCAGGCGCTGTCGACGTTCGCCCTGGCCGCCTTCGAGCTGCTCGACCGTGAGTCGCCGACCTACGCCCTGGACATGGTCTCGATCGTGGAGTCCATCCTCGACGACCCGCGCCAGATCCTGTCGGCCCAGCTGAAGAAGGTCAGGGGCGAGGCCGTTGCGCAGATGAAGGCCGACGGGATCGAGTACGAGGAGCGGATGGAGCTCCTGGCCGAGCTCACCCACCCGATGCCCCTGGCCGACCTGCTGCTGGGCGCCTACGAGACCTACCGGCGCGGCCACCCGTGGGTGGCCGACTACACGGTGAGCCCCAAGAGCGTCATCCGGGACATGTACGAGCAGGCGATGACCTTCACCGAGTACGTCGCCCACTACGAGCTGGCCCGCTCCGAGGGCACCGTGCTGCGCTACCTCGCCGACGCCTACCGCACGCTCTCCCGGACCATCCCCGAGCACCTGAAGACCGAGGACCTGGTCGACCTGATCGAGTGGCTCGGCGAGCTCGTCCGGCAGGTCGACTCCAGCCTGATCGACGAGTGGGAGAAGCTGGCCAACCCGGCCTTGACGCCCGAGGCCGAGCAGGAGATCGAGAGCAGGCCGCGCCCGGTCACCGGCAACCCGCGTGCCTTCCGGGTGCTGGTCCGCAACGCGATGTTCCGCCTGGTCGAGCTGGTCGCCCTGGAGAAGGAGGAGGAGCTGGCCGAGCTGGCCCCCGACGTCGACTGGCCCGCCGCGCTGGACGCCTACTACGAGGACCACGACGAGGTCGGCACCGGCCCGGACGCCCGGGGCCCGGCCCTGCTCCGGATCGAGGAGGAGAAGGAGCTGTGGAAGGTCCGCCAGGTCATCGCCGACCCGGCGGGCGACCGCGACTGGGGCATCGACGCCCAGGTCGACCTGGCCGCCTCCGATGAGGAGGGCCGCGCGGTGGTCCACGTCATCGGACTCAACCGCCTGTGAGGTTCACCGGAGGTCCGCCGGAGGTCCGGCGCCTGCGGCGGATCCCTGAAGTTCCAGCGGTGGAGTCACGTCCGTGAAGTTCCACCCGTGAAGTTCCACCCGTGAGATTCCGGCGGCGGGATCTCACGGACGTCCTGCCGGCGTCCTGCGGCCGTCTCGCGGGCAGGATTTCCGGTGGCGGCGCGTGAGCGGGAGCCGGAAGGATGAACTCATGAGTGATGAGGCGATCAGGCAGGTTCTCGGTCTTCTGTACCAGGACGACACGTTGCGGGTGTTGTCGGCGCTGGCCCTGGAACGCGGGCCCGAGGAGTCCGGGCTGGACCGGGACGCGATGCTGCTGGCGCTGAACCGGCTGGAGCGCGGCGGGCTGGCCGTACCGGACGGCGAGGGCGGGTGGCGGGTGCGGCGCGAGCGCTTCCGCGAGTTGCTGCACGCCTCCGCCCCCGCGCCCGAGGTGCTCTCCCCGGAGGAGAAGGTCCTGCGCTCCTTCCTCGTGGACGGGCGGCTGCGGGCCATCCCCACCAAGCGGGACAAGCAGCTCATCGTGCTGGACTACATCGCCCAGGTCTTCGAGCCGGGCGTGCGCTACCCGGAGAAGGCCGTCAACGTGGCGCTGCGCGCCTTCCACGACGACTACGCGGCGCTCCGCCGCTACCTGGTGGACGAGGGCATGCTGACCCGTGAGAACAACGTCTACTGGCGCAGCGGCGGCGCCGTGCACGTCTCCCCCGGCGAACCGTCCGGCAGCGTCTCCGGCGGCGTCCCCGGCGGTCTCTCCGGTGGCGCCGACGCCTGAAGCCGGGCCGCCAGCTCCCGGACGTGCTCGACCAGCTCGGCCGGCTCGTGCACGGTGAAGGGGAAGCCGAGCAGGCCGACGGTGAGGGCGAGCCACTCCAGGGAGTCGGCGCCGCTGCGCAGCAGGCAGCGGTCCTCCCCCGCCGGTTCCAGCACGGTCCCCGGGCCGGGGTAGCGGTCGGCGACGGCCGCGAGCGGCGCGTGCACGGTCACCACCGCCCGGTAGCGGGTGATCGGAGCGGTGATCGACTCCTCGACGTACCCGGGCGGCGGCTCGCGCGGGGCGGAGCGCACCCCGACGGCCAGCGGCCGCGAGAGCCGGTCCACCCGGAAGGTCCGCCACTCCTCCCGCCCGGTGTCCCAGGCGACGAGATACCAGCGCCGCCCGGTGGACACCAGCCGGTACGGCTCCACCAGGCGGCCGGTCACGGCGCCGTCGCGGCTGCGGTAGCCGAACCGCAGCCGTTCGTGGTCCCGGCAGGCCTGGGCCAGCGTCGCCAGGGTGCCGGGCTCGACGGTGGGCCAGGCCCCCTGGATGGTCACCGTCTGGGTCTGCAGGGTGTTGACCCGGCGGCGCAGCCGGGAGGGCAGGACCTGCTCCAGCTTGGCCAGGGCGCGGGCGGAGGTCTCCTCGATCCCGGCCACCGTGCCGCTCGCCGCCGTGCGCAGGCCCACCGCGATGGCCACGGCCTCGTCGTCGTCGAGCAGGAGCGGCGGCATCGCGGTCCCGGCCTCCAGCCGGTATCCCCCGGCGGGGCCGGTCGTCGCGCGGACCGGGTAGCCGAGTTCCCGCAGGCGGTCGATGTCGCGGCGGAGCGTGCGCGGGCTCACCCCGAGCCGCCCGGCGAGCTCCGGTCCCGGCCACTCGCGGCGGCCCTGCAGCAGGGAGAGCAGTCGCAGCACGCGTCCCGTGGTGTCGGCCATGTCCTCCACGATGCCACCGGTTGCGGCCGGGAACTGGCCTAAACCCTCGCTAGCGTCGAGACACATGAGCTACATCGAGATCACCGGCGCCCGCGAGAACAACCTCAAGAACGTCTCGCTGAAGATCCCCAAGAGGCAGATCACGGTCTTCACCGGCGTGTCGGGTTCCGGCAAGTCGTCCCTGGTGTTCGACACGATCGCCGCGGAGTCGCAACGGCAGCTCAACGAGACCTTCACCGCCTTCGTCCGCAACCGCCTGCCCCGCTACGGCAGGCCGGACGCCGACGCCCTGGAGAACCTCTCCCCCGCGGTCGTGGTCGGCCAGCGCCGCCTGGGCGGGAACTCCCGCTCCACGGTCGGCACGATCACCGACGTCTACGCGCTGCTGCGCCTGCTCTACTCGCGCGTCGGCCGGCCGCACGCCGGGTTCTCCAACGCCTTCTCCTTCAACGATCCGGCCGGGATGTGCCCGGAGTGCGAGGGGGTCGGCAAGAAGATCGCCCTGGACCTGGACCGGGCGCTGGACAGGTCCAGGGCGCTCAACGAGGGCGCGATCCTGCTGCCGAACTTCGGGGTCGGCACCTGGTACTGGAAGACGTACGCGCTGTCGGGGCTGTTCGACAACGACAAGCCCCTGCGGGACTACACCGGGGCCGAATGGGAGCTGCTGCTGCGCGGCCGGGGGCCGGACGTCAGATTCGAGACGAAGGGCGGCCCGGTCCACCAGAAGTTCGAGGGCCTGCTCGACAAGTTCGACCGGCTCTACATCAAACGGGACATCGACACGATGTCCAACCGGGAGGCGCTGTTCCGCTTCGTCTCCGACGAGGTCTGCCCGCTGTGCGCGGGGGCCAGGCTCAACCAGGCCGCGCTGTCCAGCAAGATCGGCGGGCGCTCCATCGCCGAGCTGGCGGCGATGGAGATCCGACTGCTGGTCGACGTGGTCGCGGAGATCACCGAACCGGTGGCGGCGACGATGGTCGAGGCCCTGCTGGACCGGTTGCGGCACCTGATCTCCATCGGGCTCGGATATCTCACCCTGAACCGGGAGACGTCCACCCTGTCGGGCGGCGAGTCGCAGCGCGTCAAGCTGGTGCGGCACCTGGGCAGCAGCCTGGCGGACATGACGTACGTCTTCGACGAGCCGACCGTCGGCCTGCACCCCCGTGACGTGTCCCGCATGAACGACCTGCTGCGCGAGCTGCGGGACAAGGGCAACACGGTGCTCGTGGTGGAGCACGACCGCGACGTCATCGCGATCGCCGACCACGTGGTGGACGTCGGCCCGGGGGCCGGCGGGGACGGGGGCGAGATCGTCTACGAGGGCGACGTCTCCGGCCTGTACCGGGCCGCCGGCCTCACCGGCGGGCACCTGCGCCGCGATCCCCCGGTCAAGCGGGACTTCCGCGAGCCGACCGGCTGGCTGACCGTCGCCGGCGCCACCGCGCACAACCTCAAGGACGTCACGGTCTCCTTCCCCACCGGCGTCCTGACCGTGGTCACCGGAGTGGCGGGCTCCGGCAAGAGCACGCTGGTCGGCGAGGTGTTCCTGGCCCGGTACCCGCAGTCCGTGGCCGTGGACCAGTCGGGGGTCTCCACCTCGATCCGCTCCAGCCCCGCCACCTACACCGGCCTGATGGACGACGTCCGCCGCCTGTTCGCCAAGGCCTGCGGCGTCAGCCCCTCCCTGTTCAGCTTCAACTCCGCGGGCGCCTGCCCGCGGTGCCAGGGGCTCGGGCTCATCTACACGGACCTGGCGTTCATGGAGGGCGTGACGTCGGTCTGCGAGGCGTGCGAGGGACGGCGTTTCCGGGAGGAGGTGCTCGCCCACCGGCTGCGCGGCAGGTCCGTCCACGAGGTGCTGGAGATGACGGTGGGCGAGGCGGCGGGCTTCTTCACCGAGCCCCGGCCGCTGCGCACGCTGCGCGCGCTGGAGGAGGTGGGCCTGGGTTATCTCACGCTCGGCCAGCCGCTGAGCACCCTGTCGGGCGGCGAGTGCCAGCGCATCAAGCTCGCCGCGGAACTGCGCAAGAAGGGCGGCGTCTACGTGATGGACGAGCCGACCACGGGGCTGCACATGGCGGACGTCGAGCACCTGATCGCCGTCATGGACAAGCTGGTGGACGGGGGGAACACGGTCATCGTGATCGAGCACGACCTCGACGTCGTCAAGAGCGCCGACTGGGTGATCGACCTCGGCCCCGACGGCGGCGACCTGGGCGGCTCCGTCGTCTTCGAGGGCACGCCCGAGCGGTTGCTGCGGGCCCGGGACTCCCTGACCGCCGAACACCTCCGCCGCGACCTCGCCCGGCGGCCGCAGGGCGAGGTCCCGGCGGCGGGGTCACCGCGTCCGGATGACGGCCGAGCCCCGCTCAGCCGTAGTACTTCTTCGCGCCGTCGTGCAGCGGGACCGGGTCGGTCGTCGGCGCCTTCTCACGGGTGATGCTCTTGGCCGAGGGGTGGACCTTCTCCAGATCCGCCTTGCGGTCGAAGAGCAGCTTGGTCAGGCTCTCCGCGAGCGCCGCGTCCATCGCCGAGTTCACCACGAGCAGGTTGGGGACCACGATCGTGGGCACGTCGGCCGGGGTGGAGTAGACGTCCTTGCCGATCGTGCCCTGCGCGTAGACCTGGCCGTGCCCGGCCTGCATCTTCGGCAGGGAGGCGTCGAGCGGGACGAAGGCGACCTTCTCCTTCATGCTGGTGAACAGGTCGGTGATGCCCGGGGTGGGCAGGCCGCCCGACCAGATCAGCGCGTCCAGGCTGCCGTCCTTCATGCCCTGCACGCTCTCGGGCAGGCCCAGGGACTGGCGGGTGACGTCCTTGTCGGGGTCGAGCCCCGCCGCCTCCAGCAGGCGCAGCGCGATGACCTCGGTGCCGGAGTTCGGCGAACCGGTGGAGACCCGCTTGCCCTTGAGGTCGGCGATGGACTTCACGTTCGCCTCGGTGGTGGCGACGACCTGGGTGGAGTTGTCGTACAGCCGGGCGATGGCGCGGATCGGCTGCGGCGAGGTGAACGCCCCCTTGCCCGCGATCGCGTCGGCCGCCGAGTCGGCGAGGGTGAAGGCGATGTCGGAGTCGCCCCGGACGACGCGCTGGATGTTCTCCACCGAGGCGCCGGTCGCCTCGGCCGTCGCCTGGTAGCCGGGGAGGTTCTTGTTGATCTGGTCGGCCAGGCCGCCGCCGAGGACGTAGTAGACGCCGGTGGTGTTGCCGGTGGCGATCGACAGGCGCTTGCCCCCGTCGCCGGCCGCCGTCCGGTCGGCGGTCTGTTCGGCGGACCGGTCGCCGCCGCAGGCGCTGAGCGCCAGGATCCCGGCGGCCAGCAGGACGGTGAGACGTCTCATGATCGAACCTCTCGTTTCACGGGAGAAGTCCTCCCAGGGGTGTCGTGAGGATGTTCTTCGAGCGGTCTATGAGGTCTATGAGGTCTGTGAAGGGCCTTCCTGCGGGGCGCCTTCGCGCGGCTCTCCCTGCGGCGGGCGCGGCTCTCCCTGTGAGGTGTACGGCTCCTCCTGCGGCGGGCGCGGCTCCCCCCGTGACGGGTGCGCCTCCCGCCCGGAGTCGGGCGGGGCGAACCTGCGCAGCACCAGGTGGAGGACCGCCGCCAGGACGAGCACGCCCGCCCCGGCCAGCACGGGCCAGGGCGACAGGAACAGCAGCAGGACGGCGGCCGCGCCGCACAGCGCCCGGACGGGCGCCCCGGACCGGCCCGGCGGCCAGCCGCCGGTGGCCGCGGCCAGCGCGGCCACGGCCAGCGCCGACACCCCGGCGGCGAACAGGATCTCCCCCGCCGAGCCCTGGGCGAGCAGGCCCGCGCCCGCGGGCGTCAGCACGAAGGCGAAGGGCACCAGGAAGGCGGGGAGGGTGTACTTCCAGGTGGCGAGCATGGTGCGGTAGGCGTTGCCGCCCGTGATGGCGGAGGCGGCGAAGGCCGACAGCGCCGTCGGCGGGCTCACCTCCGACAACACCGCGTAGTAGAAGATGAACATGTAGGTCTCGGCGTCGCTCACGCCGAGGTCCTTCAGCGCGGGCGCGATGATGACCGCGGCGATCACGAAGGACGCGGTCACCGGCACGGCGAGGCCGAGCAGGAGCACCGCCAGCGCGCACATCAGCGCGGTGACCGCGAGCACCCCGCCGGAGACCCCGACGATCAGCGAACTGGCCTTGAGTCCCAGCCCGGTGAGCGTGACGACGGCGACGATCATCCCGGCGGCGGCGCAGGTGGCCGCGACCGGCAGCACCCCCAGGGCGCCCGCGGCCAGCGCGCGGGCCGCCCGGCGGGGCGTGAGCCGGTGCTCGCGGTCGAGGAAGGAGAGCGCGAAGGCCAGGAGCGTGGCGTACACCACCGCGCGGAACGGCGACTGGCCCAGTGCCATCAGCGCGACGATGACGAACAGCGAGCTGAAGTGGTAGCCGAAGCGCCGCAGCAGCGGCCCCAGGCGCGGCGCGTCGATGGCGACGGCGTGCGTGCCGTACCGGCGGGCGTCGATCTCGATCGCCAGGAAGATCCCCAGGTAGTACAGGAGGGTGGGGATCAGGGCGTAGATCAGCACCGTCAGGTAGCCGACCTCCATGTACTCGGCGATGATGAACGCCGCCGCGCCCAGCGTGGGCGGGGACAGGATCGCCCCGATGCCCGCCGCGGCGAGCACTCCCCCGCCCTGCTCGCGCGGGTAGCCCGCGCGGCGCAGGATCGGCCAGGCGACGCTGCCGACGCTCACCGTCGTCGCGACCCCGGAGCCGCTGACCGTGCCGAGCAGGAAGCCCGCCAGGGTCACCGTACGGCCCGGCGCGGCCCGCGAGCGCCGGAACGCCGCCAGCGAGACGTCCACGAAGAACCGCCCCGCGCCGGAGTGGTCGAGGACGGCCCCGTAGATCGTGAACAGGATGATGTAGGTCGCCGCGACGTCCAGCGGCACGCCGTACACCCCGTCGGTGCCCATGACGAACGAGGCGAGGATCCGGTCGATGTCGTAGCCGCGGTGCCCGAGCAGCCAGTCGAAGGGCAGGTAGCCGCCGTAGTAGGCGTAGGCCAGGAACACCAGGCAGACCGCGGGCAGGATCCAGCCGACGGTCCGGCGGCACGCCTCCAGGATCAGCAGGCAGATGACCGCCCCGGCGACCGTGTCGAGGACGGTGGGGTCGAACGTGCGCCGGATGAAGTCGTCGAAGACCACCAGCGGGTAGGCGCACGCCGCCAGGGAGAGCGCGGCCAGCGCCCAGTCGGCGGCGCCCGGCCCGTTTCCGCTCCGCCGCCGGGGCTTGTAGCAGACGAAGACGAGCGGGAGCACGACCGCCAGGAAGAGCATGCGGTACGGCAGGACGGAGCCGGGGAAGAACGTCCACCACAGCACGTAGACCGACAGGCCCAGCGCGATCAGGGTGACGGCCCTGGAGAGCGTGCCGGACAGGTGCCGGGCGGGCCGCTCGGCGTCGAACTCCGCGATGAGCGCCTCGGGTGAGGGCGGAGGTGCCGCTGTGGTGCCCGTCAAACGCCGCTCCCCGGATGAGCCGCCATGTCGTTGACGGCACCGTATCCGGGTGGTTGACGCGGCTTCGTCAGAAAAAGATCACAGTATCATCACTATGATCGTTTCCAGGCTCGCGGGGTCGCCGCCCGCGGCGTCTCCCGCCGCGTCTCCCCGCCCGCGGCTTCCCGTCAGCCGCCCGAGGTGTCGAGCTCGGCGTCCGCGCAGGGCACGGCGAGGTCGTAGGGGTCGTCCAGCCAGCCGGCGGGCAGGTGCACGCGGTCCCGGGCGTGGGTCTTGCCGCGCGGGGTGTCCGTCACCCCGTCCGGCCAGGGCTGCGCGGCGTCCAGCTCGGCCAGGCCCCCGCGCAGCTCGGCGAGGGTGTTCGAGGTGGCCAGGCGGCGGCGCAGGTCGGCGCCGGCGACGAAGCCCTTGAGGTACCAGCCGACGTGCTTGCGGAAGTCGGCCACGGCGTGCTGCTCGCTGCCGAAGCTCTCGGCCAGCAGCGTGGCGTGCCGGTCCATGGTCGCGGCGACCTCGCCCAGCGACGGCCGGGCCCGCTCGGCGCTCCCCTCGCACACGGCGGCCAGGTCGCGGAAGAGCCAGGGGCGGCCCAGGCAGCCCCGGCCCACCACGACCCCGTCGCACCCGGTCGACTCCATCATCCGCAGCGCGTCGTCGGCGCTCCAGATGTCACCGTTGCCGAGCACCGGGATCTCGGTGACCGCCTCCTTCAGCCGCGCGATCGCCTCCCAGTCGGCCGTCCCGCCGTAGTGCTGGATCGCGGTGCGGCCGTGCAGCGCGACCGCGGCGATCCCCTCCTCCACGGCGATCCGCCCGGCGTCCAGGTAGGTCAGGTGGTCGTCGTCGATGCCCTTGCGCATCTTCATGGTCACCGGGAGCGTCCCGGCGTTGCGCACGGCCTCGCGCAGGATGGCGCGGAGCAGGTTCCGCTTGTACGGCAGCGCGGACCCGCCGCCGCGCCGGGTCACCTTGGGCACCGGGCAGCCGAAGTTGAGGTCGACGTGGTCGGCCAGGCCCTCCTCGGCGACCATCCGCACGGCCCGGCCGACGGTGACCGGGTCGACCCCGTACAGCTGGATGCTCCGGAACTTCTCCTCCGGCGCGAAGCGGATCATCTTGAGGGTCTTGGCGTTCCGCTCCACCAGCGCCCGCGTCGTGATCATCTCGCAGACGAACAGCCCGCCGCCCTGCTCCCGGCAGAGCGTGCGGAAGGGCGCGTTGGTGATCCCCGCCATGGGCGCGAGGACGACCGGCGGCCAGACCTCCAGCGAACCCAGCTTCAACGACTCCACCCGGAGTTTCTACCGCACCCGGCCGAGTGGGACGAACCGGTTCCCGGTGACGGGACCGGCGCGGGGAGACGCGCAGGGGAAGGCGCGGTTACACACCTGGCCGGAAAACCCGCTAGAGTTCTCTCGTCGCCGCGGGGCGGAAACGCCCGGCGGAAACACGCGGAAGTGGCTCAGGGGTAGAGCATCACCTTGCCAAGGTGAGGGTCGCGGGTTCGAATCCCGTCTTCCGCTCTGGATTCACCCGAGGACGATTAGCTCAGCGGGAGAGCGCTTCCCTGACACGGAAGAGGTCACAGGTTCAATCCCTGTATCGTCCACCACGCTCCAGGACAGGCCAGGCCCGACCTGGTCGGACAGGAGACGAAGCCCCAGCTCGCGGTCTTGATCGTGAGACTGGGGCTTTTGTTGTTCCTGATCGTTCCGGGGTGCCGCCGGCACCGGTGCCGGCGTCGCGCCGGCCCGGAACGCATTCGGCGCGGCGGCCCGGCTGCTGCGACCCGCCGAGTCCGAACCGCTCCCGTGGGAGCGGGCGATCGTGCGCGCCTCATCGCCCTTGTAGTCCCTGCTTCCCGCGCGCCTGCGTCCCGGGTGGCAGGGGGACGCCCTCCGGCACGGGCTCGGCGGGCGTCGCGGGAACCGTGGCCCGCTCGGCGGACAGCCGCACGCGGCCGGCGGAGTAGGTCCCGCCCGGCGCGGTCCCCGTCTTCTGGACCCCTGTGCTGCCGCACGCCGCGAGCATCAACACCAGAGCGACGACCCAACTCCGTCTCATACCCCTGAAACGATCACCTTCGGCGCGCGGTTCAGGCGGTGGGGAAGAACTTGAGACGGGCGGGTGGCGCCGCGACGGTGTCCGGCGGGGCATCGCGCATAGGTTCGGCGCCGCGACGGTGTCCGGCAGGGCGTCACGCACGGGCTCGGCGCCGCGGTCAGCGATCATGGGACGGGGCGCCGGAGGCAGCCGTTCCCGGCTCGGCTACTCTCGGCGCCACCGACGTTCATTCTGTGATTCGGGCGAGCCGCGGCCGAATCGTCACCCGGGAGACGCCACCGCATGAGTACGCCGCCATCGCCGTCCGGAGCGGAGCGGACCGACGGACCGTCCGTCCGGATCGGCGCTCTCGTTCCGCTGACCCGGCCCGGCTGGGTCCAGGCGGGCCGGCACCTGCTCGCCGGACTCGAGCTGGCCGTCCGCGAGGTCAACGACGCCGGCGGGATCGCCGGAAGGCCGCTCGAACTGGTGGTCCGGGACACCGCGGCCGATCCGCAGCGGGCCGTGGCGGCCGTGGACGAATTGGCCCGCCTGGGCGTGGCCGCCTTGGCCGGGGAGTATCACAGCGTCGTCGCCCGCGCCGCCGCCGCCCGGGCCGACGCCCTCGGCCTGCCGTTCCTGTGCTCGTCGGCGGTTCTCGACGCCCTCACCGAACAGCCGACGGAATGGGTCGCGCGCCTCGCCCCGGCGCAGTCCCACGGCTGGCGGATCTACGCCGACTTCCTCCTCGGCGCCGGTCACAGCCGAATCGCCGTGGCGACCGCGCCGAGTGTCTACTGGGCCTCCGGAGCCGGCATCCTGCGGGACCGCCTCGCTCCGCACGGCGGCGTCGTCATCGAACTCGACACGAGCACGCTCACCCCCGCGGCCGTGTGCGACGAACTCGCGGGAAACGGCGCGACGGCCCTCCTCCTCCTGGTCGGCCACCCGGAGCCGGCGGTGTCGATCGTCGAGTCCGTCCGCCGCGACCGGCGCCTCGCCGAGATCATGATCGGCGCTCCGGCCGGGCAGCCGGAGCTGGCCGAATGGGCGACGTCACTGGGCGCCGACGGCGCCGCGATCCCGTTCCTGCGCTACCTGCCCGAGCGCCTGAGCCCACTCGGCGCGCGAGTCGGGACGGCCCTGCGTGAGCGGCTGGCCGAAGCGCCCTCCTTCGTCGCCTTCGAGGGCTACGACACGATCGCCGTCCTGGCCGACGTGCTGCGCTCTCACGGCATGGACCGGGCGCGCACGGCCGGATCCTGGCCGCGCGTCGCGGTCGAGGGCACCCGCGGGCGGATCCGGTTCTCCCGCGTGCCGGGCGTCGGCGTCTGGCAATGGGCCTGGCCCCCGGTCCAGGTCGTCGACCGGGATCCGGCGGAACATGATCGTTTCCGGGTCCTGCACGCCGGCTGAGGGAGCGCGGGGGCCGTGGCGATCGTGACCGCCCGGCTTGCGCCGTACGGGCCTCCTGCCGGGTCCTGTTACGCCGTACGGACTTCCTTCCGGGGCCCGTTTCGGATAAACCGGGTCCCATGACGGATCACAACCGTGTGAGCGCGTGGATCGACGGATACGTCAAAGCGTGGAACTCCAACGATCCGGAGCACATCGGCGACCTGTTCACCGAGGACGCCGAGTACTACACCGCCCCCTTCGACCCGCCGTGGCGCGGCCGCGACCAGATCGTCTCCCACTGGCTGGAGCGGAAGGACGAGCCCGGCGAGACCGCCTTCGAGTGGTCGCCGGTGAGCGTCACCGCCGAGGTGGCGATCATCCAGGGGACCACCGCCTATCCGGACCTCACCTACAGCAACCTGTGGGTGATCCGGCTCGGCTCCGACGGCCGCTGCCGCGAGTTCACCGAGTGGTGGATGCAGCACCCCTCGTAGGGCCGCATGCGACCGGCCCCCTTCGCCCGCTCCCCGAACCCCGCCGGAACCGTTCCGGACGGGCGGGCACGTCGTCGGGCCCGCCCGTCCGGCCGGTGGCTCAGTCGGCGATGTAGCTGATGGAGTGGACCTCGTAACCGGTGGTCTTCGACCCGCGGACGTGCATGAACATGGCGCCGCCCTCGTAGGAGTAGGCGCAGGAGTAGCCCTTGGGCTCCTTCGAGCAGCCCTGGAAGGTGTAGGCCACGCCCTTCGGGTCGAACTTCACCTGGAACAGCTTGTTCACCACGCCCGTGCGGGCGACCTCCAGGCCCTGGTAGCGGTCGTTGCGCGTCCAGGCCGAGAACAGGTGCGCGGCGACGGAGGACGGCTTGGTGAGGTGGCGCGACCGGTAGACCTTGGTCACCTTCGACCCGGACACGACCATCGCGAAGCCGTCGAGCCCGCCGGGCACGTTCACGCTCGTGTGCACGAACCGGCAGACGTTGCCGGAGCATCCGGCGAACTTGTCCGGAGCGCGGTAGACGTAGGCGAAGACGGCCTTCACCGCGGACGGGGTCGCCACCTTGGCGGCGGCGTGACGGTCTCCCCGCACCCACGCGCCGAACAGCTTCTTGGACACCTTGGCCGGCGTCGGCGCGGCGGCGGCGAGGTCCTGCGCCTGGGCCGGGGCGGCCGTCTGGGCGGAGGCGGGGAGGGACGGGAACATCAGCGCGGCGCTCGCCGCGACCGCGGCACCACCGAGAACAAGTCGTCTGGTCACGTCTGGAACGTTAGAGGCCGCGGCTTGCACACGGGTTATCCCCCGCTTGCAGCGCCGTACGGCCCCGCCTCGCCGGGCTCGCCGCCCCGGCCGCGGGACGGCGGAGACGAGGCCGCGGCCGCTCCCGTCCGCCGCCGCGCGCCCGTAGGTTGTAACGGCGACGAAGACGATCATCCGGCGTGGAGGTGACCGTGGGCCGTTCCTACGTGGTGACGGGCGGAGGACGAGGCATCGGCAGGGCGGTGGCGGAGCGGCTGCTCGGCGACGCCGGGACCGGCGGCGTGGTCGCGATCGAACGCGACCCGGACGCCTTGGCCTGGGTGAGGGACCATCCCGCGGGGTCCCGCGTCAGGACCGTGATCGGTGACGCCTCGGACGAGGCCGTCGCCGAACGCGCCGCCGACGCCGCGCAGGAGGCGGGCGTCCTCACCGGCTGGGTCAACAACGCCGCGGTGTTCCGGGACGCCTCGGTCCACTCGGACTCCACGCGCGTTCTGCTCGACCTCGTCTCGGCCAATCTCGCCCCCGCCCTCACCGGCTGCGCGACGGCGGTCCGCCGTTTCCTGGCGGCGGGGACGGGCGGGGCGATCGTCAACGTGTCCTCGCACCAGGCCCGCCGGGCGGTTCCGGGCTGCACGCCGTACGTGACGGCCAAGGCCGCGATCGAGGGGCTGACCCGCGCGCTCGCCGTCGAGTACGGTCCCCGCGGCGTCCGCGTCAACGCGGTCGCTCCGGGCTCGGTCCGCACCGAACGCTACGACGAGTTCCTGGCCGGGCAGGACGCCGGCACCGCCGCGCGGATCGAGCGGGAGATGAGCCTGCTGCACCCGCTCGGCCGGGTGGCCCGCGCCGACGAGGTCGCCGCCGCGATCGTCCACCTGCTCTCCGAGGACGCGGGCTTCATCAACGGCGCGACCGTCCCGGTCGACGGCGGCCGTTCGGTGCTCGCCCGCGATCCCGAGGCCCACGACTCATGACCCGGTGAGACTCATGACCCCGGTGAGGAGGCGTCGGCCCCTCACCGGCGGGCCGTCTCCCGTCTCGGGAGGGCGTTGCGCAGGCGGATGCCGCTCCAGCCCAGGGAGCTCGCGGTCACCGCGTCCCAGAACTCCCACAGGTTGTCCAGGAGCCTCAGCTGGATCCCGGCCCGCTCGTGCAGCCCGAGCAGGTCGCCGACCGGTTCGGCGGGGCCGAGCGGCTCGACGGGCTCGGTGGCGACCATGGCGTGCGGCACCGGCTCGCCGATGGGGGCGAACTTCTCCGCGGGCAGGCGGTAGGCGTACAGGCGCACGTTCAGGAACGCCTCCAGCCAGCCGTACTCGATCGCGTGGACCCGCCGCCCGCAGCCGGGCCCGATGATCCGTTCCCGGTCGGCGTCCGTCGTCTCCGGGACGGTCCAGGCCATGGCGCGCGGGCACTGACGGGGGAACCAGTAGTCGGGGCAGCGGCCGGCGTCCACCGCCCACACGTACGCCTCGGAGCGCTGCGCCGTGGCCGCCACGTGCGGGACGAACCGGGTGATCGTCGCGTCCTCGGAGAAGTGCAGCACCTGGCCGGGTTCGGGTCGCATGGTCCCGTGTCTACCACCTTCCCCCGGCTTCCCCCGGCGCGTTAATCCGTTGCCCGGCCGCAGGCCCGTTCGCCACGCTGGCTGCCATGAACGTGCCCTACCGGCAGATCCGCGCCGCCTACACGGAGAACTCGATCACCGTCTACCAGGCCTACGATCCGGCCATCGCCGGACCGGCCGCCGCGGCCCAGCGGTTCGTCCCGCCGTTCAAGCGGGAGCGGATGACCTGGATCAAGCCGTCGTTCCTGTGGATGATGTACCGCTGCGGCTGGGCTGCCAAGCCCGGCCAGGAGCGCGTGCTGGCCGTCGAGATCACCCGGGAGGGCTTCGAGTGGGCCCTGGCCCGCTCCTGCCTGAGCCACCACGGCGGCGACGGCGGCGACCGGGACGAATGGGCGCGGCGGCTGCGGCGGAGCCCGGTCCGCGTCCAGTGGGACCCGGAGCGCGACCTGGGCCTGAACGCCCTGCCCCACCGGTCCGTCCAGATCGGGCTGTCGGGCGAGGCCGTCGACCGCTACGTCGGCGACTGGATCGTCTCGATCACCGACGTCACCGCCCTGGCGCACGAGGTCCATGCGGCCGTCCGGGCTCGTGACCGCGAGCGCGCACGAGATCTGCTCCCGGTCGAGCGGCCCTATCCCCTCCCCGTTCCCGTCGCCCGGACCGTCCAGGCCACCGTCGACGCCCCCTGACGTGCGCGCCCCGCCCGGGAAGGAGGGCCCTCCTCTCCGGACGGCCGGCCCCGCCTGCTGGAATGACGGGATGGGAGTCCTGGAGGTGGCGGTCCTCATCGGGCTGCAGGGATCGGGTAAGAGCACCTTCTACCACCGGGTGCTCGCGGCGACGCACGTCCATGTCAGCAAGGACGACTTCCCCAGGGCGCGCCGGCGCCAGGAACGCCAGCTCCGCCTGATCCACGAGGCGCTGGACGAGGGCCTCGACGTCGCGGTGGACAACACCAACCCGTCGGCCGAGGAGTGGCGGCCGCTCATCGAGGCCGCCAGGGGGCACGGGGCACGGGTGATCGCCTACTGGTTCCCGCCGGACGTGCCCGGCTCGCTGGAGCGCAACGCCGCGCGGCAGGGCCGGGCCCGGGTGCCCGAGGTGGGCGTCTTCGCCACCCTCGGACGCCTGTGCCGCCCGCTCCTGGCCGACGGCTTCGACGTGCTGTTCAGCGTCGGCTTCGACGGCCGCGGCGGCTTCGCGGTACGGCGGGAGGCGGAACGGCCCTCGGCGCGCTGAGGGATGCCCAGCCGGCGGTCCTGCCCCGGCGTCCGCCGGAGAGCGGATCACTTCGTGCGGTTGTCCTTCCAGCGGAAGGTGAGCAGGCACAGGACCAGGCCTCCGACGGTCCAGGCGGCGAGGACGAGGGCGACCCTGCCGAGTTCGTAGCCGCCGGTGAGTTCCAGGACGGCGGCCTCCTCGCCGAGGAAGATCGAGCGCATGCCCTGGCAGAGCCACTTGAGGGGGAAGACGGCCGAGAGGTTGAGCAGCCAGTCGGGCAGGTCGGTGTGCGGGATGAACGCCCCGGAGATGAACTGCAGCACCACGAACGGCAGCGTGATGACGGCGGTCGCGCTGCGCGCCGAGCGGGGCACGCTGCTGGCGGCGATGCCCAGCATCGTCATGGAGGCCAGGCCCAGGACGAAGACCCAGATGAAGGTCAGCCACGGGCCGATCGCGGAGGGCAGCTCCAGGTCGAAGAAGGCGACGCCGATGCCGAGCAGGATGGCGATCTGGATGACGGCCACGATGAACACGCTGCCCACCTTGCCGATGAAGTACGCGCTCGGCGGCATCGGGGTGGAGACCAGCCGCCGCAGGCCGCCCAGGTCACGCTCGACGGCGATCGAGATGCCGAGGTTCTGGAAGCTGACGGCCATGATGCCGGTGCCGATCAGCCCGGCCGCGTAGACCTGGGAGACCGTCACGTCGAGCCCGCGGTACCGGGTGGTGAAGATCGAGGCCAGGATGACCAGCATCACGACGGCGATGGAGAAGACGAAGGCGATCTGGTCCTTCTCGCGGAAGAACATCCGCGTCTCCAGGCCGGTGCGCACCAGCCCGAGCCGCAGGGCCCGGCCCGGTTCGGCACGGGCGAACCGGGCGGGCGCGGGCCGCGGCGGGGGCTCCTCCGTCACGGAGGGCAGGGTGACGTTCTCACTCATCGTCGGCTCCGATCAGCTTCAGGTAGACGTCTTCGAGGGTGGGCCGGGTGACGGTGAGCCCGGAGACCTCCCCCGACTTCGCGTACAGGTCGGCGACGGCCTTGGCCGGGGTGTCGGTCTCGATCGTGTGCAGGCCGTCCTCGCCCACCCACTGGACGGTGCTGACCGCGGTGGCCCGGCCGCCGAGCGTCTTGGGCGAGCCCTCAGCGACGATCTTCCCTCGGGCGATGACGGCGATCCGCCCGGCGAGCGTCTCGACCTCGTCCAGGTAGTGGCTGGTGAGCAGGATCGTGGTGCCCTCGGCGGCGAGGCCGCGGATGAGGTCGGCGAACCTGCGCCGGGCCTCGGGGTCGAGGCCCGTGGTCGGCTCGTCGAGGAACAGCAGGTCGGGATCTCCGATGATGCCGAGCGCGACGTCGAGCCTGCGGCGCTGTCCGCCGGACAGGGCGTGCACCCGCTTGCCCGCCTGCTCGGTCAGCTCGACCTGCTCGATGACCTGGCCGGGATCGCGCGGGCGCCGGTAGTAGCGTGCGAAGTTCCCGATGATCTCGGCGACGGTCAGCTCGGGGGTGTCGGCGGTGCTCTGCCACACGACGCCGATCCGGTCCCGCCACGAGTTGGGAGCCTTCCCCGGGTCCATGCCGAGCACGTCGACCTCGCCCGAGTCGCGGCCGCGGTAGCCTTCCAGGATCTCCACGGTCGTCGTCTTGCCGGCGCCGTTCGGTCCCAGCAGGCCGAACACCTCGCCCCGCTGGATGTCGAGGTCGATGCCGTCGACGGCGACGACGTCGCCGTAGCGCTTGTGCAGTCCCCTCACCCGCACAGCCGTCATGATCGTTCTCCTCTCGCTAGGTCGGATGTCACGAGCCGTGTGCCTCCGCCGTACCACCAGGCGACCACCGCGTCGAGCAGCGCCTGGCAGCCCAGGACGAGCTGGCGGTCGGGGGTGTGCTCGGCCGGGGCGTGGCTGATCCCGCCCGTGCTCGGCACGAAGAGCATGGCGGTGGGGACGTGCCCGCTGAGCACCCCGGCGTCGTGGCCGGCGAGGCTCACCAGGTTCGTCACCGGTACGCCGAGGCCGCGGCACGCCCCGTCGAGCAGCTCGCGCAGGCCGGGGTCGAACCGGGATTCCGGCTTGCGCGACAGCGGCGCCACGGCGGCCGCGCACCGCTCGTCCCGCGCGGCGGCCTCGGCGTGCCCGGCCAGTCGCGCGGCGGCCAGGTCGAGGGCGGCGCGGGTGGCCGCGCGGAACTCGACGACCAGCCGCGCCTCGCCGGGCACGACGTTCGGGGCGCCGGGCAGCACGTCGACGCAGCCCACGTTGGCCACCATGCCGGGATCGGTCGCGGCGGCGATGTCCCGGACGGCGACCAGGACGCGGGCGGCGGCCCGGGCGGCGTCGGCGCGCCGGGCCATCGGAGTCGTGCCCGCGTGGTTGGTCTCACCGGTGAGGACGACGGTGTGCCGGTCGATGCCGACGATTCCGTCGACCACGGCCAGGTCGATGCCGGCCTGCTCCATCCGGGGGCCCTGCTCGATGTGCGGTTCGAGGAAGGCGGCGATGTCGGCGATGTGGTCGCCGGCGCAGAACGCGGTGGAGCCGACGAGTCCTCCGTCGGAGGTGGGTGAGGCGCCCTCCTCGTCCCAGAAGCTGACGATCTCCAGCGCGCGGGCGGCCGGGTGGTCGTTCTCGCGCAGGGTGCGCAGCACTTCCAGTGCGGCCAGCACGCCGTACGCGCCGTCGAGGCGGCCTCCGCCGGGGACGGTGTCGGTGTGCGACCCGGCGAGCAGCCACGGGCCCGTGCCGCCGGGAGCCCGGCCGAAGACGTTGCCGACGGTGTCGCGCCAGGTGAAGCAGCCCGCCCCGGCGATGCGCGCGCCCAGCCAGTCGCGGGCGGCCAGGTCGGCGGGTGACCCGGCCACCCGGTCGACGCCGCCGTCCGGCCGGCCGCCGATCGCCGCCAGCCGCGCGATGTCGGCGAGCAGCCGCTCGCCGCGCACGGCCACACCGGGACCGGCGCGGCCGTCGGGGCGGTCCGGGCGGTCCGGGCGGTCCGGGCGGTCCGGGCGGTCCGGGCGGTCCGGGTGGCCGGGGCGACCGCCACCGCCCGCGGTCACCACCGGGCACCGCCCGCCGCCCACTCCAGCACGGCCATGGCGCTGTACAGCTTGTTCTCCGCCTGCTCGAAGGCGACGCTGCGGGGGCCGTCCAGCACCCCGGCGGTCACCTCCTCCCCCCTGTGGGCCGGCAGGTCGTGCAGGAAGAGGGCGTCCGGGTAGCGGTCCATCAGCGTCTCGTTCACCTGGAAGGGCGCGAACGCCGCACGCCAGTCGGGGTCGGGCTTGGTGGTCCCGGTGGTCTGCCAGCGGGTGGTGTAGACGACGTCGACCCGCTGCGGGAGCCGGGCCATGTCGTGCCGTTCGACGAGCAGGGCTCCGCCGGCGGCGCCGTACTCCTCGGCCTTGAGCGCGGTGGCGGGCGGCAGGCCGTAGCCGGGGGGTGTGCGCAGGTGCAGCTCGGTGCCCGGGTAGCGGGTGAGCGCGAGGGACAGCGCGGCGGCGGTGTTGTTGCCCTCGCCGACGTACAGGACGCGCAGGCCCGGGAGCGCGCCGAACCTGGCGCGCATGGTGGTGAGGTCGGCGAGCGCCTGGGTGGGATGCTCCTCGGCGCTCATCGCGTTGACGACCGCCATCCGCCGCTGCGCGGCCAGCGCCGCCATCTCGGCGACGGGTCCGGCCGTCCGGACGACGAGGACGTCCAGCATGCCGCTGAGCACGCGGCCGGTGTCCTCGATCGTCTCGCCGGTGTTCAGCTGCAGGTCCCCGGGGCCGTAGGCGATGAGGCCGGCGCCGAGCCGGAGGGCGGCGCTGGAGAACGCCGTCCGGGTCCGGGTCGAGGTGCGGGTGAAGTAGACACCCGCGACCCGGCCGTGCAGGGTGCCGGCGAGCGCCGGGTCACCGGCCCTCACCTGGGCGGCGATGGCGCAGCCGCGCTCCACGAGGCGGTCGAGGTCGGCGGCGGTGAGATCGGCGAGGGTCAGCAGGTGCCGGGCGGTCCCGGAATCGTGCCGCGCGGCACGTGCCGCGACGCCGTCAGCGGACGTCATGGGTGATCACCTCGTTGGCGATTCGGGCGAGCGTGTCGACGTAGGGGGGGTTGAACACCCCGCGATGGGTGCAGCCGAGGCGTCTGACGGTGAGCCCGCCGCCCGCCAGCTCCCGCCAGCGGTCGAGGTAGACCGGGTACGGCTGGTGACCGGTGACGCTGTGCCGTCCCCCGGCGCAGTCGTCGCTGGCCACCAGGACGACGGGCACGGGCAGGGGGGCGAACCGGTAGGCGGCGGTCGCCCGGTCGAGTGTCCGCCACAGGCTGAGCTCGGCGCCGAGCGCCGCGAAGTCGTCCTGGGAGGCCGTGACGCCGAGGTCGGACAGCAGCCGCCTGGCGCGGTAGCCGGTCATCGCGCGCGCCAGCCGGTTCCCTCCCGGCTCGCGCAGCAGCTCTTCGAGCAGGTCGAAGGTCTCCTCACCGACGTCGCTGCCGGGGATGTCGGACATCGGGTCGGCCAGCGTGAGCCGGGCGGGCGGGCGGCCGAGCGCGGTCAGGCGGGCGGCCATCTCCCACGCGATCACACTGCCCGACGACCAGGCGAACAGGTGGTGGCGCCGCGCGGGGGGCAGCTGCGCGACGTAGTGCCCGGCCAGCGTCCCGATGTCGGCTGCCGCTTCCAGGCCCGGTACGGCGAACGCCGCCACCGGCGTCTCCATCCGTTCGGCCAGCGGCAGGTACCAGTGTGAGCTGCCCCCGGCCGGGTGGACGGCGATCAGCGGCTCACGGGCGCCGCCGCGCAGCCAGAACAGCGATGCCTGATCGGCGCCCGCGGTGTCGATGCGGTGGCCGATCGCGCGCACGGTGCGGAGTTCGAGGATGTCGGCGGCGCGCAGCGGGAGGCCGCGTTCGGCGGCCAGGCCCACCACGCGGAGCATGAGCAGCGAGTGGCCGCCCAGGTCGAAGAAGTCGTCCTCGGCGTCGATCTCCTCCCGGCCGAACGCCGAGCGCCAGATCTCGGCGATGCCGATCTCGGTCGGGGTGGCGGGCGGGCTGGGCTCGCGGGTGCGGGCGGGCGGCTCCGGCGCGGGCAGCGCGGCCCGGTCGAGTTTGCCCCCCGCGGTCACCGGCACGGCGGCGATCTCCACGATCCGCCACGGCACCAGCGGCGCGGGCAGCCGTTCACGCAACCACGCGAGCAGGCCGTCCTCGGCGAACGGCTGTTCTCCCGGTACGGCGTACGCCACCAGGCGGCCGTCCGAGGGGATCACCACGGCGTCGAGGACGGCCGGGTGGGCGGCCAGGACGGCGGCGGTCTCGCCGGGCTCCACGCGGTGGCCACGGATCTTGACCTGGTCGTCGAGCCGGCCCAGGAGGTCGAGGTCGCCGGAGTCCAGGACGCGGCCCGCGTCGCCGGAGCGGTACATGCGCGAGCCGGGCGGGCCGTAGGGGTCGGGGACGAACCGCTCGGCGGTGAGCGCGGGGCGGCCGCGGTAGCCGCGGGCCACGCCGGTTCCGGCGATCATGACCTCGCCGGGCACGCCGGCCGGCCTCGGTTCGAACCACCGGTCCAGGACGCGGACCTCGGCTCCGGGCATCGCCCGGCCGACCGGCACCCGCTCCCCCGGCGGGTCGCCCTGCGGGTCCACCGGGTGGACCGCGCAGGCGACGGTGGCCTCCGTGGGGCCGTACTCGTTGACGACCGTCGTGCCCGGGGCGGCGGCCAGCCAGCGGCGGGCCAGCGCGGCCGTCAGGGTCTCGCCGCCGACGATCCAGGTTCCCGCCACGTCCCGGGCGGGCGGCGCGGCCTCCCGCGGCCAGGTGCGGGAGAGCGCATCCAGGTGGGACGGGGTCAGCTTGACGAAGCCGTACGGGCCGCCGTCGGCGATCAGGCGGCCGAGGTCGGCCAGGTCGGCGTGCTCGGGCAGCAGATGGACGCGGTCTCCGGTCATCAGCGGCGCGAACAGCGCGGTGACCGCGAGGTCGTAGGCGGACGAGGCGAGCAGCGGCGAACTGCCGCGCCCCGCGGCGTGCCGGAGATATCCGGACAGGTTGCGGTGGGTGACCTCCACCCCCTTGGGGCGGCCGGTCGATCCCGATGTGTAGACGACGTAGGCGAGGGTGTCGGGATCGACCGCGGCGGGCCGGACGGCGGGCGCGTCCGTCCAGTCGGCCGGGGTGATCACGGTGACGTCCGGCGGCGCCGTGCCGGGGATCCCGGGGAGGACGGGGCTGTCGGTGACGAGGATCGCGGCGCGGGCGTCGGCCAGCAGATCGGTGATCCGGCGATCCGGCCAGGAAGGATCCAGCGGGAGGTAGGCGGCGCCGCTGTACCAGACGCCGAGCAGCGCGACGATCAGATCCGGCCCCCGGGCCAGCCGTACCCCGACGACGTGCTCCGGCCCCGCCCCCGCCTCGGCCAGCCGCCCGGCCGCCTGCCGCGCCAGCCGGTCGAGCCCGCCGAAGGTGAGGGGCGGACCGGCGCCGGTCACGGCGACGGCGCTCGGCGCCTCCCCGGCCCGGGCCGCGATCGTCCCGGGCGCCGAGAGCCGTTCCGGGTGGGCGGCGGCCGGGTGGGCGGCGCCCCCGGGAGGCTTCGCGGCGGCGGGCGGGGCGAAGGCGCCGCCGGCGGGCAGGGCGAGGGCGTCACCGGCGGGGTCGGCCGCCATGGAGTCGATGACCAGGCGGTACATCTCGGCCAGGCGGGCGGCCGAGCGCCGGCTGATGGCGCGGCGGTGGGTGGTCAGGGTGAGGGTGCCGCCGAGGGTGACGACCACCAGCGGGAACTCGTTGTCCCCCTCGCCGACGTTCTCCGTGACGTCCACGACCTCGGTGTCCACGATGTGGAAGTCGAGGTAGTTGAAGAACGCGGGCAGCAGGTCTCCCCCGCCGCCCCAGCGCCGGCGCATCTCGGGCAGCGGGAAGCGCCGGTGCGGCCACAGCGCGACCTCGGTGGCGAAGACCTCCCGGACGAGGTCGCGCCAGGTGCTCGCGCGCAGCTCGAACGGGAACGGCACCATGTTCAGGAACATCCCGGTCACCCGGTCGGCCCCGGCGGCCTCCGGGCGGGCGTCGCACAGCAGCCCGGTGTGGAAGGCCTCGTCTCCGGTGAACGTGCTGAGCACCTTCAGATGCGCCGCGAGCAGCACGCTCTTGAGCGGCACCCCGGCAGCCGAGGCCAGCCGCAGCAGCCCCTCGTACGCGCCGAGGAGGTCGATGTGGATCCTGTCGACCTCGCCGGTCGCGGCGGGGTCGCCCCAGTCGTCCGGCACGGCCCAGCGCTCGTGCCGGCCGAGCACGTCCGCCCAGTACGCCCGGTCCTCCGGCGAGTCGAGCGCGGCCAGTTCGGCGGCCACGAAGTCGGCGTGCCGTACGGCGGCCGGAGCGGGGGCGGGGGCGGGGGCGGGCGGGAGTCCCCGGACGGCGGCGCGGTAGTCGTCGAGCAGCTCCATCAGGAGCCGGTGGTGGCTCCAGCCTTCGATGATGACGTGGTGGAGGGTCGTCCACAGCCGCCAGCGGTCGTCCGCCTCGATCTGGACGTGCAGCCGCATCAGCGGAGCCGCGGCCAGGTCGAAGAACCGGTCGCGCTCGGCGGCCACCCGGCGCTCGACCGCCGCCGCGATCTCCTCCGGGGTGCGTCCCCGGAGGTCCTCGACCTCGATCGGGAGCTCGGCGTCGTTCAGGACGATCTGGATCGGGACGGAGTAGGCGGCCAGGTCGACGCAGGTGCGCAGGTTCTCGTGCCGCCGGACGGCCGCCGCGGCGGCCGCACGCAGGGCGTCCTCGTCGAAGGGCCGGTCGTCCCGGACGACGAACCCGAAGACGTCGTGGTAGTACCCCCGCTCCGGATGCAGGAGCGTCTGGTAGACCATTCCCGCCTGGATCTGCGACAGCGGGTAGGCGTCGGCCGTGCCGGCCGGGAGCCCGGCCACGTCGGCGGCGGGCAGCAGCGCGAACGGCGCGACCGGCGGGGCCTGCTCGGCGGCCGGGCGCTCGTCGGCGAGCGCCGCCAGCCGGGCCGGTGTCCGGCGTTCGAACAGGTCCCGCACGCTCACGTCGAACCCGGCCGCCCGGAGATCCCCCACGAGCGCGACGGCGCGCAGCGAGTCTCCGCCCATCTCGAAGAAGTCCTCGTCGACGCCGACGCCCGCGCCGGATCCGGCGCGCCCCAGGGCCCGGGACCAGCCCTCGATCATCAGCGCCTCGGTCCGCGTCCGGGGGGCGCCCCGGGGCCCGGCCGGCGCCTCCGCGGGGGCCGCGTCGGGCAGGGCCCGCCGGTCGAGCTTGCCGTTCGGCGTGAGGGGCAGCCCGTCCACCCGGACCCAGAGGCCGGGGACCATGTACGCGGGCAGCGTCCCGGCGCAGTGCGCCCGCAGCCCGGCGGTGTCGAGCACGGCGCCGGCGCCGTCCGCGGCCACGTACGCCACCAGGCGGCCGTCGCGGACGGCGACCGCCGCCTCGCGGACGGCGGGGTGGCGGTTCAGGACGGATTCGACCTCGCCGGGCTCGACGCGGTGGCCGCGCAGGGTGATCTGATCGTCGAGCCGGCCGAGGAACTCCAGGGTGCCGTCGGCACGGGTCCTGGCCCGGTCGCCGGAGCGGTACATGCGCGAGCCGGGCGGGCCGTACGGGTCGGGGACGAACCGCTCGGCGGTCAGGGCGGGACGGCCGAGATAACCGCGGGCGACGCCCCCGCCGCCGACGTGGATCTCCCCCGCGACGCCGGGCGGGGCCGGGTCGCCGTAGCAGTCGAGGACGACCACGCCGAGGTCGTCCAGCGGGCGGCCGATGCGGCTGCCCTCCCCGTCCTCGGCCGCTCCGACGCGGTGGGCCGTGACGTGGACGGTGGTCTCGGTGATGCCGTACATGTTGACGAGTTCGGGACCGTCCGGGCCGAACCGGTCGAACCACGGCGCGAGCGAGGCGGTGACGAGGCGTTCGCCGCCGAAGACGACGAGGCGGAGCGCGAGCCCGGCCAGCCGGGGGTCGTCCCGCCCCGCGGCGGCCACCAGCCCGGAGAAGGCGGACGGCGTCTGGTTGAGCACGGTGACGCGTTCGGCGCACAGCAGGTCGAGGAACTCCTCCGGCGAGCGCGAGACGTCGTGGGGGACGACGACGACCCGGCCTCCGGCCGCCAGCGCGCCCCAGATCTCCCACACCGAGAAGTCGAACGCCGCCGAGTGGAAGCACGTCCACACGTCGTCCGCGCCGAACCGGAACCCCTGCTCGGTCGCCGCGAGCAGCCGGGCCAGGTTCCGGTGCGTGACCGCGACCCCCTTCGGCCGCCCGGTCGACCCCGACGTGTAGATCACGTACGCGAGCCCGTCCAGGTCGGTGTCCCGGGGCGGCGGCCCGGCCCGGCCCGTCGCCCGCCCTCCCGCCCCTTCCTCCGGCCCGCTCACCCTTTCCTCCGGCCCGCCGGTCAGCAGCAGCCGTACGCCGCCGGGACCGCCGGCCGGGTCCGCGGCCACCCCCTCGAATCGCCCGGCCAGGCCGGCGTCCGTGATGAGGGCGGTCGCGCCGGAGTCCGAGAGGATGTCGTGGAGGCGGGCGTCCGGGTGGGCCGGGTCGAGGGGGACGTAGGCGCCGCCCGCCTTCCAGACGGCCAGGTGCGCGGGCACGAGGCCGGGGCCGCGCGGCAGGCAGACGGCCACCCGCTGTTCGGGTCCCACCCCGGCGTCCCGCAGCCGCCACGCGAGCCGGTCGGCCTCCCGGTCGAGATCGGCGTATGTCAGCGCGACCCGGCCGTCGCCCGCGCCGGACGCGGAGGAGGCCGGGGGTCCGGCCCCCGCCCCGTGCCCGGCCGCCGGTCCCGCGGGGACTCCGTCGGTCCACGCGGTCAGGGCGATGTCGGCGGGGTGCGACCGGGCCCGGCGCTCCACCCGGTCGACGACCGGTTCCACCCCCGCCCACGCCTCCGGGGGGACGATCACCGGATCGTCCGGGCCGGTGAGGGCGAGCGCCGAGATCGGGCGGGCGGGGCCGGCGGCCACCGCGTCCAGGACGCGGCGCAGGTGGACGACGAGACGTTCGGCCGTCTCGCGGTCGAACAGCGCGGTCGCGTAGTCGAGCACGCCGGACAGGCCGCCGGCCGCGGTCTCCTCGAAGTGCAGGTTGAGGTCGAATTTGGCGACCGCGCTGCGCGTCGTCAGCGTCTCGGCGGTCAGCACGCCGTAGTCGCCCTCGCCGGACTCCTCGTTGTGCAGGCCGAACATCACCTGGAAGAGCGGGTTGCGCGACATGTCGCGGTCGGGCTCGAGGTCGTCGACGAGCCGTTCGAACGGCAGTTCCTGGTGGTCGAGCGCGTCGAGGACGGCCGTCCTGGTCTGGCCGAGCAGCGCGGCGAACGACGGGTCGCCGCGCCAGGTCCCGCGGATGACCAGCGTGTTCACCGTGAACCCGATCATCCTTTCCAGCTCGGGCAGGGTGCGGCCGGCGACCGGGGTGCCGACCGCGATGTCCCGCTGGCCGGTGTATCGCGACAGCAGCACCTGGAACGCGGTGAGCAGCACCATGAACAGGGTCGCCTGGTGGTCGCGGCCGGCCTGGCGCAGCCGTTCGGTGAGGCCGGGCGGCACGGTGAACTCCACCTTCGCGCCGGCCCAATCCCGGACGGCGGGCCGCGGCCGGTCGGTGGGCAGGTCGAGGGCGGGCAGCCCGGCCAGCCGGGTGTGCCAGTAGGCCAGCTCGCGGTCGAGCAGCGGCCCGCCCGCCAGGCGTTCGCGCTGCCAGACGGCGTAGTCGCCGTACTGGACGGGCAGCGGCGGCAGGGCGGCGGCCGGGTCGGGCTCGCCGAGGGCGTACCCCAGGTAGAGGGCGGGCCACTCCGCGTCGATGACGCCGAGCGACCAGCCGTCGAAGGCGATGTGGTGGTAGACGGTGATCATGACGTGGTCGCCGGGGCCGAGGGTGCCGAGCCAGACGCGCACCGGCCACTCCCGGTCGAGCGCGAACGGCGTGCCCGCCTCGCGCTCGAAGACCTCCAGGGCCGCCGCGAGCCGCCCGTCCCGGGGCAGTCCGGTCAGGTCGGCCTCCCGTACGGCCAGGGGCGCCGCCTCGTCGACGACCTGAGCGGGGGTGCCGTCCACGACGACGTAGCGGGTCCGCAGGATCTCGTGCCGGGCCACCGTGGCGTCCCAGGCGCGCCGGACGGCGGCGGTGTCCAGGGTGCCGCGCAGCCGCATGGCCATCGGCACGAGGTACTCGGGGCTGTCCGGGTCGAGCTGGTGCAGCAGCCACAGCCGGAGCTGCCCGAAGGACAGCGGCAGCGGGCCCGACCGGTCGGCGGCGGGGATTCCCCGCCGTCGCCGCCTGGCGCCGGCGAGCCGCCGCCTGATCAGGTCCTCCCGCAACGCGGCGGTGTCCCGCGCGGGACTCTCCGCGGCGGTGTGACCGGAATCGGGGACGCTCATGCCTGCTCCTCGCCGTAGGCGAGCAGCTCGGCGCGGGTCATCTCCTGGATCTCGGCGCGCACGGCGGCCTCGACCGCGGCGGCGAGGGCGGCGACCGTCGGTCCGGCGAAGAACGTGCGGAAGGGGACGTCGACGTCGAAGCTGTCGCGGATGCCGCCGATCATCCGGATGGCGCTGACCGAGTCGCCTCCCGCGGCGAAGAAGTCGTCGTGCGCGCCGGGCGGGTCTCCGCCCAGGATCTCGGTCCACAGTTCGGCGACGATCTCCTCGGTCTCCGTGTCCGGGGCCCGGTACTCGGCGGCCCGGACGGGGTCGGGGTCGGGCAGCGCGGCCGTGTCGAGCTTGCCGTGCGGGGTCAGCGGGAGGGCCTCCAGCGTGACGAACGCGGCGGGGACCATGTACTCGGGCAGTTTCCCCCTGCAGTGCGCGAGCAGTTCCTCGAAGGTCGTCTCCCCCACCGCGTACGCGACCAGCCGGACCCCGCCGGGCTGCTCGCGCGGCACGACGGCGGCGTCCCGGACCCGCGGGTGGCCGCGGAGCACCGCGGCGATCTCGCCCGGCTCGATGCGGTAGCCGCGGATCTTGACCTGGTCGTCGATCCGGCCGCGGAACTCCAGCACGCCGCCGGAGAGCACGGCGAGGTCGCCCGTCCGGTAGAGGCGTCCGCCGCCGGGCGCGGGCACGAAGCGTTCGGCGGTCAGTCCCGGGCTGCCCAGGTAGCCGCGGGCGAGGTACGGCCCGGCGACGCACAGTTCGCCCTCGATCCCCGGAGGGACCGGCTGCAGTTCCTCGTCCACGACGTGGACGACGACCCCGGGGATCGGCGTCCCCACCGGGACGACGCCGTCGGCCGGATCCGGGGGGTCGTCCACGGGGTGGCGCAGGCAGCCGACGGTCGCCTCGGTCGGACCGTACTCGTTCACGATCGGCGTGCTCGTGTCGAGCTCCCACCACGACCGCACGTGCGCGTACGGCAGCGCCTGGCCGCCCGCGACGAACAGCCCGGTCAGCCGCGCGGCGTCGGCGGGACCGAGCTGGTGGCAGAGCAGCTCCAGGTGGGAAGGGGTGAGGTCGATGAACGCGTGCGGCGCGGTGTCGGCGAGCGCCCGGCCGAGGGCGGCCAGGTCGAGGTCGTCGGGCAGCATCGTGACCTGCCTGCCGGTGACGAGCGGCGGGTACAGCGCCGGCACCGAGATGTCGAACGCGACCGACAGGAACAGCGGCACGCCCCCGTCGCCCCGCAGGTAGGCCGCCGCGTGCTCGGTGTACCCGGCGAGCGACCCGTGGCTGACCATGACCCCCTTGGGCCGCCCGGTCGAACCGGACGTGTAGATCACGTATGCGAGGGAGTCGGGGTCGAGCGGCCTCCGGCCGCCGGTGGCCGGATTCCCGGCGCCGGTCTCCGGCCCCGCGTCCCGCCCGGCGTCCGCCGCCGAAGCCGTTTCCGCACCCTCCTCCGTGCCCTCATCCGCGCCCGCCATGACGCCGGGCATCGAGACGACGTCCAGGCCGGGCGTGCCCGTGAGGTCGTCGGTGATCGGCTCGGCCAGGACGACGGCCGCGCCCGCGTCGGCGAGCATCAGCCTCCGGCGCTCGACCGGGAAGGCCGGATCGAGCGGCACGTACGCGGCCCCCGCCTTCCAGCAGCCGAGCATGGCGGGCAGCAGGTGCTCGTGCCGCAGCAGGTTGACGCCGACGACGCTCTCCGGCCCGGCCCCGCGCCCGCGCAGCACGCGGGCGACCCGCTCGGCGCGGGCGTCCAGCTCGGCGTAGGTGGTCGTGCCGCCGCTGAAGGCGACGGCGGTGGCGGCCGGCGTCGCGCGCGCCTGGGCCTCGAAGGCGTCGAGCACGAGCGGCGCGTCCGGCGCGGGCCGTCCCTCGACCACGCTGGCCTCGTCGAAGACGTCCGCCAGGGCGACCTTCGTCGCGGGGTCGGCGGCGACGAGTTCGAGCAGGCGGACGTAGCGGGCGGCCATCCCGGCGACGGTCGCGCGGTCGAAGATCTGGGTGGCGAACTCCAGACGGCCGAGCAGCGTCCCGTCGGCCACGTCCTCCACGTAGCCGCTGAGGTCGAACTTGGCGACCGGCGAGTCCGGCACGACCTGGGTGGCGGCCAGCTCGTCCAGGCCGACCCTGAGCGAGTCGTCGGTCTGGGAGCCGAACATGACGTCGAACAGGGGCATCCTGGACGGGTCGCGTTCGGGCTGCAGCTCCTCGACGAGCTGCTCGAACGGCAGGTCCTGGTTGTCCAGCGCGCCCAGCACCGCCGTCCTGGTCAGGCCGACGAGCGCGTGGAAGTCGGCGTCCGGCCGCCAGTTCGTCCGGACGACGAGGGTGTTGACGAGGAAGCCGACCATCCGGTCGACCTCGGGCCGCGTGCGCCCGCAGACGACCGTGCCGACGACCACGTCGCGGGTGCCGCAGTAGCGGCCGATCAGCGCCTGGAAGGCGGCCAGCAGCACCATGTACAGGGTGGCGTCGTGCTCCTCGGCGATCGCCCGGAGGCGTTCGGCGACATCGGCCCGGACATGGAACGGGACCGTGCCGCCGGTGCCGCCGCGCATCGGCGGCCGCGGCCGGTCCAGCGGCAACCGCAGCCGGGGCAGGCCGTCGAGCCGGTCCCGCCAGTAGCCGAGGATCTGCTCGCGCAGCTCGCCGGTGAGCCGCTCGCGCTGCCAGACGGCGTAGTCGGCGTACTGGACGGGCAGCTCGGGCAGGTCGGCGGGGACCCCGGCCGCGAGGGCGGTGTAGACGGTGCCGAACTCCTCGCCCAGGACCCCGTTGGACCAGGCGTCGCAGGCGATGTGGTGCAGCACGACGACGAGCAGGTGGTCGCCCGCGGGGAGGCGGGCCAGCCGGACGCGCACCGGCCACTCGCGGTCGAGCGCGAACGGCTCCCCGGACGCCTCCTCCGCCCACCGCAGGGCGGCGTCCTCGGTCAGCTCGCGGAACTCGAAGTCGATCGCGCCGGTGTCGTCGATGACCTGCATCGGCTCGTCGCCGACCACGACGTACCGGGTCCGCAGGGCCTCGTGCCGGTCGACGAGGGCCTGCCACGCGCCGCGCACCAGCTCGGGGTCGAGTGACGGCGGCATCCGCATCACAGTGGGCACCAGGTACTCGCCGCCGTCGGGGTCGAGCCGCTCCAGCACCCACAGCCTGCGCTGCCCGAACGACGGCGGCAGCGGGCCGCCGCGCGGCGCGCGCGGGATCGTCGCCCGGCGTCCCGACCGGATGCCGGCGAGTCTGGCCTGGACCAGTTCCTCACGGAGGATGTCTGTCATGAGGACCTGCCTCTCTGCCGCCGCGCCTCGTCCGCGACCTCGGTGTCGGTGAGCCCGGCGACCTCCGCGCGGATCGCCTCCTCCACCGTGCGGGCGAGCCCGGCGACGGTGGGATGTTCGAACACGGTCCGGAACGTCAGTTCCACCTCGAAGACCTCCTGCAGCCTGGCCAGCAGCCGGACCGCGAGGATGGAGTGGCCGCCGAGCCGGAAGAAGTCGTCGTGCACCCCGAACTCGTCGGTGCCGAGCAGCTCGGTCCAGACCTCGGCGAGCAGGCGCTCCGCGGCGGTGGCCGGGGGCGTGCGGACCGCGGCGGCGGCCGGCGCCGGCAACGCCCTCTTGTCGACCTTCCCGTTGGCGGTCAGCGGGACGGCGCCGATCGTCACCACCCGCCAGGGCACGAGCTGTCCCGGCAGCCTCTCCCGCAGCCACCCGATCAGCTCGTCCTCGTCCACCGCCCGCCCGCCCGCCCCGTCGGCTGCGCCGTGAGCGGCCGGACCGCCGGCGTCCGCCCCGTCCGCCTCCGCCGCCGGCACGGCGTAGCCCACGAGGCGGCCGTCGGCGGGGACGACGACGGCTTCGGCCACCGCCGGGTGGGCGGCCAGGACGGCGGCGACCTCGCCGGGCTCCACGCGATGGCCGCGGATCTTCACCTGGTCGTCCACCCGGCCGAGCAGGTCCAGGTCGCCGGAGTCCAGGACGCGGCCGAGGTCGCCGCTGCGGTACATGCGCGACCCGGGCGGGCCGAAGGGGTCGGGGACGAAGCGCTCGGCGGTCGGCCCCGGCCTGCCCCGGTAACCGCGGGCGACGCCCGCGCCACCGATCATGACCTCGCCCGGCGTGCCCGCCGGGCAGGGGTCGAGCCAGGGATCGAGGACGTACACGGCCGCTCCCGCGACCGTCCGTCCGGCCGGGACGCGCGTCTCCGCGGCCGTCCCGGCGGCCGGCGCCCGGGAGGACTCGGTCCGGCCGGCCGCGTCCCGGGAGCCGGGATCCCCGCCTCCGGCGATGTGGGCGGTGCAGGCGACGGTCGTCTCGGTCGGGCCGTACTCGTTGACGATCCGGGCCCGCCCGCCCGCGTCCGGCCAGCGCGCGGCGAGCGACGCCCGCAGGGCCTCGCCGCCGACCACCAGGTGCGCCGCCTCCGGAACCGCGCCCGGGAGGGAGGAGAGCATCGCCTCCAGATGTCCCGGCGTCATCTTCACGAACCCGTACGGCCCCGACTGCGCCAGCAGCCGTCCGAGCCCGGCCAGGTCGAGGTCGGGCGGGAGCACGCGCACCCGCCCCCCGGCCACGAGCGGCGCGAACAGCGCGGTGACCGTCATGTCGTAGGCCGCCGACGAGAACACCGCCGACCCGCGGGAGGCGTCGTATCGCCGCGCCGCGTCCAGCAGGTAGGCCCCCAGCGCCCGGTGCGGCACCTCCACCCCCTTCGGCGCCCCGGTCGAGCCCGACGTGTAGATCACATACGCGACGGAGTCGGGATCGACGGCGACCGGTTCGGCCTCCGCCGCGTGCGCGCAGTCGGCCGGGGTGAGGACGGTGACGCCGGGCGGGCCGTCCGCGCCGGAGTCGGTGAGCAGGACGCGGCTCCCGGCGTCGGCCAGGAGGGCGGCCCGGCGCGGCGCGGGCCAGCCGGGTTCGAGCGGGAGGTAGGCCGCTCCCGCGTACCAGACGCCGAGGAGCGCGGACAGCAGCCCGGGACCGCGCTCGACGCACACGCCGACGACGTCCTCCGGCCCGGCCCCCGACTCCCGCAGCCGCGCGGCGATCCGCCGGGCGGCCCGGTCGAGCTCGCCGTACGTGAGACGCCCGGTGACCGGTCCGGCCGCCGGGCCCGACACGGCCACGGCGTCGGGTGTCCGGCGGGCGTGCGCGGCGATCGCCTCCGGGGCGGAGGTCCAGGGATCCGGGAGCGCGTCCGCGAGGGCCGGCGGTCCGGCGGCGAGGACCGCGGGCGTCTCCGCCGGGACCGCGAGCCGGGAGAGCGGGGCGGCCGGGTCGGCGGCGATCTCCTCCAGCAGTCCCAGGAACCTGCCGGTCAGCCGCTCGATCGTCCTCCGGTCGAAGATCGCGGTGCCGTACTCGAAGATCCCGGTCAGCGTGTCGCCGTACTCGTCGAGGTGCAGGCTCAGATCGAACTTGGCGACCTCGCCGTCCAGCACGACAGGCGCGGCGGAGAGCGAGGGCCCGGAGCCGTCCTGCCGGGGGTCGCCCGGGCCGGTGGGCGCCGCCCCCGGATCCGGCGGGCCGCCGTCCGCGGTGGAGGTCCACATCGCGCGGGTGGAGGCGTGGTCGAGGGCGTACATGACCTCGAAGAGGGGGGTGCGGGACAGGTCTCGGTCGGGCGACAGGTCCTCGACGAGGGTCTCGAAGGGCACGTCCTGGTGGGCCAGCGCCTCGGTGACCGTCCGGCGGGCGGCCTCCAGGACGTCGGTGAAGGCGGGGTCGCCGCGCAGGTCGCCGCGGAGGACGAGGGTGTTGACGGTGCAGCCGACGAGGTTCGCCAGGGCGGGGTGGTCACGCCCGGCGACGGGGGTGCCGAGCGGGATGTCGCGGGCGCCGGTGTGGCGGGCCAGCAGCACCTGGAAGGCGGCCAGCAGGGTGACGAACATCGTCGTCCCGTGCTCGCGGGCGATCCCGCGCAGGGCGGCGGCCGTGCGGCCGGGCACCGCGAACGGCACGGCGTCGCCCGCCCAGTCACGCGTCCCGGGCCGCGGCCGGTCCCCGGCCAGCGGCAGCGGTTCCATCCCCGCGAGCCGCCCGCGCCAGTAGCCGAGCGACTCCTCCCGGACCCGGCCGTCCTGCCAGGCGGCGTAGTCGGCGTACTGGAGCGGCTCGGGCAGGCCGTCTCCGGAGCCGCCCGCGGAGAAGGCGGCGAACTCGGTCTCCAGGAGCCGGGCGGACCAGCCGTCGCAGGCGATGTGGTGGAGGACGGCGACCATCAGATGGTCGTCCTCGGCGATCCGGATCAGCCGCACCCGGAGCGGCCATTCCCGGGCCAGGTCGAACGGCCGCCGCGCGGCCTCCAGCGCGGCGGGCGGCCACCCCTCCTCCCCCACCGGTCCCTCGACGAGGTCGAACGCGATCGGACCGGGCGGATCGACGACCTGGCGGGGTTCGCCGCCGGCGACCGTGTAGCGGGTGCGGAGGATCTCGTGGCGGGCGGTGATCCGCCGCCACGCGTCGTGCACGCCCTCCGGCCGGAGCGGGCCGCGGAGCCGCACCGCGATGGGGACGAGGTATTCGGGGCTCGCCGGGTTGAGCCGGTCGAGGAGCCACAGACGGCGCTGGGCGGCCGACAACGGGAGCGGGCCGTCGCGGCGGACGGCCGGGACGGGGCCGGGCACGACGCCCTCGGCGGTCATCCCATCCACCAGGCGGGCGACGCCCTCGACGGTCGGCCGGTCGAAGACCTCGCGCATCGGCAGCACGACTCCGAAGACCTCGCGCAGCCGCGCGACCATCCGGACGACCATGATCGAATGGCCGCCGAGCGTGAAGAAGTCGTCGGCGACGCCGGGCTCGGCGCCGAGCATGGCCGCCCACACCTCGGCGATCCGCCGCTCGGTCTCCGTCCTCGGCGGCACGCGCACCCGCCCCGCCGCGGAGCCCGGATCGGGCAGCGCGCCGCGGTCGACCTTGCCGTTGGCGTTCAGCGGGATCGCCGGAACCGGTACGGCGTGCGCGGGCACCATGTGGTCCGGCAGCCGCTCCCGGCACCAGCCCGCCAGGTCGGCGTCCGCGTCGCCGCCGGCCACCGGCACCCAGTACGCGACGAGCCGCTCGTCGCGAGCCAGGACGAGGGCCTCGTGGACGGCCGGGTGACCGGTCAGGACGGCCTGGACCTCGCCCGGCTCGATCCGGTAACCGCGGATCTTGATCTGGTCGTCGGCCCGGCCGAGGAAGTCGACGTCACCGCTCTCGCGCACGGACGCGAGGTCGCCCGTGCGATAGAGGCGGGCGCCGGGCCGGCCGTACGGATCCGGGACGAACCGCTCGGCGGTGCGGGCGGGCATCGCGTTGTAGCCCCTGGCCACTCCGGCGCCGCCGATGTAGATCTCTCCGACGACCCCGGCGGGGACGGGTTCGAGCTGCCGGTCCAGGACGTACATGGTGGTGTTCGGGATCGGCACGCCGATGGGCACGATCTCGCCGTCGACCGGGCCGTCGACGGCGTAGGTGCTGTTGGCGACGGAGATCTCGGTCGGGCCGTACTCGTTGAGCGCCCGGACGCCGCCGCCCACCGCGAGCAGGCGGTCGAGGATCCCGGCCGGGAACGCGTCCGCGCCGATCGCGAGCAGCTCGGCGAGCCCCGCGGCGCGGCCGGGGTCGAGCTGGTGGACGAGCAGTTCGACGTGCCCGGGGGTGAGCTTGATGAAGCTGTAGGGACCGCCGTCCGCGAGCAGGCCGCCCAGCTCGCCCGGCTCGGGCCGCGGCGGCAGCAGGTGCACGCGCTGCCCGATCATGAGCGGCGTGAAGATGTTGGGCACCACCATGTCGAACGCGATCGACGAGAACAGCGGAGCCCCGCCGCACCCGTGCGCCGCGTAGCGTTCGACGGCCCACCACAGGTAGTTGGCCAGGCCCCGGTGCCCGATCAGCACGCCCTTCGGACGGCCGGTCGACCCGGAGGTGTACATGATGTAGGCCAGCCCGTCGAGGTCGGCGGTCCCGGGCGGCCGGCTCACCGGCCGGTCCGCCCACATGCCGGGGGTGACGACCGGGCCGGCGTGGACCTCGCGGATCCGGTCCGCGTACGCGGGGTCGGCGACGACGACCAGGGCGCCCGCGTCGGCGAGGACGCCTGCCCAGCGCTCGGCCGGGTACGCCGGCTCCAGCGGCGTGTACGCCGCCCGCGCCTTCCACACGCCCAGCAGCGCCGGGATCAGGTCGGGCCCGCGGTCCATGCAGACCCCGACGACGGTCTCCGGCCCGGCCCCCCGCCCGCGCAGCTCCCAGGCGACCTGGTTGGCGCGGGCGTCGAGCTCGGCGTAGGTGAGCGCGCCGCCGTCCCAGGTCGTGACCGCGACCGCGTCCGGCAGCAGCCTGGCGGTCTCCTCGAACACCTCCAGCGCGGTCACCGGCGGCCGGGGCAGCTCGGGCGGGCCCTGCAGCAGCCGCTCGCGCTCGCCGGGGACGAGACGGGCGGCCAGCGCGTCGCCGTACGGGTCGGCGGCCATGGCGTCGAGGACCGCGCGGTACCGCTCGGCCAGCCGTGCGGCCTGCTCCGCGGCCAGGACCTCCGGCCGCGAGGTGAGCGTCAGCAGCCCGCCGAGCACGGTGACCGACAGCGGGAACTCGTTCGGGCTGATGTCCACGCTGTCGGGCAGGTCGACCAGCCCGGTGTCGACCACGGTGAAGTCGAGGTAGTTGAAGTAGACCTCGACGAGCTGCCGCCCGCCCGCCAGCTCCCGCTGCACGGCGGGCAGCGGGAAGCGGCGGTGCGGCCACATCCGGGTCTCGGCGGCGAAGACGTCCCGGACGAGGTCGCGCCAGGTGCTCGCGCGCTGCTCGTGCGGGAACGGCACGGTGTTGATGAACATGCCCAGCACGCGGTCGGCGCCGAGCACCTCGGGCCGGGTGTCGCAGACGAGCCCGGTGTGGAAGGCGCGCTCGTGGGTCAGCCCCGACATGACCTTCAGATGGGCGGCGAGCAGCACGCTCTTCAGCGGCGTCCCGGCCTCCGCCGCCAGCCGCCGCAGCCCCGCGTCCTGGTCGAACAGCGGGATCTGGATCCGGTACGGCTCCCGCCCGCCCCGCGGGTCCTTCCAGGCCGCGGGCAGCGTGAGCTTCGCGTGGCCGGTGACCACGTCCCTCCAGTACGCCGACGAGTCCTCGTCCGCGAGGGTCTCCAGCTCGGCGGCGACGAAGTCCGCGTACCGGACCGGCGGCGGGTCGGAGGCGGGCGGGGTCTCGCCGTCGCGGATCGCGCGGTAGCAGGTCAGCAGCTCCATGAGCAGCGAGTGGTAGCTCCAGCCTTCGAGGATCGCGTGGCACTCGGTGAGCGAGAGCCGCCAGGTGCGCTCCCCGGTCCGGTGCGCCGACAGCCTCAGCAGCGGCGGGACGGCCAGGTCGAACGGCGACTCCCGCTCCCCGGCGAGGAACGCCTCCAGCCCGCCGGAGCCCGGGGGCGTGCCCGCCCCGGCGGCCGCCGTGCCGCCGGCCCCGGATTCGCGCAGGTCGCCGACGCGCACGGGCATGACGGCCGCGGCGTGGACGAGCTGGAGAGGCCGGTCGTGGGTGGTGAGGTCGATGGAGGTGCGCAGGATCTCGTGCCGGTCGACGACGACCGCCGCGGCCGCGCGGAGGGCGTCCGCGTCCAGGGGCGCGTCGTCGGTGATGCTGAAGCTGGTGACGTTGTGGTAGCTGCCGCGCCCGGTGTCGGCGAGCATCTCGTACACCATCCCGGCCTGGACCCGGGAGAGCGGATAGGCGTCGACCAGGCCGTCCGGCAGCGCGGCGCGCTCGGCGGGGCCGAGCAGCGCGAACGGCGCGACGGCGGTGTACGGCGCGGCCGTCAGCCGGGCGTCCGCGCGTGCGGCGAGCGCCGCGATCGTCCGGTCCTCGAACACGTCCCGCACGGCGACGTCGAACCCCTCGGCCCGCAACGCGCCGACCAGCGCGACCGCGCGGATCGAGTCGCCGCCCAGGTCGAAGAAGTCGTCGCGGACGCCGACCGGGGCGTGCCCGAGCACGCCCTCCCAGACGTCGGTCATCCGCCGCTCGGCGGCCGTCGAGGGGGGCGCGTACCCGCGCCCGGGGCCGCCGTCCGGCCGCGGCAGGGCCGCGGCGTCCAGTTTGCCGGTGGGCGTCAGCGGCAGCCCGGCCACCGCGACGACCGCCGACGGGACCATGTGGGGCGGCAGCAGCCCGCGCAGGAAGTCGCGCAGTCCGTCCTCCCAGCCGGGCACGACCCGCGCGTCCGGCGCGGGGACCGCGTAGGCGACGAGCCTGCGGTGCCCGGGGACGTCCTCGCGGGCGACGACGGCCGCGTCCGCCACGGCGGCGTGGCCGACGAGCGCCGCGCGCACCTCGCCCGGCTCGATCCGGTATCCCCGGATCTTCACCTGCTGATCGGCCCGCCCGAGGAATTCCAGTTCCCCGGAGGCCGTCCACCGGCCGAGATCTCCCGAGCGGTAGAGGCGCTCTCCCCCCGTCCCGTACGGATCGGGCACGAACCGCTCGGCGGTGAGCGCGGGCCTGCCGAGGTAGCCCCGGGCGACGCCGGCGCCGCCGACGTACAGCTCGCCGACGACCCCGGCGGGCGCGAGGTCCCCGAACACGTCCACCACGTAGGTCCGCATGTCTCCCAGCGGCCGTCCGATCGGGCTCCCGCCGGTCGCCCCGGGCGCGCCCGGGTGCGTTCCGGCCGCCCCGCCCCGGTCGTCCCGCCGCCGGCTCCCGGACACGTCCCCCCGTGTGACGTGGACGGTCGTCTCGGTGATCCCGTACATGTTGACCAGTTCGACGCCGGGCCAGTCCGGCAGCCCGGCCGCGTCGAGACGCTCACCCCCGAAGACGACCATGCGCAGCGCGGCGGGCGGCGCCGGGACGGCGGCCGCGAATCCGGCGAAGGCCGACGGCGTCTGGTTGAGGATCGTGACCCCTTCGGCCGCCACGAGCGCGGCGAGCGCCTCCGGGTCCCGCGCGGTCTCGTGCGGCACGACCACCAGCCGTCCGCCGTGTCCGAGCGCCCCCCACATCTCCCAGACGGAGAAGTCGAACGCGGGCGAGTGGCACATCGCCCACACGTCGTCCGGCCCGAACCCGAAGCGCCCCCGGTCCACCGTGATCAACCGCCCGAGGTTCCGATGGCTGACCGCCACCCCCTTGGGCCGTCCCGTGGATCCCGACGTGTAGATCACATACGCGAGCCTCCCGATGGGATCCCCGCCCCGGGCTTCGGCGTCGGCGTCGGCGTCGGCGTCGGCGTCGGCGTCGGCGATCAGGATCACCGGACCGGGGAGGGCGCCGGCGTGCCGCGGTTCGGTGACGGTCAGTTCGACTCCCGCGTCGGCGGCGACGTAGGCCAGCCGCCCGGCGGGATGGGAGGGGTCGAGCGGCACGTACGCCGCGCCCGCCTTCGCCACGCCGAGCAGCGCGACCAGGAGTCCCGTCCCGCGGTCCAGGCACACGCCCACCCTCGACTCCGGCCCGGCCCCCGACGCCCGCAGCCGCCGGGCGAGGCGGCCGGCCCGTGCGTCCAGCTCGCCGTAGGTCAGCCGCCCGTCCCCCGCGACGACGGCGATCCGCCCGGGCTCGGCCCGTGCCCGCCTCTCGAAGCGCGCGACGACGTCATCGGCGTCGTCGGCGTCAGTGTCGGCGTCGGTGCGGGACGTGCGGGCGTCCCCGGCGTCGGCGTCGGCGGGATCCGTCGGCGTGCCGCCGGTGCTCCAGGCCAGAAGAGTGGCGCGCTCGGCGGAGTCGAGCACGGACAGGTCGGCGACCGCGGCCTCGGGGTCGGCGGCGATCGCGGTCAGCAGGCGCACGAAGCGCGCCGCCATCGTCTCGACGGTGGCGGCGTCGAACAGGTCGGTGGCGTACTCCATGGCGCCGACGAGCGACCCGTCGCCCCGCCGCCGCACGGTGAGCTGGAGATCGAACTTGGCGGTGACCGAGACCACCGGCACGACCTCGGCCGCCGCGCCGGAGGCCGCCGCCCGCGAGACCGCGGCGCCGGAGCCCCCGGCCGCGGGCGCCGTCGCGTCCGGGGTCCCGGTCTCGGGTGCCGGGCCGGTCTCCGGGTCCTCCTCGTAGGCGAAGACATGCTGGAAGAGGGGATTGCGGGTGAGGTCGCGATCAGGATGGAGGGCGGCGGCCAGACGCTCGAAGGGGACGTCCTGGTGGGCGAACGCGTCCAGCGCGGTCTGGCGCGCCCGGTCGACGAGGTCGCCGAAGGCCGGATCCCCGGCCAGGTTCAGCCGCATGACCAGCATGTTCACGAAGAAGCCGACGACACCGTCCAGCTCGGGCCCGGGCCGCCCGGCCACGGGGCTGCCGACCGCGACGTCGGACCGCCCGCCGTACCGGCCGAGCAGCAGGCAGAACGCCGCCAGCAAGGTCATGTACGGCGTCGCGCCCCGGCGCCGGCCGTAGGCGACGAGCGCGTCGGCGGTCTCGGCGGGGACGCCGAAGACGGTCATCGCGCCGCCGGTCCCCCGGGTGGCGGGACGCGGCCGGTCGGTGGGCAGCTCGAGGGGCGTCAGGTCGGCGAGCCGGTCCCGCCAGTGATCGAACTCCGGTCCCGCGACCGGTCGCCCCGCCTGCCAGGCGGCGAAGTCGGCGTACTGGACGCGCGGCGGCGCGGGCAGCTCGGCGCCGTCGTAGAGGGCGGCCAGCTCCCGCCGGAGGATCTCCAGCGAGAGCCCGTCGCACACGATGTGGTGGACGGTGAGGACCAGCACGTGGTCGCCGGGCGCCACCCGGACCAGCAACGCCCGCCAGACCGGCCCGGCCGCCAGGTCGAACGGCCGCCACACCTCCTCGGCGACGACGCGCCGGAGGGCCTCGGCCGTGCCCGCCGCATCGTCTCCGCCGGTCTCCTCCGGCCGCGGGAGGGTCACGACGGGGAGCCGGGCGGCGGCGGGAGGGTCGACCACCTGGCGGGGCTCGCCGTCGCCGGAGACGAAGCGGGTGCGCAGGGACTCGTGCCTGGCGGCCAGTTCGGACAGGCAGTCGCGCAGTCGCGCCGGATCGACCGCGCCGCCGAACCTCAGCACGAGCGGCACGACGTACGCCGTGCCGCCCGGGTCCAGCCGGTCCAGGAACCACAGCCGCCGCTGGCCGGGCGAGAGGGGCAGCGGACCGGACCGGTCGGCGGCCGGCAGCCGGCCGCCCCGCCCGCGCGCCCCGGCGAGCCGCCGCTCCAGCAGCTCCCGCCGCATCGCCGCCGACCTGTCATGCGTCGTGTCATGCGTCACGGCGGCCTCCCCCGGCGAGCAGGTTTTCGACTTCGGCGTCCGTCAGTCCGGCGATCTGCGCGGCCAGTTCGGTCTCCACCGCGACGGCCAGGGCCGCCACCGTGGTCGCCTCGAAGAAGATGCGCAGGGGCAGGTCGACGTCGAACTCCTCGGCCAGGCGGTGCTGGGCTCGCACGGCCAGCAGGGAGTGGCCGCCCAGGGCGAAGAAGTCCTGGTGGGCGCCGGGGTCGACGCCCAGGAGCTCGGCCCAGACCGCGGCGATGCGCCGTTCGGCGGCCCCCTCGGGCGGGCGGTCGTCCTCGACGGGGGCGGGGCCCGGAACGGGCAGGGCCGCCCGGTCGAGTTTTCCGTTCCGGCCGGTCGGCAGGCGGTCGAGACGGACCCAGATGCCGGGGACCATGGCGGCGGGCAGGCGGCGCGCGCAGTGGGCGGTGAGGTCGCCGTCGCGCGGCGGCTCCCCGGCGGCGACGTAGTAGCCGACCAGCCGCTCGCCGACGACCGTCACCACGGCCTCCCTGACCGCCGGGAAGGTGGCCGCGACGGCGGCGATCTCCCCCGGCTCGATCCGCACGCCCCGGAGCTTCACCTGGTCGTCGGCGCGGCCGAGGAAGTCGAGGGTGCCCGCCCCGGTCCAGCGCGCGAGGTCGCCGGTCCGGTACAGGCGTTCCCCCGGCCGGTCGGGGTCGGGCACGAACCGGTCGGCGGTCAGTCCCGGCCGGTTCACATAGCCGCGCGCGGTCCCGATCCCGCCCGCGAGGAGCCGGCCGGGCACGCCGATGGGCGCGCGCTGCCCGGCGTCGTCGAGCACGAGCACGCGCATGCCGTCGATGGGCCCGCCGATCGGCACGGGATCGGCCTGGGCCGGTTCCACCTCGTGGAAGGTGACGTCGACGGACAGCTCGGTCGGGCCGTACAGATTGTGCAGGCGGGAGCTGCCGGCGGCGGCGCGGAACGCGCGGACGGTGGCGGCGGTGAGCGTTTCACCGCTGCAGAACACCTCCCGCACCGAGCCGGGGAAGCGCGGCACGACCGCGAGGAACGCCTCCAGCATCGACGGCACGAAGTGCAGGTGGGTCACCCGTTCGCGCTCGGCCAGCTCGGCGAGCGCGCGGGCGTCGCGGTGCTCCCCGGGCGGCGCCACGACGAGCGTGGCGCCGGCCGCCAGCGGCCAGAAGAACTCCCAGACGGACACGTCGAACGTGTACGGCGTCTTCTGCAGCACCCGGTCCCCCGGACGCAGCCCGTACTGCCGCTGCATCCATCGCACGCGGTTGACGATCCCGGCGTGCTCGATCATCACGCCCTTGGGCGTGCCGGTGGATCCGGACGTGTAGATCACGTAGGCGAGGTCCCCCGGCCCCGCGCCGGTCGCGTCCTGCGCCCCGGCCGGTCGGCCCGGGGGGTCGTCGGACCGGGCCTCGGACCAGGTCTCGGGCCGGGCGTCGGGCCCGGTGCCGGGCGGGAAGGAGGGCGACGCGACCGGGACGACCGACGGGAACCGGTCGGAGAGGTCGGTGACCACGACGGCGGCGTCGGTGTCGGCGACCAGCCAGGCGAGCCGCTCCCTGGGGTCGTCCGGGTCGAGCGGCAGGTAGGCGGCCCCCGTCCGGAGGGTCGCCAGCAGCGCGGTGACGAGTTCCGGCCCGCGTTCCAGGCAGATCCCGACGACGTCTCCGCGGCCCACCCCGGCCGCCCGCAGCCGCTCGGCCAGCCTTCCGGCCCGCTCGGTGAGCTCCCGGTACGTCAGGCTCACCTCGCCCTCGGCGGGGCTGCGCCCGACCACGGCGACCGCCTCCGGTGCGGCGGCGGCCCGGGCGGCCACCAGCCCGTGCAGCGACCCCGCCGTGAAGCCGGCCGCCTCCCCGCCCCCGTCGTCGGCGGCGTCCCTCCCGGCGCCGGTCTCGTAGGCGGCGAGCGCCGCGCGCTCCTCCTCTCCGAGGAGGGGGACGTCGGAGACCGGGCCCTCGTGGGCGGCCAGGGCGAGGAGGAGACGGGTGAAGCGGGAGGCGAAGCGTTCGACGGTCCGGGGGTCGAAGAGGGCGCTCGCGTACTCGAAGCGGCACGACAGGGTGCCGTCGCGGCGCAGGCGGGCCATCAGGGTGAGGTCGGCCTTGGCCGTGCGCCACGCGGAGAGTCCTTCGCCGCCGGTGTCGGCGCGCCCCCCGGCGTCACCCGTCTGCAGGTCGAACAGCACGTCGACGATCGGGTTGCGGGACATGTCGCGCGCCGGGCGGATCTCGTCGACGAGCAGCTCGAACGGCAGGTCGCGGTGGGCGAAGGCGGACAGCGCCGTCGCCCGCACGCGGTCGAGCAGGTCGTCGAACGTCGGGTCGCCGGACAGGTCGGCGCGCAGGACGAGCGTGTTGACGAAGAATCCCACGACGTCGTCGAGCTCGGGCCGGTCGCGTCCGTCCACGGGCACGCCCACGGGCAGGTCGGTCCGCCCGGTGTGCCGGGCGAGGAACACGCAGTAGGCCGCGAACAGCGTCATGAACGCCGTCGCGCCCGCCCGGCGGCCCCGGTCGAGCAGCCCGGCGACGGGCGCGTCGAAGGCGAGCATGGCCCCGCGGGGGTCCCGGACCCCGGGCCGCGGCCGGTCGGCGGGCAGGTCGAGCGGCGTCACCCCGTCGAGCCGCCGCGTCCAGAAGTCCAGCAGCCGGTCCCGGTGCTCCCCGGTGAGCGCGCGCCGCTGCCATGCGGCGAAGTCCGGGTATCCCAGTTCCGGGGCGGGCCCGGGACCGTCCGCGAAGGACCGGGCGAGGACGTCGAGGGAGCGGGCGTCGCACGCGATGTGGTGGACGGTGACGATCAGCAGGTCGTCGCCGCCGGGGACGCGGACGAGGAGCGCCCGCCACACCGGGCCGCGCTCCAGGTCGAAGCCGCGGCCGAGCTCGGCGGCGAGCAGGCCGGCGACCTCGGCGGAGGAGGCGGCGACGGTCTCCTCCAGCGGCACTACGGGCTCGTCGTCGACGATCCCGTAGGGGTCGCCCGCGCCCGGCGCGTATCGGGTCCGCAGCACGTCGTGGACGCGTGCGAGCTCCCGCAGCCGGTCGTGGATCTCCTCCCGCCCCCCGCGCACGGGCAGGACCAGCGGAACCGCGTACTCGGCGGAACCGGGACGGAGCCGGTCGAGGAACCACAGGCGGCGCTGCCCGAACGACAGCGGCACCCGGCCCGCACGGGGGATCCGGACGAGCGGCGGAGGCCCGTTGCGGGCGGGCCCGTCCACGTAGACCGCCTGGTCCCCGACGGTCGTCCGGATGAACAGCTCGGGCAGCGGGACGGTGCGGCCGGTCGCCTCCGTGAGCCGCGCGGCCAGCCGGGCGACGAGCAGCGAGTGGCCGCCGAGCCGGAAGAAGTCGTCCTCGGCGACGACCTGGTCCGGGTCGAGGCCGAGCAGCCCCGCCCAGACGCGGGCGACCGCCCGTTCGGTCGCGGTGCGCGGCGGCGTCCGCGAGCCGTTCCCCGCGGGCAGGGGCAGCGCCGCCAGCGCCTGCCGATCGACCTTCCCGCTGATCGTCCGCGGGAGCTCGGGCACCTCGACGACGACCGCCGGGACCATCGCCTCGGGCAGCCGTTCCCGGGCCGTCTCCCGCAGCCGCTCTGTCAGGGCGTGCCCGTGACCGGGGTGCGTCGTCACGTGCGCGACCAGCTGGACCCCGCCCGACGGCGTGCGGCGCGGGGTGACGGCGGCGGCGCGGACGGCGGGGTGCGAGGCGAGGGCGGCCTCGACCTCCGCCGGTTCCACCCGGACCCCGTTGACTTTGATCTGGTGGTCGGTGCGCCCCAGGAACTGCAGGACGCCCCCTTCGGTCCAGCGGCCCGCGTCGCCCGTGCGGTAGAGGCGCGATCCCGGCGGCCCGTGCGGGTCCGGGACGAAGCGCTCGGCCGTCAGGCCGGGACGGCCCAGATAGCCGCGGGCGACGCCGGCTCCGCCCGCGAGGATCTCACCGGCCACCCCCGTGGGGACGCGTCGCCCGCCGGAGAGCACCCGGACGTGCAGGCCGTCGATCGGCCGTCCGATCGGGATCGGGCCCGTCTCCCGGCCGACCTCGTGGAAGGTCACGTCGATCGAGCACTCGGTCGGGCCGTAGGTGTTGACGATCCGGGCCGCGCTCAGCGCGCGGACGCGGGCGCACAGGTCTCCGTGGAGAGGCTCTCCCGCGCAGAACAGCAGCCGCAGCGCGCGGCAGCGCTCCCAGCCCGGCTCCTCGACGAGCAGCCGCAGCAGCGCGGGCACCACCTGGAGCACGGTGACGTCGTGGTCCCCGGCCGCGGCGACGAGCGCGCCGGGGTCGCGTTCGGCGCCGTCGGGGGCGAGGACGACGGCGCCGCCGCTGACGAGCGGCGCGAAGAACTCCCAGCCCGCCGCGTCGAAGACCAGCGGTGTCTTCTGCAGTACCCGGTCGCCGGGGTGGAAGCCGTGCTCGGACACCGTCCACAGGACGCGGTTCGCGATGCCGCGGTGAGTGATCACGACCCCCTTGGGCCGCCCGGTGGACCCGGAGGTGTACATGATGTACGCCGCCCGGTCGGGGTCGGCGGGCACCGGTTCGAACACCCCGGGCGGGCCGGTCTCGTCGGCGTACACCAGCCGCAGGCCCTCCCGCGGCAGGGCGGCGGCGAGATCGGGGGTGGTCACGACGACCTCGATGCCGCAGTCGCCGAGCACCGTCTCCAGCCGGTCGCGCGGGTGCCCCGGATCGAGCGGCACGTACGCGCCGCCGGCCTTCCACACCCCGAGCAGCGCGGCGGGCATCGCCGGCGAGCGGCGCAGGAGGACGCCGACGGGCGTCTCGGGGCCGACGCCCCGCTCGCGCAGGCGACGGGCGACGGCGTCCGCGTCGGCGTCGAGTTCCGCGTACGTCCGCGACCGCCCGCCGTGGGCGACCGCGACCGCGTCCGGCGTCCGGCCGACCTGGTCGGCGACCAGCTCGTGCAGGGACCGGGCGGCATCGCCGTGCCCGGGGAAGGAACCGTACGTGGTGAGGGCGCCCCGCTCGTGGGAGGCGAGACGGCGGTCCTCGGCGGGACCGGTCATCGGCACCTGGCCGATCGGTCTTCCCGGTTCGGCGACCAGGCCGGCGAGGAGCGTGCGGAAGTGGCCGCTCATCCGGTCCACGGTGGCGGCGTCGAACAGATCGGTCGCGTACTCGAAGGTGAGCCGGATCGTGCCGGGCTCCTCGATCATGTGCAGGGTCAGGTCGAGCGGGGATCCGCGGTGGGTGAAGTCGAGCGGCAGCGACCGTCCGATCGGCGGCAGCGCCCCCGCCTCGGCCGGCATGTTGTACGCCACGCGGACCAGCGGCGGCGCCGACCGGTCCGGCCGGTTCTGCCCCAGCTCCGCGGCCAGGCGCTCGAACGGCACGTCCTGGTGGCCCATCGCGCCCAGCAGCGCGTGTTTGACCCGGTCGACGACCGTGCCGAACCCGGGCTCGCCCGACAGGTCGGCGCGGACGACGATCATGTTGCTGAACATGCCGATCAGGTGGTGCAGCTCCGGTTCCGTGCGGCCGGACACGAACGCGCCGAGCGACACGTCGGTGACCCCGGTGTAGCGGTGCAGCAGCACGCAGAACGCCGCCAGCACGGTCATGTACGGCGTCGCCCCCGCCGCGCGCCCGATCTCGCCGAGGTCGCGGACGAGGCCGGGGTCGAGCACGGCCTGGAGCGAGTCGCCCCGGTAGGTCGGCCACGCGGGCCGCGGCCGGTCGGCGGGCAGTTCGAGCGGGTCGAGCCCGGCCAGCCGGTCCTTCCAGTAGTCCAGCCCGGTGTCCCGGCCCTCCCCGGCCCGGCCGCGCTGCCAGGCGGCGAAGTCGGCGTATCCCACGGGCAGGTCGGGGGCGTCGAACCCGGCCAGCTCACGCAGGATGAGGGTGAGCGAGGTGCCGTCGACCGCGATGTGGTGGGCGGCGATCACCAGGACGTGGTCGGCCGGGCCGAGCCTGACCAGCTCGACCCGCCACAGCGGGGCCCGGTCGAGCCGGTAGGGGCGCGTCCCGGTCTCGTACGCGTGCCGGAAGGCCGTCCGCTCGGCCCGCTCCCGGTCGACGCCGGTCAGGTCGACGAGCGGGACGTCGACCGGGACGGAGTCGGCGACGCTCAGGAACGGCTCGCCCCCGACCTCGACGACCGACATGCGCATGGCGTCGTGCCGCCCGACGACGGCCGTGAGGCGGCGGCGCAGCTCGTCGAGATCGACGTCCATCGGCAGGCGGCCGGCGATGACCAGGTTGAACAGCGGCAGGTCCCCGGCCAGCCGGTCCATCAGCCAGACCCGCGCCTGCGCGTACGACAGCGGCACCGGCCCGGAGCCCGTACGGCGCGGCACCCTGGGCGGGGGCGGCCCGGCGGCTCCGGCGGCGAGCCGGGCGAGCAGCCGCCGCTTGACGTCGGACAGGGGAGGCACGGCGGCCGTCTCGCTCACCGGTGCACCGCCCCCGCGTATCCCGCGCCGCCGGCCGGGCCGGCGGGCTCGGGGAGGACGGCGATGTCGGCGGTGACGCCGCGGGCGATGTCGCGGCGGTCGGCGGTGAAGAAGCCGTGGTCGCCGGGGTAGACGCGGAGGGTGAAGCGACCGGTCGTGTCGGCCCGCCAGGCCCGCAGCTCCTCGACGGTCACGCTGGGGTCGGCGTCGGCGCCGATCACGGTGATCGGGACCGGCAGCGGCCCGCGCGGCCCGTGCCGCCAGGTCTCCATCACCTCGTAGTCGGCGCGCACGCCCGGTTCGAACATCGCGAACAGGTCGCGGTCGGCGAGGATGGCGTCCGGGATGATGCCCAGGCCGCGCAGGTGCCGGGCGAGCAGGTCGGAGGGCAGCCGGTGCACCTCGGTCGGCTCGACCAGCGCCGGGGCCGGGAACGCGCACACCGCCAGCAGCTCGGGCGGCCGCCGTCCGGCGGCGATCAGGTACGCGGCCAGCTCGTAGGCGACGAGCGCGCCCGAGCAGTAGCCGAGCAGCGCGTACGGCCGGTCGAACGCCCCGTCGGGTCCGTCGGCGAGTCCGTCGGCGAGGACGGGCACGAGGTCGGTCATCCTCGTGTACGGCGGCTCGCGCAGCCGGCTCTCCCGCGCCGGGAGGCGGACGGCGCACAGATCGACGCCGGGCGGCAGGTCGTCGGCCCACTCGCGGAAGGTCGCCGCGCCTCCGCCCGCGTGCGGCAGGCAGATCAACCGGACCGCCGCGTCACCGGACGGCCTCAGCCTGGCCAGCCACGGGTTCCTCCGATCACTCATGGATACCTCCCGTGACCTGCGGAGACGTGCTCATGGCGTGGACGGTCGGGTGCTCGAACAGCCAGCTCAGCGGCAGCTCGACCGAGAGCTCGGCGGCGAGCTTGCCGACCAGGACGGGTGCGAGCAGGCTGTGGCCGCCGACGTCGAAGAAGTCGTCGTGCGCGCCGACCTCGCGGCCGAGCTCCTCGGCCCAGACCGCGGCGATGCGGCGTTCCAGGGCGGTCATCGGCTCACCGGCGGAAGACGGCCGCTGGTCGCGGCCCCGGCCGTCCAGGAGCAGCGCCCGGCGGTCGATCTTGCCGGTGGCGGTCCGGGGCAGCGCGTCGCGCAGGAGGACCCGCTCCGGGACCAGGTGCGCGGGCAGCCGCCGGGCGAGCGCCCGCCGCAGATCGTCGCGTACGCCGGGGGCCACGACGTGCGCGGCGAGCCGTACGCCGTCCTCGGACGGGACGGCGACGACGGCGGCCTCGCGGACCCCGGGCAGTTCCCCCAGGACGGCCTCGATCTCGCCGGGCTCCACCCGGGCGCCGCGGACCTTGACCTGGCGGTCGGCCCGGCCGAGCAGCTCCACCTGCCCGTCCGCGCGTATCCGGGCCAGGTCGCCGGTGCGGTAGAGCCGTTCGCCCGGCGCCTGCGGGTCGGGCAGGAAACGCTCGGCGGTCATGCCCGGGCGGCCGAGATAGCCCCGCGCCAGGCAGCGCCCGCCGATGTGGAGCTCACCGGGCATCCCCCGGGGGACCGGCCGGAGCCGGTCGTCGAGGACGACCGCGCGTACTCCCGCGATCGGCCGCCCGACGGGAACGCCGGCGGACATGCCCGAGGGCGGTTCCTGGACGGCCGGGCCGCCGTCCGGGCAGAGCGAGTCCCAGGCCTCCGAGGAGCCGTACAGGTTGAGCAGCGCCCGGCCCGGCAGCCGCTCGGCGAACAGCCGGGCGACGTCGCGGGTGAGCGGCTCCCCGCTGCTCACCCAGGTCGTCAGGTCCGCGAGCCGCTCCCCCAGGCCGGGCACCGTCCGCAGCAGCACGCGCAGCAGCGACGGCACCACCAGCACGCGGGAGACGCCGTGCCGGGCGAGCTCGTCGACGAGCGCGTGCGGGTCGCGTCCGGCCTCCGGGCTGAGCACGACGGTCGTCATCCCGCCGAGCAGCGGCCCGAGCAGCTCCCAGAGACTGTCGACGAAGCTGATCGGCGTCTTCTGGCAGGACGCCTCCCCGGCCCGGAACGGCACCGCCTCCCGCATCCAGGCCAGCCGGTTGACCAGTGACCGCCCGGTGATCACAACCCCCTTGGGCCGTCCGGTCGACCCCGAGGTGTAGATCACGCACGCGGCCCCGTCCGGATCGGCTGCCGTGATCTCGCCCGCGGTTCCGTCCGGGTCCGCCGCCGCGGCCTCGCCCGCGGGCGGTCCGGCCGTCGGGCGCACGAGGTCCACCCCTTCCGGCAGCCAGTCGGCGTCGTCGGCGATGACGGCGCGCGCGCCCGCGTCGGCCGCCAGGCGGGCGCGGCGCCCGGCCGGGTGCGCCGGATCGAGGGGCAGGTAGGCGGCGCCGGCGTACAGGACGGCGACGAGCGCGACGGGCAGCGTGAGGCCGGGCGTCAGGCAGACCCCGACGACGTCCTCCGGGCCGATCCCCCGCTCGCGCAGCCGTCCGGCGAGGCAGCGCGCCCGGTGGTCCAGTTCCGCGTAGGTGATCGTCCGGTCCCCCGCGCCGGCCAGCCGGAACGCGGGCCGTCCGGGGGTCCGGGCGGCCTGCCGGGCGATCAGCTCGGCGATCGGCACGTCCGCCGCCCCGCGGGGGTCGACGGCCGGGCCGGTCAGGATCAGGGGGTCCGCGACCAGCGAGAGCGCGGACACCGGGCGGCCCGGGTCCGCGGCGCCCGCCAGGAGGACGCGCTCGAGGGCGGTGACGACGCCCTCGACGGTCGGCCGGTCGAACAGCTCGGTCGAGTACTCGGCGAAGCCCGTCATCGTGCCGTCGGCCTCCGGCCAGAGCTGGAAGGACAGGTCGAAGGCGGCCGTCGTCGGCGGCACCGGCACCGGCTCGATCCGCACGTGCTCGTCGAGCCGTCCCGGCGCCTCCGGTGTGTTCTGCACGACGACGGCGACCTGGACGAACGGCGTGACACCGGGGGTGCGCGGCGGCGCGGCCTCCTCCACCACGCGGTCGAACGGCACGTCCTGGTGCGCCAGCGCCGACAGCGTCACCGCCCGCGATCTGGCCAGCACC
>NZ_BOOH01000065.1 GCF_016863135.1 Planobispora longispora
CGGCGGGCGTAGAACGCCGGCGAGCCAGTCCACCGGGGTGCAGGTGATCCCCGCCCGCGTCCTGGACGCGATTCCTCTGGCCTGACGGTCAGCCGCGCGATGCGCCCGGTCTCCTCGACGAGGCCGGGCGCATCATGGCGCGGTGAGCTCGGGACCGGGGTTGCGGCGAGCTGGGCGGGGACGGTTCCCGGACGGGGCTCCGGTCCCGTCAGGTCGGCGGCCCTTCGGCCGATGGGGTCTCAGTGACCCTGTTTCCCCCGCTGAAAAGTGCGCTCTACGTCTGCATCGACGACGACGCCGGACACCGTTCCCGGCTGGAGGCCGTCATCGACGGGGAGATCATCGTCGCCGCCCCCGTGGACGCGGCCAGTCTCGAATCCGTCCCGGTCGGCAGTCATCTGATGCTGTTCTGGATCAATGCCGACGGGCGCGTGGTGCTGCCGGTGCGGCTGACCGCCATCGACCCCGGCCCGCCGGAGCGCTGGGAGGTGCACCCGCTGGGCGAAGCGCGCCGGCTCGGGCGCCGGCGGCACGAGCGGGGCGGCGGCGGGGAGAGGATGCGCGTCTCCACCTTCACCACTCAGCCTCCCATCACCTTCGACAGCACGTTGCTGGACCTCAGCGAGAAGGCGCTGCGCTGCTGGGCCCCGGCCTTCGACATCACCGTGGGCGAGCAGGTGCACATCCGGGCCCTGCTCAGCAACGGGATCCTGAGCCAGGTCGGCACCGTCACCGTCGTGCGCGAGGCCCCCAACGGGCTGGGGCAGCACATCGTGGTGGTCTTCCGGTCGCCGTCGGCGTCCACCGTCCAGCTGATCCGCCGGTATCTGTTCGCGTGGGAACCCGTGTACCGCCGCGCCCGTCAGGCCGCGGAAGGGCGCGACTGAACGCCGGGATCAGGACTCGTGGTCCACGACGGCGCGGGCGGCCAGGCGTGGGCGGAGCCAGGCGGCCACCTCCAGGTGGGCGGGATGCTCCTGGTAGCCGCGCAGGTCGTCGGCCGAGTCGTGGGTGGTGACCAGGCACAGGTCGTAGGAGACCTCGGAGCGGACGACGTCCAGGCCGACGGTCAGGGAGCGGATCTGCCCGACCGTCCCGCCGAGCCCCTCCAGCAGCCGCCCGGCCGTGGCCGCGTCGGCGGGATCGGCGAACTTCATCAGCACGACATGGATCAGCACGGGAGCTCCCTGGACAGATCGTCGTTTTCACGAGAGTCTACTTTTTGGAAACGATGTTTCTCTAGGTGTAACGGAGGACTCCATGGTGCGTGTGGCCGCCGCGCAGCTGGAAGCGGGCACGGACGTCGCCGCCAACCTGGCCGCCTGCCTGCGCGTGATCGACGCGGCGGCGGAACGGGGCGCCGAGCTGATCGTGCTCCCCGAGTTCTGCAACCACCTGTCCTGGTACGGCGGCCGCGACCACGCCCGCCGGACGGCGTGCCGGATCGGGGACGCCTTCCTCGGCGCGATCTCCGGACGGGCCGCCCGGCACGGCGCGTACATCAAGATCGGCGTCACCCTCGCCCGCGACGACGGCCGGATCACCGGCACCGGCCTGCTCTACGGCCCGGACGGCGCCCTGCTCGGCGAGTCGGACAAGCAGACGCTGATGGGCGCCGAGAACGACCACCTCACCCCCGGCTCCGCGGCCTCCCCGGTGATCGAGACCCCGATCGGGCGTCTGGGGATGTACGCGTGCATGGAAGGCGTGATCAACGAGGTCTGCCGGTCCCTGACGCTGAGGGGCGCCCAGGTGCTGCTCAACAGCCTGAACTCGTTCGCCGTGGACGAGGCGGACCTGCACGTCCCGGTCCGCGCGGCCGAGAACCGGGTCTGGGTGGTCGCGGCGAACAAGGTCGGCCCCCTGCTGCCCGCCGCCGAACTGCCGGCGATCGCGGGCAGGCTCGGCGTGCCGCCGGAGTGGCTGCACGGCGCGGGCGAGAGCCAGATCGTCGCGCCGGACGGGACGATCGCGGCGAGGGCCCCGCGGACCGGCGAGGCCGTGGCGGTGGCCGACATCGACGTCTCCCTGGCCGACGGCAAGCTCCGCCCCGACGGCACGCACGTCCTGACCGCCCGCCGTCCCGAGCTCTACTCCCCCGTCGCGGCCGAGCCCGCGGGCCGCGCGGCCCCGCCCGGCGCGCCGCGGCTGCGGGTCGCGGTCGTCCGGCCGCAGGGCGGCGAGCCGGGAGAGGCCGAGCGGATGGTCGCCGAGGCCGCCGCCGGAGGCGCGGAGCTGATCGTGCTGCCCGAGTTGTGCGGGATGACCGTCCTGGAGGCGTCGCGCGCCCTGCGGGGGAGCACGGCGCACGCCGTGTTCAGCGTGCGGGCCGGGAGCGCGCACGAGGGGGTGCTCGTCGACGGCGCGGGCGTGGCGGGACGGCAGCGGCAGCTGCACCCCTCGGCCCGGCATCCGTGGGCCGGCGACCTCGGGATCGGGCTGGAGGTCTTCTCCCTGCCCTGGGGGCGCCTGGCGATCGTGGTCGGCGACGACGCGGTGTTCCCGGAGACTTTCCGGCTGGCCGCGCTGCGGGACGCCGACGTGGTGGCGGTGCCGTTCACGCCCTCGGAGCCGTGGGAGCTCCGGCTCGGCCTGCCGGAACGGGCGGCCGAGAACCGGCTGAACGTGGTGGCGGCCGGACACGACGGTCCCGACGGGATGGCCGGGGCGGTGCTGGGGCTCTCGCCGGACTTCACCCTCTGGACCGCCCGGGAGGGGCCGTTCACCGGGCGCATCAGCCACCCGGTCGTCACGCCGGTGAAGAACGGCGAGCGCGTCGTGCACGCCGAGGTCCGCCCGGCCCAGGCCGTCAACCGCCTCGTCTCACGCGGGACCGACCTGGTGGACGGCCGCCCGTGGCGGCTGGCCGGAGCGCTCGTCGCCGCTTCCCGGTGACGTGGCCCCGCCCCCATTGACATGGAGGGCCCTCCCTCCCAGCATTGGAAACACTGTTTCGCAGAGTGGATCGAGTGGACCGGGAGTGCCGGTGAAGGAAACGCTCCAGCACGTCGAGCAGATGGTCGACGCCTCACCGGTCACCGACGTGACCGGGACCTTCCAGCGGTGGGAGCGGCTGCTCACCGAACTGCGGACGGAGATCGGGGCCAGGTTCGAGCTGGCCCGGGACCCGTCCACCGAGGACCTCGAGTCGTACGGCGACCCGGGGAACGGACCGGGAGGCAGGCTGGCGGCCCACACCGGACCGGAGATCGATTGGATGGTCCACTCGTGGATCGGCGATCCCCGGACCGGGTTCGTCAACATGCACCTGACGGTCTGGCTCGGCCCGCACATCCGCGTCCCGCACCTGGCCGTCGCGCTGCTGCTGTGGCCCGAGGGCTGGTTCTACACCGACGCCGTCCCTCGCGCCGACCTGACCGCCGACGCCGCCTACTTCGACCGGTACTACGCGCCCGGCGAGGCCGCCTGGCTGGCCCACAGGGAGGAGCACCCGGACTTCACCTGGTTCACCAGCCGGGCGGCGTTCATCCGCGCAAGCCTGTCGCCGACGGCCTACTGCTACTCCTTCCCGCCGACCGCGACCAACCTCGGCGTCGTCGAGGAGATCCTGCGCGGGCGGGTCGAGCGGTGGCTGGCGTGGGTGGACGGGGCGGAGGCCGTACCGCCCGGGAAGCGGGCCGCCCTGGCCGCGCGGGACCTGGCCGTCCGGCGCAACATCGCCGAGCGGGACCCCGCGAACGTCATGGGAGTGCGGATGTTCGGCCAGGAGACGACCGACAGGCTCGTGCGCGCCCTGTGGGGCGGCGACCGCGTCCTGCCGAGGCCGTCCGGGGATCTCGGGTGAGCGCGGGTCACGCCGGCACGGCGGAGCGGGCCGTCCGGGAAGCCCGGGCGGGCGACCGGTGAGCGGCGCGGTCCGCTCGTTGTGGTGGTCCGCCCGGACCGGGGGCCGCGCGCCGTTCGACACCGCGCACCTGAAGGTCTACTACCCCGCGGCCGCCCGGGGCGGCGACGCCGAGCGCCTGACCGGGGTGTTCCCGCCGGACCCCGCCGGGGCGCCGTACCCCGTGGTGCTGTTCCTGTCCGGGGTGAACGTCGGGCAGGACTCCTACCGGCGGTTCGCCTGCCTGCTGGCCGCCGCCGGGTTCGCCGTCGTCACCTTCGACCGGGTCGGGGAGCTGTTCGGCGGGCAGTACGGCCTCACCCCGGGAGTGGACCTGGACGCCGCCAGACCGGGCGCGTACGGTTCCCGCCCGACCTGCCCGGCCATCCCCGCGCTGCTGGGGGCGCTGGAGGAGCTCGACGGGGAGGGGCCGCTGAAGGGCGCGCTGGACCTGGAGCGGGTGGCCCTGGGCGGGCACTCGGCGGGCGGCACGGTGGCGCTCCAGTCGGCCCGGTTCTTCCCGCAGGTCGGGGCGGTGTTCGCCTGGGGCGCCCACACGATGGTCGCGACCATGCTGGGCTGGCCGCCGGGGACGGTGCTGCCCGCCCAGGTGACCGGTCCGGTGCTGCTGGGGGTGGGCACGCAGGACGGCGTGATCGACGGCAGCGCGGACCGCTACGGCGAGGACCCGGCGGCCCGCCGGGACCCGGTGACCCGTACCTTCACCGAGGCCCTGCCCGGGGGCGACCACGTCCTGGCGGTCTTCGAGGGCGCCAACCACTTCTCCATCGCCGATCCGGCCGACCCGACGGCGGCGCGGGCGTTCCTCGACCGCCCGGCGACGTCCGGCGCGCTGGAGCCGTTCGCGCGGCTGGTCACCGCGTTCCTCGGCGTCCACCTGCGCCGGGACCCGGCGGCGCGGACCGTGATGGACCGATTCGACGCGGCGACGCTGACCCGGAGCCGATAGGAGCGCGAGCATGCTGAAGAACTTCTGGTACGCGCTGGAGTTCGGCGACCGGGTGGGGCCCACGCCGGTGAAGGTGACCTGCCTGGGCCAGGACTTCGTGCTCTACCGCACCGGCGACGGCACCGCCGTGTGCCTGTCCGACCTGTGCGTGCACCGGGGCGGCGCGCTGTCGATGGGCACGGTCTCCGGCGACCGCGTGGTCTGCCCGTACCACGGCTGGGAGTACCGGCCGGACGGGGCGTGCGTGAAGATCCCGGCCAACCCGCCGGGGCGGGGCGTCCCGAAGAAGGCCCGGGTGGACTCCTACCCGACGGCCGAGCGGTACGGCATGGTCTGGGCGTTCCTCGGCGACCTGCCCGAGGACGAGCGCCCGCCCATCCCGCACATCCCCGAGCACGGCGACCCCGCCTTCCGCGAGGTCCACTACGAGATGGAGATCGCCGCCAACTACGAGCGGACCTTCGAGAACGTGGTGGACGCCGCGCACACGCCGTTCGTGCACGGGACCGCGTTCGGCAACCCCGACAAGCCCGAGATCCCCGACTTCGAGATCAAGCAGGACGACTGGTCGGCTGAGGCGGACATCCTGCTCAGCCCGCCCCCGCCCGGCGGGCTGTGGAGCCTGCTGGCGCGGCGGCGGCCCCGCCCGGAGTACGTCACCGTGACCAACGGCTGGTACCTGCCCAACGTGGTGAAGCTCCACGTCCGCCTGCCGTTCGGCGACCTGATCCTGTACGACTTCAACATCCCGCTCTCCCAGGACCGGACGCTGATCAAGATCCTGGGCTACCGCAACTTCTTCACCGGCAGGTGGGCCGACGGCAACGCGGTCAAGCGGATCGAGAAGATCCTGCTGCAGGACAAGCCCGTCGTGGAGTCGCAGCGTCCGGAGCTGCTCCCCTTCGACCTGCCCGACGAGTTGCACATGCGCAGCGACGCGTTGCAGGTCGCCTACCGCAGGCGGCGTGCCCGGCTGATCGAGGAGGGGTGGTGGGTGGGCGGCGACGACATCGTCACCGGTGACGGCCCCCGCCGCCGCGCCACCGTCATCCCCTCCCCCGCCCGCCGCGACAACCCCGAGCTGGCCCGCGCCTGGGTGCACAAGGCCCGCGGCGGCGGGCCGGGTCCGTCCGAAGAAGCCACCCCCTGACCCGGAGCGGGTCGGGCCTTCCCCCAGGGAGCCGTTTTCCGTGAGTCTTCCCGCGAGCCTTCCCGCCACTCTCAGCGAGCGGACGCTGTCGGCCCTCACCGAGGCGCTCGGCCTGACGGTCGCCGAGGAACTGCCGCTGACCAGCCCGATGTCGCCGGAGCCCGTCGGACGGCTGAGGGTGCTGCGGAGCGGACCGGTCCTGCGGGACGAACCGGCCTTACAGGGCGGACCAGCCCTGCGGGGCGGGCCGGTCGACAAGGTCGTGACGGTCAGCCTGGTCGTGCCGGCGATCGGGCTGGACAGCCACATGATCTTCGCTTTCACCCCGGCGGACTCGGCGGTGCCGCACTTCACGCTGGATTCGGTACGGTCGCCGGACTACCACGCGATGCACCTGGACCTGATTCCTCGCGCGGACCTGGCCGTCCACCTGGACTACCTGGACGCCTGCTTCCTACCGCTGACCGGGCCGCTGGAGCACGCCTGGACGATCGACGGCCTCTCCCCCGCGGCGGTCGGCCCGCGCCAGCGGGCCATGATGTCGCCGTGGATGGTGGTCTGCCGGGCCACCGAGGAGGCGTTCGCGGCCCTCGACGGCACGGTCGAGGCGTATCTGACGCACTGGTTGTCGCTGGTCGACAAGGGGGTGCCCGAGGCCGGGGGCGACCCGGCCGCCCGGGACCGGGCCCAGCGGGCGAACCTGTTCAGCCCGGAGGTGGACCCGGTCTGGCGCCAGGTGGCGCGGCTGCTCGGCGAGGAGCAGGCCGGGCGCGTGCGCGGGGAGCTGGTGGCGTGAACGCGGGCGGAACCGCCGGAACTTCCGGGCCCGGAGCGACCGGGACCGCCGGGCCCGGAGCGACCGGGAGCCCGCGGCCGAGCGCCTGGCAGCGGCGCATCGCGGGCGAGTGGGTCGGGCGGCCGTCGCTGTTCGACGCCTCGGGCGCCTGGCAGGGCTTCGAGGACATCCGGCGCTCGTCGGTCTTCGACGGCGGCGTCACCACCTACCTGATGGACGGCGGCCTGACCGGCGGCGGACCGCTCGCCGGGCGGTTCAAGCTGGGCGCCCCGTTCGCGTTCGGGGTGACCGACTCCGGCGGCGACCGCGTCTACACCGGGCCCGACTTCTTCGGCAGCGGACGGCCGTACGGATCGTTCGTGGACGCCCACTACTACGGTCCCGGCTGGCAGGTGGACCTCAACACCTGGAACCAGGTGCTGCCGGACGGGGAGACCCAGGTCTACTCCTCGGTCCTGCACCAGGGCCCGGCCGTGGTCGGCGTCTTCAACGGCGTCTACACCCGCGATCCCCGGGAGACCGAGGCGCTGCTGGAGCGGGAGACCCGGTGCGGGGCGGTGCCGTACGTCCTGCCGACGAAACAGGCCTGCGCCTACCGGGGCGTCTGCGAGACGTGGGGCGCCGATCGCGAACGGTGGGAGGACGTCCGGATCACGATCGAGCTGGAACCGGTGAGCCTGCTCGTCACCCGGGTACGCGTCACCTGGTCCGGCGGGCTGCCGCGCTCGTACGAGACGCTCGCGCGCCGCGACGGGTTCCGCTCCTTCTACGAGGGGCCGGACGCCTGGGGCAACGCGACGGCCTACGGCCGGGCCAACTACGTCTCCCTGCACCTGGGCGGGGCGGAGAAGCTGAAGGGACGGGAGTTCATGATCGATGCCGAGCCCGGAATGGGCGCGGGCTCGACCCTGGCCGTGGTCTACCGGCTGTTCGACGGCGACGCGCCGTCGGCCGTCGTCCACGGCGTCCTGGAGCGCCGATGACGGGCGCGGGAACCAGGACCGTCGTGGTCACCGGCGGGACCCGGGGCATCGGCCTCGGGCTCGTGCGCGCCTTCCTGGACCGCGGGCACCGGGTCGCGCTGTGCGGCAGCCGCGCGGAGACGGTGGGGAAGGCGACCGCCGGGCTGCCCGGATCCGAGATCCTGGGCCTGGTCGCCGACGTCACCGACCGGGACCAGGTGCGGGCGCTGTGGGACGGCGCCGCCGAGCGCTTCGGGCGGGTGGACGTCTGGATCAACAACGCCGGGGTCTCGCACACCCGGGCCCCGCTGTGGGAGCTGCCCGACGCCGAGGTCCGCGCCGTGGTCGGGACGAACCTGGTGGGCGTGCTCAACGGCTCGGCGGTGGCGCTCGCCGGGATGGCCGCCCAGGGCCACGGCCACCTGTGGAACATGGAGGGGCTGGGCAGCGACGGCCGCGCCGTCCCCGGGCTGAGCGTGTACGGCTCGACCAAGCGGGCGCTGACCTACCTGACCCGGGCGCTGGTCAAGGAGGTGCCGCCGGGGGTGTCGGCCGGGCTGCTGAGCCCGGGGATGGTCGTCACGGACCTGCTCACCCACGACTACGACCCGGAGTCCTTCGAGAAGGCCAAGAGGATCTTCAACATCCTGGCCGACCGGGTCGAGACCGTCGCCCCCTGGCTCGCCGAACGGGCGCTGTCGCGGGCGTGCAACGGCGCCCACGTCCGGTGGCTGACCCCGGCGAAGATCGCGGCCCGTTTCGCGCTCGCCCCCGTGCGCAGGCGCGACCTGTTCTCCGGCGGAGAGTAGCGATGGACTCCCCGGCGGACTACCCGCTCGCCCTGGCGGCCGAGGACTTCGCCCCGGTGGCGCTGACGACCGCCGGGGTGCTGTTCCTGACGCGGTACACCGGCCCGCGGCACGCGCCGGGCGTCGCGGCGGCGGCGGTGCTGATCGGGGCGGGCGGCCTGGGCAAAGCGGTCTGGAAGCTGGTGGTGGCCCTGGACGGCCCGGACCTGCCCTGGCTGGAGGCGCTGCTGTTCCCTCTGTTGACCCTCGGGTTCGGGGTGCTCGCCTGGGTCCTGTCCGCCGTGCGCGCGGGGGCGGCGCCGCGATGGGTGAGGCTCCTGGTGCCGGGGCTGACCCTGGCCTGCTCGCTCGGCGCCGTCCTGGCCGGCCGGACGATCCCGCTGCTGGTCAGCGTCTCGGTCTTCGCCACGCTCTGCGGCGTCCACCTGATCGTCGCCGCCCGCCGCCGGGGCGATCTGACGGCCGCCGGGCTCTTCGGCGTGCAGCTGCTGGGGTTCTTCGTGCTCAGCCCGCTGGCCGCCCGTCCCGACCAGACCGTCGCCCTGCAGTGGGCCGAGCAGCTGTGCAACACCGCCGCCCAGGCCGCCTTCGCGGTGGCCGCCTTCCGGCTGGGCCGTACCCGGAATCGATCGGAGGTCCTGCGATGACCGACGCCCTCGGCTGGCGCGCGAAGTTCGGGGTGATCGCCCCGTCCACGAACACGATCGTCGAGCCCGACTTCTACCGGATGACGGTGCCCGGGGTGACGGCCCACATCGGCCGGATCCACATCCGTGACCAGGACATGGGCGGCGACGAGGGCATGGAGCGGTTGCTGGAGCAGATCCGCGAGGAGATCGGCGCGGCCTGCGAGCGGGTGCTGACCTGCGAGCCCGACTACATGGTGATGGGGATGTCCGCCGAGACGTTCTGGGGCGGCGTCGAGGGGAACCGGCGGTTCGTCGAGCAGATCCACGACATCACCGGGCTGCGGACGGCCACCGGCGCCGAGGCGTGCGAGCGGGCGCTGACGTTGTACGGCGCCCGCCGCATCGGCGTCGTCACCCCCTACCAGCCGGTGGGCGACGCGAACGTGGTCCGGTTCTTCGGCGAGATCGGCTTCGAGGTCGCCGCCATCCGGGGCCTGCGCTGCCCCACCGCCGTGTCGATCGCGCACGTCACCGAGGCCGAGCTGCGCGCCGCCCTGGTCGAGGTGGACGGCCCGGACGTGGACGCGCTCGTGCAGTGCGGCACCAACCTGTCCATGGTGGGCCTGGCCGACGAGGCCGAGCGCCGGCTGGGCAAGCCGGTCATCGCCATCAACGCCGCGACCTGGTGGATGGCGCTGCGCGACAACGGCATCCACGACCGGGTGCACGGCGCGGGCTCCCTGCTGCGCGAGCACTGAGCTCCCCGCCGCCCGAGCGCCGGTCCGCGCCGGGCGTCCGGCGCGCGGCAGGGCGGGGCGGTCCCCGCGCCGGTCAGTGGGCGGGCGGGGGCCAGATCCCGGCGCGCCCGAGCTGGGCGGGGAGCCGGCCGTCCAGCTCCTTCTCGATCAGGGCCGCGGCGGCGAGCACCCCGGGCAGGTCGGCCCCGGTCCGCACGCCCGAGCGGTGCAGCAGGTAGAGCAGGTCCTCGGTGGCGATGTTGCCGGTGGCGGCCGGGGCGAAGGGGCAGCCGCCGATGCCCCCGGCGCTGGCGTCCAGGGCCGCGGCGCCCGCCTCCAGGGCGGCGACCGCGTTGGCGTAACCGGTGTTGCGGGTGTTGTGGAAGTGGAAGCGCAGCGGCGCGGCGGTCGCCTCGCCGACCGCCTCGGCCAGGCGGCGCACTCCCGCGGGGACGCCGACGCCGATCGTGTCGGCCAGCGCGACCTCCTGCGCGCCGGGGCAGCGCCGGACCAGGTCGGCGACGCGGGCCGGGTCCACCTCGCCCTCGAACGGGCAGCCGAAGCTCGCCGCCACGGTGAGCGTCACGGTGAGCCCGGCCCCGCGCGCCCGCTCCGCGATCACTCCGAAGCCGCGGACCGCGTCGTCCACGGACATGCCCTGGTTGCGGCGGGAGAAGGTCTCGGTGGCCACCACCACGGCGTTGACCTCGTCCACCCCGGCGGTCAGCGCCCGGTCCAGGCCGCGCCCGTTCAGCACCAGGCCCGCGTAGCGCACCCCGGGAACGCGCGGCACGCGCGCCATGACCTCCTCGGCGTCGGCCATCTGCGGCACCCGTCCCGGGTGCACGAAACTGACCGCCTCGACGCGCCGCAGCCCGGCCGCGACCAGCGCCTCGACATAGGCGACCTTGGCGGCGGTGGGGACGATCGCCCGCTCGTTCTGCAGGCCGTCGCGCGGACCTACCTCGATCACCTCGACGCTCATGGATTGCATACAAATCCTTGCTATGAGGCGAGCTTTTCCCCATCATGGTGACAGATCGATCAGAGGAATGTACACATGTCGGTTGTCGACGATCTCAGGGACCTGATCCTGCGGGGCCGGTACGCACCCGGGGCCAGGCTCGGCGAGGTCGAGCTCGCCGAGACCCTCGGCGTCAGCAGGACCCCGGTCCGCGAGGCGCTCCGGCGCCTGCAGGCGGAGGGGCTCGTCGAGGTCGTCGCCAACCGGGGCGCGCGGGTGGCGGAGCATCCCGCCGGAGACCTGGAGACGGTCTTCGAGCTGCGCGCGCGGATCGAGGGCCTGGCCGCCCGCCAGGCCGCCGCCGTCGCGACCGCCGAGGACGCCGACCGTCTGCACGGGATCGCCGTCGCCCTCAGGGAGCACGCCGAGCGGCACGACCTCGACGCCGTCTACCGGCTCAACGCCGACTTCCACCAGGGGCTGGTACGGCTCGGCGGCAGCGCGGTCCTCGCCCAGTCGCTCAGCGCGCTGATCCACTCCCCCGTCCTGCTGCGCACCTACGGCTCCTTCGACGCCGAGGCCATGCGGCGCAGCGCTGACCACCACATCGAGATCGCGGCCGCCGTGCGCGCGGGGGATCCGGACTGGGCCGAGGCGGTCATGCGCGCCCACCTGTTCTCCGCCCGGGCCTCGCTGCTGGGCCCCCGGCGCCGGGACGACGGCTGACCTCCGGACCCGCCCGCGGGCGGGTCCCCGTACCCGAAGGAGTTCGATGAGAGGTCTCCCCCTCGGCGACATCCGCGTCGTCGAGCTCGGGCAACTGCTCGCCGGGCCGTTCTGCGGCCAGCTCCTCGGCGACTTCGGCGCCGAGGTCATCAAGGTGGAGGACCCCGGCAGGGGCGATCCGATGCGGCAGTGGGGCCGGGAGAAACCCCACGGGAAGTCCCTGTGGTGGCCGGTCGTGGCGCGCAACAAGAAGTCCGTCACCTGCGACCTGCGCACGGCCCGGGGCCAGGAGCTCGTCCGGGAGCTGGCCGCCCGCTCCGACGTGCTGCTGGAGAACTTCCGGCCCGGCACGCTGGAGCGCTGGGGGCTCTCGCCCGGGGAGCTGCACGCGATCAACCCCCGGCTGGTCATCACCCGGGTCACCGGCTTCGGGCAGACCGGCCCGTACGCGCCCCGGGCGGGGTACGGCTCGATCGGCGAGGCCATGGGCGGCATCAGATACGTCACCGGCGACCCCGACCGGCCGCCGTCGCGCGCCGGGATCTCCCTCGGCGACTCGCTGGCCGCCACCCACGCCTGCATCGGCACGCTGGTCGCCCTGCACGAGCGGGAGCGCAGCGGCAGGGGCCAGGTCGTCGACTCGGCGATCTACGAGGCGGTGCTGGCCATGATGGAGTCGCTGCTGCCGGAGTGGCAGCAGGCGTCCTACCGGCGTGAGCGCACCGGGCCCGTGCTGCCCAACGTCTCGCCGAGCAACGTCTACCCCACCGAGGACGGCGAGTCCCTCCTCATCGCCGCCAACCAGGACAGCGTCTTCCGCCGCCTGGCCGCCGTGATGGGCGAGCCGGGCCTGGCCGACGACCCGCGCTACGCCACGCACGGCGCCCGTGGCGCGCACATGGCCGAGCTGGACGAGCTGATCGCCGCGTGGACGGCGTGCCACCCCGCCGACGACCTGCTGGCGCGCCTGAACGACGGCGGCGTGCCCGCCGGGCGCGTCTACACGGCCGAGGACATGTTCGCCGACCCCCACTTCGCCGCCCGCGAGGCGATCGTGCGCGTCCCGCACCCCGACTTCGGCGAGCTGGCCATGCAGAACGTGACGCCCAGGCTGTCGGAGACCCCCGGCGGCGTCCGCAGCCCGGGACCCGCGCTCGGCCGGCACAACGACGAGGTCTACCGGGGCCTGCTCGGCCTCGGCGAGGAGGAGATGGCGCGCCTGCGGACGGAGCGCGTCATCTGAAGCCCGTCCGAAGGCCGTCCCGAGCGGAGGCGTCCGACATGAACCATCCGGCGCACGTCCCCGGCAGCGCGGAGCCCGCGCCGGCGGGCGGCTTCTCGGATACGGAGTCCGGGGAGCTCGCAGAACCCGCGGAGCTCGCGGAGCTCGCGGAGCTCGCGGAGCTCGCGGAGCTCGCGGAGCCCGCGCCGGCGGGCGTGGTCAGAGAGCACCGGGAGGTGTTCGGGCGGTCCCTTCCCTTCGGGCGTCGCCCAGCGCTGATCATGGTCGACCTCATGCGCGCCTACTTCGAGCCGGGCGCCGAGCTGTACCTGGGCTCGCGCGCCTGCCTGGAGTCGGCCGCCCGGGTCCTGGCCGCGGCCCGCTCGGCGGGCGTGCCGGTGATCCACACCCGGGTGGCCTTCGGCCCGGGCGGGGTCGACGGCGGCCTGTTCTTCCGCAAGGTCGCCCCGCTGCGCCACCTGGTCGGCGACACCCCGCTCGGCGCGCTGATGCCCGAGGCCGGGCCGGGCTCCGGCGAACCGGTGATCGTCAAGCAGTACGCCAGCGCCTTCTTCGGCACCGCCCTGGCCTCCACGCTGAACGTCCTGCGGGTGGACACGCTCGTCATCGCCGGAGTCTCCACCAGCGGCTGCGTGCGCGCCACCGCCGTCGACGCGATCCAGCACGGCTTCGTGCCGATCGTCGTGCGGCAGGCGGTGGGCGACCGCGATCCCCGGCCGCACGAGGCCGCCCTCTTCGACATCCAGGCCAAGTACGGCGAGGTCTGGGAGGAGGCCGACGTGCTGGCCCGGCTGCGGGCCTGACAGGCGGCCGGGCCGCTCCATTGACGAGGGCGCGCCCGCCGGGACATGCTTCCCCTGAGAGAAAGTGAAACTGCGTTTCCTCATAGGAAACATCAAGGGGGAACGATGCCGCTGCGACCCTGCGACGCCCCGCTGTCCATAGCCGGCGGGGTGCGGGAGTCCGCCGCCGCCACGCCCGGCGCCGTGGCCGTGGTGGACGGCGACCGGCGGCTGACCTACCGCGGGCTGGACGACCGGTCGAACCGGCTGGCCAACGTCCTGCTCGGCACGGGACTGCGGCCCGGCGACCGGGTGGCGGTCCTGCTCGGCAACCGGATGGAGTTCCCCGAGATCGCCTGCGGCATCGCCAAGGCGGGACTGGTCATGGTCCCGATGAGCCCCCGGTCCACCCCCGGCGAGGCGGCGTTCGTCCTGGACCACTCCGGCAGCCGGGCGCTGATCCTGGACGGCGCGCTCGCCCCGGCCGTCGCCGCGGTCGCCCCGGAGACCGCGCTGTCCATCGGCGGCGGCGACCTCGGGCTCTCCTACGAGGACACGCTCACCGAGGCGTCCGGCGCCGACCCGCGCGTCCCCACCGGCGGGCACGACCCGTTCTGCGTGGCCTACACCTCCGGCACGACCGGCCGCCCCAAGGGCGTCGTGATCAGCCACCGGTCGCGGGCACTGACCTTCCGCGCCTCCGCCCGGGAGTGGGGCCTGGGCGCCGGCCGCCGCACGGTCGCGGTCGCCCCGATGTACCACGGCGCCGGTTTCGCCTTCGGCTACGCCCCGGTGTTCACCGGCGGCACGGTCGCGATGCTGCGCTCATGGGATCCCGGGGAACTGCTGGCGACGGTCGCGCGGGAACGCGCCCAGTCGATCTTCCTGATCCCCACCCATGCCCATTCCCTCAGGGCGCTGGGCGAGCCCGCCCTCCGGCGGCACGACCTGTCCAGCCTGGACACGATCTACTTCAACGCCGCCGCCCTGCCCGGCCCGCTCAAGGAGTGGGTCCTGGACTCCTTCCCCGGGGTGGGCGTGCACGAGCTGTACGGCTCGACCGAGGCCGGGATCGTGGCCAACTGCCGCCCGGCCGACGCCCGCCGCAAGATCGGCTCGGTCGGCCGGCCGTGGCTCATGACCGACGTCCGCGTGGTCGGCGACGCGGGCGGCCCGGCGGGACCCGGCGAGCGCGGAGAGCTGTTCAGCCGCTCGCCGTACCTGATGAGCGGCTACCTGGACGACCCGGAGGCCACCGCCGCCTGCGTCACCGGGGACGGCTACCTCACCAGCGGCGACGTCGTCGTCCGGGACGAGGAGGGCTACATCTACATCGTCGACAGGAAGAAGGACATGATCATCTCCGGCGGGGTGAACATCGCCCCCCGCGAGGTGGAGGAGGTCATCGCCGCCTTCCCCGGCGTCGCCGAGGCCGCCGTGGTGGGACTGCCGGACGAGCGCTGGGGCGAGCGGGTGGCGGCCTTCGTCGTCACCCTGCCCGGCGTCCCGGTGGACCCCGATGCGCTGGAGGCCCACTGCCGCGCCCGGCTGGCCGGGCCGAAACTCCCCCGGCGAATGGAGTTCGTCCCCTCCCTCCCCCGCAACGCCGCGGGAAAGATCCTCAAGCGCGAGCTCCGTTCCCTCGGCCGACCTTCCGGACCGGCGGGGCTTCCGTCACGACCCCAGTCCTTTACAAAGTAGATCATTATGGATTCCCGAAGGAGAAGCCACATGCGCCCCCACGTCGAGCTGATCCACGAGGACGACTACGTCTGGCACGGCGCCGAGCTGATCGGCGGCGAGGGCCGGGCGAGCGAGCGGCGGCTCTCGGCGGACGAGGAGGACGGCTCCTCCTCGCTGCGCATCGACTTCCACACCGACTGGAGCCGCGGGCCGGGCATCCACCACGCCGACAGCGAGTACTACGTGCTCGACGGGTCGATGACCTACGGCGGCCGCCGCATCGGCCCCGGCGGCTACGTGCACGCGCCCAGGGGCGTGCCGGCCGAGGCGATCGCCTTCGCCGAGGGCTCCCGGATCCTGCACTACCGGGAGTACGGCGACGCCGGCTTCGACCCGGCCGGCGGCCCCGGCGCCCCGCGGTGGGAGGGCGCCCGGGGGGACGTCACCGTCCTCGACAGCCGGGCCATGGCGTGGGACGCGGTGCCGAACGCCGGCCCCATGCCGGGCCTGTTCATCAAGTACCTGCACGTCGACCCCGCCACCGGGTTCTACACCCGGCTGGTGCACGCCCAGCAGGGCTGGGCCGACCACCGGCTGGCCCACCACCCCTGCTACGAGGAGGCCTACACCGTCCAGGGACACATGGAGTACAACTTCGGCACCCTGGACCTCGGCACCTACTTCTTCCGGCCGGCCCGGGTCAAGCACGGACACTTCACCACGATGGAGGGCGGCGCGACCTGGCTGCTGCGCTCCGACGGCGAGCTGCACAACTGGTACACCCAGAACGAGTGGGTCCGCTGGGGCGGCGAGGCGGTCAACTACGGCCCGGGCGGCGGCCGGACGCGCTGGTCGCAGTCCTCCCACGACCTGGCCTCCGGGCCGATCCGGCGCGGCGAGCGCGACCTGGCCGACCTGGCCGCCTCCTGGCGCTTCCAGCGGGAGCGGGGCGCCGACGACGCCGAGTACGTCCAGCACGGGCAGGGCGCGGACAAGAGCCTGGTCGCCATCGCCAAGGCGCTCGACGCGGCCCGCCTGCAGGCGGGGCACGACCACGACCACGACCGCGGTCACACGCACGAGCATGCGCACGACCACGACCGCGGGGACGCGCACGGTGTGGCGGCCGACTGGGGCGCCGGCCCCCGCTCACCGGAGCACCCCGACGAGCGCTCCGACGCCCACGCCCACAACCGGGGCCGGGGCCGGGCCTGGAAGCCGGGCGACCCCGTCCCCGCGCCGATCGTCTCCGGCCTCCCGGTGCGCAGCCGCTCCCGCGGCCGCTGGGACGGCGACGGCATGTGACCCTCCGATCCACCGGCCCCGGGTTCGAGCCGGCCCGCCGGAGGCGGCGTGAGCGGGCTCATTCGCGGGCGGCCGGCACACCGTCGGGGACGGTGCGCGAGGTCCGCCGGCGGGTGCCGAGCGTGAGGAGCAGCGAAGCCGCCGTCAGTACCACGCCGAACCAGACGACGCTCGCGACGCCCAAGTTGTCGGCGAGCAGTCCGCCGAAGAGCGCACCGAGCGCGATGGAGGTGTTGTACGCCATGGTGTTGAGCGACATCGCGGCTTCGAAGGTCTCGGGCGCGGCAGCCTGCGTCATGTTGACCTGGCACAGCTGCACGACGCCGAAGGAGACTCCCCAGAGGATCAGCGAGACGATCGAACCGCCCCGCTCGTGACCGATCGCGAGCAGCGACAGCAGGGACACCACGAGCCCCGCGCAGCCGACGACGAAACTGCCCCGCAGACTTCTGTTCACCGTGTATCCGGCGATGAAGTTCCCGGCCGCGCCGCCGATACCGTAGATCATCAGCACCGCGGTGATGAAGAGGGGCGTGGCGGAGGCGCTGTCCTCCAAGAAGGGCCGCACGAAGGTGTAGGCCCCGAAATGGCCGAGCACGAACAGCACGACGACGGACAGCACCGAACGCAGCGGCGCGTTCTTGAGCGGGAGCCCGAACACTTCCCGGACCGAGACCGCGTTCGCCGACGGCAGCGGGGGAATCACGGCCGCGACCGCGAGGAACACCAGCGCGCTGAGGCCGGCCCAGATGAGAAAGGTGGTCCGCCAGTCGCTGAGGCTCTCAAGGGCCGTTCCCAGCGGTATGCCCACGACCGCGGCGATCGAGATGCCGGACATCACGACCGCGGCCGCCCTGCTCGCGTGGCGCTGCGGAACGAGGCGCATCGCCATGCTCACGCCGATGGCCCAGAACACGCCGCTGGCGAATCCCATGGCGAGTCGCGTCGTCAGCACCAGCGGATAGTTCGGTGAGACGGCGGTGACCAGATTTCCCAGGGTCAATACGGCCAGCAGCGTGGACAGCAGGACGCGCCGGTCGACACGCCTGGTCCAGGCCACGATGAACGGCACGCCCAGCCCGGCCGACACGCCGTACAGCGTGACCGTCAGCCCGGCGGCACCCACCGATATGCCCAGGCTTCCGCTGATCGGAGTGAGCAGGCCGACGGGCATCAACTCGGTCGTGAGGAAGACGAACAGGCTGGCCGTGATCGCGGAGACGCCCAGCCACGCCCTCAAGGCCGAACGAGGGGGTTCATCGTGCGTCGTCATTTTTCTGATGCTCCAGGTCGCAGACTTGCGGATGGACGGGACAGCCGACGGCGCCGGATCCCGGGGAGGGCGTCCGACGTGAACCAAGCCTGCGCGAAACGCGATCAATGAGTCCAACACATACTTTTCATCGCAATCAATCGTGATTCAAGATGGTCGGATGGAACTGCAGCAGTTGAGGTACGTCGTCGCGGTCGCGGAGACCAGCAACTTCACCCGGGCCGCCGAACACTGCCGCGTCGTGCAGTCGGCGCTCAGCCATCAGATCGCCGCCCTGGAGCGGGAGCTGGGCTCCCGGCTGTTCGAGCGGACCAGCCGGCGCGTCCGGTTGACTCCGGCCGGAGAGGCGTTCCTGCCCGCGGCGCGGGAGTGCCTGGAGGCCGCGGACCGCGCGCGGGCCGAGGTCGCGGCCGCGAGCGGGGAGATCCGCGGGCGGCTCGCCGTCGGCGCGATCCCCACGATCACGGCCGTCAACCTGCCGGTCGTCCTGAGGGACTATCGCCGGCGCCACCCGCGGGTGCGCATCATGCTCACCTCGGCGGGCAGCGAAGATCTGGTCGAGCGGGTCCGGCGGGGCGTCGTCGACGTCGCGTTCCTCGGCCTGCCGCCGCGCGCGGAGCCGAAGGGAGTCCGGAGCCGCCGGCTCGGCGGGGACGAGCTGGTCGCCGTGGTCGCGCCGGACCACCACCTGGCGGAGAACTCCGGACCGGACCGCCGTCCGACGGAGAACACCGGGCCGGACCGCCGTCCGACGGAGAACGAGGCTGACCTGCGGAGTCTGGCGGACGAACCGTTCATCGACTTCCGCGCCGGCCATGCCGGGCGGGCGCAGTCGGACGAGGCCTTCGCGGCCGCGGGGGTACGGCGCGAGGTGCCCTTCGAGGTGTCGTCCGCCGACTTCATGGTCGATCTGGTGCGGCAGGGTCTCGGAGTGGGCCTGCTGCCGGCCGCGTACGCACCGCGCTTCTCCGACCTGCGCGTCATCCGCCTCCGCGACGCCCCCACCCGGGTGGAGCACCTGATCTGGGACAACCGGCCGTCCCCGGCGGCCACGGCCTTCCTCGACCTGGTTCGCGAAGATCTTCCGGAGAGCGCCGCGGAAGGCGGCCACGGCGGGGTCGCCACGCCGTCGCCGAGGATCCGGTGAGCCCCTCGGCCCGTCTCAGGGGCCCGGCCCGAGGCCGTCGCCGTCCGGGCCGGGCCCCCTGCCGACCGCTGCCGTCCGGGCCGGATCTCCTGTCGATCGGCGCGGCGATCTCTCCGCCGATGGGCGGACGGCTTCAGCCGTCGCGCCCGGCGCCGCGATCGGGCGCGCTCACTCTCCCCCTGCGGGCGTGCCCTCGGCGAGCCCGTAGCGCAGGTACACGATGCCGTTCGGACTGGCTGCCGGCGGTTCGAGGAGGGTGACGTTCGAGGGCACCGCGCCACCGTCGAACACCTTCTTCCCGACGCCGAGCGTGACCGGGTGCACCCAGAGGTCGAGACGGTCGAAGAGCTTCTCGCGCAGGAGGGTCTGCACCAGGTTCAGGCTTCCGACGACCTTCACGTGCTCGTGCCGGTCGCGGATCTCGCGCACCGCGGCGGCCAGATCCGGGCCGAGCTGCGTGGACCCGGCCCACGAGAGGTCGGGCTCGCCGCGGGAGGCCACGTACTTCGGGACGCCGTTGAAGAGCGCGGCGATCTCGTTGTCCGCGCCGCCCTCCTGGTACGGCCAGTGGGCGGCGAAGATGTCGTACGTCCGCCGGCCGAGCAGGAGGGCGTCCGTGCCCTTGTAGGCGGCGCCGATCTGCGCCCCGGCGACCTCGTCCAGCAGGGGCGACTGCCAGCCGCCGAACGGGAACCCCTCCGGGTCCTCGTCGGGGCTGCCGGGCGCCTGCCCGACGAGGTCGAGGGTTGCGAACAGCGCGATGTGGATGAGGCCCATGCCTTACTCCAGGTGAGTTGGTCGTCTCGGTCGGCGGGCAGACCTGCGGGCGTCGGCGGGCTCATCGCCGCGACGGCGCCCGGCTTCGTAGTCGCCCACCGCCTCGCCCGGTGCATCGGTCACCATCCCGTCCCACGGTCAGTGTTCTTGCGACGCCCGGCGGCGGGGCTCGGCAGGCATGCCGAGCGCCTTGGTCCGGGCTCGTACGTCCGATTCCTCGAACAGGATATGCCGATCGATCTTGACGATGTCCACCGGCAGAATGCGCAGGTAAGCCGGGACCCCGCACCGGCACTCCCCACGCGGACAGGTCGATCCCCTGCTCGGCCGCACCTCCCGCCTGTGGCGGCGGGCGAGAAAGCATCGGGTCGATTCGCAGGTCAAGCGCCCTGCGACGACTTCCGAAGACGACTTTCGAAGCGGTGCGCGTTCAGCGGGGACGATGGCCCTTCCCGCCCCGGCCGGTTCGCGCGCCCCGGCGGCCCGACCCGCCCGGAGCGGGACTCCGCGGCTGCTTGCGGGCCTTCGCCGGGGCGGGCGCGGGAGTGCGGCCCCGTGAGCTGTTCGCCGTACGCCCGCGGACGATGCCGATGAAGTCCTCCACCAGCTCGGTGGTCGCCTCCGTGGGCCAGGCCAGCGCGACCTGCGACTGCGGCGTCTCCACGACCGGCCGGGAGGTCAGATCCTTGCGGTGGTACAGGCGCGCCAGCGACTGCGGGACCAGCAGCAGCCCGGCCCCCGCCGCCACCAGCTCGATCGCCTCCGCCGTCGTCTCCGGGCGCGTGAAGGCCGGCAGCCCCGGCAGGGCCGTCCACTCGAGGGTGTCGTCCATCGGATGGAACACCTCGTCGCCGGCGAGATCGGCGACGGTCACCTCGTCGGCGGCGGCCACCATGTGGTCCTTCGGCGCCACGACCATGGTGGTCTCGACGTAGAGAGGGATCACGCTGAGCCCCTCGCGGTCCACGGGCAACCGCACGAACCCGGCGTCGGCACCGCCGTCGCGCAGGACCCCCACCACCTCGGCGGCGGTGACGGAGACCAAGGTGAGCGGCACGTCGGGCACCCGCTCGGCCCAGACGTTGACCCATTTGGCCGGCGTCACCCCGGGCACGTATGCCAGCCGGAACTCCCTGTCGCTCACCTCCTCAGGGTACCGATGTCAGGGGAGGCGGCTTCACGCCATACCCTGGACACCATGACCAAGCTCAAGACCACCCAGACGATGAAGCCCGCGACCGCGGCCAAGAAGCTGGGTGTGCTCCTCTCGGCCACTCCCGCCGAGTTCCAGGAGGGAGTCGTCTCCAGGGATGAGCTGAACGCGTTGCAGGCCGATCCCCCGGCCTGGCTGGCCGATCTGCGGCGCAACGGGCCGCACCCCAGGCAGGTCGTCGCCGTGAAGCTGGGCGTCTCCAACTCGGGCCTGGCCAGGGGCGGCATCACCGGGCCGCTCACCACCGCCGAGATCGACGCCATCAAGGCGGAGAACCCCGAGTGGCTGCAGCGCGAGCGGTCGGTCCAGGCCGAGGTGCGCAAGGAGGCGCAGCGCCTCAAGGAGCGCTAGCCGGCCGATGGGCGTGATGGAGGCGCTCGGCCGGCCGCACCGCTGAATCGCCCTGCGCCAGGGCGCCCCGGCTCCTCGTCCGCGACCGGGGCGCAGCGGGCTGTCCGGATCGGTCCGGAGGCCGACCAGGTGACGCCTTCAGCTCGCGCCCCCTTCTCGCCAGGCTGAAAGGCATGAACAGCGCCCTCGTCGTCATCGACGTCCAGAACTCCTTCCTTCAGCTCCCCGACTGGCGGCACACTTCACGGCCGGATATCGTCCCCCGGGTCAACCGCCTGGCCGCCGCCGCCAGGAACGCCGGAGACGCGGTCGTGTGGGTGCTCGGCTCACGCCCGGGCTCGGGCTCCGTCTTCGACCCGGCCCGCGGGTTCGTCCGTCTGATGGACGGCATCCGGCCTCTCGACGACGAGCCGGTCCTCACCAAGACCGCGCACAACGCGTTCACCACCACCGGCCTCCACCGGTTCCTCACCCGGCGCGGCGTCAGGAAGCTGACCGTCTGCGGCATCCGGACCGAACAGTGCTGCGAAACCACCGCCCGCCTCGCCTCCGATCTGGGCTTCGAGGTCGACTTCGCCATCGACGCCACCGCGACCACGCCCATCCCGCACCGCGACGCCCCGGACGACCTGCCCTTCGACGAGCTCGTCCAGGACCCGCGCACGCTCGGCGTGGACGAGATCGTCGACCGCACCGCGTACGCTCTGTCGGGCCGTTTCGCCACCGTCAAGACCGTGGCCGAGCTCACCGGAACCCCCGAGCCCACCGGAAACCCCGAGCCCACCGGAAACCCCGGGCTCACCGGAGACTAGGAGGCAGCGGCCGTGTCCCGAGTCGTCTTCCTGCTCATCCCGCAGGTGCATCTCCTGGACGTGGCCGGACCCGCCCAGGTCTTCTCCACCGCCGGCGACCTCGGCCACCCCTACACCCTCGCCTACGTCGCCGAGGAGGATGAGATCGCCACCGTCCAGGGGCTCGCCCTGCGGGCGCAGACCGTCTGGCCGGCGCTGACCCCCGACGATCTGATCATCGTCCCCGGCTGGCGCGGCCCGACCCGCCCGGCGGGCGCCGAGACGTTGCGGCGCTTGCGCGACCATCACGCGTCAGGCGGCACGATCGCCGGCGTGTGCGCGGGCGCCGATGCGCTGGGCCGCGCCGGACTGCTCGACGGCCGCCGCTGCACGACCCACCACACCGTCCAGGACGAGCTCGCCCGCCTCCACCCGCGAGCGGAGGTCGTGAAAGACGCGTTGTACGTCGAGGACGACCGGATCGTCACCTCAGCGGGCGTGGCCAGCGGAATCGACGTGGCGCTGCACCTGGTGACCGTACGCCACGGACCCCACGCCGCGGGGCAGGTGGCCCGTGCCATGCTCGTCCACATCCACCGCGACGGTACGGCGGAGCAGATCAGCCCCCTGTTCCGGTGGCGTTCGCATGTGGACGAGACGGTTCATCGCCTCCAGGACCTGATCGAGACCCGCTTCACCGAGCGGCTGCCGCTGAGCCTGCTGGCCGAGGCCACCGGTTGCAGCGAACGGACCGTGACCCGGCTGTTCCGCCGGGCGACCGGCCTCACTCCCCTGGCGTACCAGACCGCCCTGCGGCTGGAGCGTGCCGGACACCTCCTCGGGGCGGGCGCCACGGCCGAGGTCGCCGCGCGCGAGGTGGGGTTCGAAGACGCCCGGACGCTGCGCAGGCTCCGCGCCCGAACCGCCGCTCCAGCCGACCGGTGAAAAACCCCATGACGCGGGGCACCCCGGCGGGCAGGCTCAGGTGAAGACGCAGGGCGCCGGGCCCTTCGGGTCCCGGCCCGCCGAGACAGCGCACACCAAGGAGACGTCATGGACACAGCCATCTCCCTGATCGATTTCACTGCGGTGACTCCGCAGCCCCGCCCGCTGGATGTCCGGTGGATCCACGGCTCACCCTCGGCCAAGCACAACACCGATCCGGACATCCAGGCCCACAGGTACGACGAGCACACGTTCATCCTGCGGCAGAACATGGCGATCGACTATGAGGCGCCGTTCCTGTTCCTGCTGTTCGGAAACGAGCGGGCGGTGTTGATCGACACCGGCGCCACGGCGTCCGCCGAGTTCTTCCCCCTGCGCCGGGTGGTCGACGAGCTCGTCGCCGGCTGGCTCGCCCGTCATCCCCGGCGGGAGTACCACCTGCTGGTGCTGCACACCCATCCGCACGGCGACCACGTCGCGGGCGACGGTCAGTTCGCCGACCGCCCCGGCACCACGGTGGTCGGAGCGGATCTGGCCACAGCCTGGGAGTACTTCGGGTTCGGCGAGGACCCCGACGCCGTGGCGCAGGTCGACCTGGGGGGCCGGGTGCTGGAGTGCCTGCCCGCCCCGGGCCACCATGAGGCGTCGGTGGTGTTCTACGACCGGTGGACCGGGTTCCTGCTCACCGGCGACACGGTCTACCCGGGCCGCCTCTACATCCAGGACTGGCCGGCCTTCACCCGGACCATCGACCGTCTGATCGACTTCTCCGCCCGCCGGCCGGTCACCCACGTGCTCGGCTGCCATATCGAGATGACCCGGCAGCCGGGTGTGGACTATCCGATCCGCACCACCTACCAGCCCGACGAGCCCCCGCTGCAGATGACCACCGCGCATCTGCACGAGATCCGTGCGGCGATCGAGGAGCTCGGCGACCGGCCCGGCCGGCGCGCCCACCCCCTCTTCATCCTCTGGCCGAACCCATGAGCTCCCGCCGAACCCATGAGCTCCCGCCGAACCCATGAGCCGCACGAGCGCATGTGCCCCGCTCTCCAGGCCTCACACGGGTGCGCACCCACCCAAGCGGATAGGCAGGATCATCGACTCCTTTAGCCGACATGCCCCCATTGCCCAAGCAGCCCGCCGGATAAATGACGCTCTCCTTTACAGCTTGTTGACTTAACGTAGTAGGTCAATTACTGTCAGCGACAGAAGTGAGTTCTCGGGGTCGCTGGATCCGTGCTCGTGCTTCACCGACCGGGGGTGGTCCGTCTTGGCAGGCGACAGCCGTGGCCGGCGAGCAGAGCGCGCCAGGAGCGGGCAACGCACCTGGCAGGGAAGCGGCGGTTGATCGGGCGCCCTCCGCCCGGGCGCCTCGCAGCACCGGCTCCCGCCGGTCAGGTGGCATCGCGCCTCCATGGCGCCTCGCCGTCCTCAGTGAGATCTCATCTCGACGGGCCGCTGACCTCTTCGCCTGTCCGTGACATGCGCAACGGCCACGGCCCGTCCTCTCCCTGTGTCGATGCAAAGGAGCGCTGGCATGGTGACGCGCCATGAGCGTGTGGTCGGGTCCTTGATGAACGCTTCCGGCAGTGGTGCCGCGGCACCGGCCACGCGCACGGCCGAGGAGATCCTGGCCGCGGCCCGGGCGATCGTCGAGCCGGCGCATCGGGCGGCGGTGGAGCGGCTGCCCCAGGAGATACGGCACGTCGCCGGATACCACACGGGCTGGTGGGACGCCGACGGACGGCCTTGCGCCGACACCGGCAAGGCGGTGCGCCCGGCGCTGGTGCTGTCCTGCGCGAGCGCGGTCGCGCAGGACCCGGACCGGCCCCCCGGAGCCGAGCCGGCGCCCCCGGCGGTGTGCTCGGCGACTTCGGCGGCGGTGGCGGTGGAACTGGTCCATGATTTCTCGCTGCTGCACGACGACGTGATCGACGGTGACGCGATGCGGCGGCGCCGTCCGGCCGCCTGGACGGTGTTCGGAGTCGGCAGCGCCGTCTTGACCGGTGACACCTTGATCACCCTGGCCCTGGATCTGCTGGCCGGCTCCCCGATGGCGGCCAAGGTGCTGACCACGGCCCTGCTGGAACTGTGTCGCGGGCAGAACGCCGATCTGGTCTTCGAACGGCGCACCGATGTCACCATCGCCGAATGCGTGGCCATGGCGGCGGGCAAGACCGGCGCGCTGTTGGGCTGCGCCTGCGAACTGGGCGCCTGGGCCGGCGGCGCCGACGCGGCCCGGGCGGCCCGGCTGCGCGAGTTCGGCGAGCATCTGGGCCTGGCCTTCCAGCTGGTCGATGACCTGCTCGGCATCTGGGGAGATCCCCAGATCACCGGCAAACCCGTATACAGCGATCTGACCGCGCGCAAGAAAAGCCTGCCGGTCGTGGCCGCGCTGACCTCGCAGACGCCGGCGGGCGAGCGGCTGGCGCGGCTGTACGAACGCCAGGAGGTCCTGGATGCGCCGGACCTCGCGCATGCCGCGCAGCTCATCGAGGCGTCCGGGGCCCGGCGGTGGGCCCGCCAGCAGGCCCGTCACCACATGGACAGCGCCTTGAGGTGCCTGAAAGAGGCCGATCCGGTCCCTTCGGCCGCAGCAGACCTCGAAGTCCTCGCTCACCTCATCGTGCACAGGGATCGCTGACATGGCCGCGCAGGAACATCCGGACCTCCGGCAGGAATCCGCGCGAAGCGCATCGACACCGGTGCCGCGCGCCCGGTTCCCCGCGGCGCCCCACCATCCGGTGACAGGGGTCATCGACCGGCTGCGCCGTGATGGGCCGGTCCGGGTCACCGAGCGCGTAGTCACCGCCGAGACCGTCCACTCCTCCCTCCCCCGGCAATCCCGTCCCGAGGAGACTGAAAGTCCGTGACCGGCCACACCGTCGAACCCTCCGTGATCGATGACGGGACCCGTCCCGGGGAAACCCCTTCCGGTGCGCCGTCCGCCCGGCGGGATCCGCCCGCCCTGGAGCAGATCATCGGCCCGGCCGCGCTGCGGGACCTGGACCGGACGCAACTCGACCACCTGGCGGCGCGGATCCGCCGCTTCCTGGTCGAGAAGGTGTGCGCCGCCGGAGGACACCTGGGCGTGAACCTCGGGGTGGTCGAGCTGACCATCGCGCTGCACCGGGTGTTCGACTCCCCGCACGACGTCCTCGTCTTCGACACCGGGCACCAGACCTACGTCCACAAGATCCTGACCGGCCGGGCCGACGGCTTCGACACCTTGCGGCGGTACGGCGGGCTGGCCGGCTACCCCAGCCGGAGCGAATCCGTGCACGACTGGGTGGAGAACTCCCATGCCTCCACCGCGCTGTCCTACGCCGACGGAATCGCCAAGTCACTCCAGCTGAAGGGCGAGCTCGCCGGATCCGGTCGTCCCGACGGCCGGAGGGTGGTGGCGATCGTCGGCGACGGGGCGCTCACCGGGGGCCTGGCCTGGGAGGGGCTGAACAACCTCGGCTCCGCCACCGCCCAGAACCGCCCGGTGATCGTGGTGCTCAACGACAACGGCCGCTCCTACGCCCCCACCGTCGGCGGCGTCGCCTCTCATCTGCACCGCCTGCGGGGACGCCGGGATCATGAGGGCGCCCCCATGCCGGAGCCCCGTCCCCCGTCCGCCGAGAACCTGTTCGGACAGCTGGGCCTGGCCTACCTGGGACCGGTCGACGGCCATGACGTCGCCGCCGTCCAGGACGCGCTGGAGCGCGCGGCCGAGGCGTGCCGGCCGGTGGTGGTGCACGTCATCACCTCCAAAGGGTCGGGATATCCGCCTGCCGAGTGCGATGAGGCCGACCGCATGCACGGCGTCGGCGTCGTCGACCCCGCCACCGGGAAAGCCGAGGGTCCAGGCGAGCGCACCTGGACCGGCGTGTTCGGCGAGGAGATGGTGCAGATCGGCGCTCGGCGGCCCGACGTGGTGGCGATCACCGCGGCGATGCTGCGACCGGTGGGCCTGGCGCCGTTCGCCGAGGCGTTCCCCGACCGGGTCTTCGACGTCGGCATCGCCGAACAACACGCCGTCTGCTCGGCGGCCGGCCTGGCGATGGGCGGCCTGCATCCGGTCGTCTGCCTGTACTCCACGTTCCTGAACCGGGCGTTCGACCAGGTCCTGATGGATGTCGCGCTGCACCGGCTGGCGGTGACGTTCATCCTGGATCGAGCCGGGATCACCGGTCCGGACGGGCCGAGCCACCACGGCGTGTGGGATGTCGGGCTACTCGGACTGGTGCCCGGCCTGCGCCTGGCCGCTCCCAGGGATCCCGCCCGGCTGCGGGAACTCCTGCGGGAGGCGATCGATCACGAAGGGCCCACCGCGGTCCGTTTCCCCCGGGCCACCGCCGGGAGCGACATCGTCGCCCAGCGGCGCGTCGGCGGCGTCGACATCCTGCACGGCGGCGACCACCGGGCGCCTCACGTCCTGCTGGTCGCCGCGGGAAGCACGGCGCAGTCCTGCCTGCGGGCGGCGGACGGGCTGGAGCGCAGCGGGATCGGCGTGACGGTCGCCGATCCACGCTGGATCGTCCCGGTCGGCACGGCCGTGGTCGAGCTGGCCGCACGCCACCGGCTCGTGGTCACCGTCGAGGACGGGGTACGCCACGGCGGCGTCGGCGCTCTGCTCTCCCAGGCGTGCGCGGACGCATCCGTCACCACCCCCGTACGGCACGTGGGCCTGCCGCACGCCTTCATCGAGCACGGAACACGCCGGGACCTGCTCGACCGGTGCGGGCTGTCCGCCCAGCAGATCGCCGCAGCCGTACGCCGGGGCCTGGACGGCCACCCGCCGCCCCCTCCCGCACGCGCGCCGGCACCGGACCCGGTGATCCACGCGCCGACGACCGCCCGCACCGGCGGGGAACGCCCATGACGCCCGCACCGGCTCCCGAGCTCACCACACACCCAGGAGAGACTCATGCCCTATGAGGCCAGTTCGCCCGCGCCTCTGTCACCGGCCTGGAGCGCAGACGATCTCCAGCCTCCGCTGTTCTGCCCGATCGACTCGGCGATCAACCCCGCTGCCCACCGCGTCGAACAGCGTGCCGTCGCCTGGATCGACGAGGCCGGCTTCTGCGCCACCCCGCGCGAGCGGGCCTGGGCGGTCGCGACCAAGAGCGCCGACTTCTACGCCCGCTTCGCCCCGAACGCCGACGAAGACCTGCTGCTTCCCGCCGTCCTGTGGGTGTACTGGGGGTTCGCCTTCGACGACGCCCGTTGCGACAGCGGACGCCACAGCAGCCACCCGGAGACATTCGTTCCCATGGCCGCGCGCGTGCAGCGGGCCCTGGAACGTCCCTGTCCGAGTGAGGCCGACGACGCCTACGCCCGGGCGCTGCGTGACATCGCCACACGATTCCGCCGCACCGGAACATCCGTGCAGTTCCACCGGTTCGTCGCCGCTCATCGGGCGTGGCTGGCCGGAGTCGCCTGGCAGATCGCCAATCAGGCCGCGGGCGTCATGCCCGATCTGGAGGACTACCTCACCATGCGGCTGCACTCGGCCGGCGGGGAACCCACGTTCGCGATGTTGGAGATCGCCAACGGCATGGAGGTCCCGGCTGCCGAGATGGACGCGCCCGCGGTGCGGGCGCTGACCGAGATGGCCATCTTGACCGCGGCCCTGGACAACGACCGCCATTCCCTGGCCAAGGAGCTGAACCGCCGGCAGGCCGACCAGAACATCTACACGGTGCTGCTGCGCCGGCACGCCGATTCCCTGCCGGTGGCCGTACGCGAGGCCGCCTGCCTGCGTGACCGCGTCCTGTGCCGGTTCCTGCGACTGCGCGAGACGACGCTGCCCCGGTTGAGCGCCGCCGGACGCTGCTACGTCGACGGACTCGCCCACGGCATCCGCGGCAACGCCGAATGGGGCCTGCGCGTCCCCCGTTACCTCAGTCGCGGGCCGGTCCCCGAAGAGTCCGGGACGGCGCCCATCGCCTGGGCCGAGCGCCCCTTGGACGACAGGCCGCTATCGCTGCCCACCGTGTCGTGGTGGTGGGATCCGGCGCTTTGACCGCTCCCCGCCCCGCAGGACGGGGATTCCGGCCCGCGCGGGCCGGAATCCCCGTCGCGGCTGCAATCCCCGTCGCGGCTGGATCAGACGGCGCTCCGGCGCCGCGACCACCACAGCAGTCCGGCGGCGGCGATCAGGCCGGCCATCAGTCTCTTCGACCCCGCGCCGCGCCGGGCGCCCCGGGCACGTAGGGAGCCGACGCGCACGGTGAAATCCCGGTTGGCCACATCCCGCATCAGTCCGCGCAGTTGCTCGGGCGCCAGCGTGTTGCCGATCAGCAGGTCCATCGCGGTGCGAGCGGCCTGGATCTCCGAGACCGATTCGGTGGCCAGGCGGATGAGGATCTCGCGCAGCTCCGCTTCGAAGACCTCGGTGAGGGCGAGCTCCGGCGCCAGGTACCGGACCGATCCCTCGATGTTGGCGAAGGACTTGCCCAGCAGGGACACCACCGGGCTGGTCTGGATACCGCGGCGGGTGGAGTACTTCAGGACCGAGGTCAATGTGACGCCGAAGTCGAGATCCTCCAGCGACGCTGTCGCGATCTTGGGCACCAGGATGGCCATGTCACCGGCGAAGCCGGCGATGTCCGCCCAGGGAGTGGCCTTCCCCAGCTCCATCCAGGCGCGGGCGAGACCGGGCCCGTCATTGTGGGCCAGGCTGAGCAGCACCGTCATCATCGTCATGCTCATACGCCGGTCGACGCGCCCGACCATCCCCCAGTCGATCAGGTGCGCCTTCTCCCCCGGCGCGACCAGGATGTTGCCCGGATGCGGGTCGGCGTGGAAGAACCGGTCGACGAAGTAACCCCGGTACATGAACGCCAGCAGGTCCCGCCCGATGCCGACACGCTGCTTGTCGGGCAGGGACTGCCGGTCGACCTCCCGGATCGACCGGCCGGGAGCAAGACTCTGCACCAGGACCTTCGGTGTCGCCCAGATCACCTCGGGCACATCGAGGTACTCGAACTCCTTCACCAGTTGCCGGGCTCGTCTCATATTGGCGGCCTCGACGGTGAAGTCCAGCTCGGCCTCCATCGCATCGAAAATGACGACGAGCATGGTCTCGACGTCGATCACGGCGTTGAAGTCGGGAAAGCACCTGGCGACGAGACGGGCGGCCCTGCGCATCATCGCCATGTCGTCAAGCACCAGGGAGCGGATGTCCGGTCTCTGGATCTTCAGGACGGCACGCCGCCCGCCGGGCAGGACCACTCCGTACGCCTGGGCGAGGGAAGCCGAGCCCAAGGGCCGAGCACGTTCGATGCGCTCGAAGTGGCGTTCCCAGTCGGCTCCCAGCTCGGCGGCCAGCACCGGCTCGAAGATGTCGAAGGGGGCCACGGACACGTGGTCGTGCAGCCTGGCCAGCTCCGCCATGGTGGCCGGGGAGACGAGGTCCGGGCGCGTCGACAACATCTGCCCGGTCTTGACATAGAAGGGACCAAGCCGTTCCAACGCCAACCGCACGGCCCGCGCGGTGGCCTGATCGGCCGGCTCACCCGTCCGGCGGCGTCCGGCCGGCCTCAGTGCCGTGGCCAACTCGGCGCCGGCGAGCTCGGTGAGCACTTTGGTGACAGTGAGCAATCGCCTGGAACTCATGCGTCTCTTCAGACTTCACAACCGGCCGGCTCATCCGCGCGGGGTCCGGCCGGCCCGGTCGGACCCCGCCTGCGGCTCCTGCTCCGGCACGCGGAACGCGGCCTCCGAAGCCGTCCGGACATCACGGGGCAGGGTCATACGCAGCACCGCGACCAGCACCTCATTGGTGCACGGCGCTCCCGTGTGCTGCCGCCAGGCTCGGAAGGAGCGCCCGAAACGCACGTCGTCGCACAGCTCCTCCAAGCCGACGCAGCGGTGTTCGTCGAGGTCGTAAAGCTGTCCGTCGGCCCTCAGGCGCAACCGCCTGAGCCGCGCCCTCCGATCACCCGCCGGCTCGTCGGCCATCGTCCGCGCCCTCGTTTTCCTGCGCCCTCGATCGATCGTTCAACCGGCGTCGTTGTCGGGGCGGGACGCGCGAACCTGCTGGGACAGCCCGTCGACCCGGCGGCTGAGCCTGGCGACGTGTCCGGCGAGATCATCGATGTCGAATCGGGAGCGGTCGGCGCCGCGTTCGCGCGGCCGCCTCCGGGAGCCGTCCCGTCCCTGGAGGCCGTCGCAGCGGCGCAGCCGGCGGTACACATCCTCCAGATCGTCGAGGATCTCCTCGAGATCCCGGAGATCCTCCGCGCAGTCCGCGTCGTCGCCCCGATCGTCATCCCGGTCGCGCTCCTCGACGGCCGTGCGCGCGGCCCGGCGCAAGTCGTGTTCGACGTCGCTGGCGCGGTCGAGGATGTCTTCGATCAGGTCGCCGATCCGTCGCGTCATCCCCCTGCGTCTCCCGGTCACGGCCTGGCCCCCTTGATCATGCGGTTTGCGTCTGATCCGTGCGATGGCACGCGGCCACCGACGGTGTCGGCAGACCGCAATCCCCATCACTACTCTACGTAAAGTAAAGACTACTGTCAGTAATACGGCAAGGGCCGGCCGCAGGCCGGCACCGCCTTTCCGGAAAGGGTCATCCCGTGCCGGCGGCGTGCGGCCTCCCGATCCGAGAGTGACAAGGGGCGCGTTCAGCCGCGGCGCAGGTACGTCCCGCCCGGTTCGCCGGTCACCTCGCCGTCGCGGTAGGCGACGCGTCCGCCGACCACCGTGGCCGCCGGCCAGCCGGTCACCCGGACGCCCTCGAAGGGGCAGTGGTCCTGGCCGGACAGCAGCAGGTCCGCGGTGACCTCCCGGGTCAGTTCCGGGTCGATCACGGCGAGGTCGGCGTCGAAGCCGACCGCCAGGCTGCCCTTGCGGCCCCACAGGTTGTACGCCTTGGCGGGGTTGGCCGAGGCCGCCTCCGCGATCCGGGACAGGGGGACGCCCCGCTTCAGGTGCCCCTCGGAGATCAGGACGGGGTACAGCAGGGCGGTTCCGCCGAATCCGGGTCTGGCCGGCCACAGGTCGTCGCCCTTGTGCTCCTCCATGCAGCAGGCGTGGTCGGAGGCCACCCAGCTCACCAGGCCGTCGCGCACCGCCCGCCAGAGCGCCTCGCCGTGCCCGCGCGGCCGGATCGGCGGGTTGACCTTGCCGCCGAGGCCGCCCCGCGCGTCGAGGTCGTCGCAGTCCAGGCAGAGGTGGTGCAGCGTGGTCTCGAACCGCATGTCCACGTGGCCGTGGAGCTCCCGGGCGGTCGCCGCGGCGGCGAGCGCCTCGGCGCTGGACAGGTGGAGCAGGTTGAGGCTGGCGCCGGTGTGGCCCGCCAGGGCGGCGGCCTCGGCGATCGCCACCTGCTCGGTGAGCGGCGGCCGTCCCTCGTGGTAGGCGCGCAGGTTCTGCGGGGCTCCGCCGCGCCGTACGCGGTCGATGAAGACCCGCATCAGCTCGGACTGCTCGCAGTGCAGCGACAGCGAGAGCCTGACGTCCGGGCGGGCCGCCTGGACCTCGGCGATCCGCTCCATGATCAGGAACAGGTGGCCGAGGTCGTACTCGTCGCCCATGGTGAACGCCCGGGCGTCCCGGCTGTCGGCGGCCAGGTCGAAGCCCTTGTAGAACATGTAGTACTTGTAGGAGGTGATCCCGTGCTCATCGACGAGCCACGGGATCTCGTCGATCTGCTCGACGGTCATCGGGGCCAGGTGGAAGCCGTAGTCGGTGAAGCAGCGGCCGGCGACCGCGTCGAGGACCCGCGGGAAGATCTTCTCGTACGGCCCCGTCCGGTCCAGGTAGTGCCGCCCGGTCCGGAAGTACGACAGCACGGTCGTCGCCCCGCCCACCAGTGAGGACCGGGTCTCCTCGAAGGCGTCGAGTGCCATGTCCCGATATATGCCGATATGGAAGTGCGCGTCGACCGCGCCGGGCAGCACGATCCGGCCGGAGGCGTCGATCACCTCGGCGGCCTCGGCGGAGGGGATCTCGCGCGCGATCGCGGCGATCCGCCCCTCGGCGACGGCCAGGTCGGCGCGGATCTCGCCGTGGTACGGCAGGACGAGCAGCCCGCCCTTGACGAGCAGGTCGTAACGGCGCATCGGCGGCCCTTTCAGCAGACGGCGGGCGGACGGCGAGCGGACGTGAAGCAGAGAGCGAGCGGACGACGGGCGGACATGGAGCGGACGGCGGGCGGACATGGAGCGGACGGCGGGCGGACATGGAGCGGACGGCGGGCGGACGTGGAGCGGACGGATCTTCGGCGGGCGGGAAAGGCGGGATCCCGCCGACGACGGTCACCGTCCGCGACGTCATTCTTGTTTCCCATAAGGTGACACAGTTTCTCCCAGTGGACCAGATCACCTCCATCGAGTAGATTCCGGAACAGAATTCCGCAATGCGAAACGCATGATCCGGGAGCCGCCCGTGCACGACAGCGCACCCCCGCAGGGCGAGGCCGCGCCGGGCCCCCTCGACGGCGTGGTCGTCCTCGACCTCGCGACGCTCTTCGCCGGCCCCCTGGCCGCCACGGTCCTCGGCGACTACGGCGCCGAGGTGATCAAGGTGGAGCACCCCCGGCACGGCGACCCGGCCAGGAAGCACGGCCACGCCAAGGACGGCGTCGGCCTGTGGTGGAAGATGCTCTCCCGCAACAAGAAGGCGATCACCTGCGATCTCGGCGCCGCGGAGGGCGCGGATCTGCTCAGGCGCCTGGCCGCCGGGGCCGACGTGCTGATCGAGAACTTCCGGCCCGGCACCCTGGAACGCTGGGGCCTGTCCCCCGGCGAGCTCCTGCGGGACAACCCGCGCCTGGTGGTGGCCCGGGTGACCGGCTTCGGGCAGCGCGGGCCGTACGCCCGCCGGCCCGGTTTCGGCACGCTCGCCGAGGCGATGAGCGGGTTCGCCGCGATCACCGGTGAACCCGGCGGGCCGCCCACCCTGCCGCCGTTCGGTCTGGCCGACGGCGTCTCGGCGCTGGCCTGCGCGAGCGCGGTGACGATGGCGCTGTTCGAGCGCGCCGGATCCGGCCGCGGCCAGGTGATCGACCTGGCCATCGTCGAGCCGCTGCTGACCGTCCTGGGCCCGCAGCCGCTCTGGTGGGACCAGCTCGGCGTCGTCCAGGAGCGCACCGGCAACCGCAGCGTCAACAACGCCCCGCGCAACACCTACCGCACCCGCGACGGCCGCTGGGTGGCGGTCTCCGCCTCCTCCCAGAACATCGCCGAGCGCGTGATGCGCCTGGTCGGCCATCCCGAGGTCCTCGACGAGCCGTGGTTCGCCGCAGGCGCGGGCCGGGCCGCCCACACCGGCCTGCTGGACGCGCACGTCGGCGGGTGGATCGCCGGGCACGACCTGGCCGAGGTCGTCGCCGCCTTCGAGGAGGCCCAGGCCGCCGTCGCGCCGGTCTACGACATCCGCGACGTCTTCGCCGATCCTCAGTACCGGGCGCTCGGCACGATCACGACCGTCGACGACGCCGAGCTCGGGCCGCTGCGCATGCAGAACGTGCTGTTCCGCCTCTCCCGCACCCCGGGGTCGATCCGCTGGGCCGGTCCCCCGATGGGCGCGCACAACGACGAGGTGTACGGCTCCCGCCTGGGACTCGGCCCCGAGGAGATCGCGCGGCTCCGTGAGAGGGGCGTGATCTGAGATGCCCGGGGACCCGCCGTCCGGGACGCCGCTGTGGGAGGCCGTCGGGCGGGCCCGGATGTTCGACCTGGCCCAGCCCATGCGCACCGGCATGCCGCAGTCCGCCAACCACCCGCCGTTCCGCATGACGCCGGAACGCCGGCACGGCGACCTGGTCCGCCCGGACGGCGGCTCGGCGGCCAACGAGATCATCGTGACCGGCGGGCACGTGGGCACCCACGTGGACGCCCTGGCCCACGTCTCCCAGGACGGGCTGCTGCACGGCGGGCGTCCCGCGGCCGGGCTCGCCTCGCATCAGGGCTTCGCCGAGCTGGGCATCGACGCCTTCGCGCCCTACGCGGGCCGCTGCGTGCTGCTCGACGTCGCCGCCGTGCACGGCGTGGCCACGCTCCCGCCCGGCTACGAGATCACCGCCGGGGACCTGGAGAGGGCCGCCGGCCGCCTGGAGATCCGCGAAGGCGACGCCGTGCTGGTCGGCACCGGCTGGTCGCGGCTGTGGGACGACCGCGAGGCGTTCACCGGGCGGCGGGGCGGCGCGCCGGGGCCGGGCGCGGCGGCGGGGCGCTGGCTGGCCGGGCGGCGGCCGCGCGTGGTGGGCGGCGAGACCATCGCCTTCGAGCACATCGCCCCCGGCCGCGGGCACGCGACGCTGCCGGTCCACCGCATCCTGCTGGTGGAGGCGGGGGTGAACATCGTCGAGACCATGCGCCTGGCCGAGGTGCTCGACTCCGGCGCGCGTGAGTTCCTGCTCGTGCTGAACCCCCTGCCGATCGTCGGGGCGACCGGCGCCCCGGTCCGCCCGCTCGCCTTCGCGGATTGAGCCCCGTCCCCGAGCCCTCCCGCCCGCCGCCCGATCCACCGGAGGACGAGACGCGTGACCACCCATGTGCGCCGCCTGGCGGAGTTCGCGGCGGGCTGCCGCGACGACGGACTGCCCGCCGAGGTGCGCGGCGACGTGACCGGCCGGGTGCTCGACGTGTTCGGCAACTGTCTCGCGGCCTACGCCGAGCCGGACGGGGACGCCGCACCCGCCGTGCTGCGCGCCGTACGCCGCTGGGGAGGGACGCCCGAGGCCACGGCCGTCGGCAGCGGCCACCGGCTGCCCGCGCCGTCGGCCGCGCTGGTCAACGGAACCCTCGCGCACGCCCTGGACTTCGACGACACCCACCTGCCCTCCGTGCTGCACCCGAGCGCGCCCGTGGTCCCGGCCGCCCTGGCCGCCGCCGAGGCCGCGGGGGCGGACGGCGCCGCGCTGACGGCCGCCGTCGCGGCGGGCATCGAGGTGTGCAACCGGCTCGGCCTGGCCTCCTACCTGCCCGGGGAGCCCGACTCGTCGTTCTTCGCCCGGGGCCAGCACGCCACCTCCATCTGCGGCGCCATCGGCGCGGCCGTCGCCGCCGCGCTGGTGTCCGGACTGGACGCGGAGGGGATCGCGCACGCCGCCGGAGTGGCCGCGAGCATGGGCTCCGGGCTGATCGAGGCCAACCGGACCGGGGGCACGGTCAAACGGGCGCACTGCGGCTGGGCGGCCCACGCGGGCGTGTCGGCCGCCGTCCTGGCGTCCGAGGGGCTGACCGGCCCGCCGACGGTGCTGGAGGGCAGGTTCGGCTTCTTCCAGGCGTGGCTCGGCGGGCGCTTCGACGCCGACGCCCTCCTGTCGGACCTGGGCGAACGGTGGGAGCTGCTGCGCACGGTCTACAAGCCCTACCCGTCCAACCACTTCACCCACCCGGCCGTCGACTGCGCGCTGGCGCTGCGGGAGCGGGGCCTCGACCCGGCGGACGTCGAGGAGGCCGAGCTGGGCGTCCCCGCCCCGGTGCTGCGCACGATCGCCGAGCCGTACGAGGAGAAGGCCAGGCCGCGCTCGCCGTACCACGCGAAGTTCTCCGGGCCCTACACGGTGGCGGCCGCGCTGCTCGGCGGCGGCGGACTCGGCCTGGCCCCGGACGACTTCGCCGAGCTGGATCCGGTACGGCTGGCGCTGGCCGGACGGGTGCGGTGCGTGGCCGACGAGCGCGCCTCGGACATCTTCCCGCGGGCGTTCGCCGCCGTCCTGCGCGTACGGCTGCGCGACGGCTCGACGATGGAGCACCGGGTGGACTCCTCGCGGGGCGGGCCCGGGCATCCGCTCTCCCCGGCGGAGCTGGAGCTGAAGTTCCGCGCCAACGCCGGCCGGGCGCTGCCGCCCGAGCGGGCCGGCGCGCTGGCGGAGGCGGTGCGGGCGCTGGGGACGGCGGGATCCGTGACGGATCTGCCGGCGGCGGCCACGGTATGAGGGCTCCGGCGCCCCGCGCCCGCGGCGGGCGGCCGGATCCGGTCCGCGGCCCGATGGCGGGGCGGTCAGCCCCGGGCGCGTTCGATCACGAGGGCCGCGGCCAGTGCGACGTGATCCTCCCACGGGCGCGCGATGACCTGCACGGCGCCCGGCCGATCAGCTGCCGTTCCCGACGGCGTGACCACGACGGGCGCGCCCGTCAGGCTCCACGGCAGTGTCCAGAGATAGTCGGATTCGATGGATTCCCTCCACGGCGGCGGCTCCGGCGCGACCGGGGTGACGATCACGTCCAGGTGGGCGGTGGCGGCGAGCATGCGCCGCCGGAACCGGTCCCAGTCCCACATCACCCGCACGTTCTCCGCACCCGGCAGCCCGCTCCGCCCCCAGTAGCGGCGCGTCAGCTCCAGCGCCTCCTCCCGCACGTCGGGCACCGGCTCGTCCACCACGCAGGCGCCCGCCTCGGCGAGCGCCGCCACCGCCGACGCGGTGGCCCCGTGGCCGCCCTCCGCGGTGTGATCTCCGGGCTCGCCGCCCGCCATCGTGCCCACGCGCAGCCCCGCCGTCCCCACCGCGTCCGGGTCGCCCAGCGGCACGGGCGCCACCCCCGCGTCCAGCCCGTCCGGGCCCGCGATCACGCGCAGCGCGACCGCGAGGTCCCGCACGCTCGACGCCAGCGGCCCGATGACGGTCCTGCCGTCCTCCAGCGCGCCGCAGCGCGGGAAGTGCCCGGTCAACGGCACCCGGCCGAACGTCGGCTTCAATCCCGCGACGCCGCACCACGCCGCCGGCAGCCGTATGCTGCCGCCCGAGTCGCTGCCCAGTCCGAGCGGCACCGCTCCCGCGCCCACCAGCGCCGCCGTTCCCGACGACGAGCCGCCGGGGGCGCGCGCCGGGTCGAACGGGTTCCTCGTACGGCCGTGCAGGGGGTTGTCCGCCATGGCGCTGCTGATGGCGACGACGATCGCGCCCGCGGCGCGCAGCCGGGCCACCGCGGTGGCGTCCGCGCCCGGCCGCCGTCCGGGGCTTCCCACGTGGCTCCCCGTCGCGCCCGTGACCGGCAGGCCCGCCACGTCGATCCAGTCCTTGACCGTGACGGGAACACCCTCCAGTGGCCCGCCCTCGCCCGCCCGCAGCCGCCGGTCGGCCTCCGCAGCCTCGGCCAGGCTCCGCTCCGGGTCGGTCGCGGCCACCCCGCCGACGGTCTCCCGGAGATCCGCCAACCGGTCCAGCACGTCGCGCACGGTCTCGGCGGCCGTCGTCTCACCCGACGCGTAGCGGCGTACGAGATCGAGCGCGCTCGGCATCATCTCCGCATCGTAAATCCGCGCTCCCCGGCGGGGCATTCCGATTACCGCGCGACGGCCCGTCGGCGCGGGCCCTCAGGGATGTCCGCGATCCCCTGATCGATCATGCGGTGGGCGAGGCGTACGGCGGAGATGGGACACTCCGACCCGTGCGGATGGATCATCTGGAGACATTGCTGGGCGGCCCGCTGCCCGGGCGGCCCCTGGAACTCTCGTGGGTCACCAGACGGTGGCAGGACGTCCGGCAGCGGGGTGCGCCGAACCCCCGTCCGCGGGGTGCGCGCCGCATCGCCACCGGTGTGCTCGACGGGCACGCCGTGCTGATGGCCGCCTCCGCTTCCGACGTCCAGGCGTGGGACCTGGGCACCCGCGAGCGGCTGCCGATCGTTCTGGATCACGGGGATCATGACGTGACCGCGCTGGCGGCGGTGTCGCGCGGCGAGGATCTCGTCGCGGTCACCGGCTGCGCCGACGGTTCGGTGCACAGCTGGGACGTGCGCACCGGCCGGAGGCTGGGGCCGCCCATCACGGCGGCGCAGCGGGGAATGACACCGCCTTCGCCGTGCTTGCCGCGGGACAACGTCGTCGAGGTGCTGGCGGCGGTCGTGCTCGACGACCGGTTCGTGGCTCTGGCAGGCGGCTGGTGGCGGCGCGTCGAGCTCTGGGACCTGGAGACCGCACAGAGACTCGAAACGGTCCTGGACGACGATGACCGCGTCGGAGACGCCTTCCTGCACGGCATCGAGACGCTGACGGCCGCGGTGGTCGGCGGGCGGCCGGTGGCCGTCACCGGCGGCCCCGAGCCGAGTCGCGTCTGGGACCTGCGGACGGGGGGCGGCTTCGTGCCCTCGCCGCAGACCGGTCCCCTTCCACCGCTGCCCGTCGCCGATGTGCGGGCGGCGGCGCTCACCGTCGTGGACGGTCGGCCGGTCGCGGTGACGGGCGACGCGGAGGGGGACGTGCGGCGGTGGGACCTGCGCACCGGGCAGGAGGCCGGGCCGCCGCTGCGGGGCCATGCCGGGGCGGTGAACTCGGTCGCCGTCGCGGTCGTGGACGGGCGGCCGGTCGCGGTCACCGGAGGCGATGACAGCACGGTCCGCCTGTGGGACGTGGCGACGGGCGAGGAGACGTCCGCTCCGTTCCGGGTCCACTGCGGAAAAATCGAGCAGGTCGCCATCGCCCGCATCGCCGAAGAGCCCGTCGCGATCTCTCTGTCCGAGGGTGACCTGCGGGTCTGGAACGTCCGCGGCGGCCCTTCCGCCCCCGCCGCGGCCGGATCCGGCAGCACGGTGCGGAGGCTGGCCACTGCGATGGTGGACGGGGAGCCGGTGGTCGTCGTCTCCGCCGGGGACCACGTCGCCTCCGGCTGGAGACCCGAGGTGCGGATACACGACCTGCGCTGGGAGGGCGAGGTATGGGCATGCGACCTGCGGACCGGCAGGCCTCGACCCCTGCGGCTGGCCGGCGTCGGCGATGCCATGACCATCGCGACGGTCGGAGAAGAGCCGGTCGTCGTGGCGGGAGTGGGGGGCGGGGCCGCCGGGGCGTGGAGCCTGCGCACCGGACGGCGGGTCGCCTCGCTGAGCGCGGGTGGCGGGGACGCGCGCGCGGCGGCCGCGACCGTCGTGGACGGCCGCGCCGTCGTCCTCACCCTTCACGCCAAGTCCATCCGCATGGCGGATCTGAGCACCGGTGAACTCCTGAAGGAGACGCCCCTGGGGGAATTGTGGGGGTTCGATCTCGCATGCGTGACGGTGGACGGCCGACCTCTCGCCGTGACGCTGGCCGTACCCGACCGTGAAGACGGCCCGCAGACACAGGTGTGGGACCTGCGTTCGCTCAGCGTCGACGGGGTCCTGGGGGATGACTTCTGGGTGGTCTACCTCGACGCCTTCGCCGTCGCCTCTCCGACCGGCGATCCCGTAGTGATCATGAACGACGGCGACGGTGACGGCGCGATCAGAGCCTGGGACCTGCGTACGGGCGAACCCGGCCCTCCTCTCCCGGGGCCGGTCGCCGACCCTGCGACAGCGGAGGCGTTCGGATGGGACGGGGAAACGAGAATCGGCAACGCCACGGCGATCGCCGCGGACCCGGGGAGCGACACCCTCGCGGTGGCCGTGGAAAGCGGCGCGGTGCTGCTGTGGGACGGTCCCGGGCGCCGGCCGTACGCCGGGGTGGTGTTCCCTCTCCCTCCCCGTGCTCTGGCCTGGGGCCCGGGAGGCGAGCTGGTGGTCGGCTTCGGCCGGGACGTCGCGGTGCTTCACCGATCGTGATCGTGCTCGCGTCTGGGGGTGGACGGCGGCGCCTGCTCAGACGGGCGCTCGTGAGGGATCCCCGGGGGCACCGGGCCACCGGGACGCCGCGGCCAGGGTCCGGCGGGCCTGGCGGATCACGGCCTCGTCGACCATGCGGCCCGCGTCGTCGAGCACCACGCCCGTCCCGGACGCCTCGAAGCGCTCGACCAGCCGCCGGGCCCGTTCGAGCTCCTCGCCGGTCGGGGTGAACACCTCGTTGACCACGGCGATCTGGGCGGGGTGGACGCAGGCCCGGCCGCGGAAGCCGAGCCGTCTCAGCGCCAGGGTCGAGGCGCGCAACCGGTCCAGGTCGCGGAAGTCGGTGCTGACCGGGCCGAGCGGCGGGGCGATCCGCGCGGCGGCGCTCGCCAGCACCACCTGGGACCGCGCCCACAGCAGCTCCCGCTCGTCGGGACCGGGCTCCACACCGAGATCCGCCCGCAGGTCGGCCTCGCCGAGCTGGAGCCGGACCACCCGGGGCGCCCGGGCGATCTCGGCGGCGGCGAGGACGGCGGCGCCGCTCTCCAGCAGCGGGCACACGCCGATCCAGGGGGCGCCGCCGAGGACCGCGTCCACGGCGGCCAGTTCGGCGGCCGACTCCGTCTTGGCCACGCACACGCCGGTCACACCGGGCAGGGCCACCGCCCGCAGATCCTCGTGGCCGGCCTCACCGGGGTTGACCCGGACCCAGATCTCACGGGAACCGGCGGTACGGCCTCCGCCGCCGCGCCGGAGGTGCTCCCGGGGTCCCCCGGCAGCCCCGGCGTCCTCGGAACCGTCCTCGGCACCGCCGCCGGTTCCGGCGACGCGGGGAAGCGAGTTCAGCCATTCGGCGACGGCGGCGCGGGCGCGGTCCTTGCCCGCGGGCGGGACGGCGTCCTCCAGGTCCACGATCAGCGCGTCGGCGCCGCGGCCGAGTGCTCCGGCCAGCTTCTCCGGGCTGTCCCCGGGAACGTAGAGGGCCGACCTCACCGCAGCCGCCCCGGCCCCGCGTACAGCGCCCGCCCCGGCCCCGCGTACAGCGCCCGCCCCGGCCCCGCCCGTTCCGGTCCCGCGCGCCCCGATCTCATCCACCGCGACGGGCCGCGGAGCAGCCGTCGGCCGGCCACCGGTCCGAGGTCCATCTCACTCCTTTTCGAACACGGGGAGGCGGCGGCCGTCGCCGACGGGACGCCAGGTCAGCCGGACGGGCTCGTCGCAGCGCCAGTCGTCCGGCGCGGCGCCGACCAGGTTGGTCAGCAGGACCGGGCCCTCGGCCAGCCGCACCCGGGCCACGACGTAGGGCGCCTGCGGCTCCGGGAACGGGGAACGGTGCACGACCGTGAAGGAGTCGACGACGCCCCTGCCCGCGGACTCCGTCCAGGTCAGGTCCGTCGAACCGCAGGCGGCGCAGAGCGCGCGCGGGTAGTGCTGCGCGCGGCGGCAGGCCCCGCACCTCTGCAGCAGCAGGCTCCCCCGGCGGGTGGCCTCCCACCACGGCGCGGTGATCTCGTCGGCCGGGATCGTCACCGGTCCACCCCCAGCAGCACGGTGGCGTGGGTCGAGAAGACGCCGCCGGTGCCGTGGGCCAGCGCGACCTCCGCGCCGGGGACCTGGCGGTCGCCGCACTCGCCGCGGAGCTGGCGCACCGCCTCCACCAGCAGCAGCAGGCCGTACATGCCGGGATGGCAGTAGGACAGGCCGCCGCCGTTGGTGTTGAGCGGGAAGGCCCCGCCCGGCCGGATGCGGCCGCCGCCCACGAAGCCCGCCGCCTCGCCCGGCCCGCAGAAACCCAGCCCTTCCAGGGTCATCAGCACGGTGATGGTGAAGGAGTCGTACACCTCGGCGACGTCGACGTCCCCGGGGCCGAGCCCGGCCATCGCGAAGGCCCTGCGGCCCGAGCCGATCGAGCCGGGCCGGAGCAGGTCGTCCGGGGCGGCCATGCCGGCGTTGGTCGTCGACTCGCCGTAGCCGAGCACGACGACCGGGTCCGGGCGCAGGTCGCGGGCGCGTTCCAGCGACGTCAGCACGATCGCGCCGCCGCCGTCGGTGACCAGGCAGCAGTCGGCCGCGGTCAGCGGCGACGACACCATGGGCGCGGCCAGCACCTCGTCCACGGTGAGGGGGCCCGCGCCGTACCGGAAGGCCGCGGGGTTGCGCAGCGCCCACTCGCGCGCGGCGACCGCGATCTCGGCCAGGTGCTCCCGCCGCGCGCCGTGCACGTGCAGGTAGCGCTGGGCGGCCATCGCGTAGTGCGACAGCGGGAACAGCGGGCCGTACGGCGTCTCGAACTGGGCCTGGGGCGTGTGCGTCTCCGCCGCCCCGGCGAGCGACCGGGACCGGGCGCTGCGCTGGTCGGAGCCGTGGGAGATCAGCACGGTCGAGCACTGCCCGGCCCCGATGGCCTGCGCGGCCCGTGCCACGTACATCTCGAAGGCCGAACCCCCGGCGAACGTGGAGTCCGTCCAAGCGGGCTCGATCCCGAGGTACTCGGCCACCTGGGCGGCCGAGAAGCGGGACGCCCCCGCCGTGGCCAGGCCGTCCACGTCCGCGAGGCAGAGACCGGCGTCGGCCAGCGCCCGGGTGACGGCCTGGGCCTGCAGGTGCAGGATCGACTTGCCCGTCGCCCCGAGGTCGGACTCGGCGGCTCCGACGACGGCCACGGCCGTGCTCACCGCCACCGCCCCCTCTCCCGGCCCGCCCCTCCGGCACGATCCCGCTCCGGTCTCCCGACCCGCCCTCTCCCCCGGCCCGCGATCCGATTCCTCCGGCTCGTCATCGGACCGCCACCGTGGCCCCGGCCGGGGCGACGGCGACACGCCCGTCGCCGGCCACCTCGACCCTCTGCTCCACGATCAGCACGCCGTCCTCCGCCGCGGTGACCCGCCCGGTGCAGCGCACGGTCTCACCGGCGAACACCATGCTCCGGAAGCGGAGGCGCAGCCGGAGGATCCGGGCCCGGGGGCCGAGCCAGTCCTGGAGCTGCTCGGCCAGGAGCGCCCCGAAGACCTGGCCGTCGACGACCGGGGCGGGCAGCCCCCTGGCCGCCGCGTAGCCGGGGTCGTAGTGGAGCCGGTGCCAGTCCCAGGTCGCCCCGGCGTAAGCGATCATGTCGGGCAGCTCGATCCGCCGCTCCAGCGCCGGCACCTCGGCGCCGGCCTCCGGCATGACGCCCCCGGCGGCACGGGGATCGGGGTCTCCTCGTCTCTCCGTCACGGCGCCTCCAGGGGAACGTGGATCAGGGTCTCCTCGTTGACGGCCAGCAGGTGACCGTGCTGGTTGACGTAGGTGGCGCGGGAGGTCACGAAGAGCTTCCCGGCCTTCTCGGTGACCTCCTCGACGCGCCAGGTGACGGTGATCACGTCGGACGGCCGGACCGGCCGGTGGAACTCGTAGGCGTTGCCGCCCCGCACCAGCCGCGTGCCCGGGACGTCGAGACGCCAGGAGTGCCCCGCGAAGCCGTCCCCGTCCCGGGGCAGCCCGGCGTACTGGTTGCTCTCGCAGATCAGGGTGGGCGGGGCGACGATCCCGTCGTGGCCGTGCGCCCGCGCGTGGGCGTCGTCGGTGTAGAGCGGGTTGTCGTCGCCGACCGCCAGCGCGAAGTAGCGGATCGCGGCCCGGCCGAGCTCCTCGGGGGCGGTGTAGGACGCCTCCCGGCCGACCAGCGCCCTGATCCCGGCGGTGAGCGGGCTCACGGGAACACCGCCGTGGGCACGACCTCGATCAGGAACTCCGGGCGCAGCAGCGCCGAGCAGACCACCGAGGTCAGCGCGGCCCGGCCGCCGAAATGGCTCGCGCGGATCCCGGCGAGCTTCCCGTAGTCCGCGGCCCCCGCCGGGGTGACGTACTCCACCAGGCGCACCACCGCGTCACCGGCCAGACCCGCCTCGCGCAGCACGGCGCCGATCGCGGCGTAGACGTGCTCCGCCTGGGCGGGCAGGTCGCCCTCGGAGACGGCCCGCCGGGTCTGCGGATCCAGCGCGCCGAACCCCGACATGAACAGCGTGTTCCCCGCGGCGACACCCGGGACGTAGGTCAGGGTCTCGTACCGCCGCCAGCCGGGGTTGACCGCGCGCGGCGGACGCCGGGAGGCGAGCGCGTCGAGCCAGACCGCCGCGCCCGGGACCGGCGGCCGGTCGACGAGGATGCCCGCCGCGGCGGGGTGGACCGGCCGCCCGTCCGCGCCGGCGCCGCCGAGCAGTTCCCTGCGGGGGCGTCCGCAGCGCGGATACTCGGCGCGGGTGGCCGTGGCGGTGTAGTCGGTCGTCCGCACCAGCGCCTCCAATCCCGTTCCCGCCCCCCGGAGCAGCTCTGCGGCGACCTCCAGGCACGAGCGGTACTGCTCCGGGAAGCCCGCAGAGAGGTCGGCGGGGAGGATCCCGGGCAGGTACACGACCTCGTCGGCGACCGTGACCACGCCGCCGCCGGTCGCGATCCGCTCACCGCCGCCCGGGTGGGCGGTCACCTCGACCGCGACCGCGGCCCCGGTCTCCAGCAGTCCCTCGACGGTCACGGTGGAGACCGTCACCCCGGCGGGACGCGCCCCCGCGGAGACGGCCGCCGGGTCCGTGACGTACTCCACGATCTGGACGATGTCGCCCTCCCCGAACCCGGCCGCCGCCAGGGCCGACCGGGCGCGGGTGTGCGCCTCCTCGGCCGTGGCGCCGGTCACGGCGGACAGGCGCGCGGTGCCGTGCGCGACGGATACGGTCATCCCTCAGCTCCTCCGAATCTCCCGGGACGGGTCGGGTCACGCGCCGTCTCCGGGGCAATCGCGTCACGCGCCGTCCAGGGGCGGGCCGGGTCACGCGTTGTCCGGGGGCGGGCCGTGTCATGCGCGGGGCTCCCCCGCCGTGTGCGCCGCCAGCTCCGCCGTCAGCGGCCCCAGCGCGGGCAGCCCGGCGAGGCCGAGGATCCGTTCGACCGCCCGCTCGCTCAGGCCGTTGGCGAGAGCCTTGCGCAGGGCCAGGCCGGGGGTGCCGGGGTCGTCCGGACCGCCCGTGCCGCGCGGCGCCTCGGCCACGGTCCGCGTCCCGTCGGCGAACCGCACGCGCAGCCGTCCCGGCCGGTCGGCGGCGACGCCGGGACCGGGCACGACCTCGTGCCGGACCCGCCCGGCCAGCCCGGCCACCTCCGGGCGGCCGACGTCCCGGTAGGTGCGGACGGTGACCTCGCCGTCGACGATCATCGCGGCGACGCTCCACGGCAGGCTGAACTTCGCCTCGTACGGCGTGCGCGGCCCGGCCTTCCCCGCCCCGCAGACGATCGGCGCGGCGTCCGGATGGACCTCGGCCACGATCTCCTCGATCTCCCCGGCGCGCCCGGCCAGCTCCCTGGCGGCGTCGAGGCAGGCGTGCGCGAGCTGGCAGGCGGGGTACGGCTTGATCGTGATCCGGGTGACCTCCCAGCGCTCGCCCAGCCCCGCGACCGGATCCGTGCCGGGCGGCCGCCCGAGCAGCGCGCCGTACAGGCCGTGCTCGCCCTCCAGCACGCCGGCGGGGCCGGTGGCGCCGGCGCGCGCGAGGCGGGCGGCGAGGATCCCGGCGTGCGCGGCGAAGCCGGGATGGAGCTGCTTGGTGGACGCCCCGGTGCGCAGGGACTCCAGCAGCCCTCCGGCCTGGCTCCCGGCGATGCCGAGGGCGTGCCCGGTCAGGCCCGGGTCCAGGCCGTACAGCCGGGCGGCGACCAGGGCGGCGGCGAACACCCCGCACACCGAGGTGGCGTGCAGGCCGCGGGCGTGGAAGCCGTGCGGCGCGGCGGCGCCCAGGCGGCAGATCGTCTCGTAGCCGGCCAGGGCGGCGGTCAGCGTCTCGGCCCCGCTCGCCCCGGTCTCCTCCCCCACCGCCAGCGCCACGGGCAGCACCGGCGCGGTGGCGTGGACCAGCCCGCCCGCGTGGGTGTCGTCGAAGTCGAGGGTGTGCACCAGCGCTCCGCCGGCCAGGGCGGCGGCGGGCGCGCCGACCCGCAGGGAGGTGCCGATGACGGTCGCCTCCGGCGGCCCGCCCAGGCCGCGCGCCACCTCCACGGCGGGGATGTCCGCTCCGGCGGCCACCGCGCAGCCCAGGCCGTCCATCAGGTGGCGGAGCGCGGCGTCGCGGGCCCGCTCCGGGACCCGGTCCAGGGTGAGCCCGATTCCCCATTCGGCCAGCGTCGCGGCGGCCGTCACGGCCGTCTCCCCCGCCGCCCGGACGCGCCCGTCGCCGCCGGCTCTCTCCCATCCCGGGGCGCCGTCACCGCGGCGCTCCGAACGCGCCGGCCGCCGCCAGCCTCTCGACCTTGTCCGGCGGGTAGCCCAGCAGGCCGCGCACGATCTCGTCGACGTGCTCGCCGCGCCGGGGCGCCCGCCGGTACGGCGCCGTCCCGTCGCCCACCCGCACCGGCGAGGCGAGCTGGCGCACGGTCCCGTACCGGGGATGCGCGGTCTCCACCACCAGGCCCCGGGCGGCCGTGTGCTCCTCGGCGAGCGCCTGCCGCACGCCGTTGACCGGTCCGCAGGGCACGCCCGCCGGGGAGAGCTCGGACAGCCACTCGGCCACGGTCCGGGTGCGGAAGACCGCGGCCAGCCGGGGCAGCAGCCGGCCGGCGTTGCGGCGGCGGTCGGCGAAGGTGGCGTAACCGGGGTCGCCGGCGAACTCCGGGCCGAGGATCGCGGCCAGCCGCCGCCAGAACTTCTCCTTCGCGCAGCCGACGACCAGCCAGCCGTCCGCGGCCTCGAAGTTCTGGAACGGCACCAGCGACGGGTGCGCCGAGTCCGGCGTCCGGGCGGGCTCGTAGCCGGTGTTCAGCGCCCAGGTGCCGACGTAGGTCAGCATGCCGATCGCGGTGTCGTACAGCGACAGGTCGCAGTCGCCGCCCGCCCCGTCCCGGCGGGCGGCGTGCACCCCGGCCAGCAGCGCGACGGCCGCGACGAGCCCGCCGGAGTAGTCGACCAGCGACAGGCCGGACTTGGCGGGCGGGCCGTCCGGATCGCCGGTGAGGTCCATCCACCCGGCCAGGCCCTGGAGGATGTAGTCGTAGCCGGGCTCTCCGGAGCGCGGGCCCGTCATGCCGAAGCCGGTGAGCGAGCAGCAGACGATCCGCGGGTTCAGGCGCGCCAGGTCCGCGTAGGTGATCCGCATCTTGGCGGGCACGTCGCCGCGGAGGTTGGAGTAGACCGCGTCGGCGTGCCGCACCAGGTCCTCGAAGACCTCCCGGCCCGCCGGGACGCCCAGGTCCAGGGAGATCGACTTCTTGTTCCGGTTGAACGTCTCGAAGAACAGCGAGTCCTCGTCCTCGGCGTACGGCGGGACGTAGCGGCCCACGTCGCCGCCCGCCCGGGGATCCTCGACCTTGATGATCTCGGCTCCGAGGTCGGCCAGGTGGAGCGAGCCGAACGGGCCGGCGCCGTACTGCTCCAGGCTGACGACCCGGACGTCCTCCAGGGGTCTCATGCGGTCAGCTCCCCGATGAGGGCGACGAGGGCGATGGCGCGGTCCGCGCGGCCCGGCGCGTCGCGGCCAGGACGCCCGCCACCAGCACCGCCTCGCCGATGTTCCCGGCGATCGGCACCCGGGCCGCCAGGGCGGACACGGCCATCATGACCAGGGCGGCGGCCAGCAGCCACGGGAAGCCCGTGGCGGCCAGCAGCAGGGCGCCGACGGCCAGCAGGCCGAGGCAGGTCAGGACCGCCGCCACCGGCGGCCCGGGCGGTGCGGCGGTGTTGACGTAGCGCAGGGTGTCGGCCCAGCGCTCGGGCTCCGGGACGACGCCGAAGACGTCGAAGGACGCGTCGTAGGCGATCAACGCCGACGCGACCGCCCAGACGGCGACGGCGGCGGCGGGCCGCGCGGCCCAGGCGATCGACGCCCGGCGCAGCATCGACAGTCCCCACACCAGCAGCAGCGGGGGCAGCAGGGCGTGCCCGGCGAACCGCGGCAGGTTCAGCGCCCGCAGCAGCTCGCCCTCCCCGATCCACCGTCCCGCGCCGATGACCGCGTTGTCGTAGACGAGCACCGCCGTCAGCAGGGCCGGGATGAGGTCCGCCGTCCCGCGCCGCGCGGCCGGCGCCCGGGCGAATCCGACCAGGAAGGCGAGCTGGATCATCCCGATGAGAAGGAACGACACCGAGAACACGGGGGCTCCTCGGGGGTGGGGACGGCACGTCCAACATGGCCGGATGTTTCCTATGTTGTAACACTGTCTCTTTAAAGGAAACAAGAAGACGCCGAGCTCCGCGTACCTGCCCAGGCAGTCGCAGAACGCCTCGATCGACTCCAGCGGGCGCTCGCCCCCGTAGCCCAGCACGGTCATGCGCGGCAGCGTGTCCGGGTAGCGTCCCTGCTCGGCGCAGACCTCGTCCAGCAGGGCGATCTGGCGACGCCCGTGGGAGAATCCATGTCCGGTCCGCACCGGCCCGGACGGCGAAGGAGAAGAATGTTCGCGATCTCCCTGGGTGACGACGGCGCGGAGCTGCGCCCGCTGGAGCCGTGGCGGGCCGAGGAGTTCCTGAGCCACATGGACCGGGGCAGGGACTTCATCGGGCGGCACATCGCGCTCCCGGACGCCGTCACGGATCTGGAGTCGAGCCGCTCGTTCCTCCAGGCGTACGCGGAGAAGGCCGCCGCCGACACCGGGCGGATCTACGGCATCTGGACGGACGGCAGGCTGGTCGGCGGGGTCCTCTTCCGGACGATGGACGTCGCGCACGGCGTCGCGGAGGCCGGCTGCTGGCTGGAGCCGTCGGCGGCGGGCAGGGGCCTGGTGACCAGGGCCGCGCGTGTGATCATCGATTGGGCCGTCGAGGAGCGGGGCGTCCACCGCGTGGAGTGGGTGGTCGCGACGGCGAACGAGGCCAGCATCGCCGTGGCCCGGCGGCTCGGGATGACGAAGGACGGCGTGCTGCGGGAGAGCTACCCCTACCGGGGGAAGCGGCACGACATGGAGGTCTGGTCGGTGCTCGCGCCGGAGTGGCGGGCGGGCCGCCGGGCGTCGGAGAAGTCCCGGGCGCAGTCCTGACCGCCGGCGGCCGGACCCCTCCGGGCGCGGAAACTCGATGGACGGGACGGCCCCGGTGATGGAATAGTCCCGCCGTGACCGCGACCACGCCCTCCTCCACGCCCGTCCCGCTGGCCGGCGGACTCGTCCTGCGACAGGCGGGGCCGGCGGATCTCGATCAGATCGGCGCGCTCCTCGCCGAGCGCGGCGAACCGGCCGACACCCTCGACCACCGGCTGGTCGTCACGGATCCCGAGGCCGGCTGGCCCGCCTGCGCCGTGGTCGTCGACGGCGACCGGGTCGTCTCCACCGCGACGCTCCTGGACGAAGAAGTGCGCGTCGGCGGCGTCCGCCTGCCGGCCGGCCAGGTCGAGCTGGTGGCCACCGACCGCGAATACGAGGGGCGCGGGCTCGTACGGGCGCTCATGCGATGGGCGCACGAACGCTCCGCCGCCCGCGGCCACGTCATCCAGGCGATGATCGGAATCCCGTACTTCTACCGGCTGTTCGGCTACGAGTACGCCGTCGACATACCTCCGGCGCTGGCCGTGCGCACCCCGCCGCCCGGCGAGGGGACGCCCGCGCTCCGCGCCGCCCGGCCCTCCGACGTCCCCGCCATGGCGGCTCTGCAGGAGGCGACCCAGGACCGGTTCGACGTGGCCATGCCGCACTCGGCCGCGTGCTGGCGGTGGCTGCTGGCCCACGAGTCGAGCACCCTGTGGGTCCTCGAGCACTCCGAGACCGTCATCGCCGCCGGCCGCGCCACGCCCCCCGACGACGAGATCCTCCTGGCCGAAGCCGCCGCGCTCGACGAGGCGGCCGCGAGGGACCTGCTCCGCGGCGTCGCCGCGCTGGCGCCCGGCGGTCAGGTGCGGGTCGTCCACCGGGCCGGCACCGTGACCGCCGCCGCCTGGCGGGACCTCCTCGACCACGAACCGCGCAAGAACGCCGAGCAGTACTACATCCGCATCCCGGACGTCGCGGCGCTGCTCGACCGGCTGCGGCCGCTGCTCTGGCACCGCCTCACCGCGGCCGGCCTGGATCGCACCGGCCGTGACATCGTCGTCTCCACCTTCGGCGCCCACTACCGGATCCCGGTCCGCGCCGACGGCCTCGGCGAGGTCGTCACCGGCGGCGCGATGCAGGGGCCCGGAGCCGTGGGAGGCGCCGGAGTGGCACCCGACTACCTGCCCGCCCTGCTCTTCGGCCCGCACGGGATCGAAGGGCTGACCCGGATCCGGCCCGACGTCTACGCCGGGGACGAGGAGCTGTTCCGGACGCTGTTCCCGCCGCTCACCGCCGACGTGCTCAGCTACTACCTGCCGTACTGACAGGCCCGGCCGGGACCGCGTCTTCCACCCCGCACCCCCTCCCGGCCGTGCCCGCCCGATCCCTCGGCTCATCCGTCCTGGGCGAGGCCGATGAACTCGGTCCGTCCCAGGAAGAACGCCGCCTTCACGTTGTCGGGGCCGACCAAGTCCCGGATCTCGATCGCGGCCCGGCCCGAGGTCCCGTATCCGACCGGGACGTCCTCCGGGACCAGCGCGCCCAGGTCGGGGTGGCTCCGGGCGAGCTCCAGGAACTCGGCCGTGAGCAGGTCGATCACGCCCTCCTGGAGGATCTGGGGGTCGGCCGCCGCGTCCGCCCCCTCCACGTAGCGGGGGTGGGCCAGGCGGTGCAGCAGCTCGTGGAGCATGGTCCGGCAGAGGTACGGCCGCCACGCCTCCCGCGGCCCCCACTCCGCGCCGGGCAGCAGGTCGGGGATGTAGATCCAGCCGGTGTAGCCGCTCCTGTGCGCGGGGGTGCGGCCCAGCATCTCACCGACCAGCCCGGCCAGTCCGGCCGGCCCGGCGTCGTCGGCCAGCCACGTCAACAGCAGGTCGTCCAGCGCCTGGCGGTCGTCGTCCCGGGTGTGGTCGTATCCGGCGGCGTCCAGGGCGGAGCCGTGGGACGGATCACGGCCGATCAGGTGCACCTCGCGACGGAGGAACTCCAGGCGGGTGCCGTCGTCGTCGGGCCGGGCGCTCGCGCCGATGACGCTCTCGTCGAAGGCGAATCCCTCGTTGAGGGGCCCTTGGACGCGGGCGCCGGCGAACAGGCCGGTGTCATCGCGCACGAAGGACTGGATGGACCGGGCGGTGTGCTCGATCCACGCCGGGTCCTCCATCTCCACCGGTCCGGCCGCCCACCAGGCGCGCCGCCCGGCCAGCCGGTCGGTCAGCACGGGGAGCACGGCCAGGGTCAGCGTCTCGGGGGCGAACGGGCCGGGGGCCGGAACCCGCGGAGGTCCGTAGATCTCGGCCAGCCGCGCCAGCGCCGGAGCGGTGGGCATCGGCAGGGCCGCGGGGAGGGCGGCCTCCAGCCAGCCGCTCAAAGTGAGGATCTCGTACACGAAACGCCGGTCGGAGGTGCCGGGGTCGAAGCGGCGGTCCCGGACCAGGTCCACGAGGAGGGAGGAGGCCCGCAGGCCGTCGAACCCGGGACCGGCCGCCGCGGCGTTGCGGACCAGCAGGTCCAGGCCGTGCAGGATCCATCGCTGAGCGGGCGGGTCGTAGGCGGCGACGTCGATCCAGCGGGACGGGTACTCCTCGCCCGCCTCCCCCCGCAGCTCCGCCTCCAGGGAACGGAAGGCGTGCTCGGCGCCCTCCCGGGAGAGCAGGTCGTCCAGTCCGGGCTCGGCGCCGGTGATCGGGCCGGGCCCGGTGGGCACGGCGTCGCGTTTGGTCTTGACGAGGGACATGTGGGCTCCGATCCCTACTGGCCGGTGGACTTGGTTTCCAGGCCGACGAGCTTGGTCTCGCCGAGGAAGTAGGCGGCCTTGATGTTGTCTATGGACACCTCGTTGGCGATCAGCTGGGCCTTCGCTCCCGCATCGCCGTAACCGGGTGTCAGCTGGCCTGGATGCGGACCCTGCCTGGCCTCCTCCTCGGTCACCCCCTCACCGAGGATGATCTGGCGGACCTGCGGGTTTCTCTGCACTTCGGCGATGAGCCTGGTGAAGACCTCCACGGTGAGCACTTCGGTGAAGCCTTCGAGGGGAATCTGCCTGCGGTCGGCCTTGACCGCCAGGAGGTTCTCGTGCGTGAGAGCGTGCAGGAACTCGTGGATCAGGGTGCGGGCCCGCTTCCACCGGAAGTCGATCCGGGAGGACACCTCCGGGTTGTGGTACCACGGCTGGATCATGATCTTGCCCCCGCCGTGCGCGCAGCAGGCGGTGAGCTGGCTGACCACCTTGAGGCGCTTCCTGAAGTCCTCAAGGCCGAGCAGGTGGTCGTAGATGCGCTGGAGCAGCTTCTTGTCCTGGGGCCGGGCCGGGTTGTAGTTCGCCTCCACGAAGGGGCTGCCGTACTTCGCGCTCCAGCCGACGAGCTCACCCCGGTTGCGGAGCCACCCGAGCAGCTCCGCGTCGTCGCCGGGCTTGCTCTCCGTGCTCACCAGCTCGTTGCTGTAGGTCCAGTTCTTGTAGTACGGGCTCTCGGTGGCGGAGAGAAGGAACTCGCCGAACTGTTCCTTCATGAACTTCTGGATGAAGTTCCCGATCGTTCCGATGTCCTCCATTTTGTGGGGTTCCGTGAAATTTCCTGATCTGGTGCGCCAGACCCGGTGCTCGCCGTCGACCACGTCGCTCAGGTTCTTGATCATCTTTTCCGCCAGGACCCTCGGCTTGAGGTCCCCGATCTGCCTCTCCGGCCCCCGGCCGGGGTTGTAGAGCCCGAACAGCCACGCTCTCGTCCGCTGGTCCGGAACGGTGAGGTCGGCCAGCAGCTTTCCGCCCATCAGGCCGCTGATCTGGAGGACCTGCGTCACGAGCCCCTGTTTGGACACGGCCATGGACATCCTGACCTGTTTCCCGGCCGTCTTGATCAGGCGCTGGACGATGGCCTCGGGCTTGACCCCCAGCCTCTGGAGGGTCCTGTAGTTGTCGGCGATGAGACACAGCGCCTGCATCAGCCACCGCGCCATGGCGGGATCGCCGTCGCCCACCGCCGTCATGAACCTGCGGCCGATCGGGACGTTCCTCCCCAGGATCTGCCTCACCTTCTCATCGATGAAGTCTCCCTCCTCACCCGGTTTCAGGCGCGCGATCGGGGTGTAGTCCACGATGAGACGCATCCCGCGGACGTCATGCTGGAACGGCGCTTCGACCGTGGCCAGCTGGGCCAGTTCCTCGAAGTCCCTGAGGACGTCGCCGACCGCCTCCTCACCGCGGGGAACGAGGATCTGACCGGTCTGGCGGCCCGACTCCCCCGACTCCCCCGACTCCTCCTCCCTGATGATGGCCTCGATCGCCTTCTCGACGTGGGGGTCGAGCACCTGACCGGGCCGGCCGACCGGCTCCCCCCGCTTCTCCTCGATGCGGGGGACGGGCACCTGACCGGGCCGGCCGACCGGTTTCTCCCGCTTCTCCTCGACCCGGGGGAGGACCTGCGGAATCGGACGTTCGAGCACGTGTCCGCCACGGGGGCGGAAGCCCCCGCCCGACGCGGGCTTGACCTCCCCCTGGACCGCCGGCCGGGTAGTGGTCGTGACGGTGTTCTGCGCCGAGGGCGGCGGCGTGGTGCCCTGCGCGGCGGGCTGCTTGGGCTTCTTCGGCTTCTTCTTGAAGAGCGAGGGCGTCTTGAACTTGGGCTGGAGCTTGCGGGATTCCATGGATCACCTCACACGGGAGCGGGCGGGGGCCGCCGGTCCGCACGCGGGCGGACCGGCGGTGTCGCGAGGTCAGCCGGCGCGGTACGCGAGGACCAGGCCGACGTTGATCAGGGCTTCCCGCTCGCCGTCCACGGTCAGCCGCCACTCCCCGGCCCGCAGGCCGGGAATGCGCAGCGCCTTCCCGTCGTCGATGAGCTGCCCGTTGAGGCGCAGCCGGGCCGATCCCCAGTCGGCCGTCTCGTACCGCGCGTACAACCCGGTGATCTCGGCCCCGATCATGTCGGCGAACATCTCCGGCACGATCGGCAGCACCAGGTCGCCGCCCTCGGTGAACGCCTGCCACTGCTCGGGGAACTCGCCGGCCACGTCGACGTACCGCGCCGCCGGGTACGGCCGCCGCATCCCGCGCACCGCGTTGGCGAACACGTCCCCGCCCTGCTCGGCGGTGTACTTGACCACCAGGGTCACGTCGAACAGGTCGTACGGCCGCCGGCCGGTGATCTCCATGCGCCACGTCGAGACCGCCCCGGTGCCCTCGAACGGCAGGTAGCGCTCGTCGTCGAAGCGCAGCTCGAACAGGCCGTTGTTGTCGCGGTGCTGTTCGAGGTCCGACAGGGCGATCTGTTGGCCGGGACGCCAGTCCGACCGGACCGACGCGGGCGCGTCCCCCTTGGCGTCGAGCAGGTAGCGCACCGCCCTGGCGTCGGCGCCGAGCACCGTCTTGTGGCCGGTCTGGGTGAGCACGGCGTTGACCTCGATCGGCCCCTCCGGCCCGTCGAACACGACCGAGACGGTCTTGATGCGCCGCCGGTAGTGCCCGGGGAAGTCCCGGTCGAACAGTTCCTCGGTCAGCGCGAACTCGCAGCGGCCGTCGTTCTTCAGCGCGAGCACCGCGAGCGGGTCGAGCTGGAGCAGGGAGATCCGCTTGGTGATCTCCAGGCCGCGGGTGTCGGAGGAGGCGTAGGCCTCGCCGAGGCGTTCGACGTCGAGCGCCAGGGCCTCTCCGGCCAGCAGGCCGTTGCGGCGGCTCTCCCAGTAGACCGGCTGGATGTACGACTCCGACACGCCCCGCTCGTACTGGTAGGCGCGCTCGGCCGCCTTGGCGATCTCGTGGGCCATGCCGTAGGAGGCGAAGTACATCGTCGCCAGGCGGCCCGCCTTCCAGCGGTACAGCTCGGCGTTGCTGAACTTGCCGGTGAGGAAGGTGGCCACGGCCTCCAGGTCGGCGATCTCCTGATCGACGATCTCCAGTTCGCGCCGGGCGGCGGCCAGGCCGGCCTTGGCGGCGCTGACCTGGTGGCCCAGTTCACGCTGGTCGGCCTTGGCCAGCATGACCTGGTAGTTCCACTCTCCCTCCTGGCGTTCCTGCTCGACGCGGGCGCCGTACAGCTCGCCGAGGACGCTGAAGGCCTCGCCGAACGTCTGGGAGATGTCGGAGCCGACGTCCAGGACCTTGCCGACCTGCTCACCGCCGATCATGGTGCCCAGGATGAACGGGCCGGCCAGGATCTGCGGGGCGGCGTACGCGAGGGCGGCGCCGATCTTCAGGCCGGCGGAGGTGAAGTGCGCGTTGACGCCGTCGGTCATGGCGCGGATCTGGGACTGCTGGAGCGGGGTGAGGCCGATCGCGATGAGGTTCTCGTAGTGCTTCTGCCGCGCCGCGGCGGCCTCGAGAGACGCCTCGAGCTGGGCGAGGTTCTCCGCGGACGCCTCGGCCTGGGCCTCGCGGACGGCCCGCATCATCTGCCGGATGTTGCCCTCCTGCCGGGTCTGCAGCAGGGTCAGCTCCTCGGCGTCGCGGCGTTCGAGCACGCCCAGGAGCTCGCCGCCGAAGCCGCGCAGCCGGTCGGTCAGGTCCTGCGCCCTGCGGTACAGGAAGCCGAACCGGTGGTGCGGGACCGGCGCCGACAGCCCGGCCGTGACCTGGTCGGGGGTCAGCCCGGCCGCGGCGCCCCTGACCAGGGCCATCACGTCGGCGGGCGGCTCGAACAGGGGCAGCGGGCGGCTGACGCCCATGATGTCGAGGGAGGCCCTGATCTTGCGGAGCCGGTCCTCGACGCGGTCCCAGTAGTCACCCAGCACCGTGTTGCCGGGGATGAAGAAGTAGCCGTCGCCCACGCTGCGGTGGATGGCGCCCATGCCGTCGAGCAGGGTGCCGCCGGCGGTGAGGATCCCGGCCTGCGGGTCGGCGCCCTCGCCCTCCTCCTCGGTTTCCGCCGAATCGAGTTCGTCGTAGCTCCTCACCGCGGACAGCCGGCGCGGGCCGGCGCTCCGCGGGCGCTTGCCGAGCAGGTCGTACGCCAGGATGTAGAGCATCCTGGCCTCGTCGAGGCTCTCCGTCGTGTACTGGCGGAACAGCAGGTCGCCCCAGTCGAGCACGTTGTCGACGTAGGCCATCACGACGGCCCTGCGGTAGGCGGCCGGGCGCAGCTCCGCGATGGCGTGCGGGTCGAACGGGTCGTCCCGGTAGGCCTTCAGGAGCGCGTCGTGGTCGCCCATCAGGTCGTACTGACGGCGCAGCCGGGCGATCATGCCGATCTTCTCGCGGAGCCGGTCCTCGCCCTCGAACGGGCGGACCCGCTCGGCCAGGCCGTCGAGGAGGTCCAGGTCGGCGGGGGAGGCCGGGCGGGCGTGCTCGAAGACGGGGGCCAGGGACTCGAGGTCGGTCAGGATCGGGCCCAGGCTCTGGCCGACGGCCGGGGGCAGGTTCTCCAGGTCGGCCCGGCATCCGGCGACCAGCGCCCGCAGGTCGATCGCGAGGAAGGGCAGGAACCGCCAGTAGCGGTCCTGCTCGGTCGGGTCGAAGACGTACTCGTACCAGGTCTTGGCGTCGGCGAAGCGCTGGGCGGCGTTGAGCGCCTGGGCGATGAGCAGCGGCGCGTGGAAGAAGATCTCCCAGTAGTAGCGGCCGTTGGCGCTCTGGAAGTCCAGGTGGGTGCTGACCGGCACCCCCGCGACGTCGGGCTGCACCTTGATCGTGGTGGAGTCCTCCGTCGCGGTGGCGGCGTCCCCCGTCTCGGCGGCGGAGTCCTCCGTCGCGGTTCTGAAGGAGGGCAGCTCGTCGATCTCCTGGGTCTCCGGGGCCAGCAGCGCGGGCACGCCGCCGACCAGGAGCCTGCGGTTGAGCTCGAACGCCGTGCTGGAGGTCAGCCGTACGACCTCGTGCGGCAGGGCGGCGTATTCGTAGGGCCGGTGCAGGACGCCGGTCTTGGGATGGACGGCGTACTCGCCGCCGAGGAAGAGCAACAGCTCCGACTCGGTGTCCAGCACGCCGGTGTAGGTGGTGGCGAAGTCGGGCGGCAGCGAACGCCAGTTGCCCTCGATCGGGGTGAAGGCTCCCAGTGTCGAGGGTTCCTGGGCGGCGGGGATGAGGGTGTACTCCTCCCCGCTGAGGATGTAGCGCTGGTCGCCGCGCTGGAAGGCGGCGTCGACGGCGCGCGGCAGCGCCTTCGGGTAGCCGGCGTCGGCGATCAGCGGGACGGTGTCGCCGTCGAGCGTGTAGCGGTAGTACTCCAGGCCGCTGGTCAGGAACAGGCGGTCGCCGGACAGGTAGGCCGCGTCGACCTTCCCGGTCGTGTTGAGCACCGTGGCGATCTTCCCGAGCGGGCGGGTCGGGTGCCGGGTGGCGTCGGCGCCCACGGTGAAGGTGTCCTCGCCGAAGAAGTACGGCGTGCCGTTCACGTCGGCCGCCGCCCGGATCGCCGTGGGCAGGTTGTCGGGGTTGTCCTTGAGCTCCCGCGTGTAGCTCTCCGCCGGGTCGTCGGTCACGATCTTCGCGTACATGTCGCCGAAGATCAGGAACAGCGTGGCGCCCCGGACCAGCACGGCCTGCACACGGGTCCTGGCCGGGAGCTCCCACCTGTCGCGCACCCGGCCGGACTGGCTCACGCCCGTCGCCAGGTCGCGCCGGACGTAGTCCATGCCCTTGATGAAGTACTCGCCGCCGTCCCACGTGAACACCGCGTCGATCGAGGCCCAGCGCGGGATGTCCTCGTCGTTGGCGTCGATCTTCTTCGGGTAGCCCGGGTCCATCTCCCCGTCCATCAGGCGTCCCCGGTAGCGGTAGTACTCGCCGCCGCTGAACACGTAGGTGGACTCGCCGCGCACCAGCACCGCGTCGACCCGGCCGGTGGTGGCCAGTTCCCCGCCGGGCACGTTGCCCCAGCGGGCCGCGGTGGGCTCACCGGTCGTCCCCACCGGGCCGGTCCGCTCGACGGCCAGGAACCGCCCGCCCCCCTGGTCGGTGAAGAAGTAGCGGGTGCCGCCGCGTTCGAAGGCGGCGTCGATGCGCTCCCATGCGGGCAGCCGGTGGCCGTTGTCCTTGAGCTCCAGCACCGGCGGGTCCTGCCCGGGGTCGGCGATGACCGGGCGGACCAGGAAGCTGCCGCCCTTGTGGTCGACGCTGAACCAGGGCCCGTCGGCCGACTCGACCGGCATGTTGAACTGGACCACCCCGCCGACCTCCTCGGCGAAGACCTTGCCGGCGTCGATCGGCTTGCCGGGCCGCGCGGGCGTGTCGATCGGGAGGGCGTACAGCTCGGGGGTGAGCACGAACGACGAGGCGTGCTCCGTCTCCCCGATCCCGTACGAGCAGGACACCACGATCGAGTCGTGCGTGCCCGAGTCCGGGACGGTCGCCGAGGCCCGCACGAACAGGCCCTCGACGGTGATCAGGCCGTCGTGCAGCGGACCGGGCGGCAGCGTCTGCGGGGCGACCCACTCGCGGTTGAGGTTCTGGAAGGAGTACAGGATCCGCACCCGGTGCTTGGGCGGCGGCGCGGAGACGTTCTGCTTGTCGCCGTCCGTCGTGGTGGTGATGACGGTCTTGCCGGTGTCGGGCGCGACCGCCTCCACGAGGCTCCAGAAGACGAAGACCCGGCCGAAGGCGTGCACGGGGTCGACGCGGTCGGCGTCGATCTGCACGTCGACCCGCTCCCACGGCTCCCAGCTCGCCGACAGGCGCTCGCCGTCGCGGAACTCGGCCTCCCGGAAGTACCAGCGGCGCGGATCGGTGCGGGTGCGGCCGAACAGGACGAGCTGGCGGGTGCCGTCGGCGTCGTCGTCGGCCCGGTAGACGTAGGCTCCGGCGATGGCCAGCCGGCTGACCTCGGTGTACTCGTCGAGGTAGCGCTTGTAGGCGCGCTGGACCGTGTCGGCGGTGATCTCGCCCTGGAGGAGGTCGTCCTCCAGGTCCTTGAACGCCGGTGTCCTGGTGTCGCGCAGCTCGGGGCGGAGATAGTTCTCCGGATAGAGGAAGACCTTCCGGTTGGCCTCCCAGATCCGGTAGTTCTTCAGCCACCGCCACCAGGTGCGCAGCTCCGGCCTGACGTCCTCCTCCTGGTCCTGCGGGGACAGTTCCTCCAGGTCCAGGAGGTAGCGGTGCAGGTACAGCTGGGTGGCCGCGATGGCCTCCCGCACCCGTGAGGTGGTGCCCTCGCGGCCCATCTCGACGTCGATCAGGGCGTGCTCGTAGATCTCGGCGGCGGTGGCCAGCTCGGGGTGCAGGTGCAGCACCGCCGGGATCAGCGCGTCGCGCTTGAGCACGTTGAGGTCTCCCCGGGCGAGCGGGACCGCCGCCTCGGGCAGCAGGGCCGCGAGGGTGTCGGCGGTGGCGCCGTACAGCGCCGACGGACCGGCGCCCATCCTGGCGGCGACCGAGAACAGCCGGGTGAGCTTGAGCAGGAACTCGATCTCGAACCGGTCCTCCTCGGCGGGGAACTCGGTGATCAGGCCCGCGTTGCGTTTGACCCAGCGCAGCTCGTCGGGGTCCCACGGGAACAGCTCGCACAGCCGCTCGTACGGCTCCGCCGCGCCCCTGGCCAGCAGCTCGGCCAGGCCGGGATGGCGCCGGTTGAGGTCGGCGAAGGCGACGATGGTGTGCATGTCGGTCAGGCGGTAGTCGGCCGTGTCGGACCAGCGGTGCCGGAAGAGCTGCGGGAAGGTGCGGTCGAGCACGTCCAGGCGGCCGGAGTAGCGGACGTACCGGTCGTCCTTGACCAGGTAGGCGGCCTCGCCCAGGGTGAAGGCGCCGGTGACGCCCTCCTCGAAGGGCTGCGGCAGGTCACCCCAGTCGTCCTTGATCGTACGCGGGTAGCCCTGTTCGACGAGGTCGAGCCTGCCGGACGGGTAGCGGATGTACTGGTCGCCGGAGAAGGCGTACAGCTCGCCCCTGCGCCCGACGAACGCGGCGTCGATGACCGGGACGGTCGCGAACACGTTGCGGATGCGGCCGAACCGGGCGGTGACGGAGTCGGCGGCGCCGTCGACGGTGAAGCGGTCGCCCTTGAAGAAGTAGACCTTGCCGTCCTTCAGGAAGGCGGCGTCGACGCCGTCCTCGAACTCGGGCGGGAGGGCTCCCCAGTCTCCCTCGATCGTCCGGGGGTAGCCCTCGTCGACGTAGAGGTAGTCGGCGCCGGTGTAGCGGACGTACTGGTCGCCGGAGAAGAGGAAGGTGTGCCGGTCGCGGACCAGGGCGGCGTCGACCTTCTTCCGGTCGGCGATCGTGTTGCGCACCCTGCCCAGCAGGCCGATCGGGTACGTGGCGGTCCGCGACGCCGAGACGGCGTGCACGAGGGGGCCGGTGACCAGGTGGGCGGTGCGGCCGTTCGCCACCGCAGCGCCGACGCCGTGGGCGGCGGCCGCCTCGTCGAAGGACTCGGGCAGCCCGGCGAAGGCCGCCTCCCTGCGCAGCTCGCGCACGATGGGCTTGGGGTAGCCGGGATCGATGTACCGGTACTGCGGGCCGGTGTAGCGGACGTACCGGTCGCCGCCGAACAGGTAGGTGTGGCCGCCGAAGACCACCGCCGCGTCGACGGCCGCGCCGAACGGGTTGACCGAACGGCCCCAGCGGTCGCGGATCCGGGCGGGCTCGGTGAAGGCGCCGCCGGTGTAGGTGATGAAGGTGCCGGTGAAGAAGAAGTGGGTCGCCCCGTCGGCCCCGGTGAAGGCGGTCTTCAGCCGGTCTCCGGCCGTGACGGTGAAGCCGCGCCAGATGCGTTCGATCGGCCGCGGGTGGGACCACATGCCGGTGGCCTCGCTGAACTGCACGCAGCGGTGCCGGCTGAGCAGCAGCATCGTCCGGCCCTCGAACAGCACCGCGTCGGGCATGGGGAACCCGTCGGGCACCTTCCAGAACGTCTCGTCGGTCAGCGCCGGGTAGCCGGGGTCGGGGCGCCGGTAGGGGCCCTCGTCGCCGGTGTAGACCAGGTGGCGCATCATGCCGTCGGATCCGGGGCGCTCGAACAGGTACGTCGTGCCGTTGCGGTGGTAGGCCAGCGCGACGCTGGTCAGCCCGCCCCAGTGCTCGGCGATGGGCTTCGGCTCGCCCTCGACGACGTCGGCCGAGTCGCCGTAGACGACGAACTGGTCCCCGCTGAACAGGTAGGTCTTCCCGTCCCGCCCCACGAACGCGGCGTCGACCGCGTTGTCCTGGTAGATCGTGTTGCGCGGGCGGCCCCACTCCTCGTCGAGCGGGTAGTCCTTGCCGATGGCCGTGTTGAAGCACATCGGGCCCTTGAACAGGTAGGTGTTGCCGTCGGCGCCGGTCAGCACGGCGTCGAGGCCCTCGCGGTAGCCGGCCGGGACGGTGCGCAGCGCCGGCGGCCGTACCGGCTCGCCGTGCTCGGGGCCGTCCAGGGCGTGCTGCCGCCGCCAGCCCTGGGCGGTCTGCACCATGACCGAGCCGTGGTCGACGTAGGCGGCGGTGATGCCGGGCAGCTCGTAGGACCGGTAGAGGCCGTCGGAGACGGCGTGCCACTGGCCGCCGCGGAACAGGTAGACGGTGCGCCGGTCGGCGAACGCCGCGTCCACCCCGTCGAGGGTGACCTTCAGCGCCCCCAGGCGGGGCTCCTTGTCCAGCTCCGACAGGGCCCGCGGGTAGCCGTCCTCGATCGCCCCGTAGTCGTGGTCGCGGTAACGGACGTACTGGGAGCCTGCGAACAGGTACGTGTAGGTGCGGGTGACGTCGGCGCCGTCGATCTTCTCGGTCACGTCCGTGACCAGGGTGGCGTCGACCCGGCCGGTGCGCTGGATCGTGTTGACGACGTTGCCCCAGAAGTTCGCGGTGGCCGCCGGGTAGCGGTCGTCGATCTCGGTGTAGTCGGCGGTGGAGTAGCGCACGTACCGGTCGCCGGAGAAGATGTAGGTCTTGCCGTCCTTGCCGACGAACGCGGCGTCGACGTGGTCGAAGTCGGACGGGATGCTGTCCCAGCGCTCGCGCAGGTCCCTGGGCTCCGACCACCAGCGGTGCCGGTTGTCGAAGACGGCGAACCGGCCGCCGCTGAACAGGAAGGTCTGGTTGTCGCGGCCGGTGAAGACCGCGTCGACACCGGTGAACGCCTCGGGCAGGTTCAGCCAGTTCTCCGCCAGCGGCTTGGGGAAGCCCTCGTCGGGCCTGGTGTAGTCGCGGGTGGAGTAGCGCACGTAGAACGGGGTGTCGTCGCCGTGGATCCGGATGCGGTCGCCGGCGCGGCGGATGGTCAGCACGATGCCGCCCTCGGCGCTCACCTGCCACTCGGGCGAGACGCCGGTCACCGCGGCGGCCGGGCCGACGACCACGCCGTGGTCCGCCAGGCGGCGGCGCAGCGCGGGTGAGCAGGTCCCCTCGGCCAGCCCGGTCCCGTAGTCGGCGGGCAGGTCGAGGATCAGTCCCACCGGGCCGAACAGGTGGGCCGAGCCGTCCATCACGAACGCGGCGTCGACCCGGTCGAGCCCGCCCCAGTCACCGGCGACGGCGCGCGGGTATCCGAGGTCGACGACGGAGTAGTCGGCGCTGGAGTAGCGGATGTAGCGGTCGCCGCTGAACAGGTAGGTCTTGCCGTCGAGCCCGACGAACGCGGCGTCGACCCGGCCCTCGGTCAGCACGTCGGCCGCCAGGCCCCACCTCTCGACGGTCGGCGTCACGCCGGTGGAGGGCGTCTCGGCCGCGCCGCCGGGCGCGGGGAGGGCGACGGTCTTGCCGTCCTTGAACAGGTGGAGGGTGCCGGAGCCGTCCTCGAAGGCCGCCTCGACGCCGCCCTCGAACTCGACCGGCACGTCCTGCCGCCACGTCTCGATGCGCCGCGGGTACCCCTCGGCCACCCGGACGCCGTCGTTCTCCGGGTTGTCGGTGTAGCGCACCACCTGGTTGCCGGAGAACAGCAGGTAGCCTCCGGCGTCGGCGTAGGCGGCGTCGACGCGCTCGGCGCCGTCGAAGGCGTTGCGCAGGCGTCCCCACCGTTCGGTCAGCGGCTGCTCGCTCGTCCCGTCGAAGGCGCGTTCGCCGGACAGGACGTACGTGCGGCCGTCGTGGCCGTGGAAGACGGCGTCGACCGCGTCGCGGAAGGCCTCGGGGAGCGGGGCCTCGCCCTGCCACCACTCGGTGATCGCCCTCGGATAGCCCTCGTCGGCGTAGGTGTAGTCGTCGCCGGAGTAGCGCAGGTACTGGTCGCCGGCGAACAGGTGGGTGCGGCCCTCGGGGTCGACGTAGGCGCCGTCGATCTTCTTGGGGGCGGCGAAGTTGTTGCGCACCCTGCCCCAGTCCTGCTCCCTCGGCGCCCAGCGGGTGCCGCCGGGCTCGCGGGTGAAGCACAGCGAGACGTGGCTGTGGCCCCGGCCGACGATCCACTCGGTGCCGTCGGGCATGGTGAAGGCCGCGTCGACGGCGGACAGGCTGCCGAAGTGCGGTGACAGCTCGGCCAGCGGTTTCGTCCGGGGGTCGGTCAGGGCCAGGGTCCGGGCGGAGTAGGTCCAGTAGACGTTGTCGTGGAAGACGTAGATCAGGCCGTCGTGGCCGGTCAGCAGCGCGTCGAAGCGGTCGTGGCCGGGCGGCAGGGCCAGCGGCTCGGGGAACTTGCCGCTCAGGTCCTGGTCGCGGAAGGCCACGGTGACCTCGTCGGCGTCCATGCCGAGCTTGGCGGCCAGCCGGGCGAAGCGGCGCATCCGCCGGTAGACCCGACGGAAGCCCGCCCCGGCCGCACTCCGTGAGTCCGCCCCGGCTGTACTCCGCGAGTCCGCCCCGGCTGCGCCGTCGCCGAGCGCGGGCGCCACCAGCACGTCGAGCGCGCCGGGCGCCACGGCCGCGCCGATCGCCTCGACGACCGGGCCGGGCACGCCGAACACGTCCTGGAGCAGGGCGAGCACGGTGCCGTGCTGGAGCCCGGCCAGCTCGCCGAGGGCGCCGGTCAGCTCGGCGACGGCCGCCGACTGCTCCTTGGCCACCGCGTGCAGCAGGAAGAAGACGTCCTTGGCGTAGTCGTCGACGCCGGGCAGGGTGAAGTCGACCGCGCTGGTGACGGTGCGGAAGTAGGCCAGCCGGTTCTCGGGCACGTCGAGGGTCCCGGTCAGGTGCCCGGCGGTGACGAGCATCGCGACCAGGCGGGAGCGCTCGTCGTCGTCGAAGCCGAGCTCGGTGAGGGCGTCGAGGTCGAGGCGGTACGGCGCCCGCGCCCGCATGATGCCCGAGATGCGCTCGAAGACCAGCGCCCCGTCCCCGCCCGTGAAGCCCTCCCCCAGGTCGAGGGTGCCCTCGGCGTCGTCGAACTCGTGGCGCACCTCCTCCCTGATCCGGCCCTTGTCGAGGGCCTCGCCCTCCAGCCGCTTGAGCACCCGGGCGGCCATGGCCTCGTCGGCCAGGCCCGCGAAGTCGTCGGGGCTGATCAGGTGCATCTCGGCCTTGGCCGCCGCGAGCTGGGCCTTCATCGCCGCCAGCACGATGCGCCGTACCGGGTGGAACTCCAGGGCGATGCCGAGCTCCGCGAGGTCGAGCGCGGCCAGAGCGGCCTTGTCCCGGTAGACGCCCTCGGCGTCGACGACGCCGTTGAAGCGCAGGGTCTCGGTGAGCGCGGCGAACTGCTCGGCCGTCAGCTTCAGCTCGCCGAAGGCGGCCGGGTCGAGCGGGATCCGGGCCGCCCGGTAGCCTTCGACCCGGCCCTTGAGCAGGGCCAGCACGGCGGGTGCGACGTCGTCGAGGGGCGCGTCGACGCGGAAGCCGGCCCGCTGCCCGGGGTCGGCGAACATCTCGGGGTCGAGGACCTCGCCCTCCTCGCTGAGGTAGCCGTTGTGCACCAGGTTGTCGTAGAGCTCGGCGCGGTCGGCCTCGGTGAGCCGCGGCAGCGCGGCGGCCAGGTCGGAGGGGTAGAAGGCGTCCCCCAGCGCGGCGATGGCGCCGAACAGGGTCTCCCGGTGCGCGGAGAAGTCCCCGGCCAGGGTCAGCGCGGCGGGCAGGTCCTCGGAGGCGAGCAGCCCGTCGGCCTGGATGACGCCCCGGATGACGAGGTTGGTGAAGATCTTGCCGGTGAGCCGGTCGCCCAGGCCGAGGCCCAGGAAGTCGCCCTCGGTCAGCACGGCGAGACGGCCGACGGCGTGGTGGGCGGCGCTGGGCACGGCGGCCGGGTCGATCCGGAGCAGGCGCGGGTCGTGCGGGGACACCACGCCGTCGGGGTAGGCGGTCAGCGCCTCGTACAGGACCCGCGAGGCCCGCTCGTCGAACCGGTCGGAGACGAAGCTCCCGGGGGTCAGCGCCACGTCGGCGAAATGTTCGGCGATCCCGGCGATGACCTGGGCCTGCTCCTCCTCCGACTCGGGGGTGGCCGGTTCGCCGAGGATGGCGGTGAGGTCCTCGGCGGCGAAGCCCCACGTGCGCATCCAGGCCACGACCTCGAACACCGTCTGGGCCAGCCAGAGCGAGGCGGCCGGGTTCTCGTCGGTCTCGAGCAGGCGGTGGACGTCGCCCGTCCCGCCGTCGAGCACCGGCAGCACCGGGAAGGTCGAGCGGCGCTCGATGGCCGGGTCGGCCTCCAGCGCGGCCAGCACGGTGAACAGCTCCTCGACGGACATGCCCAGGGCGCCGGTCAGCCGGGCCACCCGGTTGAGCACGACCAGCCCCGGACGGCCGATGCCCCGGTCGAACGGGCTCTCCTCCAGCGGGCCCGCGTAGCGCGCGCGGAGGCGGCGGACCACCTCTACGATCTCCTTCTCCGGCAGGTTGATGTGACGCGCCAGGTCACGGCGGTAGGGACGGTTCTGCGGCGCGAGGATGTCACCGGCGGGGAAGGGACCGTCCTTGATCTTGTTGGGCAGCGTCCGGGTGATGAGCGCCTCGATCAGGTCGAACGGCGCGTCGTGGGTGCGGTGCAGGTGGACCGCGGCGGCCACCGCGCGCAGCGTGACCGGGTGCAGCCCGATGGAGAGGCCGGCGGCCACCCGGTCGAGGTCGGTGAACGACAGCCCCGTCCCGCGGGCCAGCCGGACGAAACGGTGGGTGCGGTCGAACCACTCGTGGGGCGGATCGTCGGGCGGGTCGTCGGGAGAATCGCCGCTGTCGCGCAGCACGAGCCTGCGGCCGTCGGCGCTGATGTCGACCACGGCTCCCTGGTGCACCCAGAACCCGCTCCTGGAACGCTCCAGCTTCGGATCCTGGTACAGCAGCTCGTACAGTTCCGCACCGGTCAGCGAGGTCGCGGCCAGGAACCGGTCGACGTCGCACAGCGCGGAGACCGGTTCCGCGGGCTCCGCGGGTTCCCCGCCCCGCGCGGGTTTCCCCGGCTTCAGGCCGTACGCCTCGGCCAGGGAGGCGGCGTCGGGGCGCGGGACGGAGAGGAGGTCGACGTCCTCCGTGGTCAGGCCGAGGTAGTCGCGGGTCACCCGGTCGGGATCGACTCTCGCGGCGAAGAGCAGGGAGAACTCGACCGGGTCGACGCCCAGGTACTTCAGGTAGGTGGTGAACCGCGCGGCGTCCAGCGAGAAGGGCAGGCCGTGCGGGTGCTTGAACGTCTTCAGCCGGTCGTACGGCTTCTCGCCCACCAGGGCTTCGAGCACCTCGTTGACGACGTCGAGGTAGGGCAGCGCGGTGAAGGTGTTGTCCGCGTCGAGCTTGACCTTCCCGATGTCCGGCCGGCGCCGCAGCAGGGAGACGTCGTGGAAGGTCTTCTGCAGGAAGGTGAGCAGGTCGGCCAGATAGGCCGCCGGCGAGTAGACGGAGCGGGCCTCATCCCCCGCCCGCAGGTCGAGATGCCCGAAGAGACGTTCGTGACTCGGTAACGAGGCGTCGCTGCGCATGCGGGAGATCCCTCCGTGAATGGGCCCCCGACTCGGCCGCCTCATGTTCGCCGATCTGGAGAAGAAGAGCTATCTACCCAAACGGTGACACCTTTGGCTTACCTGGTTTCACGCCGGAAAACCCAGCTCAGAATCTCCGGGGGCGACCGTGACACATTGTCCGCCCCGCTTGTCACGCGGGAACCGGGCCGGCCCGGTTCCCGCGCGATCACCCGCTCAGTGCCAGTCGCCGATCTGCACGTCCCGCGGCGCCGGCGCGCCTTCGCCGGTCTCCACCAGGGACTTCAGGCTCATCAGGAACGAGCCCCACTTGGTGCTGCAGTGGTGCATGAACTCCACCGGCTCCTTCCAGCCCCGGTGCTTGAACAGCACGATCGTGTAGTCGCCGTTCTGGTGGAGGTCCCAGTCGATCGTCGTCCCGATCCACTCCTCGGGGCCGTCGACCACCCGCCACGCCACCCGCTCGGACGGCCTGAGCTCGACGACCTCCATGTCGAAGCCGCCGACCGGGAACCGGAACTCGAGCACGCCGCCGACCTCGCCGTTCCCCTTCGTGTCGTCGGTCCACCAGCCGGCGAGGCCCTCGACGGTCGTCAGCGCGTCGTACACCTTCTCCGGCGCCGGGGTCTTGACCCCGATCCTGTGCAGAATGTCCGCCATCTCGGCTCTCCTTCGCCTTGTCTCTCGTCAGTCCTGCTTGGTGCGCTGAATCGCCTCGGCGATCCGCTTGATCCGCTGCAGCCGGGCGTCCCACGCCGACCCGACCGACGCCAGCTGGGCCACCGCGCGGGCGAGCTGGGTCTCGTCCACCTGGTAGCGCTTCTCCCGGCCCGCCGGCGTCGCCCGTACCAGACCGACCCGGTCGAGGACGCCGAGGTGCTTGGTCACCGCCTGGCGGGTGACCGGCAGGTGCCGGCTCAGCGTGGTCGCGGTGCCCTCGCCCTCGACGAGCAGCAGGTCGAGCATGCGGCGCCGGGTCGGGTCCCCGATCGCGGACCAGAGGTCGTCGTCGACCTTCTCGGCGAGCGCGGCGCTCATGACCGCACCTGCAGCGTCGCGGCGTACGGCACGAGCCGCGGCAGGTAGAAGTCCCAGCCGGCGACGTGCTCCCGGTACTGCTGCTCCAGGACGGCGACCTCCCAGCCCATCTCGCGGAAGCCGCTCTCGGTCATCTTGAGCAGCGTCCCGCCGCCCGACGGGGTCAGCTCGAAGGTGACCAGCAGCGAGTTGCCCTCCGCGGCGGCCTCGCCGGCCGGGTGCGTCCAGCGGAACGAGAACGTCCGCGGCGGTCGCGCGTCGACGACGGTGAACGCCACCACCGCCCCGTCGGCGTCCGGATCGCCGAAGACGATCTCCCCCGTCGCTCCGGGCGCCGGCTCGTACCGGGCGTCGTCCGGCCACCACCGCTTGAGGTGATCGGGACTGCTCACCACCTCGAAGACGACCTCGGGCGACGCCTCGACGTAGATCTCGCGCTCGATGGTTCCGAACTCCATGCCATCCTCCCGCAACCTTTGGTTGCACATCAGATTATCCGGCGGACCGGCATCACGCAACCATTGGTTGCATTTATCGGGGCCGGGACGCGCCGGACCGCCGGGAGGGGGCGTCGTGGAGTGCCGGCGCGCCGGGCGCCCGCCTCAGCGGCCGAGCCCGGCCTCACGGGCCCGGACGATGGCCTCGGCGCGGTCGGCGACGTGCAGCTTGGCGAAGATGTTGGAAACGTTGTTGCGCACCGTCTTCGGCGACAGGAAGAGGGCCGAGGCGATCTGCGCGTTGGACCGGCCGGCGGCCACCAGCGCGAGGATCTCCCGCTCGCGCGAGGTGAGCTGCGGGAACACCGGGTTGTCGGCGACCGTGGAGTTCTGGAAGAACTCGGCCACCCGCGACGCGACCGCCGGACCGAAGATCGTCTCGCCGTGCGCGACGGCGGTGATCGCGCGCACGATCTCCGCCTGGCCGGCTCCCTTGAGCAGGTAGCCGCGGGCGCCGGCGCGCATGGCGGCGAACAGGGTGGCGTCCTCCTCCGACATGGTCAGCACGACGACGCCGATGTGCGGGCTGTCGGCGACGATCCGCCGGGTCGCCTCGATGCCGTCGAGGCCGGGCATCCGCACGTCCATCACGATCACGTCGGGCTGCAGGTCGGCGGCGCGCTCGACCGCCTCCGCGCCGTCCGCGGCCGTCCCCGCCACCTCGATGCCCGGGATGGAGCCGAGCAGCACCGCGAGCCCGTCCCGGTAGACCGGGTGGTCGTCGGCCAGCAATACGCGGATGGTCTCCTCAGGCACCCGCCACCTCCTCCATCGGCAACCGCGCGCTGACCAGGGTCCCGCCGTCCTGCGGGCAGCTCACCCGGCAGTCGCCGCCCAGCTCGGCCGCGCGCTCACGCAGTGACAACATGCCCACTCCCGCCGCCACGTCGGGCCCGATCCCGGTGCCGTCGTCGCGCACCGCCACCTCGAGCGCGCCGTCCCGGGCGCTCAGCGTGACGGCGCAGCGCGCCGCGTCCGCGTGCTTGACCACGTTGGCCAGCGCCTCGGACACGATACGGTAGGCCGCCACCTCCACCGCGGCGGGCAGCGCGTCCAGCGCGCCGTCCCCGGTGACGCGGACGTCGAGCGCGGCCGAGCGGAACCTGTCGGCCTGCTGCTCGATCGCGCGCAGCAGGCCCAGCTCGTCGAGGGCCGGCGGGCGCAGGTCGTGCACCAGCCTGCGCACCTCCGTCAGCACTCCGGAGATCTCGGCCGCCGTCTGCTCCAGCAGCCGGTCGGCCCGGGCGGGCGCGGTGGCCGCGAGGTTGCGCGCCGCCTCGACGCGCAGCCGCAGCGCGCCCAGGGACGGGCCCAGCCCGTCGTGCAGGTCACGGCGGAGCCTGCGGCGTTCCTCCTCGCGGGCCAGGACCATCTGGGCGCGGATGCGCTGCAGGTCGGCGCTGAGCTCGGTGGCCCGCGCGGCCGCGGCGGCCTGCCGTACGAGATCGCCGAGCAACCGCTGGTCGCCCTCGCTCAGTTCGGTACGGCACAGCACCAGCCGCCCCACGGCCTCGCCCCGGTACGCCACCGGCAGCGACAGCGCGGGCCCGCGGGGCGTGCCGTGCTCCACCACCGAGCGGTCCCCGTTCGGGCGTTCGATCTCCACCCGCACGTAGCCGAGCCGGAACGCCTGGGCCAGCGTCGTCGCGACCGCGACCAGCTGCTCGTCCGGATCGGTCGCCAACTCCAGCCGCTCGGCCAGCGTGGAGACCGCCGCGTAGGGATCGTGCCCCGTCCCGCGCACGAGCCGCCGCGCCCCGCGCCACAACCAGCCGCGCAGCGGCGCGTAGACCACGGCGACGATCGCGATCGCGGCCAGGGCGGAGTCGCGCTCGCCCAGCACGCTGCCCGCCACCGTGAACACCGCCACGTCCACCAGCACCACCAGCGCGGCGAGCACGCCGTAGGCCACGGTGGCCGACAGCAGCCTGTCGATGTCGTACAGCCGGTATTTGGCGACCGCCACGACCACCGCCGCCGAGGTGAGCCCGACGATCAGGACGAACAGCGCCGCCGGCACCTCGGGCGGCGTCCGCAGCGGCAGCAGCAGCACGGCCATGTCCACCAGCGCCGCCCACATCAGCCACCGGATCTGGGCCCGCCGTTCGGGATCGGCCGCCCGGTGGCGGTGGACCGTCACCGCGAACGGGATCACCATGCTCACCAGGATCGACAGGTACGCCACCCGCAGCGCGGGTTCCCAGAACCCGTACGGCAGCGCGACCGACAGCGCGTCGAGGTCCAGGCGGGCGATCTCGGGCGGCAGCGGCATGTCGTGGAACCGCGTCATCACCGTCACCGGCGCCGTGACCAGCAGGGCGGACAGCAGGCCGGTCAGCGTCAGGCTCGTGACCGACAGCGCGCGCCAGACCCGGCCCGTCGGCAGCCGCCCGTCCGGGAACAGCAGGATCAGCATCGGCAGCCCGAGCAGCAGGGTGGCGCCGAACCGGGCGTAGAACCAGTAGGCGGCCGACGCGCCCGGCGTCCCGGGCGCCGCGTAGACGGCGTATATCGCCCAGCTGGTCGCCAGGCCGTCCACCAGCCACAGCAGCCCGAACCCGGTCAGCACCCAGGCCACGGCGTGGCGCGGCAGCATGCGCAACAGCAGCACGCCGGGCATGAGCATCGCCAGCCCCGCCAGCGCCGACGGCCAGCCCGGCTCCAGTCCCGCCGCGTCCGGGACCGGCACGCCGCCCGCCCGGACGTCCAGCGCCACCGTCGCGACCGCGACGATCAGGCCGATCGCGGCCGGCGCGACCGACAGCGCGACCCGTCCCCTATCTGTCATAACACGAATTACACCCGATTCCTGTCCCTTTGGTCCCGGGGCACCGGTCCCGTCCAGAACGGGACACCGGGCTCTGCCCGCCCGGGTCTGCCGCCCCGGAAGCTGGTGCCACAACCGGAAAGGAACCGTCATGAACGCTCATATCAGCACCACCCCGGCCAGGGCCAGGACCGACGTCCCGGCCGGCGACCGGCCCTCCGCCCCCGCCGCCATCGCCCCCGCCGCCGTGCGCCGGCTCGGCATCGCGCTCACCGCGGGCACCCTGGCCTGGGCCACGAGCATCTTCCTGTTCGGAACGGTGAACGAGGGGCTGCCGGAACGCATCGGCGACCTGACCGGGCTCGCCTTCCAACTGGGCGTGTTCGCCCTGCTCGCCGTCCAGATCCGGACCCGGGCGACGGGCGTGTCCCGGGCCTCCAGGATCATGCTCAAGGTCGAGCTCGTCCTGCTCGGGCTGGCCGGCGTGTGGTCGCTGCTGCACGGCCTGCTCCCCGAGCCCGCCCAGGATCACGCGGCGCTGAGCGCCCTCGACGCGTTCTGGCCGCTGTCCATGCTGGGCATGATGATCATCGGCGTGAAGCTGGCGGTGGCCGGGCGCTGGAGGGGGGCGCTGCGCTGGTGGCCGCTCATCGCGGAGAGCTGGGCCGTGGTGACGGTGCCGACGTTCGCCGTGTTCGGCGACGACGTGTCGCGCTGGGTCGGCGGCGGGCACCTGCTCATCGGCTACGCCACGCTCGGCGTGCTCCTCGCCCTCCGCCCCGGGCTGGTCCTCCCGCGCGACTGACCGGCGCATCCGCCGTCGCCGCGCCGGGACCGCGGCGACCCGTCCGGCGCGGGCCGCGGCGCGCCGGGCGGGCTCCGGCGGTTCGTCGCTCATGCTCCGATCACCGTGGTGACCGGCCGCCGGCAGAGAAAGACCGGTGTGCGGGATCGTCCTTCCGCGCGAAGGCGGCGAGGTGGGCGTTCAGCCGGGCCAGCAGCACCAGCTCGTCGATCAGCTCCGCCAGCAGCCGCCCGTCCCGGGTGATCGTGCGTGCCAGATTGCCCTCCATGGCCGCGTCCAGGCCGTCATCGGCGATCACCTGCAGGTAGGCGCGCAGCGACGCCAGCGGCTCGCGCAGGTCGCCGGTGACGCGCTGCAGCAGCCGGATCTCCCGCGCGGCGATGTCCTGGATGCGTTCCAGCGCCTCGGCCCGGTGCTGGGCCTCCAGCAGGCCGGCCGCGTTGGTCGCCAGCGTCGCCAGGGCCCGGCGCTGGGTGGCCGACAGCCGGCGCGGGCGGCGATCCATCACGCGCACCGTGCCCAGCGCGTGGCCGGTGGCGCTGATGATCGGCGCCCCGGCGTAAAACCGCACCCGCGGCTCGCCGGCCACCACCGGATCATCGCGGAAGCGCGCGTCGGCCAGCGCGTCGGGCACCTCCAGCAGCTCGTGATCACAGATGACATACGGGCAGAACGCCATCTGGCGATCCAACCCGATCTCGGCGGTGCCCGCGTGCCCCTTGAAGTACTGCCGCCTCTCCCCGATCAGGTTGACCAGGGCGATCGGCGCCTGACAGGTATCGCCGGCCAGCTCGGCGATGGCGGAGAAATCCGGATGCGGCACGGCCTCCAGCGCGCCCAGGGTGTGCAGTTCGGCCAGACGCCCGATCTCATCACTGGGCCACGGGATGACGGCCATGCTGCTGTTCCCCTTCGCTCACGCGGCGGTCCGGTGGAGCCGAGGGGAGTCACCAGGCGGGCCGAGACCTTCCCGCACCAAGCGTAACGGCTGGTCACCGCTGTGCAGGCGATCGCCTCCCGGACGGAGCCGGCGGATCCCGCTGAGGACACCGTGGTCGCTCAGGACGAGAGCCGGACTCCACCGGGAGGCGTTCACCTGCGCCCTCGCTGTCAGGACAGCAGGGTCTCGCCGATCCAGCCGTCCTCCGCGCAGCCCGGGGGGACGGCGAACACGGCCGAGCCGATCGGCGTCGTCCACTCGTTCAGCAGGTCGGCCTCGGCCAGGCGTTTCTGGACGGGGATGAACTGCCGGGCGATGTCGGCCTGGTAGGAGGCGAACAGCAGCCCCGAGTCGGCGTGCCCGCCGGCGGACAGGCCCTCGTCGTAGTTGTAGACCCGGCGGAAGATCCGCATCCCCGGATCGGCGACGTGGGCTCTGCGGATGTGAGCCTGATCGTCGATGACGGGGAACCCGGCCGGGGTGAGCGCGGCGAAGTCCGGCTCGTCGTGTTCCTTCTCCCCGGTGAGCGGGGCGCCGGTGCCCAGGCGGCGGCCCACGGAGAACTCCTTGCCCACCCGGTCGAGGGCGTCCCAGGTCTCCAGCTCGGCCCGGATGCGCCGCAGCACCAGCGTGGTGCCGCCGCGCATCCAGTCCGGGCCGCCGCCGGCCCATACCGCCCGGTCGAAGTCCGGGGTGCCGGGCCTGGGGTTGACGGTCCCGTCCAGCTGGCCCATGACGTTGCGCTGGGTCGTGCCCGGGTCCTGCGCGTGCGGCGGACGGCGGAACCCGCGCTGGACCCAGCGCACCCTCGCGAAGGAGCGGGCGTCCTTGACCGTCATGCGCAGCGCGTGGGCCACGGTCAGGGCGTCGTCGGCGCAGATCTGCAGCAGCAGGTCCCCGCCGCTCCAGCGTTTCTCCAGCTTGTCGACGGAGAACGCGGGCAGGGGCGCGACCGGCTCCGGCCTCAGATCTTCGACCCCGGCCGCGGCGAACAGCCCCGGGCCGAAGCCGAAGGTGACGGTCAGCCGGGCCGGGAGCACGGCCAGTTCCGGTTCGGTGTCGGCCAGCGCGGGCGCGCCCCGGGTCAGGCGGCGCGCGTCGTCGCTCAGCAGCCGCATCATCCGGGCGATCGCCTCCCGGCCGGTGCCGGGCAGCAGGTCCAGGCCGACGAAGGCGGCGTGGGTCTGCGGCGGCGTGGCGACGCCCGCCTGGTGGACGCCGTGGAAGGGCTCGACCGCGGTGCCGCCGGAGGCGGTCGCGGAGACGTTCCGCCCGCGCGCGACACCGTTCCGGAACGCGGGGGCCTGTTCGGGTGAGCACGCCGCCACGGCGCCCGCGGCCGCGGCGGCGCCCGCGGTGAGCAGTCCCCGCCGGCTGATGCGGGGATCGGCCGTCACCGGTCGCCTCCGCCGGTGTGCCCGCCCTTGTCCTCGCCCATGTCCGTGCCGGGCCGGTAATCCTCCTCGGCCCCGGCGAACTCCTTGCCGACGGCGGTGAACTCCAGGGTCGAGCCGTCCTCGAGCGCGAGGGTGAAGGCGATCTGCGCGCCGGGCTTCACCTCCTCGGTGACGCCCATGAGCATGATGTGGTCGCCGCCGGGCTGCAGGGGGTGGGCGCCGCGCGCCGGGACGACGAAGCCGCCCTCCTTCGGGCGCATGATCATCTTGCCGCCGGAGTCGACGACCTCGTGCAGCTCGACCTTCGGCGACAGCGGGGAGGCCCCGGAGACGACGACCACGTCGGCGTCGGTGGTGTTGACCAGGGTGCCGAAGGCGGCGGTCATGCCCTCCTTCGTGGTCTTCACCCACGGGTCGGTGATCGTCAGCGGGGACGAGGCGGCGGAGGCCGACGGGGCGGGCGCGGCCGCGGCGGACGCGGTGCTCGCGGGCGCGGCCGAGGTCGTGCTCTGAGAGGCGCATGCGGTGAGCGCCACCGCGGCGGCCAGCAGGGCGGCGGCGGAACGGGTACGGCGAGAAAGCACGCTGAAAAGCCTTTCTGGTGGTACGGCAGGCCGCCGTGAAAGGACAAGGCCATGCCGGAAGGCGAGGTCACAGCAGGTCGAATTCGCCGGGCCACGGCGACCGCGGCCCCGGCGGCGGGCATGCGCGGCCCGCGACGATGCGAGAGCGGCCTTCGGCGATCGGGACGTTCAGCCGAAGGCGGCGTCGACCCGGCGGGGAGGACCGCGCCTGGGCACGGCGTGACGCAACCGGACCGAGTGCCGCACCCGGGGCACGGTCGCGGGCGGGACGAAGGACGGCTCCGGCTCCGGGAGGGCGTGCGCCAGGAGGAGGCGGCGCAGCCGCAGCGGCAGCCGCCGTAGCAGCGCCCACAGCGCCGCCTCGCCGCGTGCCAGCCACAGCGCGGTCAGCGCGACCGCCCATCCGTGCATGATGAGCATGCCCAGGCCGGGCACCAGCCCGGTGTGGGCATGCCCGGCGAGCTCGGTCGCGGGCGCCGCGTGCGTCAGGGAGAACAGCGCGTGCAGCGCGACCTGCACCCCGGCCAGGAACGGCAGGATCAGCGCCGTCGAGCGCTCACGCCCGGCCGCCGCCAGCGCCGCGGCGAACGTCAGCGCCAGCCCGCCCGCCGCGCCGCCGACGGAGACCGGGCCTCCGGCCAGCAGGTGCGCCGCCAGGCTCAGCCCGAGGCCGACCGTGGTGAAGACGGCGGCGCGGGCCAGGCGGAGGAACGAGGAGGCGGGCATGACGTGATCATCATCGCATGCGGGGCCGGCGCCCCGGACATCCGCCGCGACATCCGGAGGACGCCGAGCCCCTGCGACGATCCTCAAGGGCCGGATCGCGGGCGGGGAAGGGCCAGAGTGAAGGTGGAGCCCTCTCCCCTGACGCTGCTGGCGGTGAGGGTGCCGCCGTGGGCCTCGACGATGTCCTTGGCGATGGCCAGTCCCAGGCCGATGCCCTGGATGGCCGCCTGGCGGGCGGCGGGGGCGCGGTAGAAGCGGTCGAAGACGTACGGCAGCTCGTCGGGGCCGATGCCCATTCCCGAGTCGCTGACGGTGATCGCCACCGTGTCGCCGGCGAGTGAGGCGCGCACGGTGATCGGAGTGCCGGTCGCGGAGAACTTGACCGCGTTGGACAACAACGCGTTCACCGCGCGCACCAGCAGACCGTGATCGGCGCGCAGGGCCGGCAGACCGGCGTCGACATGCGCCCGGACGGAGTGCTCGCTGGAGCGGGTTTCGGCCTTCGCCGTGCGCACCGCCTCGGTGATGACCTCCTGCGCCGTCGTCGCGACGGGGGTGATCTTCCGGGGCCTGCCGGTGGTGGCGTTGACCGCGAGGACGTCCTCTATCAGTTTCTGCAGCCGCATGGCGTTGTCGATCACGGACCGCGTCATCTGCGTGCGCCGGTCGGCCGGCAGCGCGTCGTCGTCGGTGGTGAGGATCTCCAGATAGCCGAGGATGCTCGCCAGAGGGGTGCTCAGCTCGTGGCCGATGGTGTCGATGAACACGCTCTTGGCGTGGTCCAGTTCCTCCAGACGCGCCACGGTGACCTGTTCCTGGGCATAGGCCTGGCGCAGGGCCTGTTCGGCGCGGTGACGGTCGGTGATGTCGTGCAGGAAGGCGTTGAAGGTCCAGTCCTCGGCCTCCCGGGTGGCCCAGATGACCGTCTCGGCCGGGAACTCGCTGCCGTCGGCGCGGAGTGCGGCCACCTGCAGTCTGCGGCCCAGCGTCGACGACTGGCCGGTGGCCAGGAAGCGCTTGCGCTCCTGCTCGTAGAGGGCCCGGTAGCGGACCGGCACGATCGTCTGACTCATGATCTTACCCAGCGCCTGCCGTCGTGACAGTCCGAACATGCGCTCGGCGGCGGCGTTCCAGCTGATGATGCGCTCGTCGGCGTCGGTGGCGACGAAGGCCTCCACCGAGGTTTCGATCACCTGCTCCAGCTGGCGTCTGACGGTTTGCGTCTCCTGGCGGGCGAGCCAGTGCTCGGCCATCCGGCCCATCTGGCGGCTCAGGCTGGCCAGGATCCGCAGCAGCGGCTCGTCCGGGGCGAGCGCCTCGGGGCAGAAGAACTCCAGCACCACGACCGCGCCGTCGCCGGTCGCCACCGGCACCGCCAGCGCCGTCCCGGCCTCCGCCGCAGCGTCATGACAAGCATGCGCGAACAGCGGGTCGCCGGCGAGATCGTGCGACCACAGCGGCCGGCCGGCCGCGGCGGCCCGGCCGGCGGCGCCGGTTCCCACCGGCAGGCGGGCGCGCGCCGTCGCCTCCCGCAGGTGCGGGAAGCGCTCGACGGGCCCCGCCCAGACTCCGGAGGAGACGAACGCGCCCCCGGGGCCGTCAGGCACCCACAGATGGCCCAGCGGCCATCCGATCATCTTGTGCACCGCGAGCAGCATCGCCTGCGCCGCCGCGCGTGGATCCTCGGTGATATCGAAGATCGCGGTGATGTCCTCCAGCAACACCACCAGCGGCTCTTCCCACTCCCGGTCCGGCATGCCGTCCCCCGCCCCCATCGGCCCGACACCCGCCATCAGCCGTCGACGACCGTTTCCTACCCTCGAATGACCGCGAACCGCACCGCCCGCCAGGCCGCTCTGCCGTTCCCGCGCGATCCGGCCGCCGGCCCGGACGGGGTCAGCCGGACGCCTTGACCCTGCCCATGACGACGTCGACGACCAGGAACGCCAGCAGGGGGATCCCCAGCAGCGGGATGAACGCCCCCGCCGCGATCGCCACCGCCCCGGCGGGCAGCAGCACGGCCGGGGGCGCCGCCCGCCAGCCGCCGCGCGCGTACGGGGCGGCGAAGCCCTTGGTGGGGCGGCGCAGCCACCACATCCGATAGCCCCACCCGATCAGGAAGATCAGTCCGGTCGCCAGCGCCATCAACAGGATCTGGTTGGGCAGGCCGAACAGCACGCCCATGTGCCCGTCGATGCCCCACCGGATCAACTTGGCCGCCGGCGGGAAGTCGTCGAAGCGCAGTTCCCCGGCCACGCGGCCGCTCGCCGCGTCGACGGCGACCTGATCGTTGCGCTGGGGCCACTCGCGGTCCATCTCCTTGACCGTGAACGCGGCGCCGGGCCCGGCCGGCCAGACGATCTCCAGCGGACCGGACAGCCCGGCGCCCGCCGCCGCGGCCGCGATCCGGTCGGCGTCGGCCTCAGCCCCGGCGGAGTCCCCGCCGGAGTGCCCCGCGTGGCCGGAGTGATCTCCACCGGAGACGGACAGGGCCGGGGTGGTCCAGCCCAGCGCGGTCTGCACCTTGTCGACGTTCGCTCCGGCGTACTTCGACCAGGTCAGTCCGGTCGCCGAGAGGAACAGCAGGCCGACGGCGATCCACAGGCCGACCGAGCCGTGCCACGACAGCGTCCGGCGCAGGCCCTTCGCCGTGCGGTCGGGCCGGAGAGCGCGGCGGCGGTGGCTCAGCCACAGCACCACCCCGCCGAGCGCGACCACCCACAGCCAGCTGGCCGCCAGCTCGCTGTAGAGGCGGCCGGGCTCGCCCAGCTGCAGGTGGCGGTGGAGGGTGGAGATCCAGGCGCGCACCGGCAGCGCGCCGGAGCTGCCGTAGCTCTCCAGCGCGCCGCGCACCTGGCCGGTGTAGGGGTCGACGAAGACCGCCAGCCGGGTGGACTCGGGCAGGTCCGGCGCGTCCAGCAGGATGCGGGTGGTGGCCTCGGGCTCGGCGGCGGGCCGTACCGCGCCGATCGTGCCCTGCGGGTGGGCGGTCCGGGCGGCGGCGATCTGCCGGGCCAGCGGCAGGCGCTGCTTGCCCGGCGGGACGGCCTCGACGGTCAGCTCGTGGGCGTAGACGATCTTCTCGATCTGGAAGGAGGCGGCGTACAGCAGGCCGGTGGCGGCGGCCACCAGCAGGAAGGGCGCGACGAGGATGCCGGCGTAGAAGTGCAGGCGCAGCACCAGCGCGCGCAGCGCGGGCCAGGCGGCGGGCCGGGATCGTTCGGGGGCGGAGTTCAGCTCTCGCACGTCGGAAGTCATGAAGGGGTTCTCCGTTTTGCGGGGATGCGAACAAGGAGATACGCATCCCGGCGGGGGTTCGTCATGGTCGGCTCGGCCGCGGTGGCCGGAGCCTGCGGGTGCGGTCGCCGCACCGGAGGGCCCGGTGGCGGGCGGCGCACCGCGGGCAGCGCATTACAGGGGCGCCGAGGTGGGGACCCGGACGGCCCGCACCGGCGGCGCGTGTTTCACGGGCGCACGGCCCGGATCAGATGACGGAGAACCCCACCGGCGGCCCGCGCCGGGAGACGGCCGCGGCGAGCAGCCGGGTGACGAACGAAGGGCCGGTCTCCGCGGAGGGCGGCGAGACGGCGGGCCGCACGACCGGCGCCCGTCCCACCAGCAGGACGAGAACGGAGGCCACGAGCAGACGCAGCAGCGTGGCCAGCGCGCTCTCACCGCGCTCCAGCCAGTAGGCCGACAGCGACGCCGTCACCGCGTGGGCCAGCAGCATGGCCACGTCCGCGGCCAGGCCCCCGTGGGCGTGGGCGGGGAGCGGCTGCGGCGCCGCGGCCGCGGAGAAGACGTGGTGCAGGCCGTACTGGGCGGCGAAGGCCGCGGTCAGCAGGACGCTCAGGCCCCGCTGCCGCCGGGCCAGGACGAACGCCCCACCCATGATCGGCGGCACGGTCCCGGCGAGAACGGCCGGGTCGACGGCGGCGCCTCCGGCCAGCATGTGCATGCCCAGCGACGCCATGACGCACGCGACCGCGAACACCGCGGCGCGCATCAGGCGAAGGACAGGCACGCCCACATGATGACAGAAAATGCCGATCACGCCAGTTCACCGCCGCGTCCGTCTCCCGTCCGGGACGACCGGCGATGCTGAGGGAGCGCCGTCCGGCCCCGGCCGCCCTCATGAGCGGCCGCTGCGGGACGGCGAGGCGCTGCGGGAATCGCATGACCTGCTGGGATCGTTGTGGCTGGTGTGCCCGCCTGGCGACGGGCGCCGTCCTCGGTGATCGTCCGTGCGGCCTCCGCCGTCTCCACCGCGCGACGCCCTGCTACCATCCTTGATCCACCACCGTGCCAGGAGTGTGCATGACCGACCGTCTCACCGCCGCGATGATCAGCCAGGCGGCCGAACGGTTGCGGCCGGTGGTGCGCCGTACCGCGCTGGAGCCGAACCAGCGGCTGTCCGGCCTGCTCGGCGGCCGGGTGCTGCTCAAGCGCGAGGACTCCCAGGTCTGCCGCTCCTACAAGGTGCGCGGGGCGTTCAACCTGATCGCCTCCCTCACGGAGGAGGAACGGCGGCGCGGCGTGGTCTGCGCCAGCGCGGGCAACCACGGCCAGGGCGTCGCGTTCGCCTGCGCGCGCCTGGGGATCGACGGGCGCGTGTACGTTCCGTCCACCACGCCGCGGCAGAAGCGCGGGCGCATCGCGGCGCTCGGCGGCGACCGGGTGGAGGTCGTGGTCGGCGGCGGCACCTACGACGAGGCGAGCACCGCCGCGCACGCCGACAGCGAGCGCACCGGCGCGATCTATGTGCATCCGTTCGACGACGTCAGGACGATGGCCGGGCAGGGCACGGTCGGCCTGGAGCTCCTGGCGCAGTGCGGTGAGGCGCCGCACACCGTGGTCGTCCCGGTCGGCGGAGGCGGCCTGATCAGCGGAGTCGCCGTCTGGCTCCGCGAGCACTCCCCCGGCACCCGCATCGTGGGAGCCGAACCCGCCGGAGCGGCCAGCATGCGCGCCGCCCTCGACCACGGCGGGCCCCTCGCCCTGCCCGAGCTCGACACCTTCGTGGACGGCGCCGCCGTCGGAAGGGTGGGAGACTCAACGTTCCCCCTGGTCAAGGACTTGGTCGATGAGGTCGTCGCGGTCGACGAGGGGGCGGTCTGCACCGAGATGCTGGACCTCTACCAGACCGACGGCATCATCGCCGAGCCCGCCGGAGCCCTCGCGGGAGCCGCGGCCCGCGAGCTGCTGCCGTCCTCCTCCGGAGGGCCGGTGGTCTGCGTGGTGTCGGGCGGCAACAACGACGTCAGCCGGTACAACGAGGTGCTGGAGCGCTCCCTCGTGCACATCGGGCTGCGGCACTACTTCCTGGTGACCTTCCCGCAGCGTCCCGGCGCCCTGCGTCACTTCCTGGACGAGGTTCTGGGCGAGGGCGAGGACATCATCGCCTTCGAGTACGTCAAGAAGAACAACCGCGAGACCGGCCCGGCGCTCGTCGGCATCGAACTCGAGCGGGCCGGCGACCTCGACAGCCTCCTGTTCCGGATGAAGGCCGGCCCGCTCACGGTGGAGCGCATCCCACCCGGCTCGCCGCTGTTCACCTTCCTCCTCTGACCTCCCGTCACAGCCCGCCGGCGGTCAGGCCGGGCACCGTGCGGGCCGAGCTGCCCCATCAAGATCAAGCGCGCTCTTCGAACGCGGGCGCTACCGCAGCTGGGCGCGGCGGCGGGTGAGGTAGGCGGTCTCGCCGGTGTTGCCCGCCAGCTCGATGGCCCGGTCGTAGGCCGCGCGTGACTGCCGGCTCCGGCCCAGCCGGCGCAGCAGGTCGGCGCGGGTGGCGTGGTAGGCGTGATAGCCGGCCAGCGCCTCGGCGAGGCGGTCGACGATGGCCAGTGCCACCTCCGGCCCGTCGAGCTCGGCCACGGCGACGGCCCGGTTGAGGGCGATGATCGGCGAGGGGTCGAGGCGGACGAGCTGGTCGTAGAGGGCGAGGATCTGCGACCAGTCGGTGTCGCGGATGTCGCGGGCGGAGGTGTGCACGGCGTTGATCGCGGCGAGGATCTGATAGCGCCCGGGAGCCGCCCCGGCGGCGGCGGCGGCCAGGCGCTCGCGCACCAGCCGATGACCTTCGGCGATCAGTTCCGCGTCCCAGGCCCCGCGGTCCTGCTCGTCGAGCGCCACCAGTTCGCCGTCCGCCGAGACCCGGGCGGCGCGGCGGGCCTCGGTGAGCAGCATCAGCGCCAGCAGTCCGGCCACTTCTCCGTCCTGCGGCAGGAGGGCGCGGATCAGGCGGGTGAGCCGGATCGCCTCGGTGGTCAGGTCGTGCCGTACGGGGCCGGCGCCGGGGCCGCTGGCCAGGTAGCCCTCGTTGAAGACGAGGAACAGGACGGCCAGGACGCCGGAGACACGATCCGGCAGATCGTCGGCGGACGGCATCCGGCAGGGGATGCGAGCCGCCTTGATCTTGGCCTTCGCGCGGGTGATGCGCTGCTCCATGGCGGTCCCCCGCACCAGGAAGGCACGGGCGATCTCGGGCACGGTCAGCCCGCCGACCATGCGCAGCGTCAGCGCCACCCGCGCCTCCATCGCCAGCGCCGGGTGGCAGCAGGTGAAGATCAGCCGGAGCCGGTCGTCGTCGATGGCGCCGGCAGGCTCGGGCGGGTGGCCGTACGTCATCTGCGCCTCCCTGTGCTTGTCGTCGCGCTTGCTCTCCCGCCGGAGCCGGTCGATGGCCCTGCGGTTGGCGGTCGTGGTCAGCCAGGCGCCGGGATTGGGCGGCACGCCGTCGGCCGGCCACCGCTCCACGGCGGTCGCGAACGCCTCGGCAGCCGCCTCCTCAGCGATGTCGAGGTCACCGAAACGCCTGGTCAGGGCGGCCACCACCCGGGCCCACTCGTCGTGGTGGGCCCGGGTGACCGCCTCTGCGACGTCGCTCACAGGAACGGCCGCACCTCGATCTTCCGATCGCAGACCTCCGACGCCTCGGCGGCGAGCCTGAGCGCCACGTCCAGGTCGGGGGCCTCCCACACCCAGACGCCGGCGAGATACTCCTTCGACTCCACGAAGGGCCCGTCGCTGAACACCGCCTGCTCGCCCCGGTTGTCGACGACCGTGGCCGCGCCGGTGTCCGCGAGTCCGCCCGAGAAGACCCAGTGGCCCTCGGCGATCAGTCGTTCGTTGAACGCGTTGATGGCAGGCCCCCTGTCCGTGCTGCCGGGATTGTCCTTGTCATCGATCACGGAAACCAGATACCGCATCTGAGAATCATCTCCTGTGGTGCCAAGACAGCGTGGTTCGGTGATGGGGACTTCAGGCCGTCGCATACCGCGGGCGCCCGGCCGGCCGGTAGACCTGGGTCATCACGCCCTTCGTGTCGACCCGCGACTCGACCAGGTCGAGCGCGAGATCCGGACCGGTCTCCGGGAACAGTCTCGCGCCCTGGCCGAGGACCACCGGGACCACGATCAGAGTCATCTCGTCGACCAGGTCGTTCTCCAGCAGCCACCGGGTCAGGATGCCGCTGCCGTGCACCTGCAGCTCACCCCCGGGCTTGGCCTTCAGCTCACCGATGGCCGCCGGGAGGTCACCGCGGAGAACGGTCGTGTCCCTCCAGCGCGGCGCGGTGAGCGTGGTCGAGGCGACGTACTTCGGGGCCTCGTTCAAGGCCACGCCGATGGGGTGTGCGCGGGTCGATCCCCAGGAGTCGGCGAACAGCTCGTAGGTGCGCCTGCCGAACAGGAACGCCTCGGCCCGCTGGTAGGTCCGCGTGATGAACGTCCTGGTCTCGTCGTCACCCGCCCCCCGGGCCCATCCGCCGCGCTCGAATCCGTTCCTGCGGTCCTCGTCCGACACGCCGCCGTTGCCCTGCATCACCCCGTCGAGGGTGATCTGGGTCATGGTCGTCAGCTTCATGATCGCGGTTCCTTCGCCTCGGCGCCCCTCGTGGGCGGCCTCACCCCTGCTACGAACGCCACCACCCCGATCCGACACCGCCGCCTGGATTTCTTCGGGGAATTCCCCGGGACGCCGGTCGCGGCGGCCCGGCAGCACGACGGTGATCGTCCCGGCCGCCGCCGCATGCCGTACTATGAGACATAGATGTCTCAAATAAGACGGAAGTGTTTCAATGGCAGTGAGTCGTGAACAGATCATCACGGCGGCGATCCGGCATCTCAACGCCGTGCCGACCGCCTCCATGGCGGAGATCGCCACGGCTGTCGGCATCAGCCGGGCCACGTTGCACCGGCACTTCACCAGCCGGGACGACCTGGTGACCGTGCTGGGCTGGCGGGCGCTGGCCGACTGGGAACGCGTCCAGCAGGAGGCGGGCATCGCCGAGGCGGCCGCCTCCGGGGACCGGGCCCGCCTGCAGGAGGCGCTCCACGCCCTGCTCCACGGCGAAGTCGCCATCTGCCACGAGCACGGCTTCCTCCTCACCGAGAACACGCTCCCGGCCGACCTGCTGCGCCGCTCCGACGAGATCGAGGACCGCGAGGTGGAGTTCCTGGCCGCCTGCCAGCGGGCCGGGCTGATCCGCGCCGACCTGCCGGTGCGATGGGTCAGCAGCGCCGTCTTCGGTCTGCTCGTGGCGGTCACCGAAAGCGTGCGCCGTGGGGACGTGGCCCAGCGGGACGTGCCGCGCCTGTTTCTCGACACCTTCCTCAAGGGGACCTCATGACGGCGACGGCGGCCGGGCCGCACACCAGGCGCTGGGCCGGCCTGGCGGTCCTGTCGGCCAGCCTGCTGCTGGTCGTCATGGACATGACCATCCTCAACGTGGCCCTGCCCGAGATCTCCGCGCAGCTGCGGCCCGGCTCGGTCGAACTGCTGTGGATGGTCGACGTCTACTCCCTGATCGTGGCGGGCCTGCTGGTCACGGCCAGCGCGCTGGGCGACCGGTGGGGTCGCAAGAAGATGCTGCTCACCGGATTCACGCTGTTCGGCCTGGCCTCGGTCGCCGTGGTGACGGCCGACAGCCCCGCCGAGGTGATCGCCATCAGGGCGCTGCTGGGCGTCGGCGGCGCGATGATCATGCCGTCCACCCTGTCGATGATCCGCACTCTGTTCACCGACGCCCGCGAGCGGGCCACCGCTCTCGGCATCTGGGCGGCGATGGCCTCGCTCGGCGGCGCGCTCGGCCCGATCGTCGGCGGCCTGCTGCTGGAGAACTTCAGCTGGCACGCGGCCTTCCTGGTCAACGTCCCGGTCATGGTGATCGCCGTCGTGTCCGGGCTCATCCTGCTGCCCGAGTCCCGCAATCCGAACCCGGGGCGCTGGGACGGCGCGGGCGCGGTGCTGTCGGTGGTGGGAATGGCGGCCCTGGCGTACGCGATCAAGCACGGGGCCGAGGAGGGCCTGGACGTCCGGACTGCCGTCACCGCGACGGTCGCCGCGCTGGCGCTCACCTGGTTCGTGCGACGCTGCCTGCGCCGGCACGACCCGCTGCTGGATCTGCGGCTGTTCCGCGACGGGGCGTTCACCTCCGGCACGATCGCGGCGCTGGCCACCTCGATCGCGATGGCCGCGATGGCGCTGCTCCTCGCCCAGTGGATGCAGCTCGTACAGGGCTACTCCCCGCTGGAGACAGGGGTGCGGCTGCTGCCGATGGCGGTCGGCGCGGGCATCTGCTCACCGCTCGCACCCGCGCTGGCGGCCCGCGTCGGCGCGCGAGCGGTGCTGTCCGGCGGGCTGCTCGTGTCCGGCGCGGGCTTCGCCGTGATCAATCTGCTGCCGCTGGGCTACGCCTCGGTCGCGGTGGCGCTGCTGCTCATCGGCGCGGGCATGGGCGCTCTGGCGATCGCATCCGCCGTGATCATGTCGGGCTCGCCCGCGGAGAAGGCGGGCAGCGCCGCGGCGATCGAGGAGACCAGCTACGAGGTGGGCGGCACGCTCGGGGTCGCGGTGCTGGGCAGCGTGGCCGCCGCGCTGTACCGCGGCGAGGTGCCACCGGGCACACCGGAGTCGCTCGGGACCGCGCTGGAGGTCGCCGCCGCGACGCAGGACGCGGCGCTCGCCCTCCAGGCCCAGCGGGCGTTCAGCGACTCGCTGGTGCTGACCAGCGGCTACGGTGCGGTGCTGATGGTGGTCGCGGCGGCGCTGGTGTGGTGGCGCACTCCGGCCGACCTGGACCTGGCAGCCGCCCCCCGCTGACGCGGATCCGGCCCGCTCCGCCCGCTCCGCCCGCTCCGTCCGCGGGCGCCGCTCTTCGCGGCCCCGGATCCGCCGCGGGGCGCCCGTATTTGCGTTGCCGCCGGCAGAGGTGCGGCCGTAAGGTCCTGGGGCTGTGATGCGGAAGGTGATTGAGCGATTCGTGCCCGGACGACTGGGGTCACCGTTCCGGTGGCTGCTGGGATCGAGCTGGGTGACCAACTTCGGCGACGGCGTGGCGATGGCGGCGGCGCCGTTGCTCATCGCGTCGCTGACGCGCGACCCGTTCCTGATCTCACTGGGGGCGCTGATCGGCTGGGCGCCGCCGCTGGCGTTCAGCCTCTACGCGGGTGTGCTGTCGGACCGGCTGGACCGGCGGCGGATCGTGCTGGTGGCCAATGCCGTACGGCTGGCGATCCTGGCCGGGCTGGTCGCGATGATCGCCACCGGCACCGTGACGGTGACCGGGGCGTTGATCGCACTGGCGCTGATCGGGGTCACCGAGGTGTTCGCCGACAACACCACCTCGACGCTCACCCCGATGCTGGTCGCCCGCGACGATCTCGCGGTCGCGAACGCCCGCCTGCAGACCGGGTTCCTCACCCTCAACCAGCTCGCCGGGCCGCCGCTGGGCGCGCTGCTCTTCACCGCCGGGGCGACCTGGCCGTTCGCCGGGCAGCTCCTGCTCGTCGCGGCCGGGCTCGTCATGATCTCCCGGGTCGCGCTGCCGCCGCACGGGCGGCGGAACGGCGCCGGGAGCACGGGTCTCTGGCACGACCTCAGGGAAGGATTCGGCTGGACGATCCGGCACGCCGCCGTACGGACCCTGGCCCTCACCATCCTGATCTTCAACATCACGTTCGGCGCCGCCTGGTCGGTGCTGGTCCTCTACAGCCTGGAACGGCTCGACCTCGGCCCGATCGGCTTCGGCCTGCTCACCACGATCAGCGCGATCGGCGGACTCATCGGCACCGCCCTCTACGGGGCGATCACCCGCCGGCTCAGCCTCGGAGTGATCATGCGCGTCGGGCTGATCCTCGAGACGCTCACCCATCTCGGCCTCGCCCTCACCACCTCCCCATGGGTAGCCTCGGTGATCTTCCTGGTGTTCGGCGCGCACGCGTTCATCTGGGGCACCACCTCGGTCACCGTCCGGCAGCGGGCCGTCCCGGCCGAACTGCAGGGCCGGGTGGGCAGCGTGAACACCATCTGCGTCTTCGGCGGCCTCGTCGCCGGTTCGCTCATCGGCGGGGCGCTGGCCGCCCGTTACGGCGTGACCGCCCCCTTCTGGTTCGCCTTCGCCGGTTCCGCCGTCTTCGTGGCGGCGCTCTGGCGTCAGCTCATGCACATCACCCACGACGAACCCGAGGCCGTCCTGCAGGGATGAGCCCTCTCAGGTCCGCCGGGATCAGGCATGCCGGACGGGGGCCGGGCCGACGGGTCAGGAGGCCGGCTGACCGGCGAGGTACACGGCGAGAGGCGAGCCCGCCGCGGTGATGTCGCGGGTCGGGTCGCCGTCGACCACCAGCAGGTCCGCTTCGTAGCCGGGCCGTATCCGGCCCTTGCGGTCGCCGACCCCGCACGCGTCGGCGGCCACCGAGGTCGCCGCGGCCAGGACGGAGGTCGCCGGCAGGCCGGACCTGACGTACTCCTCGAGGGTGGCGGGCAGCAGTCCGTGCGGCTTGGCGGGACCGATGCCCGCGTCCGAACCGGCCACCAGGCGCACTCCGCCCCGGTGGAGGCGGGCGACGGCTTCCTGCAGGACGGCCTCGGTGATCCCGGCGCGCTCAGCCATCGCCACGATCTGCGGCGGCACCACGACCCCCGGATCAGACCCCAGGGTCGCGCAGACCACGATCTCGGATTCGGCGAGCGCGGCGAGCAGCGCGTCGTCGAGCTGGACGCCGGCAGGGGTGAGACAGGTGCAGTGCTCGATCCCGTCGACGCCCGCATCCAGCGCCTGCCGTACCGCCGCGAGCGCGTGGGCGTGCGCGGTGATCGGCAGGCCGAGGGCGTGCGCCTCGTCGACCGCCGCCTTCAGCTCGTCGTCGGTGAACTGCGGGCTCATCGTGTCGGTGCCGGGCGTCAGCACACCGCCGCTCGCCATGATCTTCACGATGTCGGCGCCGCGCTCGGCCCGTCGCCGTACGGCCTCGCGCAGCCCGTCCGCGCCCTGCGCCTCACCCCCCATGGACCAGCAGTGCCCGCCCACACTGGTGATCGGCGCACCGGCCGCCACGACGGACGGCAGGCCGGGCCTGCCCTTCGATCGCCAAGCCGGCACGGCGTCACGGTAGTCACCCAGGTCGCGCACGGTGGTGACGCCCGCGGCCAGGTGGGCCTCCAACGACGCCTCGATGGTGTCTTCCAGCTGCTCTCGCGTGTACCCGGTGAGCCGGTCGAGCGCGCCCGGGCCGCTGTCGGCGCACAGGTGCACGTGCGCGTCGATCAGACCGGGCAGCAACGTGCCGTCGGGCAGGTCGCGGGTCGGCCACCCGTCGGGTGCCGCCGGGCCCGGTGCCACGCCGGCGATGCGGCCGTCTTCCACCAGCACCACGGTGATCCCGTCGAGCAGCCGCTCTCCGTCGAACACCCGCGCCACTCGAATCGCCAGAAAACTCACGAAACCACAATAAGCAGAGCGGGAAACCGGCGCAGGAGAACGCGGCGCCGGTGGCGGCCCTTGCCCGTGATCGCCAAGCGCCAAAAAAACTGATCTTCAGAGATAAGCCCACGTCGCGGACCGGAATCCCGACTCACGGGCATGGACCTTCCCCTGTCCACCGGCCGATGCGAGGTCAGGCGCCGGGGAAGAACGCCTCGTGACGGGCGGGAGCGCCTTCCCGGGAGTCGGGAGTCCGCCTGCGATCAAAGCCCTGACCTGCCGTCGAGTACGTTCCCGTTGCGATGTTCCCGGCGGGCTGCAATGCCTTCAACCGGTCCCTCCGGGCCGACGCAGCCACCGCAGAGCTGCATCGGCGCAATCTTCGGGGTCGCTGTTGAAGGCGATGGCCGCATCGGGAGCGTGCCGGTGCACCAGGTTGACGACCGTCTCGAAAAGCTCGAGCAACGGTTCGTGCTTGCGGATGCCGCCCCCGACCACCACACAGCCATAGTCTGCGCGAGTCAGCGCCCGCATGATCGTTCCTTCGGGATCATCGTCGAGCGCCACCAGGCACCAGTCGGCCTCGAGGTTGTGATCGTCGAAGCGGGCCCGGCCGCGTGCCATCGCCGCCTGGATCGGCTCCGGATCCCAGCCGTGGATCCTGGCGGGATCAAGGCCGATCACCAGCACGCGCTCCTGTGTCATTCCGCTCTCCTTCATGCACTGAGCCCTTTTCAACCTGACGGCGCCGGTCAGCGTAGGTACGGAAGGCCGGGGTCGAGGTGAGACGAGGCCCCCGGTAAGACAGCAGTCGGCCAAGATCCGGTGCCCCGACCGGGAGCCTCGTCGCTGTCCTACCGCGCCGCGATCCCGCTGTCCAACCGCACCCTTGTCCGCCTGGCCGAGCTGATCCGCGCTCACCGCGCAACGGCACTCCCGCCGGCGCCGCCTTGGCCGACGACGTGCACGCCGCCCTACGCAGGGCCGCCCGCCCGCCCGGCCTATGCCGCCGGTGTCGGCACGCCCCTGCCGATCGACCGGCTGGCCGACGAGGCGCCGTACCACTCCGGCAAACACCACCGGCGCGGGATGAACGTCCAGTTCCTCGAAATGATCTCGATCAGGTGATGCTGCTGCAGGGCCGGGTCGCCGCGTTCGCGCGGGCGTTCGGGTTGCATCAGCCGGACCGCAACCGGCGGTGGCCCGCGCGGCCCGGTTCACCGAGCTGCCGCACAACGTCCCGGTCGAGCAGCGCCCGACGGTCATCGAGCAGCAGTTGCGGCATGTCGCCTCATGGCTGAGCCCGGCCGGGAGGATCGTCATGCGGGCCAGCCCAGGCCTGCCCACCGGTGCCGGCCTGGAGTTCTTCGGCTGGTCGCCGGAGAACGTCGATGCGATCGGCGCGGCTGCCGGGCTGCGCCGCGACGGCGTGATCCGCTACGACACCTGCCGCACCGCCGGCGGACACGACGAACCCCGTCTGGTCTGGCAGTACCAGCCGGCCGTCGCGCCGGTGTCCCCCACCGCGGTAGTGAACTCATGACCGGCTCACCTGCCAGCGCCGGGAGCGGGCCGGCACGCCGTAGCCGCTGGAGTCTCGGCGCGCTGCTCGGTGGCCTGACGGGCCTGGCACCGCGCTGCCGGATGTCGGGACCGAGCGCGCCGCCGGACGGCTGAGCGTGCGGCCC
>NZ_BOOH01000066.1 GCF_016863135.1 Planobispora longispora
AAAACTCAGCAGTCCTCAATCGTCGCTTGAAGACGTGGCGGAAGCCGACCGAAACTACACGATCTAGAGCGAACGCCCATCAGGCAAGCAGAGCAGTCATTTTACAACGATTGCCTGATCCCGCAGAGAACCGCGGAACCGGGCGATCGAATTACTGGCCGACCGTCACTCCTGACGCCGACACGGTGATTAGCGCTCTCAGTGCACAAGCAGTCACCCGGATGGCGGCCGGTCAGATTCAAATTCCACTGCAACCCGGGGAGAAGCCGTGCTCAAACTGACCGTGTCACAGCTCCCGAACGGCCGTGAGCGGGTCAGCCTGACCCTGTCGTTGCCGCTCCCGCGTGACCGCGTGCTCCGTGACCTGTGGATCATCATCCTCGTTATTGCGACGATCTGCATGCCGGTGCAGACCGGCATCGTCATCCTGCTCTAGCGAGTGCGGCCCCGCCCCTCTCGGATGGGCGGGGCCGCTTTGCGTTCTCAGCTACAGCAGGGGTTCGTGTCCCTCCACTAGCTTGCCGGTTCCCGTGAGGAGCACGTCGGGCGAGCTGCTTACGGCCTGAGCTGGGTCTGCGCCGACTGCGATGGCCCGCAAACCTGCTTCGATCAGAGCGCGAGCTGCTACATCTGCGCGGCTTCCGTCTAGGGGCTGCTCTCCGTGGAGATATAGACGCGCTTCCCCCTCCTGGATGAACAGGCAGATTCCGCCAGGGAAAGGAGCGTCAGGCGGGATGTCCTTGCCGTCGTCTCGCACGACGAAACCTGCGGCCGTCAGGGCTTCCTCGGCCTGGGTCAAGATCTGCTGCGGGTCCATGATGTAGAGAATTCCAACGTGTGAGGAAATGTGGCCTCATGTGAAGTTCTCGAAAGAATCAAGATTGCTCAATGAACGATACCCTCAAGATCGTCAGTGTCGCTCGATAATCGAGCCATTGCGGTCCGGCCAGGAGAGTACCCCGTAATCCACCCGTCCTTGTCAGTAGCCCGCCTGTGCTGCACCCTGACGGCATGACCGCTTGGTTGGTGAGCGAGGACACGAGGCTGCTGGTTCGCATGGACCAGATCGCAGCGGTAGGCATGTTAGCTGTCGATCAGAAGTGGGCTCAGGTCGTTGTAGGTACCGGCATCATCCACGGAAGCCAGGGAATGGTGGCGTTGACCTGCTCCCGTCAGGATGTGCTGTACGCCCGCGTCCAGTTGATGGGATTCATCGCCGGGGCGTTGGCCAAGTTCAATCCCGCCGGTGGCCCGGTATACGTACACGCCATCTACAAAAAATGGCCGCGGCGCCGACCTGACCCGATCTGGCGGGTGACGCAGACGATTCCGGGATACGAGCCGATCAGCCGCTGACCAGCAGCACCCACAGCAGCCGTTCATGAGGGGCCTCGGAGATTCCGGATAGCCGTCTTATGGTCGTAGAGCCTATGCGGCTGCTTGTTGTGAAAGGACCTCGTTCAATACCTCCAGGGATGGCCGGTAGCCGAGCGCCGAGTGCAGGCGCCGCCGGTTGTAGAACCCTTCGATGGAGCGGATGACCTGCCGTCGTGCTTTGGCTCGGGTGGTGAGGACGAAGCGGTGCAGCCACTCGTTCTTGATCGCGGAGAAGAACGATTCGGCCATCGCGTTGTCCCAGTAGACACCGGTGCGGCCGACCGAGCGGCGGATGCCCGAGCCGGCCAGGAAGCGGCCGAACTCCTGTGAGGTGTCGTTCGAGCCGCGGTCGGCGTGGAAGACGGCGCCAGGCTGGAGCAGGCCGGTGCCGGCGGCCATCCGGATCGCGTCGATGATCAGCTCGGTGCGGTAGTGGTCGGCCATCGCCCAGCCCGGCACCGCCTTGCTGTGGCAGTCGATCACCGTGGCCAGGTAGAGGAAGCCCTTCCAGGTGCGGATGTAGGTGATATCGCCGACCAGCTTGATGCCCGGTCGGGCGGCGATGAAGTCGCGGTCGACCAGGTCGGGGATGCCCCGATAGTCACCCTGGACGGTGGTGGCCGGCCGGAACTTCCTGACCTGGGCGGGGATGAGGCCTTGCTCGCGCATCAGGGCGCGGACCAGTTCGGCCGAGCAGTGCTCGCCGCGGCGGACCAGGGCAGCGTGCACGCGCCGATATCCGTAGGTCTCATGGGAGCCGGTGGAGATCTCGGTGACCAGGGCGGCCAGCAGCGTGCGGCGTTGCGCGGTGGCCGAGGCCGGCCGAGTGCGCCACTCGTAGTAGCCCGGGCGCGACACGCCCAGCCAGGCGCACATCTTGGCGATCTTATGGTGCGCCTTCTCCGCGTCGATCAGCTCGTACGTGGCGAGCGTCATCGATTCCCGGATGAGAAGAAGGCGGCCGCTTTTTCAGGAAGATCAGCTTCTCGCGCAGCTCGGCGTTCTCCCGCTCCAGCTCCCGGATCCGGGCCCGCTCCGGCCCGGAGACCGGTGGCTCGTCCTGGCCGTGCACGATCCGGTGCCGGTTCACCCAGCTGCCCAGGGTGCTGGCGTTGATGTCGAACTCGCGCGCCACCGACGCGACCGTCCACTCGCCCTCCAGCACCATTCGGATGGCTTCTTCTTTGAACTCGGGCGAGAACTGCCTACGACGCCTCGTCACGTACTTACCTCTTCCAGACTTCTATCAGCTTATGTAGCCAACTGTCCGGAATCTGTAGGACACCTCAGGTGTACGGCTGTCGCCGGACCATTGCGACATGAAGCGATCGCTGTGGTTCATGGTAGGTACTGTCGGTGTGGAGTTCTTCTGTTATCACCGTGATCGGCCTGAATCTGCGGCGCTACGTGATGAGCTGCGGGAAGAGCACTGGTCCTACATGGACCGGTACGCGGAGGGGATGATCGCCCGTGGTCCGACCTTCGAGCGGGGCGGTGACACGGCCACCGGGAGTGTGCACATCCTCGACCTGCCGGATCTCGCCGCCGCGCGCGCGTTCGTCTTCGACGAGCCCAACTACCAGGCCGGTGTGTACCGGGATGTGATGTTGCGTCGGTGGCGCAACGTTCTGGGGCGCACCATGTGGGATTTCCCCGGCGGCAGAGAGGGCGGCAACCGGTATCTGGTGCTGGGCCTCGGCTCCGGGCAGGCTGTCGATCTCGTCCCGCCGACCGGCCGCGACGAGCTGATCGCGTACGGACCGTTGCTGTCCGACGACGGCGCCACCTGGCTGGGTACGGCGCTGCTGGTCCGGGCGCCGGACCCGGATGCGGCGCGCGCCGTCCTGACCCTGGACCGGTACGCCGGCATCGAGGTCCACGACTGGGAGTTCGGCGGGCGGCGGTAACAGGCACATGATCGTCGCCGAGGCGGGGGGAACGAGGCTTCATCGTCTCCGCTGTGCCCACGCTCGGTTGCTTGGCTGTGTACGGCGTGCTGTGCGGCTTGGAGAGGAGGCGTCCGCAGGATCCGGACCATGGGGCGGGCCGAAGATCGAACGGGGTGAGCGGGAGCGCGTCGCGTGAGGGCCTCGTGTGATCAACGGTGGCATCAATCGGGCGAGCGGGTGGTTGCGGACGAAAGGGGGTGAACATCTGGCGGGTTGTGAAGATCGGGAAGTACGGTGGCGATGTTCAGGGTCGGCTGTGAGCCGGCGCCGTGACTGTTTGCCTTGCTCGATCTTGTCGACGCCGCCGAGTTGCGAGGTGCCCGCCCATGATCGAAGACGCCTATCCGCTGGCCGCGCTGCAGGCGGGGATGCTGTTCCACAGCGAGCTCGACGCCTCCACCTACCACGATCTGACCACGCTGACCGTGCGCGGCCGCTTCGACCGGGAGGCCATGGAGGCGACGCTGTCCGACCTCGCCGCGCGCCACCCGATCCTGCGCACCGGCTTCGACCTCACCGGCTTCAGCGAGCCGCTGCAACTCGTGCACGACGCCGCCACGATCCCGCTGGAGGTCGTCGAGTCGGGGGAGGGCCTGGCGGCCTGGCGCGAGGACGAGAAGCGCCGTCCCTTCGACTGGAGCCGGCCGCCGCTGCTGCGGGTCTGCGCGCACCTGCTGGAGCCGGGCAGGTTCGCGCTGAGCGTGAGCTTCCACCACGCGATCCTGGACGGCTGGAGCCTGGCCTCTCTCATCACCGAGCTTCTCGAACGCTACTCCGCCCGTCTCCGCGGCCTCACCGTGCCCGTACGGCCGCCCTCGGCCGCCTTCCGCGACCTGATCGCGCTCGAGCGCACCGTCCTGGCCTCGGAGGAGGCGCGCGCCTTCTGGGAGCGGCAGGTCGCCGACGCTCCGGACAGCCGCCTGCCTCGCCTGCCCGGCTACCCGCGCGACGGCGTGACCGACGTGCGGGGCCACGCCGTCCCGCTCGACCGGGAGCTCGTGGCACGGCTGGAGCGGGTGGCGCGCGAGGAGCAGGTGCCCATGCGCACCGTGCTGCTGGCCGTACACCTGCGGGTGGTGTCGCTGCTCACCGGCCGCGCCGACGTCCTGAGCGGGATGCTCGTGCACGGCCGTACGGAGAGCGAGGGCGCGGAGGAGGCGCTCGGCCTGTTCCTCAACACCGTTCCGGTACGGCACAGCCTCACCGCTCCCACCTGGCGTGAGCTGATCAAGGAGGTGTTCGCCGCCGAGGTGGCGTTGCTTCCGCACCGGCGCTTCCCGCTGTTCGAGATCCAGCGGATGGCCGGCCGCACGCCCCTGCTGGACGTCACCTTCGACTACCGCGACTTCCACGTGTACGGCAGGCTCCGTGCCGAGGACGACCGGACCGCTGATCGGCGGGATGACGCGGCGGCCGATCGGGCCGGCGGTCGCACGGGCGCTCCGTACGCCGGTCAGGTGACGCTGGAGGGACAGGACCACTTCGAGCAGACCGACATCCCGATGACCGTGGGCTTCTCGCGGGAGCCGTCGGGCGCCCTGGTGCTGGTCCTGTCGTATGACCGCACCCAGTTCTCCGAAGCCCAGGCCGGCGACGTCGCCGGGCACTACCTGCGCGCGCTGGCGCACCTGGCCGCCGATCCGGGCGCCGACCCGCGGCCGGCCGACGACTTCCTCGGCGGCGACGCGGCGCTGATCGACGGCTGGAACGCCACCGCGCGCCAGTACGCGCCGGTGACCGTGCACGAGCTGGTGCTGGCCCAGGCGCTGCGCACGCCCGAGGCGCCCGCGGTCGTCTTCGAGGGGGAGTGGCGCACCTACGGCGAGCTCGCCTCACGGGTGTTGCGGCTGGCGCGGGTCCTGCGCGAGGCGGGCGTCGGCCAGGACCGGGTGGTGGGCGTGTTCCTGGAACGCGGCCACGATCTGCCCACCGGCCTGCTGGGCGTGCTGGCCGCCGGGGGCGCCTATCTCCCGCTCGAGGTCGACCATCCGCGTGAGCGGTTGCGGCTGATGATGCAGGACGTCGGCGCCACGCACGTGGTCACCTCGGCGGACCTGGCCGACCGGCTGCCGGACGGCCTGGCGGCGATCCTGGTCGACCAGGACGGGCCCGCTCTGAGTGACGTGCCGGATATTTCGCCTGACGCGCTGGCCTATGTCTTCTTCACCTCCGGGACCACCGGACGCCCGAAGGGGGTGGGGGTCTCGCACCGCGCGGTGGTCAACCGGCTGCTGTGGGGGCAGGAGACCTTCGCCTTCGGCCCGGAGGACCGCGTCCTGCAGAAGACGCCGTACGGCTTCGACATCTCGGTGTCGGAGCTGTTCCCGCCGCTGATCGCCGGGGCCGGGCTGGTGATGGCGCGGCCGGGCGGCCATCTGGAGCCGGACTACCTGGCCGAGCTCATCACCACCGAGCGCGTCACCTACGTGCACTTCGTCGCCTCGATGCTGGCGGCCTTCCTGGAGCTGGGCGATCGGCTGCCGCCGCTGCCGCGCGTCGTCAACGGCGGCGAGGCGCTGCCGCCGGACGTGGCCGCCCGGTTCCGCGGCGGTGAGCTGCTCAACCTGTACGGGCCGACCGAGGCGACGGTGGAGGTCTCCTGGCACCGGTGCGCACCGGGTGAGCCCACGGTCCCGATCGGGGTGCCGATCGCCAACAGCCGCCTGGAGGTGCTGGACGCCTCCCTGCAGCGGGTCCCGATCGGCGTGGTGGGCGAGCTGTACATCGGGGGTGTCCAGCTCGCGCGCGGCTACCTCGGGCAGCCGGGGCTGACGGCCGACCGGTTCGTCCCCGACCCCTACGGCTCCGGCGGACGCCTGTACCGGACCGGCGACCTGGCCCGCTGGCGCCCGGACGGCGAGGTGGAATACCTGGGGCGCAGCGACTTCCAGGTCAAGATCCGCGGCATGCGGGTGGAGCTCGGCGAGATCGAGGCGGCGTTGCTGGCCTTCGAGGAGGTCAAGGCCGCCGTGGTGGTGGCCAGGCCGGGCGCGGGCGGGCCGCGGCTGGTCGCCTACGTGGTGAGCGGTGAAGAGATCGATTGGCGGGCCCGGCTGGCCGCGGTGCTGCCCGGCTACATGGTGCCCTCGGACCTCGTCCGGCTGGAGGCGCTGCCGGTCTCGCGCAACGGCAAGCTGGACCGCGCCGCGCTCCCCGAACCCGCCTCTTCCCGGGCCGCCTCCTACGTGCCGCCGCGCGACCCGGTCGAGGCGCACCTGGCCCAGCTGTGGGAGGAGGCGCTCGAGCTGACGGCGGTCGGCGTGCACGACGACTTCTTCGAGCTCGGCGGGCATTCGCTGATCGCGTTGCGGCTGGCGATGCGGATACGCAAGGAGCTCGACCGGGAGCTGCCGGTGGCCGCGTTCCTGTCGGCGCCGACCGTGGCGAAGCTGGCCGACGTGCTGCGGCAACCGGCCGACATGGGCAGCGCGAGCCGGATCGTGCCGCTGCAGCCCGACGGGGACCGTACGCCCATCTTCTTCTTCCACGCGCTGGGCGGGCAGGTCTTCCGCTACCACCCGCTGGCCCGCCGGCTCGGCGCCGACCAGCCGGTGTACGGCGTGGAGGCGCAGGGGCTGGCGCCCGGCGAGCAGCCGCATCGCTCCTTCGCCGAGATGGTCGAGGACTACCTGCGCCACCTGCGTGCGGTACGGCCGCACGGGCCTTACGTGCTGGGCGGGTTCTGCATCGGCGGCAACATCGCGATCGAGGTCGCCCGCCGCCTGCGCGCCGACGGCGAGGAGGTGCCGCTGGTCGTGCTCATGTACTCCGACGCCGACGAGCCGGTCGTCGCCGCCACCCTGGATGACGAGCGGGCGCTGCTGTTCCACGCGCTGGCCGGCGGACCGCTGGAGGTGGACTGGGAGGAGCTCGGCGCGATGGAGCCGGAGCAGCGGCTGCTGGCGGTGATGGGCGCGGCGGCGGCCGCCGACCGGCTGCCGCCGGACACGGCGGATGTGGAGCAGGCGCGCCGCTACCTGGAGGTGTTCCGGGCCAACGCCCACGCGATCGGGCGGTTCGAGCACGATCCCTACGACGGGCCCGTGGCGATGTTCGGGCCCTCGGGGTCCGCCCTGGGCTGGCAGGCGATCGTCAAGGGCCCGCTGGAGGTCGTGCCGATCCCCGAGGAACGCGTGGTGATCCTGTACGAGCCCCTGGTCATGGAGACGGCCGCCACCATGAGGAAGTGGATGGACCACGGCGTCAACGCCGATGTGAGAGACAGCGCGTCGGAAACTCAAGTGTCATCGTGAAATAGCAGGTCGGAAGCATCCTCCCCCGCGCCCGGGCGCGGGGAGGGGCGGTGCCTCGTCCCATCCGGACCCGTCGTGCCCGTCGACGGGATCAACGGATCCTCAACATCGTCTCAACACGTCCCGCACTACGGTCCAGGCGTTCAGACGATCGGATGAGGAGAGGATATGAAGACCCTCACGAAAATCGGCGTCGTGGTCGCGGCGACGGTGTCCTCCGTGACGATCGCGGGGGCGACGCCGGGCACGGCCGGTGCCGCGTCCGCCGCGCCGCCGGCGTCCGCCGCGCCGGCTGTGGCGGTGGCGGTGGCGGTGGCGGTGGCGTCGGACGGTCTCGCCGCGGCCGCCGGAACCGCCCCCGCCTGCGTCGCGCGCTACGTCAGCCAGGCCTCCAAGGCGATCATCCTGCGCAACACGTGCAAGAAGAAGATGCGCGTCAAGGTGATCATCAAGCGCGGGCCCGACAGTCCCTGCTTCGGCATGGGCAAGGGCAGCATCCGCGCCTGGAAGTGGGGGACCCCGTACTCCGGCTACGACAAGACCGTCGTCTGCTGACCCGCGCTCCCGCGCCCGCGCGCTCCCGTTCCACGCGCGGACCCCTCATTGCTCTCGGCCGCGCAGCCGAGAGCGTCCACGCTATCCGACCCCAATCGAAGGAGGACGTCATGAGCAGAACGGTGAAACTCGCCACGGCCGGATTTCTCGCCACCCTCGCCCTCGGCGTGAGCACGCCCGCCGCGGTTCAGGCCGCGGCTCCCGAGGTCGTGGCCTCCGCCGCCTCGACCTCCGTCTCGGCATCCGTCTCGACCTCCGCCGGGAGCGCCGCCGCCCTCGACCGGGCCGCGCTGGACCGCTGGGTCACCTACGGGCACTACCCCACGAAGTGGCAGTGCAAGGCGCAGGGCAAGTTCTACACATTCAAGAAGAAGCTGGCCAAGTCCTACCGGTGTGTACGGAAGGTCAAGATCGGCCCCTTCAAGACCTACCGCCTCGACCTGCTGATCCCCTGGCTGTGATCTCCTGGCCGTGATCCCCGCCGCGGGCCGCCCCGGAATCTGGCGCATCGGGGCGGCCCGCGGTACGGAGGAGGCATGACGTACGAGATTCATCCGATCGGAGTCGTCCGGTCGTCCTTGGTGGACCGCGAGAGCGCTCCGAAGCAGGGGGCGGAGGGCGCTCCCGACGCCTGGCTGATGTTCGAGCCCGCGATGGCCGACGGCATCCGTGATCTCGCGGTCGGCGACGAGGTGTTCGTCCTCACGTGGCTGCACCTCGCCGACCGGTCCGTGACGGCCGTGCATCCACGCGACGATCCGCGGAACCCGCTGACCGGCGTCTTCAGCACCCGCTCCTCCGACCGGCCCAACCCCGTCGGCCTGCACCGGGTCCGGGTGCTCGCGATCGACGGGCTCCGGGTGCGGGTGGCCGACCTCGAGGCCGTCGACGGCACCCCGATCGTCGATGTGAAACCGGTCCTGGACGGAACGCGCTAGCGGGTTCCCGTGACCGTCGTCATCGGGGGAGCGTGCCTGCGGGACGTTCCCCGAAGGCATCCGTCCCCGGCGCCGCTCGAATCGCTGGAGCCGCTGTCTTCCAGGGGCCCGCCGCGGGTGCCGATATGCCTGGAGCTCGCCGGTACGGACGCTCCGCCTGCCGGGCGGCCGGGATCGCCGGAGGGCCGGACGGGGGTCAACGGGATCGTGACGGGGCCGCGGAGAGCAGGGTGAAGCGCCTCAGGAGCCATTCGATCGGGCCCTGCCGGTGGTGACGCAGCCACCGGGCGCTCAACGTCAGGAGGACCGCGTAGATCGCCGCGGCCACGCCCATCACCGCGACGGGGGCCAGTTCGCCCGCCAGCGCCAGGCCGTACCCGGTGAAGACCAGGCAGGCCAGCACCGACTGGCCGATGTAGTTGGAGGCCGCGACCCGGCCGGCGGGGGCCAGGACGCCGCCGACCGCCGGGACGCGTCTGATCAGTTCGAGCAGGGTGACCACGTAGGCGGCGGCCAGCATCAGGGAGGTCACGTTGTTGACCGCCATGCCGATCAGTTGCGTGGTGCCGTCCGCCTGGGCCGACCAGGTGAAGAAGACCGCGGCGGGCAGGCCGACGCCGTACCCCAGCCACAGGATCCGGGGGACCAGGCGGGCCCAGCGCTCCGGCTCCTCGAACAGCCGGGACTTGCCCGCCGCCAGGCCGAACAGGAACAGCGCCATCGCCATAGGCCCCTGGCCGATCCACACGAACGCCGCGAGCACCGGGTAGGTCTCCACCTGGAAGCGGAGGAAGCTCAGCGGCCCTCCGGTGACCAGTTCCTCGGCTCTGGCGGCCGCCGCCGCGTCGAGGGCCGGGGTCGCCGCGCCCCCCGGGTCGAGCAGGGTGAGTCCGGCCAGCAGGAGCCAGATCGCCGACGTCACGCCGATGATCCAGCAGCCGGCCTTGACCGCGGTCCTGGGCCGCATGTCGCGCATCCCCAGCAGGAGGAGACCGAGCACGGCGTAGAGGGTGAGGATGTCGCCGATCCAGAGCAGGAGGCCGTGCGCCACGCCCAGGACGAACAGGCCCAGGCACCGGCGGAGCATGCGGGACTTGACCTTCCCGCCCCACGAGCGCATCTGCAGGGTGAAGGAGTAGCCGAACAGGAAGGAGAAGATGACGTAGAACTTCGTCAGGATCAGGGTGCTGACGGCGAGGGCGACCGGGCCCTCGCTGATGGGCATGGCGCCCATGCCGACGGCGTATCCGGGGTCGGCGAAGAAACCGATGTTGGCGATCAGGATGCCGCCCAGCGCGAAACCGCGTACGGCGTCGATTTCGTGGATGCGCCGGGAAACCGGGGCACTGGCCTGGGTCATGGTCCGATGCTAGGAATCCGGTGAATGACGCACATCGAACTTTGGGGGCGCGTGCCGCGACCAAAGTCGGTGGAGCGCTCGCGGATGCACTCGGGGATGAATCCGTCACCTGCGGGGAGGAAAGGACGCTCAGGCCATGCGCCGGGTGGTGGATTTTGTCGGGAGCGAGGTTCACACTCGACGCATCTTCCCGTTCTCCCTCTCCTTCTCCTTCCGGAGGCCGTGATGGTGAAGCGCAGATCACCGGCGGGGAAGCGCGTCACCCGCCGGGGCAGGAAGAAGAGCCGGATCGGCTGGGAGTGGCTGCTCGTCCCGCTGGCCGTCTTCATGGTGGGGCGCGCGTTCTGGGAGGACCTGGCCTCCTCCTGGCCGGTGCTGCTCGGCGCGGTCGCCGTGCTCGCGGCCCTGCTGTCCGCCGTCTTCCTGGTGGTGCGCCGGATGGGGGCGGCCTACCGCAGGGAGGCGTTGCGGCGTGCGGGGCTGGACCGGCTGAACGCGCGCCAGTTCGAGAAGCTCACGGCCGAGCTGCTGCGGCGCGACGACTTCGGCCGGGTCCGTGTCGTCGGAGGGGCCGGGGACGGGGGCGTGGACGTGCGCGGCGCCGCACCGGACGGCCGCGGGTACGCGATCCAGTGCAAGCACTACACGCGCCCGGTCGGCCCCGGGGCGGTGCGCGACTTCGTGGGCGCGTTGCAGGCCCGGCCGTACCGCGGCCACCAGGGTGTCTTCGTGACCTCGCACTATCTCAGCGCGCAGGCCGCCCGCACGGCCCGCGAGCACGGCGTGATCGTCATCGATCGGGACCGGCTGGCCGACTGGCTGCTGGGCGCCTACCGTCTCGGCCCGGACCGCGGAGCTCCACCGGTTTGGCTGGCCCGGCTGCGCAGCGGCCGTCAGGCGCGAGAGCGGCTGCGCCCGCCGTCGTCCGCCCAGGCCGACGAACTCGGCCTGGGCGGCGCGGCCGCGGAGTGAACGGAGCGAGATCGGTTCGGGGAGGTCGTGGACGAAGGGAGACATGATGATTGCGTGGGTTTGGTGCGCGACCGCGACACCTGAGGGCGCGGAGGCATACCGGCGGCATTTCACCGAGTCGGTCCTGCCCGCCCTGCGAGACGTCAAGGGACACCGCGGCGCCTACCTGTCGCTACGCCGGGGGAATGGAGAACCCTCCCAGCAGGCCCGTGTACTTCTTCGGACGCGGCGGGAGATGTCCGCGCGGAACGACGTCAGCCGGGGAGGCGGTAGACCCGGCGGGCGTTGCCCGCGCCGATCATCCCGGCGATCCGGCCGGCGTCCCGCTCCGTCCAGGCGTCCTCGGCCAGCCCTTCCCGGAGCAGCCCGGACAGCGCGCCGCGGAACAGAACCGAACCGAGGTGGTACAGCTCGGGCAGGCCGTACGCGTCGGAGGCGTAGAGCAGCTTGCCGAACGGGGTCAGCTCCAGGGCCTCGGCGAGCAGCGCCCCGGCCCGCCGGCCCACGTTGTGCAGGGCCAGGCTGACGTCGGCGAAGACGTGCGGGAACACCTGGGCGAGGTATCCGGCCTCCCGGTGGTACGGGTAGTTGTGCAGCAGCACGATCGGCACCCCCGCCGGCGCGGTCGCCCGGAGCAGATCGGTCAGGAGCGCCGGGTTCGCCCGGGACAGGTGCACATCCGGGTCGCCGTACCCGACGTGGAACTGCACCGGCAGGCCGAGGTCGAGCGCCGTGTACACCAGGAACCGGTGCAGCACCTCGTCCGCCAGCCGGGCCGGGGCGTCCGGCCGCGCGGAGGCCAGCCACCGGCCCGCCGCCGCGGCGATCTCCCCCTCTCCGGGCCGGTACGGGGCCAGCGCCAGCCCGGCCCGGTAGGCGGCGACGGACTTGGCCCCGACCACCCGGCCCTCCCCGGCGCCCGCCAGCTCGGTGAGGCGCTCGCGGAAACGGCCGGCGAAGCCCCGGGCGGAGGTCCCGGACTCGACGACCTCCTCGGCGACGTGCTCCAGACGGAGGATCTCGTACCCGGGCGCCCCGGCTGCCTCGGCCAGCTCGCCGGGGGAGAGCAGCGACCGGGGGTTGTGCCCGGTGTCCACGCACAGGGCGCCGAGCCCGGCCGCGCGCAGCAGCCGCCGGGTCACCTCGGCGTGGCCGAGCTCCTCCCGGCGGGCGAGATACTCCTCCGGCTCGGCATGCCGGGGCAGGTCGAGCACGGGCGCGCACCAGCGGCGCACGGCGAACCCCGCCTGCGTGTCGAACAGGCTCCCGCCCAGCGGGGAGGCGCTCTCGGCCTCGGTCAGCATCGCCTCGAACCCGGCGCGCGACAGGTCCCGCGGCACGACTCCGTGGCAGTGGTGGTCGATCAGCCGGAGCGCGGCGACCGCGGGCAGGAGTTCGGAGGTCGGCATCGTCCAAGACTTACCACGGCCGGGCCGATGCGCCGAGGATCCAGGACTCGCCGTGGCCTGGCCGGTATGCCGGGCGGCCGGGACCCGCCGTCGCCGGACTGATGCGCCGGGCGGCCGGGATTCGCGGCGGCCGGGCCGAGGTATCGAGCGACCAGGGCCGCGAGGGCGGACGATGTCTAGTCTGGAACCGTGGAGGTCACGCCGATGCCACCGATACCGTCCACATCGCCGACAGCACAGCCGCTGACCGCTCCCGAGCGGGCCCGCCGCGCCGGACAGGCCCGTACGGCCGCCGCCGGCCTGGCCGCCGACGGCGTCGAGGCCACCGCGGTGACCTGGGTGGACACCAGCGGCATCACCCGGGTCAAGGCGGTGCCGCTGGCCCGCCTGGAGCAGGCGGCCGCCTGGGGCGTCGGGGCCTCGCCGGTGTTCGACGCGTTCCTGCTCGACGACTCGATCGTGTCCGGGCGGTACGCCGGAGGCCCGGTCGGGGACCTGCGCCTCTATCCGGACCTGAGCAGGCTCACCCGGCTGGCCGCGCTCCCCGGCTGGGCCTGGGCGCCGGCCGACCGCTACGACCAGGACGGCGTGCCGCACCCGCTGGACGCGCGGCTCCTGGCGGGGCGTGAGGCCGCCCGGCTGGCCGGGGACGGCTACGCGGTGCGCGCGGCCTTCGAGATCGAGTGGTGCGTCTCCGCGGGCGCCGGCGACGAGTTCGTCCCCGCGTCCCGGGGCCCGGCGTACGGCATGGCCCGCCTCACCGAGCTCGCCGGTTACCTGCGGGAGATCCTCGCCGCGCTGGCCGCGCAGGGGGTCGCGGTCGAGCAGGTGCATCCCGAGTACGCCGCCGGCCAGTACGAGGTCTCCGTCGCCGCGGCGGATCCGGTCGGCGCGGCGGACCTCGCCGTGCTGGTGCGCGAGACCGTCCGCGCGGTCACGGCGCGGAACGGGATGCGCGCCACCTTCGCGCCGAAGGTGCTCGCCGGCGGGGTCGGCAACGGCGGCCACGTGCATCTCAGCCTGTGGCGCGACGGGACGGCCCTGATGTCCGGCGGTTCCGGCCGGTACGGCCTGACCCCCGAGGGAGAGGGCTTCACCGCCGGGATCCTGGAGCGGCTGCCCGCCCTGCTCGCCGTCGGCGCTCCGGCGGTCGCGAGCTACCTGCGTCTGGTGCCCTCGCACTGGGCCGGCGCGTTCGCCTGCTGGGGGAGGGAGAACCGGGAGGCGGCGCTGCGGCTGGTCACCGGCTCGGCGGGGGAGCGTGATCGGGCGGCCAACATCGAGGTCAAGTGCGTCGACCTGGCGGCCAACCCGTACCTTCTGGTCGCCGCGCTGCTGGCCGCCGGCCGCGCCGGGATCGAGGCGGGCCTGCGCCTGCCGGAACCGGTCGAGGAGGACCCGGCCGGCATGGACGAGGAGAGCCTGCGGAAGCTGGGGATCGCAGCCCTGCCGGACTCGCTGGCCGAGGCCGTCGCCGCGTTCGAGAACGACCCGGTCCTCGGCGCGGCGCTGGGGCCGCAGGTCGTGGACACCGTCGCGACGGTACGGCGGGGCGAGCTCGCCCTGTTCGACGGCGCGAGTGCCGAAGAGGTCGTCGAACGCAGCCGCTGGCGCTACTGATCCCGGTCGTGATCACCGGGTTCGCCGGTCTCGGCTGCGGTTGCGGTTGCCGGTGCGGTTGTCGGTGCGGTTGCCGGTGCTGTCGGCGAGGGCCGTTGCGGGACGCGCCGGTGCCGGCTCCCCGAACCAATCCTGGAGATCGCGCATCTCACGGGTGAACGGGGAGGATGGTCATGAAACTCAAAATCGTCATCGGTCCTGTCACCGCCGCAGTCACGTCCGCGGTCATCGCGGCGGCCGGGGCGCCGCCCGCGAGCGCCCGGGCGGCGGAGGCGTCGAGGCCGGACGTGTCCGCGGCGAGCACCGGGCCTGCCGTACCGGGGTCGTGGGCTCACCATGCGGGAATCGAGCCTGCCGTACCGGGGTCGTGGGCTCACCGCGCGGAGACCGGATCCGTCGAGCAGGGACGGTGGATCAAACTCGCGGGCACCCGGGGCGAGCTCAACGAGGCCGCGGGGGCGCCGGTCCGGCTCGCCTCGTACTCCCTCGTCTTCGACGCGGGCCAGCAGCACTACGGCTACCTGCGCGAGGGGGACCGGTTCGTCAGGACGCCCTACCGGGAGGCGCTGGCGGCGCCCGGGGGCAGGTGGGTCGCCGGCATCGAGGACTCCCGGCTGTGGCTGGCGAAGCGGAAGATCGACCTGATCGACCGCCGCAGCGGGCGGACGCACACGATCTCCCTGCCGGCGCCCGTGACCTCTCCCGAGTGGTCCGCGGACGGCCGTACCCTCCTGCTCACCGCCTACCGGCCGCACCGTGACGGCAGCCTCACGACAATCGGCTTCGTCACGGTGGACGCGGCCGAACGCACCGCCCGGCTGGTGCATGCGGGACCGCGTCACCGCGTGAGCGACTGGGGCATCGGGCGCTCCCACCGCTTCTACTTCGCCGGTTCCGCGGACCGGGTGCTGGCCGTGCGCAACGGGCCGGAGGCCGGGCCGCGCAAGCGCCGCATCGCCGTCTACGACCTGGACGGCAGGCAGCGCCGGGTCTACACCGGCGTCGGCACCCTCGACGAATGGCACACGACGACGCCCTTCTCGCCCTCGGGACGGTTGTTCGGCACCCTCCTGGGCGATTCCCGGGACAGTGGCGGGGGAGGGCCGATCGGCATCGTCGACGCGGAGACCGGGAAAATCGTGCACCGGTTCGGCCGGGACGTCCGCGCCTTCGCCGGCTGGTACGACGACGAGCACGCGATCGTCCAGCGGGAGCGGGCCGGGACCCGGATCTACCAGCGCGTCGATCTCTCCGGCGGCGACGCCGTCGATCTGATCCGGGAGAAGCTGGTCGCCGGACCCGCCGATTACCGGCCCCACCTTGAGCGGGTCAACTTCGTGCGCCGTAGCTGAAGGGATGACGGGCTCACGGGCTCATTGCCGTACGGGCTCACCGATCGAAAGGTTCGCAGACCGAAAGGCTCACGGGCCGGGGAGCCGGACCGCCGGCGGGGGCTCGGCGGTTCACGCGGAAGAGCTCTCGCCCACCGGAGCGCCGGGTGCGGTCGCGAACGCGCCGAGGGCGAGGCGGCGCTGCTCCTCCTCGACGATCCGGCGGGCCAGTTCGCGCTCGGAGACGTCCACGGCCTCGGCGGTGGACTCGGCCAGGTCGCTCCGGCGGGCGTAGGCGTCGAAGAGCTTCGTCTTGGATCTCAGGATGTCGAGCATGCGCTGGTCGATCGTGTCCGCCACGAGGAGCCGGTGCACCTGCACCTTGCGCACCTGGCCCATCCGGTGCGCGCGGGCCACGACCTGGGCCTCGATGCTCGGCTTGACCTGCGGCTCACACATGATCACCACGGAGGCGGCCTGCAGGTTGAGCCCCACGCCGCCCGCCTGGACCTGGCTGAGCAGGACCGCGTGTCCCGCGGCGCGGGAGAACTCGTCCACGATCTGCTGGCGGCGGGCCGGGGCGACGTCTCCGGAGAGCGGCCCGTGCGCCCGGCCGTCCAGGGCGGTCCGCACGCTCGCGAGCACGTCGCGGAAGTAGGAGAAGATCACCACTTTGAGCCCGCTGGCCTCCGCCTTGTCGACCAGTTCGAGCAGGCGCTTCAGCTTGGCCGAGGTGCCGGGGACGGCGTAGGCGGCGCGGCGCATGGCCATGAAGTTCCCCGCCGCGACGGCCTCCCGGTAGGCGGCGAGGTCGGCGCCGCTGAACTCCACCCAGTCCTCGGCCTGGACCAGGTCGGGCAGCTCGGTGAGCACGTCCTCCTGGTTGCGGCGCAGGTAGACGGGGGCGACGGCCTTGCGGAACGCCTCCGCCCCGACGATGACGTCGTCGTGGCGGCGCAGGTTCACGGACAGGTTGAGATCGAGATAGGAGACCAGGGCGCGGAACTCCTCGGCCCGGTTCTCCATCGGCGTGCCGGTCATGAAGAGCACCCGCTCGACGCGCTTGCACCAGCGGGCGACGGCCCTGGACCGCCTGGCCTGACGGTTCTTGACGTAGTGCGCCTCGTCCACGACGAGCATGCCGACCTGGACGCGGGGCGGGAGCTTCAGCCGGTGCAGGCTGTCCAGGGTGACCACGGCGACGCCGCCGCGCCGTACCCACTCCTCCTGGGCCGCCAGGCGCGTGCTCCCGTGCAGCGGGTAGGCGTCCAGGGTGCTGCGCGCGTGGATCTCCCGCACCCAGTTGATCAGCACGCTCGTGGGGCAGACCACCATGAAGTGGTCGTTCCCCTCCGCCTTGAGATGTGCCAGGGCGGCGATGGCCTCGATCGACTTGCCCAGCCCCATCTCGTCGCCGAGGATCACCCGGCGCTGGGCGAGGGCGAAGCGGGCGCCGAAGTCCTGGTAGCCGCGCAGGGAGACCCGCAGGTGGGTCTCGTCGAGCGCCTGCGCGCCGACCTTCGCGACCAGGTCGTCGGGGAGCAGGCCCCGCGCCGCCGCGCCGGGTTCGCCGGGCTCGCCGGCCAGCTCGGCGAGGAGGCTGTAGTAGTCCGACGCCCGGAACTCGAAGTCGGTCCACGCCTCGAACTCCGAGACCGGGGGCCGGAGCAGGTCGCTGGTGACCTGGGCGAGCAGGAGCCGGGTCTCGCGGGCGCCGTCCAGCAGGCCCGCGAGTTCCGCCAGCGCCTCCCCGGCGCGGCGGCGGCGTCCGCGACCGGTGAACACCAGCCGCAGGCGGCTTCGCGCCGGGCGCGCGGCCGTCAGCAGCGGCCCGAGCCGCCTGGCGAGGTCACGCGCGGCCTCACGGGCGACCGGCAGGTCGGGGCCGACGTTCACCAGCCGGTGCAGCGCGATCACCAGGTCCGTGGTCTCGCGGCCGCGTTCCTCGGCGTCGAGGCGGATGCCGACGGTCTCCTCGACCGCCCGGGCGATCTGGCGGGCCGCGGCGTGCACCCGTTTCACCGTCTGCGCGCCGACCCCCGGAAGCAGCTGGAGCTGGTACGGCGAGGCGTCCAGGACCTGCAGGACCGTGGTGTAACCGGCGCGCTCCAGGGCGCCGACGCGGAGCCGCCCGCCGGTCACGTCCTTGAGCCGGGTGAGGGGGATCGCGTCCAGTTCGGCCCGGGCCAGTTCGGAGCGGAGCGCGCCGAGCACCTGCTTGACCACCTGGTGGACCAGGGCGTGCTCCTGCAGGAGGGTCCGCGCGTCGGACAGCAGGCGTTCCGCGTTCCGGCAGAGGGCGTTCGCCTCCTTGGTCGTGAACTCCCTGCCCTCCGGTCCGGCCACGCTCACGTTCTCGTCCTCCTCCGAGCCGGATCGACGGTCGAGCTGCCCTTTATGTCGTGAAGGCTTGGGTTGTGTAAAGCGGATACAGCAGTATGCGCATGGATCTCCCCCCGAGGGGAGATGATCGCCCGATCCTCACGGCTCCGCGGGCGGGCCGGATCAGCCGAGCCGGGGCTCCCCGTGCGGGGATCCCTTCAGTTCGTGGAAGCCCGGCACCCCGGCCACCAGCAGCGTCCCGTCCCAGAGGCGACCGGCCTGCTCGCCCCGGGGGATCCGGGACATGACGGGCCCGAAGAACGCCACGCGCCCGCCGCCGGCGTCGGTGGCGGCGACCACCGGGGTGCCGACGTGCGTGCCGACCAGGGCGATGCCCTCGGCGTGCGAGGCGCGCACCAGCTCGTCGTACTCCGTCGACATGCCCGCCCCGGCCAGCTCCACCGGGAGTCCGGCGGCCGCCAGCGCGTCGTGCAGCGGGCCGATCCAGTCGCCGTGCTCGCGGTCGACCGTCCACATCGCGGTGTAGAACCTGCCGAGCGCCTCCTGCCCGTGGTGATGCCGTACGGCGGCGCAGACGCGCACCGGCACCCACAGGTACCCCTCGGGGTCGCCCTCCGGATCGTCGTCCCGCCCCTCGTTGAGCACGGACAGGCTCATCACGTGCCAGCGCACCTCGACCGGCCTGACCTTCTCCACCTCCAGCAGCCACCGGGAGGTGATCCAGGTGTACGGGCAGGCGGGGTCGAACCAGAAGTCCGCGATCGTCCTGGTCGTCCCGGTCGTCTCGGCCGTCGTCACCCGTTCCTCCGGATCGTCGCAGGGCGCAGCCAGTGGGCGCCGGCCGACCAGCCCAGCAGACGGCGGCCGCCGCCGTCCGCCGTGCCGCCGGGGGCGAAGGAACCGCCGGCGGCGACGTGCACCAGGCCGGCGAGCGCGGGGGCGAGCCGGTCGCGGACGCCGGGCGGCTGCTCGCTGAGGCGCGCCGAGAGCAGGCCCGCCGTACCGCGCGGATCCCCGGCGCCGGGCAGGGACATGAAGAAGACCATGTGGCGCCAGGCGTAGGCGACGTCCTTGATGGTGGACAGCGGCCGGGGGTTGTGCTCCAGCTGCGAGGTGAGCCTGGCCGCGACGGTGAACGCCCGGTCGGCGAGCGCCCGCCAGCCCGCCGCGGGCCGTACGCCCACCCGGTGGACCAGGGTGGCCAGGTTGTGCGTGGTCAGGATCTGCGCCTGCTCGATGACCATGCCGTTGGCGGCCACCGAGTACGAGCCCTGCGGAGCGCCGGACCTGGACAGGCAGAGCCCGTCGAACGTGCGGGAGGTCCGCGCTGCGTACCGGTCGTGCGGCCGCGTGTCGGCGATGGCCCGCACCGCGCGGTAGTCGATGCCGTAGTAACGCTCGTACAGGCTGCCGCCGAGCAGCTCACCGGCGACCTTCGCGGCGGCGGGGAACTTGGCGGAGAAGGACCCCGTGAAGATGTCGGCGGCCAGCTCCTCCACCCACGGCAGGTCCTGGCCCGCCTCCCGGCCCAGCGCGGCCAGCTCGCGGATCAGCGGGTTGGGCGGGAGCGTGCCGGGGAAGCCGTCGAGCGCCAGCTCGCCCAGGCGCCGCAGGGCCGTGCCGGCGTCACGACGCCTGGAGTCCCGGCTCGTCTCCTGCCTCGTCTCCCGGCCGGTCTCCCGGCTCGTTTCCTCGCCCGGCTCCCCGCCGGAGTCCCGGTAGGCGCTCACCGCCCGCACCCAGGGCAGCTCCTCGATCTGGACCTGCCGCTCCAGGTCGAGCAGGAGCAGCGACCGCCGGTTGCGGAAGGCCCGGTAATTCGCGGCCATCAGCGACCGCAGGGCGTCGTCGGGATAGGCGGCGGCGGTCACCGCCGCGGCGATCTGCGGTATGAGCCGGGCCAGCACCTCGGCGGAGGGGACGACGCCGGCGGCGATGAGCTCCTCGACCGTGCCGGCGAGCGAGCGGCGCACGACGTGCCGGATCGCCTCGGGCACCGCCGCTCCCGCGGGAACCCCGGTGGCCGCCGCCTCCTCGGCGGTGACGGGCCCGGTCAGCGCGTCGGCGGAGCGCACGCCGCGGTCCTGCGGCAGGTCGGCCAGGCGGCCCACGACGATCCGGGCCAGCGTGTGGTGGGCGGGGACGGAGGCGTCGTCCGCCTGCCGCCGGCGCAGCGCGGAGTGCGGGGCCGAGCCGGGACGACCGCGGCGGCGGAGCATCGCGTCGACGGCGTGCTGGAGCAGCCCCCGGGCACGCGGGGAGAGCGCACGGCCGGCCACGACCTCCTCCAGCGAGGAGCGGAGGATCGCGAGGTTCTCCTTCGGCTTGCGGTGCTTGGCGCAGCGCGGGTGGGCGGCGGCGAGCGCGCGGTACCGGTCGAGCAGGGCCGCGGCGCGGCCGAGCCACTCGTCCCCGATCACGCGGGCGACCCGGCCGTCCTCGGCGGTCTCCAGCCAGAGCGCGAGCATCTCGTCGGCGAGCGGGTTCCAGACCGTCAGCGCCTCGCGCATCGTCTCGATCCGGTCGTTCGGCCCGCGCCGGGCGAGGGCGTCACGCGCGTCTCCGGCCGTCTCCCGCCACACGACGTCCGGGGCGAGCCTGGGAACGTCGGCCGGGGCGGGGGCGAAGCGGAGCCGGTCGGCGTACGGGCCGATCTCCTCCAGCAGGGCCAGCGCGGCCGGGACGTCCCCGGCCCGCACCAGCCAGGCCACCACGGGCAGGGCGGCCTCCTCCGGGACCTCCATCCGGTAGCCGCCGCCGTCCAGGAGGGCGTCCAGCTCGGTCAGGCCCGGTTCGGTGAGGTGGTGGGCGAAGACCGACCGGCGGTCGCGCGCCAGCCCGGCCCGCCGTACGGTCTCCTCCTCGTGCGGGCGCAGCGGCCCTCCCGCGGCCGCCTCGCCGGTGGCGAACCCGCCCCGCACCACCTGGGGCGTCGCCCAGACCGGGAGGCCGGCGACAGGCTTGCGGGACCCGATCGACAGCGTGCCGGAGACCATGCCGCGCAGCACGGACTCCCAGCGGCGCAGCCGTCCCTCGGCCCGCCGCCGGGTCTCCTCGTCCGCGTGGATCAGCGCCGTGACGAACGCCGTGGCCAGCTGCCCGATCGGATATCCGGTCCCGGCCTGGATCCGGGGCCCGCGGTCCTCCGCGGCCGGTTCGTTGTTCTCCATAGCCAGCGTGGCGGGTTCCGCCCCCGCGCCCTCCGGGTCCCAAGCCCGGCGCTCTTCTGACTGAGCTACACGCTGTCGTGCGCCCACGGCGGCACGGGCGCCGCGGCGATCACGCGGCCGACGATACCCCGCAGCACCATCGATTCCCACCGATATAGCACCGCTTCCGGGGCGGCACCGGCAGCGGTCTGCCGGTCCTTCTCGGATGACCGGAAATTCAATAATTGCACTGTTCTAATGGATGATCGACTGGTTATCCCGCTATGCGGAGACCGTCTCGCCTTTGCGGTCCTCGGCCATGACGGCTTGATTGTCGCGAGCCCTTGCTGTCAGAGGACAAAATGCGCTAAACGGAAGATCGCCATTTATCAAGGGATCAAGGGATCAAGGGCGTCTATCTGGTGTGGAGAAGGCAGGGTGGTGTGAGCGTAACCCCGAATCGGCGAGTGGAGCCGGAGAGCCGGCCCACGGTGCGGGATGTCGTTCGTGGCGTCGTGACCGACGTGGCGCCCGAGGAATTGCCTCTGGTCGCGGGACTGCAGGGAATCGACCACGAGACGGCGGTACGGCGGCTGCGCCGTATGACGTCCCGGAAGGAGCCGCTGGGATTCGGGCTTGAGGAGATCACCGCCCTCGTCACCGCCGTCGTCTGGATCGCCCTCGACGAAGCCCTGAAGGGGGCCGTCGGGGCGGCGGTGGAAACGGCGCGGCAGCGGATGGTGAAACGCACGCGGGCCATCCTGGGCAGGCGGGATCCCGATCCCTCGATCCCGCCGCTGACCAGGGAACAGCTGGCCGTGGTGCACGCGCGGGTCCGGGAGTCGGCCGTCAAGCTGGGGATCTCGGAAAAACGAGCCGCCCAGATCGCCGACAGTCTCATCACCCGGCTCGCCCTGGAGCCCCCGAAGGGCGAGGAGGAGTGACGCCGTCAGGGGCCGGGGCGGACCCCGGCCCTTCCGGCACCACGCTGCGCTTCCTCCTGCTGGGCATGCTCATGCTGGCCGGCACGGCCTCGATGGCCGTCGACACCATCCTGCCCGCGTTCGTGGAGAACGTGGCCGGCAGGAGCCGGTGCAGGCTCGCGGCCGGAGCGGACCCCTCGGCCGAAGGGGTGTTCGTCTATTCGTCGGCTTACGCGAACCTTGAGGCGCTTGAGGAGTGCTACGACCGGTTCGGAGTGAGGACGCCTGAGTGGGAAGCGGCGGTATGGACCGTTTCCATACTCATGGCCGCCGTGACGCTGTACCTCCTCCTCCCCAGGTGGAAGGCGCGCCGCGGCCGCGCCGTGCCGGTCGAGGCGGTGGACGGAGAGCTGGGACCGCTGCTGTCGGAGCTGGCCGCTCGGGCGGGGGTCGGGAACGTGCGCTTCACCGTGGACCCGGCCGCCGCGTCGACCGGTGCGGTGGCCTTCGGCCGCCCCGGCCGCTACGTGGTGTGCCTGTACGGCGGACTGCTGGCGCGGAGGTTCTCGGACCCGGCCGGATTCGAGGCCGTGGTCCTGCACGAACTGGCGCACGTGCGCAGTGGCGACGTCCGGTTCGCCTACGCGACGACCGCCCTGTGGCGTGTCTTCCTCGCGGGCGTGCTGCTGCCTTACGCCGTGCTGAAGGTCAAGATCCTTTTCGATCTGGTCGACCGCCCCGAGGTGTTCCGGGATGCGGATCTCCCGTCGCAGTGGTTCGGTCTCGCCCAGGTGCTCGTCCTGACGGCCCTGCTCACCCTCGCCCGGGCCGATCTGCTGCGCAACCGGGAGTTGTACGCCGACAACGCGGCCGTCCGCTGGGGCGCGTCCCCGGCGGTGTGGATCGGACGCGCCGCCGGAGACCGTGCGCGCGGACCGTGGCGGGCGATCACTGATCCGTGGCGGACGCATCCGAGCTGGGAACGGCGCGTCCGCTCGCTCCACGACCCCTCCGCGCTCTTCGACGCGTTCCCGGCTCTGCCGATGCTGCTGACCGGGGCGGCCACCCTTTTCACCGCGGCGGAGCTGCCCTCCCTCCTGCGCATGTTCGAGTTGCCGACGGTGCTGGAGCGGGGGGTCATGCTTCCTCTCGTCGCCGGTCTCGCCGCGGGCGTCATCGTGACGGCGCTCGGTCAGGCGACCGCCCACGCGGTGGCCGCCGGGCGGCCGGCGCCGTCCGGGTTGCGGGCCGGGTTGTGGTTCGGCGCGGGGCTGCTCGGCGCCGAGCTCGTGCTCAACCAGATCGCCTCCACCGGCTGGCTGCCCGCCAGGCCCGCCGTCATGCTCTTCCTCCCGGTCGCGGCCGTCGTCACCTGCTGGTGGGTCACCGACGCCGCAGAGCTGTGGATCAGGATGCGCCCCGCCCGTCCGATGCTGCCGGTGCTGCTGGCCGGGACCGTCGCGACCGGAGTCGTCGTCTTCGCCTGGCTGACGTGGTGGAAGGACATGGGACGCCTGCTGGTCGACGCCTGGTCTCCCACCCCGGTCATACTCGGCTGGTTCCAGGCCCTGGGGGGTCCCGCCGAGCCGGGAGGAGCGGTGCTCCCCGCGCTCGCCGCGGTGGCGAGCGTGCTCGGCTGGGTGGCGCTGGCGGCGGTCATGGCGTACATGAACTCTCGCCCTGGCCGTACCGGCCGCCGGTCTCGCGGTCCTGCTCGTCGGCCCGTGGGGGAAGCGTCTGCGCGGAGCGGGACGGTGGGCCGCACGACACCCCCGGGAGTCGGCCGCCCGCCGGTCTTCCGTCTCCCGGAGCGTGATCGCGGTCTTTCTCTGCGCGGCTGTGGCGCTGGTCTCGCTCGGGAGTCAACGCTCCCGGTCCTCCCTCCCGGACCAGACGGAGCAGCCGGGAATGTCGAGGCAGGCGACGGAACTGAAGCTGACGGATTACCTCCGTCGTACTTCTCCCTCGGCGGAGGTACGAGCCTTTCAGATAAGCGCGTGGTTCATCAGCGGTGGTATGGACATTCTCGACCGCCTCGCCCGGGACGTCGGGTCCCTCACCGAGGCCGTGCAGGCGGAGGTGCCGGACGGCGCGGAGAAGCTCGGCGAGGCGGGCCGCGTCGGCGAGGCGCTCAAGGCCCTCTCCGCCGACGTCGACCGCGCCGTGCGCTACTTCCCCATTCCCGACAGCCGGGAGCAGCAGCAGTGGGCCGAGATTCTCGCGACCCTGAAACGGGAGTCGACCGCGGGACTGGACGCGCTGGGACGCGGTGACCTGGGCGCTTTCAGGGCGGTGGAGGATCGCCTGGTCACGGTGCCGCAGTCCATGATCTCTCTACTGGAACAGCTGCTGGAGACGATGAAGGCGGGCAGGGTCGGCCGGTGAGTCAGCCGGGGCCGAGGGCCCGTTCGAAGGCGGCGTACGCGTCCGCGGTGAACAGCACGAACCGGGCCTCCTCGACCCGTGACGGCGCGGCGCGCACGGCGCCGACCGCGATCCGGGCGGCGTCGTCCATCGGCCAGCCGAAGATCCCGGTGGACACCGCGGGGAAGGCGACGGTGGCCGCGCCCAGTTCGTCGGCGACCCGGAGGGACTCCCGGTAGCAGGAGGCGAGCAGCTCCGAGCGGTCCTCCCCGGCGGAGTGGACGGGACCGACGGTGTGGATGACCCAGCGGGCCGGGAGCTCGCCGGCCGTGGTCGCCACGGCCTGGCCGGTCGGCAGCCCCCGGCCGTAGTGCGAGGCCCGCAGTCTCCGGCACTCCTCGAGGATCGCGGGGCCGCCGCGCCGGTGGATCGCCCCGTCGACCCCGCCGCCTCCCAGCAGGGAGGAGTTCGCGGCGTTGACGACGGCGTCGACGCGCTGCGCGGTGATGTCTCCGTGGAACAGGGTGATGCGCATGCCGCCGAGTCTGCCAGCACGTCCCGCCGGGAAGGGCGTCCGGCGGGCCGCCGGAAGGCGTCCGGGCTGGAGGGGCAGGCGGGACGCTGGAAACGTCCTGCGCATTCTGCGCTCGCGAAATAGGCCTTATCGCCAATAAGGTACGACCCTGGTGGTGATCTTACGGGGAGTGTGGGACATGACACCGTTACGGCCGGGGGATCCGCGACAGCTGGGGCCGTACCGAATCACGGGACGCCTCGGCGGCGGCGGGCAGGGAATCGTCTATTTCGCGCATTCTCCGGACGGAACGCCGGTCGCGGTGAAAGTGCTCAGGGAGCATATCGCCGAGGACGCCGGGGTGCTCGCCCTGTTCGCGGAGGAAGTGCAGGCCGCCAAGCGCGTGTCCCCCTTCTGCATCGCCCAGGTTCTCGACGACGACCTGACCGGTGATCATCCCTACATCGTCACCGAGTACGTCCACGGCCCCACCCTCCAGCAGGCCGTCGCCGACCACGGCCCCTACGGCGGCCAGGACCTGCACCGGCTCGCGGTCGCCACGATGACCGCGCTGGCCGCCATCCACGAGGCCGGCGTCGTCCACCGCGACCTCAAGCCCGCCAACGTCCTGCTCGGCCCGGACGGCCCGCGTGTGATCGACTTCGGTGTCGCCCGCGCCCTGGAGAGCACGTCGGCCACGGCCAGCAGGATCGTCGGCACGCCCGCCTACATGGCGCCCGAGCAGTTCTCCGGCGCCCGCATCGGTCCCGCAGCCGACATCTTCGCCTGGGCCGTGCTGATGGTCTTCGCCAACACCGGCAGGCCCGCCTTCGGCAGCGACAGCCTTCCCGCCATCAGCTACCGCGTTCTGAACGCGGATCCCGACCTCGGCGACATCGCCGACCCGCTCCGGCGGATTCTGCTCTCCTGCCTGAGCAAGGATCCCGCCGCCCGCCCGCAGGCCGCCGACCTCCTCCTCGACCTGCTGGGACGGGGCGCCGCCGGCGCGGTGCCCGTCGTTCCCGCCGAGGCGCCCGCGTACGGAGCGGAACGGCCCGCCGCCCCGGTCCCCTCCTCCGGCGGGGCTCCGGATCCGGCGGCCGGGGGGCGGAGGCGCGGGTACAGGCCGCTGCTCTCCGCCCTGCTGGCGGGTGCGGTCGCCGTCGCCGTGATCGCCGGAGTGCGGTTGTGGCCGCCCGGCTCGACGGCCGGCGGCGCCGCCCTGGCCGGTCCGCGGCCGTCCGCGGCCGCCTCGGAGAATCCCGCGCCCAGCCTCCTCCCGTCCTCCCCGGGCGAGACCGGCGGACGACAGCCCGGCGAGACCCCCACCGGGACCGCCGGGACCCGGTCCGCCACCTCGCCCGCGTCCGTGCCGAAGCCCAGGCGCACGCGCAGCGCGGAACCGGAGCCCACACGCAGCACGGAGCCCAAGCCCAAGCCCACACCGACGTCCACGCGCAGCGCGGCGCCCGAGCCCACGCGGGACGTGTCGCCCGATCCCGAGCCCGACCCCGGCACGCCGCCGCCTTCCGCCGGACCGGGGGAACTCCGGAACGTCCCGGATCAGGGAGGAGGGGTGTACCGGATCATCAACAGGAACAGCGGCCTGTGCCTGCACGTCCGCGGCGGCAGCGGGGACGACGGCGCGCGGATCGTGCAGTCGCCCTGCACCGGGGGCGCCGGTCAGACCTGGTCCGTTTTCGGCGACGGCGCGATCGTCAACGGCCGCAGCGGGAAGTGCCTGGCCATGCCGCGCAGCAGTACGGACGACGGCGCTCTGGCGATCCAGTGGGAGTGTCTGCCCGCCAGCCGCGGGCAGAAATGGGGGTTCCGCGGCAAGGAGATCGTCAACCGCAACAGCGGGAAGTGCCTGGCCCTGCCGCGCAGCGCCGTGGAGCCGGGCGTCCAGGCGATCCAGTGGGAGTGCCTGACCGCCAGCCGCGGGCAGAAATGGCGGTTCGCCCCGGCCGGCTGACGGTCGGGCGCGGGACCGGCCTCGGAGCCGGTTCCGAAGCCGTTCCGGAGCCGTTCCGCGGCCGGGGCGCGCGGCTCCCGCGCGGCGGGCCGTACGGCGTGCGGCCGCACGGCCCGCCGCGGGGCCCGCTCAGAACGTCCGGCGGTCGGGGAGCATGTCGTCGTCGGGCACGGACGGCGGCGCGCTCCGCGTGACCGGCGGCGCGTCGGTCACCCCGGCCCAGCGCCGCAGGGTCGCCGTCGCCGCCTCGCGGTCGGCCTCGGCCAGGGCGGAGACGTTGGCCCCGTGGTTGGCTCCCGGCGCGACGTACAGGTGGGAGTCGTTCCTGCTGGGCGTGAACCGCTCGGCTCCCCACGGGTCGTTCTCGCCGTAGACGAACATCATCCGGCTCGACCGCGAGCGCACCCAGTGGTCCACGTCCAGCATCGGCCACGGGTCGTGCCGGGAGCGCAGCTCGGCGGGGAGGACCGAGTTGGGCTGGTAGAGGCCGGGGTGGCGGGTCAGGCCGCGCAGGTGCCGGAACCTCAGCTCGGGCCAGCCGAGCTGGGTGGCCGCCTGGTAGTAGTACGGCGTGTAGTACTCGATGCCCTGGTCGGTGTAGAACGACCAGCCCGCGACGGAGTCGATCCAGGCGTAGAGCTCGTCGTCGGAGGCCGTGGCGGGCGGCACGTCCGCGCAGTCGGCCGCGGTGGAGTACTGCCAGAACGCCCACACCGTGTCGAGCACCGTCATCTCGAACGACCGGTCGGCGCTGCCCAGCGTCCGGGTGAAGGTGTAGCCGTTCTGCGCGGCGTACGCCTCCAGCCTGGGCACCAGCCGGTCGCGGCGCTTGAGCGCCTCCTTCTGCACGGTGTCCAGCGCGGTGCGGCAGGCGGCGTCGCCGACGGTGGCGAAGAACCTGTCGTAGGCGCCGTCGAGGGGGTTGACCCGGTCGTTCGGGGCGACGTAGGCCACCACCCCGTCCACGTCACCGGGGTAGAAGCGCCGGTGGTAGACCGAGGTCATGCCGCCCTTGCTCGCGCCCGTCTGGATCCACTTGCCGGAGTAGACCGTCTTGAGCGCCTGGACGATGCGGTGCTCGTCACTGGCCTCCTGCCAGATGGTGAGGTCGCGCCAGTCCGCCGGGTCCGGCCGGGACGAGCGGAAGAACCGGTGCTCGACCGAGACCTGGTTGCCGTCCAGCAGCCGGGTCGGCTCGGTCCGGGAGGGGGCGGGGTTCACCGGCAGGCCGTACCCGCCGGTGAACAGGACCGTCGGAGCGGTCTCGGAGCGGTGCAGCAGGGTGAGCCGCTGCTGGTAGGTGCCCTTGCCGGGATCGCGGTGGTCCACCGGCTGGGTGAAGGCGAGGACGAAGAACCGGTAGCCGGCCGGCTGGGTCTCCGAGACCACGCTCAGGCCGGGGATGGCCTTGAGCCTGGCCAGCAGGGGGTCCTCGGCCGTCACGGCGGCCGGGGCGGGCGGTCCCGTCTCCGCCCCGGCGGGCAGGGCGACGGAACCGGCGGTGAGCAGGGCGAGGACGAGGGCGGGGATCACCCGGGTTCGCACGATCAGCCTCCTGGGGGTCGCGCCGCCGGACGACGCGAGGGATCCCGGGCCCGGTCGGGGAGGGAGTGCGTGGTCCGGTGACGTCTGAGAGATGAGCGCCTCGCTGTCACCCTAGTGACGTCCGTCGCGTTTGAGGAGATCTTTCCGGTGGCCGTACTCCGTGATACCCGGACACCGCGTATATCCGGTTATCCGGTGGAGAAACGTCCGGGCATGGGACAGGGTGGTCGCCCATGGACCGTCAGCTGATCAGCGCCGTCGCGCACACCGACCACCCGATCGCCGCCCCCGTCAGCGAGACCCACCTGGAGCGGCTGCTCACCCGGGCGAAGCTCGGAGCCGGGGCGCGCATCCTCGACCTGGGCTGCGGCGAGGCCGCCTGGACGCTCCGGGCGCTCGAGCTCTACCCGGACGCGACGGCCGACGGGGTGGACATCTCCGCGCGCGCCCTGGCCGCCGCCGCGAAGGGCGCCGGGGCGCGCGGGCTCGCCGACCGGATCGGGCTGCACGAGACGCCGGCCGCCGGCTTCACCGCCGCCGAGCCGTACGACCTGGTGCTCTGCGTGGGGGCCACGCACGCCTTCGGCGGGCTCGCCGCGACCGTGGAGGGCGTGCGCCGGTTCCTGCGGCCCGGCGGCCTCGCCCTCGTCGGGGAGGGCTTCTGGGAGGCGCCGCCCACCCCGGAGGCGCTGGCCGAGCTGGAAGCGACCCCCGACGAGTTCGCCGACCTCCCCGGTACGGTCGCCGTCGCCGAGGAGGCCGGTTTCCGGGTCGTGTACGGGCACACCAGCGAGCTCGCCGAGTGGGACGAGTACGAGTGGTCCTGGACCGGCAGCCTGACCCGGTGGGCCCTCGACCACCCCGGCCCCGACGGCGAGGCGGCCCTGGCCGCCGCCCTGGAGCACCGGGACATGTGGCTGAACGGCTACCGGGGCGTCCTCGGCTTCGTCACGCTCCTGCTCCGCCGCACCGGCTGACGGCCGGGCGGCGGGGACGGGGCCGCGGTCTCCGGGGGAGGATCTCGCCGAAGACGGCGGCCCCTTCGTCGGGATCGGCGGGGCCGGCCGCCCGGTGTCAGGAGGCGGCGGGGAGCAGTCCCGTCACCAGCGGGGTCACCTCCGGAAAGGCCAGGCCGGTCGGGACGTCGTCGGGACTCCAGATCGGGAAGTGGCCTCCGGCGGCCCGGACGGTGGCCGTGGCCCCCAGCTCGGTCACATAGTGCCTGGCGTGATCGAACGGGTCGGGGGTGAGCACGGGGTCGTCGGCCGCGACGAGCACCTGGAACGCCCGGGCCGCCCGGCGGATGCGCGCCCAGTCGAACCGGGGGGCGAAGAACGGGTTCAGCGCCTCGTAGCCGACCTCCTTGTAGGGGGTGGCGACCAGAACGGCCCCGGCGTACGGGCCGTGGCGGTCGGTGTCGTGCCGCTCCAGCAGGCGCAGCAGGGTGACGCCGCCCAGGCTGTGCCCGACCAGCACGGTGTCGGCGGGGTCGGTGTCCCGGGCGGCCGCGGTGAGCGCCGTCAGCCATGCCTCGGGATCGGGCGCGCCGGGCGCGGGCAGCGCGGGGATCCTCACTTCGGCCCGCCCGTCCAGCGCGGTGCGCAGGTACGGGTACCAGAGGCTCTCGGGGCCGGTCTCGACGGCGTGCGCGAGGATGATCGTGCTCATGAGGACTCCGTTTCAGGGGATCGGGTCAGCCACGGGTGGAGGAGCCGGCCGGTGACCGGTGAGACGACATAGGTCATCGCGGCGACCAGGGCGGCGGAGAGCAGCGCGAGGCGCAGGACGGGAGGGACCGCGCCCAGGCGCGGGACCAGGAGGAACTCGGCCAGCGCGAGCAGGGGGAAGAGCCCCAGCCACGCGGAGACGGCCGCTTTCCAGCGGGGTGGTGCGGTATCGAACGTCACGGTGGTAGAAACGAACCGGATCGTTTCCATATTCCGGAGTGGAGATCTTTTTTTCGGTGCGGTGCGGTGCGGTGCGGTGCGGTGCGGGCGTCCCGCATGCCGGGGAGGGGGCGGGATCGGTCAGGAGTAAGCGGCCGTCAGCCGGTCGGCCAGGTCGGCGGCGTACGGGCCGTCCAGCGCCGCGCCGGTGAACAGCGCGCGGTACCACAGCGGCGCGAAGAAGTCGTCGAGGGCGGCGCCGATGTCCGCGTCCGCGCGGAGCTCGCCCCGCTCGCGGGCACGCTCGAAGATCTCTCCGGCGGCGGCGCGGCGGCCGCCCAGGAAGTCCTCCCGGAAGGCCCTGGCCAGCTCGGGGTCGTCGAAGCTCGCCGCCACCAGCCCGGCGACGGTGCGGGCGGTGGCGGTCTCGGTGAGCAGGCCGACGAAGTCGCGCGCGTACCGTTCGAGGTCCTCGCGGAGCGAGCCGGTGTCCGGGACCGTGAGCCGGTCGGCCGCCACGGCGAGGTACGCCTCGATGGCCAGCGCTCCCTTGGACGGCCACCAGCGGTAGATCGTCCGCTTGCTCACTCCCGCCCTGGCGGCCACGGTGTCGAGGCTGAGCTTGAGATATCCGTCCCGCTCCAGCAACTCGGCGGCCACGTCCAGGATCGCCGACCAGGACTCGCGGCTGCGCGGCCGTCCCGGCCCGCGCGGCCCGGCGCCTGCGGCTGCGGACATCCACACCCCCGGTGAGCGGTGAACAGGCTCCGACGAACCTATCAAGGCCGGTGACGCGCGGCGGCCACCGTGCCGGGTGGCCGCTTCCCGCCGCGCCCCCGTCGCCCTCGCGTCAGCGGATGTCGATGTAGTCGGTGCCGCTCCTGGCGGGCAGGCGCCGGGAGTCCCCGGAGTAGACGACCTGCCAGGAGCCGTCCTTGCTCGCCTTGAACGTCTTGCCGAACGTGCCGTTGGAGGCGGTCGTGGCGGTGCCCGCGGTCCGCCAGGCCGACGATCCGCGGGGCTTGAACCGGACGGTGACCCGCTGCCCGGCGGCGGCCTTGCGGGTGCCGGAGGCGTACTGGCTCAGCGTGCCGACGATCTTCAGGCTCCGGCCGCGCCGGACCGGCTCCCGCACGGTGTTCACGAAGGAGATGCGGGTGGTGGCCTTGGACGTGCTCTTGGCCGCCGTGCCGGTTCCCTGTCCGGTGGCCAGCTGCTTGAGCTGCTCGTAGGTGCCGTTGAAGAGGTTCTGGTCGCCGGGGAAGGTGCCGGAGCTGGCGTACTGCCAGATGGCGTGCCGGGTCCAGCCCGACGGGAGGGTGCCGACGGACGAGGAGTAACGGGCCAGCCAGAGCGGGTGGTCGCCGAAGGCGGCGCTGCCGCCGGTGCAGGTCTGCCACCAGTAGGTGTTGGTGTAGATGGTGGGCCGCCTGCCGGTGAGCTGGAGGTAGCGGTCGCTGAAGGCGCGGACCCAGGCGGTCATCTGGGCGGGTGAGAGCCCGTAGCACGTGTTGAGGCCGTTGGAGGAGGTGTACGGGTTGAACTCGATGTCGAGCGCGCCCGGGAGGGTCCAGCCGTCGGCCGTCCAGCCGCCGCCGTTGCGGACGAAGTACTCGGCCTGGGCGGCGCCGGAGGACTTGTGCGGGAGCGCGAAGTGGTAGGCGCCCCGGATCAGGCCGGCCTGCCGGGCGCCGCCGTACTGCGCGGCGAAGTAGGGGTTGCGGTAGGTCGTCGACTCGGTGGCCTTGACGTAGGCGAACCGGCCGCCCGCGCCGTACACCGACGGCCAGGACACGTTCGGCTGGTGGGAGCTGACGTCCAGTCCCCGCACGTCCGTCGTCGCTGTCGCTGTCGCTGTCGCTGTCGCTGTCGCTGTCGCTGTCGCCGTCGCTGTCGCCGTCGCCGTCGACGCGGCCAGCGCGGCGCCGGGGACCGCCGTGGACGTGATGGAGGCGATCATCAAGCCGCCGAGGAGAAGCCCGGACCGTCGTTTCATTCGCCCCATCCCTCGCAGGACGCCGTGCGGCGTCGACCTTTCCCCTCCCGATCGGCCGGTCCGGGGGCCGCATGAGGGATGAGAGGTCAGCGGGAATGTGACTCATGGCACACGGAGGAAGACTCAGAGGGCACGGGAGTCGGGAGGGCGAGGGTCAGGAGGTGGCCCGCCCGTGCTTGGCGATCAGCTTGTCGATCTGGACGCTCAGCCGGGCGCCGAGCGGCCAGCCGATGTAGTGGGTGAGGAAGATGGCGATCTCGCGGAGCTCGTCGGGGGAGAGCTCGGCGTTGGCCAGGGCGGCCGGGATCTGGATGTCGAGGACGTCGTTGAGTCCCTGCCCGGCCAGCGCGCCGACGAGCAGCAGCCGCCGGTCGCGCATCGACAGGCCGGGACGGGTCCAGATCTCCGCGAAGAGATGGTCCACGGTGACGCCGAAGAAGTCGCCGGGGGCGTCGCCGATCTCCCAGCCGTACACCTGGCGCATCATCTCCAGGCCGCGCTCGCGCCGGTCGTCACTCACCGTGCCTCCTGGGGGAGTCCGAAGGGGAAATCCGAGGGGGAAGGCCGAGGCCCTCGGCGAGGCGGTCGAGCGCGAGCCGGGCCAGGGGCGTGTCGACGCCGTGCTCGGCGGCCAGGTCGAGGGCGAGGGACAGGTCCTTCTCGCCGAGCGCGAGCACGTTCTCCATGATCCCGTAGAGCGGGTCGCCGGGATCGAGGGGCGCGGTGGTGGAGCGGAGCATGATCGATCCGGGCCCGCCGGTGACGGCGTCGGAGTGCCGGACGACCCGGGCGAGCCGGCGCAGCGGGACTCCGGCCGCCTCCGCCAGCCGCTGCGCCTCGGCCACGGCGGCGAAGGCGGTGAAGTGCAGCAGGTTGCGGGCGAGCTTGGCCCGGGTGCCCGCGCCGACCGGCCCCATGTGCAGGACGAGATCGGCCCAGGTCCCGAAGGGCTCCCGGCAGCGGGCGAAGGCGTCCTCGGCGCCGCCGACCATGACCGCGAGGGTACCCGCCTGGGCGCCCATGAAGCCGCCGCTGACCGGCGCGTCCACGATGTCGATCCGGTACGGCGACGCCCGCTCGGCGAGCCGTACCGCGGTCGCGGCGTGGATGGTGGAGTGGATCGCGACGATCGTGCCGGGGGCCGCCGCGGGGAGGATCCCGGCCATGACCTCCTCCACCTGGGCGTCGTCGCGGACCATGAGCGAGATGATCCGGCAGCCGGCGGCCACCTCGGCGGGGCCCGCCGCGGCCCGGGCGCCCTTGTCCACCAGCGGGGCCATGGCCTCCGGCCGGGCGTCGTACACGACGAGACCGCGACCGGCCAGGTGCGCCGCCATGGGGGCGCCCATCTGGCCCAGCCCGATGAAGCCGTACGGGCCCGGCGGCTCGTCGCGCGAGTCCGGCGGCTCGTGGGATTGCGCCGGTTCGCGCGGCGTGGGGACGGCGGTCATGAGCGGAACACCTCGCCGCCGTCGACGTTGAAGATCTGCCCGGTGATCCAGGCGGCCTCGTCCGAGAGCAGGAACAGGCACATGCCGGCCAGATCCTGCGGGGTGCCCGTCCGCTTGATCGCCAGTTTGTCGCGCACGATCTTCCTGACCATGCCCTCGGGCACGACGGTGCGGTTGGCCTCGGTGTCGATCGGGCCGGGCGCGATCGCGTTGACCCGGATGCCCATCCCGCCCAGCTCGTGGGCGAGCTGCTGGGTGATGCCGTTGACCCCGGCCTTGGCCAGGCCGTAGAAGCCGGAGTACTGCCAGGCGGCGGTGGACGACTGGTTGACGATCGCCCCGCCGCCGCGCTCCTCCATGTACGGCCGGACGGCGCGGGCGCACAGCAGCGCGCCGTCCATGTTCACCGCCATGAAGCGCTTGTAGTAGTCCCAGTCCACGGTGAACAGGAAGTCCAGCCGCATGGTCCCGAAGATCGCCGCGTTGTTGACCAGGTAGTCGATCCCGCCGAAGCGGTCCGCCGCCGCGGCGGCCATGGCCTCGACCGACGCGGGGTCGGACACGTCGGTGCGGACGTACAGGCCCTTGACCTCCTCGGCGACGGCCGCGCCCTTCTCGCTGACGTCGGCGACCACGACGCTCGCGCCCTCGGCCGCCAGCGCCCGCGCGTACGCCTCGCCGATGCCCTGCGCGGCGCCGGTGACGATCGCGACCCTGTTCTCGAAACGGCCCTCGAAGCGGCTCATCCGGCTCCCTCCCCGGTCCGCGCGATCTCGGCGATCGCCTTGGTCTCCAGGTACTCCTCGAACCCGGCCACGCCCATCTCCCGGCCGATCCCCGACTGCTTGTAGCCGCCGAACGGCACGTCGGCGCCGTACCAGACCCCGCCGTTGACGCTGACGGTCCCGGCCCGCAGCCGCCGGGCCACCGCCCGCGCCCGTTCCGGGTCGCCGCCGTGCACCGCGCCCGAGAGCCCGTACGGCGAGTCGTTCGCGATCCGCACGGCGTCGTCGTCGCCGTCGTGCGGCATGATCACCAGCACCGGGCCGAAGATCTCCTCCCGCGCGGCGCGGGCGGTGTTGTCCAGCCCGGTGATGAGGGTCGGCTCGATCCAGAAGCCCTTGTCCCGGCCCTCCGGCCGCCCGCCCCCGGTCGCGAACGCGCCGCCCTCGGCGCGCGCGAGCTCCAGGTAGCCCTCGATCCGGTCGCGCTGCCGGGCGGAGATGACCGGCCCGCAGACCGTGCGGTCGTCGCGCGGGTCCCGGGCGCCGAGCTTCGCCATCGTGGCGGCGGTGATCTCCACGGCCTCGTCGTGCCGGGCGCGGGGGACGAGCAGCCGGGTGGTGATCGCGCAGCCCTGCCCGGCGTGGGTGATCCCGGCGAAGGCCGCGTACGAGCAGGCGCCGCGCAGGTCGGCGTCGTCGAGCACGATGAAGGCCGACTTGCCGCCCAGCTCCAGGAAGACCCGCTTGACCGTCTCCGCGGCGTCGCGCATGACGGCCCGCCCGGTCGCCGTGGACCCGGTGAAGGAGACCAGGTCGACCCGGGGGTCGGCGGAGAGCATCGCGCCGAGGGCGTGGTCGGCGCCGGTGACGATGTTGACCACGCCGGGCGGGATGTCGGTCTCCTCGGCGATGAGCACGCCGAGCACGGCCGCGCACCAGGGCGTGTCGGGGGCGGGCTTGAGCACGACCGTGTTCCCCGCGGCGAGCGCCGGGCCGAGCTTGGCCAGGTTGATCTGGTGCGGGAAGTTCCAGGGGGTGACCGCGCCGACCACGCCCACCGGCTCGCGCACGACGCGGCGGTCGCTGGCCATGCCCATGGGCGCGGCCCGGCCGAGGTCGTGCTCCCACTCGTAGCGCTCGGCGAGGTCGGCGAACCAGGCGAGGTCGGCGACGGGGGCGTCGAGCTGCGCGCCGTACGTCAGGAACCGCGGGGCGCCGGCCTCGGAGACGGTGAGCTCGCGCAGCTCGTCGGAGCGGCGGGTGAGCGCCTCGGACAGCTGGCGCAGGCAGCGCACCCGCAGGCCGGGGTCGGCGGCCCAGCCGGAGGAGTCGAAGGCGCGCCGGGCGGCGGCGATCGCGCGGTCCATGTCGGCGGGGGCGGCGTCGGCGGCCTCGCCCAGGACCTCCTCGGTCGCCGGGTCGACCGTCTCGAAGCGGCGGGGGCCGGGGAGGAGCTCCCCGTCGATCAGGAGAGGTGAAGAACTGCCGAGCAAGCGATCGGTTGTTCTGGACACATGTCCAGACTACAGTTCACCCCATGACGGAACGCAAGGACTATTCCGGAGAATTCGCTCCAGGCTTCCGCTTCGAGGACCTGTCGAAAGAGGCCCTGGTCCGGCTCGTCCGGGAGTACGGCCTGATCGTCCACCTGCTCGACCGCGCGGCCCTCACCGCGGTGGGCCTGCGGTACGGGCAGAAGGCGGTCGAGGAGATCGCCATCGAGGAGTGGCGCGGCGCCAGCCCGATCTACACGGACCGGATCCGCGAGATCATGAAGATCGAGGGGAACGGGGTCTCGGCGATCTTCAAGTGCCTCCAGCTCGACCCCGGCTTCGCCCAGCACTACATGGACGTGGAGTACGAGCTCGTCTCCGAGACCCACGGCTTCTTCCAGCTCCGCTCCTGCGGGGCGCTGCTGGACGTCGAACCCTTCGGCGAGCGCTCCATCCGGGGCATGTGCCACCACATCGAGGACGGCACCTTCGACTGGACCGCCCAGGCGGTCAACCCGCGTGCCCGCATCCGCCCGGTCCACCGCCCGCCCCGGGAGCCGGCCGGGCGGGTCCCGCACTGCCGCTGGGAGATCATCATCGACGAGGAGACCGAGCCGGTCGGGGAGGCCGAGATCACCCGGATGACCCGGGGCACCACGGCCGCCCGCTTCCGCTTCCCGCCGATGCGCGACGGCACTCCGCACATCCCCGCCTGACGGCGCCCCGCGCGTCCCCGCCGTACGGCGCCCGCCACGACGCCCGCCGTACGGCCCGCCCGCCTTCCGGGCGGGCCGTGAGGTCAGGAGGTCAGGAGGTCACCAGATGGGGACCGGGGTCTCGCCGCGCCGGTAGTAGCCGGGGACCGGCCGGCCCGAGGCGGCCCTGTCGAGGCGGCGCTTCATGCCGTCCGACAGGACACCGGCCTTCATCATCTCCACGAACAGCGAGGTGACGTTCCCCAGGTCGAACCAGTCGCGCTGCCAGGACCACCGGAAGCCGCCGCCGTACCGGAACCAGCTGCCCCCGATGCCCGCCACCTCGTAGGCGCTCCCGTCGGGGCGCCTGGCGTCGGCGATCTGCTTCCAGAAGCCGACCACCTCGCCGTTGCGGTCGTCGACGAGGATGCTCTGGTACGGGTACGACCAGCCGTCCAGGCCGCCCATCTCCGAGCCGAGGGCCAGGTCGCGGATCTCGTCGCGGCCCACCGCCATGAAGTCCTGGCCTGGGCCGACGTTCCAGCCGTAGGTGGCGTCCTCGGTGTACAGCTCGGCCAGCGGGCGCCAGTCGCCCGCCTCCTCGCAGCGCCGGTTGGCCTCCAGCCACCGGTTCACCATCTCGTCCAGCTCGTCGCGGTCGAAGGCGGGCACGGGATCTCCTCTCCACGGGTTCAGGGCTCTCGGCCCAGCGGTCGGGGTCTGGGACGTACGGGGATCAGGGCTCACGGCGAGGGCCAGGACTCACGGCGGGGATCGGGGTCCGGGACGACGGCGCGGGAGGTCCGCAGGCTCACGGGCCGGGCCCGGAGGTCAGCCGGAGCGCCCCGGTCGGGCAGTGGCGGACGGCCGCCTCGACCTCGCGGCGCAGCGACTCGGGGGGCTCGGGGTCCAGGATCCGCACCTTCCCCTTCCGGGGGACCTCGAAGACGTCGGGCGCCTCCAGCTCGCACATCGCGTGCCCCTGGCACAGGTCGAGATCGGCCTCCACCCTCACGGCCGCCTCCCCCGTCCGCCTCGCCTGCCGCGGCCCGTCACGGCCGCCGCCTGCGGTAGCGCACCGCGCACGGCCGGGCCAGCTGCACCACCATCTTCGAGTGGTCGTTGCGGTAGGAGTCCGGGTCCTGCGCGAGGGAGAACTCCCAGTCGCGCAGGAGCACCGAGAAGATCGCCTTGAGCTGGATCATCGCGAAGTTCGCGCCCACGCAGCGGTGCCGCCCGGCGCCGAACGGCACCCACGTCCACCGGTTGAGGACGTCCTCCTCGCGGGGCACGGCGTAGCGCGCGGGATCGAAGGCGTCGGGGTCGGGGAAGTCCGCGGCGATCCGGTTGGAGACCGCCAGGCTGCAGCCGACCATCGTCCCCGCCGGGATCCGGTATCCCAGCACCTCCTGGTCGGACTTGGCCACGCGCAGCAGGAGGATGAGCGGCGGGTGCAGGCGCAGCGCCTCCTTGACCGCCGATTCGAGCCGCGGGATCTCGCGGAGGGCCTGGAAGCTGATCTCCGAGCCGTCGGCGTAGAGCTCGTCGAGCTCCTCGACGACCCCGTCCAGCACCCCGGGATGGCGCAGCAGCTCGATCAGGGTCCAGGCCGCGGTGCCGGAGCTGGTGTGGTGCCCGGCGAACATCATCGAGATGAACATCCCGGTGACCTGGTCCGCCGAGAACCGCGGCGAGCCGTCCTCCTCGCGGATCGACATCAGGACGTCGAGGAGGTCCCGCTCCTCCCGCGGCGGGCGCGGCCCGGCGGCCCGGCCGTCCATGATCCCCTGCACGAGGGCGACCAGCTGGACGCGGGCGGCGTCGCGGCGGCGGAAGCTCTCGATGTCGGCGTACGGATCGACGTAGGCGAGCGCGTCGGTGCCCCGTTCCAGGTCGTGGTAGAGCTCGGCGAAGCGGTGGTCGAGCTGCTCGCGGAAGCGCCTGCCGATCAGGCACGCCGAGGAGGTGTAGATGGTCAGCTCGGCGAACCAGTCGAGCAGGTCGATCTCACCCTCGTCCCCCCACGCGGCGACCATCCGGTCCACCTCCGCGGCGATCGTGGCGGCGTGGCCCTTCAGGAAGGATCCCTTGAGCGCCTGGTTGTGCAGAGCCTCCCGGCGCTGCTCGGGGGTGGCGTCGAAGACGACGCCCTCACCGAAGATCGGCGTCATGAAGGGGTAGGCCTCGGCTTGGTCGAGCTCCTCGTCGGGGGCGCGGAAGAAGAACTCGTTGGCCTCCGCGCCCGACAGCAGCACCACGGGGCGGCCGGCCAGCCGGAACTCCCCGACGTCCCCGCACTCCTGGCGGACCCGCCGCATCAGGGCGATGGGATCGGTGCGCAGCTCCTCGAGGTGGTCGGGACCTCCCGAGACGACGGCGGGCTGTTTCATCGCCCCTCCTCCCCTCCGGAGACGGCTGTGGACTCTGCGGCTGTCGCGGGTTTCGTGACGGCCGCCTCCGGCTGGACCTCGACGAGCGTCAGGTGGGTGCCGCGCGGCGTCGCGACGACGGCGGCGATCACCGCGGCGACGTCCTCGGCCCGCAGGAAGTACGGATGACGGGCGAGCCCCCACCGCACCCACTCGTCCAGGACCTCCCCGGTCGTCTCCGCGTCCCAGCCCATGCCCATGCCGGTCATGGTCGGGCCGGGACGGACCACCGAGGCCCGGACGCCGGTGCCCTCCAGCTCCATCTGCAGGGCCCTGGCCATTCCCTCCACGCCGTTCTTGGCCGCGACGTACGCGCCCATGCGGGTGCGCGGGGCCCGGACGACGTCGGAGGAGACGAGGACGACGTCACCCCGGCCGCGCGCGACCATGCCGGGCACGACATGGGAGACCAGGCGGTGCGCGCCCACCAGGTGGACCTGGACCTGGGCGGCGAAATCCTCGGAGTCCAGCTCGTGGACACGCTCGGCGCCGAGGTCCCCGGCCCCCGACACGACGATCTCGGGGTCGCCGAGCGCCGCGGCGGCGGCCGAGACGAAGCGCGCGACCGAGCCGGAGTCGGCGACGTCCAGGGGATGGGCGAACGCCTCGCCGCCGTCCTTGCGGATGGTCTCGGCGAGTTCCTCGCACCGGTCCGTCCGGCGCGCGCCGAGGGCGACCGGGTGACCGGCGGCGGCCAGCAACGCGGCGGTGGCGGCGCCGATCCCGGAGGACGCCCCGGCGATCAGTGCGGGGCGGCGGTGCGGGTGGGGTTCGAATCGGGGCATGTACGCGCTCTCCAGACACTGGATGTGGTTCACGGCGCGGTCCGGACGGGGGAGTGGTCAGGACGGGGTGCGGAGGGTGACGGAGACGGGCAGGGAGGCGAAGCCGCGGACGTTGACCGAGTGCACGCGGACGGAGTCGCCCTCGTCCACCTCGTAGTCCCGGACCCGCCGGACGAACTCGGTCAGCGCGACGCGCGCCTCCAGCCGCGCCAGACTGGCGCCCAGGCAGAAGTGCCGCCCGCCGCCGAAACTGATCATCTGGGAGGTGTCGCGGTCGAGGTCGTAGGCGTCCGGGTCGGGGAAGACCCGGGGGTCGCGGTTGGCCGCGCCGACCAGCAGCAGCATGCGGTCCCCGGCCGGGACCGCATGGCCGTACAGCTCGATGTCCTCGGTGACGGTGCGGGCGAGCATCTGGCTGGAGGCGTCGTAGCGGAGCGTCTCCTCCACCCAGTCACCGACCCGGGCCGGGTCGTCCATGGGCTTGGCCAGCTGGACGGGGTTGCGCCGGCCCCAGTGGAGCGCGTTGGCCAGCAGCTTGGTGGTGGTCTCGTTGCCCGCCACCACCATGAGGAAGAGGAAGGCGATGACCTCCTCCTCGCTCAGCCGGTCGCGGCCCTCCCGGGCGGTCAGCAGCGCGGAGGGGAGGTCGGCGCCGGGCGCACGGCGGCGCTCGGCCACGAGGTCCTGGTAGTAGCCGACGAGGGTGAGGGACGCCTCCATCCCGGCGGGCGGGACGTCGTTGAGCCCCTCCTCGCGGTGGACGACCAGGTCGGCCAGGCGCCGCAGCTCGTCCCGGTCGGCCTCGGGCACGCCCATCAGCTCGCAGACGACGTCCATCGGGAGCTTGCCCGCGACGTCGGCGACGAAGTCGAACTCTCCCTTCTCCAGGGCGGGATCGAGGTGGAGGCGGGTCAGACGCAGGATGTCGCCCTCCAGCTCGCGGACCCGGCGGGGGGTGAAGCCCTTGGAGACCAGGGACCGCATCCGGGTGTGCTCGGGCGGGTCCATGCCGAGGAAGGACATCGTGCGGTGCGCGTGCGGGCCCCAGGCGCTCGGGTCGAGGGAGACGCCGTTGGCGTTGGAGAAGCGCTCGTGGTCCCGGAAGGCGGCGGCCACGTCGGCGTGGCGCGACAGGGCCCAGAAGCCGAGGGTCTCGTCGCGGTAGAGCGGGGCCTCCTCCCGCAGGCGCGCGTACGTCGGGTAGGGATCCTCGTGGATCGCGTAGTCGTAGGGGTTGTAGGTGACCCGGTCGTGCGTGCTCTGGTTGTGCGCACTGCTGTCGCGTGTGCTCTGGAGGGAGGAGTCCACGGCGGTTACCTCACGATCAGCTCGGCGATGTCGGCGAGGCGGTCGGCCATCTCCCCGTAGGAGGTGTAGCCCATCCCGGCATGCAGGAGCGCGCCCGCGTAGGCGAACTCCAGCGCGTTCAGCATCCGGTGGTCGGCCCGCGAGCCGAGCGCGGCCCGCAGGCGGCGGCGGATGGCCAGGCCGATGCGGGCGCGCAGTTCCTGGACGTCCGGATCGGTGCCGAGCATCGCGGTCGTGCAGGCCGCGGCGAGCCGGGGCTCGTCCGAGACCAGCAGGGTGATCTCGCGGAGCACGGCGACCACGCGCTCACGCGCCCCGGCCGCGGTGTCCACCGGATCGTCCACCGGGTCGTCCAGCGGTGGCAGGGCGCTCAGCCGCCGCCAGAACACCTCGGTGACGAGGTGGTTCTTGGAGGCGAAGTAGGTGTACGCCGTCGCGGGCGCGACCCCGGCCCGGCGGGCGACGTTGCGGACGGTCAGCCCGTCGAAGCCGGTCTCCCGGATCTCCTCGACGGCCGCCTCGGTCAGCCGCCGCACGGTGTCCGCCTGACGCTCGGTCAGCCGCCGGCGGGTGGGCTCTGCAACCAACTTTCCGGACACATGTCCAGACATTAGTTCAGACCATCCTCCCGCACAAGCGGTTGCTAGGGAGGACTGCCGCGTGTCCGGGTGGGGCGTTCCGGTGGCCGTACGGCCTGGGCCGGGGGAGTGGTCATCGGTTCCGGGGTCCTCGATGACCAGAGGGAGGATGCCCGTGAGGATCCGCGGCAGGGTCGCCGGGGTCGTCGCCAGGGAACGGGACGGGCGGACGTACGAGATCCACACCCCGGTGGTCGTCGGGGCCGACGGGCGGCGTTCCACCGTGGCCCGGCTCGCCGGCGCGGGCCCGCCGTACCTGTCCGCCCCGGGCGGGCGGGCCTGCTGCTACGCCTGGATGACCGCCTTCCTCGACGTCTACTCCCGGACCGTACGGCCCGGCGAGGCCCTCACCTGCTTGGCCGCCTGGACCGCACGCGCGCTGCTGCGCCCCGGCACCGATCGGCACGGCCTGCTCCGCATCATCGGATACTGGTGGTGGATCTCGCCTCAGGAGGTGCACGTTGCGGGTCCCCCCGACCGTGTCCGCGCGGCCCGTCGTGTCCGCGCGAGAGCGGATCGTCAGGCTGCGCGGTGTCCCGCCGGTCGTCGTCGACGCCGTGATCGCCGGTGCGGTGGCCGCCGCCACCCTCTGGTCCGGGCTGAGGTGGGCAGGCGGGGGACCGTGGGTGGCGGTGCTGGCCCTGGGGGCGTCGGTCCCGCTGCTGTGGCGGAGGAAGGCGCCCGTGCCGACGGCCTCGGCGGTGTGCGCCGCGACGACCGGCCTCGCGCTGGCCCACGCGCTGCCGCCGCTGCCGTACGGCGCGCTGGTGGCGGTGTACACGGTGGCGGCGTTCAGCGCCCGGCGGGAGCGGTTGCTGGGCGGGGCCGCCGGTGCGGTGCTGCTGGCGATGTCCCTCGCGGTGCCGGGCGAGTCGCCGGACTCCTTCGGTTACGTCGGGATGGCGTTCGTCGCCGCCTGCGCGCTGGGGACCGGAGCGCGGGCGCGCCGAGCGGAGATCGCCGCGCTGGAGGAGCGCACCCGGAGGCTGGAGGAGGAGAGGACGGCGATCGCCGCGCAGGAGCGCATGCGCATCGCGCGCGACATGCACGACGTCCTGACCCACTCGGTCGGCGTCATGGTCGTCCAGGCGGACGCGGGCTCGCTGGCGGTGCGGGCCGATCCGGACCGGGCCGAGGCCGCGCTCGAGGCGATCGCCCGGACCGGGCGGGAGGCGGTCGGCCAGCTCCGCCGCGTCCTGGGCGCGCTGCGGTCGGGTGACGGCGCCGGGCTCGCGCCGCCGCCTGGGCTCGGTGAGGTGGAGCGCCTGGTCGGGCAGGTCCGGGAGACCGGGCTGGAGGTGGCCGTCGAGGTCCTGGGCGAGGCCGGACCGGTGCCCGCCGACGTCGGCATGGCGGCCTACCGGCTCGTCCAGGAGTCGCTGACGAACACGCTCCGGCACGCGGGGGCCACCGCCGTGCGGGTACGGCTGAGCTGGTCGCCGGATGCCCTGCGGATCGAGGTGACCGATGACGGCCGCGGCCCGGCCCCGGGCGGGAACGCGGCGGGACACGGCCTGATCGGCATGCGGGAACGGGTCGAGGCGTGCGGGGGCACGCTGCGGACGGGCCCGGGGCGGGGCGGTCCCGAGCAGGGCGAGAGGGCGGGCGGCGGGTTCACCGTCACCGCGACCCTGCCGCTCGGGACATCGCAGGCGGAGTCTCCGCCGGTTGAGTTTCCGCCGGTCGAGGCGCCACAGGCCGAGTCTCCGCCGGTTGGGATGCCGCGGGGTGAGTATCCGGCAGTCGGACGGGAAAGGTCCGCGGCCGTCACGACGCCGCCTATCGAACAGGAGCGGTCCGCCGATGGTGCGCGTACTCGTCGTCGATGACCAGGATCTGTTCCGCGGCGGCTTCTCGATGATCCTCGACGCCCAGCCCGACATCTCCGTCGTCGGGGAGGCCGCCGGCGGGGCCGAGGCCGTCCGCAGGGCGGTGGAGCTCCGCCCCGACGTGGTTCTGATGGACATCCGGATGCCGGACGTCGACGGGGTCGAGGCGACGGCCCGGATCTGCGAGCGCACCGACGCCAGGGTCCTGGCGCTGACCATGTTCGACCTCGACGAGTACGTCTACGCCGTGCTGCGGGCCGGCGCCAGCGGGTTCCTGCTGAAGGACGCCCACCGGGACGAGCTGGTCGCCGCCGTCCGGGTGGTCGCCGCGGGGGAGGCGCTCCTGGCTCCGACGGTCACCCGGCGGCTGATCTCCGATCTGGTACGGCGGGGCGGCGCCGTACCCCGCCTGAAGGCCCGGCTCGGCGAGTTGACCGCCAGGGAGCGGGAGACGCTGGAGCGGGTGGCACGGGGCATGTCCAACGCGGAGATCGCCGCGGCGCTGCACGTGAGCGAGCACACCGTCAAGACGCACGTCAGCAACCTGCTGGCCAAGCTCGGGCTGCGCGACCGGGCGCAGGCGGTGGTCTTCGCCTACGAGTCGGGGCTGGTCGTGGCGGGAACGCACCTCTGGGAGTAGCGCTCTTCCCGGGAACGGCTCACTCCCGGGAAGAGCGCGCTCCTGAAGCTGGGAGGTGCGCGCTCCTGGGAACGGCCCACCTCCGGGAGCGGCTCACTCCTGGGAATGAGGAGGCATTCACTCTTCGCGGCGATCCCCCGAGCCCTTCTCGCGGGGAGCATTCGAAGCCCGTCCCGGCCTGGGACTCACCTCTCCGAGGGGCCCGGGCCCGAGATCCACTCCGAGGAGAGCGCCGAGATGCACCCGCCGTCCGTCCCCCCTGCCACGTCCCCCGGTCCTTCGGCCACGCCACCCGTGTCCGATGCCGTTCCGCCCGCCATGCCCTCCACATCCGGCGCTGCGCCGCCCGTCGTGCGTCTGCCGGCCGTTCTCGCCGCCACGGTCACCGCCACCGCCGCCACCGCCCTCCTGCTGTTCTCCGGCACCGGGCTGACCCCGCTGCCGTGGCTCACCTGGCTGGCGCCCCTGCCGGTGCTGCTGCTCGCGCCCCGGGTCTCCGCCCCCGTCGCGTCCGCCGCGGCGTTCACGGCCTGGGGGGTCGGCGGGCTGAACCTGTGGGACCTGCAGCGTGACCGGCTGGAGGTCCCGCTCCCGGTCGCGCTGCTCAGCGTGGTGCTCCCGGCCCTGCTGGCGGTCGCGGCCGTGCTGCTCTTCCGGCTCCTGGCGCGGCGGGGCAGGCCGGTGGCGGCCGCGGTGGCCGTGCCCGCGGTGTGGGTGAGCGGCGAGTATCTGGTCTCGGTCCTCGGCCCGGACGGGGCGCTGTGGAGCCTGGCCTACACGCAGGCCGATGTGCTGCCGGTGCTGCAGCTCGCCTCGCTCACCGGCGTGTGGGGCGTCACATTCGCGCTGATGGCGGTCCCGGCGGCCGTCGCGGTGATCCTCGCCCCGGGGACGGCGGGACGCGCGCGCCTGGGCGTGGGCCTCACGACGCTCGCCCTGCTCGCCGCGGTGGCGGGGTACGGGACCGTACGGCTCGCCGCGCCCCCCGCGGGCCCGCACCGGAACGTGGCGCTGCTGGCCGCCGGACAGCACGGGGACTGGGCCCCGGTGGACACGCCCCGGGGGACGGAGAAACTCCGCGACACGCTGGCGCGCCTGCGCGCCCTGCCCCGGGAGACCGACGCGGCCGTGCTGGCGGAGGGCGCCTTCGTCACCACCGCGGCGCACCTGCCCCGGATCACCGATCCGCTGGCCGCGCTGGCCCGCGAGCGCCGGATGGACATCGTCGCCGGGGTGATCGTCACCGACGCCGGTCACAACACGGCCGTGTTCTTCCCCGCCCGGGGAGGTGAGCCGCGGATCTACCGCAAGCGGCACATGGTGCCCGGCGTCGAGCCGTACGAGCCGGGCGGGCGGGCTCTCGTCGCCGGTGACGTGGGAGTGGCGATCTGCAAGGACCTGGACTTCCCCGGCCTGGCCCGGGAGAACCGCCGGATCGGCGCCACGGTCATGTTCGTGCCCTCCTGGGACTTCGGGCTCGACGCCTGGCAGCATTCCCGGATCGCGGTGACGCGCGGCGTGGAGAACGGCTTCGCGGTCGTGCGCGGCGCGGCGGACGGCAACCTGACGGTCAGCGACCCGTACGGGCGCGTCCTCGCCGAGCGGGCGACCGGAGACCGTGCCGTCGTGACCCTCACGGCGGCCGTCCCCGCAGGCGGCGCCGGCACTCCCTACACCAGGTGGGGCGACTGGTTCGCCTGGTCCTGCCTGGCCGCGGCCGTCGCCCTCGCCGGGCGGGCGGTCCAGGGAAGGCACGGCCGCCGGGAGCGGGGACGGGCCCCCGCGGACGGTCCCGCCGGGCGGTCGCCGGGGCGCGGGACCGCATGACGGTGACGGGGCCGGGTAAGACGTGACCGTCGGGGGGCGAAAGACGAGGATCGGGGGTGGACCGCGGTGTTCACCGATCGCACGGAGGCGGGACGGCGCCTGGCCGTACGGCTCGGGCACCTTCGCGGCCAGGACGTCGTCGTCCTCGGCCTGCCGCGGGGAGGAGTCCCGATCGCCTTCGAGGTGGCCAGGGAGCTGGACGCGCCGCTGGACGTCATCCTGGTGCGCAAGCTGGGCGTGCCCGTCCAGCCGGAGCTGGGCTTCGGCGCCATCGGGGAGGGCGGGGTGCGCGTCGTGGACCCGGGAGTGGTCCGGATGGCGGGCCTGCGTCCGGAGGACATGGCGCCGGTGGAGGAGCACGAACGCGAGGTGCTCGCGCGGCGGGCGGAGCGGTTCCGCGCGGGGCGGCCGGGCGTCTCCCTGGAGGGCAGGACCGCCGTCGTCGTGGACGACGGGATCGCCACCGGCTCCACGGCCCGCGCCGCCTGCAGGGTCGCCCGGGCCCACGGCGCCGGCCGGATCGTCCTGGCCGCCCCCGTGTGCGCGCCGGACGTGGAGGCGCGCCTGGGAGACGACGCCGACGAGATCGTCTGTCTCGTGGCCCCCGAATCCCTGGGCGCCATCGGCCAGTGGTACGAGGACTTCACCCAGGTCGACGACGCGGAGGTCACCGACCTGCTGAGCCGGGCCGGGACGGCGCGGAGCGGGCCGGGGGCGGGCGCCGGGACCGCGCGGGGAGTGTCGCGAGAGGTCCTGATGGACCTGGGGAAAGCGGAGCTGCCGGGGACGCTCGCCGTTCCCGCGGGCGCCCCCGGGATCGTCGTGTTCGCGCACGGCAGCGGGAGCGGCCGGCACAGCCCGCGCAACCGTTACGTGGCCGAGGTCCTCAACGGAGCCGGGCTGGGCACTCTTCTGTTCGACCTGCTCACCCCCGCCGAGGAGGACGACCGGGCCAACGTCTTCGACGTCCCCCTGCTCGCCGAGCGGCTCGCGCAGGCCACCGGTTGGGTGCGCGAGCACCTGCCGGGCCTCCGCGTCGGGTACTTCGGGGCCAGCACCGGCGCCGCCGCGGCGCTGTGGGCCGCGGCGGGGCGGGGAGACGGCCGGGAGAACGGCATGGACGGGCGGGGAGAGGGCGGGGAGGGCGGCATGGACGGGCGGCGAGGCGGGGAGGGCGGCGCGGATGGCAGGGGAGGCGTCGCCGCCGTCGTGTCCCGGGGCGGGCGGCCGGACCTCGCGGGACCCCGGCTGGCCGAGGTCTCCGCCCCCACCCTGCTCATCGTGGGCGGCCGGGACGAGCAGGTGCTCGAACTGAACGAGTCCGCGCGGGGACGGCTCCGCTGCGAGAACCGCCTGGAGGTCGTCCCCGGGGCCACCCATCTGTTCGAGGAGGCCGGAACGCTGGAGACCGCGGCGGCGCTGGCCCGCGACTGGTTTACCCGCCATCTGCGCGGGGACGGGTGACCGGTCCCCTCCGGGGCGGGGGACCCTCCGGGGGAGGGACCCCTCCGGGAAGGGCCGCGTTCGGTTCGGGAGGACCGGGAAGGCAGGACGGGCATGAGCGAGGCGCCGATCTCCGGCTCCGGATACGACCGGATCGCGATCATCACCGGAGCGGACTCCGGCATCGGCAAGGCGACCGCCGTGACCCTGGCCGGGCACGGGTTCGACGTAGGCGTCACCTTCCACAGCGACCGGGAGGGGGCCGAGGAGACGGCGCGGCTGGTGCGCGAGAGGGGCCGCGCGGCGGCGGTGCGCCGGCACGACCTGACCGACCCGGAGAAGGCCGCCACGGTGGTGGACGAGCTGGCCGACGAGCTGGGCGGCGTCGGCGTCCTGGTCAACAACGCCGGGACCGGGAGCAGCACGCCGCTGCTGGAGATGGGCTTCGAGCAGTGGCGGTCGGTGCTCGCGGTGGACCTCGACGGCGCGTTCCTGTGCGCCCAGCGGGCGGTCCGGCGCATGATCGCCGCAGGCGGGGGCGGCCGCGTCGTCAACGTGACCAGCGTCCACGAGGAGCATCCCAGGGTCGGGGCCGGGCCGTACTGCGCGGCCAAGGGGGGCCTGCGGATGCTGAGCCGGGTGCTGGCGCTGGAGCTGGCGCCGTACGGGATCACGGTGAACACCGTCGCCCCGGGCGAGATCGCCACCCCGATGACCGGCCAGGAGGATCAGCCGCCGCGACCCGGCAGCCGCCCCGGCTACCCGATCGACCGGCCCGGCGACGCCCGGGAGGTGGCCGCGGTCATCGCCTTCCTCGCGGGCCCGGCCTCGTCGTACGTGACGGGGGCGAGCCTGTTCGTGGACGGGGGGCTGGGGCTGATGGGCCCGCAGGCGGCGGGGGCCCTCGAATCGGGGGAGTGGCGTCAGGGGTGAGAGGCCGGGGCGCGCCGGGGGCGGGGCGCCGGATCGGCGGCGGGCCGGGAACGAGGCGCCGGGGCTGGAGCCGCGGCCCGCGGGGAGAGACCGCGGCCCGCTGGTCAGAGCGGTGTGCGGTCGTCGTCGAGGGGACCGGTGAGGGAAGTGGAGCGGTCCCGCCGGACCGCGTCGAGCAGGCCGGGAACCTCACTCAGTTCCCGGAGCTCGGCCTGGCACTCCTCACACGACATGAGGTGGCTTTCGAACGCCTGGTGGTCCTCTTCGTCCAGCACGCCGAGGGCATAGGCCGTCACGTCTTCATGCGCACCGCGTGAGGAGGGGGACATCAGCTCGCGACACCTCTCTCCTTCAGGATCCTGCGCAGGGCGCGGATCCCGTAGTAGAGCCGGGACTTGACCGTGCCGGGCGGGATCCCCAGGATCTCCGCCGCTTCACTAATCGTACGGTCCCGTAGGTAAGTGTGCTCTATGACTTCCCGGTGTTCTTCGGACAGGTCTCGGAGCGCGTCGGTGACGATCATCGTTTCCAGCGCCTGCTCCGACGCGTCGGGGACGGACACGGCGTCCGCGTCGGCGGGCTCGACCTCCTGAGGGCGAGCTCCTCGCTTACGCCGGCCGTCGATGACGATGCGGCGGGCGACGGTGAGGAGCCAGGCCCACAGCAGGCCCGGCTCGCGGTGCAACCTCCCCGCGTTTCGCCAGGCCCGGAGGATCGTCTCCTGAACGACGTCCTCGGCCCACTGCAGATCGTTGCCGGTGGCCTTGCGTACATGGCGGAGCAGGGAAGGGCCGAACTCCTGGTACAGCACCTCAACCAGGACGTCATCGTCGGTTTCCGCGCTCTCGAACCGGCTGTCGAGATGACGAGGCACGGGCAACATCTTTACACCTTCGTTATCAGCCCCGTATGCAACTTCCACAACTCCAGTTATTTCTGACTATCTCCTTACTTTCCGTGAACCGCCTTCCGGACAGTCGCGTACCTCCGACCAAGTGCGCCCGCATCGGCGGGCCCTTGCGGAAAGGAACGACCATGGCAACACGGCACGTCCTATGGCCGGCCGGGGTTGTTGTCACCCTCGTGGCCCTGTCCGGATGCGCCGGAGGCGGCGCCTCCGGGCAGGACTACTCCGGACAGGCCTACGCGACGTCGGAGGCGGTGAACGAGCACGCCGGCCACGCTTTCCTGAAGGTCTCGGCGGTGGGCGTCGTCGTCGACGCCCAGGGGCAGACCCTCTACCGCTTCGACGAGGACAAGCCCTCGGCGCCGAGCTGCGACGGGGAGTGCGCGGCCACGTGGCCGCCCGTCGTCACCGCGGGCGACGTCATGGTCGAGGGCATCGACCAGGGCCTCGTCGGCACGGCCGAGCGGCAGGACGGCACCCTGCAGGTGACCCTCGGCGGCTGGCCGCTCTACCGGTTCTCCGGGGACGAGATCCCGGGAGACCTCAAAGGGCACGGCGCCGGTGGCACGTGGTTCGCGAGCTCCCCGGACGGGAAGCGGGCGCAGTCCCCGGACGGCGCCCCGACGCAGGCTCCGGACACCGCGCGGAGACAAGATCCGGATGCCGCGCGGACGCAGGCTCCGGACGACTACTGACCCGGGCGACGCCATGTTCAGGTCGCTGTTGCGCCGCTCCCGCCGTCCCGGCCGGTCCGGCGCTTTCGGAAGCGGAGAGCTGCTGCTGTTCGGGACCTTCCTCGCGGTCGCCGCGGTGGCGGTCGTGCTGGTCACACCGTCCGGCGGGCTGCCCGCGGCCTCGGAGGGCGGCACCCCCCAGGGCTGGGTCTCCACCCCGTACGGCCCGCTGAGCCCGGCCGACCGCGACTTCCTGGTCAAGGTCCGCCAGGCGGGCCTCTGGGAGATCCCCACCGGGCAGCAGGCCCAGCAGCGCGCCGACAGCAAGCGGGTCAAGGAGGTCGGCATGCACCTGATGACCGACCACCTCAAGCTCGACGCCCAGGTCCTCTCGGTCGCCGGCCAGCTCGGCGTGGTGCTGCCCAGCCAGGCGAGCGCGGACCAGCAGCGCTGGATGGGGGAGCTGTCGTCCGCCTTCGGCGCCGAATACGACCGGATCTTCGCCAACCGGCTCCGCCAAGCTCACGGGAAGGTCTTCACAGCGGTTGCCGCCGTACGGTCCGGCACTCGTAACGATCTCATCCGATCCTTCGCCCAGCGGGCGGTGGAGGTGGTCATGAAGCACATGACCCTGCTGGAGAGCACGGGGCTGGTCGACTACACCGCCCTGCCCGAACCTCCCGCGCCAAAGTGACTCCCGCGCCACAGTGAGGAGAGAACCCCATGAAACGCAAACGCATGAGACGCCTGTACGTGCCGCTGTCCGCGCTCGCCCTGGCGGCCGGGGCGCTGACCGCCACCACGGGCCCAGCCGCCGCCGACCACTGCGACCCCGCGGAACAGGGCCAGGACAGCCAGCAGAACCAGGACAACCGGTCAGGCCGGAACGGTCAGCAGGACCAGGACGGCCAGCAGGGCCAAAATGACCAGCGGCAACAGCAGGATCAGGACGGCCGGCAGGGTCAGAGCGGCCGGCAGAACCAGCAGGGCTCGCAGAACCAGCAGAGTCCAGAGGATCCGCAGGACCCGCAGGACGGGCAGGACGGGCAGGACGGGCAGGCGGAGGACTGTGCGGATCTCGGTCCGTTCCCGCAGGATTTCGTCGACATCCGGCAGACGCAGCCGAACGTCCAGACGCCCCGGACACGGCGCGGAGGCTCCGCCGGGAGCTTCGTCTCCCGCTGCGGCCGCAACCAGAACGGCCACCGCAACTCGGACAACTTCATCGTCGCCCCGGGCGTGACCAACGGCGCCCACCACGTGCACGACTACGTCGGCAACCTGTCCACCGACGCCTTCTCCACCGACGCCAGCCTGGCGGCGGCGGGGACGACGTGCGCGTTCGGCGACCGCTCGACCTACTTCTGGCCGGTCCTGCGGGACCGTACGGTCGATGCCAACACCCAGGACCCGGACGGCAACGTGGGACGCATCCTGACCCCCCGCGTGGCGATCATGCAGTTCCGGGGGAACCCGGTGGCCAAGGTCACCGCGATGCCGCGGTTCCTCAGGCTGATCACCGGTGACGCCAAGGCCGCGACCAACGGCGGTGCGAACGCCCGGGCCCAGTGGACCTGCAGCGGGTTCACCAACCGGGTGCTGACCGACAAGTATCCGCTCTGTCCCCGGGGCAGCCTGGTCATGCGGATCCTGGACTTCCCGAGCTGCTGGGACGGGCAGAACACCGACAGCGCCAACCACCGCACGCACGTCCTGTTCCCCGATGAGAGCGGCGCCTGTCCCGCCGGGACGCGGGCCGTTCCGCAGCTGCGGATGACCCTGGCCTACGCCGCGCCGTCCACCCCCTCCTTCGCGCTGGACGCCTTCCCCGAGCAACTGCACAACCCGGTCACCGATCACGCCGACTTCGCGAACGTGATGCCGGACCGGCTCATGCGGTCCGTAGTGAACTGCATCAACCAAGGCCGTCGCTGCTGACCTCGTACCCGTCCCGGAGCGGCACCCTCTCCGCTCGGACGATGAGGAGGCACAGTGGACGACACCGATTGGAACGCGGCCCGCGGAACGAACGCTCCGGTGTACTACCTGGGCGGGCCGGCGCGCCGGCTGGGCGAGCCGGTCGCCGAACCGGAGGGTCCGCCGCTCGGCCCGGACGAACCGGCACGACCCGACGAGCCGGTGCGACACACGGGGACGCCGGTCCACAGGATCGGCGAACCGCCGGGCGCCCCGGGAGAGCATCCCGCGGGAGGACGCGCTCGAAGAGAACACCTCCCGGGTGAACGGGGCCCGGCAGAACACCCCCGGAATGAACGCGTCCAGGTGGGATACGCCCCGGGAACACACCTCGCGAGTGAACGCGTCCAGGTGGGACACGCCGCGGTAGAACACAGCCGAAGTGAACGCACCCGGCTGGAACGTGTCCTGGGAGAACAGTCCGATGTCCCGGACGAGCGCGAACGCGACGCGGACAGGCCGCGGCGCGGACAGGCGCGGCACTCCCGGCAGGAGGCGTCGGGGCTCGACCGGAGATCCAACCGGGTCATGCTCGGGGCGGGGATCACGGTGGTCACCGTCGGCATGCTGATGATGGGCAGGACCGAGGCGGGACTGCGGGCCTCCGCGGCGGCGTGGGGATTCCTCTCCTTCTTCTCCGGTGTGCTGGCGCTCGTCGCGCTGACCGCCACCGTCGCGCTCGGGCTGTTCTCCGCCGACCGGGTCGTCCTCCCGGCCCTGGGCAGGATCCGCACCCAGCTCCTGCACCGGTCGGCGGCGCTGGTCGGCATGGCGTTCCTGGCCACGCACATCCTGATGAAGATCTCCGAAGGCCGGGCCCCCGCGGCGGCCGCGGTGGTCCCGACGTCCGCGCCGACCATGGCGATCGGGTTCGGCGTGGTCGCGTCCGACGTGATGGTGCTGATCTTCGCCACCGGGATCGCCCGAGCCGGGTTCGCGGACAGCGGCAAGCCGTGGGTGTGGCGGTTGCTGCACGGCTCCGCCTACCTCGCCTGGCCTACGGCGATCATGCACGGGCTGAGCGCGGGCCGATCGCCCGCCTCCTGGGTGAGCTGGAGCTACGTGGCCTGCCTGGTGGCGGTGGGCGCGGCACTGCTGATCAGGGTCCTCTCCGTACTGCAGACCAGGCGTGCCGCGGCCGGAGCCGAGCCCGCGGCCGAGCCCGCGGTCGCGCGTGCCACCGCGGATCGATCCGGTACGGCGGCGCGGACGAATACAGCGGCGAACACAGCGATGAATACGGCGATGAATACGGCGAATGCGGCGGATCCGGCCTCGCTCACGAGCATCGTCGGCCGCGTCCCGCGCCGGGCCCGGGGGAGCCGGACCGGCACGGACAGCGGGGCCGGTCCGGAAGGACAGACGGGCACCGAGGGCCGGGTGGCCCGCCGGCGGATCGGAGGCATGGGATGAGCTCTCACCGGGTCCCCCAGGTCGAACAGGCAGGAGGCACGGGATGATCCCCTACCGGGTCCCCCAGGTCAGACGGGTAGGACCGGCCAGGCTCACCGCCGGGCTGGACGCCTCTCGCCGGATGGACCTGTCCGCGCATCGCGCCATGCACGGCACCGCGCCGAAGCTGGACGCCCGGGAGCTGGCCGAGCTGGCGGACGCCGTGGACCTGCGGGGCCGGGGCGGCGCGGCGTTCCCCTTCGCCCGCAAGCTGCGGGCGGTGGCCGCCCACCGTTCGGAGAGCGCCGTCCTGGTCAACGCGGCCGAGGGCGAACCGGCCAGCGGCAAGGACACGATGCTGCTCACCAGGACGCCGCACCTGGTCATCGAGGGCGCGCTGCTCGCCGCGGGCGCGCTCGGCGCGCGGCGGATCGTGATCGCCGCCGCCGAGGGCGGGATGGGGCACGCGTCGGCGGTCGCCGCGGTCGAGGAGCGGGGGGCGGGGGACCGGATCCGCGTGGCGGCCATCCCCGAACGGTTCATCTCGGGCGAGGGCGGCGCGCTGGTCAGGGCGGTGAACGGGCGCGGCGGCGCACCGCCGGGCCGCAAGGTCAGGGCCAGCGACAGCGGGGTGGACGGCCTGCCCACGCTGTTGTCGAACGCCGAGACCTTCGCCCAGCTCGCGGTGCTCGCGACCCTGGGGCCCGAGCACTACGCCGACGTCGGGACCGCGCGGGAGCCCGGGACCGTCCTGCTCACCGTGGGCGGCTCGGCGGTCGCTCCGGCGGTGGTGGAGGTGGAGACCGGGACGCCGCTGCCCGCCGTACTGGAGGCGTGCCGGGCGTCGCCGGGCGAGGGCGTGCTGGTCGGCGGGTACCACGGCGCGTGGATCCACCCCGGAGCCGCGGCCGTCGCGCCGGTCTCCCGGCAGGGGATCGAGGAGGCGGGCGGGCGGCTCGGCGCCGGGATCGTGCTGCCGCTCGACGGTGAGACCTGCCCGCTGGGCGAGACGCTCAGGGTGGCGCGCTATCTCGCCGCGCAGTCGTCGGGGCAGTGCGGGCCCTGCCGGCTGGGGTTGCCGGACGTCGCCCGCACCCTGGCGGACCTCGTCGAGGGTTCGGCCACCGCCCTGGACGGCCTGCGCCGCCGGGCGGCCGGGGTCAGGGGCAGGGGCGCGTGCTCCCATCCCGACGGGACGTCCGGGTTCGTGCTGTCGGCGCTGGCGGCGTTCCCCGACGACATCCAGGAGCACCTGCTCCGCGGGAGCTGCGGCCGTCCGGTCCTGGGCGTGCTGCCCGTCCCGGAGCGGGAGCCGGAGCCCGAGGTCCGTCTGACCGTCGACTGGACCCGCTGCCAGGGGCACGGCCTGTGCGCGAAGCTCGCCCCCGACCTCGTCCACCTCGACGAGCACGGCTACCCGGTCTTCGCCCGCGACGCCGTACCCCCGCAGCTGCGGCGCCTGGCCCGCCGGGCCGTGGAGATGTGCCCGGCCCTGGCCCTGCGGATGGCGTGAGGCCGTCAGTCCGCGGGGACCGCGGCGACCGCCTCGACCTCGATCAGGATGTCCGGCCGGAACAGGCCCGCGACCTGGACGAGCGAGCTGGTCGGCGGCCGCTCCAGGTTGACGAACTCGTCGCGCACCGCCCGGACGACGGGCAGGGCCGAGGTGTCGACGACGAAGATCGTGAGCTTGAACACGTCGTCCCACGTCGCGCCGGCCGCCTCCAGCGCCGCCCCGACGTTCCGCATGACCAGGCGCGTCTGGGCCTCCCAGTCGCCGGCGGGGGCCGGGGTGCCGTCGGCGGCGATCGGGACCTGGCCCGAGGTCCAGACGAGCCTGCTGCCCGGAGGGACGCTGGCGACGTGGCTGTAGCCGTTGGGCGGGGGCAGCGTCGAGGGCGTGCCGAAGTCGATGGAGCTCATGGATCTTCCTTCCGGATGCCCGTCGGGCGTCGGTCCCTCCCGCAACCCGCTCGCCGGCCGGGCCTCACTCCGCCAGCCGGTGGAGGATGACCATGCCGCCGTACGCGGGCCGGTCGGGACGCTGGTCGTCGGTCTCGATGTACTCGTCGAGGATCGCGAGGATGCGGCGGTCCAGCTCCTCGATCTCCTCGGGTGACAGGTGGAGCATGAACCGGCTGAACATCCGCACGGACTCCGGGCCCGCCTCGCGCAGCTCGTCCTGGAACGCCTGGATCGGCGCGAAGGACGCCTCGGGCCCCTCGCCGGACAGCGGGTCGTCCAGCCACCACGAGCGGCCCGTGGACCGGTAGGGCTTCTCCAGGGCGCCGCTCTCGCCGGTCCGCACCGGCGCCTGGTGCAGCAGGCCCGCCTCCACCAGCTGGCGGACGTGGTAGAAGACCGTGCCCGGGTCGCTGCCGAGCCGGTCGGCCAGCTGCTTGTTCGTCATCTCCCGCTGGGCGCACAGCCGCAGGATGCGCACGCGCAGCGGATGCGCGAGGGCCTTGGCCTCCTTGACCGTCGCCGCCCGCCGCTGCCGCGGGTGGGGGGAGGCGGCCTCCGGTGATTCCTGCCCGGCACCCTGCTCGCTCATGGGTACAGCGTAAGAGGCTGATTCATATCTGTCACATCGATTGATTTTTCTAAATCGCTCTGAAACTCTCGATTCATGGCAACCGACGACCGTCTCCAGGCGGACGACCGGCAGGCGTCCGGTGCCGATCCGCCTCCACTGGGGGCCGCCTTCTGGCGCCTGTGGACCTCCTCCGCCCTGTCCAACCTGGCCGACGGCATCTTCAAGGTGGCCCTGCCCCTGGTGGCCATCCGCTTCACGGACTCTCCCGCCCTGATCGCGGGGCTGACCTTCGCACTGACGCTCCCGTGGCTGGTCTTCGCGCTGCCCGCCGGAGCGCTGGCCGACCGGCTCGACCGCCGCCGCGCGATGCTGGGCGCCAACGTCGTCCGGGCCGTGCTGCTGGCGGTGCTCACGCTGGCCGTCGTGACCGGCGCCGGCTCGATCTGGGTGCTCTACGCCGTCGCGGTCTGCGCCGGCGTCACCGAGACGATCTACGACACCTCGGCGCAGTCGATCCTGCCGCAGGTCGTCCCGCGTGACCGGCTCTCGCGGGCCAACGGGCGCCTGCACGCCGCCGAGCTGACCGCCAACGAGTTCGTCGGCCCGCCCGTGGGCGGTTTCCTGGTGGCGGCGGGCGTGGCGCTGGCGTTCATCGCGCCCGTGGCGCTGTGGGCGGCCGCCGTGGTGGCGCTGCTGCTCGTGCGCGGCTCGTTCCGGATCGAGCGGGAGCGGCGCACCACCATGCGCGCCGACATCGCCGAGGGCCTGCGCTTCCTCTGGCGTCACCGGCTCCTGCGGACCCTCGCCGCCATGGTGGGCGTGTTCAACTTCGCCGGCAGCGCCACCTGGGCCGTCCTCGTGCTCTACGCGGTGGGGCCCGGCTCCGCCATGGGCCTGTCCGAACCGGCGTACGGCCTGCTGCTCACCGCCACCGCGGCGGGCAGCCTGCTCGGCTCCCTCGTCGCGGACCGGGCCGAGCGCCTGCTGGGGCGCTCCCGTGCGATCGCGCTGACGATCTTCACCGGCGCGCTCTTCGTCGGCGCGCCGGCTCTGACGGCCGACCCGTTCGCGATCGGCGCCATGTTCTTCGTCGGGGGCGTCTCCATCGCCGTCTGGAACGTCATCACGGTGTCGCTGCGGCAGCGGATCACCCCCGACCGGCTGCTGGGCCGCCTCAACAGCGCCTACCGCCTCCTCGCCTGGGGCACCATGCCCCTGGGCGCCGCCGCCGGCGGCCTGCTGGCCCAGTTCCTCGGGCTCCGCGCGGTCTTCGCCGTCATGGCGCTGCTGGTGCTCGTCCGGATCGCCGGCATGGCGGTGGTGAACGACAGGGCCATGGACGAGGCCGAGCGCGCCGCCGATCACTCCTGAGCCGATCACTCCTGACGGGGGCGACCCCAGAGCGCCGTGGAAGTCCGATCGGCGGTGGCCGTGACCGCCCGCCGACGAGGTGATCCGCGGCGCCCTCGGCCGCCGGCACCTCGGCTGCCGGGACCCGGCTGCCGGGACCCGGCCGCCGGCACCTCGGCCGCTGGGATCTCAGTCGCCGGAGGTGCCGGCGGCTGAGGTCCCGGCCGCCTCGCCGGTCCCGGCGGCTCTGCGGGACTCGGCGGCGGCCCAGGCGAACACGCCCCGAGACATCAGGGACGCCTCGGACGCCGCCCTGGCCTCGAACACCTCGGCCCTGATCCGGTGCAGGTCCGCGTCGCCGGGGGCCGCCTGCACGGCCATCTCGGCCAGGTGCCCGGCCAGGCGCTGGTCGCCCGCCTCCAGCGCGCGCAGCGCCGCCTCGCCGAGTTCGGCCGCGCCGCCCGCGAGGCCGGCCACGGCCCCGGCCAGCACGGCGTCGGGCGCGGGCTTGAGGTTGGCCGGGTTGCCGTCGTACCACCCGCCGTACAACCGCCAGATGTTGCGCACGATGAACTCGGGCTCGTCATAGTGCGGCCGGAGGTAGGGCCGGTCGGCGAGCCGGGCGGGCGGGTGGACCTCCCGTACGATCGCGTCGAGCCTGGCCCCGTCGTTGAGCATGGCGAGAGTCTGCTCCACCAGGCTCTCCAGCCACTCGGCCGTCTCGATCAGCGCCTGCTCGACCCGGTCGGCGCCGAAGACGGGCGCGCCGTGGCTGGGGAGCATGATCTCGGCGTTGAGCGCGGCCATCCGGCGCAGCGCGATCGCCCACTCGCGCGGGTAGCGCTGCACCTTCTGCGGGTTGCCGCAGTTGGGGCTGACCCAGATGAACAGGTCGCCGGGGAGCAGCACCCGCTGCTCGGGCAGGAACCCGACGCTGGCGTCGTCGGTCTCGCCCTTGCCGTGGAAGAGCTCGAAGGGGCCGGCGGTCAGCGTGTCGCGGTAGTCGACGTCCGGGTACCGGTACTCCGACGGCCAGATGAACCCGTCCATCTGGAACTGCCTGCGGTTGATCACCGAGTTGTAGCCGAGGGTCATGAGGTAGCGGTCGAAGCGCGCGGCCACCGCCTCATGGGCGGCCACCACGGGCCGGGGCCTCCCGGCCGCGTCGGCCTCGGCGTCGAACGGGCCCACACCCGAGATGTGGTCGATGTGCCCGTGCGAGTAGACCACGGTCGTCACCGGATCGGTCGTCCACTCCCGCACCTCACGGTGGAGCCGGGCGGGATCGAAGGGGTTGCCGGTGTCGAACAGCGCCGCCTCGCCCCCGCCCCGGACGACGATCGTGTTGCCGAAACCGCTGCGGAAGCCCACGCCGTCCACGACGTCGACGACCCCGCGCCCGGACAGGCCGCCGTGCACGATGCTGTCGTCGGCCTTCCCGCTCCAGACCAGGTCGGCGTAGCCCACGAGATCCATCGGATCGCTGCCCATCGGATCGCTCCTTCGTCGGTCTTCTCCCCGCCCGGCGCGGTGGCCGCCGTCACCGGTGGCCGCGGCGATGCGGCGGGCCCGGGCGCCCCCTGCGGCGGTACGGCGGGCGCGGGCGTTCCCGCGAGGGGAGTGTGCTCACTGTGCTGTCCGTACGGAATGAGCGCAATCACCCCCCGTCCCACCCGGACCCCCTGTGGATTGTGAGATGTCACAATCCACGGATGGACGACTCCGGCCCTCCCGACCGCGCCGCCCCCGGCGTTTCCGAACCCGGCGCCCCGGACTCCGACGCCTCCGGCCGCGCCGCTCCGCAGCCCGGCGTTCCCGGTCTCCGCGTCCCGGATCCCGATGCCGGGGCCCGTGTCGCCGCCCGGATCGCGGCCCGCTGCGAACCTCTGGTCAACCGGCTGACCCGGGAGATCGTCGCGGAGCAGGCGGCTGCCGTTCCCGCGTTCGCGAGCCTGCCGGAGCGGGTGCGGGACCTGGAGGTGGCCGCGAGCGTCCGGCACGGGCTCCGGCTCTTCCTCCGGGGCGCCCGGGGCGAGCCCGTCACCGGCCGCGACCTGCTGCTGTTCCGGGAGCGGGCGGCGCAGCGGATGACCGAGGGGGTGCCGCTGGCGGTCCTGCTCAGCGCCCACCTCTTCCCCTACCGGCCGCTGTGGCGCGCCCTGTGCGCCCAGGCCCGGCCCGGCGAGGAGGAGGGGCTGCGTCACCTGGGCGAGTTGATGTTCCAGGCGATCGAGCGGGCCGTGAGCGCGGTGAGCGAGGCCTACCTCGGCCAGGCCGCCCTGGCCGAGCGGGGTGAGGCGCTGCGCGCGGTGGCCAGGACCCTGCTGGCCGGGCAGGACGCCGACGACGTGGCGGCCCGGTACGGCGTCGTCCTGGAACCGGGCTACCGGGTGCTGTACCTGGCGGTCGGCCCCGCCGGAGACGCCGGAGACGCCGGAGACACCGGAGACACCGGAGACACCGGCGAGACCGAGAGGGCGCGGGACGCCGACGCAGCCGGGAGCGCCGGGCGCTCCGGAGGTTCCGCGGGTTCCACCGGCCTCGTCGTGGAGGTACGGCGTCGCCTCCACACCGTCCAGGCCGAGCTGGACCGCCACGTCGGGGAGCCGGTCATGTCCTGGTTCGGCCCCGAGGGCGGCCACGCCCTGCTCCCGCTCCGCGTCCCGGCTCCCGCCGCCCGCCTGGCCCGCAGCCTGGCCGACGGGGGCGTCGCGGCGCACATCGGGACGGCCGTCGCCGAGCGGCGCGCGGACATCCCGGCCGCCGCCCGGCGGGCGGCCAGGATCGCCGAGGTGGCCCGGGGCGGCGGCCGTCCCGCCGGGCTCTACGAACTGCGCGACGTGCTGCTCGACTACCACCTCAGCGCGCCCGGCGCGAGCGGCGCGGAGCTGGGCGGGCTGCTGGACGCGCTCGATCCCGCGCTGCTGGAGACCCTGGAGGCGTACTTCGCCGCCGACTTCGACCGCCGGTCCACCGCCCGGGCGCTGGGCGTGCACCCCAACACCGTGGACAACCGCCTGTCCCGGGCCGGCGCCCTGCTCGGCGCCGACCTGCGGACCTCGGGCGGGATCCTGCTGGTCGGCGCGGCCCTGGCCGCCCGCCGTCTCCGGGCCGCGACGGGCGGGGAGGCCGGGGCCCGGTGAGAGGTGCGCTAAGAGGGCGGGCGGTGCCGGTGAGGTGGGAGAGAAGGAGGCATATGCGTCTTTTGTGATGATTACCCTGGGTGTGTTGCGCGCTACAGAATCAGGTTCTAGTGTGGCCGTCGTCACATGCGCTGGGCGGGCGAGTACCGCCCACTCTCGACGGAGGACCCGTGCCTGCTCTCACTCCCGTCCAGCGCGACGTGCTGCGCGCTCTGGTGGACACCGCCGTTCCGGCGCTGCAGGTCGACGACGACCCCACCGGCTTCTGGGCGACCCCCGGCTCCGCGGCCGGCGCCGACGAGGCACTGGCCGACTACCTGGAGACCCTTCCCGAGGCGGACCGGACGGGCGTCGCCCAGCTGCTCGACGGGCTGGCCATGCTCGGCTTCCAGCACCAGGGCCGGGCCACCCGCGAGGGCATGCTCGCCACCGCCATGGCGCTCGCCCCCGAGGCGCTCGTCGCCATCTCCACCCTGCGCGGCGGCGCGTGCATGCTCGCCCACTCCATCACGGACGCCGAGGGCCGCAACCCGTTCTGGGCGCAGTACGGCTACCCCGGGCCGCAGATCACCCCGCCCCAGGACGAGCCGTACATCACCCCGTACGTTCCGGCCGACGGCGAGGTGATCGAGGCCGACGTCGTGGTCGTCGGCTCCGGCGCGGGCGGCGGCACGATCGCCGGGGTGCTGGCCGCCGCGGGCAGGAGCGTCGTCGTGCTGGAGGCGGGCGGGGCCAGCAGCGAGCGGGACTACCGCCAGCTGGAGGCCGAGGGCAAGCAGATGATGTACCGGGGCGGGCTCTCGGTCTCCGCCGACGGCAACGTCGGCCTGCTCGCCGGATACACGCTGGGCGGCGGCACCACCGTCAACTGGCACAACTGCGTGCGGCCCAGCGACGCGGTGCGCCGCGAGTGGGCCCGCGAGCACGGGCTGGACGGCCTCGACACCGAGGAGTTCGACCGCCACCTGGACGCGGTCCTGACGCGCATGGGCGCCAACGACCGGTGCAGCGACTTCAACGGCCCGCACCAGCGCATGGCCGAAGGAGCCAAGGCCCTCGGCTGGTCGATGCACACGGCGGTGCGCAACGTCGACGAGGCCGCCTACGACCCGGTGGCCGCCGGATACACCCAGTTCGGCGACCCGAGCGGGAGCAAGCGCGGCACGCTCAACACCTACCTGCGCGACGCCTTCGACCACGGCGCGAAGATCATCGTCCACACCCGCGCCGACCGGGTCCTCACCGAGGGCGGCCGGGCCACCGGGGTCGAGGCCACCCGCACCGATCCCGTCAGCGGGCAGACCCGCCGGGTGACGGTGCGCGCCGCCGACGTCGTGGTGGCCTGCGGCGCCCTGGAGACCCCGGCCCTGCTGCTGCGCTCCGGCATCGGCGGCCCCGCCGTCGGCCACAACCTCTACCTGCACCCCAGCGCGGGGATCTTCGGCGTCTACCCCGAGGACCAGCGGGCGTGGTGGGGGCCGCCGCAGGCCGGGATCGTGGACGAGCTCCGCGACCTGGGCGACGGATACGGCCTGCTGATCGAGGGCTCGCACTACTACACCGGCGTCTTCGCCTTCCAGCTCGCGCGGCGCGACGGCCGCGAGGCCAAGGAGGCGATGAGCAAGCTCGGCCGCATGGCCGACTTCCTGTTCGTCCTGCGCGAGCACGCCGGGGGACAGGTGACGATCGACGAGAACGGCGAGGCCGTGCACACCTACGCCCTCACCGACGAGCGCGACGTCGCCGCCTACTACAAGGGCCTGCGCGCCCTGGCCGAGCTGCACCTGGCCGCCGGGGCCGAGGAACTGTGGTTCGGCGCCACCCCGCCGGTCTTCAAGCGCGGCGACGACTTCGAGGCGTGGATGGCCCTCCTGGAGTCGATCCACATCGGCGCGGGCGGCCTGTTCATGGGCAGCGCCCACCAGATGGGCACCGCCCGCATGGGCGCCGACCCGCAGACCTCCGTCGCCAAGCCGAACGGCGAGCTGCACGACGTCGCCGGCGTCTGGATCGGCGACACCAGCGCCTTCCCCACGCCCTCGGGCGCCAACCCGATGCTCACCTGCATGGCCCTGGCCCACCGTACGGCCGAGCACATCGCCCAGCACACCACCGCGGCCTGAAAGCGAGCCAGACATGACCGTCCCCGAGCCGAACCACACGCGCGAGACCGTCTACGTCGACGGCGCGTGGGTCCCCTCCACCGGCGCCGGCACGCTCCCGGTCGTCAACCCCTACACCGAACAGGTCATCGGCACCGTGCCCGAGGGCACGCCCGAGGACGTCGACCGGGCGGCCCGCGCCGCCGCCCGCGCCCTGCCCGGCTGGGCCGCCACCCCGCTGGCCGAGCGGGTCAAGACGTGCTCGGTGATCGCGGAGGGCCTCAAGGCCCGCGCCCAGGAGATCGCCCTGACGGCCTCCCGGGAGATGGGCGCGCCCTGGCAGCTGGCCGTCATGGTCCAGGCCGGTCTTCCGGTCATCGACTTCGCCTCGATGGAGGACGTCGCCGGCCAGGTCGAGTGGGAGCGCCGGTCGGGCAACTCCGTGCTGGTCCGCCAGCCGGTCGGCGTGGTCGGCGCGATCACCCCGTGGAACTACCCGCTCCACCAGATCGCGGCCAAGGTCGCCCCGGCCCTGGTCGCCGGGTGCCCGGTCGTGGTCAAGCCGTCGGAGCTGGTGCCCGGCGTCGCCTACCTGCTCGCCGAGATCATCGACGCGGCGGGCCTGCCGCCCGGCGTGTTCAACCTGGTCCCCGGGACCGGCCCGGTGGTCGGCGAGGCGATCGTCGAGCACCCGGCGGTCGACATGGTGTCGTTCACCGGCTCCACCCGCGCCGGGCGCCGCGTCGCCGAGCTGGCCGCCCGCGCGCCCAAGCGCACCTCGCTGGAGCTCGGCGGGAAGTCGGCCAGCGTGCTGCTCGGCGACCTGACGGCCGAGGAGTTCGGCAACGCCGTCGCCGGCTCGCTGACCGGCTGCCTGATCAACAGCGGCCAGACGTGCAGCGCCACCACCCGGCTGCTGGTGCCCCGGGCCCGGCTCGCCGAGACCGAGGAGCTGCTCACCCTCTTCACCCAGTTCGCGACCATCGGCGACCCGATGGACCCGGCCACCCAGCAGGGCCCGCTGGTGAGCAAGGTGCAGCAGGAGCGGGTCCGCGCCTACATCCGCGACGCGATCGACGACGGCGCCCGGCTCGTCGCCGGGGGCCCGGAGCAGCCCGAGACCACCCCGACCGGCTTCTTCGTCCGGCCCACCGTGCTGGTGGCCGAGGCGGGCACGCGCATCGAGCAGGAGGAGGTCTTCGGCCCGGTCCTGACCGTGGTGCCCTACGACGGCGGCGACGACGAGGCGCTCGTGATCGCCAACGGCACGCCGTACGGCCTGTCCGGGGCGGTGTGGGCCGGCGACCTCGACCGCGCGTCCGCCTTCGCGCGGAGGATGCGCACCGGTCAGGTCGCCGTCAACGGGGGCGTGTTCAACCCGACGGCCCCCTTCGGCGGCTTCGGGCAGAGCGGCTACGGCCGCGAGCTCGGCGCGCTGGGCATCGAGGAGTTCACCGCCCTGACGTCCCTGCAGTTCTGACCCCGCCACGCGGCGGACGTCCGTACCGCGGCGTCCCCGGGCTCCCCCCGGGGACGCCGCGGTCGGTATCCTCCGTGCTCATCGCGTGCCATCATCGGCTCCACCTCCGATGGCGAACGGTGAACGGGAAAGGGGTGGGCGGGTGTCCGATCTCGGGCGGCTGGAGGAGCGGGATCCGCGGCAGGTCGGCGTCTACCGGCTGGCCGGGGTCCTCGGAGAGGGCGGCCAGGGAACGGTCTACCTCGGCCACGACCCCTCGGGGCGGCGGGTGGCCGTCAAGGTCCTGCACGCCCGGATGACCGCCCAGGACGCCGTCCGGGAGAGGTTCGAGCGGGAGACCGACCTGGCCCGCCGGGTGGCGGCGTTCTGCACCGCCCAGGTGCTGGCGGCGGGGGTCAGCGACGGGCGGCTCTACCTCGTCAGCGAGTACGTCCCCGGCCCGTCGCTGCAGCAGCTGGTCACCGCCGAGGGGCCCCGCGCCGGGGGCGGGCTGGAACGCCTGGCCATCGCCACCGCGACCGCGCTGTCCGCCATCCACCGGACCGGGATCGTGCACCGTGACTTCAAACCGGCCAATGTGATCATGGGGCCGGAGGGCCCGGTGGTCATCGACTTCGGCATCGCGCGCGCACTGGAGGCCGACACGACCCGCTCGGCCCTGGTGGGAAGCCCCGGCTACATGGCGCCCGAGCAGCTCTCCGGCCGGCCCGCCTCCCCGGCCTCCGACATCTTCGCCTGGGCCGCCACCATGGTCTACGCCGCGACCGGGCATCCGGCCTTCGCCGGGCAGCACCCGATGGCGGTGATGGGCGCCGTCCTGAACAGCGGCCCGGACCTGTCCGGGGTCCCGGAAGGACTGCTGCCGCTGCTGGCCGCGTGCCTGGACAAGGACCCCGCCGCCCGGCCCGACGCGGCCCGGGTGCTCACCGTCCTGACCGGGGGCGGCGCCGCCCCGACGGGCGGGAACGGGCCGCGACCGGTGGGATGGACGACGCCCGCGCCGCCGTCCGCCGGACCGCCCGGCGCCTTCACCGCCCCCGGGCCGCCGATGGCCGGATCGCAGGGCGCCTTCACGGCCCCCGGGCCGCCGGGTGCTTTCACCGCTCCTGGATCGCCGGGTGCCTTCACGGCCCCCGGGCCGCCGGGCGCCCCCACCGTTCCCGGGCGGGCCCCGGCCGGAGAGCGGCCCGGCGCGGCCGATCCCTCCCGGCGGCACGGAACGGTGCGCAGCCTCTGCGTCGCGAGTGTCGTGTTCGGCGTGGCGCAGGCGGCGGTGATCTACGGCGGCGCCTTCGGCGACCTCAGCGAGACGGCCCTGCTGAAACTCGCGCCGCTGTGGATCTTCTGTCTCGCCTTCGGCGGCGGCGGGCTGCTGATGCCGCGGCCCACCCTGCTCAAGGCGGGCGCGGTCGCCGTCGTGGCCCTCCTGCTCGCGGTCGTCTTCTACTGGACGCTGTGGCCCCTCCTGTAGGACGGCGGGCGCCGGGCTCGCGGGCCCGCGGCTCAGGCCGCGTGCGCCCGGGCGTAGTCGTGCGCGATCCGCTCCGCCGCGGCCAGCAACGGCTCGACCAGGCGCTTGAGCTCGCGCGCCCGCCGGGAGGACACCACGAGGCCGACCGCGGCGACCGCCCGGCCTCCGACCAGGACGGGCGCCGCCGCCGAGCACGAGCCCAGGGTCATCTCCTCGAACGTGAGCGCGTACCCCTGGGCGCGCACGGCGGCCAGCTCGCGGGCGAGCCTGCCCGGCTCGGTGACGGTGTGCGGGGTCGGCCGTTCCAGCCGCCGCGCGAGGTAGGAGCTGACGAACCACTCGGGCTCGTGCGCCAGCAGCGCCTTGCCGACGCCGGTGGGGTGCATGGGCAGGCGCCCGCCGGTCCGGGAGACGATCGGCACGGCCCGCCTGCCGTGCACCTTGTCCACGTACAGCACCTCCATGCCGTCGCGGACGGCGAGGTGCACGTTCTCCCCGGTGGTGCCGAACAATTCCTGCAGCCAGGGGTGGGCGAGGTCCTGGAGCCGGGCGGGGGCGAGCTGGCCGAGCTCCCACAACCGCATGCCGACGCGGAGGCGGCCGTCGGAGGTGCGGCTCAGCGCCTGCCACTCCTCCAGCTCGCCGACCAGCCGGTGGACGGTGGACAGCGGGAGCCCGCTCCTGCGGGCGAGGTCGGAGAGGCTGAGCTGCGGGTGGGCGCTGTCGAACGCGCCCAGGAGCGCCAGCACCTTGGACGTGACCGAACGCCCCGGCTCGCGCGCCCCGCCCGCCATGATCGTCTCTCCCTGCCTGAGGCTCACCTGCGGATTCGGTGAGAATCCTGCTCCGCCCTTCCACTGAGCGGAAGTCTAGTCTCGGTTTTCCCGCCCCGAAGCTGGATGCTCTCCCCCATGCGAACACAGGTCGGGATTATCGGGGCGGGCCCCGCCGGGCTCCTGCTCTCCCATCTCCTCCACCTGCGCGGCATCTCCTCGGTCATCTTGGAGCGCCGCAGCCGTGACTACGTGGAGCGGCGGGTGCGGGCCGGGGTGCTGGAGCAGGGCACGGTGGACACCCTCGTCGAGTCGGGCGTGGGCGAGCGGCTGCTCCGCGAGGGGCTGGTGCACGAGGGCATCGAGCTGCGCTACGGCGGAGCGGGCCACCGCGTCGCCTTCGAGAAGCTGGTCCCCGGGCGATCCATCACGGTGTACGGCCAGCAGGAGGTGGTCAAGGACCTGATCGCGGCCCGGCTCGCCGCGGGCGCCGACATCCGCTTCGAGGTGGACGACGTGGCCGTGCACTCGCTGGAGGACGCGCCGTACATCACCTTCGGCGGAGAGCGCCTCGACTGCGACTTCATCGCCGGGTGCGACGGCTTCCACGGCGTGTCCCGGCCGTCGGTCCCCGAGGGGGTGATCACCACCTACGAGCGCGAGTACCCCTTCGCCTGGCTGGGCATCCTGGCGCGGGTGGCGCCGTCCGCCGAGGAGCTGATCTACGCTCAGACCGGGCGCGGCTTCGCCCTGCACAGCATGCGCTCGCCGGAGATCAGCCGCTTCTACCTGCAGGTGCCCGCCGGGGAGGACCTGGACGAATGGCCGGACGAGCGGATCTGGGCGGAGCTGAAGGCCCGCCTGGAGACCGTGCCCGGCTTCGCCCTGGCCACCGGGGAGATCATCGAGAAGGGGATCACGCCGCTGCGCAGCTTCGTCGCCGAGCCGATGCGCCACGAGCGGCTCTTCCTCGCCGGGGACGCCGCGCACATCGTCCCGCCCACCGGGGCCAAGGGGCTCAACCTGGCGGTCGCCGACGTGCGGGTGCTGACCGAGGCGCTGACCCGCTTCTACGCCGACGGCTCCACCGCGCTGCTCGACGACTACTCGGACATCTGCCTGAAGCGGGTCTGGCGGGCGCAGCACTTCTCCTGGTGGATGACCACGCTGCTGCACACCTTCGACTCCGACGACGCCTACGGCCGCCGCCTGCAGACCTCCTACCTGGACTACGTGACCGCCTCCGACGCCGCCGCGACCACGCTGGCGGAGAACTACGTCGGCCTGCCGTACGAGGTGCTCCCATGACAGACGTCTACATCGCCGACGCGGTCCGCACCCCGATCGGCCGGTACGGCGGGGCGCTGGCCGCCACCCGCCCCGACGACCTGGCCGCCGAGGTGATCGGCGCGCTGCTGAAGCGGGCCCCCGGCCTGGACCCCGCGCGGATCGGCGACGTGGTCTTCGGCGCGGCCAACGGCGCGGGCGAGGACAACCGCAACGTCGGCCGGATGGCGGCGCTGCTGGCCGGGCTCCCGGTCTCGGTGCCCGGCGCGACCGTCAACCGGCTGTGCGCCTCGGGCCTGGAGGCGGTGATCCAGGCCGCCCGCGCGGTCGCGGCCGGGGACGCCTCCGTCGTGGTCGCGGGCGGCGTGGAGTCGATGAGCCGCGCCCCCTGGGTGCTGCCCAAGCCCGAGCGCGGCTACCCGCGCGGGCACGAGCAGCTCTACTCCACCACGCTCGGCTGGCGCATGGTCAACCCGCGCATGCCGGGGGAGTGGACGATCTCGCTGGGCGAGGCGACCGAGCTGCTGGCCGCCCGGTACGGCGTCGGCCGCGAGGTCCAGGACGAGTGGGCCGTACGGAGCCACCTGCGGGCGGCGCGGGCCTGGGACGACGGCCTGTTCGACGCCGAGGTGATCCCCGCCGGGGACCTGGAGCGCGACGAGACGATCCGCCCGGACACCTCCGCCGCGGCCCTGGCCAAGCTGAAGCCCGCCTTCCCCGGTGCGCTCGCCCGGCTCGGGGACGCGGCCGCCGGGGCGGTGGACCTCCCCGGGGCGACGGGCGCGACGGCCGGGCGCACCGCGGCAGGGAGCACCCCGGCCGGGGGAACGATCACCGCGGGCAACTCCTCCCCGCTCAACGACGGGGCCGCCGCCCTGCTGATCACCGACGCCCGCGGCCTGGCCGAGCACGGCCTGCGCCCGCTGGCCCGGGTGGTCTCCACCGGCGCGGCGGGCGTGGACCCGGCCTCCTTCGGCATCGGCCCCGTGCCCGCGGTGGCCAAGGCCCTGGACCGGGCCGGGCTCACCCTCTGCGACCTGGACGCCGTCGAGCTGAACGAGGCGTTCGCCGCCCAGGTCCTGTCCTGCCTGTCCGAATGGCCCGATCTCGACCCCGGGATCGTCAACCCGCAGGGCGGGGCGATCGCCATCGGCCACCCGCTCGGCTGCTCCGGCGCCCGCCTGGCCGGGACCCTCGCCCACCAGCTCTCCCGCCGCGGCGGCGGCCTCGGCGTGGCCACCCTGTGCATCGGCGTCGGCCAGGGCCTCGCCCTCGTCCTGGAAGGAGTTTCATGATCCACCCCCCGAATCTGAGCCCCGACTACCGGAGCACGGTCCTGCGGGCGCCGTCCCGGCCGCCGATCGCCTTCAAGACCGACCCGGACACGATCGAGCTGACCAGCCCGGTCTTCGGCCACGCGGAGGTCGGCGCGCTGGAGGCCGACCTGACCCGGCAGCACGCCGGGGAGCCGATCGGCGAGCGCATCGTCGTCACCGGGCGGGTCCTGGACGAGACGGGACACCCGATCAGGAACACCCTGGTGGAGGTCTGGCAGGCCAACGCGGCCGGCCGCTACGCCCACGAGCTCGACCAGCACCCGGCGCCGCTGGACCCCAACTTCACCGGCGCGGGGCGGTGCCTGACCGACGGAGAGGGCCGCTACCGGTTCGTCACGATCAAGCCCGGCGCCTACCCGTGGCGCAACCACCACAACGCCTGGCGCCCGGCGCACATCCACTTCTCCGTCTTCGGCACCGCCTTCACCCAGCGCCTGGTCACCCAGATGTACTTCCCCGGCGACCCGCTGTTCCCCTTCGACCCGATCATGCAGTCCGTCCGGGACCCCGCCGCCCGCGAGCGGCTGGTCGCCGCCTTCGACATGGACACCACCGAGCCGGAGTGGGCACTGGGGTACCGGTTCGACGTCGTTCTCGGCCGCACCCCCATGGAGGATGAATGATCACCCCCTCGCAGACCGTGGGGCCGTTCTTCGCGCACGGCCTGCCGTACGCCAAGGACTGGGAGATGGTCCCCGAGGGCCACCCGGACGCGATCACGATCACCGGCCGGGTGTCCGACGGGGCGGGCGAGCCGGTGCCGGACGCCCTGCTGGAGCTCTGGACGGGCGAGACCGGGACGCGCGGCGTCCTCACCCGCGCGGGAGAGGGCGTCTCCGGGTTCGGGCGCTGCGCCACCGCCTCCGACGGGACCTACCGGTTCCGTACGGCACGCCCGGCCGGGCCGTACGTCTCGCTGCTGGTCTTCGCGCGCGGCGTGCTGCGCGCGGTGCTGACCCGGATCTACCTGGAGGACGTGCCCGACCCGCTGCTGGACGGCCTGGAGCCCGAGCGCCGGGCGACGCTGCTGGCTCAGCGGGACGGCGACGCCTACCGGTTCGACGTCCGCCTCCAGGGTGAGGGGGAGACGGTCTTCCTTGACTACTGACAGCCCGGACCGGCAGAGCGGCGCGGACGGAGGTGGGGCGATGGACGCCGACAGCGGGCTGCTCTCGCCCGTACGGGCGGGCACCGCGGCGGAGGCCGCCACCTCGGACCGGGCCTGGCTGCGCGCGATGCTGGAGGCCGAGGCGGCCCTGGCCCGCGCGCAGGGCCGGGCGGGCGCGGTTCCCGCCCGGGCCGCCCGGGTGATCGGCCAGGTGGCGGCCACCACGACCGTCGACCCGGTCCGCCTGGCCCGGGCCGCCCGCCAGGCGGCCAACCCGGTCGTCCCGCTGGTCGCCGAGCTGAGGAAGGCGGTGCGCGCCGTCGACCCCCAGGCGGCCCGCCACGTCCACCAGGGGGCCACCAGCCAGGACATCCTCGACACCGCCGCCATGCTCGTCGCCCGCCGGGCCGTCGAGGCCGTCCTGGACGGCCTCGACCGGACCGCGGCCGGGCTGGCGGAACTGGCCGAGACCCACCGCGGCACCCTGATGGCCGCCCGCACGCTGGGACAGCACGCCGTGCCCACCACCTTCGGGCTGAAGGCGGCGACCTGGCTGGCGGGCCTGCTCCAGGCGCGCGACCGGCTGCGGGGCCTGCGGCTGCCCGCCCAGCTCGGCGGAGCGGCGGGCACCCTGGCCGCGTTCGGTCTCCCGGCTCCCGGCCTCCCCGCTTCGGGCCGCCCGGCTCAGGGCCTCTCCACTCCGGGCCTCCCCGGACCCGGTTCCGCGGGCTCCGCGAGCTCCGGTCCCGTGGAGGCGCCCGCTTCCGCGGAGCTCGCGGAGCCCGCGGAGCCCGCGGAGCCCGAGGGATCCGCCGGGGCGCTGGGGCTCGTCGGGCTGTTCGCCGAGGAGCTGGGGCTGGACGTCCCGGTGGCGCCCTGGCACGCGGAGCGGTCGGTGATCACCGAGTTGGGCGCGGCCCTGACCGGGACGGCGGGCGCGCTCGGAAAGATCGCCACCGATGTGATCCTGCTCGCGCAGACGGAGGTCGGCGAGGTCGCCGAGTCCTCCGGAGGCCGGTCCTCGGCGATGCCGCACAAGCGCAATCCGGCGCTGTCGGTGCTCATCCGCTCGGCCGCCCTCCAGGTTCCCGCCCACGCGCAGGTGCTGGCCTGCGGGCAGCTCGCCGAGCACGAGCGGGCCGCGGGAGCCTGGCAGGCCGAGTGGCAGCCGCTGCGCGAGTGCCTCCGGCTGACCGGCGGGGCCGCCGAGACCGCCGCCGAACTGGTCGGCGGGCTCCAGGTCTTCCCCGAGCGGATGCGCGCCAACGCGGACCTGACCGGCGGACGGCTCGTCTCCGAGCGCCTCGCCGCGTACCTGGGCCGGGACGCCCTGGACCAGGCGTCCGGACGGCCGGAGCCGCTGCCGGAGACGCTGGCGGACCGGGTCCCGGAGGAGCTGTTCGACCCGCAGGGCTACCTGGGAGCCTGCGACGCCCTCATCGATCGCGTCCTGGCCGCTTACCGGGCCGCCGACGGCGGGGCGGACGGGGGAGCGCCGTGAGCGGACGGGAGAACGCCGTGCGGATGCCGGAACGCCGTGAGCGGACGGGAGAACGTCGTGAGCGGCGGGAACTGTGAATGGACGCGGGGGATTCGTGAATGACCGGAAGAGAAGAGGATGATCGTGAACCTGCGGGAGCCCCGGGCATGAGACTCCACCACCGGATCGACGGGCCCGCGGACGCCCCGCTCCTGGTGCTCGGCCCCTCGCTGGGCACCGGCCTGGCGGTCTGGGAGCCGCAGCTGGAGACGCTGACCGCCACCTGGCGGGTGCTCCGCTACGACCTGCCCGGCCACGGCGGCTCCGCGCCCGCCACCGGATTCACCTTCGACGAGCTGGCGCGGGCCGTGCTGGACCTGGTGGACGAGGAGAGATTCGCGATCGGCGGGATCTCCCTCGGCGGCGCGCTCGCGGCCACCGTCGCCGCGGACGCCCCCGGCCGGGTGACCCACCTGGTGATGTGCTGCAGCTCCGCCCGTTTCGGCGAGCCCGGCCCGTGGCTGGAGCGGGCGGCGGCCGTACGGCGCGACGGTCTGCGCCCCCTCATGGAGACCCTGCTCGGCCGCTGGTTCGTCGCCCGCGTCTCGGAGAGCGACCCCGTCCTGCTCCACTGGGTGCTGAGCATGGTGCACGGCGTGGACGCGGAGTCCTACGCGGCCTGCTGCGAGGCCATCTCGGGATACGACCTCACCGCCCGGCTCCCGGAGATCAGCGCGCCCGCCCTGGTCATCGCCGGAGCCGAGGACCCGGCCACGCCCGTCGAGCACTCCCTGACGCTGGCGCGCGGCATCCCCGGCTCCCTGCTGATCGTGGTGCCCGGGGCGGCGCACCTGGCCAACGTCGAACAGGCCGAGGCGGTCACCGCCGCGATCGTCCGGCATCTGGGCGGGAAAGGCTCGGGCGGCAGCCGCGAGGGCGGCGGGGAAGACGCCCGGGAGGCCGGTGACCGGGAGGCCGGTGACCAGGGCAGTCGGGAGGGCGGTGACCAGGGCGGCCGGGGAAACGGCCGGGAGGACGACCGCCGGGCGGCGGGCATGCGGACCCGCCGCGAGGTGCTCGGCGACGCCCACGTGGACCGCGCCGTGGCGAACACCACCCCCTTCACCGCGGACTTCCAGGACCTCATCACCCGCTACGCCTGGGACGAGATCTGGAACCGTCCCGGCCTGGACCGGCGCACCCGCAGCTGCGTCACGCTGACCGCGCTGGTCGCCGGGGGACATCTGGAGGAACTGGCCATGCACGTCCGGGCGGCCCTGCGCAACGGCCTCACCCCCGACGAGATCAAGGAGGTCCTGCTGCAGACCGCGATCTACTGCGGGGTGCCCGCCGCCAACGCCGCCTTCGCCGTGGCCCAGCGCACCCTCGCCGAGTCCGCCCCGCAGCGGTGACCGTCGCGGCGGCCGCCGGAACCGGAACCGGGGCGGTTGGGAGCGGGTACGGCGGTGCGTGCCGGACGGGTGAGCCCACCCGTGGAGCACGTCCGCGGTGGGCCGGGTGCCGCCCGCCCGAGCTGCGCCGCACAGCGGACGCCCCCCGTGAACCCGTGAAGGAACGTCTCAAGTCTGCTGCCCGGTCACTCCGGCGCGTTCCCGGCCGGGGGCTTCGCGGTCGTGACGGGCCGGTACCGGACGTCCACGGCCGAGGCGGGGTCGTCTACGCCGGCCCGGTGGAGGTGGATCGGCTTGCCGCCGGGGTTGTCGTACAGCCGGATGCCCTCGCCGAGCAGGACGGGCGCGATGTGCAGGTCGATCTCGTCGATCAGTCCCAGTTCGAGGAGCTGGCGGCCGATGGTGGGCGACAGCACTTCGACGTTCTTCCCGCCCGCCGCCTCCAGCGCGATCCGCACCGCCTCGGCGGGGTCGCAGCTCAGGAACGTGACTCCGTCGGCGGGCGCGGCGTCCTCGGGGTGGTGGGTGAGCACGAAGACCGGCCCCTGCCAGGCGCCGCCGTACACGCCACCGGCGTCCGGGTAGCGGTCCCAGCCGTCCCGGCCGCCCAGCACGGCGCCCGTGGTCCCGACGTACTCGTCGGTCAGGTCCGGGCGGAACGTGGTCTCGGTCATCCAGTCCAGCTCGTGGTCCGGCCCCGCCACGAATCCGTCCAGGGACATCGTGAAGTGCCAGAGCACCTTTCCGGCTGCGGTCTGCGGCTCGTTCATCCGTCGCCTCCGGTTATCTGCTTGCGGTTTGCAATCAGTTATCAACGCTAGGCCACCCGGTGGTAGATTGCAACCGGTTCGGAAGCGAGGTGTGAGATGGGGGAGTCGGCGCGTTCCGGGTGTCCGATCAATGCCGCGGTCGAGGCGTTCGGCGACAGCTGGAGCCTGCTCGTGCTGCGGGACGTGATGTTCGGCGACCGGCGCCACTTCAGGGAACTGCTCGCCGGATCCGAGGAGGGGATCGCCTCCAACATCCTGGCCGACCGGCTGAAGCGGCTGGTGAAGGCCGGGCTGCTGACCCGGGAGGACGTGGGGCCGGGACGGCGGGCCGCCTACAGTCTGACCGAGGCGTCGATCCAGCTGGTGCCGGTCTTCGCGCAGCTCGGTGAGTGGGGCCTGCGCCACCGGCCGACCACGAGGCGGCTGCGGGTGCGGGCGGAACTGCTCGCGGCGGGCGGGCCGGAGCTGTGGGACGAGTTCATGGCCGAGCTGCGGATCATTCATCTCGGCGAGCCGGCGACGGAGCGGGACGGCCCGAGCGTCATGGAGCGCCTGGCCGCGGCCTACACGGCCGCACTCTGAGGCCCCGGAGGAACGCCCTACGGCGTCGCCGGGCAGGGTGAGGCCCGAGGCGCCGAGTGTGTCCTCGAGCCGTTCGGCGGTTCCGGCGCCCAGGATCGGGTGTACGGCGTGCGCGCGTGCGCGGGTCCAGGCGGTCGCCACCTGGGCGGGGGCGGCCCCGACCTCGTCGGCGACCCGCGAGCAGTTCGCCGAGGATGGTCTCGTTCCGGTCGCCGGTAGCGCACGCTCACGCTGCCACCGTCCGACCGGAGGCCTCACGCAGCGGCTTGAGTGCCGAGGACCAGGCGATGAGCTCGTCGAGCAGCTCGTTCAGGGTCGGCTCCTGGTGCGGTCCGGGGGCGATGACGCCGGGCTCGGCCGGGTCGGTGATCTCGAAGTCGGTGAAGGCCGACAGCGCGACCTGGGTGCGGATGTTGGCAACCTGGAGCTCGGTCATGACCTGCCGTAGGTGCTCCACGGCGCGTACGCCGCCGTGCACACCGTGGCTGACGAAACCGGCGGCCTTGTTGTTCCACTCGGCGAACACGAAGTCGATGGCGTTCTTCAGCGCGGCCGGGGCCGAGTGGTTGTACTCGGGGGTGACGAAGACGAACCCGTCGAACGATGCGATCGTCTGGGCCCACTGGCTGGTGTGGGCGTGGCGGTAATCGCCGAACAGCGCAGGCAGAGGCTCGTCGAGGACCGACAGCCCGTATTCGGCCAGGTCGACGACCTCGAACGTCGCCTTCCCCGCGGTGACGGCCGGATGACGGCCGGCGATCCTGGACGGCGCCCTGACGGTGTTCGCCCGCGACGGCTTCACGCGCGCCAGCATCGACGCGATCTCGGCTGAAGCCGGGGTGTCCACCCGGACCATCTACAACCACTTCACCGACAAGGCCGGGCTGTTCCTGGCCGTGATTCAGGAGAGCGCCACCCGGGCGGCCGATGCGCAGATCGCCGTCATCGACCGCCATCTACGCAAGGTCACCGATGTGGAGGCCGATCTCATCGAGTTCGGGCTGGACTGGGTGACGCCGAGGCCCGACAGCGCCGCCCACTTCTCCCTGGTCGGACAGATCAACGCCGAAACGGGCCACATCCCTCAGGAAGCGATCAACGCCTGGCAGGAGACCGGGCCGCGCCGCGTCCGCCGTGAACTGGGCGGTCACCTGCGACAGATGGCCGACCGGGGGCTGCTGCGGATCGACGACCCCGATCGTGCGGCCCTCCATCTATTGCTGCTGATCTCAGCCGAACTGCCCACCCACCACGCCACTCTGCCCGCCGATGAGCTCACCGAGACAGTCACTGCGGGCATCCGCACCTTCCTGCACGGACACCTCCGCCGAGACGGGTAGTCGGCCGGCGGAGTCGGCCTGTGCGATCGATTCCGGGCCGGCCAGGCCGGGGTGCAGACGGTCCGCGCCACCTCCGGCTGCCCGGGGGTGACGTTTTCCCGCCCCCGATCAAGGGCACTGGCTGATCGGCTGTCCGGCGGCGGGAACGGGCCGGGGCCCGGACGTACGAGACGGCCGCCGGGAGCGGCCCGCGCGACAGGAGGGCATGGGCGCCGATGAGAACACTCTGGCTCTTCGCAGACGGCGAGTGGCGGGCGAGCGCGAGCACGGACACGATCGCCGTGGACGATCCCGCGACCGGGGAGCGGGTGGGCGAGTGCCCGCGCGGCTGCGCGGAGGACGTCGAGGCGGCCGTTCGGTCGGCGCGTGACGCCGCCGCGGGCTGGGCGCGGACGGCCCCGGCCGAGCGCGGGGCGCTGCTGCGCCGCGCCGCGGCCCGGGTCAGGGAGCACGCCGACGAGCTGGCCCTGCTGATCACGCGGGAGATGGGCAAGACGCTGGCGGACGCGCGCGGCGGCGTCGAGGCCGGGGCCGGGACCCTGGAGCAGTACGCCGAGCTGGGCCCCCTGCACGGCGGCCGTACGCTCCAGGGCGGCTGGGGCGCGACCGACCTGATGGTCCGCGAGCCGCGCGGGGTGGTCGGCGTCATCACGCCGTGGAACGACCCGGTGGCGATCGCGTGCGGGCTGATCGGCGCCGCGCTGGTCACCGGGAACACGGTGGTGCACAAGCCGTCGGAGCGCACCCCGCACACCGGGGCCCGCCTGGTCGAACTGCTCGCCGAGGATCTGCCCCCGGGCGTGCTGACCATGATCGCCGGAGATCGGAGCGCGGGCGCGCCGCTCGCCGCCCACCCGGACCTCGACCTGCTCGCCCACGTGGGCTCCACCCGGGCCGGGCGCGAGATCGCCGCGACCGCCCGCTGCCGGGTGCTGCGCGAGAACGGCGGCAAGGACCCGCTCATCGTGGACGAGGGCGTCGACCCGAAGTGGGCGGCCGGGCAGGCCGCGCTCGGGGCCTTCGCCAACGCCGGGCAGATCTGCGTCTCGGTCGAGCGGATCTACGTGCACCGGTCCGTGGCGGAGCCGTTCACCGCCGCCCTGGTGATCGCGGCGCAGGCGCTGCGCATGGGATCCGGGCTCGACGAGGCGACCACGCTCGGCCCGCTCGTCGACCGCCGACAGCGCGAGATCGTCCACGAGCACGTCCGCTCGGCGGCCGCCGCGGGCGCGCGCGTCCTGACCGGCGGAGACATCCCCGACGGGCCCGGCGCGTTCTACCCGGCGACGGTGCTGGCCGACTGCGCCGACGACATGCTCGTGCTGCGGGAGGAGACGTTCGGCCCGGTGGCGGCGGTCCGCGTCGTCGAGAGCTTCGACGAGGCGCTCGCGCTGGCCAACACCGGGGAGTACGGTCTGGCCGCCACCGTGCTCACCCCCTCCCTCGCCCACGTCCAGCGGGCCTGGCGCGAGCTCCGGGCCGGGACGGTGAAGGTCAACGCGGTCTTCGGCGGAGCCCCGGGCGGCGCGGCGCAGCCTCTCGGCGCGAGCGGGGAGGGGTTCGGCTACGGCCCCGAGCTGCTCGACGAGATGACCCACACCAAGGTCGTGCACATCGCCGCCGGGGACCTGTGAGACGA
>NZ_BOOH01000067.1 GCF_016863135.1 Planobispora longispora
TTAATCATCGGCAGGCGCTAACCGCGCCCGTTGATGAGCGGCAACGCATCAACGAAGGGGCGGCCGGCGTGATCCGCCGGCCGCCCTTTCGCCTTGTTCGGCCTTTCGCCCCCCGGGGCGGGAGTGAGTGAGTGCCCGCCCGGGGGCGGGAAACCTAGAGAGGACACGCATACGTGGCTGGCAGCACTGTCGACGGCCTTGTCAGCGGCCTGAGCACCAGTTCCCTGATCTCACAGCTCATGCAGGTGGAGCGGGTCCCCCAGACCCAGCTCCAGTCCAAGGTCACGACCCAGCAGAAGGTGCAGAGCGCCTTCCAGGGGATCAACACCAAACTGGCCTCCCTCAAGTCCGCCGCCGACGACATGCTGAAGACCACCTCGTGGCAGATCGGCAAGGCGGCGTCCTCCTCGTCCACGGTCACCGCGACCACCACGGCCGGGGCCATGCCCGGCAGCGTCAGCTTCAACGTCACCGACGTCGCCAAGGCGCAGGTGAGCACCGCCAAGTACGCCTCGGCCACCGACCCCGCACTGGCCGGCGGCGTCACGAAGGTCGGCATCTCGATCGGCGGCGCCGCCGCGGTCGAGGTCAACGTCACCACGAACACCCCGCAGGGCGTCGCCGACGCGATCAACGCCGCGGGCCTGAACGTGCGCGCCTCGGTCCTCACCACCGACCAGGGCACCGTCCTCCAGTTCAGCTCCACCAAGACCGGCACGGCCAACGGCTTCACCATCACCGGACTCGCCGGCGGAGCCCCCGACGACATCACCCCCGCCGCCAACGCCGTGATCGAGGTGGGCGACCCGTCGGCCGGCGGCTACACCGTCACCAGCGGCAGCAACGCCATCACCGGCGTCCTGCCCGGCACCACCATCAACGTGACCAAGCTGGAGAACAACGTCACCGTCACGGTCGACGCGGACAACGAGGCCGTCGCCGACAAGATGAAGGCCTTCGTCGACGCGGCGAACGCCGTACTGGGCGAGATCAAGACCCAGACCGCCTACACCGCCGGGGCCAAGACGAAGCAGCCGCTCGCCGGCAACTCCACCGCCCGTCAGATCTCGCAGACCGTCCTCGGTCAGATCGGCGGCGGCCAGACCGGCTACGGGAGCTTCTCCCAGTTCGGCGTCGAGCTCGACCAGTACGGCAAGCTCACCTTCGACCGCGAGCAGTTCCTCAAGGCCTACGCCGAAGACCCCGCAAAGGTCATGAACGCGGTGATGGCCGAGGACCCCACGGTCCAGATCACCACGGCGCCCGACGGAACGAAGATCCCCAAGTCCAAGCTGACCGCCGTCATGGGCCTCGCCGAGCGGATCTCGATCGCCGCCAACAACAGCACGACCAACATCACCAACGCCATCAAAGGCAGTGAGAGCCTGGTCACCGACCTCAACAAGCGAATCGACGCCTGGGACCTGCGTCTGGAGAGGCGTGAGGCCGCGCTGCGCAAGCAGTTCTCCAACCTTGAGGTCTCGCTCGGCAAGTTGAACCAGCAGTCCACCTGGCTCGCCGGCCAGATCTCCAGCCTGCCCGCACCCTCGAGCAACGGATAGCCGCCATGACCAACCCTTCCATGCGAGCCCGGTACATCGCCGACACGGTGAACACCGCCTCACCCGGACAGCTGCTCGTCATGCTGTACGACCGCCTCGTACTCGACCTGACCAGGGCGGAGGAGGCGCTGGGCCGCGGCGACCGCGAGGCCGCCGCCCAGCAGCTCATGCATGCCCAGGACATCATCATCGAGCTGCGCTCCTCGCTGAAGACGGACGGCTGGGACGGCGCCGCCGGCCTCGCCGAGCTCTACGGCTTCCTGCTCACCCAGCTCATCCAGGCCAACGTACGGCGCGACGCCGCGCAGGTGGCCTCCTGCCGAGCCCTGATCGAGCCGCTCCGCGACGCCTGGCGGGCCGCCGCGGCCGAGGCCTCTTCGCTCGCCGCCGCCGCCCGGGTGGCGTGACATGACCGCCCAGCCGTCAGGGGCGGACGAATGGCGTGCGGCCTGGACCGCCGCGCTCGACGAGCTGGAGATGGACGTCGTCGCCGCCGAGAAGCTGCTCTCCAGCAACCAGCCCGAGCAGGGACTCGCGAGCGGGGCCTCCTGGTCGCCCCCTGAGGGGATCGGTCCGCTCCCCTTGGACATGCGGCCGCGCGCCGAGGCCATCCTCGCCCGCCAGCTCGGCACGGCCAAGGCGATGGCCCAGGCCATGGTGGTCAACCGCCGCCAGGCTGCGATGCTCGCCCGCGTCGAGTCGGGCGGCAACGGCGCCCCCCGCCCGGTCTACATCGACTGCGCGGCCTGATCACGACCGGGCCCGTGGGCGCGGGAACACCCCCGCCCACGGGTCACGGACGGGCCCTGGAAAGCGCATTCTTCCTGGCTTGACTGCTGGGGTTGATGAGTGGTCAATACATGCAACAAGGTCGCGGAAGCCTGTCTGTGTCCGGCCCCAGGCCCTGATGTCCGAACCTCCCCGGTGTTTACGGCGTAAACGCTCGCGATGATCACCTGGGCTCCGCCGCGTGTTCACGGCGTAAACGCTCGTGATCGTCACCGGCATCCGTCCCGTGTCCACGGTGTGAACGCTCGGTGGGAGCGGGCCGGAACCCCTACGTAGCAGGGGGTTGAGGGATCGGGAACCGCGGCAACTTTCCTGCACCTTTGGCGCACTTCTCCCGCTACGCCCGGACGGCTTACTGGATGTCGAAGGCCGCTACGGCAGCCTTCACCGGCACCGGATCCCGCTCGCGGGACTCACCGCCGGAGTCCTGTCGCCGCACGAGGGATCACAATTCATGACGTTCGCCGCTCGCCTCAGCACCCGCGCCCGCCTGTTCACCGCCACCCTGGGTCTGACCCTGACCGCCGGACTGAGCATGGGCGTCGCAGGTGCGGCCCACGCGGAGACCGCCCAGAAGACCCCCGCCACGCAGACCGCCGAGCAGAAGCAGGTCATGCTCAAGGGCGCGACCACCGCCTCCTACTACTGGGACGACGCCTCGGGCCGCAACGGCGACACCGGCCTGCCGGCCTCGGGCAAGCCCATGCAGAAGGGCCTGGCCGCCTCCCCGTCCTGGCCGCTGATGACCGAGGGCTACGTCGTCTACAACGGCAAGAAGGCCCCGTTCTTCGTCGGCGACCGCGGCCCGGGCGAGCCCTCCAACCGCGGCATCATGCTGGACCTGGACGCCAAGACCTTCGCCGAGCTGACCGGCGGCACCTTCAACCCCGACACCCTGGGCGTGGACGGCAACGGCGGCAAGGGCCACATCAAGGTCGACTACGTCATCACCAAGTGGGGCCCGGGCGTGGGCAAGAAGAACCACCCGGTGGCCTTCGAGACCGGCGCCTGGGGCAAGAAGGACCGCAACCCCGCCGAGCCGGTCACCCTGACCCAGCCGGCCAAGGCCGAGCCCAAGAAGACCGAGAAGACCGAGGCCAAGAAGGCCGAGGCCGACAAGGCCGCCCAGCCCGCCGCCGCGGACGCCAAGACCACCGAGCTGAAGGCCGCCCCGGTCGCCGCCGCCCGTGAGGAGGGCATCTCGCCTGCTCTGGCCGTGACCATGCTCCTGACCCTCGGCGGCGCCGGATTCGCCGCCCTGCGCATGGCGCGGCAGCGCGCCAAGGCCGACGCCTGATCCCCGCCGCTGTTTACGACGTAAACACCTGACCGAGGCGCCCCAGCGGCGCCACCAGGTCACCCCGACAGCCACGAGGCCGCCACCGGACATCCGGTGGCGGCCTCGTGTTTCACTCCACCTGCCGGGCCCCTCTCACGGACCGCTGTTTACGCCGTAAACACCTCGGCTTCCCGGGCCGTCTACGGTGCTCCGGCCTTCAGGCACCTGGAAGGCGTCGGCGCGAGACCGGCGGTCCCCTGCGAGATCGGGACTGTTCAGTCGTCGAGGTCGGTGACTTCGACGACGGAGAGCGCCCCGCGAGCCTCGAGAACCGCGTCCTTCCAGCGACCGTAGTCGGTGGTCAGGATGGGGCAGCCGTGCAGGATGGCCTGGACCGCCGTGTGGACGTCCCACAGTTCGCCGAGCGATTCGATTTCCAGGCGGAGCTGGGCGAGGTCTGCGGAGTCGTCGAAAGTGGCCGGGCCCACGAACTTCGCGGAGTTCAGCCGGCAGACGCCTCGTACGGTCGCCAGCTGCTCGTCGACGCAGCCGACGTCGACGGCGGCGCCGGTGACGGCCAGGGCCGGGACGATCAATGTGATCTTCTCGGCGTCGAGCTGCTGAAGAAGGATGATGGTGTCGGAGTCGCCGCGTGCGACTTCGGTGAGCACCATCGCGTCCAGGACGAACGCCGGGTCAGCGGGCACTCAAGATCTCCTGGGCCTTGCGTGCCCGCCGCCGGGCCCGGGCGACCGCCTCCGGATTCTGCTGAGCCTTCTCCACGGCCGCGCGCCAGGCGGCGTCCGCGCGGCGTTCCGTCTCGATCCTGCGGGCGACGGCCTCGTTGAAATAGGCCGACACGGATCGGACACGTCCCTGCTCGACTTGCTGCTGGACGTAGTCGTGGAAGTCCTCTTCCACGGTGATGGTGATCGGGCGGGTGCTCATACCTTCATCATATGAACGGGGGATCACGTTGCGAAGACCCTCGGACGGGCCGGTTCCGGTCCGCCCTCCTTCCGCCCCGGAGGGACTTCCCGGTCCTCTCGCGAAGCCTCCCGGCTCACGCGAGAGGACCGGGGACCCTTCGTCCCCGGCCCCCGTTTACGCCGTAAACACTCCACCGGTCTCGGCGACCGGCGTTTCCCGCGCTCCGGCCTGCGCCGTACTCACCGGGCCACCGACGCCGACAGCAGTTCCACCAGCGTCTCCAGGTCCTCCCGGGAGAGACGGGCCCGCAGTTCGGCCGCTATCGCCGAGGGCGGCCCGAGCGGGATGACGCCGTAGTTCTGCCTCCTGCTCGCGCTCTTCTCCCCGGCGGCCGAACCCTCCCGACGGGCGTTTACGCCGTAAACACCGTCCCCGGCGTGAACGCTGTCCCCGGCCCGCCGTACGGGCTCCACCACGGGCGGCGGGGCGACCGGCATGGCCTGCTCCTCCGGGGGGAGCTTCCCGATCTCCCGGGCGTCCTCCAGCTTCAGCGTGCCGTCGATCAGCGCCTGCTGCAGTTCCGGCCGGAGCTTCAGCAGGATCATCCGCTGCGAGCCCCAGCCCGGCGACTTGCCCACCTTGCGGCACGCCTCCCGCAGGGAGATCTCCCGCAGTTCCATCAGCCGCTGCAGGGCCCGGGCCTCCTCCAGAGGCGTCAGGTCGTCCCGCTGGAAGTTCTCGATCAATGTGCGCTCCTCGGCCGACTCCGCCGACTCCCGCACCTTGACCGGCACCTCGGTCAGCCCGGCCAGCGCCGCCGCGTGCCGGCGCCGGTGGCCGTGCTGGATGACGTACGGCCTGTCTCCGACCTTCTCCGCGTGGTGCGGGTAGACGGCCAGCCAGGTGTCCCGGGGGACGACGACCAGATCCTGCAGAAGACCCTCGTCCCGGATCGTGTCGGCGAGCCCTTCCAGGTCCCGCAGGCTCTCCCGCGGGTTGTCCGGGTTGTCGGCCAGGTCCTCCAGCCGCACCGTCTCCGGCCACTTGGGCGCGGCCGGGGCGGCGGGCGCGGCCGGGGCCTCGGCGTCGGCCGGCTGGCCGACCATCAGCGCCGCGAGGCTCGTCCTCTTCCCCGCCATCAGCCCCGCCCGTTCATCATCTGGCCGTGCTCCAGCGCGAGCCGGTAGAAGTCCTCGCGGGCCTCCATCGCGACCCGGTTCTTCGGGTACTGGGTGACGACCAGGCCCTCGGCCGACGCCCGAGAGTGGATCTTGTAGTGCCGGATCACCGTGTTGGCCAGCGGCCAGCCCTGGTTGCGGACGAACTGCAGGGTGTCGTCCAGGTCGGCGCGGCCGTCGCGCGGGTCCCAGTTGTTGGCGACGACGAGGTACGGCAGCTTGCGCGGCTTGACGACCTTCTCGACCGTGTTGAACGTCGGCTGGAACGACAGCGGCTCCGGCTCGATGGGAACGATCACGTCGTCGGCGTTGTCGAGCACGGCGCGCAGCGCGTCGGCGGCCTTGCCGTCCCCCAGCGGGTCGTCGGTGGAGGCGCCGTCCGACAGGTCCAGCCAGCCGGGCGTGTCCACCCACACGTCGGTGATGTGCGGGATGTGCCGGAGGTTCGCCAGTCCGTCGATGTCGTCGTGCGCCTGGACGAAGTCGAAGGGCAGCGCCTCGCCGACCCGCTCCGACCACCAGACGGCCGAGCCCTGCGGGTCGATGGAGACGGTGACGACCGGGGGGTTCTCCCCCGCCACTCCCCCGACGGTGTCGGCGGTGACGGCGGCGAGGTTGACGGCGAGCGTCGACTTGCCGACGCCGCCCTTCTGGTTGAGGACAACGTGCACTCTGGCCACGTGGGGCTCCTGTTCCGTGTGCTTCCCGAGGTGGTACTTCGGATCAGGAGGCCAACTATCCCAGATGCTCCTGGCGTTTACGCCGTAAACACTCGGGGCGCGCCCGGCAGAGCAGGTAGCCGAGTATCCCGAGACCAGGACGCCGAGCCGGACGGCACGCGGTATGAGGCTTCGGGTGTTTACGGCGTAAACACAGGTGGACCGACGGGGCCACCGAAGGCCTCACAGCCACTACCGGTACCGCCTGCTGTCAGAGAAACGGTGATCACTATGACCATCATGTACAGGGTGCTCACCAGCCCGTACGATGGGAGGCATGACGAACGAAACTCTCGGCATCGTCGAGGCTCGTAAGAGGCTCGGTCCCCTGGTGGCCCGCGCCGTCCACGGTCGTCAGCCGACCACGATCACCCGCTCCGACGAGGAACGCGCTGTGCTCATCTCCGAAAAGGAGTACGAGGAACTGCTGCGGGCTCGCGAGGAACTGGAAATCGGTCGCGTCCGTGAGGCGATCGCCGCCCGGGAACGTGGTGAGCTGAGGATGCACCGCTACGAGACCCGTGACGAGCTATACGCCGACTTCGGCCTGCCCGCCCCCGGCGAGCACTCTTGAAGCGACCCCTCGATCTCGCCGACGGCGTTAGAGAGACCCTGCGGCAGGCCGCTCCCGGTCTGCGCTCCATGATCGTTGATATCTTTCTCGATCTTGCCGAGGAGCCTGAACCACTGGGCGTGCGCCCCTACGGAGGCATCCCCGGTGCGTTCGAACTGCGCACCGATGCCTTCCGCCTCATATACACGCACGGTGCTGATCATGTCTCGGTGTGGGTCCTCCAGATCAATACATGACCGGACGTCCCGCCGGACGGCTCAGACAGGGCACCAGGTGTTTACGGCGTAAACGCCTCCGCTCTCCGGCGTCAGAGACCGGCGCCGTGCATCGGGTTGTGCTTCCAGCGGTCGACGTCGCGGATGTACTTCAGCAGCTCACTCGACCCGTCGCGCCAGCCGCCGTGGCGGCCGATGGCGACCAGGTCGGCCCCGGCGGTGTAGGCGCCGGTCGCGCCGCCGGCGCGGAGGCTGTGGGCGCTCAGGTCGTCGACGGCGAGCCCGGCGCGGCGGGCGGCGCGGGTGAGGATCTGGCCGATGGAGTGACCGCTGAGGCGGCCGTCGGCGGGACCGCCGCCGGCGGGCTTCGCCCCGGGGACGCCGGCGATGACGCCGCGCCGGTCGACGCGGCGCAGTAGCGGGCCGGAGACGGAGCCGCGCTCGGCCAGCAGCGCCCGCCAGGCGCGCAGGGCCCGCACCGGGCAGGTGAGCGGGTCGGAGCCGTACGGCACGGCGACCTGACGCCCGGTGGCGGCCTGGTCGGTCTTGGACCGTCGGACGGTCACGACGAGGCCCTGCTCGACCTCGACGACGTCGCCCAGATCGAGGCCGGCGAGCTCGCTGCGGCGGGCCATCATGGCCCAGCCGAGGACCACGGTCAGGCGGTCGCGCAGGTCGATCGCCGTGCCGGTGTCGAGGGCGGCGGCGATTCTGCGCAGGTGGGATACGGCCAGCGCGGCGGCCTGGCGCTGGTTGGGCAGCCCGGCGGCGGCCCGCTCGCCCCGGTACGCCTTGCGGACGGCGCGGGCGGCGGTGGTGTCGGGCGGGGTGAGGCCGTTGACGCGGTGGGCGGTGCGGACCCCGGCGATGGCGCGGGTGATGGTGGCCGGCGCCTTGCCCTCGTCGGCGAGGGCGGAGACGTACTCGGCGAGGGTCTCGGCGGAGGCGGGCAGCGCCGTGCGGCCCGTCCGGGAGCACCAGGCGGTGAAGCGGTTCCAGTCCCCGGCGTAGGCGCGGCGGGTGGCGTCCGGGACGCTGGCGGCGATGCGGGCCGCGGTCGAGGCGGACACCGTGGAGTCGGGCGTCCCGGCGAGGGTTCCTTCGATCACCTGCCCGCCGGGCGCCGGGCCGGGCGGGCTTCCGGCGGCCACCGGATCGGGCCGCTTCCCGATCACGGCCGGGACCGCCGATCCCATGAGGCCGGCCGGGGCGGACGCCTCCGGAGTCTCCGGGACGGCCGGCGTCCCGGGGACGGACGCGGCCGGGACGTCCACCGATCGGTCATCGTTCACCGTGCGCTCCTCCCATGATCTCCCGCTCTCGAAGTCTGGCAGGCGAGGCCGACAGGGGCACGCCGGCCGACCGGAGATCCGGGGGCGGGCGGAGGCCGTCGGGCGTTTACGCCGTAAACACCCGACGCCGTGGACCGGGACAGCGTTTACGGCGTAAACACCGGTGGCTGGACGAGGCAGCGTTTACGGCGTAAACACCCGGCCACGATCACCGCAGGCGTTTACGCCGTAAACACTCGGCGGCGTGGACGGGGCGCCGTTCGCGGCGTGAGCATCCGGCGGCACGCGCGGCCCCCGTTTACGCCGTAAACACTCGACCGGGAGACCACGGCCGGTGTTCACGGCGTGAACACCGGCGGCTGACGTTCCCCCAGCCGACGTTCGCCCAGCGTTCGCTCCTCCGGCGCTTCCGGCCGGCTGTGCCCCTCAGCTCCGGCGCAGGTCTGCCGATGGGTCTCGGTTGCAGAACTGTCACGGAGGATGATCATGCGCAGGGTCAGGATCGGAGTACGGCTGGCGGTGGCATTCACCGTGCTGCTGACCCTTCTCGCCGGGGTCGCCGTGATCGCCTTCTCGGCGATCCAGGACCAGCGGCAGACCTCGTCGCAGGTGCGCGATCTGCAGATCCTCACCAGCCAGGCCAAAGAGATCAAGTTCTATGCGGCCAGCATGAGCGGCTGGCAGAGCGCCTACATCTCCGACGTCCACCGCCTGGGCGCCGCCCGCGCGTTCGGCGGGGACTCGGTCAACCACAAGGCGTGGGAGCAGGAGCGCGAGCGCTTCGAGGAGTTCCTCCCCCGCGTCGTCACCGGCACCATGAACGCCTCCGAGCGGAAGCTCTTCGACCGGATCACCGCCGAGTCCGAGACGTACTTCACGATCAACGACAAGATCGTCGAGACGTTCCGCGCGGGCACCTCCGAGGCGCTGTGGCAGGGCGACCAGCTCGCCGTCAACGACAGCTGGAACACCTACTACCGGATCCTGCGCGCCGCGCAGCAGCTCGCCCACTCCGTGGACCAGCGCAGCCAGCAGGCCGTGGCGGACTCCGCGGACGCGGCCGCCTCCGCCCAGCGGGCGATCACGATCGGCGCGGCCCTGGCCCTCCTGCTCGGCTGCCTCCTCGCCTTCCTGGTGACCCGGAGCATCGTCGCGCCGGTCACCGCGGCGCGGGACGCCCTGCGCACGGTGGCGCGCCGCCGCCTGGACGTGGAGCTGCCGACCGAGGGCGACGACGAGCCCGCGCAGATGGCCGTCGCGCTCAACGAGGCGCTCGCGGCGGTCCGCTCGGTCGTCACCGACGTGGCCGACCACGCCGTGACCCTCGCGGACATGTCCACCGAGCTGGACGCCGTCACCAGCACCTTCGCCGCCAGCGCGACCCACGCCTCCGAGCAGGCCGGCGCCGTCGCCCAGACCTCGCACGAGGTGAGCCAGAGCGTGCGGAACGTCGCTGAGGGCTCGCGTGAGATGGGCGGCGCGATCGAGGAGATCTCCAGGAACGCCGCCGAGGCGGCCCGGGTGGCCGCGGAGGCCGTGAACGCCGCGGAGTCGGCCAACGCCACCGTGGCGCAGCTGACGTCGTCCTCGTCGGAGATCGACCACGTGGTCAAGCTGATCACGAGCATCGCCGAGCAGACGAACCTGCTGGCCCTCAACGCCACCATCGAGGCCGCCCGCGCCGGCGACGCCGGCAAGGGTTTCGCCGTGGTCGCCCACGAGGTCAAGAGCCTGGCGCAGGAGACCGCGGCGGCCACCGAGGAGATCAGCCGTCTCGTCCTGGCCATCCAGGACGACAGCACCGCGGCGGTCGGCGCCATCGCCAGGATCAGCGAGGTCATCTCGGGGATCAGCGACTACCAGACGACGATCGCCAGCGCGGTGGAGGAGCAGACCGCCACCACCAACGAGATGAACCGCAGCGTCGCCGACGCGGCCGGCGGCGCCTCCCGGATCGCGGAGAGCATCACCGCCGTGGCCGCCTCCGCCTCGGCGGTCGACACGGACGTCACCCGCTCGCGCCGGACCGTGGAGGAGCTCACCGGCGTCTCCCAGCGGTTGCGGGAGTCGGTTGAGCAGTTCACCTACTGAGCCGCGTCCGAGCCGTGCCGCCGGAGCGTTTACGCCGTAAACACTCCGGCGCCGCGGCCCGTGGGTCCGGCGGGCGTTTACGCCGTAAACACCTGCCGGGTCCTCACCCCCTCCCGAGAAGACATCCAGAGAAGTCCCCAGAGAAGCCGTTCAGAGACGCCGGAGACCGCCGGGACCGAAAGACCTCCCGCATCACCGGCCCCTTCGCCAGGCAGTAAGGAAGACCACAGTGCGCAAGACGAACAGGACCGTGCTGGCGGTACTGGCCCTGTCGGCCATGACGGCCGTCGCCGGATGCGGGGCCGAGCCGGCCGTGCGCCTCGCCGCCGCCGACAGCGACGGCCTGGGACTGGAGCAGGTCCGGGTCGGAATCGCCTTCGACCAGGGCGGCCGGGGGGACAAGAGCTTCAACGACGCGGCGGCAGCCGGACTGGACCGGGCGAAGAAGGAGCTGGAGGTCGACGGCGTCGAGGTCACGCTCTCGGAGGAGACCGAGGAGGAGCGGACCGCCAAGCTCCGCGAGCTGGCGAAGTCCGGCCGCAACCCGGTCATCGCGGTCGGCTTCCTGTACGCCAAGGCGGTCCAGACGGTCGCGGCGGAGTTCCCCGACACCACCTTCGCCATCGTCGACGACGACTCCTTCAGCGCCCCGAACGTGGTCTCCCTGGTCTTCGCCGAGGAGCAGGGCTCCTACCTGGTGGGGGCGGCCGCGGCGCTGAAGTCCCGCTCCGGGCGGGTGGGGTTCATCGGTGGCGTCCGCATCCCGCTGCTGCAGAAGTTCGAGGCCGGATTCGCCGCCGGGGCCGCCAAGGCCAGGCCGGGGGTGGACGTCAGCGTCGACTACGTCTCCGTGCCGCCGGACTTCAGCGGCTTCGGCGCCCCGGACCGGGCCAAGGAGATCGCCGAGAGGATGATGGCGGACGGCGTGGACGTCATCTACACCGCCGCCGGAGGCTCCGGCGCGGGCTCGCTGGAGGCGATCGCCGCCCGCAAGGGGGTCTGGGCCGTCGGGGTGGACTCCGACCAGTACCAGACCGCCGACCCCGGTGTCCGCGACGCCATCCTGAGCTCGATGATCAAGCGGGTGGACAACGCCGTCTTCCAGGAGATCCAGGCGTTCATCAAGGGCGACCGGGCGGGCGGCGTCAAGCGTTTCGACCTGAAGACCGACGGTGTCGGCTACTCGGTGTCCAACGAGAAGGCCGTGGCTCCGGTGCGCAGGCAGGTGGACTCCCTCCGCCAGCGGATCCTCGACGGCGGCATCACCGTCCCCACCAAGCCTGACCTCACCCTCCGGACGAAGACGCGCCGCGTGTTTACGCCGTAAACACCCGGCGCTCGCCAGGGGCTGAGCTCCCGGCGGGCGTTTACGCCGTAAACGCTCCTCGCCCTTCGTGCGCCGGCCTGTCACAGGGGTCATGCCCGGCTGCCGTTTACGGCGTAAACACCTGGCGCCGGTCCGGGGGCTCCCGCGAGCGTTTACGGCGTAAACACCTGGCGTTGGTCCGAGGCCGGGTTCCCGGGAGCGTTTACGCCGTAAACACTCCTCCCTTCGTGCGCCGGCCCGCTGCAGGGAGCCCCGTCCGCTGTTTACGGCGTAAACGCTGCGGGGCGGTGATGGTCCCGCAGCGGGTTAACCTTCCGTACCCGCGCCCGGAGGGGAGGCGGGGGACGAAGGAAGGTCCATGATCACGTCATCCGCCGCTCGCAGGTTCCGCCTCCGCCGTACGGCCGCCGCGGCGATGACCGTGCTCGTCACGGGAGCGCTGACGGCGTGCGCGGCCGGGGAGCCCGCTGCTCCGGGCCGGTCGCCGGCGGGGCCGTCCGCCGGAGCCCATCGCCTGGTGCTTCCGCCGCCCCAGCGGGTGGAGGGCTTCCGCCTCGACGGCATGTGGCCGTTCTTCACCCGCCAGGAACTGCTGGACAGGCAGCCCCATCTCGGGGACGCCGAAGGCGTCTCCGTGCGCGACGCCGTACAGGTGCGCTACGAGGAGGCCGAGCGGGCCGAGGGGCAGAAGTGGACCAGGAAAATGATCTTCACCGGCTACGACGCGGAGCTCGGCCCCGATCGGCGGCGGCAGGTCGTGGAGGCCGCCGTCGGCGACTTCCTGGAAGGCGTCACGCCCGACCACAGGTTCGATCTGACGGCCAATCCGTCGAATGAGAGCGCTCTCTGCATTGGAATCATCGAACTGGGATCCGAGACCGGCATGTGCGCCTGGGCCGACGACGGCACGATCGGCGTGGTGACCGGCGCGAATCTCGGAGCCGCCGAGCTCAAGGCGGTCCTTCCCGCGTTCCGTGCCGCCGTCGAACGCTGACGCCGCCCGCATCGTGGACGGCGCCGCCCGCCGGGCGGACGGGCGCCGGTTTCCGCCACCCGGAGGCGCGCCGTGCGGAGTCCCGCCCGCCGGGCGGTCCGGGTCAGGCGGCGGGCAGGTCCACCAGCAGCAACGGGGTGGTGGTGGGCTGCGCCGAGCCGCCCGCCGGTTCCACCGTCACCCCCACCTGGGCCACTCCCTCGCCGGTGACGCTGATCACCGGCAGGGTGGCGCCGGTGGCGTCCGGGGACAGCAGCCCGGCTGAGGAGATCTTGCCCGGGGCCAGTTGCCACAGCTGGTAGACCCGGTCGTCGGGCAGGTCGGCCAGCCCCGACGCCCAGAACACCATCCGGCCCTGCGAGCGGGACACGACCACGCGGCCACGCCCGCCCTCGACGGCCGGGGCGGTGAAGGTCCGCGCGTCGGCGGCCGTCAGGACGGCGGCGATCCGCCGCTCGGCGTGCCGTGCCTCCTCCAGTTCCTGGCGTGCCTGGACGGTCGTCAGACCGAGCACGGCCACCGCGGCCGTCGCGGCCGCCACGATGACCGCCGACAGCCGGGGCCGCCACCCGCTCACGCGCGGACGGAACCGGCCGCCGCCCGGTGCCGGGACGGCCGGTGGCAGCTGCCGTACCTGGTCGATCTCGGCCATCACCCGCTCCCGCAACCCCGGCGGAGGCTCGGCCGCCACCGCCCGGCCGAGCCGGGCCGCCGTCTCGGTCAGCGTCACGACCTCCTGGGCGCACTCGGGGCACCCGTCCAGATGCCGCTCGAACCGCCGCCGCTCCAGTTCGTCGTCGACGGCGTCCAGCACGTAGGCGCCGGCCAGGGTGTGCGGGTCGAACCCGCCGCTCCTCGTCCTCACCGATCCACCCCCAGGCAGTCGCGCAGCCGGATCAGCCCGTCGCGCATCCGCGTCTTGACCGTCGCCAGCGGCGCTCTGACCAGCTCGGCGACCTCTCGATAGGAGTATCCGCCGTAGTAGGCGAAGGTGAGCGACTCGTGCTGCAGCGGTGTCAGGCGCTCCAGGCAGCGGCGCAGCCGTTCGCGTTCCAGGCGGTCCTCCACCAGCTCCGACACCTCGTCGTACGGCCGGTGCGTCTCCATCCGCGCCACCCGCTCCTCACGGTCCAGACCCGCCTGGGCCGAGCGGACCCGGTCGATCGCCCGGCGGTGCGCGATCGTGAGCACCCAGGCCAGCCCGGAGCCACGGCCGGGTTCGTAGCGGGCGGCGCTGCGCCACACCTCGACCATGACCTCCTGGGCGACCTCCTCGCTCTGCGCCCGGTCCCGCAGCACCCGCAGCACCAGGCCGTACACGCGCGGGGCCATCGCCTCGTACACCCGCTCGAACGCCGCCCGGTCCCCCCGCCCCACCTTCTGCAGGAGCTCCTCCAGCCCCGGCGGACGGCCGTCCGGACGATCCTCGCCCGCCCGCGGCCTGCCTCGTGCTCCCACGCGCTTCCTCCGCCCCATCCGCACGGCTCCGACGCCAAGGGTTTCGGAGCAGCTCGTGCCGCGGATGGCTGCGGGACGCGTCGATCCCGTATCGGGATGTGCCCGGCTCCCGGCGGGCGGCGGGTTCTCCGTCCGGCGGCGTTTCCGAGGGGCCTTCTTCACCGCCGCCTTCGCGCGTATCCCCTGTCCATTTCTCGGGTCTTATGGGAGAAGGGTGAGAATCGCATTAAAACAGATCCGGCGACAGGCCGGGAGCACGGAGATCTTCCGTGTGCGAGGAGACAGCCCCAGCTCAGGCGGGTGAAAAGCGGGCGATGAGCCGCCTCGCCGGCCTCCCGCCCGGACGGTCCCGCCGTCGCGGCCGCTTCCTCATCGAATTATCAGAAGACCGCCATCGGTCATTCATACGGCTCGCCGAACATCGAGGTGAGAAAGCAAGCCGAACCGAAAACGAGGAGCACCGTGAACCGCACCAAGCGTCTGGCCGTCATCGCCGCTCTCAGCGCCGCCGTCGCCGGCGGCGTCGTCACCCCCGTGGCGGCCTGGGCCGCGGAGCCCACTCCCTCCGCGTCGTCCTCGGCGAGCTCCGGCGGCACGACCGCCGACACGACCGCCGACACGGGCGGCGCCGCGTCCGGGACCGGCGAGCGCGGCCCGCGCGGCGGCCACGGCCGGATGGCCGCCGGGCTCGCCGAGATCCTCGGCATCGACGAGGACAAGATCACCACGGCGATGGAGGAGCTCCGCGAGGAGGCCGGCGCCGATCGGACCGACAAGAGCGAGCAGCCGGCCGACCGCGAGGCGTGGAACGAGGCCCTCGCCGCCAAGCTCGGCGTGACCGCCGACAAGCTCACCGCCGCCATGGACGCTCTGCGCGGGCAGCGCGCCGCCGAGGCCGAGGCCGCCCTGAGCGAGCGGCTCAAGACCGCCGTCACCGCCGGCACCATCACCCAGGCCGAGGCCGACGCCGTCCTCAAGGCCCAGAAGGCGGGCCTGCTCGGCGGCGGCCCCCGCGGAGCCAAGGACACCGGCGACGCCGCTCAGGACTCGGCCCAGTCCTGACCCGCCGCCGCGTCGCCGGGTTGAAGGGAGAAGGGCCGTACGCAAGCTCATCGAGTCCACGTTCGTGTCGCTGGACGGAGTCATCAGCTCGCCGGAGAGGTGGGCTCGCCGTACTGGGACGAGGAGCACTCGGCGTACGGCGGCGCCGCGTTCTCCTCGTGCGACGCCCTCCTGCTGGGGCGCGTGACCTACGAGGCGTTCGCGCAGGTGTGGCTCAAGATGGAGGAGGCCGACGACGTCTACGCGGCCAGGCCGGCGAAGACGACGGCGAGTGTCCGTTCCTGCAGCTTCGCGTCCCAGCCGCCTTGCAGGGCGCCCTGGCAGAGGCTCACCAGCAGCGCCATCACCTCGGGCCGGCGGACGTCACCGCGTACCGTGCCGGCGGCCTGCGCCTGGCCCAGCAGCTCGCCCACGGCCTCGCCCAGCTGGCTCAACGCCGCCGGGACGCTGACACCGGCCAGGTCGACCACCGTGCGCTTGGCCGCCGCCTGCTCGACCAGCCGGCGGAAGAAGACGTGCAGGCCGTCCGCCCCGCCGAGCGTGGCCGCGTCCTCCGCCAGCCGCGCCAGCAGGCGTTTCAGGATCGCCGCCAGCAGGTCGTCCTTGGTCGGGAAGTGCCGGAAGACCGTGCCGATCGCCACGCCGGCCAGCCGGGCCACCTCCTCGGTGGACGCCGAGGCGCCGTGGTGGGCGAACACCTCCTCGGCCGCGTCGAGGATGCGTTCCCGGTTGCGTTGCGCGTCCGCCCGCACTCCTACCCCCTTGGAAAATGAGTCTCGACTCATTATCGTAAGTCGAGTCGTCACTCATCTTATCTTGGAGGCAGGAATGACCCCACGCGAGGTCTTCGAGCGCATGCGTCAGAACTGGATCGCCAACGAGACCGTCTTCGACGACGACTCGCTCGCCGGAGACGTCATCCTGGAGATGCCGTTCGCCGCGCCCGGGCGGCCCAGCCGGATCGAGGGCCGGGACGCGGTGCTGGCGTTCATCCGCGCCGGGCACGCCGACCTGCCGTTCCGCTTCGACGACTGCCGCGCGCTGGCCGTGCACGACACCGCCGACCCCGGCACCATCGTCGTGGAGTACGAGCTGGCCGCGACGATGGCCGAGACGGGAGTGTCCGCCGCGGCCCCGTTCGTCGGCGTGCTGACCGTCCGCGAGGGACGGATCTCCCGCTGGCGGGAGTATCAGAACCCGCTCGCGATCGCCTGGGCGCTGCAGACCGCGGCGTCCTGAGCGCCACCGCCGCACACGACCGCGATGACCGTGATGACCGCGGCGAGCGCAGCCGCCGCATCCGGATCCCGGACCGCGGCCCCAGCCGGGTGGGACGGGCAGCTGAACGCCTCATGATCGATGAGACCGCCTCAAGCCCGGTGAGACAGGACGAGGGCACCCGCCGGAAGTCTTCTTCCCCTGCGATTTCTGAGTTGCGTTAACCAGGTGTTATCGAAACTCAGAGGGGAGATGAATATGCGTTTTTCTGACACGCGATTCGTTTAGGCGTGACGCGAAAGCTTTTGCTGTAGGGTGCCTCCATGATCGAGGACCCTCGCCAGCAGGACGAATCCGATGCCGCCCGCCCGGCGGGCACGAGCGGAGGGAGCGCCGCAGGAGAAGAGAGGTTCACGGGAGAGGGCACAGGAGGAGAGGGATTCGGGGGAGAGGCCGCGGGGCGGGAGACGGCCGCGTGCGTGCACTGCGGGGAGCCGCTGCCGTCCGAACCCCTGGACGAAGAGGGCAGGCGCAAGGGCGGGCGGCCCCGCCTCTACTGCAGGAAGGCCTGCGCCGACGCCGCCTCCCGGGCCCGCCGCGCGCAGCAGGCCGCCGCCGTCTCCGAACCGCTGGCCGAGGCCGCCTCGCTGGCCGACCGCCTGCTGCCCGCCGCGGGCGAGCTGAGCGGTCTGCTCACCCGGCTCCTCGAACGCCTGGAGACGGCCGAGAGCGGCGCCCTGGCGCGGATCGCCGCGGCGGAGGCCGAGGCCGCGCAGGCCCGCGCCGAGGCGGAGGCCGCCGAGCAGCGGGCGGAGACCGCCGAAAGACGCCGCAGGGAGGCTCTGAACGCCGCCCGGGACGACCGGCAGGCCCGCGAGCAGGCCGAACGGCTGGCCGCCCGGGTCCGGGCCGAGGCCGAGGAGGCGCGGCGCGAGGCCTGGCAGGAGGCGGTCGCGCACGAGCGGGCGCGGGGCCAGGCCGAGGCCGCCGGAGAGGCCGCCCAGGCGGCGCGGCGCGTGGCGGAGGACGCCAGGAACGCGGCCGAGACCGCTCGCGAGGAGACGGCCGCCGAGCTGCGCGCCGTACGGCAGGCGCTGGAGGAGCTGCGGGCCGCCCACGCCCGGCAGAGCGGGCGGCTGGCCGCCGCCGAGCGGGCCGTGGCCGAGGCGGCCGCCGAGGGGACGGTGCTGCGCGAGCAGGCGCAGGGGGCCCGGCAACAGGCCGGTCTCGCCGAGGAGCGGGCCCGCATGGCCCGCGAACAGGCCGAGCACCTGCGCGAGCGCGCCGAGACCGCGGAGACCGCCCGGGACCTGGCCCGCGCGGACGCCGAGGCCGCGAGGGCCGCCCTCGACCGGGTCCGCGCGGACGCCGAGGCCGTCGCGGACCGGGCCCGGCAGGAGGTGGCCCGGGCGCACACCGAGACTGAGCGGGCGCATGCCGTACGGCAGGGCGCCGAGGAGCGGGTCCGGGAGCTGCAGGCCGCGCTGGAGGCGGCCGGAGCCCGGGACGCCCGCATGGACGAGCTGATGACCGCCCTGACCGCCCTCGCCCCCGCCAGGAAGGGCCCGGACGGCCGGGAGGGCCAAGGCTCCTGAGTCGGGACGGCCGGGAGGGCCAAGGCTCCTGAGTCGGGACGGCCGGGAGGACCACGACCTCCGAACCCGGACAGCCGGGAGGAGCAAGGCCCCTGAGCTTGGACAGCCGGGAGGAGTAAGGCCCCTGAGAGGGGTCGGTGATCAGAACGTCCGGACGCCTGGGCGTCCGGACGCTGATGATGGCCGGGGGCTCGCGGTGACGGCGGGGGTCAGACGCTCGTGATGATGTTCATCGACCAGTCGACGGCGCTCAAGTAGGCGTGCGCCAGCCGGTCGGGCTGCGTGTTCTTCTCCTCGGGCAGGTTCCCCGACTCGTACGCCTTGGCGGTGGTGACGACCGAGCCCAGCGGGCCGTACTCGTCGATGACCGCGTCCGACACGTCCTGGCTGAGCGCCAGGTGGGAGATCAGCTCTGCCGGGGCCACGCCCAGCAGGTCGGCCACGCCGCTCAGCAGGCCCACGGTGAACGCCTTGTCGCTGGGCAGGCCCAGGGGCTTGGAGAGCAGCTGGCACAGCCGCGCCCGCGTGAGGATGTGGGACATGCGGTCGGCTTCGACGTCGCCGTCGGTGCCGACCACGTCGCTGAGGAGCATCAGGGTGACCCAGTGCCGCAGGCGCTCGGTGCCCATGATCATGATCGCGTCGTTCACCGAGGAGATCCGCTGCCACAGGCCGACCGCCGCGGAGTTCGCGGCGCGCAGGATGCGGTAGGACAGGGCGGGGTCGGAGGTGACGATCCTCACGACCTCCTCCAGGTCGGTCTGCTCGTCGGCGAGCTTGCTGATCAGCGCGAGGTGGCGCAGCCGGCTGGGCTCCAGAGTGTCGAGCGACAGCACCCGGGGCTTGCCCAGCAGGTAACCCTGGAACAGGTCGAAGCCCAGCTCGCGGGCGAACTTCAGGTCTTCGGGCGTCTCCAGCCGCTCGGCCACCAGGCGCAGTCCCTTGTAGGCCCTGCAGACCGCCACGCGGGTGCGCAGGAGCTCGGGGTGCACGCCGGAGACCTCGAGCTTGACGTAGGAGGCCACGTCGAGCAGGCGCTCGTGCTCGTTGCCGAGGACGAAGTCGTCCAGCGCGATGGCGAATCCCTGCTCGGCGAGTTTCCGCACGCCGGAGATCACCTGGTCGTCGATGCTGACGCTCTCCAGGACTTCCAGGACCACCGAGCCGGAGTCGAACGGCAGCGGCAGTTCGCCGACGAGGAACTCCCGCGTCAGGTTGATGAAGCACAGGCGCGAGCCTGTCAGCCGTTCCAGGCCGAACTCGCTGAACGCATTGACGATCACCTGGCTGGTCGCCTCGGCGCCGCGCGCGCTCGCCCCCGCGGCATGCGCGTGGGAGCGGAAGAGGAGCTCGTAGGCCACCAGGGCACCGGTGTCGTCATGAATCGGCTGACGACCGATGTGGATGCGGTGCCAGCCGCAGTCGACGGGCCTGTCGGCGGAGTACATGCTCCCTTCATCGACTGGCGAGGGCTCCATGTGAGAAATCTCCTGAATTGAACTGGTTTTCACTCCTGTCCGGCCACGCAGAACGGTATCGGCAATACTCCGGAAATCCTGGTCAGCGGGGCCGTGGTCACCGTTAACCGGGCTCCCCTTCGGGGGATGAGTCCCCGGTGACCTTGTGCGTGCCCGGCGAGCCGCCTTCCGCGACGGCGGGGGCCGATCCGGGCTGCGCAGACCCCGGCGGTCCCGCGACGCGGCGGGCGGTCCGCTGATGGTGGCGGCGGGCGGTCCGCTGGTGCCCACGGCGTCCGGACTGCGCCGTACGGCCGGCTTCGCCGCCTTGTTCCTCGTCGCGACGTTCGCCGGGCGGATGACCGTGATCGAGGGGTCGAGCCTGAGCCTGGTGTGGCCCTCCGCCGGTGTGGCGGTGCTGTGGTTCATGGCGCAGCGCCACGAACGGTCGCAGTGGCTGGACGCGGTGGCGTTCTCGGTGATCACGTTTGCCGTCAACGCGATGACCGGCGCCTCCTCAGGGCTGGCGATCTGCTTCGTGATCGCCAACCTGGTTCAGGTGGCCGTTTTCCTGCGGCTTTTTAAATGGCTATGTCCGGATTTATGGGAGGCCGAGAGCTGGGGACGGTTCAACCGGGTCCAGCATGTCTGGAGGCTGCTGCTGGTCGCGGGGATCAGCACGCTGTGCGGCACGGCCGTCGGGCCCACGGCGGTGTGGGTCTTCACCGACCAGTGGTCGTGGACGTCCACCGCGGTGTGGCTGATCCGCAACACCGTGAGCGTCGTGCTGATCGGCGCGGTCGGCCTGCGCCTGGGCCGCTTCTTCAGCTCCTACGGCGACGTCGCCTCCGCCCTGCGAGCCTCCTGGGGCATGCTGCGCGGGCTCGCCATGTGGCGGGCGCTGGAATGCGCCGCGCTGGTCACGGCCTCCGCCGCCGCCTACATCGTGGCCTTCGCCATCAACCACGGCCTTCCGCTGGCGTTCCCGCTGCTGGCCGTGACGGTCTGGGCGGGGCTCCGGTTCAACACCACCTTCGTGGTCCTGCACGACCTGGCCGTCGGCACGGCCGGCATCCTGTTCACCCTGAACGGCCACGGCCCCTTCGCCTCGATCGAGTCGGCCCCGGCCCGGGCCATGGTGGCGCAGGTCTTCGTGGGCCTGGTCACCCTCGTCGGCCTCACCCTCGCGCTCAGCCGGGACGAGCGCGAGGCGCTCCTGCGGCAGCTCACCGCGGCCGAGGAGTCGGCCTCCGCCCAGGCCGGGCTCCTGACCACGATCGTCGACACGATGCACGACGGGCTGGCCGTGATGGACGCCGGCGGGCGCTTCCTCCTGCGCAACCCCGCCACCCACCGCCTGCTCGGCGGGATGAGCAGCCCCACCGACAGGATCGCCGCCAGCGAGCACTACGGCCTGTTCCATCCCGACGGCAGGCCCCTGCGTGACGACGAGATGCCGCACCTGCGGGCCCTGACCGGCCATGTGGTCAGCGGCGTGGACGTGGTGGTGCGCAATCCCGGCGTCCCCGAGGGCCGCACGCTCAACGTCACCGCGATCCCCATGCCCTCGGTGGAGGACGAGGTGATCGTCGTCCTGCACGACGTCACCGCCGAGCGGCGGCACCGCGACGAGCTGGCCGCGTTCGCCGGCGTGGTCGCCCACGACCTGCGCAATCCCCTGACCACCATCGAGGGCTGGGTCGACATCCTCGCCGAGACCGTCGAGGAGCGGCCCGGAGAAGAGGGGCCGGGCAGCACGAAGGACATCATCGCCCGGATCCAGCGGGCCAGCGTCCGCATGCGGAACCTGATCCAGGACCTGCTCGCCTACACCACCGCGCGGGACGCGGCCATCAAAGTCGACACGGTCTGTCTCGAGGACGTGGTGCGGGACATCGTCTCCGCGCGCGCGGACCTCCCGGCGGGCCGGGAGGGGACCCGCACGCCCCTCTTCCACCTGGGGGACCTGCCCGAGGTGCGGGCCGATCCGGCGCTGCTGCGCCAGCTGATGGACAACCTGATCAGCAACGCCGTCAAGTACACCGCGCCCGGCAGCACGCCGGACATCGCCATCACCGCCGCACCCGCGAGCCCGGGGTGGATCCGCGTGGAGGTCGCCGACCGCGGCATCGGCATCCCCCCGGGACAGCACGGCGCGATCTTCGAGAACTTCCACCGCGCCCATGTGAAGCAGGGCTACACCGGAAGCGGTCTCGGTCTCGCCATCTGCAAGCGCATAGTCGAGCGCCACGGGGGAGAGATCGGCGTCGAGGACAATCCGGGCGGCGGGTCCCGCTTCTTCTTCACCGTCCCCGCGCCCGGCTGACCGGCCCCGGGCCGTCGCGCCGGGAACCGGTACGGGCTCAGACGCGGAGGCGAGGGCTCCGCTCAGTCGGCGTTGGCGGACACGCTCGGCTTCTGGTTGATGCGGTGCCGCTCGTCGGTCACGGTGACGTGGGAGTACTGGGTCATCAGGACCGGCTCGTGCCGGTTGTAGTGATGACCGCAGAACAGAAGATCACGCTCCGGGCCGAAGGCGACACGGACGAATGCCTGCGCACCACACTGATCGCAACGGTCGGCGATCTTCAGCGGCTCGTGCTGCAGGATCCTCTCCTTGGTGATCATCATCACTTCCACCCCCGTGTCGTTCGTTTACGGTCTTTACGGTCGGTCGTCACACCATCGGCCGGTGGATCCGGCAGCTGAGGAGGTATGCCTCCGATGACCTGCGCCGCCCTCGCGAGCGACCGCGCCTGAGCGGATCCGGCACCTGTGAGGTCGGTCACCTGTGTCTATTTGGCGCGACCCGCGTGGCGATAGAGGATCAGCCGGGGTGCCGGCCGGTTGCGGCGGCCAGGCCGTCCCGCCCGGCGGCCGGGTCCTGGCCGGACGGCTCCGGCGTGACCGGCAGGGTGAAGATGAAGCGGGAGCCGCCGCCGGGGTTCTCCTCGACGCGGATCTCTCCCCCGTGGTGGTTGACGATCCGGCGGCAGATGGCGAGCCCGAGACCCGTGCCGGGGTACCCCTCGCTGCCGCGCGCCCTGCTGAAGGCGGCGAAGACGTTCTCGCGCTGGTCGGCGGAGATCCCGATGCCGCGGTCGGCGACGGCGATCCGCCACACGTCCTGGTCCCGCTCGGCGCTGACGTCGACCTGGGCGACGGTGCCGTGCCGGACGTACTTGACCGCGTTGCCGATGAGGTTGTCCAGGACCTGCCGGATCCGGGCCGGGTCGGCCACGACCGCCGGCAGCCGGCCGAACTCGATGTTGGGCCGCTCGTCCTCCAGGTGGGTGGTCCGCTCCATGACGATGTCGGAGACGAGCGTGTCGAGGTCGACTTCCTCCAGGTCGAGGGTCCCGTCCCCGGCGGCGGCGTAGGCGAGCAGGTCGTCGATGAGGTGCTGCATCCTGCGCGTGCCGGTCCGGACCCGCTTCAGCCAGCCGGTCACCTGAGAGTCGACCCTCTCGGCGACCCGGTCCTCCACGAGCTCGCAGTAGCCCATGATCACGGTGAGCGGGGATTTCAGGTCGTGGGCCGCGACCGCGGCGAAGCGCTCCAGTTCGGCCTCCCGCTCCCGCAGGTGGGTCTCCACCTGCTGCCGGTGGGCGATGTCGGCCTGGAGCGCCGAGGTGGCCTGCTCCACCCGCGCCAGCGCGCGGTCTCGCGAGGTGACCAGGACCAGGACCAGCCCGGCCAGCAGGAGGCTCGCGACCGCCCCGCTGCTCATGATCACTTGGTAGGTGTAGGTGTCGCCGGTGGTGAGGAAGCCCGCGGTCGGCTGGAGTTCCAGCTTCCACTGGCGGCCGCCGACGTCGATCGGCGTCTCGCGGTAGAGGCCGGTGTCGCCGATCGGCTCGCCGTCCCGCAGCGCAGCCAGCTGCCGCTCCTGCCCGGGTACGGACACGTCGGTGAGCTTCGCGTTGATGACGCCCCGGGCGATCTGCTTCAGGGTGCCGTCGACGAAGTCGACGCCGCGCACGCCCATCAGCAGCCAGCCGCGCAGCAGCCCGGCGTCGGGGACGTCGCCCGCGCCGTAGACGGGGGCCGCCAGCACGAACGACGGCTGCCGCCGCGAGGGGGGCAGCGGGCGGTCCCGCAGCAGCACGTAGACCTGGCTGGCGGTGACCTGCCCGGTGCGGCGGGCGACGTCCATGGCCTCGACGGGTTCGGCGGCGGCCGCCAGGTCCGAGCCCAGGGCGCTGGAGAGCCCGTCCAGGGGGCGGCTCAGCACGACGATCCGGTGGTCGTCGCCCGGCGCGGTCCGCACGTTCAGCGTCGAGCCCTTGCTCCGCCAGAAGGCCGCCAGTTTCCGCACCTGACTGTCATCGGCGGGGACCACGAGTCCCACCTCGCTGATTCCGGCCAGTCCCCGGTAGGCGAGCCGGTGGGTCAGGGCGTTGAAGTCGTTCGCGGTCAGGTCCGTCTGGGCGCCCGCCGAGGACGCGAGCTGGCCGAGCAGCTCGACGCGCCGGTAGGCCTCACCGGCGACCACGGCGCGCGCGACCTCCATGTAGCGGTCCATGCGGTCGTCGGCCTGCTGGCGCTGCGCGCCGGCCAGCGCCCCGGCCGCCACCGTGGTCACGATCATCCCGAGGACCAGCACGAGGCCTGCCAGGATCACTCCGCCGGTGCGGCCGATGCGCCGGGGGACGCGGAAGTAGGCGGCATCCGCGACCGCCTCGCTGCGCGCGCTCATCCCCACTCCCTTGTCTGCTTCTGGGTAGATTCCGCCATCCCATCGGGACGGGGGGTGGTGACTTGAGGAGCGGAACGGTTGCAGGCGGTTCCGCCGCGGTTGAGGCCTAGAACGGAGGAACCGGGTATGAACGCTGGTCAAAGGGGCTTTCGGGGAGAGACGTCACGGGGTGACCATGAGCAGTGTTCTGATCGTCGAAGACGATCTCGACATCCGGGATCTGACCGTGTTCCGGCTGGAACAGGCGGGCCACGATGTACGCACCGCCGGCGACGGGATGGAGGCCCTGACCGAGCTGGAGGCGAACCGGCCCGACATCGTGATCCTGGACTGGATGATGCCGGGCCTGTCGGGGCCGGAGGTCTGCCGCAGGCTGCGCGAGATGCCCGGGATGGAGGGCGTGGTGGTGCTGATGCTGACGTCGAAGGCCCAGGAAGGCGACGTGGAGGAGGGATTCCGGGCCGGCGCGGACGACTACATGGTCAAGCCGTTCAGCCCGCGCGAGCTCGCGGTGCGCGTCGAGGCGCTCCTGTCCCGCGCCCGTCCCTGACCTCGCGTTCGCGGCTCGGCGGGCGTCCCCGCACTCCGGGCCGTGCCGTGCGGGCACACGGAGGTCACCGGGAGGGGCGTGCCGGTCTCCGCCTCCGGCGGCGCGCCGCCCTCCAGTGATCTCCGCGGCGATCCTCGCGGACGCGGCCGTCGGCGGCTGTTCGCTCTCAGCGAGATATGGCGGAGTGTGCGCACTTAACGACGTGGAGCGATGTGCACCGATTTTGCACCCTTTCCGCACCCACTCCCGCAACCGATCGCGACGTAACGTGTTCAACACATCACGTAAAGCCACCTCGGCGGGACGCCGTGGATGGTCCGCGACTCACGGAGGAGTGCCCCATGACCGGTCTTTACCTCAAGCTCCTGGCCCTGATGAGTGGTGACGACCGTGACCGCGGCGCCACGGCCGTGGAGTACGGCCTCATGGTCGCGCTCATCGCGGCGGTCATCGTCGGCACCGTGATCCTGCTCGGTCAGGCCCTCGACGTGCAGTTCACCGAAGTCCTCGACCAGATCGGCTGATCGCGTGCCCCGGCTGGGCCTTCGCGCGCAGCCGGGCCGTACCAGGACGGTCACGCGGCCCGGGCTCCCCGGCCGGCCCGCCCCAGCGGCGGGCCGCGTCGCCCGGCCCGCGGGACCCCGGCGCACGGCGCGCGCCGGAGAGCGGGGCGCCGCCTCCGTGGAGACGGCGCTCATGCTCCCCGTGATCCTCTTCCTCCTCTTCGCGATCATCGACTTCGGGCGCATGTTCAACGCGCAGGTCACGCTCACCGAGGCGGCGCGGGAGGGCGCCCGGGCCGTCGCGCTCGGCCACCTGGCCGGACCCCGCGTGGAGTCGGCCGCCTACGGGCTGTCGCCCCTGTCCACCACGGTCACCGCCTGCCCCATCACTCCTGACCCCGGCGCCGACGCTGTCGTCGAGGTCAGGCACTCCTTCGAGTTCATCACTCCGGTGACCGGACTGGCCGCGCTGTTCGGCGGCGGCCTGGACGGGCCCATCACCCTGACCGGCAGGGGGGTCATGCCGTGCCTCGGCTGAACCTCCCGGCCCTGCGCTCCGCGCTCCTGCCCGGACGCCTGCGCTCGGCCTGGCGCGGCGGCGACGAGGGCGGCATCGCCGTCCTGGTCTGCGTGCTGATCACCGGCGGGGTGCTGCTGGGCATGGGCGCCCTGGCGGTCGACGTCGGCCAGCTCTACGCCGAACGCGAGGAACTGCAGAGCGGCGCCGACGCGGCCGCCGTCGCCGTCGCCGAGCAGTGCGCCCGTGACGGGGGCTGGTGCGGCACGGCGCCCACCGCCACGGCGCAGCGCTACGCCGACGCCAACGCCAAGGACGGCACGTCGGGGGTGGAGACCGTGTGCGGCCGGACCGGCAACGGGGCCCTGCCCGCCTGCCCGCCCGCGCCCGGCAACCTGGCCTCCTGCCTCGGCGACGCGCCCGACACCGCCGTGTACGTGGAGACGCGGACCCTGTCCCGGCAACCCGGAGGAGAGACGCTGCTGCCGCCGATCCTGGCCGCGACGCTGCTCGGCCGCGACGGCTACGCCGGAGCCGAGGTGCGGGCCTGCGCCCGCGCCGCCTGGGGCCCGCCGCTGCGGGCCCGCGGCCTGGGCCTGACCGTCTCGCTGTGCGAGTGGCGTGAGGCCACCGCCGGCGGGACGGTGTTCGCGCCCGCGCCGCCCGCCGTCGTGACCGGGGCCTCCGAGTCCGTGCTCTACCTGCACACCACCACGGCGAGGACGTGCACGACCCGCGGCTCGGGCGGCGACAACCCGGGCGGGTTCGGGTGGCTGGACGACCTGGACGACACCTGCTCGGTGCTCGTCGAGGCCGACGGCACCTACGGCGGCGACCCGGGCGTGTCGCCGTCCAGGGAGTGCGAGGAGGTCCTGGAGGACGCCCGCGACAGGCGGACGCTCACCTACCTGCCGATCTTCCGGGAGGTCGCGGGGACCGGTCAGAACACCCGGTACACGATCGAGGGCTTCGCCCCGTTCGTCATCACCGGCTACGCCCTGCCCGGCGCCTCCGAGCCGTCGAGGCTGACCGGGGTGAGCCACTGCAAGGGCTCCGACAAGTGCGTCTACGGCTACTTCACCCGCGCCCTCATCCCGGCGAGGGGCACGATCGGCGGTCCCGACCTGGGCGCCGCCATCGTGACGCTGATCGGATAGTCGGAGGGAGGACGAAAGGCGTGAAATCGCGCATGCTCACGCTCCTGGCCGCGCTCGTGCTGGGCCTGGGCGGGGCCGCCGCGGTGCTGGTCTACGTCTCCGGCGCCGAATCGCGCGCGCTGGAGGGCAAGAAGGCCGTCAGCGTGCTGGTGGCCAAGGACCGCATCCCGGCCGGGACCACCGGGGAGCGGGTGCGCTCCGGCGAGCTCACCGAGCTGGTGCGCATGCCCGCCGAGAGCGTCCCGGCCGACGCCCTGGGCGCCCTGGACGCCGCCACCGACAAGCTGGTGCTCACCTCCGGGCTCCAGCCGCGCCAGCTGCTGCTGCGCGGCATGTTCGCCGCGCCGGAGCGGGCCACCGGGGGACTGACGATCCCCGAGGGCAAGCTGGCGATCACGGTGGAGATGACCGTCGCCGCCGAGGTCGCCGGATACGTCCGGCCCGACACGCAGGTCGTCGTCTTCGACACCTTCAACGTGCTCGAAGGCCGCGACGGCGTGCCCGCGGGCGACCGGCTGGCCGAGGGCGCCGACACCAACAAGGCCACCCGGGTGCTGCTCCCGCGCGTGCAGGTGCTCGCCGTCGGGCCGCGCCGCGCCGTGCCCGCCGAGGGGGCCGACGCCGCCGAGCAGGAGCAGGAGAAGGAGCGGACCGTGCTGGTCACCGTGGCCGTCAACCAGGCCGAGGCCGAACGGCTGGTGCACGGGGCCCAGACCGGCACCCTCTACCTCGGCCTGCTCACCGACACCGCCGACGTCGCCCCCGGTCCCGGCGTCGACAACCACTCGCTGTTCCGCTGACCGGCGGGAGAGCGCGGCGCCGCGAGGGACGGCGGCGCCGCGGCAGAAAGACCTGACGTCCGGAAGGAGGCGATATGACTGTCATCTACGAGCCGTGGCCCGCGACGGCCGCGGAGCTCGCCGCGCTCCTGGGGCAGGCGGGCCACGCGGTCCGGATCGCCGCCGACCCCGCCGAGCTCGGCGCGCTCCTGACCGCCGACCCCGCCGAGCCGCTCGTGGTCTTCGGCCCCGGGGCCGCGCCCGCCGAGGCCGTGGCCTTCGCCGCCGAGCAGCGGCTGCGCCGGCCCGAGACCGGCGTCGTGCTGCTGAACTCCGACGCGGGCGCCGGCCTGCTGCGGGAGGCGCTGCGGGCCGGCATCAGGGAGGTCGCCGACCCGGGGGACCCGCACGCCGTGCTGGAGGCGTGCGGGCGCTCGCTGGAGGTGTCCCGGCGGCTGAGCGCCTCGCCGTACGGCCCGCACGGCGCGCCCGCCCCCCACGGCGAGCACCCCGCCCCGGGCGGCCGCACCCCCGGACATCCCGGCAGGATCGTCACGGTCCTGGCCACCAAGGGCGGCTGCGGCAAGACCACCGTCGCCACCAACCTGGCGGTGACGCTGGCCGACGGCGGCCGGCGCCGGGTCCTGCTGGTGGACCTGGATGTGGAGTTCGGCGACGTGGCCATCGCGCTGCAGCTCACCCCCGAGCGCGGCCTCGCCGACGCCATCACGATGGCCGACCGGCTCGACGAGACGGGGCTGCGCTCGCTGCTGACGCCGTACCGGCCGGGCCTGGACACGCTGCTGGCGCCGGTCCGGCCGACCGACGGCGAGCAGATCGGCGGCCCGCTGGTCGGGGAGGTGCTGCGCCTGGCCCGGAACATGTTCGACTACGTCGTCGTGGACACGCCGCCGCACTTCTCCGACCCGGCGCTGGCCGCGCTCGACGTCACCGACCACTTCCTGGTGCTGGCCGCGCCCGACGTGCTGACGCTGAAGAACACCCGCATCGCGCTGGAGACGCTCGACCTGCTCGGCCACCCCGCCGACCGGCGGATCGTGACGCTCAACCGTTCCGGCTCGCCGGTCGGGCTGACCCCGCAGGACGTCGAGCGGGTGCTGCGGGTGCCGCCGCACGCGCACATCCCCTCCAGCGCCGATGTGCCGATCTCGCTGAACCGGGGCGTGCCGCTGGCGGCCGCCGACCCCGCCCACGCGGTCAGCCGGGCCATCGCCGACCTCGCCGCCCGCCACCTGGACGCGGCGGCGTCCGAGCGGCCCCGGCGCGAGCGGGGCCGGCGCGGGTTCCTGCGCAGGGTGAGGGGCTGAGCGGCCGGTGGGACGCGACGATCGGGAGAGGGACTGATGGGACTCAACGACCGCATCGCCCGGCGGCGCGTGGACGCCGTGCCGCAGGACGCCGCCGAGCGGGCGCCGGGCCCCGACGGGGCCGGTGCGGCCGCGCCGGTCCGGGCCGTCGATCCGCTGGCCGAGGTGCGCCGCCGGGTGCACCAGGCGCTGCTGGACGTGCTCGGCCCGCAGATGTACGCCGACGTGGGCGGCGACGACGACCTGCGGCGGCGGGTGCGCGAGACCATCGGCGAGGTGCTGGCGGGCGAGGAGACGCCGCTGACGGCCGCCGACCGGGCCCGCATCGCCGACGAGGTCGCCGACGACATCCTCGGTCACGGCCCGCTGGAGCCCCTGCTGCGCGACCCCGACGTCAGCGAGATCATGGTCAACGGCCCGAACCTGATCTTCGTGGAGCGGAGCGGGCGCATCCAGGAGGTCGAGACGCGCTTCGCCGACGACGCCCACCTGCGGCGCGTCATCGACCGCATCGTCTCGCGGGTCGGCCGGCACGTCGACGAGGCCAGCCCGATGGTCGACGCCCGCCTGCCCGACGGCAGCCGGGTCAACGCCGTGGTCAGCCCCATCGCGCTGGACGGCGCCATGCTGACCATCCGCAAGTTCTCCAAGGACCCCTACACCGTCGACGACCTGATCTCCTTCGGCACGTTCACCCGGCCGGTGGCCGACGTGCTGGAGGCGTGCGTGCGGGGCCGCCTCGACATGGTGATCAGCGGCGGCACCGGTTCCGGCAAGACCACCACGCTCAACGTGCTGTCGAGTTTCGTGCCCTCCGGCGAGCGCATCGTCACCATCGAGGACGCCGCCGAGCTGCAGCTGCGCCAGAGGCACGTGCTGCGCCTGGAGTCGCGCCCGGCCAACACCGAGGGCCGGGGCGAGGTCACCATCCGGGACCTGGTCCGCAACGCGCTGCGGATGCGCCCGGACCGCATCGTCGTCGGCGAGGTCCGCGACGGCGCGGCCCTCGACATGCTCCAGGCCATGAACACCGGCCACGACGGCTCGCTGACCACCGTGCACGCCAACACCCCGCGCGACACGCTGGCGCGCCTGGAGACGATGGTGCTGATGGCCGGGGTGGACCTGCCCGCGCGGGCCATCCGGGAGCAGATCGCCTCCGCCATCGACGTGATCGTGCAGGTGACCCGGATGAAGGACGGCGTGCGCCGGATCACCCACGTCACCGAGGTGACCGGCATGGAGGGCGAGGTGGTCACCCTCCAGGACATCTTCGTGTTCGACTACCGGGCGGGCATGGACGAGAACGGCCGCTACCGGGGCACGCTGGTGCCGACCGGGCTGCGGCCGCGGTTCCTCGACGAGATCGCGAAGGCGGGCGTCACCGTCCCGCCGGGCGTTTTCGGGGGCGCGTGGTGAGCCCGGCGAGGTCCGTGCCCGTTCCGGTACGGCCCGCCGCCGAGCGCCGGGCCGCCCCCGCCGGGGCCCCGGCGCCGGTCCGGGCCGCCGCCGGGCCGCTCGCCGCGGTCCGGGCCGTGCCGGCCGCCGTCCTCGCCCTCGTCCTCGTGCCGGCCGTGGTCCGGGCCGTGCTGGCCGCCGTCCTCGTGCCGGCCGTGGTCCTGGTCGCGGCGCCGGCGGCGCGGGCCGACGGCGAGCCGTCGCTGGCGGCGAGCGCCGTGCGGACCACCCCCGGCCGGGCGCAGTTCTACCTGACCGCGCGGGACCTGCCGGCGGGCGCGTCCCTGGAGACGGCGCGGATCACCGTGCGCGCCGGGGACACGCCGCTGCCCGTCGCCGTGGAGCCCGCCGCGGGCGGCGCGAAGGACGGGAAGGGGAACGCCGCGCAGGCCCCCGCCAGATCCGTGGTGATCGTCTTCGACGCCAGCCTCTCGATGGCCGGCCCGCCGCTGGCCCAGGCCCAGGACGCCGCGCTGCGCTACGCCCGCGCCGTCCCCGCCGACGTGCGGATCGGCCTGGTCAGGATCGGCGACCGGGCCGAGACCGTGCTGCCGCCCACCGCCGACCGGGCGGCCTTCACCGCGGCGGTGCGCGGCCTGCGGGCGGCGGGCGCCACCGCCCTGTACGACGCGGTCGCCGAGGCGCACGCGCTGTCGGCCCGGGAGAAGGCGGGGGACCGGCGGCTGCTGGTGTTGTCCGACGGCTCCGACACCTCCTCGCAGACCGGCCTGGAGGCGCTGACCAGGCGGCTGAGCCGGGACGGGGCGGTCGTCGAGGTGGTGGCGTTCGGCGACCGGGTCGACGTCGCCGCGCTGGGCCGCATCGCCTCCGCCGGCGGGGGGAAGGTCCGCCGCGCCTCCCGGGGAGAGGAGCTGGCCTCGGCGTTCCTGTCGGCCGCCGCCGCGTTCTCCCCGCCGGTGCTGGTCACCGTGCGGGTGCCGGGGGAGCTGGCCGGGCAGAGCGCGCGCCTGACGGTCGAGGCCCGCCCGGGCGGCCCGGCGGGAACCCCCGCACCGGCGCCCGACCCCACGGCGACGACCCCGGCACCGGTGATCGACCCGACGGCGACCCCTCCGGGGACGGCGGGCGACCCGCCGGCGGCCGCCGGCGGGACCTGGGCGGCGAGCACGACCGTCTCAGTGACCTTCGCGGCCCCGCCGCACGCGGACGGCCCCGCCGCGCCCCCGCCCGCCGCCACGGTCGCCGGCCCGCCGGACTGGCTGTACCCGGCGGGCGGCGGCGCGCTGCTGGCCTCCCTGGCGCTGGCGGCCGCGGCGCTGACCCGGCCCCGCCGGGGCCTGGAGGGCGGGCGGCTGGCCCAGCTGGAGCGGTTCACGCTGGGCCGGACCGCGCCCGCGGGCGGCACGGGGGCGGGGGTCCTCAACGTGCCGGGCGCGGCGCTCGCGCTCACCGAGAAGGTGGTGCGCGCCCGGGGCCGGCACGAGCGCCTCACCATCGAGCTGGAGCAGGCCGGGATGAAACTGCTGCCGCACGAGTGGACGCTGCTGCGGCTGGGGGCCGCATTCGGCGCGACGGTCCTGCTCGGCCTGCTGCTCTCGCCCGTCGCCGGGCTCCTGCTCGGCCCCGGCCCGGCCTGGGCGGCCTGCGCCTTCTACCGGCGCCACCGCGCCGCCCAGCGCTCGCGCCGCTTCGCCGAGCAGCTGCCGGACGCGCTGCAGCTGGTCGTCGGCTCGCTGCGGTCCGGGTTCTCCCTGGGGCAGGCGCTGGCGGCGCTGGTACGGGAGTCGGCCGAGCCGGTCAGCACCGAGTTCGGCCGGGCCCTGGCCGAGACCAGGATCGGCGTGGACCTGGAGGACGCCCTGGAGAAGGCGGCCGAGCGCACCGCCTGCCGGGACCTGTCCTGGCTGGTGATGGCCATCCGCATCCAGCGGGAGGTGGGCGGCAACCTGGCCGAGATCATGGCGACCGCGGTGGACACCATGCGCGAGCGCGCCCGTCTCCGCCGCCACGTGCGCGCCCTGACCGCCGAGGGCCGCCTGTCGGCGTACGTGCTGATCGCGCTGCCCGTCGGCATCGGCGGCTGGATGTTCCTCATCCGCGGCGAGTACGTGCGCCCCCTCTACACCGAACCGCCGGGCATCGCCATGCTGGTCGCCGCGGTGTTCCTGGTCGCCGCCGGGGCCTTCTGGATGAGCCGCCTGATCAAGGTGGAGGTCTGAGCCGATGCGACTGCTGCTGCTGATGGGCGGGCTGACGGCGCTGTCGGCCGCCGGCGCGCTGCTGGTGCGGGTGCTGGCGATGGGCCGTACCGGACGGCGGGTGGATCCGGGACGGCTGGAGTCGATCGAGCGGGTGTACGGCGCGGGCCCCGCCCCCCAGGCGCCGCAGGAGCCGTTCACCGACCGGGTGCTGCGCCCGCTGGCCGGCCGGTTCGGCACGCTGGCGCGCAGGCTCACCCCCGCCGGCATGGTCGCCCGGATGAACCGCTCGCTCACCTACGCGGGCAACCCGCCGAAGTGGCCGGTCGAGCGGGTCATGCAGGCCAAGGGGCTGGGCCTGCTGGCGGGCGGTTTCATCGGCCTGCTGTACGGCTCCGGCCTGGGCGGCGCGCTGACGCTCCTGGGCCCCGTGCTGGGCGCGGCGGCCGGGTTCTTCCTGCCGGACCTGCTGGTCTACAACCTGGGCGTGCGCCGCCAGCAGGAGATCGCCAGGACGCTTCCCGACATCCTCGACATGCTGACCGTCAGCGTGGAGGCCGGACTGGGCTTCGACGCCGCCGTGGCGCAGGTGCGCGTCAACGCCGAGGGCCCGATGGCGGCGGAGTTCGCCCGGATGCTGCGCGAGATGCAGCTCGGCAAGCCCCGCACCGACGCGCTGCGCGCCATGTCGGAGCGCACCACCGTGATGGAGCTGCGCGGGTTCGCCTCGTCGGTGGTGCAGGCCAGCGAGCTGGGCATCCCGATCGCCAACGTGCTGCGCGAGCAGGCCAGGGAGATGCGGCTGCGCCGCCGCCAGCGCGCGGAGGAGGCGGCCCAGAAGGTCCCCATCAAGATCCTCTTCCCGCTGCTGTTCTGCCTGTTCCCCGCCCTGTTCGTCATCATCATCGGCCCCGGCGCCCTGCGCATCGTGGAACTGCTCGGCACCTGAGCGGCCGGCAGGTGAGCCCGGCGCCGGATGCGGCCGGGCGTCCGCCGGGCGACGGCGCCGCCGGACACCCTGGAGAGGGCTGGCCTGCCGTCCCCGCCGGGCGCATGCTCGAACTATGGACTACGACGGCTACATGACACGCGCCGATGAGGCACGCACGCGGGCGTGGGAGGCCGGCTTGCGGGTCGCCCAGATCAAGCAACGGCTCATCGATCTGGCCTCGTACGGCGAGAAGGCGTTCACCCCCTCGCCCGATGCACGCGACCTGGCCTTGTCGGCCGAGCAGTGGGCGGAGCAGGCCGTACCGCGCGCCCGCCGAGCCGCGTCGCGGTGCCGGCAGGCCTATTGCTCCGCCGCCCTCGCCCATGACAGGGCGGCTTGGCTTTATGAACGCCTGGAGGCCGAGGGCTTCGGTGCGCCGGATGAGAATCGGCTGCACGCGGCGCACCATCGTGAAATGGCGGCCGCCGATCGACAGGCCGCACAGGACATGGAGGAGGCAGACTGAGCACGCGCCCGAGCCGCGACCCGCACGGCGGAAGACCGTCTCCCGCCCTATGCCTGCCCGGTCCTCGCCGGCCTGCCGGGCCGCCGTACGGCGGTGAGCGGCGGCGGGGCCGGGGACGCCGGGAAAACGCCGATGACCCCGCCGGGAGGGATCCCGGCGGGGTCATCGGCGTCTGTGGGGCGGTGTGCATGTCGCCTCTCGGCGAAAGGCACAACGCGGCTCCAGCCGTACGGTAGTCCGCGAAGGCGAATTAGGTGAGGCCCGGGGACACGGGCACACCGTCCACGGAGAGAGATAACCGACGTCTCCCGCCGGATGTTCCCGCCCCCCTTTTTTCGGCGGGACGGGACGCGCGTCAGCCGGCCAGGGCCAGGGAGGCGCCGCCCGGGGTGGGGCCGGCCAGGACCCAGCGGCCGCGGCCGCCGCGCTTGGCCTGGTACATGGCGACGTCGGCGGCGCGGATCAGGTCGCCGGGGGAGGTGACGCCCCCGGCGTGGACGGCGATGCCGATGCTGGTGCCCACGCGCAGCTCGTGGCCGTGGTAGCCGACCGGTTCGGTGACGACGGCCAGCAGCCGCTCGGCCAGGGCGGTGATCTCGGAGACGTCCGCGGGGCCCGGGCACAGCAGGGCGAACTCGTCGCCGCCGAGCCGCGCCACCAGGTCCCCGTCGCGGACGGCGCCGCTCAGCCGGTTGCCGATCTCGACGAGCAGGGCGTCGCCGGCCTCGTGGCCGTGGGTGTCGTTGACCGCCTTGAAGCCGTCCAGGTCCAGGTAGAGCAGGACGTCGCCGGCGACGGACTCCTCCAGGCGGGACAGGATGGTGCGCCGGTTGGCCAGGCCGGTGAGCGGGTCGTAGGAGGCCTGGTAGGTGAGCAGCTGCTCGGCGCGCTCCTGCTGGCGCACCGCGACGGTGAAGCGGGTCAGCACGAAGCCGCTGGCCGCGACGGTGGCGATCAGCAGGGCCAGGCGCTCGCCGCCGGAGCCCGAGCCCTCGGCCACGGCGATGGCCGGAGCGGTCAGCAGGGCGAGGCCGAGGAAGACGATACGGGCCGGGTGCAGGGTGCGGGTCCGGCGGCCGGGGCGGACCAGCTCCTCGCGGTCGGACCGCATCATGGTGATCACCATCAACGCGTTGGCGAAGAAGATGACCCCGCTGACGAACATGACGATCGCCTCGTACTGCCACATCACGCGCCCGATGTCGGCGACGAGCCGGCCGAAGCCGGCCACGATCATCAACCGGGTGGGGACGCCGCGGACGCCCGGCGACAGCACCAGCAGCAGCACCGCCGCCATGATCAGCACGTCGCCGACCATGTAGGAGGCGTCCAGCAGGATCTCCGCGGTGTACTGCCCGCCGCTCGCCGTCAGTTCCGGATCGATCATGACCCGCCACAGGCCGAGCGTCGCGGCGGTGGTCAGGGTGAGCATGTCCAGCAGCGGCTCGCGCAGCTGCCCGCGGGCCCGCCGCCGGGCCATGATCATCAGCCCGGCGCCGATCGCGGCGTACCCGCCGAGCCACGGGACGTCCATCCAGCCGACGGGACTCGCCTCCGGCAGGAAGTAGAAGAAGACCGTCATCACCGCATCGCCGAGCAGCAGGAGCGTCTGCCCCAGGGCGATCAGCAGCCAGGGCCGCCGGTCGGCGCGGGCGCCGGAACCCGCGACCGGGCGCAGCGCCGCCCACCAGGCGGCGATGCACACGACGGCGTAGCAGCCGAAGTAGACGATCTCACCGGTCAGGGTGCCGATCGTCATCGTGATGACGACACCGGCCAGCGCCGCGGCCACCACGAGCCACCAAGTGCGTAGAGCGGTCATATTCCTGTGATCGGACAATGACCGTATGAAATGAGTCGTTTCTGCGAGGATGCCCCGACGCCGTCGGTGATCAACGATTTTCTCCCCGTCACCGCTGCGTGAGGACGTCTCCCGACGCCGAGAGCGTTCCCACGCATGCCCGGCCCGGCCCGCCCGGGGCCGGGAACGGCGAACGGGGCGCGGGGCACCTGTGCGGTGCTCCGCGCCCCGTCGTCTCCGAGCGCTCAGGCTCGGCGCGCGGGCCGTGCCTGTCAGGCGTGCTGGCCGACCGGGACCGGAACGGTCGTGTCGGCCGCGCGGCGCGCGTCCAGGGCGAGCATCAGGCGGTCCTGAAGCTTGAAGGTGCCCACGATGAGGTTGCGGTAGGCGCCGGCCAGGGTGTCCGGCGGCGGCTCGAACGCCTCGTCGTCGAGTTCGATGACCTCGCCGATCCGGTCCACGAGCAGGCTGACCCACTCGTCGTCGACCGAGACGATCACGTTCATCGCCGGGACGTTCAGGTCCCGCGGCGGCAGGCCGAGCTGGACCCGCAGGTCCACCGCGGCGATGACCTGACCGCGCAGGTTGAACAGGCCGCCGACCGAGGTCGGCGCGAGCGGGACGCGGGTGTACTCGTGGAAGCGCAGGACCTCCTGCACCTGGGCCACGTCCACCCCGAACAGCTGGTCGGCCACCTCGAAGGTGGCGTACTGGCGGCTGGGCATTGTCAGGCTCCCACCATCGAGTCGGTGATTTCGGACATTTCTGTATAGAACCGCGGGTCGGCGGCGAGGATCGCGCGGCGCACGTCCAGCAGTTCGGTGACGCGCTGCTGGATCACGGCCGAGCCGGTCAGGCCGTCGTCGTCGAGGTCGCTGCGGGCCTCGATGTGGTCCTCGACGATGTCGACGATCTGCTCGACGACCAGGGCGACGCTGCGGCCCCGCTCGGTGTAGACCACCGCCGGCACCGTCTCGCCCTCCTGCACGTCGTAGCAGCCCAGCAGCGAGGCCAGGCGGATGACCGGCAGGATGTGGTCGCGGTACTGCACGACCTCCCGGCTGCCGACCCGCTCGATGCGCTCGACCGGGAACTCTTCCAGGCGGGTGACCATGTCCAGCGGGATCGCCACGCGGCGCTCGCCGATGCCGGCGATGAGCAGGCGCTCGATGTCGCCGCCGCGGGGACGGTTGTCGACCTGGTCCAGCTGCGCCCGCTCGGCGGCCTCGGCGGCCAGGTGCGAGCGGCGGGCCAGCGACGGGATGTCGAGGATGAGGGCGACCTTGCCGTCACCGACGATGGTGGCGCCGGCGTACACGCCGACGTCCTTCATCCGGCCGGTCAGCGGCTTGACCACGATCTCCTCGGTGTTGAGGACGCGGTCCACCACCAGGCCGAAGCGGCGGCCGTCGGCCTGCAGCACCGCGATGTAGACGTCGCGGTCGCTGTTGCGCACCGGCAGCCCCAGCGTCTCGTCCAGGCGGACCAGCGGGAGCAGCTTGCCGCGCAGCCGGTAGACCGGCGCGCCCGACACGTGCTCGATCGCCTGGCCGGACTGGCCGTCGACGAACACCAGCTCGTCCACGCCCACCTGCGGGATGGCGTAACGCTCGGCGCCGCACTCCACGGTCAGGGCCTGGATGATCGCCAGGGTGAGCGGGATGGTCAGCCGCCAGGTCGTGCCCTTGCCCAGCGTCGAGTCGACGTCGACGGCGCCGCCGATCTGCTCGATGTTGGTCTTCACCACGTCCATGCCGACACCGCGGCCGGAGACGTTGGTGACCTTCTTGGCGGTGGAGAAGCCGGGCCGGAAGACCAGGCTGATGATCTCGCGCGACTCCATCCGGGCGAGCTGGTCGCGCGTGACGACGCCGCGGTCCAGCGCCGTCTGCGCCACCCGCTCGACGTCGATGCCCGCGCCGTCGTCCTTGATCTCGACGATGACGTGGCCGCCCTCGTGGTAGGCGCGCAGGGTCAGGGTGCCCTGGCCGGGCTTGCCCTTGGCGACGCGCTCCTCGACGGTCTCGATGCCGTGGTCCACCGCGTTGCGCACCAGGTGCGTCAGCGGGTCCTTGACGGCCTCCAGCAGGCTCCGGTCGAGCTCGGTCTCCTTGCCCTCCATCGCCAGCGCCACCTGCTTGCCGAGCGCGCCGCTCAGGTCGCGCACGACGCGCGGCAGCTTCGACCAGATGTGGTCGATGGGCTGCATACGCGTCTTCATGACGCTCTCCTGCAGCTCGCTGGTGATGAGGTTGAGCCGCTGGGTGGTGCGGGCCAGCACCGGGTCGGAGATCTCGCTCACGCCCCGGACGATCTGGTTGCGGGTCAGCACCAGCTCACCGACCAGCCGCATCAGCGTGTCGAGCAGGTCGACGTCGACGCGGATGGAGCTGTCGGCGATGCTGCGCTTGGTGTTCTGGCCGGTCTCCTCGGTCGCGGACTCCCGCGGCGCCGGCTTCTTCGGGGCCTCGGCGGCCGGGGCCTCGACGGGCTTCTTCGGGGCCTCGGCGGGCTCCTCGACCGGGGTCTCCGCCGGGGTCTCGGCGGGGGCGTCCTCGACGGCCTCCGGCTCGGCCTTGGCCTTCGCGGTCCGGGGCTTGGCGGACTTCGCCGGCTTGGCCTCCGCCGCGGGCGCGGCCTGCGGCGCGGCCGGCTCCGGCTTGGGCGCCGACGGGTCCTCGATGCAGGCCGTCACCATCGCGATGACCGTCTCGACGTCGACGTCGCCCTCGCCGCCGGTCTCCTCGATGGACTCCAGCAGCTTGCGTACGGTGTCCACCATGGCCAGCAGAGCGTCCGCGCTGGCCGGGTTCATCCGCTGCGCGCCGTCGCGCAGGCGGGACAGCAGGGACTCGCCCGCGTGGGTCAGCGTCTCGAGGCGGTGGAACGCCAGGAAGCCACTCGTGCCCTTAATGGTGTGGATTGTCCGGAAAATGCTGGAGAGCATCTCCCGGGAGCCCGGATCCTGCTCCAGAGCCACCAAGTCCCGGTCCAACTGATCCAGGTTCTCGTGGCTCTCGACCAGGAACTCCTGGATGATGTCGCCCAACTCGTCCACGACGTTCCTCTCCCTCTCTTATAAGGCAGCCCCTTCATCGGCGATCGCCCGCATCACCTGAGGAACTCTGCGAAACCCGGGACGAACCCCACATCCCGGACACCCGTTTCCCTCAGTCCCGCCCCCGCCCTGCCGATGCGAAGACATCGAGCTTCCAGCTCCAGCCCGCGACGGACGCGCTCAGCACCCGTCGCCCGAAGCGGCAAGGACGCCGCACACGGGGAGCACCCGGGCACCACGGAAGGGACAGACGATGCTCCGTACCGCCGCGCGTCGACCACACAGAACGCTCCGCGCGATGACCACCGCCGGCCTGCTGTCCTTCGCCCTCCTCGGCGGAACCGCCGCGGCCACGACGGCGAGCGCCGCGGCCGCCCCCGCCCCCGCCCCCAAACCCGGCACCGTCCGCAAACCGGCGGGACAGCTCATCTCCGGCCACTACATCGTGGTCCTCAAGAACGGCACCGCCACCACCGCGACCGCCGTCCGCAAACAGGCCGGAACCCTCACCACCCGCCGCGGCGGCAAGGTCTCCCGCACCTTCGCCGGCGGACTCAAGGGCTTCACCGTACGAGCCTCCGAAACCCAGGCCCGCCTCCTGGCCGGCGACCCCTCCGTCGCCTACGTCGAACAGGACGCCGTCATCCGCGCCACCGACGTCCAGAACGACCCCACCTGGGGCCTGGACCGCCTCGACCAGCGCGCCGCCGGCCTCGACGGCGCCTACACCTACCCCTCGACCGCCGCCGGCGTCGACGTCTACGTCATCGACACCGGCATCCGCTCCAGCCACACCGACTTCGGCGGCCGCGTCACCGGCGGCGTCGACACCGTCGGCGACGGCAACGGGACCAACGACTGCAACGGCCACGGCACCCACGTCGCCGCCACCATCGCCGGCCAGACCTGGGGCGTCGCCAAAGGCGCCGACCTGCACCCCGTCCGCGTCCTCGGCTGCAACGGCAGCGGCTCCCTGTCCGGCGTCATCGCCGGCGTCGACTGGGTCACCCAGAACGCCACCGGCCCCTCCGTCGCCAACATGAGCCTCGGCGGCGGCGCCAGCACCGCCCTCGACGACGCCGTCCGCCGCTCCGTCGCCGCCGGCGTCACCTACGTCGTCGCCGCCGGCAACAGCGCCCGCGACGCCTGCACCGCCTCCCCGGCCCGCGTCCCCGAAGCCCTCACCGTCGGCGCCACCACCAGCGGCGACACCCGGGCCTCCTTCTCCAACTACGGCCGCTGCCTGGACCTGTTCGCCCCCGGCGCGAACATCACCTCCGCCTGGAGCACCGGCGACACCGCCACCGGCACCATCAGCGGCACCTCCATGGCGGCCCCGCACGTCGCCGGAGCCGCCGCCCTGCACCTGGCCACCACCCCCACCGCCACCCCGGCACAGGTCGCCCAGGCGCTGACCGGCGCCGCCACCCCCGCGATCATCCAGAACGCCGGCACCGGCTCACCCAACCTCCTGGCCTACACCGGCACCGAAGAGGTCCCCGAGCCCCCGGTCGAAGACCCCGAGCCGCCGACCGACACCCACTTCGTCAACGACATCGACGTCCCGCTCGACAAACGATGGCACCGCCCCGCCGGCAGCGAGCTGACCGTCAGCGGCATGACCGGCGGCGCCGACACCGCCACCGTCACCGTCGCGATCAAGCGCGCCAGCCGCGCCGACCTCGTGATCGACCTGGTCCTGCCCGGCGGCAGGACGGTCCTGCTGCGCAAGCTCAACCTGCGCGACCGCGGCGCCGACCTCGACGCCACCTACACCGTCCCCGTCACCGGCCGCACCCTCGACGGCGCCTGGAAGCTGCGCGTGCGCACCCTCCTGCCGATGCGGAGCAACGGCTACCTGGACACGTGGAGCGTGCGGTTCCCCTGACCGCCGCACCACCCCGCATCGTGCCCGGGGCCTTCGGCGATGCCCCGCGGGGCCCCGGGCGCACCAACCACACCGGATGCAACCGTCCGGCACCCCAAGCGCTACCGGCAGTGAGACCCACGCCACATCCAATGGAATCCAAGCGCCGGACCCACCAGCCCGGCCGCCTGACGGACGAGGAGATGACGTTCCGATGAGCATCGAAATCAACAACACCGTCCGAGCCGAGGCTCTCGCCCTCGCACCCGTCTCGGCCGGGGTCTACCTGGACCGCGAGACCGCCGAGACCGCCATCCTGACGGCGATGGACAAGCACGGCGGCGAGGCCGGCTGCGCCGCGGCCCTGGCCCAGGAGTTCGGCGAGCACCCCGAGTTCGTCTGCGAGCGCATGCGCTGGGCGAGCTCCGTCGTCGGCGCCCTGTACGCCTGACCTGCGGCTTCTTCCGATCCCCAGCGATGGCGCGGCCGGAGACGGTCGTGTGTTGTGCCTTCCACCCGCCTTTACAATGTAAAGAAGCGTAGGTCGCACAACACCCCTGAGCCGGGCTAGGCGACTCTCCCCTCGGCGCCGCCCGCACGGCCCGCGCCGCGCCGTACGGCCTCCAGCCTGCGCCTCAGCGACGCCAGCAGCGCCGGATCGGGCGCCGCCCGGTTCCTTTCGGCCTCGGCCCGCTGTTCGGCCCGCTCGGACTGCTCCCGCAGCCGGCGGCGGTTGGCCTCCGCCACGGCCTGGGACGGCAGCTGCGCCAGGAGCGCTCCCGACTCGTCGATCCACGCCGCCAGGCGGTAGCGGATCCAGCCCGGCAGCCAGCGCGGCTCGTCGGTGTAGCCCCACGGTCGTCCGTCCGGCTGGACGTTGAGCATGTGCTTGACGTCGCTGACGGTCGCCCCGGCGATCAACGCCGACCGTAGCAGCGATCTCAGGTGCTTCGGGGAGATTCTCCGCAGGACGTGGACGTCTTCGCGGAGCCTCCGGCAGGCTTCGAGCATTTGCGGCTTTGTTTCCGGCGTTACGGTGCTTGGCCAGGTTCGCTCGGGTGTCGCGGGTGATGTCCCGTTCTGTCCGCTCTCCTCGCGCGCGTATACGGGGCTCGTGTTATCACTTAGAGCAACCATGGAAACACTTGGGGTGCGAGTTACCTCCACAGGAAGTACTTCCACCGGCCACGGGACGTCCTGCCAGAGCTCCTCGGTGAGGGCCCCGGGGGCGGGGTGGGGCATGGCGGTCAGCCGCTCCAGCTCCTCGGGGTCCATGGCGTCCAGGACGGCCTGGGGCGCGGTGAGGACGTACTGGGCGGCGAGGTTGCCGAGCCCGTCGTCGACGCGGCCGCCCCGGCAGCCGGGGCGGTAGCGCGGGGTCGAGCCGGAGACGAGCGTGAAGAGCGCGCCGATCTCCCTGAGCCAGCGCAGCCGGTCGGCGAGGGTCCTGCGCGACACCCCGGCCTTGGCGGCCAGCAGCGCCCAGGTGGCGCCCTTGCGCGGCGAGGTGACCATGTCGGGGCCGGTGTGCAGGATCAGCTGCCAGACCACGGCGGTGGTGTTGCGCCACCAGTCGGCGCGGCGGCCGGCGGCGGCGGGATGGGCCTGGATGAGGTGCAGCCAGAGCACCAGGGTGTGCACCGGGACGAGGGTGTCCGGAATGGAGGCGCCCGCCATTACCTCGGCTGGCGCACATTTAGGGCTGCTTTTATGGAAAACAGGCGCAGCCTTACGAAGGCTGATATCGCGTGAGGCGGGTCGGGACACGCGGAAGGGGCGATTTTCGCGTGTAGGTGGCCGACCCGGGGACCTGTCGTCTATGGTGGTCTCCAGAAGTTCCATGGAACAGCGCATGTCAAAGGCGCAGTCGGCACGACCTGATGTCACTGCGGAACAGCACTGTCCTGTGGTTTGGGGGAAGTCCCTCGCGCGAGGTTTCTCAGGCCAACAGCGCGGGGGCTTCCGCGTTTATGAGGTCGCCGACCGACGGCGATTGAGATTAACGCCTGGAGCTCCTCCTTCGCGGGAGAATCGCGATGTTCATGCCGCGGCTCCCTGTCGCCCCTCGATGAGCGGGAGCGGGTCCTGCGTCGCCGCGCGCGGCGGCGGGGCCAGAACGAAGTCGTGCTCGCGGGCGAGCACCCTGACGATGTATTCGTTCACCGAGCATCCGCGTTGCTGGGCGAGAGTCTTGATGTCGCCGAGAAGCTCAACGGGCACCCGCAGGGGGTGCTGCTTCACCGGCCCCCACTTGGGGTCAGGTCCGCGCTTGCTACCACTCATGAGGCCGTTATACCGATTTGCCGATTCAACGATCCAGCAGCTGTCACGGCGAGTCGCGAAAAATATTCAGAGAGTTACCTGTTCTGGATGCTCCCTGCTCAAAGGGGTGCCGGGGGCATCCGGGGCGTCGCGGCCTAGGCAACTCCGGCGTGACATGACACGATCTTGAGATGACCAGCAGTCCCGCCGCGGCGCAGCACCTGCGCGACCTCGCGCGACTGCGCCGCGTCCGCGACCGGATCGACCGGGAGTACGCGCAGCCGCTGGACGTCGAGGCCCTCGCGCGCGGCGCGAACATGTCGGCCGGGCATCTCAGCCGCGAGTTCCGGCGCGCCTACGGCGAGTCGCCGTACGCCTATCTGATGACGCGGCGCATCGAGCGCGCGATGGCGCTGCTGCGCCGCGGCGACCTCAGCGTCACCGAGGTCTGCTTCGCGGTCGGCTGCTCGTCGCTGGGCACCTTCAGCACCCGCTTCACCGAGCTGGTCGGCGTGCCGCCCAGCACCTACCGGCGTCAGGCGGCGCGCGCGACGGCGGGGATGCCCTCGTGCGTGGCCAAGCAGGTGACCAGACCCGTCAGGAATCGAGAAGCACCCGCCGGAAGGCCGCGGCTAGCGTGATCGTCATGAACCTCAGCATTCACGCGAGCTTCCTGCCGCACGACGATCCGGAGGCCTCCCTGGCCTTCTACCGCGACGCCCTGGGTTTCGAGGTCCGCAACGACGTCGGATACGACGGGATGCGCTGGATCACGGTCGGCCCGGCCGGCCAGCCCGACGTCTCCATCGTCCTGCAGCCGCCCGCCGGCGATCCGGGGATCACCGACGACGAGCGCCGCACCATCGCCGAGATGATGGCCAAGGGCACCTTCGCCGGCATCGTCTTGGCCACCGCCGACCTCGACGGCGCCTTCGAGCGGCTGCAGGCCGGTGACGCCGAGATCGTCCAGGAGCCGACCAGGCAGCCGTACGGCGTCCGCGACTGCGCCGTCCGCGATCCCGCGGGGAACCTGATCCGCATCCAGGAACGAGACTGAGCCGTACGGCTCCCGCATGACGACCCGCGCGGGCGGTTCCGCGGAGCCCGCGCGCGACGCCGGCGCGGGCGCTGCCGCCCGGCAGGCGCCCCGACACACATGGAGACACGGATGAGCAAGGCCGCGAGGACGCACGCGCAGTCGTCTGCGGAGCACGTCGCCGACAGCCACGATTGGATCCGCGTGCACGGCGCGCGCGTGAACAATCTCAAGGACGTCAGCATCGAGATCCCCAAGCGCCGGCTGACGGTGTTCACCGGTGTCTCCGGTTCGGGCAAGAGCTCGCTGGTGTTCGACACGATCGCCGCGGAGTCGCAGCGGCTGATCAATGAGACCTACAGCGCCTTCGTGCAGGGGTTCATGCCGACGCTGGCGCGGCCCGAGGTCGACGTGCTCGAGGGGCTGACGACCGCGATCATCGTCGACCAGCAGCGGATGGGCGCCGATCCCCGCTCCACCGTCGGCACCGCCACCGACGCCAACGCGATGCTGCGCATCCTCTTCAGCCGGCTCGGGCGGCCGTACATCGGCCCGCCCAGCGCGTTCGCCTTCAACGTCCCCTCGGTCCGGGCGAGCGGCGCGATCACGGTCGAGCGCGGCGCCGCCACCAAGACGGTGAAGGAGACCTTCACCCGCACCGGCGGCATGTGCGCGCGCTGCGAGGGGCGGGGCGCGGTCTCCGACATCGATCTCACCCAGCTCTACGACGACTCCAAGTCGATCGCCGAGGGCGCGTTCACCATCCCCGGGTGGAAGTCGGACAGCTGGTGGACGGTGCGGATCTACGCCGAGTCCGGTTTCCTCGACCCGGACAAGCCGATCCGCAAGTTCACGAAGAAGGAGATGCACGACTTCCTCTACCGGGAGCCGACCAAGGTGAAGGTCGAGGGGGTGAACCTCACCTACGAGGGGCTGATCCCGAAGATCCACAAGTCCTTCCTGTCCAAGGACCGGGAGGCGATGCAGCCGCACATCCGGGAGTTCGTGGACCGGGCGGTCACCTTCACCACCTGTCCCGAGTGCGACGGCACCCGGCTCGGCGAGGCGGCCCGGTCGTCGAAGGTCGAGGGGATCAGCATCGCCGACGCGTGCGCGATGGAGATCAGGGATCTGGCCGAGTGGGTCCGCGTCCTCGACGAGCCGTCGGTGGCGCCGCTGCTGGCCTCGCTGCGGCAGACGCTCGACTCGTTCGTGGAGATCGGGCTGGGCTATCTCTCGCTGGAGCGGCCGTCGGGCACGCTGTCGGGGGGTGAGGCGCAGCGCGTCAAGATGATCCGCCACCTGGGCTCCTCGCTCACCGACACCACCTACGTCTTCGACGAGCCCACCGCGGGCCTGCACCCCCATGACATCCAGCGGATGAACAACCTGCTGCTGCGGTTGCGGGACAAGGGCAACACGGTGCTCGTCGTGGAGCACAAGCCGGAGACGATCGCCATCGCCGACCACGTCGTCGATCTGGGTCCCGGCGCCGGTACGGCGGGCGGCGCGGTCTGCTTCGAGGGCACCCTCGAGGGGCTGCGGGCCAGCGGCACCGTCACCGGCCGCCATCTCGACGACCGGGCCGCCCTCAAGGAGACGGTGCGCGAGCCCGCCGGCGCGCTGGAGATCCGCGGCGCGACGGCGAACAACCTGTGCGGCGTCGACGTCGACGTCCCGCTCGGGGTGCTCACCGTCGTCACCGGGGTCGCCGGCTCGGGCAAGAGCTCGCTCATCCACGGGTCGATCCCCGCCGGCGCGGGCGTGGTCTCGATCGACCAGGGCGCGATCCGCGGCTCGCGGCGGAGCAATCCGGCGACGTACACCGGGCTGCTCGATCCGATCCGCAAGGCGTTCGCGAAGGCCAACGGCGTGAAGCCGGCGCTGTTCAGCGCCAACTCCGAGGGGGCCTGTCCCGTCTGCAACGGCTCCGGCGTCATCTACACCGATCTGGCGATGATGGCCGGCGTCTCCACCACCTGCGAGGAGTGCGAGGGCAAGCGGTTCCAGGCGGCGGTGCTGGACTACCGTCTGGGCGGCCGCGACATCAGCGAGGTGCTCGCGATGTCGGTGACCGAGGCCGAGGAGTTCTTCGGCGCCGGGGAGGCGCGCACACCGGCCGCGCACGCCGTCCTCGCGCGGCTCGCCGACGTCGGGCTCGGCTACCTCGGCATCGGCCAGCCGCTCACCACGTTGTCCGGCGGCGAGCGGCAGCGGCTCAAGCTGGCCACCCACATGGGCGCGAAGGGCGGCGTCTACGTCCTGGACGAGCCGACCACCGGCCTGCACCTGGCCGACGTCGAGCAGCTGCTGGGCCTGCTGGACCGGCTGGTCGACTCCGGCAAGTCGGTCATCGTCATCGAGCACCACCAGGCGGTCATGGCGCACGCGGACTGGATCATCGATCTCGGTCCGGGCGCCGGTCACGACGGCGGCCGGATCGTCTTCGAGGGCACGCCCGCCGATCTCGTCGCGGCCCGCTCCACCCTCACCGGCGAGCACCTGGCGGCCTACGTCGGCGCCTGAGGGCGGCGGGGCCAGGGCCCCGGCTTCAGCCGGGCCTTGGCCACGGGCTTAGCGATTCGTCATCGCGGCAACTCAGCTGCACCTTTCGAGCACTTCTCCCGCTACGCCCGGACGGCTTACTGGATGTCGAAGGCCGCTAGCGCAGGGTCTTCACCGGCACCGGATCCCGCTCGCGGGACTCACCGCCGGAGTCCTGTCGCCGTACAAAGGATGCCGCTTGATGACCTTCGCCACCGGCTTCACCACCCGCACCCGTGTCCTGACCGCCACCCTGGGCCTGGCCGCCGCCACCGCCGCGACCGTCGCCTTCGGCGGCGCCGCCCACGCCGAGACCCCCGCCGACCAGGCGCGCCCCTCGGCCGAGACGCTTCCCAAGGTGAGCGCGGACCAGCTGCTGCAGGTGGCCGAGAAGCAGGTCGGCACCGCCGAGAACGCGGACGGCGGCGGCACCAAGTTCCACTCCTGGTACATGGACTCCGCGCGGGCCAAGGAGACCGTCGCCCGCGACGGCGGCGCCGTGGGCGCCTACGCCAACGCCCCCTGGTGCGCGATGTTCGTCTCCTGGGTCGGCGAGCAGGTCGGCCTGCGGCCCACCGTCGGCTGGGACGCCTACACCGTCACCCACGCCGAGTGGTTCCAGAACAACAACCGCTGGGGCGCCGAGGCCAAGCCGGGCGCGGTCGTCTACTTCGACTGGGACGGCGGCAGCGACCTGTCCGGGATCGATCACGTCGGCTTCGTCAAGAAGGACAACGGCGACGGCACGATCACCACGATCGAGGGCAACACCGGCAACGGCAAGGTCGAGCAGCGGGTGCGGCCGACGTCGCAGGTCGTCGGGTACGGCTACCCGCAGTACACCTCCTGAGCCCGCAGTAGGAACGTGAGAGAAGGGGCACGGCGCCGAGCGCCGTGCCCCTTTCTCGCGTGCCGTCTCCTCGCGTGTACGGCCCGCGCGGGCGGCCGCCGGCGGCCCGTGGGCACGCCCGGCGGCGTCCTCACGGACGCGGCCGCCCGCCGCCGCGCGGGCCTTCCGCGGCCCGCGTCGCCCGTTCCATCCGCGCCCTGGTCCGCGCCCTGGCCAGGGCGGCCGTCCGGGCGTCCACTTCCTCCTCCTCGTCCGCCGGCGGCATCCAGTTCTCCGCCGGCGGCCGGGACAGCTCCAGGGCGGTCCGCGCCAGGGTGTCCGTCAGCTTCCAGTGGTCGCTGTCGCGGGGGCGGGGGCGCCGGCGGCGCCGTTCCATCTCCCGGTCCCGCATCGCCTGCGCCGCCCGCGGGGAGTTGACCGCCAGCAGGTAGCGGGCCCAGGCCGCGTTCTCGTGGACGTGGGCGGAGGGCGGGGGAACGGCCGGGTACATCGGGGCTCCTGGGACTCGGGCGGCCGGATCGGGGCCGCCAGGACGGCGCCCCGGGGCGGGGCCGTCCGCGGCGGATCGCGGTATGGCCGCGGTAACGCTCTTCCCAGAATGCCTTGCCCGATTCTTTGGGCACAACGGTTTCCTCCCGGCTCACCCGCCGGAACGGCGCCTCTTCTCAGACGCGCGCCGCGGACCCGGCCGGGAGGGAGTCGCGGTGGGCGGCGACCGCCTGGCGGGTCTCCTCGGCGATCAGGTCGGCGTTGATGTGGGCCCCTGCGAGGGCGCCCGCGGCGGCGGAGGCGCCGACCTGGGCGGACAGGTCGGTGACGTTGCCCGCCACCCACACCCCGGGCACGTCGGTGCGGCCGGTCGCGTCGGAGGGGATGTGCTCCCCGGCCCCGCTCGGATGCTGCGCCGGCCGCAGCCCGATCCCCTCCAGGAATCCGGTGCGCGCCACCATCCGCGAGGAGACGACCAGCACCTGGCGGCCGACCACCGTGCCGTCGCTCAGCCGTACTCCCGTGAGGCGGTCCCCGGCGATCTCCAGGGCCGTCACCTCGCCCTCCACCACGCGGATGCCGCGGGCGGCCAGCTGCTCGGCCGCCTCGCCGGCCGGCGGGGCCGCGGTGTGGGAGAAGAACGTGACATCGGCGCTCAGCTGCCGGAACAACAGCGCCTGGTGCACCGACATCGGCCCGCCGGCCAGCACGCCGATGGCCCGGTCGCGGGCCTCCCATCCGTGGCAGTACGGGCAGTGCATCACGTCCCGGCCCCAGCGGTCGCGCAGTCCGGGGACGTCCGGCAGCTCGTCGACCAGTCCGGTGGTCACCAGCAGCCGGCGCGCGCTGACCGTCCGGCCGTCGGTCAGCGTCACCGTGAACCCGCCGCCGCCGTCGCCGTCGTCGTCGCGGGCCACGGCGCCGACCTCGCCGCGCACCACGTGGCCGCCGTAGCGGCGGACCTCCTGCCGGCCGCGTTCCAGCAGCTCGGCCGGGGGCGTCCCGTCGTGGGCCAGCAGCCCGTGCACGCCCGCGGCGGGGGCGTTGCGCGGGGCGCCCGCGTCGATCACCACCACCGACCGCCGCACCCGCCCCAGCATCAGCGCCCCGTTCAGCCCCGCGGCGCCACCGCCGACGACCACCACGTCATAGCTGTTCTCCAGCTGTTCGGTCACTGTGACCACCTCCGCGGCCACAATGCGGGAAAACTCGCCAATAGGGCAAACATCATTGCCAATGTGGCAAACTAGCGGCATGGACGACCGCATGGATGACGACCTCGGCCCGGCGCTCGACGCGGTCGGGCCCCGGCTGCGCGCCCTGCGCCGGCAGCGGGAGACCACGCTGGCCGACCTGTCGGCGGCGACCGGCATCTCGGTGAGCACCCTGTCCCGGCTGGAGTCCGGCACCCGCCGGCCGACTCTGGAGCTCCTGCTCCCCCTGGCCAGGGTCCACGGCGTCACGCTCGACGAGCTCGTCGACGCCCCGCCCACCGGCGACCCCCGCGTCCACCTGCGCCCGGTCACCCAGAACGGCATGATCATGCTGCCCCTGACCCGCCGGTCCGGCGGCATCCAGGCCTACAAGATCGTTATTCCGCCCGACAGCCGCCGCAGGGATCCCGACCCGAAGACCCACGAGGGCTACGAATGGCTCTACGTCCTCAACGGGCGGCTCCGGTTCATCCTCGGCGAGCACGATCTGGTGCTCTCACCCGGTGAGGCGGCCGAGTTCGACACCCGGGTGCCGCACTGGTTCGGCGCCGCCGACAGCGAGCCGGTCGAGTTCCTCAGCCTGTTCGGCAGGCAGGGCGAGCGCGCGCACCTGCGCGCCCGCCCCAAGGCGAAGGACGCCTCTTGAGCGTGCCGTCCGGCCGCCGGATCATCGCCGGGCGATGACCGGCGGTCCTTCCCGGCCGCCCGGCCGGCGCGCGGCGCGGCTCAGGCGGCGAGGCGGTGGAAGCCGGCGGCCGAGCCCTTGGCCTTCAGGGTCATGACGAAGGCCAGCACCTTGGCGACCGCGCCGTACATCTCCGCCGGGATCTCGTGGCCGATCTCGCAGCTCTTGTACAGCGCGCGGGCCAGCGGGACGTCCTGCACCATCGGGATGCGGTTCTCGGAGGCGAGCTCGCGGATCTTGGCGGCGACGGCGCCGGCGCCCTTGGCGACCACCCGGGGGGCGCCCTTCTCGGGGTCGTAGCGCAGGGCGACGGCGACGTGGGTGGGGTTGACGAGGATCACGTCGGCCTTGGGGACGTCGGCCATCATCCGGTTGCGGCTCATCGCCTGCTGGCGGGCGCGGATCTGGGCCTTGACGTGCGGGTCGCCCTCGCTGCGCTTGTGCTCCTCCTTGACCTCCTGCTTGGTCATCTTCAGCTGCTTGCCGATGCGGCGGCGCGCCATCGCGTAGTCGGCGGCCGCCAGCGCGACGCCGGCGGCGCCCGCGAAGCGCATCAGCGACAGGATCGAGTCGGCGGCGGTGGACAGCAGCATGCCCAGGGGCAGGGAGCCGGAGGACATCAGGAGCGGGATCAGGTCGCTGATGGCCATGTAGGCGACGCCGGTCAGCACCGCGGTCTTCAGCACGGCCTTGACGCTCTCCCACAGCGCCTGGCCGCCGAACATCCGCTTCAGGCCGGACAGCGGGTTGAGCTTCTTGAACTGCGGCTTGAACAGCTTGCTGGCGGGCTTGAGGCCGGTCTGGCCGCCCGCGGCGGCGAGGGTGATCACCACGGTGGCGGCGGCGAGCGGCGCGATCGCCAGCATGCCGTCCTTCAGGCCCGTGACGAGCAGGTCGAGGCCCATCCGGGGGTCGGGGTCGCGGACGATCTCCCCGAGCTGCAGCATGATGCGCTTGCCGGCCGCCACGGAGTTCTCCAGGACCATGGGCAGCAGCAGGCCGGCCGCCAGCATCGACGCCCACGCCCCGAAGTCAGGACTCTGGGGGACTTGCCCCTCTTTCTGGGCGTCCTTCTTCTTTTTGGCTGTTGGCTCTTCGGTCTTCTCTCCACCGCCGCTCATGCCCCGGCCCCCTCCATCATCAGTCGTACGGCGCGGTCGGTCAGCCCGTCGATGACGCCGGGCAGCACCGAGATGCCGATGCCGGCCAGGGCCAGGGTGAGGAAGATCTTCACGGGGAATCCGAGGGAGAAGGCGTTCAGGGCCGGGGCGGCCTTGCTGAGCAGGCCGAGCGCGAGGTCGGCGCAGAACAGCACCGCGATGATCGGGCCGGCGATCTGCAGGGTGGCCACGAACAGGTCGGCCATGCCGCCGGTGATCAGCTCGCTGAGGTTCTCCAGCGAGAACGTGCCGTTCAGCGGGAGCGCGGCGTAGGTCTTGGTGAAGCCCAGCAGGACGAACTGGTAGGCGCCGCTGACCAGCAGCAGGGTGGTGCAGAGCATCTGGTAGAACTTGCCGAACACCGAGCTGGCGGCCATCGACAGCGGGTCGAAGGCGGTGGCCAGGGAGAAGCCGCCGAAGATGTCGAGGAGGTCGCCGGCGGCCTGCACGGCGGCGAAGACCAGAGAGGTCAGGAAGCCGAGGGCCACGCCCGCGACGACCTGCTCGATGGCGCCGATCAGCATGGTGGCGGCGGTGATCTCGGGAAGCTGTCCGGCCAGCTGGGGGGCCATGGGCAGGGCGATCGCGACGGCCAGGAGGGCCTTGACCGTGCTGGGGATCGCCTTGGAGTTGAACGGGGGGCTGATCAGCAGCCAGGCCGCGGCCCGGATCGAGGCCAGCAGCAGGGCCGCCAGGGTGGGAGAGGACAGCAATCCCGTCATGGGCTCAGCCGCCGTGGATGAGCTGCGGCACCTGGCCGAACAGGTTCGTGGTGAACGACATCAGCTCGTGCAGCATCCAGTTGCCGCTGAACAGCAGGGCCACGGCGATGCCGGCGGCCTTCGGCACGAAGGACAGCGTGGCTTCCTGGATCTGGGTCACCGACTGGAACAGGGAGATCGCGAACCCGATGAGCAGGGCGGTGATCAGGATGGGGGCCGCGAGTTTGGTGGCGAGAACCATGGCCTGAGTGCCGATGTGCAGCACCTGGGTGTCGGTCACTAACAGATCCTCACTGGTAGCTTCCGACCAGGGACGTCACGATCAGTCCCCAGCCGTTGACGAGTACGAAGAGAAGGAGCTTGAAGGGCATCGCCACCGTGACCGGCGGGAGCATCATCATTCCCATCGACATCAGGGCCGCGGATATGACCAGGTCGATGATGAGGAAAGGTACATAGATGACAAACCCGATGATGAAGGCGGCGCGCAGCTCCGACAGGACGAACGCCGGGATCAGGGTGGTCATCGGCACGGCCTGGGCGTTGGCCGGCTTCGCGCTCCCGGAGACCTTGGTGAACAGCGCCAGGTCGTCCTTGCGGGTGTGCTTGGTCAGGAACTCGCGCACCGACGGCTCGGCCGCCGCGACGGCCTCGGAGACGCTCTTCTCGCCCTTGAGGTAGGGCTGGATGGCGTTGTCGTTCACCTGCGAGGCGACCGGGCCCATGATGAACAGGCTGATGAAGATCGCCAGTCCGGCCAGCACCTGGTTGGGCGGGACGTTGGACAGGCCGAGCGCGTTGCGGGTGATGCTCAGCACCACGAAGATCTTGGTGAAGCTGGTGCACAGGAGCAGGATCGCCGGGGCGACGGACAGGACCGTCAGGCCCAGCATCAGGACGATCGACTGGCTCGGCTTGCCGTTGACGCCGTTCAGGTCGATGGTGATGTCGTCGACGCCGGGACCGGTCGGGCCCTTCGGGCCCTTGGTGTCGGGCTTCGGGGAGGCCAGCGGGGCGGAGACGGTGCCCTGGAGGGCCGTGGCGGCGGAGGCGGCCGTGGTGGTCGTGGAGGCCGAGACCGAGGCCGGCTGGGTGGCGGCGGAGGCCGAGGCCGAGCCGAGCGCGAGCGTGCCGAAGGTAGCCAGGCCGACCACGGCCAGGCTGAAGATGCGCTTCATGAGTTAGCGAGCCGTCCGTTCGCGCAGCGTTTCCAGGGCGGTCTTCCAGGTCTGGAGCGACAGGGCGGAGCCTGCCAGGGGGCCGGTCAGCGCGGCCCGCTCGGGGGTCGCCTCCTCGGCAGCCGGAGAGGAGTCGGCTGCCGGGAGGACGTCCGTCAGGGGGACGGCGATGCGTTCCACGGCCTGTTCGCGGGATTCCTCGACCGCGTCGAGCTCCGTCTCCGTCAGGAGGGTGACCTGGCCGTCGGTGACGCCGAGCACCAGGGCGCGGTCCACCACGCGGACGATGGCCACCGAGGAGTTGCGGCTCAGCTGCTGACGGGCGATCACCGACAGGTGTCCGCCGCCGCGGCCGGCCAGGGGTTTGCGGGCGACCTTCGACAGCCCCCACACCAGGAGCAGGACGACCAGGAGCGAGAACGTGATTCTCAGAACGGTCTCGATCATTTTCAGGCTGTTCCTTCGCGGAGGCTGTCTCGGTCGGGCGGGAGGGGCTCCCGTCAGGAGCGCTCTGCCGTGGGCGGGACGATCTCGGTGATGCGGATGCCGAAGTTCTCGTCGATGACCACGACCTCGCCGCGGGCGATCAGACGGCCGTTGACCAGCAGGTCCACCGGGCTGCCCGCGGCGCGGTCGAGCTCGACCACGGCGCCGGGCGACAGCGACAGCAGCTCGCGGATGGTCATCCGGGTGCGGCCGAGCTCGGCGGTGACGCTCATCTCGACGCCGTGCAGCATCTCCAGGCCGCCCTTGCGGGCCGGGGTGGAGGCCGCGGCCTGGGGGGCCGGCCACGGGTTCGCCACCAGGGCGACGACGGCGCGCACGACGCCGTCCTCCAGCAGCGGCACGAACATGGCCTCGCCGCGGTTGGCGAGCGCGCCCAGGCCGACCTGGGTCTCGACGGCCTGGGCGGGGTCCAGGACGACCGGGCCCATGACCCGCGCCGCCGCCTCCAGGGCGGGCTGCACGGCCTTGGCCAGGTCGAGCTCGCCGAGCGGGCTCTGCTTCAGGGCGTCGACGAGGTCCTGGCCGACGACGACCGCGACCTCTCCCTGGGTGGCGCCGGAGAAGCGGGCGCACACGGCCTGGCCCTCGGGGAGGCCGGCCGGGACGGTCGCGACGGGCGTGCCGACCTCCAGGGAACCACCGGCGGGCAGCAGGGCCAGGGCGGCCTCGGCCGCGTCGAGCGCGAGCCCCACGCGCGGGGCGACGGTGATCGTGGTCATTACTGGTTTTCCGTTTCGTTCAGCGGCGTGGGCACGACGAGGCAGGCCAGGCGCGGGCCCTGGCTGCCGGGCACTGCGTGGGCGAAGACGATGTCCGCGGCGGTCACCGCGAGCGGCGCGGTGACGGCGTGGCTGAGCGGAACGACGTCACCCGGTTCGAGACGGACGATCTGCTCGGGGCGGAGCTCGACGGAGTCGAACCGGACCGACACCTCGATGGGGGTGGTCCCGAGCGCCGCCACCATGTTGCGGTGGGCCTCCTCGCGCGTCCTGCGCTGGGAGTCGCTGAGGGTGACGTCGTTGTCGTTGCCCTGGAGCTTGGGGAAGATCGAGGTGAACGGCAGGCAGAACGTCATGATGCACTCTTCGCTGCCCACGTGCATTTCGAAGGAGGCGACGATGACGGCGTCGGCCGGGGCGGCCGCCTGGACGAACTGCGGGTTGTAGTCGATGGCGCCGAGCATGGGCCGGAAGTCGGCGATGGACTCGAAGGCGTAGTGCATCTCGTCCAGGACCCGGTTGAGCAGGTCCCGCAGGAGCGGGAGCTCCATGTCGGTCAGCGGGCGCTCGATCTGCGGGCCGCCGGGACCACCGAGCATGTGGTCGATGCTGGCCATCGCGGTGCTCAGCGAGAACTCCATGATGGCGGCGCCGGGCAGCGGGTCGAGGGTCAGCGTCGCGACGATCGTCGGGTTGGCCAGGCCGGAGATGTACTCGTCGTAGGTGAGCTGCTGAATGGAGACCAGGGAGACCTGGGAGACGACGCGCAGCGTGGAGGTGAGCAGCGTCGTGTACTGCCGGGCGAACGTCTCGTACGCGATCTGGAGCGTGCGGGTGTGCTCACGCGAGAGCTTGATCGGACGGCGGAAGTCATAGGGGTGCGGTTCAGAGTTCTTCGCCCGTCGGGACACGCGTCCAAGCAGGCGATGCGTCGGGGCGAAAGCTTGCGTCTGACTCACGAGAACACCCATCGGCGCCGCCTCATCCCATATGAGGAAATGCCAGAAATCGGGTTCACCTCGTTACGAGGGCCCGTCTCCGCAGGGGCGCCCACCGGCATCCCTCGCCGCTGTTCGGTTGTCTGTTCTTCGTCTCCTCTCGCCCGGATACGGCGGTCTGGCTGGTCATGCGGGGCCGGCGGGGCGGCCCGGTGGGGGGTCTGGGCGTGGGCGGGCTCCGGGCCGTACGAGACGGCCCGGAGCGGTCACGCCGGGCGCGGTGAGCGCTACTGCATCACGAACTCGGTGAAGTAGATGTCCATGATCTGGCCGTCGTAGGCCTTCTCGACCTTCTTCAGCAGCTCCTGCTTGGACAGGTTGCGGGCCTTGTCCGACGACAGCTCGTCCACCGGCTTGTTGCTGTAGTGGTCGATGGCCAGGTCCAGGGCCTTGCTGCCGTCCGGCGCCTCGTGGACCTCGGCGGTCGCCTGCAAGGCCAGCTTCAGCTTCAGGAAGTGCCCGTCGGCCAGGTTGATGGTGATCGCCTCCAGGGCGGCGACCGCGCCGGGCTCCGGCTTGGGCTCCTCCGCCGCCGCCTCCTCCCCGCCGCCGGCGAAGAGCAGGAAGTAGGCGGCCGCGGCGCCCGCGAGGACGAGGACGGCGCCGGCGATGATGAACAGCTTCATCTTCGACTTCTTCTTGCCGCCCTCCGCCTCCCCGGCGTCGGGCGCGGCCTTCAGCGTTGCGGTGGCCATGGTGTTCTCCCGGTGGGTGTCAGTTGCTCGTGCTGGACTGACCCGCGGCGGCGGGCAGCAGTGCCTTGGTCTGGGAGTCGAGGTCGGACAGGACGACCACCTCGACGCGGCGGTTCAGCGACACCGACCGCGGGTCGGTGTCGGGGTACAGCGGGCGCTGGTCGGCGTAGCCGGAGGCGTTGACCCGGCCGGCCGGGATGCCCCTGGTGATCAGCCTGCGGACCACCGTGGAGGCGCGGGCGGTCGACAGCTCCCAGTTCGACGGGTACGGACCCGACGTCACCGGCAGCCAGTTGGTGTGCCCGTCGACCTCGAGCTTGTTGGTCTCGCTGCGCAGCGCCGGAGCGATCGCGTCGATGATCTTCCTGCCGTCCGACAGCAGCGTGGCGCTGTTGTTGCCGAACACCACGGAGCTGGTGACGACGGTGACGACCAGGCCGCGCTCGTCGACGCGGAACTGCACGCTGTCGGCGGACTTCTGCTTGGCCAGCGCGTCCTGGATCTTCTTCTTGATCCGGTCGAACTTCTGGACTTCCTTCTCCGCGTTCTTCGCGCGGGCGGAGGCCCTGGCCCGGTCGAGGGCGGCGAGGGCGGAGCGGGCCTGCTTCTCGGCCTCCTCCTTCTGCTCCTTGGTCGCCGGGTTGGAGACGTCGGTGAAGGAGGACTCCTCCCCGCCGGCCTCACCGGCCACGGCGCTGCCGGGCGCGGTGAAGGTGACGGAGGGCTCGCCGAAGGCCATCGACAGGCTCGCCTTGAGCGCGTTGAACTTGTTCTGGTCGACCTGGCTCATCGCGAACAGCACGATGAACAGGGCCATCAGCACGGTGAGCATGTCGCCGTAGGTGACCAGCCAGCGCTCGTCGGGATGCTCCTCGTGCTCCTCGTGTTTGTGTTTTTTGTGGCGGTGGGGCTTGGTGCTCATCAGGCCGCCTTCTTCTCCGCGGCCTTGTCCTCGGCCTCACCCGGCGGGAGCAGGCTCTTGAGCTTCTGCGAGACCAGGCGCGGGTTGGTGCCGGCCTGGATGTTGGAGATGCCCTCGATGGTGAGCTCCATCTGGGCGCACTCCAGCTCGCTGAGCCGCTTGAGCCGGTTGCCGATGGGCAGCCAGATCACGTTGGCGCTGAACACGCCCCACAGGGTGGCGACGAACGCGGCGCCGATCATGTGGCCGAGCTTCGAGGGGTCGCTGAGGTTCTCCAGCACCAGCACGAGGCTGATGACGGTGCCGATGATGCCGATCGTGGGGGCGTAGCCGCCCATGTCGGTGAAGATCTTGGCGCCGGACTTGTCGGCCTTGCGCTTGGCCTCGACCTCGCCCTCCAGGATCTCCCGGAGCTCCTCGGGGTCGGTGCCGTCGATGGCCAGCTCCAGGCCGCGGCGGAGGAAGGGCTCCTCCACCTCCTTGATCGCGTCCTCCAGGGCCAGCAGGCCCTCACGGCGGGCGCGCTCGGCGAGCTTGACGATCGAGTCGACCAGCTCGTTGCTGGGCACCGGCTTGGACTTGATGGCGCGCTGGATCTGCTTGCCGATGCCGAGGCTGTCCCGCAGGACGCCACCGGCCATCGCGACGCCGAAGGTGCCGCCGAAGACCAGGATGAGCGGGGCCGGCAGCATGATGGACATCGGGTCGGCGCCCTCGAGCAGCATCATCGCCAGCATGGAGGCGACGGCGATGCCGATACCCGCCAGGGTTGCCGGATCCATTTATCGCTCCTGCCGGTGAAGACGGACAACACGCGCCTGGTCGGAGTCGGTGGGCGCGGTGGGCGGACGGTGCGTGCCCGAGGAGACGAGGATCTCCGCGTCGGCGATCAGGTCGGCGCGGTAACGGCGCACGATCGACATGAACTCGCTCAGCGACTCGGAGATGATGTACTTGGTCCCGTCCACGAGGGTGATCACCGTGTCGGGAGTCTGGTCGGCTCGTTCGATCAGGTCCGGGTTCAACGCGAACTCCGGCCCGTTGAGACGCGTAAGAAGTATCACCGGGTTCATCCTTCGAGTCGTCAGCGGGCGGCGGCCCGTCCCGAACCGCACTGTTTTCCCCATCGGCCGTAGCCCCGTTCGCCTGAGGAAACCCACAGGACCAAGGTCCTCCCGGCCTGTCCGGCCGAGGTCGCCCCCACCGTCCGGTACGGCGGCCCGCTCCGGCGCGCATCGTGCGCACCGGCCTGGCGGCCCCTCTGCCGAGACGGCAAACCATGTGTACACAATGGACACTTGTCTTACTATGCTCACATGGACATGGAGCAGATAGGGATCGTCGAGGCACGCAAGCGCCTGGGCACACTGGTCTCCCGCGCCGTGCACGCCCACGTCCCGGTGCGCATCAGCCGCTCAGCCGACGAACACGCCGTGCTCATCAGCGAAGCCGAGTACGCCGAGCTCCAGCGCCTCCGGGAGCAAGCCGAGATCGCGGAGATGAAGGAGCGCATGGCCTCCGTGCAGCGCGGAGAGGCCCGGCTGACCGGCTTCGCCAGCAGGGAGGCGGCATACGCGCACTTCGGCGTGCCCCTGCCGGACGCGCCCGAGTGATGCCGACCGTCCTGTGGAGCACCGAAGCCGAGGAAGCGGTGCTGAAGCTGCCGCTCGGTCTGCGCGCCACCGTCCTGGAGACGGTGTACTCCCTGCCGGAGGAGCCCGAGCCCCTCGGCGCACGGCCGTACGGAATGATCCCGTCGGCCTTCGAGATCGTGACGGACTCCTTCACGCTGCGCTACACCTACGGCGGAGACCACGTGTCCGTCTGGGTCGTCCGCGCCAACACCTGAGCTTTCGCACCTGGTCGACGACGCGCGAAGGCCCCGGGCGCGTGTGGACGCGCCCGGGGCCTTCGGCCGTTCCCCGCCTGCGGGGTGAGGATGCTTAGCGCTTGAGGTTGACCAGGTCGTTCAGCAGCTCGTCGGAGGTGCTGATGACCTTGGTGTTGGCCTGGAAGCCGCGCTGGGAGATGATCAGGTTGGTGAACTCCTGACCGAGGTCGACGTTGGACATCTCCAGCGCGCCGGTCTGCATCAGGCCCATGCCGCCGGTGCCCGCGGTGCCGACGGTGGCCTCGCCGGAGTTCACCGTGGCGCGGTAGGTCGAGCCGCCGGCCTTCTCCAGACCACCCGGGTTGACGAAGTTGCCCATGGCGATGCGGCCGATCGGGCGCTTGGTGCCGTCGGTCATGACGCCGACGAGGGTGCCGTCCTGGGAGATGGTGTAGGACTCCAGGGAGCCGTCCGTCGGCAGCTGCACCGGCTCCAGCGGGTCGGCGGTGTTGATGGTGCCGTTGGTGGTGTTCCAGCCGAGCACGAAGTTGCCGTCCGGGGTGACCAGGGTGCTGTTGGCGTCGAGGCTGAAGGAGCCCGCGCGGGTGTAGAGCTGCTCGGTGCCGTTCTGCACGACGAAGAAGCCGTCGCCCTGGACCATCAGGTCGGTCTTGCGGCCGGTGGTCTGCGCCGCGCCCTGGCCGAAGTTGGTCTCGATGCCCGCCAGGCGCACGCCCAGGCCGACCTGCGCCGGGTTGGAGCCACCGGCGGCCTGGTTCACGCCGTCGGCGGCCTGCGGGGAGCCCGCGGCGCGCATCATCTGGCTCAGGGTGTCCTGGAAGGTGGTCTGGGACGTCTTGAAGCCGGTGGTGTTGACGTTGGCGATGTTGTTACCGGTCACGTCCATCATCGTCTGGTGGACGCGCAGGCCGCTGATGCCCGAGTACAGGGAGCGAAGCATGTCAGTTTCCTTCGGTGGAGTCGCTGGAGGCGGGTGCGGTGCCGGGCTGGCCGGCGCTGGTGACTTCCTTGACCGAGGACAGCGGTACATCCGTGTTCCCGACCTTCAGGGTCGGGTTGCTGCCGAGCGAGGCGGAGGTGACCACACCGACGGCTTCCGTGCCGTCTGGTCCGGTGTAGCTGATGGTCTTTCCGACGAGGTTGCTGGCCGAGAGGCTGAGCTGGGAGGCCAGCAGCTGACCCTGCTGCTTGACGAGCTCCTCCATCTTCTCGACCTCGGTGAACTGCGCGGTCTGCGACAGGAACGCCGAGGTGTCGGCGGGCTTGCTGGGGTCCTGGTAGCGCATCTGGGCCACCAGCAGCTGCAGGAACGTGTCCTTGTCGAGCTGGCTGTTGCCCAGCGGGGAGGTCGTGCCGGTCGTGGCGGCCGCCGTGGCGGACATGGGGGTGGAGACCCCACTCGTGATGCTGGTCACGTGGTTCCTTGCGGGAGACGGGTCAGAGACGGACGTTGAGCAGACGGGATCCCGGCCGGTCCGGCACGGGATCGGTCGTGGCGGAGGCCGTGCGGGCGCCGCCGTAGGGGGCGCTGTTCCAGCTCTGGCCGCCCTGCTGCGCGGCCGCGTCCTGCTGGGCCTGGCGGCGCTCGCCGGACTGGCCGCCGTTGGGGGCCTCGCGCTGCAGGTCCAGGCTGCAGGAGGAGAAACCGCTCTCCTCCAGCTCCCGCTTCAGCTCGGGCAGGGCCGTGCGGAGCGTGTCGAAGGCGACGTCGCTGGTCCCGGCGAGCTGCAGGTGGACCGCGCCGTTGCGCACCTCGGCGACGACGCTGACCGGGCCGAGGTCGACGGGGTTCAGGTGGACGGTGAGCCGGTGGACGCCGTCCGGGTCCTGCCGGAGCGGGACCACGTGGAAGGCGATCTGCGAGGCGGGCGGCGCCGGGCGGGCCGGGGCCGGCGCGGCGACCTGCTCCACCGCCTCGGTCTGCGCGGTCGCGGTGACCTGCGGTACGGCCTGCGGCGTGACGTCGGCCGCCTCGGCGGCCTCGGTCACCGCCGCGGCGGCGAAGCCGGGCTGCTCGGAACCGCCGTCACCGGAGGAGGAGGCGCCCGTGCCGGAGCCCGAGGTCGCGACCGGGACCGCGGAGGCGGTGACGTCCTGACCGGGAACGGCCTGGACGCCCTCGGCGGTCGTGCCGGAGGCCGGCGCGTCCGGGCCGGCCGCGGCGGTCGTGACCGGGGTGAGCGCGGCGGCGTCGGCCGGGGCGCCGGCTCCGCCCAGGAGCACGGCGGCCGGTACGGCGGGCACTCCCGTCAGGCCGGAGGCCTGGACGAGCTGCTGCTCCTGTGCCTGCACACCGCCGGACTGCAGGAGCTGCGCCGAGAGGGCCTGTCCCTGGTCCTGGCCGGCGAGCTGGGCCTGGATGGTGAGGGGGACTCCGAGCTGGGCGCCGAGCGCGGCCGGGGTCGAGGACAGCGCGGTGATCCCCTGCGCCGTCTGCCCGGAACCGGTGGCGCCACCGGAAAGGTCAAGATTGGGGAGGGCGCCCTGCGGCAACGGTCCTCCACCCGCGATGAGGGCGAGAAGGGCGGCGAAGGCGTCGCCTGCCCCGGTCTGCCCAGCCTGCCCCTCACCTGAGGCGCCGGACGGCGCCGCCATCGGCGACGAGCTCCCCGCCAGGGGGATCGAAGGCATGGTCAAGATCTTCTCTCCTGCTATCCGATGCCGTTCATGGCCGACTGAATGGTGCGGACGTAAGCCTGGGCCGGGTCGTAGAGACCGGTACCCAGCCCATCGGCAGCGCCGGAGGGGACCTGCGGCAAATTGAGCGCCGGGTTGGAATCGGACGCGGCGGCGCCGTACCCGGGCTGCATCCCGGCCATCGCGGCCAGCAGGCCGGTCGTCGTCGCGGGGTCCGATCCGGTGCCGGACATGCCCATCCCGGCGACGTTCAGGGCCGAGGGGGTGGCCTGCGTGGCCGCCGAGGAGGTGACGGCGCCCGCCGCCTCGCCGGGCAGGATGCGGCGGATGTCGGTGGGCTTGCGGTAGTAGTCGTCCATATCGACGATCTTGACCACGTCGCCGGTGCGGGGGGCGTGCAGCATCTTGCCGTCGCCGATGTAGATGCCGATGTGCGTCGCCGGGGAGCCGAAGGTCAGCAAGTCGCCCGGCTGCGCCTGCTTCAGGCTGGGGATGCTGCGGCCCTCGTTCTGCTGGTCCTGCGAGACGCGCGGCAGCGAGACGCCCAGTTTCTTGTAGACGAGCTGGACCAGGCCGGAGCAGTCCAGGCCCCTGCTCGGGTCCGTGCCGCCCCACAGGTAGGGGACGCCGAGGTAGCGGCGGGCCTGCTCGACGACGTCCTGGCCGGTGACCTTCCCGTCGGCGGAGCCGGAGGTGACCTTGCCGGTCGCCCCGGTGGAGGTCGTCGCGCCGGTGCCCCCCGCGGTGGTCTGCGCGGTCTGCTTGGCCTCCTCCAGCGTGGCGGCGAAGTCGGTGGCCGAGGTGGCCGAGGCGCCGGTCGGGGCGGCGGCCGAGGAGACGGCGGGCGTCCCGCCGAACTGGGTCCGCAGCTGGGCGATCCTCGCCGTGACGTCCGTGATGCTCAACGGCCCTTCTCCTGTCCCGCCTGCCACCGGCTCGTCTGCCACTTGTCCGTCCGCGTCCCGCCGGTGTGCGGCCTGGCGGGCTGCGATCCGCCGTCCGGCAGTCCGCCGGTGTGCGGTCTGGCGGCCTGTGATCCGCCGCCCGGCAGCCCGCCCGCCAGTCCGCCGGTGCGCGGCCGGCGGGTGGTCGAGAGGTCGTCGACGGCGCTCTGCTCGGCGGCGGCCTCGGCCTCCTGGCGGGCGGTCTCGTGCCGCTCGGCCAGCTTCTCCACCATCCGGCGCCGCTGGGAGGCCGCACTCCAGGTGTTCACGCTGGCGCCGACCCGCCGCTGGGCCTCCTCGGCCTGCTGGCGGCGCACGGACAGCTCCGCGGCCACCGCGCGCCGTGCGGCCATCGCCGCGACGAACGCGGAGGCGGAGGAGGGCTCCGGCACGATCATCCGGGTCTTGAGCTCTATCTCCTGCTGCTCGACCCGCTCGGCGGCGGCGGCCGCCTCGGAGCGGGCCCGCATCACCCCGCCCTTGGCGGCGTCCTCCTGGGCCTTGCGGGCCCGCAGGATCGAGGAGAGCCGGAATCGTGGGCTCATCGGAGCTCCTTAGTGTCGTGATCCTGGACGGGGGCGAGGAGGGGGAGCGAGAGCCGGGGCGCCGGTCCCGGCGCCGTCGGCATGGGCAGGGCGGGGGCCGGACCGTCGCCGCGAGGATCCGGCGCTGGATCGCCGCCGGAGAGATCCGCCGCCGCGAGGCCGGCGGCGGAAGGCCCCGGGAGGTTCTCAGGCCAGCAGGGACCGGAGCGTCTCCCAGGCGTCTCCTGCCGAGGTGCGCTCCTCCATGTCCTGGCGGAGGAAGCCCTGGATGCGCGGCCACAGCGCCCGCGCCAGGTCGGCGTCGGGGTTGGTGCCGGGCACGTAGGCGCCGATCTCCACCAGCTCGCGGATGTCGCGGTGGGCGGCCAGCAGCCGGCGCAGCGCGGTCGCGTCGCCGCGCTGCTCGCGGCTGGTCACCGCGCCCGCGACGCGGGATACCGACTCCAGCACGTCGATCGTGGGGAAGTGGCCCGCGGTCGCCAGACGCCGGTCGAGCACGACGTGGCCGTCGAGGATCGAGCGCGCGGCGTCGGCGATGGGCTCGTTGTGGTCGTCGCCGTCGACCAGCACCGTGTACAGGCCGGTGATGGTGCCGTCGACGCCGGGCCCGGCCCGCTCCAGCAGGCGGGGGAGCATCGCGAACACCGACGGCGGGTAGCCGCGGGTCGCCGGCGGCTCTCCGGCCGAGAGGCCGACCTCGCGCTGGGCCATGGCGGCGCGGGTGAGGCTGTCCATCAGCAGCAGGGCGTCGCGGCCCTGGTCGCGGAACCACTCGGCGATCCGGGTGGCCACGAAGCAGGCGCGCAGGCGCACCATGGGCGGCTGGTCGGAGGTGGCCACGATCACGACGGAGCGGGCCAGGCCCTCGGGGCCGAGGTCGTTCTCCAGGAACTCGCGGACCTCGCGGCCACGCTCGCCGACCAGCGCCACGACGGTGATCTCGGCCTCGGTGCCCCGGGTGATCATGGACATGAGGCTGGACTTGCCGACGCCGGAACCGGCGAAGATGCCCAGGCGCTGCCCGCGGCCGACGGTGACCATCGTGTCCAGGGCGCGCACGCCCACCGGCATCGGCTCGGCGATCCGGCGGCGCTGCATCGCGTTCGGCGGCTCGTTCTCCACCGAGACCATCTCCAGCCCCGCCAGCGAGGGGCCGCCGTCCATCGGGCGGCCCAGGCCGTCCAGGACGCGGCCGCGCAGCGCCTCGCCGACCGGGATCCGCAGCGTGTCACCGGTGGCGATCGCGGGGCTGCCCACCCCGATGCCGGTCAAGGAGCCCAGCGGCAGGCAGCTGAGCCGCCCGCTGTCCAGCGCGACCACCTCGGCCGGGACGGCGGCCGGGCCCTCGCCCAGATACACCAGGTCGCCGACCTTGCCGGAGACGCCCTCCACGGCGACCGAGAGTCCCACCACGGCGGACACACGGCCGGCCACGATGGGCCTGGCGGCCTTGGTGGCGGCGGCGATGCGGGAGTCGAGCAGCGGGATCACAGGCCCAGGGCCTCCTTGACGCGTTCGAGGGCGGTGGACAGGCGGGCGTCGACGGCGGTCGCGTCGCACTCGGCGACGGCGTCGCCGGGCTTCATCCGGGGGTCGACGACCATGGTCACGCTCCGGCCGTCGATGTCGAAGGTGTTCTCCGCCGCGCCGACGAGGGCGGCGTGGTCGGCGGGGCTCAGCCGGACGAGCACCGAACGGTTCTCGGGCACCAGGGCCAGTGCCCTGACCAGGGCCTCGCGGCCCGGCTCGGGGCTGTGCTCGATCTCCCGGCCGAGCACGGCCTCGGCGAGAGCGTAGGCGGTCTGAACGATGAGCTCCTCCAGTTCGGCGGCCGCCGGGGCGGTCTGCTGCTCCAGCCGGCCCGCCGAGGTGGTGATCGCGGACAGGGCGCTGTCCAGCCGGGCGATCTTGCGGGCCTCGGCCCGGGCGACGCGCTCGGCCTCGTCCCGTACCTCGGCCGCGGCGGCCTGGCGGGCCTCCTCGCGGCCCAGCGCCCAGCCCTCGGCGTATCCGGTGGCCCGGGCCTCGGCTCGGGCTCGTTCCATCACATCGGCAGGGATGTTGGTTCCCGTACCGAAATCGGCGGTGAATCTGGCGGCGCTGAAGGTGCGCGCCTGCGTCCCTCGTACAACCATCTCAGGCGACAAACTCATCCTCATCCCCACGACGAATCACGATCTGACCCGACTCCTCCAGCGCCCGGATCGCGTGAACGATCTTGGCCTGGGCCTCCTCGACCGTGCGCAGCCGGACCGGGCCGAGCAGCTCGATCTCCTCGACGAGGTTCTCGGCGGCGCGTGCGGACAGGTTGCGCGTGATCTTGTTGAGCACGTCCTGGCCGACGCCCTTGAGCGCGGTGGCCAGGTCGGAGGTCTCGACCTGGCGGACCACCAGCTGAACGGCGCGGTCGTCGAGGTGGACGACGTCCTCGAACATGAACATCCGGCTGCGGACTTCCTCGGCCAGCTCGGGGCTGCGCCCCTCCAGGCCCTCGAGGATCAGGCGCTCGGTGACCCGGTCCGCGCGGTTGATGATGTCCACCAGCGGCTGCAGACCGCCCACCGCCGACAGGTCGGACGGCTGGAGCACCGACGAGAGCTTGCGCTCCAGGGCGGACTCCACCTGGCGGATGATGTCCGGCGAGGTGCGGTCCATGACCGCGATCCGGTGCGCCACGTCGGCCTGCAGGGTCGGGCTGAGGCCCGACAGGATCTGCGCGCCCAGGTGCGAGGGCAGGTGCGCGAGCACCAGCGCGATCAGCTGGGGGTGCTCGTCCTGCACGAACGAGAGCACCTGGCGGGGGTCGGCCCGCTGCAGGAAGCTGAACGGCAGGTCGACCAGGGAGGCCGAGAGCCGCTCGACGATCTGGCTGGCCCGCTCGCGGCCCAGCGACGCCTCCAGCAGTTCGCGGGCGAAGTCCATGCCGCCCTGCCCCGCGTAGCGGTAGGCGTTCGTCATGTCGCGGAACTCCGTGAGGATTTCCACGGCGTCCATGGGGTCGATGGTGCCCAGGCGCACGATCTCGGCGCTCAGCTCCTCGACCTCGGGCTCGCGCAGCTGCCCGAGCACCTTCGCGGAGTCTTCCTTGCCCATCTGGACGAGCAGGATGGCGGCCTTTCGCAGGCCGGACAGCGTCTCGGTCATCGGCATCGCTTAACCCCTCCTGTCTGCGAGCCAGCTGCGCAGCACCTGCGCGACTTCTTCCGGCTGGCGGGACACCATGCCGGAGATCTCCCCACGGAGTTCCTCGTGGTGGTCCGAGTCGGGCTCGGCGGGCGCGGGCTCGGCCGACCCGGCCATGAGCGCCTCGCGCTCGGAGGCCTCCAGAGCGGCCTGGGCGCGGACGCGCTCCAGCTCGATCTGCAGTTCCTCCAGGCGGGCCTGCTCCTTCTTCGACAGCGCCGTACGGCGCTTGCGGCGGCCGCGCAGCATCCCGATGACGAACAGGATCACGATGCCCAGGGCGGCAGCGCCGATCTTGACGTACTCCATCGTCTGCGCGTCCTGCTCGACCTTCTGCGCGGCGGCGAGCTCGGCGGCCGCCTTCTCCGCGGTGCTGTTGTCGAACGGCATCGCGGCGACGGCGATGGTGTCGCCCCGCTGGGTGTTCACGCCGGCGGCGGAGGTCACGATGCGCTGGATCTCGGCCATGTCCACCCCGGCGGACGCCTGGCCGTCGACCATCACGGCGACGTCGAGCTTGCGGACCGCGCCCGGCGCGGTCTTGCGGGTCTCGCTGACCAGGCCGACGGCGTTGTCACGGGTCTCGGTGACCGACCGGTAGTTGTTGCCGGACTGGGTGCTCGGGACCTGGATGTTGTCGGGACCGAGGACGCCGCCGGTCGGCGTGCCGCCACCGTCGTAGCTCTCCTCCTTGGTCGTCGACGACAGCGGCGGAGTGTTCGGGTCGCTGACGTAGCGCTGGCTCTTGGTCTCGGTCTGGTCGTAGTCCAGGTCGGCGGTGACCTTGACGACGGCCTTGTTCGGGCCCAGGACCTGGGTCAGCATCTGCTGGATCGAGCCGCTCATCCGCTGCTCGAACGCCTGCGTCTGCTGGTCGCGCTCGTCGCCGGCGCCGGTCAGCGCCTGCTCGCCGCCGGCCGACAGCACCTTGCCGGTGGAGTCGGCGAGGGTGACGTCGGTCGGCTCCATGCCCTCGATGCTGGAGGCGACCAGGTTCACCACGGCCTTGACCTGGGCGTTGGTCAGCTCCTTGGTGGGAACGGTGCCCACCAGGACCGAGGCGGTCGGCTTGGCCGCGTCGTCGGTGAAGACGTCCTTCTGCGGGATCGCGAGGTGCACGCTGGCGGAGGTGACACCGTCGATCGCCTTGATGGTCTTGGCCAGCTCGCCCTCCAGGGCGCGCTGGTAGCCGACGTGCTGCATGAAGTCGGAGGTGGTGACACCCTGCTTGTCCAGCAGGGCGTAGCCGCCGCCGTCCTCCTGGGTCGGCAGACCCTCGCCGCTCATCTTCAGCCGCAGGTCGTACACCTGGGCCTGGGGCACCATGATCGTGGTGCCGCCGTCGGCGAGCTGGTAGGGGACGCCTTCGGCGGTGAGCTTCTCGACGATCGCGTTGCCGTCGGAGCCCGACAGGTTGGAGTACAGCGTGCCGTAGGTGGGCTGCGAGGCCCACTGGGCGAAGAAGAACCCGCCCACCGCGAGGGCGAGCACGAGGGAGACGGTGACGGCCTTCTGCCCGCTGCTGAACGACGCGAACGTGGAGCGGCCCTTGCGGAGAGCGGCGAGTGCGCGTTCCTGCATCAGCCCTGCAACCTCATGATCTCGGTGAAGGCGGCGATGGCCTTGTCACGGACGGCAACGGTCAGCTGGGTCGCCAGCGCGGCCTCCGTGCTGGCGGCCATGTAGTCGTGGGCGTCCTGCAGGTCGCCGGTGGCGGCCTTGACGGCCAGCGCGTCGGCCTTGGTCTGGGTGGCCTGCAGGTTCTCGACGCTCTGGGTGAGAAGGCCGCCGAAGACCTCGCCCGCGTCCCGCGCCGCCGACACGCCCGCCGGGGCGGCCGGGGCATTGATGCGCAGCGGTCCCGCGATGGGGCCGATCGAGTCGATGCTCATCCGTTCCTCCCGAGCTGGAGCGCGGCCTGGTAGGCGTCATAGGCGCGGTCGACGACTGAAATGTTGGCCTGGTAGGCGCGCTGCGCCATCATCAGCTGCCCCATCTGGGCGCCGAGGTCGATGTCCGGGTAACGCACGTAGCCCTTCTCGTCGGCCAGGGGGTGGTTGGGCTCGTAGACCAGCCGGCCCTCGGCCTTGCCGAGCTCGATCCCGCCGACCTGCACGCCGCCGTTGCCCGAGCCGTAGTCCACCGCCTGGGCCAGCACGTAGCGGGCCCGGAAGGCCTCACCGCTGGTGGGGGCGGCGTTGTTGATGTTGGCGATGTTGTCGGACACGGCGTCCAGCCACTTGCGGTAGACGGTCACACCCGTGCCGGCGATGCCGATCGCGCCGAAGGGACCAGCCATGGTCACGCACCTCCCCTGATGACGGAACGCAGCTGGCCGTACTTGGAGTCGAGGGCCTTCAACATCGTCTGGTAGCGCAGCACGGTGTCCATGTGCGACAAGGTCTCGTGGTCGAGGTTGACGTTGTTGCCGTTCTCCCGGGTGGGCTCGAGCGAGCGGGCGACGCTCGGCTCCACCGTGCCGACGGCCTTGGCGGGAGAGCCGCCCTTGACGGCGGTCCGCAGGGCATCCTCGAACTGGACGCGGCCGGCGAGAAACCCGGGAGTCTCGATATTGGCGATGTTGTCGGCGATGACCCGCTGGCGCTGGGCCAGGCCCTTCAGCGCGATGCGCACGGCGCTGGAGGTGACGTCCTCGAGCACGAACAGACTCCGTTCGCTCTACTACGGCCGCCGATCCATGGCGATGGGGCGAGCACTCCCTGCTCAGGTAGCCCCATCGGACGCCCCGGAGGCGTCCTGAGAACTTTTCCGACTTTCGTCCTCCGTCTCGCTTCAAGTCCTCAGGTGGCGGAACCGCCCTGCCGATGGGGCGGCGAGCCCGTTCTCTACGACGTCCAGCGAGGAGACAGCCCGCGTGTCCGAAGGCATCGCCGCGATCCAGTCCCGGATGGCCGTCCTGCAGAGCCAGTTCACCCGGCTCACTCCCGCCTCCAGCGCTTCCGGCCAGCAGTTCGCCGCCCAGCTCACCGCCGAACGGCAGAAGGCGGCCGCCGCCGGCACGACCTCCGCCCCGCCGTCCACTCCCACGGCGGGCACATCCGGTACGGCGACCACCTCCGGCACCACTCCCGGCGCGACCGGCACCTCGGCCGCGAACGGCACTTCCGCGACGACCGCCACCGAGAAGGCCCACGACCACTCCAAGGTCATCGGCGGCGGCGACCGCATCACGCCCACCATGAAGAAGGTCATCGAGAACGTCGACGCGAAGTTCGGCCCGTTCCCGACCATCGGCGCCTGGCGGGCCGACGGCGGCATGCCCGGCAGCGACCACCCCACCGGCAAGGCCGCCGACTTCATGATCAGCACGGGCGGGAAGATGCCTTCCGGCGCCAAGCTCAAGGAGGGCTGGGAGGTCGCCAACTACGTCAAGGAGCACGCCGACGAGCTCGGCATCAAATACATCATCTTCGCCCAGCACATCTGGAGCCCTTCGCGTGCGAGCGAGGGCTGGCGTCTGATGGAGGACCGCGGAAGCGTCACCCAGAACCACTTCGACCACGTGCACATCTCGGTCGAGCGCTGACCTGACTCCTCCCCGGCGGTCCCCGGCGCGTGACCCCGCCTTCCCGGGCGGCGGCCGCATACGGTGGCCCTGCGGACGACGCGGGGGGAGCGAGGCGTGGCGGGACGATTTCCGGGACGGGGCCGCGGCCCCCGCCCGCGGGGTCTGGCCTGCGCGCTGCTCCGCCTCGCCTGCGTGACCGTCGCGCTCGCCCCGCTCGGCGGCTGCGCCGCTCCCGCCCCGACCCGCGCCATGTGGCTGTGGCAGCGGGCCGACCCGGCCGAGGTGGTGGAATGGGCCGCCGCCCAGGGGGTGAGCGAGATCTTCGCCTACGTGCCGCAGGAGCTCACCGCCGCCGAGCGCGCCCGGCTGTCCGCGCTCGGGAAGAACGCCGACGCCGCCGGGATCGAGCTGGCCGCCCTGGGCGGCGAGCCCGAGTGGGCCCTCGACCACGCCGCCGCCCTGTCCTGGCTGCGCACCGCGATGGGCACCGGCCTGTTCACCACGGCCCACGTCGACGTCGAGCCGTACCACCTGCCCGCCTGGCGCACCGACCGGGCCGGGACCGTCGCGTCCTTCACCGCGCTCCTGGCCAAGCTCCGCGACGCCGATCCCCGCCCGCTCGAGGCCGACGTGCCGTTCTGGTACCACACCATCCCCGCCGGGCCCTCCGGCTCCGCGAGCTCCGCGAGCTCCGCGGATTCCGCGACCCTGGCCGACGAGGTCCTGGCCCGCACCGACGCGGTGACCGTCATGTCCTACCGCGACACCGCCACCGGCCCCGGCTCCATCATGGAGATCTCCGCCGACATGCTCCGCCGGGGCCAGCGGGCGGGCCGTCCGGTACGGCTCGGCGCCGAGACCCTCCGCCTGCCCGACTGCCCGCACTGCACCTTCCACGACAGGGGGCGCGAGGCGATGGACGCCGCCCTGGCCGAGGTCGACGCGGCCGCCGCCGAATACCCCTCCTTCGCCGGCATCGCCGTTCACGACTACACCGCCTGGACCACCCTGCGCCCCTGATCGCCGGGCGTTTTCAATCCGGCCTGTGCGAGATGGACAAGGCAGGAGACAATGGGTGGGTGAGCGCTCAAGCCGTGACATCGCTGCCGTCCCGCTGGGCAAGTGCCGCCCGGCTGATCCCGTCATCGTTGTCATCCCTGGCCGGTCCTCATGAGGGCCTGGTCGACCTCCCCCCTGATCTCGCTTGGTCAGGACGAACTCGTTTCGATCTTTCCAACCCCGACCAGCGCTATCTGTTCCACATGACGGTGCTGACATCAGCGATCACAGCTGAGCACCACACCCACTGGCTGAATGCCGACCTCCTTCTCCAGGACTGGGCACGGCTACGACTACCCCGACAGCTCCGTCTCCTGTGGCAGGCGAGACTCCCCGAACTGGCGGCCGCTGTTGCCCGATCCGCTTGAAGGAGATCACGCGCTGTTGATGCGCGCAGCCCTCCCCGTATGCGACCGTTACGGCCTGGTCCTCGCGGGCGGTTATGCGATCAAAGCCCATGGCCTGGTCACCCGGCCGTCAGACGACATCGACTTCGCCACCGCGAGCGCTGCTCCCATGGAGGAGATCACCGCATCACTCGCGCACGCCTACAGGCAAGCAGGAGTCAACGCGCAGGTGATATCAGCGGAAGGCCGTAAGGGTCATGTCCGTCGCCCTCCCTTCAGGAGTGACGTACCGGGTGGATGTGCTCAAGGAACCGCTCAACCGTCCGGCGGCGATCATGAGCTTTGGGCCGGTGCTCGCTCTCGAGGACGCCGTGGCGTTGAAAGTAGGCGCCCTCCATGACCGTGGTCTGCCTCGAGACTTGATCGATGTGTACAGTGCGACGGCTTATTTCAGCGACGCCGAGCTCGCGGCCCTGGGAAAGCGGGCGCTCGACGAGGATTTTTACCCGGAGGACTTGCGGGACCAGCTCGATCATGCGGCCGCATACGCCGATGAGGAGTTCGAGGTGTACGGCTGCCGGCCCGAGCAGATCCTGGCGATGAGGATCTGGGCGCAGCAGTGGGCTGACCGGCTCGGCTCCGAGATGGCCCAGACAGATTCGTGGGACGACCCCGAAGAGACGCCCGGATGAGACGTCAGGTCATGCGGCCGGGGTCGAGCTAACAAGGATTTCTGGCGCTCTCTGAGATCGCTGAGTTGGACGGAGATCACGCCGAAACCCGAACCCCGCCTCACGGGAACGCCGTACCCGCGCTGGAGGAGACGGGATCGGGCAGGTGCGGCCCGGCTGTGCCGACATCCGGGGCCGGCCCGCAACGCAAAACGCCCTCTTCACGCCAGAGTGACTGGCGGAAAGAGGGCGCTCAATCGATGCGTCAGACCGCGGGCTCCTCGGCCGGCGGCTCCTCGACGACCGGCGGCTCTTCGGCCGGCGGCTCCTCGACGACGGGCGGCTCCTCGACGACGGGCGGCTCCTCGACGACCGGCTCCTCGGGCTCCGGCGTGAGGTCGTGGGCGTTGACGTTCTTGGCCACGTAGCTGGTGGCGGTCTTGGTGCCGTTGGCGGTGACCACGTCCTCCACGGCCAGCAGGTCGAAGCCACCCTTGACCTCGTCCTTCACCACCTTGGTGGTGCTGCTGACGTAGATGACGACGCTCGTGCCGCGCGAGCTCTTGGGTCCGGCGGCGAGCTGGACCGTGATGGTGCGGGCCGTGGGGTTCACCGCGGTGACGGTGCCGACGGCCGCGAACGGCTGAGCGGCCTTGGCCTTGGCAGCCGCGGCCTTGGCGGCGGCGGCCTTCTTGGCGGCCTCGGCCTTGGCCTTGGCGGCGGCGGCCTTCGCCTTGGAGATCTTGGCGGTCTTGGCCTTCGGGGCGGCGTTGGCGACGCCCGCGGTGGCGGGCACACTCACCGTGACGGCGGCGGCCAGGAGCATCGCGCCCCAGACCTTCCTGCTGTTCGACATGGCATCCCTTCCGATTGCCGACAGTTGTTCCTTGCTTACCGTCGGCGATCTGAGGGGTCACTCAAGGGAAACCGGAAAAAATCCCTCGACTGCTCTCGTCTAGCACTGCAGCCGCCTGCCGTATGACATATAGCGACATGTCGTACGGCAGGCGGCTGCGGATGCGGCGAGGAGGCCGGACGCCCCGGTCAGCTGGGGACGGGCAGGCCCAGCACGCTCAGGCAGGGGTCGAGCAGCTGCTCCACGAGCGCCGATTCGATCATGTCGGCGACCGTGAGGGCGTGCACGGCGCCGCTCAGCAGGTTCCACACGCCGCCCGCGCGCTCGGCGACCGGGATCCCGGCGGAGTCGACGGACTGGACCAGCTCGAACTGGGCGGCGGCGGCGGCGCGGACGCGGTCGGAGGTGTGGACCGCCCAGGAGGCCGAGTGCACCGCCTTCGACCAGGAGCCGCCGTCGGAGCGGGTGCGGTCGGCCAGGGCGGACAGGCGCTCGACGTCACCCGCGCCGAGCGTCGCGACGCGGCGGCACAGCTCCATGACGGCCTCGTGCTGGGGGCCGGCGTCCACCGGCGGCTCGGGCAGTTCGCGGACGGCGGCGAGCCAGCCGACGGCCAGCCGGCGCCGGGTGTCGGCCGGCAGCAGCTCACGCAGGTAGGTGGCCATCACCGCGTCGCAGACGACGGCCGTGGCGCGGGTCGCGATCTCGTCCTGGCCGCGGACGCCGTCCTCGGTGCTCCAGGTCCAGTCGAGCACGTCGTGCCGGACGCAGTGCAGCAGCGCGTCGGGGGTGCCGATGGGCGCGCGCTCCAGCAGGGCGATCGCTCCCTCGGTCTCCTGCTGGGCCAGGCCGCGGATGGTCGGGCGCAGAATGGTCGCGCCGTGGATGTCCTGCCACAACCGGGCGCGGACTCCGTCGTCGGGGAGCCTGCGGGCCAGCGCCGGGAGGTCGCCGGGGGTGAGACGCAGGGCGCGGGAAAGCACTGCGGCGGTCGCCGCTCCGCCGTCCAGCCGCGTCAGGTCGAAACCGAGCACTGGGGCGCTGACCAGGGAATACATTAAAACAGTGTTACACCGGGAAAGAGAATAACCCCAATTGATCACGGTATTTATTACCAAATATCACGGTCTGTTCGTAGCACAACACATTTAGTTGACAAAAGCGCGGGTTTTACCCGGGAAACGGCAAGGCCGCCCACGGTGGCAACCGTGGGCGGCCTGATGTGACGCCGGG
>NZ_BOOH01000068.1 GCF_016863135.1 Planobispora longispora
ATCTCTCCGCTGGAGGTCGACGACCTGCTCCGGGTCACCCCGTGGCCGCAGGCCGTCTGACCGTCCGCTCCCGGGGCCGCCCGATCAGGGGCGGAACGCTCCGGCGTGCTCCGCGGCCCACTGCGCGAAGCTGCGCGCCTCCCGGCCGGTGATCTCCTTCACGGTCGGGACCACCGTGTAGCCGGCCTCCGGCGTGTCGCCCAGGGCGCCGACGAGGAACTCGACGGTCTCCTCGCCCATGCCGTCGGCACGCCACTTGGCCCGAGCCTCGTCCACGCTCAGCTCCACGAACCGCACCTCCCTGCCGACGGCGGCGCTCAAGATCGCGATCTTCTCCCTGAGCGTGATCGCCTCGGGGCCGGTCAGCGTGTACGTCCTGCCTCCGTGTCCCCCCTCGGCCAGCACGGTCGCGGCCACGGCGGCGATGTCGCGCTCGTGCACCAGCGCGCTCAGCCGGTCGCCGAACGGCTCCTTGATGACGCCTTCCGTCTTGATCGTCTGAGACCACCAGCGCAGCGTGTTGGACATGAACTCGACCGGCTCCAGCAGCGTCCACTCGACGTCCGCGGCGGCGAGCGCCTGCTCCAGATCGCCCTCGGCGCGTCCGCCGAGCACCGTGACCCGGCGCACGCCCGCCTCGGTGATCAGCTTCACCAGACCGGCGCCGTCCGGCAGGGGCCGGTAGTCGTCACCGGCGAAGTTGATGAGGTGCGCGGCCTCGACGCCGTCGAAGACCCCGGCCAGCGAGTCGAGCCGGGCGAGGTCGCCGGCGACGACCTCGACGCCCTCGGGCAGGCCCGCCTCGGCGGGGTTCCTGGTCAGGGCCCGCACCGGCCGTCCGGCGGCGAGGAGCTCCTCGACGACGAGACGGCCGACGGTCCCGGTGGCACCGGTGACGAGGAAGGTCATGGCGAACCCCTTATCTGTTCGGAACGGAACGTTCTGATCTCAGAGTATCAGAACAGAATGCTTCATTCCACTTATTTCACGGACGAATCGGGGGCCGTCTCCGAACGGTGATCGCAAACGTTAACCGCGGCCTCACCCCGGCCGCGCTAGGAAGGAGGCATGCGGATTCTGGTGGCCGAGGACGAGCGGGTCCTCGCGGACCTCATCGGCGAAGGGCTCCGGCGCGAGTCGATGGTGGTCGACGTGGTCTACGACGGCGGGGCGGCCCTGGAACGGCTCGCGGCCGACGAGTACGAGGTGCTCGTGCTGGACCGCGACCTGCCGGTGGTCCACGGCGACGACGTCTGCCGGGAACTGGCGGAGCGGGAGATTCCGGTGCGCATCCTCATGCTGACGGCGGCGGTCACGGTCGGCGACCGGGTCGCCGGCCTGGGCCTGGGCGCCGACGACTACCTCACCAAACCCTTCGCCAGCGCCGAGCTGATCGCGCGGGTCATGGCGCTCGGACGGCGCACCGCCCCGCGGCTGCCACCGGTGCTCGAACGCCACGGCGTCGTGCTCGACACCCCGTACCGGCAGGCGTTCCGCGACGGCGTCCGCCTGTCGCTCTCCCGCAAGGAGTACGCGGTGCTGGAGGTGCTCATGCGCGCCAGAGGCGCCGTCGTCACCACCGAGGAACTGCTGGACCGGGCATGGGACGAGCAGACCGACCCGTTCACCACCGTGGTCAAGGTGACGGTGAGCAAGCTGCGGGTCAAGCTCGGCGACCCGCCCCTGATCAGGACCGTGCCGGGCGGGTACGCGCTGTGATGCGCATGACGATCCGGACCCGGCTGACGCTGGTGTTCGGCGGGCTCTTCCTGCTCACCTCCGCCATCGTGCTGATCGCCGCGGACTACATGGTGGAGCGGGCCTTCGATGGGAGCGTCACCATGCGGTCGGGAGAGCTTCGTGACACCTCCCGGTCGTCCGCGCAGCCGCCCGAACGGACAGGGCCCAAGCAACCGACTGAACAGACAGGACCCGAGCAACCGGCCGAGCGGACAGGACCCGAGCAACCGGCCGAGCGGTCCGCGGTCGCTCCGCGCCTCCCGCCCGACGGCGACGCCCCCCACCCCGACGTACCCGCCGAGGTCATCGTGAGAGGTCTGCGCGCGGACGTTCTCAGCTCGCAGTGGCGGACCACCCTGGCCTCGATCGCGGTCATGGGAACGGCCGCGTTCGCCCTGTGCTGGTGGTTGTCGGGCCGGGTGATGCGCCCCGTCCACCGGATCACCGACACGGCGCGGCGGTTGTCCCTGTCCAATCTCGACCAGCGCATCGGCATGAAGGGGCCCCGCGACGAGCTCAAGGAGCTCGCCGACACCTTCGACGCCATGCTGGAGCGGCTCGCCCGCGCCGCCGACGACCAGCGCCGCTTCGTCGCCAACGCCTCGCACGAGCTGCGGACGCCCCTGGCCGTGCAGAGGGCCGCGATCGAGATCGGCCTGGCCGACCCGTCGCCGGAGCGCGTCGCCGCCATGCGCGCCGAGCTGCTCCGCATCACCGAACGCTCCCAGCGGCTCATCGACGGCCTGCTGGCCCTCGCCCAGGGCGAGCGGGGCCCGCAGTCGCGGGTCCCGGTCGACCTCGCCGCGGTGGTGCGCCGCTCGGCCGACCCGCACGCCTCCCCCGACATCACCCTCGACCTGGACGTGCGTCCGGTCACGGTCCTCGGTGACGAGGTGCTGCTGGCCCGCCTCGTCGAGAACCTGATCGAGAACGCGGTCCGCCACAACCGCCCCGGCGGCCGTGTCACCGTACGGCTGGCGCCGCGCACCGGCCTGGTCGTCTCCAACACCGGGCCGCCCGTCGATCCGGAGCGGGTGGACGAGCTGTTCCAGCCGTTCCGCCGCCTGTCCCCCGACCGGACCGGCTCCGCGGCGGGCGCCGGTCTCGGCCTGTCCATCGTCGCCGCGATCGCCCGCGCCCACGACCTCGAGGTCTCCGCCGCCGCCAATCCCGACGGCGGGCTCACGGTACGGCTGGCGCTGTGAGCCCCGGTTCGCGGACCCGGCGGGCGGTTCGCGGACCCGGTGGGCGAACCCCCGGCCCGGTGGACGGGGCGACCGACACGATGGACGAGGCCGCCGACACGGTGGACGGGGTCACCGGCACAGCGAACGAGGGCACCGGAACGGCAGAGGTCAGAGGTCCAGCGCCGAGCGGCCGAAGCGGTCCCGCAGGAAGTGTCCCTGGTCGCGCAGGGCCTGCTCGTCGCCCCGGTGGACGGCCTGGGCGACCTGCCGCATGCCGGCCTCCAGCAGGTCGAGCTGGGCCAGGAGCTCCTCGTGGGCGCTGCGCTCGCGGTCGCCGCGCCGGGCGATCGCGTAGGCGCGGGGAAGGTTGGCGTAGGCCTCCAGGCTGACCGGCAGGTAGTCGCGGATCGTCTGGGAGACGACGTGCAGGTGGTCCGGGGAGGCCGCCAGCACCTCCGCCCGCTCCAGCACTCCCCCGATCACCTCGGACAGGGCGGTCACCCGTGCCACCACGTCGTCGGGGAAGCGCCGGGAGTCCCGCACCCGGCGCAGCAGCGCGTCGAGGTCCTCCCGGAGCGGGCCCGCCTCGATCTCGGCGTGCGAGACGGCCAGCCGGACCCGGTCCGGCGGGGACAGCAGCGCGCCCACGCCGTACAGCCCCGCCACGACCACCGGCCAGAGCGTGCCCGCCAGACCGAGGAAGTGGGCCAGGAGACCGGCCAGGGCCAGCGCGCAGCCGACGATGTTCCTGGTCGAGCCGAGGTAGCGGAGCACCGGCCCCGCCGTGCCCGCCTCCCCGGCCGGGACCGGGGACCGCCGGCGCCGCGGGCCCGGCCCGTCACTGGTAGCCACGGATCTCCTTGAACGCCGCGGCCAGCGAACTGTCGCGGGCGTCGAAGACGGCGCCCCCGGTCAGCTCGGCGACCTTGTTCATCTCCGCCACGTCGCTCTCCCCGAACAGCACGACGAACGCGCGGGGGCGGATGTCCGCCGGCAGCATCTCGTAGAGCCGCCGGAAGTCCTCGAACGAGGCCCCGTCGGTGTTCTCGCCGTCGGTCATGAGCACGACCGAGGTGTAGTGCTCCGGATCGGCCCGGAGACTCTCGCTGTAGGCGGCCCGCAGCCCGTCGTAGATCGCGGTCCCGCCGTTGGCGTCGAGCCCCTCGGCGTATCCCTTGATCTGCTCCAGCACCGGTCCGGGGTCGCCCTCGGGCAGTTTGAAGGTGCGCGGCGTCCCGACGCCGTCGCTGAACGGGACCATGGTCACGGTCTCGCGGCTGCGGAACCGGGAGAACGTCCCGGAGGCCGAGCGGTCGGCGCCGGTCAGCATGACCAGGGCCTCGCGCAGCGCCTCGATCCGATCGCCGCGCATCGAGCCGGAGGTGTCCAGCACGAACAGGGCGTGCGCGGGCACGCGCGCCTCGTCGAGGTAGGCGGTGATCAGCTGGTCGGCGGCGGCCCTGCGGTTGGGGAAGGGCAGCTCCAGCAGCGGCGCCGAACCGAACTCCGGCCCCGGCCTGACCTCGGGGACGACGGGCCGCCGGTGGGTCGTGGTCATGATCTCCCGCTGGGTGTCCGGCGTGCGCAGCCAGGCGGTCAGCTTTCCGTACAGCTCCCGCTTCTCCGGCGGCGCGGAGGCCAGCAGGGTCAGCGGGTAGTCGGCGGTGATCACGCCGTCGCCCGGGTAGACGAGCGTCAGGTCCTTCATGCCCAGCAGCACCGACTCGTAGTTCACGATGCCGTCCACGCCGCCCTGCCGGGCGTAGACGTCGGCCAGCCAGCCCGACGACCCGGCGGTCAGCCGCTGGGCGGAGAAGAACTCCTTCAGCTCCGGCGTGACCGCCGACACCTGCGCGGCGTCCAGCGCCTCCCCGGCGTCCGACAGCGCGGCGGCCACGCCGACCAGCGCGGAGAAGCCCGAGTTGGAGGAGGCCGGGTTCGCCATGCCGAAGGTGAACTTCCCCTCCCGGGCGGCGGTGGCGATCTGCTTCCAGGTGGCCTTCCCGTCCTGCCAGCCGAGCTCCCGGGCCTTGGCGCCGCTCAGGCCGAGCAGCACGGGAGAGACCATGATCTTGGTCTGGGTGGACAGCCGGGCGGACGCCCCGTCGATCAGCGACAGGTAGCGGTTGGAGGAGAACCAGACGGCGTCGTACTCGCCGTCGGCGCTGCCCCCGGCCACCTGCTCGGCCCCGTCCAGGGTGCCGGTGTAGGAGATCTTCACCTTGACCCCGGAGCGGGCCAGCATCGGCTCGAGGTCCTTGACCTCGCTCCCGGCCAGGATCCGCAGGGTGTCGGGGTCGTCGGCGACGTCCTCGCCGGGCCCGCACCCGGCCAGGCCGAGCACGAGGGCCAGGGCCAGCACCGGCGCCAGGACCGCCCGCAGGACCGGCCCCGGCGGCCGGGCGGCCGCCGTCGCGGGAAGGAGCCCGCAAGGCGGGGCGGTCACCGGCCCGCCTCCGCGGCCCGGTCCAGGTAGGTCTTGGCGTGCTCCAGCTCGCCGCTGAGGCTCTGGACGGTGACGGCCATGCTCTCCACGGCCTGGGCGCGGAAGGAGTCGATCATGTCCATGGTGGCGTAGACGTTGTCGAAGGCCCTGCGCAGGGCGTCCATGTCCACCGTGGTCGAGGCCGCCTGGTTCTGGATGACGCCCGCCTGGGTGCGCAGCATCTCACTGGTGGCCAGGATCAGGTCGCTCGTCGTGGCGTTGAGCGCGCTGATCTGGTCGAGCACCAGCTTCTGGTTGGCCAGCGCCTGCGCCACCGTGACCGCGGTGCGCAGCGCGGCGACCGTCGTGGTGGTCGCCCGGTCCACACCCTTGCTGAGCTCCATGTTGTTCTTGCGGACCAGGTCCAGGGCGAGGTAGCTCTGGGCGGAGACGGCCAGCTGGGTGAGGATGTCCTGGTGCTTCTGCCGTACGGTGAACAGGGCGTCGGAGCGCAGCGCGGTCGCCTTGTCCGGGTCGGCCGCGTCCAGGTGGAGCAGGCGGTCCTCGATCGCGGCGTCGAGCGCGGCGGCCATCACCGCGTACTCCTGCAGGCGGGTCATCGCCTCCCACAGGTTCGCCTTCTCGCCCTCGATCGCGGCGTTGTCCTTCAGCAGCTCGTCCTGGCCGGACTTCAGCGCCCGGATGATGTCGTCGATGTGCTTCTGCGCGCTCCGGTACTTGGCGAAGTAGTCGCGGAGCCGGTCGCCGAACGGGATCAGCCCGAGCAGCTTGCGCGTCCCGGCGGCGGCCTGCTTCGGATCGAGGTCCACCACCGTACGGCGCAGCGCCACCAGCTGCCCGGCCACCCGGCCCTGGGCGTCGGCCGCCTCCCCCTTGGCCGAGGCCAGCGCGGCGACGGGGCGTTTGAGCATGCGGTTGGCCACCTGGGAGGCGGCGCGGATCTCCGAGTCGCCCATCGAGGAGATGTCGTGGACCCTCCGGGTGAACTCCGGCGCCCGCGGGTCCAGGCCGGTCAGCTCCGCGGCGAAGTCCCGCGCCTTGGCGGCCAGCTCCTCGGCGCGGCCCTCGGGCAGCGGCAGCATGGTCGCGGCGCGCTCGGCGGGTACGGCGGTCACCGGGGCCGGCGGGGTGAGCGTCAGGGAGGGCGGGGTGAGCGTCAGGTCGCCGCCGGTCGTGCTCCCGGCCGGGTTCCCCGCCGCGCCGCCGCTCGCGCGCCCCGTCATGTCTCCGGTCGCGTTTCCGGCCGTGTCGTGGGCCACGGTCAGGATCCTCCTTCGGCCTGCGGTACGGAACCGTCGGCGTAGAGCCGTTCGATGGTGGTGATCAGCTGCTCCAGGCGGTCGTAGGCGGGCGGCTCGACCACGTCCACCAGATCGCGGGCGATCGGCGCGCCGGTCTTGGCGGCCAGGTCGGTGAAGGCCGCCGGATCCGCCGTGCGGAAGCCGTGCCGGGCGGCCAGGGCGCGCAGCTCGGGGTCCTCGGTCAGCAACCGCCCGACCTCTCCCGCCTGCTCGGTGAAGGGCACCAGCGTGTGCTTGCTGAGCACCGTCGGCGCGGGGTAGAGCAGGCGCATCTCGGGAGTGATCGAGCCGTCCCGGGCGAACAGGCGCGACAGGTACTGGGCCTCGTAGACGATCACCATCGGCGTCTTGCCCGAGCCCATCACCAGGTAGTCCTCGAAGGGGGCCTCGGTCGAGGACTGCGAGTAGCCCTGGTCGAGGAAGACCGGCGCGACCTTCCCGGCCGCCTCCGGCACCTGACCGGCGGCGGTGACCACGTCCTCGCCGTTGGCGACGTAGCTGGTCATCGCCAGGTACATGGCGGCGGAGTTGGAGGTCCTGACGTCGGTGGTGGTCAGCAGCACCCGCTTGCGCGCCGGGTAGGCGGTGTTGCCGGGCAGCTCGTCCCACCGGGTCCCCTTGGCCACCAGCTCCATGTACGCGGCGACGTCCAGCACCTGGTAGCCGCGGCCGGAGTCGCGCACCAGCCCGGCCTCGGCCAGCACGCCGGCGATCGGCTCGAAGGTGGCCACCGCCATGGGCGAGTAGAACGGGGAGAAGACCCGGGTGACCCCCCGGTCCTTCCTGATCTTCTCCGCCGCGGGGACGCTGGAGGGGAAAGCGAAGGCGTAGCCGTCGAGGTCCACCTCGGTGGCGATCTGCCGGGATCCGGCGGTGTCCACCTCGACGCGCAGTCCGTGCTTTTCGAAGGCCGCACGCACCCGGGGGTCGTCGAAGAACGGTTTCTTCTCCGAACCGATCACGCCCCGCACGACCGTGGGTCCGCCGGCCCCGTTGCCGAGCACGACCGCCACCACGACCGCGGCGCCGAGCAGCAGCGCCAGGGCGATGCCGATCGACCGTCTCATCACACCCCTTTTCATGGAATAACTCCTTTAACCGGGATTATGTGAGGTTGAGAAAAGGGGTGCGTGCCTCATATGGGGGTACATCGGAGAATTCAGCGGCTGTTCACTCTCTCGTCATTCTTCGACATATAAGTGCCTTTGTAGCGGTTACAGGGCTTTATGGGGGTTTTCTGCTGGCACCCGGCCCCCGCGCCGCGGGGTGCGGCCCCCCGGGCTCCCGACCCGGGAAGCCCGGCGCACAAGGGGTTCGCGGGATGCCGGCAAGGCTTTGTCTTGCGGGGGGACGCCGCGGCCCCCAGGGTGGGAGGAGGCCGCCGGATGATCCGCCGGCCGATGCGTGGCGTACGGCCTCGCGTGACATGGGGCCGTGCGTGACGTGAGGTCGACGCCCGGCCGCGAGGCGGGAGAAGGGACGACGATGCGCGCCGTACGGATGACCGCATGGCAGAGCGAGCCGGAGATCCTCGACGTCCCGGTGCCGGAGCCGGGCCCCGGCCAGGTGCTGATCAAGGTGGCGGGAGCCGGCGTCTGCCACTCCGACCTGCACATCATGGACCTGCCGGAGGGGCTGCTCCCGTACGAGCTGCCCTTCACCCTCGGGCACGAGGCCACCGGGTGGATCGAGCGGACCGGGCCCGGCGTGCGGGACTGGACCGCCGGGGAGGCGGTGGCCGTGTACGGCGCCTGGGGCTGCGGGCGCTGCCACCGCTGCGCCCAGGGCATCGAGAACTACTGCGAGAAGGCGTCCCAGGTCAGCCCCTCCGGGGGCGGGCTCGGCCTGGACGGCGGGATGGCCGAGTACATGCTCGTTCCCTCGGCCCGCTTCCTCGTCCCGCTGGGCGATCTCGACCCGCGTGCGGCCGCCCCGCTCACCGACGCCGGCCTGACCTCCTACCACGCGATCAAGCGCTCCCTGCACCGGCTGGTCCCCGGGAGCACGGCGCTGGTCATCGGAGTCGGCGGCCTCGGGCACATGGCGGTGGAGCTGCTCAAGGCGCTCAGCCCGGCCACCGTGATCGCGATCGACGTCGCGGCCGACAAGCTGGACCTGGCCAAGCGGCTCGGCGCCGACCACGTGCTCCCCGGCGAGCAGGGCGTCGCGTTCCAGGTCCGCGACCTGACCGGCGGCCGGGGCGCCGACCTCGTGCTGGACTTCGTGGGCGAGCAGCAGACCCTCGCCCTGGCCGCGGCCGGCGCCGCCACGCTCGGCGAGGTGGCCGTCGTCGGCATGGGCGGCGGCGAACTCCCGGTGGGCGTGGGCCGGCTGCCCTTCGCGTGCTCCGTCAGCATGCTGTACTGGGGATCGCGTCCCGAGCTGATGGAGCTCGTCACGCTGGCACGGCAGCGCCGCATCACGCCCCGGGTCGAGACCTTCCCCCTGGAGCAGGCGGCGGAGGTCTACCGCAGGCTGCGCGAGGGGCGGCTCACCGGCCGGGCCGTGCTCCTGCCGCACGGCTGACGCCGCGTCCGGCCCCGCGCGGCGGCGCGACCGGCGCCACGCGGAGGGCGCCAGGACGCGAGGCGGGTCAGGGCCGCGGCCGGAACGCGCCGCCGTACATCGGCAGCTCGATCCGGTCGCCGTACCGCTCCAGCTGGGCCCAGGGGCGGTTGATGCCCGAGGAGCCGTAGGCGCGGACCCGGGTGACGGCGTCGAGGTCCAGGACGTCGACCAGGATCTCCTCTCCCGGGCCCGCCTGCTGGCGGACGATGCCCTCCGGGTCGACGATCGCGCTCGCGCCCACACCGGCCGGATCGGCGGCGTTGAGGTTGACCACGTACACCTGGTTCGTCCAGGCGTTGGCCCGCGCGCAGATCAGCTCCATCTCGCGGTCGCGGGTGGTGGTCAGCGTCGGCTGGATGACCACCTCGGCGCCGAGCCAGGCCAGCTGGCGCACGGTCTCCGGGAAGGAGCCGTCGTAGCAGATCGCCAGGCCCGCGCGGCCGATGCCGGGCAGGTCGAACACGACGAACTCGCGGCCGGGCTCGGTCCTCTCGTACGGCTGCCAGGGGAAGACCTTGCGGTAGGCCGCGACGATCCGCCCCTCTGGCGAGACGGCGATCGCGGTGTTGTAGATCAGCCCGTCACCGGCCCGCTCGTACAGGGTGCCCGGCACCAGCCACAGGCCGAGCTCGCGCGCGAGCGCGCAGACGCGGTCGGTCAGCGGCCCGGGAACGGTGACGGCGACCTGCTCCATCCAGTCCGGGCGCGCCGCCAGGAGCGGGGCCTCGGCGGCCAGCATCAGCTCGGGCGCGATCACGAGCTGCACGTGCGGGAAGGTGTCGCGCACCGCGCGCACCTGGGAGGCATAGCGCTGCCAGGTGGCTTCGAGATCGTGCGGGACGGGGGTGGTCTGCACGGCGGCGACGGCGAGTGTGCGCACGGGGCTGCTCCGGGGGTGGCTCGAATCATTTGAACGGGATTCAAATCATGCCACCGGCCCGCCTCCCGATCGATCCCCGCGCATGCCGCCGTCCGGCTCCCGCGCATGCCGAGGCCGGCTCCCGGCCCGGAAGACGGTTTCCGGGCCGGGAACCGGCCGCCGTACGCGATCAGGCTCGCGGCCCGGTCAGTTCGTCAGCGGGCCGAACTCCTTACGGGTGTCGATCACCTCGCCGAAGAGCTCCCACCGCTCGCCCTTGAACCTCATGAGCTGCATCGACTCGATGGGGAAGCCGTCGTCCGCCCCCGTGGTCATCGTCACCCCCGGCAGCAGCATGCCGATCTCGACGTTGTTCAGCGAGCGCACGGCGTCGCGCAGCCCCTCGCGCGTCGGGCACTTCACCGCCTCCATCGCCTTGTGGAAGCTGCTGGCCACCGCCCAGCCGAAGGTGTGGTACGGAACGGCCGGGTCGGCCTCGGGGACGTACTGCTTCATCTTCTCGAAGTAGAGCTTCATCTCCGGGTCGTCCTTCCACTGCGGGTCGTTGGGGTCCTTGTAGTACGCGGCGGACACCACGCCCTGCACGTTCTCGAAGCCGACCGGCTTGAGGACGGTGATCGAGGAAGAGACGTTGTTGACGATGTGCAGCGGGTTCCACGCCCCGTTCCTGGCGTCGGACGCCAGCGCCTGGGAGCCGAACTTGGGCGTCGTGATGTTGAGGAGCACATCGGCCCCGGACTCGGCGAGGTTGCGCATCTGGGGGTCGATGCTCGGATCGGTGACCTCGTAGCTCTGCTCGGCGACGATCTTGATCTGGCTGCCGTCGACGGCCCGCTGGAACCCGCCGAACAGGTCCTTGCCGAAGTCGTCGTTCTGGTACAGCACCGCCACCTTGGCGTCGGGGCGCTCCTGCTTGAGGTACTGCGCGTAGACCCGGGCCTCGGAGACGTAGTTCGGCTGCCAGCCGATGGTCCACGGGTGCGCGGTGTCGGTGCCCCACTTCGAGGCGCCGGTCGCGACGAAGATCTGGGGCACCTTGCGCTGGTTGGCGTAGTCCCAGGTCGCCGTCGTCGAGGGCGTGCCCAGCGTCTGGAAGAGCGCGAACACCTGCTCCTGCTCGACGAGCCGGCGCGCCTCCTCCACGGCCTTGGGCGGCTGGTAGCCGTCGTCGCGCACCACGAACTCGACCTTGCGCCCGCCGATGCCGCCCTTCTCGGCGTTGACGTAGTCGAAGTACGCCTTGATGCCCTTGGGGATGTCGCCGTAGGCGGAGGCTGGTCCCGACAGCGGGTAGATGCCGCCGAGCTTGATGCTCGTGTCCGTGATGCCGGTGGTCTGCTGGCCCGGGCACTGGCCCGCGGCCGTCGTCGCGCCCGTCCCGGCCTCCTCGCGTCCCCCGCAGGCCGCCGTGGCCAGCAGCAGGGTCGCCGTCACGGCCGCACAGCCGATCGGAGATAGCCGCATTTCCCTTACTCCTTCCGGAGGATGTTCTTGGTCGAGCGCGTCACGCGCCCCGCCAGCCCGGCCAGACCGGTCGGCGCGACGTACATCACCACGATGATCAGCAAGCCGAAGATGACGCCGGGAGCCGCGTCGTTGACGTCCTGGGAGATGCTCGGCACGAACATCACGAACAGGCCGCCCAGCAGCGGCCCGGAGAACGAGCCCAGGCCGCCGATGACGATGCCCGCCAGCATGGTGATCGAGAGCGTGACGACGAACGAGTCCGGGGAGACGAACCCGATGACCCAGGTGTAGGCGCAGCCCGCCGCCCCGGCGAACATCGCGCTCCAGGCGAAGGCGAGCGTCTTGTAGAACGGCAGCCGCACGCCCATGACCTCGGCCGCCGCCTCGTTGTCCCGGACGGCGTGCAGGGCCCGGCCGACGCGCGAGCGCAGCAGGCCGTAGGCCAGCAGGAAGGCGAGGACGGCCACGGCCAGCGTCAGGAAGTACAGCCACTGGTCCTCGGCCAGCCCCGTCCAGGCCGGCGGCGCCGGCTTGGCGAGCGTCAGCCCCATGGAACCGCCGGTCACCGACTCGAACCGCTTGAGCAGCGGCACCAGGAAGATCGCGATGGCCAGCGTCACGAGGGCCAGGTAGAGCCCCCGCAGGCGTACGGCGGGCAGGCCGAACGCCAGGCCGAGCGCGAACGCCACCGCGGCGGCGATCGGCAGGGTCGCCAGGTGGGGCAGGTCCCACCGGTCGAGCATGATCGCGGTCGTGTAGGCGCCGACGGCGAAGAAGGCGCCGTGGCCGAGGGAGATCTGACCGGCGTGGCCGACGAGGAGGTTCAGGCCGAGCAGCGCCACCGCGTAGACCATCACCATGGTGAACTGGAAGACGCGGAAGGGCACGAGCTGGAACGGCAGGTAGCAGGCCACCGCCAGCAGCGCCGCCACCGCGATCCACCCCCGCCGTCCGGGGGTGACGCGCGCCAGGGCCGGCGCCAGGACCCGTCCCCGGGAGGGCGTGCCCGCGCGCGGGGGCGTGTCCGCCGCCTTCGCCGGCTCTCTCGTGCGGTCCTCACCCGGCGGCTCGGAGCCCGCGTTCGCGAACGCCCCGCGCTCGTTGGTCCGCTCGCTCATGCCCGCTCCACCACCGCTCGGCCGAACAGGCCCTGGGGCCGCAGCAGCAGGACGAAGAGGATGATGACCAACGGCACGCCCACCTTGAGATCGGATCCGATGAAGCCGACGTACGCGCCGGCGAGCGTCTCCGCGACGCCGACGATCAGGCCGCCCGCCACCGCGCCCCCGGGGCTGTCGAACCCGCCGAGGGTCGCCGCGGCGAAGGCGTAGATGAGGACGCCGCCCATCATGTTGGGCTCCAGGAACAGCAGCGGGGCCACCAGGGTCCCCGAGACCGCGCCGACGGTGGCGGCCAGTCCCCAGCCGAGGGCGAGCATCCAGCCCACCCGGATGCCGACGAGCCGGGCCGAGGCGGGGTTGGCCGCCACGGCGCGCATCCCCAGGCCGATCTTCGTGTGCTGGAACAGCAGGTACAGCAGGCCCATCACCACGCCGACCACGGCGAGGACGCCCAGCGTCGAGTAGCCCACGCTGAGCCCGCCGGCCTCGAGCGCCCCGCCGGGGAACGGGTTGGGGAAGTCCTTGATGAGGAACGTCCAGATCCACCCGGCGGCGGCGTTGACGAAGATGAACAGCCCCACGGTGACGATCACCACGGTCAGCTCGGGAGCGCCCTCCACCGGTCGGATGACGACCCGCTCGATCAGCATGCCCCCCGCGAAGGACACCGCCAGCGCGAGCGCCAGGGCCAGCCAGAACGGCAGGCCCGCGGCCGTGAACTGCCAGGCGATGTAGGTGGAGAACATCGCCAGCTCCCCCTGGGCGAAGTTGACGATCCCGGTGAACTGGTAGATCAGCACCAGGGCCAGGGCCAGGCTGGCGTAGATGGCGCCCGCGCCGAGCCCCTCGATGACCTGCTGCAGGAAACCGGTCATGGCTAGACCCGGTATCCGAGGTAGGACTGGACGACCTTCTCGTCCTGCAGGATCCTGTCCGCCGTGCCCGACAGGACGATCCGGCCGCTCTCCAGGACGTGGGCCTGCTGGGCGATGCCGAGGGCGAGATGGGCGTTCTGCTCGACGACGACCACGGTGGTGCGCTCCTGTTCGTTGACCGTCCGCACGATGCGGAACAGCTCCCGGGTGACCAGCGGGGCGAGCCCGAGGGACGGCTCGTCCAGCAGCAGCAGCCGCGGCCTCGACATGAGCGCCCGGCCGATCGCCAGCATCTGCTGCTCGCCGCCGCTGAGACTGCCCGCGACCTGCCGCAGCCGTGTCTTCAGCACCGGGAAGTAGGTGTAGATCCGTTCGAGGTCGGCCTCCACCGTGCCGCGCCCCCGCCGGGTGAAGGCGCCCAGGCGCAGGTTCTCCTCGACGGTCAGCGGCATGAAGGTGCCGCGTCCCTCCGGCACGTGCGCGACTCCGCGCCGGGCGATCGTGTCCGGCGAGCGCCGGGCCAGGTCGGCGCCGTCGAACCCGATGCTCCCGCGCACCCAGACCATGCCGGACAGCGCCCGCATCAGGGTCGTCTTGCCCGCCCCGTTGGGCCCGAGGATCGCGCAGATCTCCCCCCGGCCCACCGACAGGTTCACCCCGTGCAGCACGCGGGCGTCGCCGTACCCGGCGTTCAGGTCCGAGATCGTCAGGAAGCCCTCGGCACTCATACGGCTGTCCCCAGGTACGCCTCGATGACCGCGGGATCGCGCTGGACCTCCGCGGGAGCCCCCTCGGCGATCTTGCGGCCGAAGTCCAGGCACACGACCCGGTCGCAGACGCCCATGACGAAGCCCATGTGGTGCTCGACCACGACCACCGTCACGTCGAACTCCTCGCGGATCGCGCGGAGGGTGCCGGAGAACTCCGCGACCTCGCCGGAACTGAGCCCGTTGACGGGTTCGTCGAGCAGCAGCAGCCGGGGCCGCCCGGCCAGCGCCCGGGCCAGCTCCACCCGCTTGAGCGTGCCGAACGGCAGCCCGGTCGCCGGGTGGTCCGCGACCCGGGCCAGCGCCAGCCGTTCCAGCGTCCGGTCCGCCTCGGCGCGGAGCCGGGCCTCCTCGCGGCGGACCCGGGGCAGCCACAACGACGCGGTCAGGAACCCGGCCCCGCCGCGGTGGTGCGCCCCGACCAGCACGTTGTCGCGCACCGACATGTGCGGGAACAGGCCGAGGTTCTGGAAGGTCCGCGCGATGCCCGCCGACGCGATCGCGTACGGCGGCACGGTCAGCAGGTCCCTCCCCTCGTACCGGACGGTTCCCGCGTCGGCGTCGTAGCGCCGGGTCAGGCAGTTGAACAGCGTGGTCTTGCCGGCGCCGTTCGGCCCGATGAGCCCCACCATCTCCCCGCGCTCCACGGAGAACCCCACGCCGTCCAGCGCGGTGATGCCGCCGAAGCGGACGGTGAGGTCGCGCACTTCCAGCATCCGGCCTCCCGATGGCGGCGAGCGAAGACACCTCGGCAGAAGAACAATGTTCTGAGGGTGTGGTCAGCGTAGGTTCCGCCCGTCGCGGACCGCATTGGGCGCGGACACCCAAGATGTTCCGGGGGTGTTGTCCGCCGCGCACAGCGTCCGTCTCGGACCGGTTACGGGTCGTTGACCGCCCGGCGGCCAGCGGGGAACATCCGGGCATGTCCAGTGGTTTCAGCACGGGAACCTCCGCCGCGGCGTCCGCGACGGCGGGAGCGGTCCGCGCGGAACGCGCGCGCATCCTCTCCGAGATCCTCGACGACCTGGACGAGCTGGCCGGAACCGCCGTCAGGACCATGCGGGCCGAGATCCCCGCGTACGCGGCCCAGGACGCGGCCTTCCACGCGGACGTGCGCGACCAGGTGATCCGGCACTACCGCAGCAAGCTGGCCGTCCTGTTCGAGGAGCGCACGGTGACGCTCGACGACATCGCCTTCACCCGCCGGGCGGCGATGCGGCGGGCGCGGGCCGGGGTCGCCCTGGCCGACTACATCAACGCCTTCCGCGTCGGCCAGCAGGTCTTCTGGGAGTCGGTGCTCGAACGCGCCGGCTCCTCGTTCGCCGGCCACGACGCCGCGCTCTCGCTGGCGGCCCCGCTGATGCGCTACTGCGACTTCGCCAGCACGCACGCCGCCAACGCGTACATGGAGTTCCAGCAGTACGCCGCCGCCGAGGCGGTGCGCGAGAGCAGGGACCTGCTGGAGACCTTCCTGGCCGGGGGCGCGCCCACCCGGGGCCGCCAGCTCGCCGCGGCGCAGGCGCACGGCCTCGGGCCCGACAGCTCGGCGCCGCTGCTCGTCGTGGTCGCGGTCCTGCTGCCGCGCGTTCCCGGGCCGCACGGGCAGGCCGTGCCGGCCGGCCCGGACCAGGGCGCCGACGCGCGCCACGCGGCCTGCGCGGCGATCGCCCGGACCTGGGGGAACGGCGCCAGGACGCTGTCGGTCGTGCGGCACTCGGAGATCGTGGCCGTTCCCGTGCTCGGCCCGGGGGCCGGTCCCGGGGAGCTGTGCGACCGGCTGCAGGCCGTACGGGAGAGCCTGCTCAGCGAGCAGATCGTCCTGGCGATGGGGGTCAGCACCGTGATCGCCGAGGCCGCCCAGATCCCGCAGGCCTACCAGGAGGCCCGCACCGCGCTGGAATTCCTGCCCGAGGAGGGCGGGGTGGCGGCGCTGCCCAGGATCACGCCCTTCCAGTACCTGGCGCTGAAGGCCGACGACACCGCCCGGCACCTGATCGATCCGCGGGTCGCGTCCCTCCTGGCCGAGGACCGGGCGCGCGGCGGCGTGCTCACCGCCACGATCCGGGCCTTCGCCGTCGCCGACCTGAACCTGCGCGCCGCCGCGGAACGGTTGCAGATCCACCCCAACACCGCCCAGTACCGCCTGCGGCGGATCCGGGAGCGCACCGGGCGCAACCTGCGCCGGATCAACGATCTCGTCGACCTGCTCGTCGCGATCGCGCTCCACGACTCCCTGCCGCCGGACACCGATCCCGAGCGGACAACACCGGTGACCGCGACCGATGATCGCCGTGCCGGCCGGACGTACGGTCGTTCCCATGAATCTCGCTGACCGGCTTCTCCACGCCGCAGAGCGGCTCGCCGGCAGAGCGGCCGTCACACTCGACGGGGTGGAGATCACCTACGGCGCGCTGGAGCGGATGAGCGGGCGCGTCGCGACGCTGCTGCGCCGGCGCGGGATCCGCGCCGGCGACCGGGTGGCGGTCATGCTGCCGAACGTCCCGGAGTTCGCCGTCGTCTACTACGGGGTCCTGCGGATCGGGGCCGTGGTCGTCCCGCTCGACCCGCTGCTGAGGAGACGGGAGATCGCCGCGTACGTCGGCGGCAGCGGGGCCCGGCTGCTCATCGCCTGGCACGCCCTGGCCGAGACCGCGGAGGCCGGGGCGGTGGGCACCGGCGCCGACTGCTTCTTCGTGGTCCCCGAGGAGTTCCCCCGGCTGCTGCGCGGCCTGGCGGCCGAGTCCGGGACCACCCCGCGGGCGGCCGGCGACACCGCCGTCATCCACTACACCTCCGGGACGACCGGCCGGGCCAGGGGCATCGAGCTCACCCACGCCAACCTCGGGAGCAACGCCGCGACGGTCGCCCGGATGCAGGCGCTCGGGGTGGACGACGTCCTCCTCGGCGCGCTGCCGCTCTACCACTCCTTCGGGCAGACGTGCTCGCTCAACGCGGCCGTCCACGCCGGCGCGCGCCTGACGCTGCTGCCGCGCTTCGAGCCGGGCCGCGCGCTGGAGGTGATCCGGCGCGACGGCGTCACGGTCTTCCAGGGCGTGCCCACGATGTACATCGCGCTGCTCGACCACCCCGGGGCCTCCGACATGTCGCTGCTGCGGGTCTGCGTCTCCGGCGGCGCCGCCATGCCCCTCGACGTGCTGCGGGCCTACGAGACCCGGTTCGGCTGCGTGATCGTGGAGGGGTACGGCCTCAGCGAGACCTCCCCGGTCGCCGCGACCAACCGCACCGGCCCCGGCCGCAGGGCCGGGTCGATCGGCTGGCCGGTCAAGGACGTCGAGATGAAGGTGGTCGGCGAGGACGGCCGCGAGGTGCCGTGCGGCCAGGTCGGTGAGATCGTCGTGCGGGGCCCCAACGTGATGAAGGGCTACTGGAACGACCCGGCCGCGACCGCGGAGGCCGTCCGCGACGGCTGGTTCCACACCGGCGACCTCGGCCGGGTCGACGCCGACGGGTTCTTCTTCCTGGTCGACCGCCGCCGCGATGTGATCATCCGGGGCGGTTACACCGTCTATCCCCGCGAGGTGGAGGAGGTCCTGTACGAGCACCCCGCCGTACGGCAGGCGGTGGTCGTCGGCCTCCCCCACCCGGAGCTCGGCGAGGAGATCGCGGCCGTGGTGACGCTGCGCGCCCCGGTCGATCCCGACGAGCTGCGCGCCTTCGCCAAGGAGCGGGTGGCGGCCTACAAGTACCCCCGCCACATCTCCTTCACCGACGAGCTGCCCGTGAGCCCCACCGGAAAGGTCCTCAAACGCACCATCACCCTGTCGCTGGAGTGACGGCCGCGGGGTCAGCCGAAGACGGTGCGGGCGGCGACGAGTTCGCCGTCCTGGAAGCCCTCGATCCGGATCACCCGCGCGGAACCGATGCCGGGGACGGGAACGGTCATCACCTCCTGCGTCACGTCCGCCGACAGGCGCGGCCGGCCGTCCAGATAGACGTCGGCCCGGTCCAGGAGCCGGGTCCGGAGCGTCAGCTCGCCGGCCGCCCCGGCGATCTCGGCGTCGAGCCGCCGCACCGGCATGCCGGCGAGCAGCCGCCCGGCGCGTTCGAGCAGGTCCCTGTTGTCGTGGAGGAGGTCGTCACGGGTCATGCGGTGCTGGTGGTCGGGCACGACCCCGAGGTCCTCCACCGGCGTGCCCGCCAGGTCGTGGACGCGCAGGGTGCGCCGTATCGACACCCGCATGCCCGCCTGCCCGGGGAGCGGCCGGTAGGGGCTGTCGGCCGCGGGGGCGGGCAGCTCGAGGAGGAGCTTGAGCAGCTCGTGAGTCCACACGTTGGCGCCGCCCGCGCCGGTGTTGCCGTCCACGCCGAGGACGGGGCCGATCCTGTGGTCCTGGAATCCGGCGGCGAAGATGTCCGTCGCCGAGTAGCAGCGCGCATCCGTGATCAGCACGACCGGGCCGTGATACCGCTGGCCGATGGCGTTGGCCCGGTCGGCGGGGGTGATGGAGAAACCGCCCGAGTAGACGGCGCCCGTCTCCAGTGCCTGGCTCATGGAGGGACACCAGGATCCGAGGTCGATCGAGCCGGTCGGGTTCTCCTCGTGCTGCCGGCAGATCCGCGCGTTCAGCGGCGTCGTGATGAACTGCGTCGGTTCGGGGGAGATCGGGCGGGGCGTGAGCGTCTGCAGGAGGAACTCGGAGGCGAAGATGTGCCCGCCGCCGTTGCCCCGCATGTCGAGGACGAGCCCCTCCTGCGGCAGCAGCCCGATGAGGCGGACGAACTCCCGCACGAACCCGTCGGGGTCGTTGACGTTGAAGGTGAACACGCGGATGTGACCGAAGACTCCGGAGGCGGTGGCGACGCTCCTGGCCCGGAACACCGCCGGCATGGACGTCGGGACGTCCGCGCCCGGCTGCGCGGGCTCGGTCGTGAGCTCCGCGGCGTCCACCGTCTCGTGCGGCGTGACGGCCTGCGGGACGAAGAGCATCTTGACCGCGCGGCCGATCTCGTCCGTGCCGAGGTCGAGACCCTGGGCCAGGGCGGCGGTGCTGAGCTCGTCGGCGTCGACGAAGGGCGGCAGGTTGTCGGTGACGCGCCAGCCCTCCCGCAGTTCCCTGGCGGCCCCGTCGGCGCCGATGTAGCCGAGCGCCACCCACGCCTCGTCGGGCGGCACGTGGAGGCGGAGCGGCCGGATGGTCAGCGACTGCAGCCCGCGCGAGTGCCGCGCCGCCGCGTTGCCGCCCGCGAACCTCGCCGCGTTGACGGCCACCGCCCTGTCGATCGGGACCCCGTTCCAGTGGGTCACCTCCGCGCCCGGGCCGAAGGACGGGGCGGAGAAGCCCTGCACGATCCTGGTCACCGCGTAGTGACGCTCCCCGTCCCGGTAGTACTCCTCGATCTGGTACGGCAAATAGGCGATCTTGCCGGTGAAGGGCTGCGGGAGCAGGTAGTTGGTGTGCAGGTCGCGCAGCGAGTGGAAGATCTCCGACAGCTCCGCGTGGAACACCTGTTCCGGGTCCATGAGCGCCTCGGTCTGCCGGCTGAGCCTCAGGGCCAGCAGCCGGAGCCGCTGCACCGGGTTCACCGCGTGCATCGCGGCCTTCAGCGGCAGATGCACGTAGTTCTGCTCGATGAGCACCAGCGCCTGCTGGACCAGCGTGCGCCGGTCGTCGAGCGTCAGCGTGCCCGCCGTGCGCAGGAAATCCTGAAGGTCCACCGCTCCGGCGAGTCGTTTCGCCATCCGCTCCGATGCCTCGGTCATGATTTCGCCCCTCCCGCTCGTCTGCCTGACGATTGCGAGCGGCCCGCCCCGTCGCCGTACGGACGGATCATCCGTACGCGAGGCGGCCTCACACCGAGCCGGGCCCCGAGCTCCTCAGTGCGGCCGCTCACACGTGACACGTCCGGCGGCCGCCGTCCCGCGGCCATCGGCGCGTCTCACGCTTTCGGCATAGACGGAATATCCCAGGACGTCACTATCCTCCAGCGCTGTATCTCCGGTCCCCTCCGCCCGGAGATCGCAGCTCCGGCGCCACGGGCCTCACCGGTCGAGGACGGACGGCGGCCCCACTCCGCGGGCCGTCGCGCCGGTGGACGGGTTCACGCGCCGATCCGTCAGCGCAGGAACCCGGCCACCGTCTCGGTGAACCGCCCGGGGTCGTCGAGCCAGGGATAGTGCCCGCCGCCCGGCTGCACGGACAGCCCGGCGTGCGGGAACAGGGCGGCGTACTCGGCGGCGTGCTCCGGGGGGAGGGCGACGTCGTACTCTCCCGCGACGAGCAGGACCGGCGCCCGGAGGCGGGCGAGGGCGGATCTGACGGCTTCCGGGTCGAAGGCGCCGGCCGAGTAGTAGACGGCCGCCGCGTCCGCGTTCTTCTGGCTCGCCCCCTGGGCGACGTGCGCCTGGCTGACGGCGTCCCACCGGCCGTGGAAGAACGGGGTGATCGCCTCCCAGTCGGCGTCCGCGGCCGCGCCCGACCAGATCCGTTCGAACGCGGCGAAGGCATCGGGGAACCAGGGCTCTCCCCGGCGCAGTTCGGCGCATTCCCGCCGGTCCGGGTCGGCGATCTCCAGGCCGACCACCCGCGGGCTGGGGGTGATCAGGACGAGGCGGCCGACGCGGTCGGGGCGGCGGGCGGCGTACAGCAGGGCGACGGCCGCACCGGCGGAGTGCCCGGCCAGGTCGAGCCGGTCCAGCCCGAGGTGGACGCGCAGTGCTTCGAGGTCCTCCACCTGCCGGTCGCACCGGTAACTCGCCGGGTCCGCCGGAACGGCCGACTCCCCGGTCCCGCGCAGGTCCAGCAGCGCCAGCGGGTGACGCGCGGACAGCCCGCCCAGATCTCCGAGATAGGCCGACGCCTGCATGGGACCGCCGGGGACGCAGACCAGCGGGCGGCCTTCGCCGGTCCGGTGGTATGCGAGCCGCGTGCCGTCGGCGCCGTCGAAGGTGGTCATGCGGAGATCATATGCACCGGAAGATCGTCGCGAGATCGCCGCCGTTCCCGGCCGCGTCGAGGCCGCCGGCTTCCCCGGGGCGGCGACGCGACCGCGTCCCCGACAGCCCGGGCCGGGGTGGCGCTGGTCATGGGGGTCTGACGCTGGTCATGGGAATGGCGGGTCTTCCTGTCGGCGGCAGCACAAAGGACAGCACAAATAGAAGCGGGCCATACTCCGCAAATGGTGCATAAACCGGCGCGGGAGCGCTCCCACACCCCCGGAAAACGCCCCTAAAACTAGGCATGCAGTAGGGGGGTGTCAAGAAATCGGGAAGGCGCCGTATCCACATCCGCCGCAACTCTCAGTGTAATCCTGGTGAAACACCAGGCCAGGCGAGTAACGCGCCGGCAATGCCGAAGTAACGCCTTGACGCGTTCGATCACGTCTCCCTACCCTGCTCCGCAGTGGGAGCGTTCCCACGCTTTTCCGGCGACCCTCGACGCAGAGATGTCCGCCACCCTCAACCGCCTCGTCTCCGGCGGGTTCATCCCGATATGAGGGAGAAAACCATGCTCGATGAGCTGGACTCGCGCGTTGCCACGCTGAGTCCCGCCAAGCGCGCCCTGCTGCTCCAGCGGTTGCGCGGCGGCGCGGGCACGGCGGTCGCGCCGATCCCGCGCCGTCCCTCCGGCGCGCCCGCGCCCCTCACCTTCGGCCAGGAACGGATCTGGTTCCTCGACCAGCTCGACCCCGGTGACGTGGCGTTCAACATGTGCCTGTCGCAGCGGTGGCGGGGCAGGCTGGACCTGGACGCGCTGCGGGGCGCCGTCACGGCCGTCGTCGAACGGCACGAGAGCCTGCGCACCCGCTTCCGGTCCGAGGACGGCAGGCCGGTGCAGGAGGTCGTCCCGGACGTCGCCGTGCCGGTCGAGTTCCTCGACCACGCCGAGGCGGGACCGGGCGCGCCCCCGCCCGAGGAGTGGGCGCGCGCGGCCGTCGCGGCGCGCACCAACACCCCGTTCGACCTGGAGCGGGCGCCGCTGCTGCGGGTGAGCGCGCTGCGCCTGGGCGAGGACGACCACGTGATCTGCGTGGTCTGCCACCACATCGTGGCCGACGGGGTGTCGCTGAACGTCTTCGCCGACGAGCTGACCGCCCGGTACGGCGCGGGCCCGGCCTACGAGCCGCCCCCGCTGCCCGTGCAGTACCCCGACTTCGCCGCCTGGCAGCGGGAGCGCCTGACGGAGGAGGCGGCCGGGCGGTCCCTGGCGTACTGGGCCGCGCGCCTGGCCGACCCGCCCGTGCTGGAGCTGCCCGCCGACCGGCCCCGGCCGGCCGTGCACTCCTCCCGCGGCGACGTCGTCACGGTGACGCTCGGCGCGGAGCCGGCCGCGGCCCTGGAGGAGTTGGCCGCCCGGCACGGCGCGACGCTGTTCATGACCCTGCTCGCCGCCTACCAGGCGTTGCTCGCGCGGCACACCGGGCAGGACGACATCTGCGTCGGATCCCCTGCCGCGGGCCGGGACCGGGTGGAGCTGGAGCCGCTGATCGGCTTCTTCCTCAACACGCTGGTGCTCCGCGGCGACCTGTCGGGGGACCCGGCCTTCCGCGAACTCCTCGACCGCACCCGCACCGCGGTGCTCGACGCCTTCGACCACCAGGACATCCCCTTCGAGCAGGTGATGGGCGAGCTGCGCGTCGAGCGCGACCTCAGCCGCTCCGCGCTGTTCCAGACGATGTTCGTCCTGCACACCCAGAACGACCTGCGGCGGCGGCCCGCGTTCCCCGGGGCCCGCGAGACCCCTCAAGCCCTCGATGCCGGCGAGACCTCCGAAGCCCCCGGGATCGCTGGAACCGCCGGGACCCCCGGAGCGGCGGGCGGCGGGATCGAGGAGATCACCGGGTTCGACGCCGGGTACACCGCGGCCAAGTTCGACCTGTCCCTCGACGCCTGGCGGACCCCCGACGGGCTGAGCCTGATGTTCGGGTACGCCACCGACCTGTTCGACCGCGACACCGTCGCCGCCCTCGCCGACCGTTTCACCCGGCTGCTCACCGCCGTCGCCGCCGACCCCGGCCTGCGGCTGTCGGAGATCGACCTGCTCTCCGAGGAGGAGCGCCGGCGGATCCTGGACTGGAGTGTCAACACCGCTCCGCCCTCCGCGGCCACGGTCCCCGAGCTGTTCGCCGCCGCGGTGGCGGCCCGCCCCGACGCCCCCGCGGTGACCTGCGCCGGCCGGACGCTCACCTACGCCGAGCTGGACGCGCGCGCCGACGCCCTGGCCCGGGCGCTGCGCGCGGCGGGAGCCGGCCCGGAGTCGGTGGTCGCCGTCTCGATGGACCGCTCGCCCGACCTGCTCGCGGCCCTGCTGGCCGTCTGGAAGGCGGGCGGCGCCTACCTGCCGCTCGACCCGGCCTACCCGCCGTCGCGCCAGACCGCCATGCTCGACGACAGCGGCGCGCGGGTGGTGCTCACCACCGCGGCGCTGCGCGAGCGCCTGCCGGACGGGCCGTACCGGGTGCTCTGCGTGGACGTCGGGCTTTCCGCCGGCACACCGGACCCGCTGCCCGCCGCCGATCCCGGCCGCGCCGCCTACGTGATCTACACCTCCGGCTCCACCGGACGGCCCAAGGGCGTCGTGGTCGAGCACGGGGCGCTGGCGGCCCGCGTGGGCTGGATGCGGGAGGCCTACGGCCTGACCCCGGACGACCGGGTGCTCCAGTTCGCCACGGTCAGCTTCGACACCCATGCCGAGGAGATCTATCCCTGCCTGGCCGCCGGGGCCGCGCTCGTGATGCTGCCCGGCGGCGGGGAGTTCCTGCCGGACTTCCTGGCCACGCCGTACGCCAGGGACCTGACCGTCCTGGACCTGCCCACTCCCTACTGGCACGAGCTGGTCACCGACCTGGACACCGTGGACTGGCCGCCCGGTCTGCGGCTGACGATCCTCGGCGCCGACCAGGCCCAGGCGGCGGCCGTGACGGCGTGGCACCGGCACTTCGGCGGCCGGGTGCGCCTGATGAACACCTACGGCCCCACCGAGGCCACGATCATCGCCAGCGCCGCCGAGCTGCGCGCGGACGACCGGCGCCCGCCGATCGGCAGGCCCATCGCGGCCACCGCCCTCTACGTGCTGGACGAGCGGCGGCGGCTCGCCCCGGTCGGGGTCCCGGGCGAGCTGTACATCGGCGGGTCCGGGCTGGCCCGCGGCTACCTCGGCCGGCCCGATCTCACCGCCGAGCGCTTCGTCCCCGACCCGTACGGCGGCGGCCGCCTCTACCGCAGCGGCGACCGCGCCCGCTGGCGGCCCGACGGGGAGCTGGAGTTCCTCGGCCGCGCCGACGACCAGGTCAAGGTGCGCGGGTACCGGATCGAGCCCGGCGAGATCGAGTCCTGCCTGCTCGCGCACCCCGCCGTCGCCCAGGCCGTGGTCTTCGCCGAGCGGGGCAACCTGCTGGCCTACGTGGTCCCGGCGGCCGACGCCCTGACGGCGGGAACCCCCGCGGCCGACGTCCCGGGTGCCGGGGCTCCGGTGGCCGGTGCCGAGCTGGGACCGGAGCTGCGCGAGCACGTCGCCCGGGCCCTGCCCGCCCACATGGTGCCCGCCGCCGTGACGGTCGTGGACCGCCTGCCGCTGACGCCCAACGGCAAGCTGGACCGGGCCGCGCTGCCCGCCCCCGAGTTCGGCGGCGGCGGCGGTCACGTCGCCCCCTCGACCCCCACCGAGCAGGCGATCGCCGATGTCTGGGCGCAGGTGCTCGGGATCGAGCGGGTCGGCGTCGAGGACGACTTCTTCGATCTGGGCGGCCATTCCCTGCTGGCCACCCAGGTCATCGCCAGGATGCGGCGCGCGCTCGGCGCGGGCGTCTCCCTGATGGACCTGTTCCGGCACCCCACCGTCCGCGAGCTCGCCGCCCTGGCCGACACCCCCGCCGACGCCAGGCGGTCCGGCCGCCTGCTGCACGAGCTCACCCCGCCGATCCCGCAGGACCGGTGCGTGCTCACCTACGTCTGCGTCCCGTACGGCGGCGGCAGCGCGGTGGTCTACCAGCCGCTGGCCGACGCCCTGCCCGAGGGGTACCGGCTGTTCTCGCTGGCCGTGCCGGGGCACGACGTGGGCCTGGCCGAGGACCCGCTGCCCTTCGACGAACTCGCCGCCCGCTGCGTGGCCGAGGTCCTGGAGCGGGTGACGGGCCCCGTGGTGGTCTACGGCCACAGCAGCGTGGGCTCGGCCCTCGCCGTGGAGGTCGCCCGGCTGCTGGAGGCGGCGGGTCGGATACCCGAGGCCGTCTACATCGGGGCGGCCTTCCCGTTCGCGCGGCCCCGCGGCCGCGTGATGAACGCGCTGTCCCGCCTGGCCCGCGCCTCCGCCGTCGCCTCCGACCGGGCCTACGGCAACTGGCTGGCCTCCATGGGCGTGGACCTCAGCGAGCTCACCCCCGAGCAGGCCCTCCACATCGTGCGCACCATGCGCGCCGAGGCCGAGCACGCCGAGCGGTACTTCACCGGCCTGCTCGACGGCGGGATCACACGGCTGCGGGCCCCGCTGGTCACGATCGCCGGCGAGCGCGACCCGGCCACCGAGTACCACGAGGAGCGCTACCGCGAGTGGCACTTCCTGACTCCGACCAGCGTCCTGGTGGTGCTGGAGGAGGCGGGCCACTTCTTCGTCCGCTACCGCGCCCGGGAGCTGGCCGAGATCATCACCACCGCGCACCTCGCCGCGGATCCGGCGACGGATTCGGCGACGGAGCCTGCGCGAGGACCGGCGGCGGAATCCGCGACGGGATCGGCATCGGGTCCGGCGGCGGGGTCGACGGCGGGAGCGGAGGGGCCGCCTGGGGTGAGAGACGCGGCCGCATCGCCGTCGCGGCGCGAGGACGGCGCGACCTGGTGGCTGGAGGGCGTCTCACGCTCCCCGGAGGCCGCGCGATCCGCGGGGGCCGTACGGTCCGCGGAGTCCGCAGAGGTAACGGAGTCTGCGGAGGCCACGGGGCCTGCGAGGGCTGCGGATCGCGCGGAGCCCGCGGGGCCGGAGCCGAGCATGCGGCGCTTCCTCGTGGTCGCCTCCGGCCAGCTCATCTCGATCACCGGTTCCGCGCTCACCGAGTTCGCCGTCCCCATCTGGATCTACCTGACGACCGGCTCCGTGGCCGACTTCGCCCTGTTCGCGGTGCTCGGCCTGGTCCCCGGCCTGCTGGTCGCGCCGCTGGCGGGGGCGGTGGTCGACCGGCTCGACCGCAGGAAGGTCATGCTCTGCGGGGACATCGGGGCCTTCGGCACCCAGCTCGCCCTCGGCGTCCTGCTGTGGACGGGGAACCTGCAGATCTGGCACATCTACCCGCTGCTGGTCTGCCTGTCCATCGCGCTGACCTTCCAGCGCCTGGCCTACGCCTCGGCCATCCCGCAGCTGGTGCCCAAGCGGTACCTGGGCCACGCCAACGGCGTCAACCAGATGGTCACCGGCGTCTCCCAGCTGATCGTGCCGCTGGCCGCCGCCGGGCTGGTGGCGGGCGTCGGGCTGGAGGGCGTCCTCATCCTGGACGTGGTGAGCTACCTGTTCGCCATCGGCGTGCTGCTGGCCGTGCGCTTCCCCCGGACCATGGCCCACCGGCGCAGGGAGACGGTGACCGCCGAGATCGTCGAGGGCTTCCGCTACTCCTGGGGGCACCGCGGCTTCCGGAGCATGCTGATCTTCTTCGCCGTCCTGAACGTCTTCCTCTCCCCGCTGTTCCTGATGATCTCCCCGCTGGTGTTGTCGTCCGGGACGCTCGGCGACGTGGGGCGGGTCTCGTTCGCCTCGGGGATGGGCGTGTTCCTCGGCGGCCTGGTGATGAGCGTGTGGGGCGGGCCGCGACGGCTGCGGGTGCGCGGCATGCTGTTGTTCACACTCGTCCTGGGCCTGTTCTCCCTGGTCACAGGGGTGCAGGAGGATCTGCTCGTCATCGGGGCCGGGGCCTTCGGCATGGGCATGGCGCTCACCCTGGTGAACGGGATCTACGCCACGGTCGTCCAGGTCAAGGTGGCGCAGCGGTTCCACGGGCGGGTGTTCGCGCTCAACACGATGATCGCGTGGTCCACCACGCCGATCGGGATGGGCCTGCTCGCGCCGTACGCGTCGGCCGTCCTGGAACCCCTCATGACGCCGGACGGACCGCTCGCCCCGACCGTGGGGGCGCTCCTGGGCACCGGCCCCGGGCGGGGCATCGGGCTGATGTACGTGATCTGCGCCGTGATGATCCTGGTGATCGCCGGTACGGCGCTGCGCCTGCGCTCGCTGACCCGCTTCGACCGGGAGGCGGTGGACTCCGTCCCCGACGACGTGCTCGGATCCGTCGCCCTGGTCCGCCGGGGCCGCGCGGGCGGCGGCGTGGACAACGCGAACGGCGTGAACCGCGGGGTGAACGGCGCGGGTGACAGCGGCGCGGACGGCGGTGGGAACGGCGGCGGCTCGCAGGAGAACGACCCGCGCCTGGAGAGGGAGCTGCGATGACGGACACGCCGGTGCTGCGGACCGTGCCGGACCTACTGCGACTGCGCGCCGCCGAGGATCCCGGGCGGACCGCGATCGAGGTGGCGGGCGGGGACGCGCTGACCTTCGAGGAGTGGGAGCGGCGTTCGGACGCGGTCGCCCACGGCCTGCTCGGCCTGGGGGTGCGTCCCGGCGACCGGGTCGGGCTGCTGTTCGGGAGCGGGGACTGGACCGGCTTCGCCGTCGCCTTCTGCGCCGCGCAGAAGGCCGGGGCGGTGGCCGTGCCGATCTCCGACCGCCTCGCCCCGCCGGAGGCCGGATACATGCTCGACCACTGCTCGGCCTCCGTCGTGGTGCACGCCGAGGGGCTGACCCCGCCCGCCGGGCCGTACCCGGCCGTCCCCGCCGCCCGGCTGGAGGACGCCGGCGAAGGACCCGTCGGCGTCCGGGTCCGCTCCGGCGACCTGGCGCAGATCCTCTACACCTCGGGCACCACCGGGCGGCCCAAGGGCGTGGGCGCCGCTCACGCCAACCTGGTCCACGGCTGCGAGACCCGCCGGAACCGGCGCCGCTTCCGGCACTCCGAGCACCTGCTGCACGCCTTCCCGATCGGCACCAACGCCGGTCAGACGATGCTGATGAACGCCCTGGACGCGCACCCCACGGTCGTGACCCCCGCCCGGTTCACCCCGGGCAGGTTCACCCGGCTGATCGAGGCGTACCGGGCGGGCACCGTCTTCGTCGTGCCCGCGATGGTGATCGAGCTGCTCGACACGGGACTGCACGAACGCCACGACCTGTCGAGCGTCGTGCTCCTCGGCTCGTCGGCGGCGGCCCTCCCCCCGGCGCTGTCCGCGCGGCTGGCCGCCGCCTTCCCCAACGCCACGGTGACGAACTACTACACCTCCACCGAGGCGGCCCCCGCCCAGACGATCATGATCTACGACCCGGCCAGGCCCGCCGCGCTGGGCCGCCCGGCCTTCGGCGGCGCCCTGCGCGTCGCCGACCGCGAGGGCCGCCCGCTGCCGCCCGGCGAGACGGGCGAGATCTGGCTGCGCTCCCCCGCCGCCGCCCGCAGCTACTACGGCGACGAGCGGGCCAGCGCCGAGACGTTCCGGGACGGCTGGGTGCGGATGGGAGACGTCGGGCACCTCGACGCCGACGGCTACCTCTACCTGGACGACCGGGAGAGCGACGTGGTGAAGACCGGCGCCTTCAAGGTCTCGACGCTCCAGGTGGAGGCCGCGCTGTACGAGCACCCGCAGATCAAGGAGGCGGCGGTGGTCGGCGTCGCGCACCGGGTGCTGGGCTCCGTGCTCGCCGCCGCGGTCGTGCCGCGTTCCCCGGACCTGTCCGCCGGCGAGCTGCGCGCCTTCCTGATGGATCGGCTGGCCCGGCACGAACTGCCCGAACGGGTGCTGGTCATGGACGCCCTGCCCAGAAACCAGACCGGCAAAGTCATCAAGGGGCGACTGCGGGAACTGCTCGACGGCTCCGCGCCCCAGGCACGAACGGAAGGTGCATGACCCCATGCGATCATCGGTAACCGGGGACCGGGCCTCCCTCGCCCAGCACGGGATGTGGCTCACCGAGCGGACGGGCGTGGGCGGGGGCGCCGCGCACCACATGCCGCTCGCCGTCCATCTGGAAGGGCCTCTGGACGAGGCCGCGCTCCGGGACGCCTGCGCCGCCGTCGCCGCCCGCCACCCCGTTCTCGCCTCCGCTCTGGTGGAGGAGGACGGCGAGCTGCGGCTCGTCCCCGGCGCGGCCGGACCGCCCTTCACCGTCGAGGACGTGACCGAGGAGGACGTGCCGGCCGCCCTCGACGAGGCGGCGGCCCGCCCCTTCGACCTGGCCGCGGGACCGCTCGTCCGGTTCACGCTGTTCCGGCTGGGGCTCAAGCGGCACCTCCTGCTGGTCGTCGCCCACCACGCGGCCTTCGACGGCATGTCGAAGGACCTCCTCCTGCGTGACCTCGCCGTCGCCTACGGCGGCTCGCCCCTGGCCCCGCTGGAGACCTCCTACGGCGAGGCGGCGGCCGACGAGCACGACCGCGTGGCGGCGAAGCTGGCGGACGCGGCGCAGTTCTGGCGGCCCCGCTGGAACGACGGGGGCGGACTGCTGCTCCCCGGGCTGCGGCGCGTGTCGCTGCGCGCCGCCCCCGGCGAGACGGTGGACGTCGCCCTCGGCTCCGGCCTGGGCTCCGCGCTCGGCCCGGCCGCCGAGCGGATCGGCGTCACCCGCTTCGAGCTGCTGCTGGCCGCGGTGCACACCCTGCTGTACGGCTACGGCAACGCCCCGGCCACCGTGTCCGTGGACGTCTCGACCCGGACCGGGCAGACGCGGGACCACGTGGGGATGTTCGTCAACGAGCTCCCGGTGACCGCCTCGCCGGCCGGGACCCTCGCACCGGACGGAACCCTCGCACCGGAGGGGACGTTCGGCGCCTTCGCCCGGTCGGTCCGCGACGAGCTGCGCGCGGCCTACCGGTTCAGGGAGGTGCCGGTCGCGCGGGCCCTGGGCGGTGTCTCCCCGCGCGCCTCGCTCACCCCGGTCTCGCTGAGCTACCGCAGGCGCGGCGAGGCCCCCCTCTTCCCCGACCTCGACTCCCGCGTCGAGTGGACGATGTCCAACCACACGGTCCGGGGGACGTTGCACCTGCAGGCCGTGGAGGCCCCGGACGGGGTCACCGCCCACCTGCGGTTCGACCCCGGCTGCCTGGACCGCGCCTCCTGCGAGGCCGTCGCCGGGCACCTGACGGCCCTGCTGCGCGCCGTCGCCGCCCGTCCCGACACGCCGATCGCCGAGCTGCCGCTCCCGCCCCGGCAGCAGGCGGTCACGGCGCCGGCCGCCGCGTCCGGGCCCGGCCTCACCGCCGGATCCGCCGCCGCGAACGGGTCCGCTTCCGCCGCCCCCGCCGCTGAGCCCGCTTCCGGGTCCGCCCCGGGCGGATCCCGCGTCCTGGACGAGGTCCTGGAGATCTGGCGCGAGGTCCTCGGCATGGACGACATCACCCCCGACGACGACCTGTTCGACCTCGGCGGCCACTCGTTGTCCATCACGCAGATCATCGCCAAGGTGCGCGACCGGATGGGTGTGGAGCTCTCCTTCGAGGTGTTCATCGACACCCCGACCGCCGCGGGCGTCGCCGCCGACATCGACCGGCTACGGGAGGAGGCGTGCTGAGGCGGCGCCTGGCCGAGCTGGTCTCCGGCGCGAGCGACGGCGGCCTCGACGTCGAGGAGATCATGGCGGCCTCCGGCTCGCTGACCGCCCTGGGCGTCACCTCCCTCGCCTACCTGCGGCTGATCGACGCGGTGGAGGAGGAGTTCGGCGTCGAGCTGGACGGACCGGCCGTCCTCGACACCCTGGACGGGCTGGCCGCCCACATCGCCGACCGGCGGGCGGCGCCGCGATGACCGGGCGCCCCTTCGCCTGGCTGCGCTCGGCGACGGTGGAGTTCACCGGGGAACGCGGCGGCCAGGCCCCGCTCACCTGGGGGCAGCGGTCGATCTGGCGCATCACCCGGTGGCTGGAGGACGGCGACCCCTACTTCAACACGCCATGGGTGCTGCCCGTCCCCGGCAAGCCGGACCTCGGCACGGTGCTGCGGGCGCTGGGAACGCTGGTCGGGCGGCACGAGTCCCTCCGGACCACCTGCCACCAGACTCCGGAGGGGCCCGTCCAGCGGGTCGCGGCCGGCGGGCGGCTGACCGTCGAGATATTCGACGCGCTGGACGCCGCTCCCCGGCAGGTCGCCGCGGATCTCGCCGACGAGCTCGCCGCCAAGGGCTTCGACTACGCCGCCGAGCTGCCGCTGCGGTGCGCCGTCGTGACGGCGGACGGGCGGCCGAGGGCCCTCGCGCTGGCCCTGTCCCACCTGGCCGTCGACGCCTGGGCGCTCGACCTGATCGCCGCGGAGTGGCGGCGGCTGCTGGCCGGGGAGGACCTGCCGCCGCCCGCCTGGCAGCCGATGGACCAGGCCGCCTTCGAGTGCTCGGACAAGGGCGCCGAGCGCGGCGAACGGGCCCTGCGCCACTGGCGGTCGGTGCTGGAGCGGACGCCCGCGACGCTGTTCGACCACCCGCCCGGCACGCCGGAGGATCCGCGCTTCGTCAGGGTCGGCATGGAATCGGCCGCCGTCGCGGCGGCCGCCCGGGTGCTGGCGGAGCGCTGGGCGGTCAGCACCACCAGCGTGCTGCTGACGGCGAGCGCCGTGCTGCTGACCGCGCTGACCGGCCGCGGCACGGCGGTCATGCAGTTCATCGTGGGCAACCGGCACGACCCGCGGCTCCACGGCATGGTGGGCACCGCCGTACAGGACGGATTGTTCGTGCTCGACCTGCCGGACGGCACGTTCGCCGACGCCGTCCGGGCCGGGCACCGGCAGGCGCTGGTCACCTACCGGCACGCGCACTACGAGCCGTACGCGATGATGGCGCTGCGCGAGGAGACCGGGCCCGCCGATCTGTCGGCCTACTTCAACGACGTGCGCACCGTCCCCGCCTGGCCGAACCTGCCCGCCCACGCCACGCGGGACCCGGCCGCGCTCACCGGCCGGACGAAGACCTTCCACGTCGGCTCCTGGGCCGAGGTGGACGCGAAGGTGTTCTTCGCCACCGGGCCCGCGACCCACACCTGTCAGCTCTACCTGCTGACCGACACCGCCTACCTGCCGCGGTCCACCGCCTACGCGCTGCTGCGGGGCGTGGAGACGCTGCTGGTGCGCTGCGTGACCGAGGAGGTGCCGCTCGGCCGCGTCGCCGGGGTCTGCGGCCTCGTCGGCGCCCTACCCGAGGAGATGAGATGACGGACGGTCCCATGCGCGTGGTCGTCAACGACGAGGAGCAGTACTCCATCTGGTGGTCCGACCGGGAGCTGCCGCCGGGGTGGAGCGCCACCGGGTTCGAGGGTCCCCGGCAGGAGTGCCTGGACCACATCGCGACGGTGTGGACGGACCTGCGGCCGCTCAGCGTCAGGAACCGGACGCCTTGACCGGGGACCCCCTGACCGGGCAGGACCGGCGGCAGGCGCTGCTGCGGCGCCTGGCCGCCCTGCCCCCCGCCCGCCGCGAGGCCCTGCGCCGCGCGATGACCGGGGCGCCCGCCGTCCCCGGCCTGCCGCTCTCCTCGGGCCAGGAGCGGCTCTGGTTCCTCAACCGGTTCGACCCGGCCGACAGCAGCAACCACATCCTGTGGTGCCTGCGGCTGCGCGGCCCGATCGACCCCGGCGGGCTGGCCGCCGCCCTCACCGCGGTCGCCGGGCGGCACGAGGTGCTGCGCGCGCGGTACCGCATGGACGGCGACCGGCCGGTCCAGGTCGTGCCGCCGCCGGAGCCGGTGGTCCTGGAGCTCTCCGACGGCGGCGCCGACCCCGACGCGGCCGTGCTCGCCCTGTTCGACCGGCCCTTCGACCTGGAGAACGATCCCCCCGTCCGGGCGGCGCTGATCGAGCTGGAGGAACGGCACGCGCTGCTGTGCATCGTGCTGCACCACATCGCCGCGGACGGCTGGTCGCTGAACCTCCTCATGCGGGAGCTGGGCGAGTGCTACGCGGCCCACCGGGAGGGCAGGCCGCCCGAGCTGGAGGAACTGCCGGCGCGGTACGCCGACTTCGTGGCCTGGGAACGCAAGCAGGCCGAGCGGGCGGGGGCGGCCAGGCTCGCGTTCTGGACGGAGCGGCTGGCGGGCGTGCCCGTCCTCGACCTGCCGGCCGACCATCCGCGCCCGGCCCGCTGGACGGGACGCGGCGGGAGGGTGGACCTGCACGTGCCGGACGCGGAGGTCACCCGCTTCGAGCAGGTGGCCAGGCAGCGGCGGAGCACCCTGTTCATGGGGCTGCTGGCGGCCTTCCAGGCGACGCTCGGCGCCGTGGCCGGGCAGGACGACTTCTGCGTGGGCGTGCCGGTCGCGGGGCGCGGCCGTACCGAGTTCGCGCCGCTGATCGGCTACTTCTCCAACACCATCGCGCTCCGCGCCGACCTGTCGGGCGACCCCTCCTTCCGGGAGCTGCTCGGCCGGGTCCGCCCGGCGACCCTGCGGGCGCTGCAGCACGCGGAGGAGCCCTTCGAGCGGATCCTCGGCGCGCTCCGGCTCCCGCGCGACCTGAGCAGGCCGCCGCTGTGCCAGGCGATGTTCAACCTGACGCACAACCTGCCCAAGGACGACCTGCTGCGCACGGCGATGGGCGATCTCGCCGTGGAGGTCTACCCGCCGCCGGAGACCGGCCGGACCAGGGCCGAGATCTCGGTGGACCTGTACCGGGGACCGGAGGGACTGGGCGGGTCCCTCGAATACGGCAGCGACCTGTTCTCGGCCGGGACCGCGCGGCGCGTGGCCGCCGCCTTCACCGGCCTGGTGACGCGCGCCGGGGCCGACCCGGACCTGCCGCTTTCTAAACTTTCTGAACTTTCCGGGCTTTCCGGACTGAAAGGTGAATGACCACATGGGGACGACACTGGATCTGATCCGGCGGTGGTGCGAGCGCACGCCCGACGCGGTCGCCGTACGCGCGCCCGACGGCGAGCTGACCTACGGCGAGCTGTGGCGGCGCGCGGACGACCTGGCGGCGGTGCTTCGGGAGCGGGGCGTGGGGCCCGAGATCCCCGTCGGGCTCTGCCTGGAGCGCACGAGCGGGATACTCGTCGCGGTGCTGGCCGTCTGGGCCGCGGGCGGCGCGTACGTCCCGCTCGACCCCGCCTTCCCCGCCGACCGGCTCGCGCTGACGCGCGAGGACGCGGGGGTCGGCCTGGTGCTGACCCAGCCCGGGGTGGACCGCGCCCTGCTGGAGGGCGTGGCCGAGGTGATCGAACTCTCCCCCGGCGGCGTCGCCTCCCTCCCGGCCGGTACGGCCTCCGCCATCACGACCCCCGCCTCCGCCATCACGACCCCCGCCTCCGCCATCACGACCCCCGCCTCCGCCATCACGACCTCGCCCTCCGCCACCGGCACGACCTCGGCCTCCGCCACCGGATCCGCCGCGGACGACCTGGCCTACCTGATGTACACCTCCGGATCCACCGGCCGCCCCAAGGGCGTGGCGGTCCCGCACGGCGCGGTGGTCAACCTGCTGGAGTCCTTCGCGGCCCGCCTGGAGCTGACCCCCGGAGACGTCTGGCTCGCGGTGACCACCCTGTCCTTCGACATCTCGGTCCTGGAACTGCTGCTCCCCCTGACCTGCGGCGCGCGCGTGGTCGTCGCCGCGGGGACCGCGGACGGCCGGGCCCTGCGGGAGCGCGCGATCGCCGAGGGGGTCACGGTCATGCAGGCCACCCCGGCGGGCTGGCGGGTCCTGGTGGAGTCCGGCGGGGTCCCGGAGGGGATCGGCACCCGCCTGTGCGGCGGCGAGGCGCTCCCCCGCGACCTGGCCGACGCCCTGCTCGGCGGCGCACCCCGCAACGGCGTGCCCGGCGGGGACGCCCCGCACGCGGGCGGGGTCCGGCTGTGGAACGTCTACGGGCCGACGGAGACGACCGTGTGGTCCTCGGCGGGCCTCGTCGCTCCGTCGCCCGCGGCCGTCGACCTGGGCGAGCCCATCGCGCGCACCCAGTTGCACGTCCTGGGCCCCGACGGCCTGCCGGTGCCGCCCGGGGAGGTGGGCGAGCTGCACATCGGCGGGGCCGGGGTGGCCCGGGGCTACCACGGCATGCCCGCGATGACCGCCGACCGCTTCCTCCCGGACCCCTTCGCCGACCGGCCCGGGGCCCGCATGTACGCCACCGGCGACCTCGTCCGGATCACGCCCGCAGGCCGCCTGGAGTACCTGGGCCGCGCCGACCAGCAGGTGAAGATCCGGGGGTTCCGGATCGAGCTCGGCGAGATCGAGACCGTCCTGCGCTCCCTGCCCGGCGTACGGCAGGCCGCCGTCAGCGCGTGCGAGGGCCCCGACGGGCTGCCCCGGCTGGTGGCCCACATCGTCCCCGAGACGCTCCCCGTACCCGCCGGACTCTGGCCCGACCTCCGCGGACGGCTGCGTAAGCGCCTGCCCGAGTACATGGTCCCCGCGCACCTGAGCGTGCTGGAGTACCTGCCCCTCACGCCCAACGGCAAGCTCGACCGCGCGGCGCTGCCCCGCCCCAAGTGGACCAGGGCCGCGACCGCCGCCTACCGGGAACCCCGAGGCGCCCTGGAGTCTGACTTAGCCGTCATGTGGGCCGAGGTGCTCGGCATCGCCGAGCCGGTCGGCGCCGACGACGACTTCTTCGACCTCGGCGGGCACTCGCTGACCGCCACCCAGATCATCGCCAGGATCCAGGAGCGCTTCGCGGTCACGGTGCCGATCGCGCTGCTCTTCGAGCACCCCACCGTCGCGGGGCTGGCCCGGGAGATGGACCTCCTCGACCCCGACGACCTGGACCTGGCCGAGGTCGCCGCGCTCCGCGACCAGCTGGACGGCCTCAGCGCCGAGGACCTGGAAGCCCTCTTCGACGAACTGGCGCCGGGCGCATGAGGGCGCCGCTCTCCCCCGCGCAGGAGCGGCTCTGGCTCCTGCACCGGATGGATCCCGACGACGCCTCCTACATCGTGTACCTCGTACGGCGGCTGCGCGGCCCGCTCGAGGAGGACGCGCTGCGCGGGGCGCTCGCCGACCTGGTGGCCCGGCACGAGAGCCTGCGCACCCGCTTCGTGGAGGTGGACGGCGTGCCGTGGGCGGTCGCGGAGCCCGCGGAGCCCGCGGAGGCCGGTGACTCGCCAGGGTCCCCGGGCTCGCCGGGATCACCTGGTTCGCCGGGGTCCCCGGACTCGCTGAACTCATCGGGGTCGCCGGCCCTCGAACGGCTGGCGGCAGACGGGCCGCAGGAGGCCGAGCGGCTGGTGGCCGAGCGGGTCAACGCCCCCTTCGACCTGGCGGCGGGGGCGCCCGCGCGGGTCACCCTGATCAGGCTCGCCGCCGACGACCACGTGCTCTGCTTCACGCTCCACCACATCGTCGCCGACGGGTCGTCGCTGAACGTGCTCCTCGACGACCTGGCCGCCTGCTACACGGCCCGCGTCCGGGGGCGGGAACCGCGGTTGCGGCCGCTGCCCGTCCAGCCGAGCGACTACGCGCGCTGGCAGCGCCGCAGGGTCGAGCGGGCGGTGCCGTACTGGCAGGGGAAACTGGCCGATCCGCCCTCGCCCGAGCTGCCCTTCGACCGCCTCCGCGAGGACGTCCGGCCGGGGCACGGCGCGTTCCACCACATCCGGGTGGACGCCGCGGTGACGGGCGAACTGGACCGGCTGGCCAGGGAGCGGCGGACCACGCTGTTCGCGGTGCTGATGGCGGCCTACCAGGTGCTGCTGTCCCGGCACACCGGCCAGGAGGACGTCCTGGTCGGCACGGCGGTCGCCGGACGCGACCGGGTCGAGCTGGAGCCGCTGGTCGGGTACGTCGCCCAGACCGTCGTCCTCCGCGGCGACCTGAGCGGGAACCCCCCGTTCACCGAGCTGCTCGGCCGGACCCGGGCCGAGGCCCTGGAGGCGCTCGGCCGGCCCGGGGTCCCCTTCGAACGGATCGGGCCCCCGCTGGGCACGCTGATGCCGACCATGTTCATCCTGCACAACCAGAACGCCGGCGCGGCCCCGGCCTTCGGCGACCTGGCGGTGTCGGGGTTCGCCGACGGCTACCGGCAGGTCAAGAACGACCTGCTCACCGAGGCCTGGTGGGACGGCGACGAGCTGATCGTGTCGTTCTGCCACGATCCCGGGATGGTCGCCCCCGCGACGATCCGGCGGCTGGCCGCCCGCTTCGGCCTCCTGCTGGAGTCGATCGCGGCCGGCCCGTCCACGCCGATCGCGGAGCTGCGGATCTGGACCGACGGCGACCACGCGGTGATCCGGGAGCTGGCCGGGAACGGCACGGCGATGCCCGCGGCGCCCCCGAAGCCCGGACAGCTCACGGAGCACGGGCAGTCCGGACAGCCCGGAGATTTCGCGGAGCCCGGAGCGTCCAGGCAGCCCGGAGGGTCGGCGGAGTCCGGGGAGCTGGCGGAGTCCGATCCCTCGGTGCCCGAGCTGATCGCCGCCGCCGTACGGCTGCACCCCGACGCCGTCGCGGTCGTCTGCGGCGACCGGTCCGTCACCTACCGCGAGCTCCACGCCGGGGCGGAGAGGCTCGCCGCCGCCCTGCGCCTGCGCGGGGTACGGCGCGGCGACATCGTCGGCGTCCGCCTGCCCCGCTCGATCGAGGCGATCGTCTCGCTCCTCGCGGTCTGGCTCGCGGGGGCGGCCTACCTGCCGCTCGACCCGGACGATCCGGACGAGCGGCTCGTCTCCGCCCTGGAGAACCTGGCGCGGACGGGTGACAGGCCGCCGTACCTCATCGCCCTGGACGGCCCGGAGTCCGCCGTCGTGATCGACCCCGCCGAGACGGCCCCGGCCGCGGAGACGCCGGAGACGTCCCCTGCGGGTCACGCGACCCCCGTGAGCCACGCGGAGGCCGTCGTGAGCGTGGAGCCGCACCCCGCGGACGCCGCCTACGTCATCTCCACCTCCGGGTCCACGGGCCTGCCCAAGGGTGTGCTGGTGGAGCACCGCAGCGTGGCCGCCCGCGTGCGGTGGATGCGGCGGGAGTACGGCCTGGGCCCCGGCGACCGCGTCACGCAGTTCGCGTCGCTGAGCTTCGACGCGCACGTCGAGGAGGTGTTCCCCACCCTCGTGGCCGGAGCCGCCCTGGTGCTGCTGCCCGACGGCGCCGCGACCCTGCCCGACCTGCTCGCCTCTCCCGCGGGCGCCGGGATCACCGTGCTGGACCTGCCCACCGCCTACTGGCACCGCATGGTGGAGGCGATCGGGACGATCTCCTGGCCGCCCGCCCTCCGCCTGGTGATCCTCGGCGGGGAGCAGGTCTCCTCGGCCGCCGTGGGCCGCTGGCGCGCCCGCTTCGGCGACGGCGTCCGGCTCGTCAACACCTACGGCCCGACCGAGACCACGGTCATCGCCACGACGGCGGACCTCGCGGGCCCGGCGAAGCCCTCCGCCCTCGCGAAGTCCGGGGACCTCGCGGGCCCCGCCGAGTCCGCGCACCTCACGTGGCCTGCCGAGTCTGAGGACCTCGCGGGATCTGGGGAGCTCACGGAACTCGAGCTCCGCGAGCTCCGCGAGCTCCGCGAGCTCCGCGGTTCCGGTGTGGCCGCCGGCAGGGTGCCGATCGGCGTGCCCGTCGGGGCGACCTCCGTCCACGTGCTCGACGCGCGGGGCGAGCCCCTGCCGCCGGGCGCCGTGGGAGAGCTGGTCGTCGGCGGGGCCGGGGTGGCGCGCGGGTACCTCGGCCGTCCCGCGCTCACCGCCGCCGCCTTCGTGCCCGACCCGTACGGCCCGCCGGGCGCGCGCCGCTACCGCACCGGAGACCGGGCCCGCTGGCGCGCCGACGGGCGGCTGGAGTTCCTCGGACGCTTCGACGACCAGGTCAAGGTCCGCGGGTTCCGGATCGAGCCCGGCGAGGTCGAGAGCCACCTGCTCGCCCACCCGGCGGTGGGTCAGGCCCACGTCACCGCCCGGGGCGACGACCTCGTCGCCTACGTCACCGGCACGGCCGCTCCGGACGAGCTCCGCGCCCACCTGGGCGGGCTCCTCCCCCGCCACCTCGTGCCGACCCTCTGGGTGCGCCTCGACGAGCTGCCGCTCACCCCCCGCGGGAAGATCGACCGCGCCGCGCTCCCGGATCCGGGACGGGCCTCCGCCGGGCGGGCGGCGCACGTGCCGCCCCGGACCGACGCGGAGCGCCTGGTGGCGGGCATCTGGTCGGAGCAGCTCGGCGTCACCTCCGTCGGCGCGTTCGACGACTTCTTCGACCTGGGCGGCCACTCGCTGCTGGCGACCAGGATCACGGCCCGGCTGCGCGCCGAGACGGGGCTGGAGGTGCCGATCCGGACGGTGTTCGCCCACCGCACGGTCGCGGCTCTCGCCACGGCGGTGGAGGACCTGCTGGTCGAGGAGTTGTCCGCCCTCACCGACGAGGAGGCGGTCGCCCTGCTCGGCCGGACTCCGTGAGCGGGTACGGCGCGGCCCGCCGTACCCGTTCGGAGACCCTCCTCGCGGCCCGCACTCCTCTCCGGCTCACGCCATGACCTTGTCCAGGAACGCGGACAGCCTGGCCCTGGTGCGATCGATCTGCTGCTCCACCGTGAGGGTCTCCTGGAGGCGTCCTCCCAGCTCCGGGAGCTTCTTGCCGCGCACGTAGAGGGAGCAGGAGAGGTCGGTGCAGATGTACACGCCGACCGAGTTGCTGTCGCGGCCGGCCCGGCCGGCCCGCCGGGCGGCCATCAGGGAGACGCCGCTGCCGGGATGCGTGGTCAGGCACAGGGAGCACATGCCGCGGTGGAGGTATCCGCGCTGCTGGGAGGCCAGGCGGAGCGCCACGCCGACGATCTCGCCGCCGTGTCCGGTGACGAGGTAGCCGCGGTCGGGCGCTCCCGGGTCGCGCCAGCCCAGGAAGTCCAGGTCGTCCCAGGGCTGTCCGGCCAGGTCCCGCGGGAGCGCCAGCCGCGAGGCCTCCCCCTTGGAGCAGTTGACGAACGACGTGCGGATTTCCCGCTCACTCACTGCCTGCATGGCGCGGAACGCTACGCTTCCTAGAGATACTAGGCAACAGCTTTTTCTCTCTAGGAAGCGGAGGCGGCGCATGGCCCGTGCGGGACTGACGGCCGAGAGTGTGACGAGGGCGGCGGCGGACCTCGCGGACACCGTCGGGTTCGAGAACCTGACCGTGTCCGCGCTGGCGCGGAGCCTCAGGGTCAAGGACCCCAGCCTGTACTCGCACATCCGGAGCCTTCAGGACCTGCGGGAACGGGTCGCGCTGCTGGCGGCGGGCGAGCTCGCCGACCGCATCGCCGCGGCGGTCGCGGGGCGGGCCGGATTCGAGGCCCTCGCCGCGTTCGCCGACGCGTACCGGGAGTACGCGCTGGCCTGTCCCGGCCGCTACGCGGCGACCCAGATCCCGCTGGCCCCCGCCGTCCTGGCCGCGTCCGCCGCCTACGCCCGCACCGTCGAACTCACCCACGCGATGCTGCGCGCGTACCGGCTGAGCGAACCGGATCTCACCGACGCGGGCCGCCTGCTGCGCAGCGCCTTCCACGGCTACGTCACCCTGGAGGCCAACGGCGGGTTCAGCCACTCCCGGGACGTGCGCGCCTCCTGGGAGCGGGCCCTCCTGGCGCTCCACACCCTGCTGGAGAACTGGCCCACGGATCCGTCGCCCCACGCGGCGGACGGAGGGGAACCGTGACGTCCGGACGGCGCGGGGCCCGGATCCCGCGCGGAAGATCCGCGCGCTCCGGACGCGTTCGGACGCGTCCCGGTTCCTAGACCGGGCGGGCGAAGTAGCTCACCGTGTAGCTGACCCCGCCGCTCCCGACGGTCTGCACGGCTCCGCCCGGTCCCGTGCCGCCGTCCGAGCAGTCCTCGGTGAACGACCCGAGCACGTCGTTGGCCTTGGGCCAGGGGTCGTCCTCGTGGATCGACACCGTCACCGACGCCTTGGTGGCCCTGGGGTTGTTCAGATCGGAGTTGGTGAGCGTCTGGCCCTCGTTGACGCGGATGGAACGCAGGTAGGTCGGGAACCAGGAACCGGCCACCTTGACCCAGATCTCGTCGAATCCCGCGGCGTCCTCCTGGATGTCGCCGGCGGTCACCGCGATGACGACGACCTCGCACCCGCTCGCCCGGGCGCCGGCGGGCGCGGCCGTACCGGCCGACAGAGCGGCGGTGAGAAATACGACGGACATGAACACGCGGAGCATGTTCGGCTCCCTTCCGTGTGCCGTGATGACGTCCTTGCACCGGACAGGGGACGCCGACCGGCTGGAACGTTCCAGGTATTTCTGCACACATGCCGGACGGGCATCCCGGCCGACCTCCGCCCACGCATACGGGTCGCGGCGCTGCCGCCGCAACCCGTGACGATCAAGCAGGCCCGCCCGGCGGCGTCCGGGCGGCGACGTCTCGCGGGAGCCTCAGGACATGAAGATCACGCGGTCGATCACACCGTTCCTGACCCGGTAGGAGACCAGCAGGTCGAAGTCGCCGCGCGAGGTTCCGACCGCGTGCTCGTGGTCCACCACCCAGTCGCCCTCGGCCACCCGGCCCAGCAGGTCGGCACGGCAGGACTTGGCGCTGAACTGCGGCGTGTACCGCTCGCGCAGGTAGTCGTGGCCCTTGCCCTGCACCTCGTCGCCGCCGAGCACGAGGACGTCCTCCGCGTAGCACGCGAGGAAGGCGTCGAGGTCGTGGGCGTTGTAGGCGTCGAGCTGGCGCTGGGCGAGATCGGAAGGTGTGGCGGTCATGCCGCACAGCATCCCAGACCGTCGTCCGGAGCAGGACACCGCCCGGGGTTGACGGCGACCCGAACGCGTCTGGCAGGCTTCGTGACCATGACCATGGACGTCAGGTACAACCCCGTTCTCGGCTGGATGTTCATCGTCCTGGGCGGCATAGGCGCGGTCCTCCAGATCTGGCTGCTGCTCCTCGGGACCTTCACCGTCTTCATCATCTTCTCGATCTTCTTCCTGATCGTCGGCTTCCTCTCCCTCCGCAGGACGTTCTTCTCCGTCTACCCCGGCGGAGTCACGACGTACGCCATGATCGGCCCCGCCAAGCGCGACTTCCTCGTCGACGACCGGCAGACGCTGGCACTGGAGGGCGGCCGCCTGGTGCTCCGGATGGCGAACGGCAAGCGCAAGTCGGTCGCCAACCGCGCCATGTCGCACCCGGACGACTGGAAGGCGCTGGTCGCGGCCATGGGCCGGTGAGAGCGGGACGCCGAGCAGGACTCCGGACGGGAGTCACGCGGTCCCCGGCGAACGCGTCGGAGACGCCGGACCCGCCGCGATCGCGGGTCGAGTCGTTCTCCGGCGCGGCCTCGGATGGTTGAGAAAGTAAATCGCCTAGTAGAGAATCTCAACCACCTTCGCTAGGCTGGAGTCCGTGCGCTCGTACAACCAGTACTGCTCGATGGCACGCGCCCTGGATCTGGTCGGCGACCGCTGGACCCTGCTGATCGTCCGCGAGCTCCTCACCCAAGGCCCCTGCCGCTTCTCCGACCTGCGGCGCGGCCTGCCCGGCATCGCCAGCAACCTGCTGGCCGATCGCCTGCGCGAGATGGAGTCGGCCGCGCTGATCGCCCGGCACGACCAGCCGCCCCCGGCCGCCGCGACACTGATCGACCTCACCGACCGCGGCCGCGACCTCGTCGGCGTGGTGCGCGAGCTGACCCGCTGGGGCGCGCCCTTGATGATCGGTCCGCCGGACGGCGACGAGTTCCGGGTGCACTGGTTCGCGCTGCCCCTGCGCCATCTGTGCCGCGACGGCGCGCCCGGCGAGCCGGCCGTCACCGTGCGCGTCGGCGACCTGTACGACGGCTGCGACATCATCGCCGAGCACGGCCGGGTCGACGTGCGGCCCTGCGCGGCCGGGCGGCGCCCCGACGCGACGATCACGGCGCCGCCGCAGGTGCTCGTCGCGCTCTTCGCCGGGCAGATGCCCCTGCCGGCGGCCCGGGCCCAGGGGCTGGTCGTCGACGGCTCCGCGGCGGCGCTCCAGCGCCTTCTACCGGACAGAGGACGAACCGATGCCTGACGGCCACGACGCGCTTGGGCTGCTCGAGGAGATCGCCGCGGACTTCGGCCACGAGCCGGACGTCGTCCTGGGGACGATGTTCCGCAACCCGGGGCTCCGCACCGGCGACAAGATCTTCGTATTCCTCGGCCATGGCGGACGGCTCATCGCGAAACTCCCCCGGGATCGGGCCCGGCGGCTCGTCGACGCGGGAATCGCCGAACAGGTGACCATGGGAGAGCGGACCATGCGCGAATGGGTCGCGTTCCCGGCCCGGGAGAGCGATACGGCGACGCTCGCGCTGTGGCGGAACGTGGCACGCGACGCCCACCGGTACGTCGACTCCCTGCGACGATCGAGCTGACCGCCCGTGCGGCCGGTAATCTGGCGGCTGTGAATCACGTCCTGACGACGGAGCGCCTGGTCCTGCGTCCGGTCGCCGCGCGCGACCACGCCGGGCTGCTGGCCCACTGGACCACACCGGAGGTCCGGCGGTTCATGTTCGACGGGACGGTCCTGACCCCCGAGCAGGTCACCTCGGCCATCGAGGACAGCCTCCGGGGCTTCGCCACGGCCGGGCACGGTCTGTGGCTGATCCGGGAGGCGGGCGGGAGCGATCTGGCCGGCACGGCCGGGCTGCGCCCCCTGGACGACCTCGGCCTGGAGATCACCTACAGCCTGGCCCCCGCCGTGTGGGGCAGGGGCTACGCCACCGAGGCCGCCCGCGCGGTGGTCGACCACGCCCTGGGCCCTCTCGGGCTGCCCGAGGTGCTGGCCGAGATCGACGAGGGCAACGCCGCGTCGGTCGCGGTCGTCGTCCGGCTCGGCATGACCCCGTTCGCGGTGGTGCCCGGCGTGCTCGGCCCGCTGGTCCGCTACCGCAGGACGCGCTGAGCCACCCGGCCGGCGGCGTCGCGCCGCGCGCCGGCGGCCCCCGCACCGGAGATCAGCAGGAGAGCCGCAGCAGGACGGCGATCAGCACCGCGCCGAGCAGCGGCGTCATGAGCAGCGCGGCCGTGGCGCTCGCCGATGACCGGCAGGCGCAGGTCCCCCGCTCGAGGCGGGCGATCCGCTGTTCCAGCCGCTGCCGGGGACCGGCGTTCGCCCCCAGGTCGCGGGGCTGGAGCGGGGCGGGGGCGAGCAGGCGCAGCGCGCCGATCACCGGGACCGGGCCGTGGCGGCGGGCGGCGGCGTCGTCGGCGGCCATCTCCACCAGGGCGGGCAGTTCGGCACGGGCCCGCCGTACGGTGCGCGACCAGGGCAGCGCGGTGCCCAGGGCGTCGACCACGGCCAGCAGCAGGTGGTGGCGGTGGCGCAGGTGGGCGCGTTCGTGCTCCAGTACGGCCGCGACCTGCAGCGCGTCGAGCCGTTCCAGGGTCCCGGTGGTCATCACGATCGGCCGGAACCGACCGGGCAGGCAGTAGACGAACGGGGCGGGATGCTCGATCAGGCGGACGTCGGCCGGCTCCTCGGGATGGCGGGCGACCAGGCTGACCATCTCACGGTGCTTCCTGCGGCCGGCGATCGTACGGCTCACGCGGGCCGTCCCCCGGCCCAGCCCCCACGCCACGACCCCCGCCGACAGGGCGGCGACCGCGAGCGTGCCCAGCTCCCCGGTGTGAGCGTGGCCGGGCAGGCAGGAGCGGAGGTGCTCGATCCAGGTGTGCAGCGGTCCCGGCGGCCAGGCCAGCAGCAGGATCAGCAGCGTCAGCAGCACGAGGACGGCGCCGGCCAGGGCGCTGGTCCACAGCGCCACCGCGACGGCCGGATGGCGGCGCGTCCACCTCGCCCGGGCCAGCGCGGGGCCAGTCACGTGCCCGGTCAGATAGGCGAGGACGGCCAGCGCCACGATGTTCCCGGCCACCGGGACTCACCCGTCTTCGCCGGGACGGGAGGACCGGCCGGTCAGCGCGTCGAGGAGCCGCTGCGCGTCACCGGGCTCGACGCTCTCGGCGAATCTCGCCAGGACGGGACCGCGGTCGGGAAGATCGGACAGGGCGGCGAGCATGACGGCGACGACGTGCTCCTCGCGGGTGCGCACCGGCGCGTAGACGAACGCGACGCCGCTGCGGCTGCGCGTCAGGAGGCCTTTGCGGGCGAGCCGGTCGGCGACGGTCTGGACCGTCGTGTAGGCCAGGGGCTGTTCCCTCCCCTCGTTGACCGGCGCCAGCAGCTCACGGACCGAGAGCGGGCGGCCCGCCGCCCACAGCCCATCCATGATCGCCTGTTCGAGTGGCCCGAACCCTCCCATCCCGCCTCACCCTCCTGCGGTTCGTCGGCGCGCCGGATCCCGGAGCGTTGGATCCGCTGCCCGTCACATAATCCGCCGCCTGTCACGAAGTCGCGGCTTTGTCCTCATCCGGACAATATTGGGTCCCGCCTCCCCGCGTCGGGGAAACCGCTGTCAGCCGTGCTCGGCGTGCTCGCCGTGGTCGCTCACCTGGGCGTCGAACCAGGCGTGCAGGGCCGTCACCAGGGCGGGGTCGGAGGTGGTGTAGGTGAGTCCGGCGCCGTCGGCGAGCTCCTCGTAGGAGACCGCGATCCGCCGGTAGCCGGCCGACAGCTCGCGCAGGCCCGGCATCCGCTCGCCGTGGATGGAGGCGGGGTCGCCGAAGTCGCCGCGGCCGAACCGGGCGGCCTCCTCGGTGAGGTGCTCGCGGATCAGGCGGACCTGCGAGGCGTCGGCGGGATCGTCGGCGGTGACGGTCTGCACTCCCCCGTCGCCGGCCTTGGTGAACCGGTGTGTGGTGCGGTCCAGGTCGAACGGCATGACGGTGCGGCCCTTGGCCGCCACCTCCCGCCGGCGGTCCTCGCCGGTCAGCGTGATCAGTGCGATCGCCGCCGCCGCGGCGACGATGACGGCGGTAATGATGATCGCGATGCGGTTACGGTTCATCGACGGCCTCCGTGAGCAGGGCGAGCGCGCGCAGGACCGCGTCGCGTTCGCCGGCGGGGATGCGCTCCAGCGCGGCGCCGAAGCGGGCCCGGCGGGCGGCGGCCAGGTTCTGGGCGGCCTGGTGGCCCTGGGGCGTGAGCCGCACCAGAACGCCGCGGCCGTCGTCGGGGGCGGCGCTCCGTTCGGCCCAGCCCCGCCGGACCAGCTGGGTGACGATGCGGCTGGTGGTGCTCTTCTCCAGCCGCAGCCGCTGCACGAGCTCGACCTGCCGCAGCTCCCCCTCGTGGGCGAGCTCGCCCAGCGCGTGGGCCTCGGAGGTCGGGACCGGCGTGCCGCACGGGGTGCGGTCCGGCTGGTGCAGGCCGAAGACGCGGACGAACCGGGCCACGGCCTCCTGAAGATCTGACGCCTCATCGGACATGGTTCGACCATACAACCATCTGGTTCAGCTAAACAACCATCTGGTTCGACTACGCAACCATCTGGATCGACCATACGATCACTCGCCGGAGTTTCCCCGCGTCCGGGCGGTCCTCCCCCGGAGTCCCCCTGCGAATCGAGCACGAACGGCCTTCAAGATCCCGGTTTTCGGTCCGGGCGCACTATACTTCGCGGCATGTCGGGTGATCTGGTGCCGGAACGCCGTGACCTCCGCGTCTCACACGAGGAGCGCGATCAGGTCGTGGAGCAGCTCAGAGTCGCCGCCGGCGACGGCCGTCTCACGATGGACGAGCTCGGCGAGCGACTCGAGGTGGCACTGGCCGCGCGCACGTACGGCGAGCTCGAAGTGGTCCTGCGGGACCTGCCGGCCGCTTCCGGCGCCGCCGCCCGGACCCCCGTCCCGGTCTCCAAGGAGCTCATCCAGCTGAAGACCGGCAGCGGCCACATCCGGCGGGACGGGGTGTGGACGGTGCCGCGCCGCATGGAGGTGGAGATCGGCAGCGGGCATGCGGTTCTCGACCTCACCCAGGCCGTCATCGCGCAGCCGGCCCTGGATCTCTCGGTCACGATCGGCAGCGGCCAGCTGCTGGTGATCGTGCCGCCCGGCGTGGCGGCGGACGTCGACAGCGTCACGGTCCGCAGCGGCACCGTCCGGCAGCGCGTGCGGCTCGACCCCGGCACGCCGGTCAAGCTGCTGATCACTGTGTCGGGCTCGGTGAAGAGCGGAAACGTCGTCGTCCGGCGGCCGCGCCGCAGTTTCTGGGACTGGCTGCGCCGCCGCCCGCTCCCCTGAGGGCTCACGCCGCGACCGCCCCTGACCGGGATCGCCGCCTGTCGCCCGCCGGCCGGAGGAGCGGCTCTCCCGCATCCCGGACCGAGCCGAAACCCGTAGGGCTCACCCCCAGGCCGCACAGACCGGCCGGATGCGGCCGCCTCCCGCGCCTCGGCACGGACGGTCAGGCATACCCCCTCCCCGTACGGACGTCCCGCCGATAGCGGATTCCCGGATGACGCCGCCCTCCGAAAGTTCGTTTGCCTCATACCCCCAGGGGGTATATCTTGGGCATGTCAGTTCCGATCGACGGAGGAGGCGACCGCCATGGCGGAACCGATACAGCGCACCGAGCACCCGGGGCACGGGGCACACCCCGGCCACGGGCGGCACGAGGGGCAGCACCACGATCACGGGCAGCACGACCACGCGCGGCACGGCGGACAGGACGAGCACCGCAGCCACGACGAGCACCGCGGACACGAAGGACACGGGCACGGGGAGCACGGGCACCACGCGCACGCGGACCACCCCGCGAAGACGACCTGGCGGATGGCCGCCTCGGCCACCCTGCACTGCCTCACCGGATGCGCCATCGGCGAGGTCCTCGGCCTGGTCATCGGCACCGCGCTGGGCTGGTCCACCGCGCCCACCATCGCCACGGCCGTCGCGCTGGCCTTCTTCTTCGGCTACCTGCTCACCCTGATCCCGCTGCGCCGCGCCGGGGTGGCCTGGGGCGCCGCCGTCAAGCTCGCCCTGGCCGCCGACACCGTCTCCATCATCGTGATGGAGATCGTCGACAACGGCGTCATGCTGGTCATCCCCGGCGCGATGGACGCCGGTCTGACCAGCGGCCTGTTCTGGGGGGCGCTGGCCTTCGCCTTCCTGGTGGCCTTCCTGGTCACCACCCCGGTCAACAAGTGGATCATCGGCCGGGGCAAGGGCCACGCCGTCGTCCACGCCTACCACCACTGATCGCCACCGGCTCCTCCCCCGTCGCGGGGCGGAGCCGAGTTGCGCATCCGCAGCCCAGAGGGCGTCGCCGCGCGACTCCCCCGCTGCCGCCGCACGGCTCCGTCCCCGCTGCGGCCCCTGCCGCTGCGCGGTCCCGCTGCCGCCTCTCAGGCCAGGGCGTACATGCGGATGGCGACGACGTCCTCTCTCTCCGCGCGGGCGAGACCGACGAAGACGGTCTCGGCGAGCCACCGGTGCGCCGGCGCGTCGGTGCGGAAGGTGGGCGAGGTGCGGTAGTACACGCCGGCCGCGGAGACCTGCAGGTCGCCGTCGTACTGGTCGGGGCTCTGCCCGCCCTCGTGGTAGTACCCGCGGTTGACGATGTCGATGACGGCGCCGTCCTCCGCCCGGAGAAGGTAGCGGGCGTCCAGTTCGCAGACGCGGCCGCGGGTGTTCGACCAGTCACCGCCACCGGGCAGGACGGTCCCGCGCAGCATCGGGCCGTCCACCGTTCCGCCGATGATCGGGGTGAACTCGGTCTTCTCGCCGTCTCCGTGCCCGACGTGCAGGGTGGGAGAGAGCTCGGCGCGGATCTCGAACGCGAAGGTCAGGGCGGGGGTGAATGAGGCGTGGCCCTCAGGCATGTTCGGCTCCTTGGAAATGGTGTCAGGCATGTTCGGCTCCATGGGACTGGTGTCAGGGATTGTCACCGCGGCGCCCGTGCGCCTGCCGCAGCTGTTCGGGCTGCCACGCGCCGATGCGCAGGCAGGAGGGGCGAGGGCCGCCCAGGGCGATCTCCCTGGTGACCGGCTCGCCGGGCAGGCTGTCCCACGGGTCGGTTCCGTCGGGGGCTTCGGGCACGTAGTCGGGGAAGTCGCTGCTCATGATGTCGAGCGCGAGACGGTGCCCGGCGCGCAGCCGGTAGGCGATGCTCTGCAGGTCCACGACGGTTTCCTCCCCCGCCGCGGGAACGTCGAGCCGTACCTGCCCCTTCGCGATGAGGAACGCGGCCCCGTCGGGCGCCGTGTCCAGCAGACGCGCGTGGACGTGCGCGCCGGCGGGGGCGGTGAGCCGCAGCAGCAGGGTGACCGTGCCGATCAGGTCGGTGTCCTGCCCGGCGGCGGGACCGGTGAAGCGGAGCACGTCCTCGCGCTGACCAACGGGGCTCAGGTCCGACCGGTCGAACAGGGAGGCGAAGGGGTTCACCCCGGCCGAGGGGACCGGGTCGGACGGGTCGTGGGTCCACCGCAGCAGGCTCTCTTCCGGCGCCGCCTCGGTGGTCAGGCGCGGGGAGAGGCCCGGGGACAGGTAGTACTCGAGGTCGGACGCCTGCCGGGGCGGCCAGGTGTCGCTCTCGTTCCACTCTCCGTGGCAGACCTCGTAGCGCACGCGGGGCAGCGCCGCCAGGTCGCCGGAGCGGCCGAGGACGGCGTCGAAGAACTCGATCGCGGGGTCGAGGTACCGGGGCAGCATCCGGTCGAGGGCGGCGGGGTCGGCGCCGTGGTCGTCGCCCGGGGCGACGGGGGCGTGGCCCAGCCAGTAGTTCTCGTGGTCGATGGCCTCCAGGCGGAGGTAGAGGCGCTCGGCCCACTCCGGGTCCCGTGCCAGGGCGCGGACGTCGTGCCAGGACCAGATCGCGCAGTTGTCGAACCAGCCGATCGTGTACAGGGCCGGGACGGGACGGCTCTCGACCAGCGCCTTCACCGGGGGCGGGACGAACCGGGACCCGCCCGTGAACTCGGCGTCGAAGTTGGCCGAGCGCTTCCCGATCTGCTCGAAGAACCGCTCGAACGTCGCCCGCAGCGGGCGCCCGCTCCAGTCGGGCGCCCATTCGTAGCGGTCGGCGTCCACGTAGTGGGAGGCGAAGTAGAACTTCCGGGCCGTCTGCTCGACGTCCCGCGTGCCGTCGCCGTACTCCAGCACCATCGACAGCTGCGACCCCGTGACGCGGGGCGCGATGGCCTTGAGCGCGGGGTGGCCGCCGATCGCCGCGGCGATGGTCGTGTAGCCGTAGTAGGAGTCCCCCCACATGACGACGTCCCCGTCGCACCACGGCTGCTCGGTGATCCACCGGATCGTGTCGTGCCCGTCCTCGACCTCGTGGAGACCGAACTCGGTCGCCCCCTCCGAGCGGTACTTGCCCCGGACGTCCTGGACGACGACGTGGTAGCCCCTGTCCAGGAAGTAACGGCTGATGACGGGCATGAAGCAGTAGACGCCGTTCTTGTCGTACGGCAGGCGGACCAGCACGACGGCCTGCGGGCGCGCCGCGGCCGGATCCGCCGCGCCGGCGAGGTAGACGTCGGCGGCCAGCCGGACCCCGTCCCGCATGGGGATCATGACCTGCTCGGCGTCCTGGGGCACGGCGCCCGGACCTACCTTGTTGATGGTCAGCACGTGATGTCTCCGTGGTTCGGAAAGCGAGGGAAGCGAGAGGGAACGAGGAGGGGCGAGGAGGACGGCGGGAGCGGCGCGGCGGGGTCTCAGCGCAGGTCGAGCGCGCGGCGGTCCTGAACCACCCGGTCGAGGTCCCAGTCCGGCGAGGGGATCGAGTCGAGCAGCAGGCGGGTGTAGGGATGCTGGGGACCGCGCAGGATCTGCTCGGTCTCGCCGCGCTCGACGATGCGGCCGTGCCGCATCACGATGGACGTGTCGGTGATGTAGCGCACGACCGCCAGGTCGTGGCTGACGAAGACGTACGAGATGCCGGTGTCCCGGCGCAGCTGGTCGAGCAGGGTGAGGATCTGGGCCTGGATCGAGACGTCGAGCGCGGCGACCGCCTCGTCCAGCACCAGGACGCGCGGCGCGATGCCGAGCGCGCGGGCGATCGCGGCCCGCTGCCGCTGCCCGCCGGACAGGTCGCGCGGGAGCGACTCCCCCGCGCGGCGGCTCAGCCCGACCTGGTCCAGGAGCTCGTCGACGCGGGCCTGGTGCTCCTTCCTGGAGCCCGGCGCGTGCAGCCGCAGGGGTTCCGCGATGGACCGGGCTATGGTCTGACGGGGGTCGAAGGAGCTGTACGGGTCCTGAAAGATCATCTGAAGCCGGCGGGCGTGCCGGAGACGCGCGCGGCGTGAATGTCCCTCGATGACCTCGCCGTCGAGGGCGACGGTCCCCGAGGTCGGCTGCTCGAGCCCGGCGAGGATGCGGGCCGTGGTCGTCTTGCCCGATCCCGACTCGCCGACGATCCCGAGCGAGGCGCCGGGCATCAGCTCGAAGCTCACGTCGTCCACCGCGGTGAAGTGCCCGAACTTCTTCACCAGGGACGTCACACTCAGCACGGGCGCGTTCACGGAGCCGCCCGCGTTCACGGAGCCGCCCGTGTCCACGAGGTCGCCTGCGTTCATGGAGTCACCTGCGTTCACGGGGTCACCTGTTCCGGGCGGACGCACGCGACGAGGGACGTCCCGTGCGGGCGGTGGGCGGGCACGGTCCCGGCGCACTCGTCGCCGGCGAGCGGGCAGCGGTCGCGGAACGAGCAGCCGGACGGCGATTCGGCGAGCGCCCTCGGGCGTCCCGTGATGGCCTTGATCTCCGCCTTCTCGCCGTGCACCGACGGGCTCGCCTCCAGCAGCGCCCTGGTGTACGGGTGCGCGGGCGCGGCGAAGAGGGAGGCGCTGGCGGCCTCCTCCACGATGCGCCCGGCGTACATGACGTAGACGCGGTCGCAGATGGCCGCGGCCAGGTCGAGGTCGTGCGTCACGAAGAGCATGCCGGTGCCGTGGACCCGCTGCATGTCCTTCAGCAGCCCGACCACCTCGGCCTGGGTGGTGACATCGAGGGCGGTGGTGGGTTCGTCGGCCAGGAGCAGCTCCGGTTCCGTCGACAGCGCCCCGGCGATCACGACACGCTGCAGCATTCCGCCGGAGAACTCGTGCGGGAAGCGCCGCATCGCGCCCTTCGGGTCACGGATGCCGACCTGGTCGAGCAGGTCCCGCGCCCGCTCGGCGGCGGCGCGCGCGGGCACGCCGCGGGCCCGTAGCCCCTCGGTGAGGTAGTCGCCGATGCGGCGCACCGGGTTGATCGACGCCCGCGGGTCCTGGAAGATCATCGAGGCTCGGGTGCGCCGCAGGTCGCGCAGCTGCCTGCGCCCGGCGGCGAGCACGTCGACGTCCGCAACCGTGACGCCGCCGGTGGCGCGCGCGCCGCGGGGCAGCATGCCCAGGGCGGCCCTGGCGGTCAGCGACTTGCCCGAGCCGGACTCGCCGACCAGGCCGACGGTCTCCCCCCGGCCCACCCGGACGGTGACGTCGGCGAGCAGGGGGATCGCCCTCTCGCCCGTGCCGACGGCCAGGCTCAAGCCCGAGATGCCGAGGGCGTCCCGCCGGTCCTCGGCTCTCCCGTCCGGGGTCCCCTTGCGCGCCAGCGTCTTCTTCGCGAGCACCTTCACGCTCCCTCACTCTGCTTGCGGCCGATGGACCCGCCGATGTGCTCGCCCAGCACGTTGACGCTCACGACGGTCAACAGGACCACGAGGCCGGGCAGCAGCCCGCTCCACGGCTCCCCCTGGAGAATGGCGCTGCGCGCCTGGCTGATCATCGAGCCCCAGTCCGCGTCCGGCGGCCGTACGCCGAGGCCCAGGTAGGACAGGGCGGCCAGGTCCACCAGCGCGTAGCCGAAGGCCAGGGTGCTCTGCGCGACGAGGACCGGCACCACGTTGGGCAGCAGGTGGCGGAGCGTCACCCACAGCTCGCCGAAGCCCATGACGCGGTAGCTCTCCATGTACGGCCGCGTCCCCTCCTGGATCGCCACGCTGCGCACGACGCGGCCCACGAAGGGCGTGTAGCTGACGGCCAGGGCGCAGATCGGAGCGGTGAGCCCCGGTCCGAACACCGCCACGACGAGCATCGCCAGCAGCATGCTGGGGAAGGCGAAGACGATGTCCATGCCGCGCGAGAGCACGGCGTCGGCCCAGCCCCCCGCGCGGGCGGCGAGCAGGCCGATCGCGGTCCCGAGCAGCCCCGACAGCAGCACCACGCCCAGGGGCGCGAGCAGCGAGAGCCGGGCTCCGTACATGATCCGGGACAGCACGTCCCGGCCGGTGGAGTCGGTGCCCAGCCAGTGCCCCTCGGCGCCCGGGGGCAGCAGGGAGTTCAGCAGGCTCGTGGCGTCCGGGGAGTGCGGCGCGAGCACGGGGGCCAGCAGCCCCATGGCGGCGACGAGGATCAGGAACGCCACCGCGAGCGAGACGATGAGCGGCCGCCGCCGGCGCCTCTTGGCGCTCCGCGCCCGGAGCGCGGGAATCGTCAGGGTCATCGGCCGGGTCCTCCCACCGTCACGCGCGGGTCGATGAACGGCATCGCCAGGTCCACCAGCGTGTTGACGACCACGAACAGCAGGACCGCGATGAGGGCGATGCCCTGCACGACGGGGAAGTCGCGCCGCGACACGGAGCTGACCAGCAGGGAACCGACGCCGTCCAGGCCGAACGCGGTCTCGACGACGGCGGTGCCGACGAACAGGCTCGCGAACAGCAGCCCGATGATCGTGAGGATCGGCGCGAGCGCGTTGCGCACCACGTGCCTGCGGATCACGGCGGCGGTGCTCACCCCGCGGCTGCGCGCCACCTCCACGTGCTCGCGGCGCAGTTCCTCGGCGAACGCCGCGTTGCCGACCCGGGCCAGGACGCCGAAGGCGACGATCGCCATGGCGACCGCGGGCAGGGTCAGGTGCCAGAGCCGGTCGGCCAGGCCGGTGCCCGCGCCGGTGGCGGGGAACCAGCCGAGGCCGACCGAGAAGAGCGCCAGGAGCCCGATGGCCGACACGAACGTCGGCGTGGCGGTGGTGACCGCCGCCACGATGCCCGCCACCCGGTTGACCAGGCCGCCCTTGACCGCGGACGCCAGCGCCACCGCGAAGCCGAACACGATCGCCAGGACCGCCGAGTACAGGATCAGCACGCCGGACACGCCGAGCCGGTTCGTGATGAGGGAGGTGACGCTGGTCTGGTAGTTCATCGACGTCCCGAAGTCCAGGCGGAGCGCGTCGCCGATCCAGGCCAGGTACCCCTGCATGAAGCCCTGGTCGAGCCCGTAACGGTGGCGCAGTGCCTCGACCTGGTCCGGGGTGAGGCGGCGGCCGCCGGTCATCGCCAGGACCGGGTCTCCGGGGGCCAGCCGGAGCGCGCCGTAGATGAGGATCGACGCGAGCAGGACGGTGAGGACTCCGCCGAGAGCACGTTTGCCGATCCAGCCCGCGAACGTGCGCTTCCTGTTCCGGTCCGCGAGTGTGCGCTTCATCGTCACTCACCGCCGAGGGTGGTCGCCCACGGAGTGACGAGGTAGCTCTGCCGCGGGACGAGACCGGTCAGCTCCGGCCCGTAGTAGACGTTGACGTACTGCGTCGCGATCGGGATGTTGACCAGGTCCTTGGCCATGAGGGCCTGTGCCTTGGCCACCTCGCGGGCGCGGGCGGCGGGGTCCTCCGTGACCATCGCGGTGAAGACCGCGGTGTCGTAGTCCTTGTTCTTGTATCCGGGGAAGTTGTAGAAACTGCTGCTGGTGAAGAACTGGTAGTACGAGAGCGGCTCGGGGAAGTCGAGGTAGCCGGTCACCAGGAAGAGGTCCAGGCCCGCGCGCGCCTGCGGGGCGGCGAAGATCGCGCCGAACTGCTCGCCGGTGAGGGGCTTCAGCTCGATGTCCATGCCCACCTGGGTGGCCGCGTCGGCGATCGCGGTGGCGATCCGGGTCTCCTCCTCGCTGGCCGTCGTGTAGGCCAGGACGATCTTCTCCTTGGCCTTGGCGGACTGGCCGACGAGAGTCTTGGCCTTCTCCAGGTCCTGGACCGGCTCGGGCAGCTTGTCGTACTCCGCCTGGAAGACCTCCTTGCCGTAGCCCCAGGCCGCCGGCGGGACCAGAGCCCGCAGCGGCTGCGCCGTACCCTGGTAGACCGAGCCGATGATGCCCTTGTAGTCGATCAGGGCCTGCAGGGCCTGACGGGTGGCGGGGTCGGAGAGCGCGCCGTCCGGGTTGAGCACCGCCAGGAACGTGGGCGACAGGCTCGTGCCGAACAGCATGTTGCCCTTGGCCGCGAGCTGCTCGTGGGCGGCGCGCGGGACGATGAACTGGCCGTCCACGTCACCGCTGGCCAGCGCCGCGGTCTGGGCGGAGGGGTCGGCGACGAAGGTGAAGCGCAGATCCTTGATCTTGGGCTTGACCTCGGTGTTCCACCAGGCGTCGTTGCGGGTCAACTTGACGTCCTGACCCTGGGTCCAGGAGCCGTACGTGTAGGGGCCGGTGCACATCACGCCGCTTTTGGCGGTGCCGAAGTCGCGGCCGGCGGCCTCGGTGAAGTCCTTCTGCACGACGTAGAAGGCGGGCATGGCGAAGAAGTTCGGGATCATGACGTCCGGCTTCTTCAGCTTGACGGTGATCTCGTTGCCGCCGGTGGCCTCGATGGTGTCCAGGTTCACCGCCCAGCCGATCCACGACGAGCCGAGCTCGGGGTCGAGGATGCGCTTGACGCTGTAGAGAACGTCCTCGGCGGTGACCGGCTTGCCGTCCCAGAACGTCACGCCCTCGCGCAGGCTGATCACGTAGGTGAGCGGATCCGGGTGGGTGAACCCGGTGGCCAGGGCGGGCTGGAGCCGGTAGTCCGGGCCGAGGGTGAACAGGCCCTCGCACATGTTGGCCACGACCGTGCTGATCGACTCGACGCCGGCCATGGCGGGGTCCAGTGTGGCGGGCTCGCCCGTGGCGAGGTTCCAGGTGACGGCCTCGACGTTCTTGGTCGGGGCCGGGACGGACGTGGTGACCACCGGGGCGGTGGCCTGCTCGGCGGCCGGGCCGCCGCTGCCGGCGTTGTTCGAGCACGCGGCGAGCGTGCAGGCGCCGGCGAGGACCGCGGTGAGGGCGGCCAGGCGGGGACGTGTCATGGGGGGACCCTTCGTGATGCGGATGCGGGCCGAGACGATCTGCGTCGCCGAATGAAAGAGGGGCTGATCCCCGGCTGCGGCGCGGTGCGGCGCGAGGCGATCAACCTGCCGCGTCTGCGCGGTGGAGGTGAGCGGACCCGATACCCAGGTCGTGCCACTTAGCGTGGTTGTTCATCAATTGATTGTCAATACTGCAAAACAAAAATAGGCGGCCGGGAAGAGTGCGGTGAACACCGGACCTCGGCGGGCGGGGTGCCGCCGCCACCGGGATTGCGAATGGCGACGTCGGGCCCCGGGACCGACACCCCGGGCACCCTGCATGAGCAGGCCGTTCGGGGCGGGTCGCGGCGCCGGCGGGACCGGCCGGATTCGCGAACTCCCCCGAATGGATCACGGTGCTACGCTGGAAAGTAAGTTGATTGTTATAAGTGCAAAACTATTGAGGTGAAGGGGATCAGGTGGGGAGACCCAGCCTCGCCGAGGAGCGGCGCGAGCAGATCCTGCGGGCGGCCGCCCAGTCAGTGGCCAGGTACGGCCTGGCCGGGAGCACGCAGGAGCGGATCGCCGCCGCGGCCGGCATGAGCCGCTCGCACATCCGGCACTACGTGGGCAACCGCGACGAGCTCATCGACGCCCTGTGGGACCACGTCATCACGCCGTACTTCGAGGCGACGCACGCCGCCCTGACCGGTCTCGCGCCGGACGCGCAGCTGCGCGCGCTCGTGGACTTCCTCTTCGGGCCGCAGATGGCGCGCAACGAGGACGATCTCGTCATCGAGGCGCTCATCAGCGGGGCGATGCACGACGTCCGGCTCCGCGGCCGGATCTACGACAGCTACAGCCGGCTGGAGCGCGAGATCGCCAAGACGATCCGCGAGGCGGTGCCCGGCTGCGAGTCGGCCGAGAGCCTGCAGCTCGCCTATGCCCTCATCTGCATGGCCTTCGGCCACTCCACCCTGGCGCCGCTGCCGTTTCCCGCATCGCGCCCCGCGGGCCTGAAGGTCCTGGCCATGCAGATGATCGAGGCGCTCCGGGCGGACCGCGCAGGGCAGGCCGCGGGCCGCTGAGACGGGACGGCCGCCGCAGGGCGCGTGTTCGTTCGGATCCATCCGCGGCACCTTTCTACGGGATGGGAGCGGAAAGGACTATGAGGATGCGGTCAGCAGCCGGACGAGCCGCTCGATGAGCGGGGCGACCCGCTCGCTGGTCCAGCGCTCGGGATCTTCCAGACTGGATAAGTAGAAACCGCGGAGCATGAGATGCAGGACGTCGGCGACGAACGCGGCGTCGGCCGCCCCCGCGTCGCGGGCGGCGTCGGCCAGCAGGTCGCGGTTCTGCCGCGAGTCCTCCCGCAGGACCTGGGACGCCTCCGACTCCGGGCCGACGCGGCCGAGGACCTCCATGAAGAGCCGGCGCAGCACCTGGTCGTTGCCCTCGGTCGAGCACGCCCAGCGGACGACGTCGGACAGCCGCTCCCCCGCGGTGGCCTCCCCGGCGACCTGCCCCACCTCCGCGTCCCAGGACGCGAGCGCGTGCTCGATGGCGTTGCGCAGCAGGGCTTCACGGGTGGGCAGGTAGTTGGTGACGAGCGTCGTGGAGCCGCCCATCCGCCTGGCCACGGCTCTTATGGTCACCCCGTCGATGCCCTCCGTCGCCACGATCTCCAAGGTGGCGTCGGCGATGGCCGCGAGGCGCTGGGTGATGTCAATCTCCACCGGCATGGCGGCAGGGTAACGAGAGAGGGACCGGATATACAACACCGTTGTACATCAACGTTGCATGACGTACCCTCCTCGACATCACCGATGCGAATCCGCCTTTCGGTCATTGACGCCCACCGACGGCCACCGACGGTTACCGACGGCCGATGACGCCCCCGGTACGGGCAGGGGACATCCCTTAGGAGCAGGCATGGAACTCTGGCAGCTGTCCGCAACTCAGCTCGCGGCAGGAATCCGCACCCGGGAGATCTCAGCGGTCGACGTCGTGGAGTCCTGCCTGAGCAGGATCGACGAGGTCAATCCCATGTTGAACGCCCTCGTCGACGTCCGTCCCGAGGAGGCCCTGGCCGACGCGCGCCGGGCCGACGAGGCGGTCGCCGCCGGCGAGGCGCTCGGCCCGCTGCACGGCGTGCCGGTCTCGACCAAGCTCAACACGCCGCAGAAGGGGCGCCTGATGAGCCACGGGATCGCGGCCCTGGCCGGCGCGACGGCCACCGAGGACGACGCGTGCATCGGCGCCCTGCGCGGCGCGGGCGCGATCCTCCTCGGCCGGAGCAACGTCCCCGCGTTCTCGGTGCGCTGGTTCTCCACCAACGACGCGCACGGCAGGACCCTCAACCCGTGGAGCGCCGACCACACGCCGGGCGGCTCCAGCGGCGGTGCGGCCAGCTCCCTCGCCGCCGGCATGACGCCGCTGGCGCAGGGCAACGACATCGGCGGGTCGATCCGCTTCCCCGCGGCATGCTGCGGCGTGGTCGGCATCCGCCCGACCGTCGGCCTGGTGTCCAACTGGATGGCTCCCGAGGACAGCTCGATCGAGGGCCCTCTGACCTTCCAGTCGTGGGCGGTGCAGGGCCCGCTGGGCCGGAACGTGGCCGACGCCCGCCTGGCCCTGCAGGTGATGGCCGGCCCCGACCTGCGCGACCCGTTCGGCGTCCCCGCGCTGCCCGAGGCCGCGCCGCCGGCCGGGCCGGTTCGCGTCGGGCTCGTCCGCGACGTGGGCCTCGCCGCTCCGCACCCGTCCGTCGACGCCGCGCTGGACGACGCGGCGCGGTGGCTGGCCGACGCCGGCTACGAGGTGGAGGAGCTGGAGCTGCCGATGCTCGCCGAGGCGTCGAGGCTGTGGTCCCTGCTGCTGTTCGAGGACATGCGGCCCGGGCTGCCCGGCATGCTGGCGATGGCGGACGAGGGGCTGCGCGTCCACATGCGCCACGCCTATGAGTACGCCGCGGAGCTGTGGGGGGACAAACCCGGCCTCGAGGTCTACATCCAGGGCTGGGCCCGCCGGGCGACGCTCATCACCCGGCTCCAGGAACTGCTGGGCAGGGACCGGATCCTGCTGACCCCGGTCTCGGCAGAGCCTCCCTTCGAGCAGGACGCCGACATCGACGACCCGGCGCGCGGACGCGCCATCGTCCCGGCGCAGTGGCCGATGACCGCGCTGCCGGTGCTGGGGTTCCCCGGCGTCTCCGTGCCGGCCGGGCTGGCCGACGGGCTCCCGATCGGCGTCCAGCTCATCGGCGGGCGGTTCGCCGAGGACGTCATCCTCGACGCCGCCCAGGCGATCGAGGACCGGGCGCCCCGGCTCGTCCCAGCCCTGTAAGAAGCCGTACCGCCCGCCGATTGGAACCGCTCGCATGACCCACGCCCCCGCCGACCTGCTGTTCACCGGCGGCCCCATCCTGACCATGGACTCCGCCCGCACGTGGGCGTCCAGCCTGGCCGTCCGCGGCGGCCGGATAATCGCGGTCGGGCACGACGAGGTCAAGGACCTGGCCGACCCGCACACCGAGGTCGTCGACCTGCGGGGGCGGCTGCTGCTGCCCGGCTTCCAGGACGCCCACATCCATGCCGTGATGGGCGGGGTGGAACTGGGGCAGTGCGATCTGTCCGACACCACCGACCCGCGCGAGTACGTGCGCCGTGTGCGCGCGTACGCCGAGGCGAACCCCGGCAAGGAGTGGATCACCGGCAGCGGCTGGTCCATGGAGAGCTTCCCCGGCGGCGTGCCCACGCGCGACCTGCTCGACGCGGCCGTGCCCGACCGGCCCGTCTACCTCACCAACCGCGACCACCACGGGGCCTGGGTCAACAGCCGGGCCCTGGAGCTGGCCGGGATCACCGAGCGCACCCCCGACCCGGCCGACGGCCGCATCGAACGGGATCCCGGCGGCGTTCCCGCGGGGACGCTCCAGGAGGGGGCGATGGCCCTGGTCGGCGCCCTCGTGCCCGAACCGACCGCCGAGGACCGTCTGGCCGGGCTGCTCCGCGCGCAGGAACTGCTGCACAGCCTCGGTGTCACCGCCTGGCAGGACGCCCTGCCGGCCGGTTCCGACGGCTATCCCGACCCGTCCGACGCCTACCTGGCCGCCGCCCGCGACGGCCTGCTCACCGCGACCGTGGTCGGCGCGCTGTGGTGGGCCCGGGGACGGGGGGCCGAGCAGATCCCGGAGCTGCTGGAGCGGCGCGAGCGGCTCACCCGCGGCCGGCTGCGCTGCGGCACCGTCAAGATCATGCAGGACGGCGTCGCGGAGAACTTCACCGCCGCGATGACCTCCCCCTACCTGGACGTCTGCGGCTGCGCCACCGGCAACAGCGGCATCAGCTTCATCGACCCGGAGGCGCTCAAGGAGTACGTCACCGCGCTCGACGCGCTCGACTTCCAGGTGCACTTCCACGCCCTGGGCGACCGCGCCGTCCGCGAGGCGCTGGACGCCGTGCGGGCCGCCCGCACGGCCAACGGGTGGCGGGACACCCGCCCGCACCTGGCGCATCTGCAGGTCGTCCACCCCGACGACCTGCCCCGGTTCCGGGCGCTCGGCGCGGCCGCCAACATCCAGCCGCTCTGGGCCGCCCACGAACCCCAGATGGACGAGCTGACCATCCCCTTCCTGGGGCCCGAGCGCGCCGCCCGGCAGTATCCGTTCGGCGACCTGGTGCGGGCCGGGGCCGTCCTGGCGGCCGGGAGCGACTGGCCCGTCAGCAGCCCCGACCCCCTGCACGGCGTCCACGTCGCCGTCAACCGCGTCGCGCCCGGCGAGGACGCCGAGCCGTTCCTGCCCGGGCAGGCCCTCGACCTGGTCACCGCGCTGACCGCGTACACCGCGGGCTCCGCCCATGTGAACCATCTCGACGACACCGGCAGCCTGCGTCCCGGCAACCGGGCCGACCTCGTCGTCCTGGACCGCGATCCCTTCGCCGGCCCCGCCGGGGCGATCGCCGGGACACGGGTCGCCCTCACCTACGCCGGCGGGACGCGCGTGTACACGGCTCCCGGCGCCTGACCCCGCGGCGGCCCGCCGGTGAACCGCGTACGGAGGTCGTCGCCGCCCCGGCCGGCGGCATCGGACCCCGCCGGGCGGTGGATCTCACCAAAGCGGCAATACGGTCATCGGTCTCCCGTTAGCCTCGGCCCATGCGATTCCGACGTAACGCGCTCCTCGTCCCAGTGGTGTCGGGAATCACTGTTTCGGCATGCGCGTGGATCGGCCAGCCGCCGGCCGCGGCGGCCCCGCCGTCCACCGGTTCCGCGCAGGCCGGTTCCCCGCGGCTCGGGTCATCACAGGCCGGGGCGGCGGAGGCGCCCGGCCCGGGGAACCCCCGCGGCCGCGCGGCCGTACCGCCCGAGGCCCGGCCGGTCGACACCTCGCGACCGACGCGGGTCGTCGGCGACGGCACGCCCGGCAGCTGCACCTCGCGGGCCGTGGTGCGGGCGGTCGCCGCGGGCGGCGTCATCACCTTCTCCTGCGGTCCCGGGCCGGTGACCATCAAGCTGACCGCCACCGCCAAGGTCCGCAACACCAGCCCGCGCGTCGTCATCGACGGCGGCGGGAAGGTGACGCTCAGCGGCGCGGGCAGGCGGCGGATCCTCTACATGAACACCTGCGACAAGGCGCAGGTGTGGACCACGTCGCACTGCGACGACCAGGAGACCCCCCGGCTCACCGTGCAGAACCTGACGTTCGCGGACGGCGACGCCACCGGGGAGCGGCTCGACGGGGGCGGGGGCGGGGCGATCTTCGTGCGCGGCGGCCGGCTCACAGTGATCAACTCCCGGTTCGTCCGCAACCGCTGCGATCCCACCGGCCCGGACGTGGGAGGAGCCGCCATCCGGGTGCTCGACCAGTCGCGCGATCTGCCGGTCCACGTCGTCGGCAGCACGTTCGGCGGGGCCGCCGGCCAGGGCGGCGTGTGCTCCAACGGCGGCGCGCTGAGCAGCATCGGCGTGTCGTGGGAGGTGCTCAACAGCGTCTTCACCCACAACAGGGCCGTCGGGCGGGGCGCCAACCCGGCGAAGGCCGGGACCCCGGGCGGCGGCAGCGGCGGGGCCGTCTACGCCGACGGGAACAGATTCACCGTGCGGATCGCCGGGTCGATCATCACGGACAACCACGCCCGCGAGGGCGGCGGAGCCGTCTTCTTCGTCAGCAACGACCGCACCGGCACCCTGCGCGTCGAGCACTCGACGCTGCGCCGCAACCGCAGCGCCGGATTCGAGACCGGGGGCTTCCCCGGCATCTTCTTCCTCGGCGCCGGCGGCCGCCCGCTGGTGACCTCCTCCACGATCAGATGACCGGCGAGCGGCGCGGCGGTGCCCCGGCCCCCGTCACGTCTCCGGCGTCGGGATGGTGTCGAGGGTGCTCCCGGCCTGCTCGCGCGAGGTGGTGTCGTAGCGGTCGGACAGGGTCCGGAAGACGTGCTCGGCCCGGATGGCGGGCCAGTCGGCGGGCAGGTGTTCGGCGGGCAGGTGGGGATCGGTGCGCACCAGCTGGAGCCAGTCGTTGTGCAGCAGGAGCTGGCGGGTGAAGTCGTCGGGGACGGCCGGCGCGGGGTCGGGGTGGTCCCAGCGGTCCAGGAAGGCGCGGTATCGGGCGGCGATGCCGGCGGTGTCGAACGCGCGGCGGACGAGCTGGGCGGCCTCGGTCGGCTCCGCGGCGTGGGCCCTCATCACGTTGAGATGGCCGTCCAGGCCGAGCTCCGCGACCACCCGGGGGACGTCGACGTGGCCTGGAGCGATCCACAGGCCGTTCTGCAGGGGACCGAAGCCCGCCCACATGAGGCGGGTGCGCAGGTCGTGCCGTTGACGCCGCCAGGCCTCCGGCAGGGAGAAGCCGACCAGGGTCCAGGTGCCGTCCCACTCCCGGTTGACCACCCCCGTGCTCCAGATGCGGTCGTGGCCGTCCCGTAGGACGGCGCCGGAACGGCCGGTGAGCCCGAAGTACATCTTGCGTCCGCGACGGTGCCGGGCCAGCAGGTCCCGCCGGACCATGCGGGCCAGGGTGGCGCGGACGGCCTCCTCGGAGACCCCGACGCGGGCCAGCACGTCGATGACGCTGCCCGAGTAGACCGCGACGTCCCGGCCGAGGACGTGCAGGCCCAGAAAGCTCAGGAGCAGGGACTGCGGTCGCGGTGAGCCCGCCTGCTCGTCTCCGGCGGTCTCGCCGCCGTCATGGTCCCCGGTCGTGGTGTCCGCTGTCGTCGCGCTCGTCACGCGGCAAGTGTAGGTCCGCCAACAAAGTTATGCACTTCGTTGACTGTCGACATAAAAGTGTCTAACGTCTGAGCCTGTAGACGTGAGATGAGGAGCCACCAGTGGATCTGACAGGGAAAGTCGCGGTCGTCACCGGCGGCGGGCGCGGCCTCGGGTTCGCCTACGCCTCCGCGCTGGCCGGGGCCGGCGCGGCCGTCGTGGTCAACGACGTGGACGCCGAGGCCGCCGGGCACGCGGTCGAGGAGATCACCGCCGCGGGCGGGCGGGCCGTCGCCGAGGTGGCGCCGGTCGGCACCGGCGAGGCCGCGCAGGCGCTGGTGGACCGCGCGGTCGACGCGTTCGGCCGGCTGGACGTCATGGTCGCCAACGCGGGCATCCTCCGGGACCGCGTGTTGTGGAAGATGACGGACGAGGACTTCGACGACGTGGTCCGCGTGCACCTGCGCGGCACGTTCACCTGCGCCCGCGCCGCCGCGATCCGCATGCGCGAGCAGGGCGGGGGCGGCCGCATCATCACCGCCTGCTCCCCGGCCGGCCAGCGGGGCAACTTCGGCCAGACCAACTACGCCGCGGCCAAGGCCGGCATCGCGGCGATGACCCGCACCTGGGCGCTGGAGCTGGCCCGGGCCGGCGTCACGGTCAACGCGATCGTCCCGATCGCCGCCACCGGGATGACCCGCACGATCCCGGCCTTCGCCCCCCACATCGAGGCACTGGAGAGCGACGGCGAGCCGCTGCCCGACTGGCTGCGCAAGGCCGAGGGATTCGGGACCCCCGAGGACGTCGCCGGGCTGGTCGTCTTCCTCGCCTCCGACGCCGCCGCCGGCGTCACCGGCCAGTGCGTGGGCGTCGGGGGCGACAAGCTCGCCCTGTGGTCGCACCCGCAGGAGATCGCCACCGCCTACGCCGACGGCGGCTGGAGCGCCGACGCGATCGCCGCGGCCTGGTCCTCCTCGGTCGGCCGCGAACCGCAGAGCTACGGCATCCCCGCCCCGCAGGCGCCCGGCGCCTGAACCGCCCGCCCGACCATCCGCCCGACCGTCAGCGAAAGGAGCCGATGATGACGTCGCTCAACCTGGACGACCTCGTCGCCATCGACGTGCACACCCACGCGGAGATCTCCGCCGGCGGGCACCCGTCGCTGAGCCCGGAGCTCTCGGCCGCCTCCGCCCACTACTTCAAGGTGCACGGCAGCCGGGAGCCCACCATCGAGGAGATGGCGGCCTACTACCGCGAGCGGAAGATGGCCGCGGTGGTCTTCACCGTGGACGCCGAGAGCGCGACCGGGCACCCGCCGATCCCCAACGAGGAGATCGCGGCCGCCTGCGCCGAGCACCCCGACGCGCTGATCCCCTTCGCCAGCATCGACCCCTGGCGCGGCCGGGCCGGCGCCCGGCGGGCCCGGCGGCTGGTGGAGGAGCACGGGGTCCGCGGCTTCAAGTTCCACCCCAGCATCCAGGGCTTCTCCCCCGACGACCCGATGGCCTACCCGCTGTACGAGGCCATCGAGGAGCTCGGCGTCCCCGCGCTGTTCCACACCGGGCAGACCGGCATCGGCGCCGGGGTCCCCGGCGGCGGCGGCATCCGGCTGAAGCACTCCAACCCGATGCTGATCGACGACGTGGCCGTGGACTTCCCCGAACTGCGCATCATCCTGGCGCACCCGTCCTTCCCCTGGCAGGACGAGGCGCTCGCGGTCGCCACGCACAAGCCGTACGTCTACATCGACCTGTCGGGCTGGTCGCCGAAGTACTTCCCGCCGCAGCTGGTGCGCTACGCCAACACGCTGCTGAAGGACAAGGTGCTGTTCGGTTCGGACTACCCGGTCATCTCCCCCGACCGCTGGCTGGCCGACTTCGCCCGGCTCGACATCAAGCCCGAGGTCAGGCCGAAGATCCTCAAGGACAACGCGGCCCGGCTGCTCGGCCTGGACAAGGGCTGAGGGCGCCGTGCGCAACCAAGGCATCGGATCCTGGCCGGCGCGCCGGGCCCGCAAGACCCCCGGCCGGGTCGCCGTCGTGCACGAGGGACGTCAGATCACCTACGGGGAACTGCACGAGCGGGTGCTGCGCCTGGCCCACGCCCTGCGCGGCCTGGGGGTACGGCGCGGCGACCGGGTCGCCTACCTGGGCCCCAACCACCCCGCGTTCGTGGAGACGCTGTTCGCGGCCGGAGTGCTCGGGGCGGTGTTCGTCCCGCTCAACACCCGGCTGGCCGTACCGGAACTGGCCTTCAACCTCTCCGACTCCGGCGCCGCGGTCCTCGTCCACACCCCGTCCGAGACGGCCTCGGCGCTGGACGTCCGCCACCGCGTCCCGCTCGACGACTACGAGCGGCTGATCGCCGGGGCCGGCGGCGAGCCGATCGACGAGCCGGTCTCCCCCGGCGACCCCTGCATGATCATGTACACCTCGGGGACGACCGGCCGCCCCAAGGGGGCCGTGCTCTCGCATGCGAACATCACCTGGAACAGCGTCAACGTCCTCGTCGACATCGACGTCCTCGCCGACGAGGCGACGCTGGTGGCCGCCCCGCTGTTCCACACCGCGGGGCTGAACATGACCTGCCTGCCCACGCTGCTCAAGGGCGGCCGGGTGGTGCTGCTCGGCGCGTTCGACCCCGGCCGGGTGCTGGAGCTGATCGAGACCGAGCGGATCACGCAGATGTTCGGCGTGCCCACCATGTTCGACGCGATGGCCGGCCATCCCCGCTGGGCCGGGACCGACCTGTCGAGCCTGCGCACGCTCAACTGCGGCGGCGCGCCGGTCCCCCTGCGCACCATCGAGACCTACCTGCGGCGCGGCCTGGACTTCAGCCAGGGGTACGGAATGACCGAGGCCTCCCCCGGCGTGCTGTACCTCCCGGCGGAGCAGGCCGTGGCCAAGGCCGGTTCGGCCGGGGTGCCGCACTTCTTCACCGACGCGCGCGTGGTGCGCTCCGACGGCCGTGACGCCGCGCCGGGCGAGAAGGGCGAGATCCTCGTCCAGGGGCCCAACGTCATGACCGGTTACTGGGGCGCGCGGCCCCTCGTCCCCGGCGAGTGGCTGCGCACCGGGGACGTCGCCCGGCTGGACGAGGACGGCTACGCCTACATCGTCGACCGGGTCAAGGACATGTTCGTCTCCGGCGGGGAGAACGTCTACCCGGCCGAGGTCGAGCAGGTGATCCTGGAGCACCCCGCCGTCGCCGAGTGCGCCGTCATCGGCGTCCCCGACGCCGTCTGGGGCGAGGTCGGCCGGGCCGTCGTCGTGCTCAGGCCGGACGCCGGCGCCGCCTCCGTCGACCTCGCCGACGACATCCTGGGCTTCCTCCGGGGACGGCTCGCCAAGTACAAGATCCCCAAATCCGTCGTCTGGGCCGGGACGCTCCCCCGCACCCCCTCGGGGAAGATCCTCAAGCCCGCGCTGCGCGACTCCCGCACCACCTCCGGGGCCTGATCCCCGGGGCCCGCCCCCGCCCGCCGCCGTCCCGGCGGCGACCTCCCGCCGAAAGGACTTCCACCATGCCCACCACCGCGCACGGACTCGACGAGCTCAAGGCCCTGGCCGGCGCCGACCTCGGGCGCACGGAGTGGCTGGAGATCACCCAGGACCGGGTGAACACCTTCGCCGACGCCACCGACGACCACCAGTGGATCCACACCGACCCCGAGAGGGCCGGGAAGGGACCGTTCGGCGCCCCGATCGCCCACGGCTACCTGACCCTGTCCCTGATCATTCCCCTGTTCAACCAGCTCCTGGAGATCGGCGGCGTCTCCATGAGCATCAACTACGGCCTGGACAGGGTCCGGTTCCTCACCCCCGTCCGCGTCGGCGCGAAGATCCGCCTGGCCGGTGTCGTCGAGGCGGTGGAGGAGGTCAAGGGCGGCGTGCAGATGCACCTGACCTTCACCGTGGAGGTCGACGGCGGCGAGAAGCCCGCCTGCGTGGCCCAGGCCGTCTACCGCCACTACGCCTGACCCGATCACCGGTCCCGCCGGAACCACTTCCTCCATCCGAGGGCGAAAGTAGGTCGCTCGGCGGCGATTAGGCCCTCCTCCTCCGGCATAAGGCGGGTTATATTCGCGGTGATCTGCTTCGCTTATCCCTTCGCGCGGACCGAAGGGAGAGGTATGAGAGGGAGGCCAGAGATCCCATGTGCTACGGCTACGGCCCCAGCAGGCGGTCCCTGCTCACCGCGGGCCTCGGAATCGGGGCGGCCGCCGCCCTCGCCACCGCCTCCCCCGCCGAGGCGGCGTCCCGCCGCACCGGCGGGTCGCGCGTCCCTCCGGGGCTGATCAGCATCCAGCTCTGGACGGTACGCGACGACCTCTCCCGGGACTACGACGCCACCCTCGCCTACCTGGCCGGGATCGGCTACCCGAGGGTCGAGCTGGCGCTCGGCTACTTCGGCCGTACGGCGCGGCAGCTCCGCCGGTTCCTCGACCGGCTCGGCATCCGCGCCACCTCCAGCCACGACGGCATCAGCGCCGACGACGCCGCACTGGAAACGAAGATCGAAAACGCGCTCACCCTCGGCCAGTCCTACATGGTCGTCCCCTACCTGAACTCGACCAGCCTGGACGAGTGGAAGGCGTGGGCCGAGCGGATGAACGTCGAGGCGGAGGCCGCCCGGTCGGCCGGGCTGCGGTACGGCTACCACAACCACGCCCACGAGTTCACGACCGACCTCGGGGGCGGCAGGACGCCATGGGACGTGCTCACCTCCGAGCTCGATCCGCGCCTGGTCCACCTGGAGATCGACATCTACTGGGCGGTCACCGGCGGCATCGGGCGCGGCGTCGCCGACCCGGTGGGCTTCACGCTCGACGTCATCCGCGAGGCGCCGCAGCGCGTGCTGCAGTTCCACGTCAAGGACCGCCACCTCGACGGCGACATGGCCGACCTCGGCGCCGGGACCATCGACTTCCGGCGGATCTTCGACGCGCACCGCGTGAAGGAGTACATCGTGGAGAACGACACGCCCGATGTGACTCCCCGGCAGACCGCGGAGGTCGGATACCGCTACCTGCGGAGGCTGAGGTTCTAGACCGCTACCGCGGGCAGCCGGGGATCCGCCGGTCCGGGTCGGACGCCCCTGGAGCGGCCACCGCCCGCACGGCCGACACGGCGGCGCGCGCTCCGCACGGCGGGTCGGACAGCGCCACGACCAGCACCGGCGGGACCACCGCGAGCGTCAGGGTGGCCAGCGCCAGGTAGACCTGCTCCCGGCGGCTGACCGTGCAGGTGAACCGCTGCCCCGCCCGCACGGGGCGTACGGCGTTCAGGGCGTCCATGCCGCCGGCGAAGGCGCGGTCCTGCCGCCGGAGCATCTGCTCGATCTCCGCCAGGACCCGGGCCTCTCTCCTCGACAGGTTCATGCGGCACGACTCCTCGATGTGCGGCCCCTCGCCCGGTGAACGGGCGAGGGGTCCGGCCGGGTCTTCCCGGTGGATCCGGTCAGGACTCCGGAAGGTGCGGTCAGGACTTCTCGGCGGGGCCGGTCACGCCGGTCCGGGCCGTCGGGGGCGTGATGTGCGGGTGCTTGAGGTCGAAAGCGGGG
>NZ_BOOH01000069.1 GCF_016863135.1 Planobispora longispora
GACGATGGCCACCGGGATGAGACCGGTCCAGATCACCGCGAGGAGCCACAGGGCCGGTCCGGTGATCAGGAGGACGACATAGCCCGCGAAGGCGGACAGCGGCCAGGCGACCTGGCGGCGCCCGGCGGCGTCGGCCCGGCGGAAGCGCAGGATCTGGGAGGCCATGGCCACGACCACGAAGAACAGCAGGAAATTCTGGGCGGCCTTGTGCGCCATGACGTAGTAGGGGGCGAGCGCCTCCACCGCGAACGGGCTGGGGATCGGCCGCGGCACGGGCAGGCCCGCCGGCGACGTCGGGCGGGCGACCATGAGCGCCGCCCCCAGGACCGACGTGGTCACGGCCAGCGCCGCGAACGGCCGCCAGCGCGCCGAGGGGAGGCGGCCGTCGGGGGAGTAGAGCGGGAGCAGGACGGCCAGCAGCAGGCCGCCGCCGGCCCAGCCCACGACCCAGATCGCGCGCAGGTACCCGGCGGCGGCGAGATCCCCCGCGGCCATGGCGGACAGGGCCATGGCCTGGAAGGAGACGCGGATCGCGCAGCTCAGTCCCCCCAGGCACATCAGCCAGCCGGTGATCGCGTGCCCGCGGTGGGCGAGCAGGAACACCCCCGCCAGGGGGAAGGTCAGGCCCGCCCCGAGATCGGGCATGGCGGGGGCCTCCATCGGCGCCCCGGCGGGAAGCCTCACGGTCAGGACGAGTCCCGCGACGGAGAGCAGGACGGACACGGCGGCCACCGCCACGGACAGGAGCCCCCGGGGAGAGGCCAGGAACGCGGCGAGCACCGAGTCCGGGACGGTCTCCGGGTGGTGGACGGTCACCGGACCGGGGGCGGTCTCGGGACGGGTGGTCGCCGGGACGGGGATCGCAGGGCCGGGGGCGGTCTCCGGATGGACGGTCACCGGGCCGGGGGTGGTCTCCGGAGGGGTGGTCGCCGGGCCGGGGGACGCGGCGCCGGCGGCGTCCGCCCGCGCGAGCTCGTGCCCCACGCCATGGGCGCCGGGAACGGCGCGCTCCTGGTCCCCCGTCTGCAGGTGCATGCTTACCTGCCCGGGTCGCCTGGGTTGACCAGACCGGACTCGTACGCCGCGACGACGAGCTGGGCCCGGTCGAACAGCCCCAGGTGGTCCAGGAGCTTGCCCACCGACACGGCCACGGACTCCTCGGACACCGCGAGGGTCGCCGAGATCTGCCGGTTGGTCAGACCGCGGGCGATCAGCTTGAGCAGGTCCAGCTCGGCGTCGCCGAGACCCGCGAGCGCGGGCGGGGCCGCGGGGTCGGTGCGCCCGGCGAAGGCCGAGATGAGCCGGGTGGTGACGGCGGGGTCGATCAGCGCGTCACCGGCCTGCGCGGCGCGCATCGCGGTGATGAGCTGCTCGGGGGCGGAGGTCTTGAGCACGAAGCCGCTCACCCCGGCCCGCAGCGCCGAGTAGAGGTTCTCGTCGGTGCCGAACGTGGTCATCATGATCACCTTCGGCGGGTCCTCGTCGGCGAGGATCCGCCGCGCGGCGGTCAGACCGTCCAGCCGGGGCATCTGGATGTCCATCAGCACCAGGTCGGGCCGGGTCTCGCGGACGAGCACGATCGCCTGCTCCCCGTCCCCGGCCTCACCGGCGAGCTCGAAGCCCGGCTCGCTCTCCAGCACGACCCGCAGACCGGTGCGGACCAGCGCCTGGTCGTCCACCACGAGGACGCGCAGGAGGGCGGCCCCGGGGCTCGCGGCGGTCCCGCCGGATCCGGCCGCGGCGGCGGGCGGAGGGGCGGGCCGCTGCGCGGTGACCGGCTGCTCCTTGGGCAGGTCCAGATGCGGGGCCTGGGCCAGCATGTCGGACTCCAGCCGCTGGAGCGTGGCGCCGAGGTCCAGCCCCAGCTCGTCGCGGAGCACGGTCCTGGCGCGCCGGAGCGCTCCCAGCGCGTCGCCCTGCCGGCCGCCCCGGTACAGGGCGAGGGCGAGCAGCCGCCAGCCCTCCTCGCGGAGCGGGTGGGCCGACACGTGCGCCTCCAGGTCCGCGACCAGGGCCGCGGAGTGACCGAGCGCCAGCCCGGCGTCGGCGCGGCGCTCGACCGCGGTCAGCCGGAGCTCCTCCAGCCGGCCCGACTCGGTCACCGCCCACGTCAGGTCGGAGAACTCGGCCAGCGCGGGCCCCCGCCACAGGGAGAGCGCCTCCTCCATGCGCCCCCACACCGTGGCCGGGTCGCCCTCCATCTTGACCGTGCTCTCGAAGGTCCAGGAGTCGACCTGGCCGGTCTCGGCGCGCAGCGCGTACCCCGGCGGGGCCGAGACGAGGACCTCCGCCTCCTTGCGGGGCGCGCGGCCGGGCTCCAGCGCGCGCCGCAGCCGGGAGACGTACCCCTGGATGGTGGACAGCGCCTGGGCCGGGGGCTCGCCCGGCCAGAGCTCGTCGATGAGCACGCTCACAGGGACGGCGCGGCCCCGGGCCACGAGAAGCCGGGCCAGCACCGCCATCTGGCGCTGGCCCCCGAGGTCGAGCGCTCTTTCGCCGTGGCACGCCTGGAACGGTCCTAGAGCATGAAATGTCAGCATCGCAGGTGTAAGGGTACGGCTACCTGGACTAACGACATACGGCAACATTCACCATCGTTCATTCCCTGTGATGAAACAGGCTGTAACGGATGTATCGCATCAGGCGGGGACGAAGGAGTCGGTGGCCGGTCCCCCCTCCAGGACCAACGGCAGCACCGCCTCGACCGTCGTGCCCCCGCCGGGCGGCGATGTGATCAGGCAGGTGCCGCCGAGCTCGGCCGCCCTCTCGCGCATCGAGGCCAGCCCGACCCCGGAGCGCCGCTCCTGCGGCACGCCCACCCCGTCGTCGCTCACCCGGACGACGAGATGCTCGCCCCGTTCCAGCGCGACCCGCACGGTGGTGGCCGCGGCGTGCTTGCGGACGTTGGTGAGCGCCTCCTGGACGATCCGGTAGGCGGCCACCTCGGTGGCGGCCGGCAGGCCGGCCAGGTCGCCGTCCGCCTCGACCGCGACGCCCGGTCCCGCCATCTCCGCGATCGCCCCGGCCAGTCCGAGGTCGTCCAGGGCCGGGGGGCGCAGGCCGTACACCAGCTGCCTGATGTCGCCGGTCACGCTGTCCATGCCGGAGCGGAGCCCGTCGAGCAGGCGCTCGGCGTTCTCCGGGGAGGCGTGCAGGTAGTGCCGGGCCGCGTTGATGGACATGGCCATGCCGCTGAGCGACTGGCCCAGGCCGTCGTGGAGGTCGCGGCGGAGGCGGCGGCGTTCCTCCTCGCGGGCGGCGATGATCCGCTCCCGTGAGTGGCGCAGCGCGGCGACCAGCCGGACCGCGTGCGCGGAGTCGGCGATGTACGGCGTGAGCGCGGCGATGACCCGCTCGTTGTGGGCGGCCGGCAGCCGCCGGGTCCCCGGAGGGCCGACGAGCAGGTGGCCGACCGGCTCGCCGTGCCAGACCAGGGGGATCTCGCGAGCCGTCTCACCGAGATCGCCCACGGTCGTCCGGACGGGCCGCCCGTCGGGGAAGCGCACCGCCACCCCCGTGACGGAGAGCCCTTCGCGCAGCACCTCCAGGGCCGCGGGCAGCCCCTCGGCGGGATCGGTGCGCTGCAGTCGCCGGCGCAGTTCCCCGGCCAGGGTCACGGGGTCGCCCTTGCTGCCGTAGAGCAACCGGTCGGCGCCGCGCTGCAGGATCCGGCGGAGCGGGTGGAAGAAGGCGCCGGCGCAGAGCGCGGCGAGCAGGCCGCCGACCCGGTCCACGCCCGACAGGAACAGGCTGGAGGCCGCGCCCACCGCCACGTAGACGCCGCCGATCACACCGACGAGGCCCGCGCCGACCAGCGCGCGGGTGATCAGGGTGTCGATGTCGTAGAGCCCGTGCCGCAGGATCGCGAACGCGATGGCGGCCGGGATCAGCGGGATGGTGAACGAGGCGAGCCACCAGATCGGGCCGCCCACCACCCACGGGACGAGCAGGCCCGCGAACGCGAACAGGGGCCAGACGATCCGCCGCCGCTCGACCGGGTCCCCGCGGTGGAAGCGCACCGCCAGCGAGACGAACGCCAGCGCCATCGCCGCGTTCATCGACCACTGCAGGGTCTGCGTGAAGGGCTTGGAGTACGGGGTCGCGTCCAGGGCCATGAGCAGTGCCCGCACGACGTTCAGCCCCTGCACCAGGCAGGCGAAGACGACCAGCGGCCGCCACCGGGGCGAGGGGAGGCGGCCGGTCGGGTAGAGCAGGGGCAGCGCCACGCCGAGCAGGAGCGTGGCCAGGATCCAGCTCAGGCTGACGACCAGGCCCAGGGACGGGGAGGCCTCGATGATGTGGACGTGGGGGGACGGGGCCTCCAGCCGGACGACGTTGATCGTCAGGATGTTGACCGCGCAGGCCAGGCCGCCCACCGCCAGCAGCCAGCCGATGGGCAGCCGCGGCCGGCGGAAGATCAGCAACGCGCCGAAGATCGGGAAGGCGGTGCCCGCCATGTCCTCGGGGGCGAAGGGGAGCGGGGTGTAGTCGGGCTGCGGGAGCTTCGCCGTCACCACGATGTTGGCGCATTCCAGGGCCACGGAGACGACGGCGATCAGCACGCCGACGAGGCGCATGCGCCCATGCGCCTCCGGCGGAGGGCTCTCCGGCCCTCGTCTTCCCAGCTCGCGCGCCACCCGACCCCTCCGTATGCAGACGCTAGAGGGACATTAGCCGGGATAGGCGAATGTTCAATCAACAAGCGCTCAATGTGATGTTGATTCCGCGAGGCCCCGTGCCGTCGCCGTACGGCGACGCAGCGCCGGGCCGATCATCAGCAGGCCGCCGGCGGCCACCAGCTCGATCACGCCGACGGACAGCCACAGGGCGGTGGGGCCGGCCTCCAGGAGCCGGGTGCCGAGCAGCGGCGCCAGCATGGCCCCGGCCGACCAGGAGAGGCCGAACATGCCCGAGTAGCGGCCGCGCAGGTGGGCGGGGGCGAGCGCGGCCACGATGGCGCCGGGGATGCCCGCGGTGACGATCTCGCCCAGCGTCCAGACGACCACGGTGGCGGCGTACCCGGCGACGCTGGAGACGACGGCGTTCAGCGCGAAGCCCACGCCGATCACCGCGTACCCGATCGCCAGCGTCGTGCTGTGGTCCCGCTTGCCGAGCCAGTCGCCGGTCAGCGGCTGGATCAGCACGATCAGGATGCCGTTGACCGCCATGATCAGTCCGTAGTCGACCTTGCCGAAGCCCGCCCCGGTCATCGCCAGCGGCAGGGTCGTGAACGCCTGGGTGTAGACCACGCTGGAGAGCGTGCAGATCACGATGTAGGCGACCATCAGCCGGTCCCGGAGCACCGCGCCGAACCCGCCGCCCGCGGCGCCCTCCCGCCCGCCGGGCTCGGGCCGGGTCTCCGGGACCGCCCGCCACACCAGCAGGCCGAAGACCAGCGCGGTGGCCGCGTTGAACCAGAACATCCAGCCGTGGCCCGCCTCGGCCAGCCAGCCGCCGATCACCATCGCCACGGCGAAGCCCAGGTTCAGCGCCCAGAACAGCAGGCCGTAGGCGCGCGGCCGGTCCCCGGGCGGGACCAGGTCGGCCACCAGCGCGGTGGACGCGGGGCGGTAGGCGTCGATCGTCAGGCCGAGCACGAACATCGCCGCCACGATCGCCGCCGGCGAGGTGCTCGCCCCCAGCGCGACCATGGTCACGGCGGTGGCGACCATGCCGCCGGTCAATGTGATCCGCCGTCCGAACCGGTCGGCCAGCCAGCCCGCCAGGACCTGGGAGATCAGCGAGCCGACCCCGAAGACCGCCATCACCGCGCCCGCCGTGGCCAGGGACATGCCCCGCGCCTGGGTCAGGTAGACGCCGATGAACGGCTCGACCATCATGCCGACCCGGTTGACCAGCGTCCCGGTCCACAGAGCCCAGAACGCCCGGGGGAGTCCGCCGATCTTCGATTGCAGGAACGTGGGTCTGGTGAGGGTCGAGCTCGTCATGGGGACCAGGGTGGACAGGCCTCCGGAAGAGTGCGAATCTTTTAGGTGTGACTAAAGAGTCGGGTGGGTTCGAGAAGAAGTCCTGCCATGTGGAGTGGGTCTTCGCCCCCGACGACGTGGCCCGCATCCGCTTCGCCTTCTCGCCGATCTGGGAGCTGGTCGCCAGCCTGCGCACGCTGCGCGACCCCGCCCGGCGCTCGCTCCACCTGCCCTGGGTGCGCGCCGTACGGCCCCGCCTGGCGGGCCTGGACCTGTCCGAGCTGTTCGCGCTGGTCCCCACCAGCGGCTACCTCGTCGACTTCGTGACCCCCACCCCCGACACGCCGGTGCCCGACTTCGCCGCCGAGCTGGACCGGGTACGGCGCACGCCGCCCGAGCGGGCCGCCGCCGAAGCGGGCTGGGTCTCCGGGGCCGCCCCGCGGATCGTCGAGAGGTTCCAGGCCGACCCCGAGGCCGGGGTGGCGAGAGTCGCCGACACCCTCCAGCGCTACTGGGAGGTGGCCTTCGCCGAGTTCTGGCCGCGCGTCCACGGGCTGCTGGAGGGAGAGGTGACGCGCCGCGCCCGGCAGCTGGCCGCGGGCGGGGCCCGGGAGCTCTTCGCCGACCTCCACCCGAACGTCAGCTGGCGCGGCGACCGGCTCGCGGTCGTGCGGAACTGGGAATACTCCGCCCCCATCGGCGGCGACGGACTGGTGCTCGTGCCGACCGCCTTCTGGTGGCCGGACACGGCCGTGATGGTCGAGCCGTACCAGCCGATGCTCGTCTACCCCGCCACCGGGATCGGCACCCTGTGGACCGAGGGCCCGCCGCCCGCGCCCGGGGCCCTGGCCGCGCTGGTCGGCAAGACGCGCGCGCAGATCCTCACCGCCCTGGCCGACCCCTCGACCACCTCCGGCCTGGCCCGGCGGATGGAGCTCACCCCCGGCGCGGTCAGCCAGCATCTGACCGTCCTGGCCGGCGGCGGCCTGGTGACCCGGCGGCGGATGGGCCGCGAGGTCCTCTACAGCCGGACCCCGGTCGGCGACTCCCTGGTCTGCGCGGTGTAGGAACCGGCCTCCAGGAGCCGTTCCAGGCTGGCGCGCGAGACGGTCAGGAAGGCGCAGGTCACCCGGGTCACCTCGGCGGAGGCGGCGAAGTCGAGGCCGCGCCGTTCCACCAGCGCGGGGACGGCGCGCGCCGCCGTCCACAGCTCCTCCACCCGGGCCACGATCCGCTCGACCGTCCCCGCCAGGGCCCGCTCCTCGGCGGGGACGAGCCCGGCCGCCAGGGATTCGCACCAGGCGGCGACGTCGCCGCACGCCTCGGTGACCGCCCGCCACTGCGGGCTCCCGGCGATCGAGGCGGGCACCTCCACCCCGAGGCAGGGCTCCAGCAGATCGAGCAGGTAGGTCCCGAAGGCGGCCCTGTCGTACCCGGCGACAGGATGCGCGGCCCGCCGCGCCGCGGACGGCTCGGCGGGCCGGACCGCGTGGAGCGCGGGGCGCGGGGCGACCGCCGCGAAGGCGGCGTGCGGGGCGGGCCGCAGCGCGGCGTGCTGGGCCGCCAGCCCGGACAGGACCCGTTCCCGCCACCCGGCGCTCATGCCGGGAGCCGAGGTCCGCCACAGGTCGGCGAAGGCCCGCTCCACCACATGCGGTCCGGGCTCGCCGTCCCCGGCCGTCGCGAGCACACCGGCGCGGGCGGCGGGCTCCTCCCGGAAACGGCCCGCCCAGGCCAGCCAGCGCGCGAACAGCGTGACCGAGGGAGTGTCGCAGCCGGCCAGCGCCCGCCCGGCCAGCCGGTGCACGCCCGCGCCGGGGTCGGCGTCCAGGCCGAGCTCGCGCGACCAGGTGATGACGGCCGCCTCGATCTGGTGGACCGAGGGGTGCATGGGGCAGGGCGCGCTCATCGCCGCGAGCCGCTCGGTGAGCGGGGCCAGCGCCTCGGGGGAGAGGGCCGGACGGGGAGGCCGGGACGGGCGGGCGCCGTCGCACGACCCGCCGGCGCGGGGACGCGGCGGGATGGTGACGCCGGGCACGTCCTGCGAGGCGGTGACGCCGGGCACGTCCTGCGGTGCGGAGACCCCGTACAGGGCGCCCTGCCGCTCGGTGACGCCGGGCGCGCCCGGCGGCGCGGCGGCCCCGGACGGGGCGCGGAACTGGGAGCGCATCGTCGTCGTCTTCCCCCGGATCGGAACGTCGGCGGCCTTCCGGTCGCGCACTGTCAGGAGTCGTTCACTGTAGGTGCGAACCGGGCCGGTTCCGTGGAGGCACGACGGGAAAGACGGGATAGGAGAATGGAGGGGCGCGGCGGGCCCGGTGGGCGTCTCGCCGCCGGGGCTCGTAACGTGTGTGAAACACGCGCCGGGCAGACTGGTAGACCACCAGGCGTGTCGCACCGCGCCGGCAACGGAGGAGAGGCCTTGGACCGCCAGCAGGAGTTCGTTCTGCGCACCCTCGAGGAACGCGACATCCGGTTCATCCGGCTGTGGTTCACCGACGTGCTCGGGTTCCTCAAGTCGGTGGCCGTCGCCCCGGCCGAGCTGGAGGGCGCCTTCGCCGAGGGCATCGGCTTCGACGGCTCGGCGATCGAGGGCTTCGCCCGCGTCTACGAGTCGGACATGCTCGCCAAGCCCGACCCGGCCACCTTCCAGATGCTGCCCTGGCGCAGCGAGAACCCCGGCACGGCCCGGATGTTCTGCGACATCCTCATGCCGGACGGCTCCCCCTCGCACGCCGACCCGCGCTGGGTGCTCAAGCGCATCCTGGCCAAGGCCTCCGACATGGGCTTCAGCTTCTACACCCACCCCGAGGTCGAGTTCTTCCTGCTGAAGAACCGCCCCGAGCGCGGCGCCCGCCCCGAGCCCATCGACGAGGGCGGCTACTTCGACCACACCCCGCACAGCTCCGGCCACGACTTCCGCCGTCAGGCGATCATGATGCTGGAGTCGATGGGCATCTCGGTCGAGTACAGCCACCACGAGGGCGGCCCCGGCCAGCAGGAGATCGACCTGCGCTACGCCGACGCGCTCACCACCGCCGACAACATCATGACCTTCCGCCTGGTCATGAAGGAGGTCGCGCTGGAGCAGGGCATCTGGGCGAGCTTCATGCCCAAGCCCTTCACCGAGTACCCCGGCTCCGGCATGCACACCCACATGTCGCTGTTCGAGGGCGACCGCAACGCCTTCCACGAGCCCGGCGCGGAGTACCAGCTCTCCAAGACCGGCCGCGCCTTCATCGGCGGCCTGCTGACCCACGCCGCCGAGATCACCGCGGTCTGCAACCAGTGGGTCAACTCCTACAAGCGCCTGTGGGGCGGGGCCGAGGCCATCGCCGGCCAGGGCGGCGAGGCCCCCAGCTACATCTGCTGGGGTCACAACAACCGCTCGGCCCTGGTCCGCGTCCCGATGTACAAGCCGCACAAGAGCGGCTCCACCCGCATCGAGTTCCGCTCCCTCGACTCCGCCTGCAACCCCTACCTGGCCTTCGCGCTGATCCTCGCCGCCGGGCTGAAGGGCATCGAGGAGGGCTACGAGATGCCCCCCGGCGCGGAGGACGACGTGTGGGCGCTGACCAGCGCCGAGCGGCGCGCCCTGGGCATCGCGCCGCTCCCGCAGTCGCTGGACGAGGCCATCGCGGTCATGGAGCGCAGCGAACTGGTCGCCGAGACCCTCGGCGAGCACGTCTTCGACTACTTCCTGCGCAACAAGCGCAGCGAGTGGAACGACTACCGCCGCCAGGTCACCGAGTTCGAGCTCGGCCGCTACCTGCCGGTCCTGTAACGGCAGGCCGACCGGCACTTCTCAGGACGGAAGGGGCGGGCGGCGGCGAGAACCCGCCGGTCCGCCTCCCTCCCGTCGCCCCGGACCGCTTCCGGGCCGTCAGGCGGACACGCCGGACCGCTACACCCCGCCGGCTTCCGCCGCCGTGCGCCGTCGAGCCGCCCGCTCTTCCGTTTCGCGTTTCTGAGCCGCCCTCTCCGCCGCCACACGCTTCTTCAGCTCCGCGTCGGCAGTCTCTCGTGCCCGATGCCTGCGATCGTGTACGAGCGCCAGCCGTATCGCCCCGTAGATCACCACGAAAAGCACCGCCATCGAGAACAACCACGACAGCACCCCGCCCAACCACATGGACAGATCCCCGAGCCAGCTCATTCAGTCATCATCCCTCAATTTCCAATATGATCCGCCGCAAATCCGGCCGGATCAGTATGTCCGCGCCCGAGGTGCGGCGCCTCCTGGAGGAGATCATGACGTCCACCGACTGGCCCGTCCACAGTCCCTTCGCTCGCGAGCATTACGGCCGCGGCCCGGACGTCAGGAGGCGCGGGTGAACTCGGCGACCCAGTTCGTCTCCCAGGTCGCGCCCCCGTCGGGGGAGAACTCCTGCTCCCACCGGCAGGAGTCCGCGGTGATCTCCGACCAGATGTAGTTGACCTTGATCGGGAGGCCGTCGTACACGTCGTCGGCGGTGAACACGCCGCGCCCGTCGTCGCCGAAGCGGCCGACCACCGGCGGCAGCGAGATGCCGGTCCTGCTGCTGGCCCAGTACAGCGACCACAGGTCGGCGCCCGCGTCGTACAGCCGCAGCGTCACGCCGCCGAACCCCTGCGTCGGGAAGGCGACCTCGTCGATGTTGCCGGCGCCGTCCAGGACACTCCAGCACGTGGTGAAACCGGGGAACTCGTACCACTCCTCGCTTCCGGCGAGAGCCTTGCGCAGCCGCCGCTGCCGGGAGGTCCAGGTGCCGACGAGGAAGTCGAAATCATTGCGCATGGCGGGACGCTAACCACGGTCGGCTGACACCTTCCGTCAGTGGACGTCGGCGGGTTCGCGGTGCCCGCCGGTGACCCGGATAACCGCGTCAGAGGAGGGGGAGGGCGGCCGTGCCGTCACCGGTGAGCATCCGCACCGCGACGACGGCCAGCACCGCGATCGCCCCCGCCGACAGCAGCACGGTGGACGTGAAGATCGCCCAGCGGGCGACGCGGTAGCCGGCCGGGATCAGGCCGGCCCGGTCCTGCCCGGCGGACCAGGGGGCGCGCAGGTCGCCCGCGGTGAGCTCGGACTCCGCCCGGCGCCGATGCCCGTTGAGGCGCAGGCCCGCCAGCCACCCGAGCAGCCGGGCGAGCCGGTCGGGATCCGCCGGGAGGCCGGAGGCGAAGTAGCGCACCTCGCCGGCCCTGCGGCCCACCTCGCGCACCAGGTTGCCCATGCCCACCCGGGTCAGCCAGCCGGCCGGGTCGTCCTCCGCGTCCCGCCCGACCGCGGTGTCCCGCAGCAGGTCCGCCTTGGTGATCACGATGGCCAGCCGCCGCTGCCCGCCGCCGTCCGGGCGGCTCGCCAGCTCGTTCAGGACGCGGCTGAAGGTGTCGGCGGGGTCTTCCCGGGAGAGCGCCATGCCGGCGGCGGCGAGGTCCTCGCGCTCGGACGGGAGCAGGTGGTCCTGGACGCTCGGCAGCGCGAACGGGTCGATGATCACAATCATGGCCTCGCCGTGCCCGAGGTAGCCCATCGCCTCCACCGTGCCGGCGCCGGTGTAGTGCTCGCCCGAGGGGTCGAACAGGTAGAGGATGCGGTTGCCGCCCTGCCGGGCCAGCGGCCGCTTCAGGGGCTGTCCCGGGGCGGGTACGGCGATGTCGAGCGTGACCGCCCGGGGGAGTTCGGTCCCCGTCTTGGAGACGCGCCCCCGCCGCAGCTCCCGCCGGAGCCTGCCGAAGGCGACCTCGTCGCTCCTGTCGGTGAACACGGCGCGGCCGCCCGCCCCGGTCACCGCGCCGTGCAGGGCGTCCACGGCCAGGGCCATGAACGTCGTCTTGCCCGCGTCGGGCCCGCCGACGAAGGGCAGCGGCTCCACCCGGGCCCGGCCGATCCGGGCGGGCAGCGCGCGATGGCACGAGGGGCAGTGGGCCTGCAGCCGGAAGCGGCCCAGCGGGACCGTGGTGGGCAGGCGGACGCCGCACCGGCACACGTGCCAGACCGCGCCGTTCAGGTCGGGGGTGAGCCGGCGGTGGCGCTCACCGCACCCCGGGCAGGCGTACTCCGGCAGGGTGAACCGGGCGTAACAGCCGGGGTGCGGGCACGCTTGCAGGATCCGGCGGGTCATCATGAACACCCGCTCCACGCCCCTGAGCGCGCCCGCGCACACCAGCCAGCCCAGCAGCCCGGCCGCCACGGTCAGGGCGTGGGCGGCGGAGACGAGCGCGGCGACGGCGGCCAGCGGGACGGCGGCGGCGACGATGCCGCCGCAGAACGCCAGCCAGAGGGGGAACAGGAAGAGCCCCTGACTCCCCCGCATCATCGCGGTCGTGGCCCTGGACAGGACACCGGAGGCCGTCCCGGCGATGGCCGGGACCGTGTCACCGGCGACGGCCCGCCAGTCCCTCCAGACCTGGACCAGCAGGTACTGCCGGTAGGCGGGGTCGCCTCCGGAGTCACCGCCGCGTCCGGCGCGCGGAGGCTCGACCGGGGACGGCCCGGCGGCCCGGCCCGGCAGCAGGATCCGACCGGCCCGGTAGAAGTGGAAGCAGGCCGCGGCGACCGTGGTGGCCAGCAGCAGGGCGGCGAACACGAACGGGAAGGCGACGAACCCGATCCAGACGGCCGCCGCCCAGACGACCAGGAGCAGCAGACCGGCGATCCACATCAGTCGTCACCCCGCCCGAACAGCCGCCGCCGTCTGGGACCGGCCAGCTCCTTCAGCCCGGCCGCGAGCTCGCTGTCGTGCTTGAAGCGCGACTCCACCGATCCGAAGGGGGACCAGCCGCTGACCTGCGCCCTGGCCCACTCGTCCAGCGGGGGGACCACCAGGCCGTCCAGGCGGAGCCGGATCGCCACCTCCACCAGGGCGAGCTGCTCGTCCCGGTCGATCCGCCGGTCCAGCCACGCGGACGTCAGCCACATCCGCGCCTCCTCGGGGAGGATCCCGACCACGGCCGCGCGGAAGCCCGGGTTCGCCGGCGCCAGCCGCGCGGCGGCCGTCGTGCGCAGGCGCGCCGTCAGGAGCTCGTTCCCCTCCCTGGTCAGCGCGATCAGCCGTGCCACGTCGGCGGCGGCGCCGGCGGGGCGTGCGGCCCCGGGCAGCCGGGAGACGATCAGGACGGCCTCGGCGTCCTCGGCCGGGTATCCCTCCAGGGTCGCCCGCACCCGCTCGGCCAGCCGTACGACCTCGCCGGAGGTCAGCTCGGCATGGAGGAAGGCCTGCGTCGGCAGGTCGTTCAGGCAGGCGGAGACCGCCAGCCGGGGGCCCGCGGTCTCCAGCAGGCGGGAGCACTCGGCGACCGTCGGCGGGTCACGCCAGAGCTCCTCGAGCATCGCGTCGCGCTCCTCCTCGGCCTGCGGTCCGGCCGCGAACCCCAGCAGGAGCTCCGTCGCCTCGGCCCGGGTGAGCCGCCCGGACCGCACCTGCTCGTGGAGCACGTCCACCCCGACGGCGGGGGCGCCCGTCCAGTCCCGGCCGGCCAGCAGGCGGCAGATCTCGCCGGTGAGGAGGTCCCGCCGGACCCGGACCGGGGCCTGCTCCAGCCCCGCCACCACGGCGGCGATCAGCGTCTCCCGCCAGTCGAACGGCGCCCGGCCGATCGCCTCGGCCAGTCCGTCGCCGCCCGCCCGCACCAGGCCCCCGGCCAGCCGGGCGACCTCCTCCTCGGGGACCGGCACCCCGACGGCGTGCACCGTCCGGACCACGTCCACCAGTCCGGCCAGCCCGCGCGTCGCGCCGAGCGCGGCACCGGCCTCGGGCACCAGGCTCCGCCTGGCCTCCGCGGGCAGCGGCCGGGCGGGCGGGGTGAGCCGGGGATCGTGCAGGGACAGCACGGCGCAGCGGACGGCGCAGCGGTCCGCGGCCTCCGGCGGGCCCGCCTCGCACACCGCCGAGGCCAGTTCGTGCCCCATGCGGTCCGCCATCCGCGCCAGGTCCGGCCAGATCCAGTCGGGGACGTCTCCGGTGATCAGCCGCGCGACGGCCGCCTGCTCATCGGCGGAGACCGGCCCGTCGCCCCGGCAGAAGGCGATCAGCGCCGCGGCCGTCTCCGGGTCGGCGTCGCCCATCTCCCCGAAGGCGTCGATTCCGGCCAGGTCCATCCGGCGCCAGCAGTCGGCGACGGTGCCGGCGAACCGGCCGGCCCGCGCGGGCCCGGCGGGCTCGTCCAGCCGGACGAGCGCGGCGTCCACGTCCGCGGGCACCCAGACGTCGGGGGTGGTGCCCACGAGGACCTGGGAGGCCGAGGCGGGATCGGCGCTGTAGGTGGCGAACGACAGCCGGGCGGCGAGGGCCCACGGCAGCGAGTAGGAGATCACCCCGATCCAGCGCACGATCTCCTCGCTGTCATGGGAGATCATCACCACCCGTCCGTGTCCCTGGACCAGCGCCCGCCGTACGGTCTCCAGCAGGAACCCGAGCCGCAGGTAGGCGTCCTCGCCGTGATCGGCCAGCCAGGCGCCCAGCGACTCGGGGTCGATCGAGGAGCCGGGGGCGAGATCGGACAGCTCGGCCAGCGCGGCGCCGGGCGGCGCGGGGGACTCCGACCAGAACGGCGCCTGCCAGAACTCGACCGGCCGCAGGCCGACCAGTTCCTCGCTCCCGGCGACGACGGCGTGGCCGAGGAAGTTGCCGTACCGGCCGGAGTAGTCCTGCCCGAGGTAGACGCAGCGCGCCAGGACGGACCGCGCGCCGAGCCGGTCGTAGGCGAGGGAGACGGGCAGGCGGCGGATCTGCTCGGGGGTCGGCGCGAGAGGCGCGTCCGGCGGGGGTCTGTAGGTCAGGTACGGCGCGACCCGGGCGTGCAGCCCCGCGGGCAGGTCCGGCGTCTCGGCGACGAACTGGAAGCCCGGGAGCCCGGTGGGGCCGGCCTCCACGGACGTGTAGTGCAACTGCCACGCCACGGCCCCTCACCCCCGCACACCGTCGAGCATCTTGAACCGGTACAGCAGCCAGAGCAGCGGGTCCTCGACCCGGTAGGGCCTGATGCCGCCGGGCCCGACCGACTCCGGGCCGGGCACGCCGCCGAGCGCCGAGAGACCGAACAGGGAGAAGTCGGTGTAGTTCTGGCGCAGGTAGCGGTCCACCATCCCGGCCTGCCACTCGTCCAGCAGCGCGCGCACCTGCTCGTGCACCGCCTCCCGGTCGTCCAGGTCGAGGGCGCCCAGCGGGGCGCGGGCCCGGTGCAGCGCGGACTGGCGCTCCAGCGCCGGCCGCAGGGCGTCGATCTTGCTGAGCGCCACGGCCACGGGGATCGTCAGCCTGCGGTCGCCGTCCCGCCGGCGCAGCAGCTCGGTCACCCGGCTGATCACGTTGATCGGGTCGCTGTCGGGGTCGCCCTCCAGGGTCCCGCCGCGGGCCAGGGCCGTGCCGCTCAGCGCGGAGCGGGCGCCCGGCAGCTCCAGGGGATCGACGAGGAAGACGACGGCGTCGGCCGCGCCGAGGTAGCGCAGGTGCGGCTCGGTGACGTCACGGCTGCGCAGGTCCTCGCCCGCGGTGTCGAACAGCACCAGCGTCAGCGACGCGGTACGGCTGCGCAGCCGCCCGCGCACCGTACGGGTGAGCAGGTAGACCAGCGGATCGCGCAGCGGGGCGTTGACGACCGACTGGGTGGTGCTCAGCAGCATGTTCCGCCCGTAGAGGGGACGGGCGAAGTCCTGCTTGTAGCGCTCGATCGTGCGGTCGTCGCACGGGACCAGCGAGGCGTCGAGCTCGGCGCCCACCCGGTTCATCAGCTCGTGCAGCAGCACCGCGATGTAGGTGCTCTTCCCGGACCCCTTCGCGCCGACCAGCGCGACGATCTTGCCGGGGTTGGCGCAGTACTCGGCCGGGAGCTGGTTGTGGCACTCGGGGCAGACCCGCCGCCCGGTCGAGACGCCGCAGGCCGGGCAGTCGGCCCGCCGCCCCGGGCGCCGGACCGGGAACACCGGCGGCAGCGACGGCGGGACGCCGCCGCGGTGCCGCCCGAGGGCCTCGTCGGCCACCGGCTCGCAGCCGGCCCCCCGCCCGGCCCGGCCCACGCAGCGGAAGGCGACGCGGTCGCGGGGCACCCGCGCGAAGCAGTACGGACACGTGATCACGATCACTCCACCTTCCGCTCCCGGACCGGTGCGTCGACCAGGTCCGTCCCGTCGTCGGCGAAACAGCGCAGCCAGTACGGCCTGGACTGCCGGGGCGCGGGCACGGTGAGCGTGACGGGGGCGAGCAGGCCGGTCCACTCGGCGAGCACCCGGCCGTCGTCGTCGGACAGGGGCTGGATCCAGCCCGGCTTCAGCACCAGGATCAGCCGCGCGACCGGGACCGGCCGGTCGGCGTCGAGCTCGACCGTCAGCGAGCGCCGCCACGGCGGCCCGTGGAAACGCAGCCGGCAGCGGACCGGGACGGCGGCCTCCAGGCGCACCGTGGCGGCCGGGCCGCGGACCCGCGCGCCGTGGATCCGAGCGGTCGGGGCGACCTCGATCGTGAGCGGCTCGCCCTCGGGGTGCTCCAGGCGGACCCCGCCCTGCGCGCGGTAGGCCGCCGCGCTGACCGTCGTGCTCCGCCCGCCCCAGCTCACCTCCATCTCGGGGACCCCGGCCGGCCAGTCGAATCCGACGAGGATCGCGGGGCCGCGCCGCTGCGCGGTGAGCCCGGCCGGCGGGGGCAGGCCGACGTGCTCCCGGTGGGCGCCGACCGTCGCGAGGTCCCCCGCGACGGTCACCGCCAGCAGCACGCCGGAGGAGGCGGGGGGCCGGAGCAGGTGGCCGCCCGCTCCCACCGGCGTCGCGGGGACCGCCCGCCCGGCCCGGCGGACCTCAGCCAGCGAGAGCGTCGCGCCGAGCGGCCAGGGCGGGACGGCGTCGAGCGCGAGGAACTCCACCATGCCCGCCGCGGGCTCGGCGCAGGTCACCAGGAGCCGTCCGGGCGCGGAGGGGTCGGGACGCACGCTGAACTCCGTCACCGGCTCGGGCCGGGCGTGCGGGGTCACGGTCCGCCGCACGCCCGGGGTGGTCACCTCGCCGGAGCCGCCGGGGTCGTGGGAGCCGCGGGAGCCGTCAGGGCCGCCGGAGCCGCCGGAGTCGTCAGGGCCGCGGGGGCCGGGGTACACCGCGGAGACGACGTAGACGTGCCCGGCGCCGTTGGTCACCTCCCGGTCGCGGAAGCCGGTCGCGTCCGCCGGGACCGGGCGCCCGTCCCGGGTGACCACGACCCTCAGCGCCTGCGGGGGGAGCGACCAGCGGCCGGTGACGATCCCGTCGCCGGCGGTCAGCCGCACGTCGCGCGGCTCGGGCCGGACCACGACCGGGGAGGCAGGCACGGGGACGGCGGCGGCCTCCCCGCGCCGGGCGACGACGGAGTAGGTCACCGGCACGTCGACGGGCGGGGAGCCGTCGCGGAACCCGGACGGCCCGGGCGGCGCGGCGGCGAGGAGGACGCCGTCGCGGAGCACCTCGTAGGAGATCTCCCCGGCCCGGGACGGGGAGGGCCGCCAGGTGAGCACGACCGCGTCGTCCCGGACCTCGGCGCGCGGCTCACGTGCCGGGTGCGGTGCGAGCCGGGCGAGCAGCTCCCCGGCGCCGGGCAGGCCGGGGACGCGCAGCAGGGCGTCCTGGAGCATGATCCACGCCTCGTCCGGGTCGGCCGCGTTCAGCGCGCGTTCCCGCAGCTCCACGGCCGCCGAGAGCCGGGCCCTGGCCTCGGCCGCGAGGTCGGCGGCCTCACCGGTCAGCGCTCCGGACCGCGGTGTTCCGGTCTCCGGTGTTCCGGGTTCCGGGGACCCGGCTTCCGGTGTCCCGGACTCCAGCGCGGCGGCGAGGTCCACCGCGGCCATGATCTCCCCGGCCTCGATCAGCTCCCGCAGCCGCGCCGCGGGTACCGCGTACGCGCCGTGGGCCCCGCCCTCCTGGCGGACCGCGAAGACCAGTCGCCGGGCGTCCTCCTCGGCGAGGTTCAGCTCGTCGACGGCGTGGCGCAGCAGGGTGTCGTCGGAGGAGTGCTCGCGGACCCGCTCGCGCAGCCGCGTGACGACGTCGTAGCGGAGCAGCGCGGCCGGGTCGGAGGCGCCGCGCAGCGCGGCCAGCACCGTGTCGGCGCCGGTGGTCCAGGGGCCCCGGGTCCTGCGCTCCCACTCGGCCTCCACCTTCCTGATCTCCTCGGCCAGCGGGCCCGCCCCGGGGACGGAGAAACCGTCGAGGACGCGCATCCGCGCGCAACGCCCGCCGAACAGGAAATCGGCCAGGTGGCGTCTGCCGAGCGTGGTGAGCGCCTCGCGCGCCCTGCCGTACCCGGCGTAGGGCGGGGTCTCGGGCAGCGGGTCGGGCGGGCGGACCTCGACGCCGAGCTCGGCGGTGAGCCGGTCGGCGTCCTGCCCGGTCACGCCGCTGGACCTGGCGATGCCGGCGACGATGCCGGGCGGGAGCATGCGGAGCCGCCCGGCCGCGTCGTCGAGGCGCCGCCGCGCGTCGTCGAGCCGTCGGGCCGCACGCCGGTCCGCCTCCCGCAGCGCGGCGCGGAGGGGGCCGAGGTCACCCTGAGCGGCCGCGGCGAAGATGGGGGCGTGGCCTTCGTGATCGGCGGAGAGCCGGTCGATCAGCGGGCGGAAGGTCAGCCGCCCGCGCAGCCGCCGCCAGCCCTGGCGCACCTGGGCGACGGTCTCGGCGATCTCGGCCCCGCTCATCGGCTCGCGCAGCTGGTAGCGGACCCGGAGGTCGTCGGAGAGGGCCCCGCCCGCCTGACGGGCGGGTTCGAGCACCTCCCGGACGTAGCGCCTCTCGTCGAAGGCCATCGGGGACGGCCTAGCTCACGTGGACGCGGGCGAGGGCGGATCGGGAGCCGGCGACCTCCTCCTCGGACATGCCGCCGATCTGGATGCGCAGCTCCAGCCGTTCGCCGGTCTCGAGCTCGCGGGCGGTCACGTGCAGCAGGCCCGAGGAGTCCAGCGCGAAGGCGACCTCGATGGGCCACCCGGCGGGCTTGCCGCGCGGGATCTTCAGCAGGCCCCGGCCGATCAGGTTGTTGTCCGCGATCTCCTCGGACTCCACGCTGCCGGCCTGTTCCATGACCTCGACGTCGACCCCGGACTGGTCGTCCTCCAGCGTGGCGAATCTCTCGGTCACGTCGGCGGGGAGCGGGTCGTTGGCGTGCACGAGGTGGGCGACGTAACTGCGCCGGGTGTCCCGGTCGGTCGCCACGACCCCGAAGCTCCGGGACGCCACCGTCTTGATCGTCCGGCCGGAGATCCGCCGGCGCTGCTCGGTGGACAGGCCCGCGCGGGAGGCCATCTCCTCGGCCCGGTCGTCCTCGCCCGCGCCCAGCAGCCGCCGGTAGGTCTCCTCGAAGGCGTACAGCGCGGCGCCCTTGGCCACCGCCAGGTCCGGATCCTGCAGCCGGGGGGCGACGCCGAGCTCCTTGTGGAGCCTCTCGGCCACCGCGGGCATCTTGGCCGACCCGCCGACCAGGACCAGGTGGTCGAAGCCGTCCACGCCCTTCGACCGCGCGGTCTCGACCGTGCGCCGGGTGATCTCGACGGTGCGGTCCAGCAGGTCCCGGGTCAGCTCCTCCATCTCCTCGCGGGTCAGCTCGACCTTCGCGACCCGTCCCTCGTGCATCACCCGCACCGTGTGCCGGGTGCGGGCGGACAGGGTCTTCTTCAGGTCCTCGGCGTCGCGGCGCAGCTGCTGCTCGGTCTGCTTGTCGTCCAGCGGACCGCTCACGTCGGGGTGCTCGGCCGCGAAGCGACCGGCCAGGTGCTCCACCAGCCGGTCGTCCCAGTCCGCCCCGCCCAGTTCGTGGTCGCCGTCGGTGCACACGACCTCGATGTCGCCGCCGCGCAGAGTGATCACCGTGGTGTCGAAGGTGCCGCCGCCCAGGTCGTAGACGAGGATCCGGCAGTCCTGGCCGGGGTTGAGCACGCCGTAGGTGATGGCGGCGGCGATCGGCTCGGAGAGGACGTCGATCACGTTCAGCCCGGCGATCCGGCCGGCCTTGCGGGTCGCGTCGCGTTCCGCCGCCCCGAAGTACGCGGGGACCGTGATCACCACGTCCTGGACGGTCTCGCCGGTGACGAGGCGGGCGTCCTCGGCCAGCTTCCGGAGGACGAAGGCGGAGATCTCCTCGGGCGTGTATTCGCGCCCGTGCATGGTCCGGGGCACCTCGTGCCCCATGTCCCGCTTGATCCGGCTCACCACCAGGTCGGGCTCGATCACCGCGCTGTCCTTGGCGGTCGCTCCGACCACGACGTTGTCGGGCGTCTCGAAGAACACCACCGAGGGCGTGGTGTCGGCGTCCTCCTGGTTGCGCAGCACGGCGGGCCTGCCCACCTCGTCGACGCCGGCGATGCAGGAGTAGGTGGTTCCGAGGTCGATTCCGTGAACAGCCATGTCGCCTACCGATTCCCCTCGTCGTCGTTCCGGCCGTCGCCGCTCTCCACGTCCTCCGCGTGCTCTACGCCCTCCGCGCTCTCCACGTCCTCCGTGAGCTCCGCGGACCTCGCGGGCTCCACCGACTCCGCCGCGCGTCCGGAGTCCGGTTCGCACACGGATCCCGTCCCGGCGGCGGACCGCTCTTCCCCCGCGGGCTCCGGCCGGGGCGCGCGGCCGACCACCACGCCGGCCTTGCGCAGCACGCGGTCCCCGGCCACGAAGCCGTCGGCGAGCACCTCCACGATCCGCCCGTCGCGCCCGGCCTCCACGGTCTCGGTCCTGACCGGCCGGTGACGCGAGGGGTCGTAGCCCTCCCCGGGCTCGACCGGCAGCCGTTCGGCCCCCGTCCTGGCGAGCACCTCGGCCACCTCGTCGGCGATCGCCTCCAGCATCGCCCCGGCGTGCTCGGCGGCCGGGGGCTCCGGTTCCCGCCAGCGGGCGGACTGCCGCCGGACGGTGTCGTGGAGGCGGTAGAGCCCGGCCCTGACCGGGGCGAGCGCCTCCTGGAGCAGCCCGTGCCGAAGTTCCTGGTTCTCGGCGTGCAACCGGTCGATGATCTGCTCGCGATGGGCCGCCCGCTCGTGCTCACGGCCGATCTCGACGGCGAGAGCGGCGAGGCTCAGGCGTATCTCGTCCAGGAGGGCCGGCTCGCCGCCCGGCGTCTCCTGCTCGGCCGGAAGAGAGGGGGATACGGGGGAATCAGGGGGGTGGGGCGCCATTTACTCCCCTTAGGTGCGCTTACGGCATGACGCAGCGCCACTCTATCCCCGCAGGGGCGTTTTCGGAGGAGTCTCGTGCCGGGCGGGCGGTCATGCCCCCGTCGCCGGTCGTCAACAGGAACGTTACAGACCCCTGGTTGGCTGTACGTGCAATTACTCGGCTAAAATCGGCCGGTCCCTTTGCTTGTTATATATCAGGATCAATCTCGCCATGCACGGCGATAGGAGGTGCGGCATGACGACGGCTGCTGGTCTGCAGACCGTGGTGACCGTTCCGGCGCGTTTCCGCGGGCCCGAAGGCACCGCGAACGGCGGGTGGATCGCGGGCACGGTTTCCGAGGCGCTGCACGGCGCCCGGCACGACTCGGCCGTCGAGGTCACGCTGCACGCGCCCACCCCGCTGGAGACCGAGCTGGACCTGCGCCAGCTCGCCAACACCGCCACCCTGACCCAGGGCGAGACCCTCCTGGCCGAGGCCATCACCGTCGCCGAGGAGCTCGACGCCCCGGCGTTCGTCCCCTTCAACGTCGCCGCCCACGCCGAGCGCGGCTTCGCCGGGCTCAGCGGCCACGCCTTCCCCGGCTGCTTCGCCTGCGGCATGCGCGAGCCCGGCGACGGCCTGCGGATCTTCCCCGGCCCGGTGGAGGGCGCCGACCTGGTCGCCGCCGGCTGGCGGGTGCCGATGACCGTCACCGACCAGGACGGCGTCGTCCCCGACGCGGTCGTCTGGGCCGCGCTCGACTGCGCCACCGGCTGGGCCCACTTCGCCCCCGGCGAGTTCGCGCTGCTCGGCCGCCTGACCGCCCGGGTCCACCGCCGCGTCTACCCCGGCGGCACCTACTCGGTGGTCGCCCGCGCCACCGGCCGCGAGGGCCGCAAGCTCTTCGGCGAGAGCGCGGTCTACGAGGTGGACGGCACCCTGGTCGCCGCCGCCAAGACCACCTGGATCGTTCCCGCCTGATCCCGCCCGGCCGGGGGAGCCCCCGGCCCGGAACGCCTGCCCGCCCCGGCCCGGAACGCTTACCGTTCCGGGCCGGGGCGATCTGTGCGCGCGTGACAAATTCCGGTCGGCGAATCGCCGCCGGGAGCGGAGAATTTGTCGTGATCCGCGATTATCTTCGGCGGACATGGCCTCCTCTTCCACCGCACCGCCGGACCTGGCCGCCACTCCCGTGCCGTGGTTCGAGCGCCTGCTCGTCGTCCTGTTCGTCGTGGTGCCCTTCCTCGCGGTGCTGGCCGCCGTCCCCTTCGCCTGGGGGTGGGGCCTGACCTGGCGGGACGTGGTCATCGCCGGGGTGATGTACCTGATCACCGGGTTCGGCATCACCGTCGGCTACCACCGGCACTTCACCCACCGCTCCTTCCAGGCGAAGACCTGGCTGCGGGTCGTGATGGCGATCGCCGGGGGCATGTCGCTCCAGGGCCCGGTCATCCGCTGGGTGGCCGACCACCGGCGGCACCACAAGTACGCCGACCGGGAGGGCGACCCGCACTCGCCCTGGCGGTTCGGCCCCGGCTTCGTCGGGCTGAGCAAGGGGCTGTTCCACGCCCACGTCGGCTGGCTGTTCAGCCCGGAGCGCACCTCGCGGCGGCGCTTCTGCCCCGACCTGCTCGCCGACCGGCCGATCCGGTTCCTCTCCCACAACCTGGCCTACGTGCCGGTCGTGCTGCTCTCGCTCGGCCTGCCCACGCTCGTCGGCGGCCTGTGGGGCGGCTCGTGGCACGCCGCCCTGACCGCCTACTTCTGGGGCGGCCTGGTGCGGATCTTCCTCCAGCACCACGTGACCTGGTCGATCAACTCGATCTGCCACACCTTCGGCAAGGAGGAGTTCACGGTCAGGGACCGCTCCCGGAACGTGTGGTGGCTGGCCCTGATCTCCCTGGGCGAGGCGTGGCACAACCTCCACCACGCCGACCCCACCTGCGCCCGGCACGGCGTGCTCCGCGGTCAGATCGACCCCAGCGCCCGGCTCATCTGGCTGTTCGAGCGCTTCGGCTGGGCCTGGGACGTGCGCTGGCCGGACACCGAACGCCTGGCCGCCCGCCGGGTGAACGCGATGGCGTGAGCCGCCCGGCATCCGCTGGAGCGGCGCCGCCGTACTGACCGGAACCCCCGTCGATCCGCCGGCCGGGTCCCCGTTCTACGCCGGCCTGGTCGGCCATGGGGAGGGCGCCATTCGTGCCGGGACAAATGATGATGGACCGGCCTATAAGCCAGTAAGGCTCATAATTGCCGCATGAGGATTACCGTCATCGAGCACGAGGCCGGGGCCGGCCTGGGATTCTTCGCCGGTTGGCTGGCCGCGGCCGGGGCGGAGTGCGAGGTCGCCCGGCCGTACCTGGGGGAGGCGGTGCCGGAGCGCGCGGCCGACGGGCTGATCGTGCTCGGCGGCGAGGCCGCGGCCTGGGAGGACGAGGACTACCCCTGGCTGCCCGCCACCCGCGACCTGCTCCGCCGCTCGGTGGACGGCGGCGTGCCGACCCTGGGGATCTGCCTGGGCGCCCAGCTGATGACGCTCGCCTGCGGCGGGAGCGTCGAGCGCGGCGGCGACGGGCTGGAGGTCGGGGTGCGCCGGATCGTCCCGCTCCCCGCCGCGGACGGCGACCCGCTCTTCGACGGCCTGCTGGACGGCCCGCAGCCCGTCGTCGCGGTGCAGTACCACGGTGACGCCATGACCCGGCTGCCCGAGGGCGCGGTCCCGCTGGCCACCGGGGACGCCTACCCCAACCAGGCGTACCGGCTGGGCGAGCGCGCCTGGGCGGTGCAGTTCCATCCGGAGGCCACTCCGGAGATCTTCACCGGCTGGGTGGACGGCTCCGCCGGGCACCTGGCCGCTCTGGGGCATTCCCCCGCGGAGCTCGTGGCCGGGGGCGAGGCGGCCGGGCCGCGGCTCGCCGCCGTCTGGAGGCCGTTCGCCGAGCGCTTCGCCGCCGTCGTCTCCACCTCCACCTCCACCTCCGCCAGCTCCACCTCCGCCAGCTCCACCTCCGCCGCCTCCTCCGCCGTCGCCTCCTCCTCCGCTACGGCCGCGGCCGCGATCGCCGCCCCGGAGACCGCCTCGACTCCGGGAACCGTCCCCGCCCCGGTCGCCGCCGTTCCCGTTCCCGTTCCCGTTCCCGTGACGGAAGGGTGATCGCGGGCCGACGCCGGTGACGCGCCGGGGCGCCGGGGATACGCTGGGCCACGGTGCTCCGACGGCGTGGCGCGTGCGTGTGAGATCCCCTGACCCCCTGATGCGAGGATTGAGGGACGACGGTGCCTGGAATCGGCGACGAGGAAGGGTCGGTGACCACCGTGCCCCGCATTCAGACGACGGCCGGGCGGCTGGCCAGGCTCGGCTTCGCCGACGGAGCCGGGGCCGAGCGGCTCCTCGACGGACTGGGGCCCGAGGCCGCCGGTGACGTCGGCCTGCTGGAGTCCCTCGTCGCCACGGCGGATCCCGATCTGGCGCTCGCCTCGCTGAGCCGGCTGGCCGAGCGGGACCCGGGCGTCCTCGGGGCGCTCCGGCGCGACCCCGCCCTGCGGACCCGCCTGCTCGGCGTCCTCGGCGTCAGCGCGGCCCTCGGGGACCACGTGGCCCGGCACCCGGACCACCGGAGGCTGCTGGAGGGAGAGCGGGCCACGGCGCGTCCCACCGGGGAGGAGCTCCGCGCCGAGCTGCTTCTGGCGGTCGGCGCCGATCCCGGCGACCCCGAGCCGAGGGCGGCGGACGCCTCCACCGCCATCCTGTCCGCGCTCCGGGTCGCCTACCGGGGCCGCCTGCTCCACCTGGCCGCCCGGGACGTCACCGGGGAGGCGGCGCTCGCCGAGGTGACCGCCGAGCTGTCCGCGCTGGCCGGCGCCGCGCTGGAGGCGGGCCTGGCCGTCGCCCGGTCCGAGCAGCCGGAGTCCGGCGCGGTACGGCTGGCCGTCATCGGCATGGGCAAGTGCGGGGCCCGCGAGCTCAACTACATCAGCGACGTGGACGTGATCTTCGTGGCCGAGCCCCGCCGGACGGGCGGCGGGATCGCGTCCGGGGACGCCGTCGGCGAGGCCGCGAGCGGGACCGGCGCCGGGAACGGGGCCGTGGACGACACGAGGGCCGTCCAGATCGCCACCCGCCTGGCCCAGGGGATGATGCGTGCCTGCTCGGCCACCACCCCGGAGGGGGCGCTGTGGGAGGTCGACGCGGCGCTCCGTCCCGAGGGCAAGGCCGGGCCGCTGGTGCGGACCCTCGCCAGCCACCAGGCCTACTACCGGCGCTGGGCCAAGACGTGGGAGTTCCAGGCGCTGCTGAAGGCCCGGCCGGTCGCCGGGGACATGGAACTCGGCGGCCGTTACGTCGACGTCATGAACGAGATGGTCTGGCAGGCCGCCACCCGCGAGAACTTCGTCGAGGACGTGCAGGCCATGCGCCGCCGGGTGGAGGCCCACGTCCGGGCGGAGGAGGGCGAGCGGCAGATCAAGCTGGGCCCGGGCGGCCTGCGGGACGTCGAGTTCGCCGTCCAGCTCCTGCAGCTCGTGCACGGCCGCCTGGACCCCCTGCTGCGCCGCCGCGCCACGCTGCCCGCCCTCGCCGCCCTGTCCCGGGGCGGCTACATCGGGCGGGAGGACGCCAGGGCCCTCGCCGAGGCGTACACCTTCCTGCGCCGGGTCGAGCATCTGATCCAGCTGCACCGGCTCCGCCGTACCCACGTCGTGCCCGAGGGGGAGGACGAGCTGCGGAGGCTCGGGCGCGGGCTCGGCATGACCGCCGACCCGGTGGGGGAGTTCACCGCCCGGTGGCGGCGGCACGCGCTGGAGGCCCGCCGCCTGCACGAGAAACTGTTCTACCGGCCGCTGCTGCAGGCCGTCGCCCGGCTGCCCGAGTCGGAGGACCGCCTGTCCGCCGCCGCCGCGCAGGCCCGCCTGGAGGCGCTCGGATACGCCGACCCGGCCGGGGCGCTGCGCCACATCGCGGCGCTGACCACCGGAGTCTCCCGCAGGGCGGCGATCCAGCGCACGCTCCTGCCCGTCATGCTCGGCTGGTTCGCCGACGCCCCCGACCCCGACGCGGGCCTGCTCGGCTTCCGGCAGGTCTCCGACAAGCTCGGCGCCACCCCGTGGTACCTGAGGCTGCTGCGCGACGAGACCGCCGTCGCCTCGCGGCTGGCCCACGTCCTGGGCACCAGCAGATATGTGACCGGGCTGCTGCTGCACGCCCCCGAGGCCGTCGCCATGCTCGGCTCCGACACGGAGCTGGACCCGCGGCGGCCCGAGTCGCTGCTGGCGGAGATCCGGGCCACGGTCGCGCGCCATCCCGAGCACGCGGAGGTCGCGGTGGCCGCCGTGCGCGCCCTGCGCCGCAGGGAGCTGTTCCGTACGGCGGTGGCCGACCTCGCCCGGCACATCGACATCGAGCGGGTGGGCCAGGCGCTGTCCACGCTCAACGACGTGACGGTCCAGGCCGCCCTGGAGGTCGCGATCGCCAAGGTCGAGATGGAGCGGCGGACCCCGCTGGGCACCCGGTTCGCGGTGATCGCGATGGGCCGTCTCGGCGGCGTCGAGTGCTCCTACGGCAGCGACGCCGACGTGATGTTCGTCCACGCGCCGCTGCCCGGCGTGCCGGAGAAGGACGCGGCGGACGCCGCGCACGCGGTCGCCAACGAGCTTCGCCGTCTGCTGGCGCTGCCCGCCCCGGACCCGCCGCTGACCATCGACCCCGACCTGCGTCCCGAGGGGCGGCAGGGGCCGCTGGTCCGCACGCTGGCCTCCTACGCGGCCTACTACGCGCGCTGGTCGTCGCCGTGGGAGTCACAGGCGCTGCTGCGCGCCCGGTTCTGCGCCGGGGACGCCGCTCTCGGCGCCGAGCTGCTGGCGCTGGCCGACCCGCTGCGCTACCCGGCCGGGGGCGTGCCCGACGAGGCCGTGCTGCAGGTCCGCAAGCTCAAGGCGCGGATGGAGGCCGAGCGGCTGCCCCGCGGGGCCGACCCCGCCCTGCACACCAAGCTCGGCCGGGGCGGCCTGTCGGACGTGGAGTGGGTGGCCCAGCTCATCCAGCTCCGCCACGCCGGACGCCTGCCGTCGCTGCGGACCACCCGCACCCTGGAGGCGCTGCGCGCGGCGGTCGCCGAGGACCTGCTCGACCCCGCCGACGAGGACGTGCTCGCCGACGCCTGGCGGTTCGCCTCCCGCATCCGGGACGCGATCGTCCTGGTCCGGGGCCGCGCCTCCGACTCCATCCCGAAGGACGTCCGTGAGCGCGCGCTCATCGCCCGCGCCCTCGGCTACCCGCCGGACGGCAGCGAGGACTTCGTGGACGACTACCGCCGCGTCACCCGCCGCGCCCGCCAGGTCGTGGAGCGGGTCTTCTACGAGGACTAGGGTCCATCCGGTTCCCGCCGCGCCGCGTCGTCCGGGCCGTGTCGTCCGGGTGGAGCCGCGCGCACGGCGGCCGGTGACGGAGTCCGGGTCGATGCCGCCCTGGCGGATCCGGCGTTCCTGTTGCGCCCGCCACAGCCGCCGTGTATCAACGACTCCGGGTGATCCGTTTTGATATCCGTCTACGCCGATCTGGCCATCGGCCTGGTGCTGGCCTTCCTCCTGCTCTCCCTCCTGGTGAGCGGGGTCAACGAGGCCTTCGTCCGACTGCTCGGGATCCGCAGCAAGTTCCTGTGGGCCTACCTCCGCGACACTCTGGACGGGGGTTCCTCCGAGGGCACCTCGTGGATCCCGTCCAAGATCGCGGACGTCTTCGCCAAGATGCCCTTCTCCAAGAACGACCCCCGGCCCCGGCACAGCCCCGACCCGGCCCCTCCGGTGGTCGCGCCGATGCCGGTGGACCCCGCCACGGTGCTGGCCGCCGAGGCGCCCGTGCCCGACGTCGACATGACCGAGCGGCTCTACCGCCGGCTGCAGGAGATCGACCACCCCAAGGGCGCGCGGACCACCATCTCCGACATCCCGCCCGAGCGGTTCTCCGGCGCGGTCATGGAGCTGGTCTCCGCCGAGGAGAGCGGGGTGGAGGGTCTGATCGCCAAGCTGGAGGCCATCCACAGCCCGCTCGCCGGTCACCTGCGCGGCGTGTGGAAGAGCGCCGAGGCGGACATGGAGAAGTTCCGGGCCGGCGTGGAGGCCTGGTTCGACGGGGAGATGCAGCGTCTGTCCGGGCTCTACCGCCGCTACGTCAAGTGGGTGGTGTTCGCCCTGGGGGTGGTGCTGACGCTGCTGTTCAGCATGGACGCCCTGGAGTACGGCAAGACGCTGCTGCGCGACAACGCCTTCCGGGCCGGGGTGGCGGCGATCGCGGGCGGCGGGGAGGGCAGCCTGGCCGCGCTGGAGGAGGAGCTGAAGGGCAAGTGCACCGCCACCGGCGGTGACGCCAAGCCGTACGAGTGCGTGACCGAGGTCTTCAGCTCGCCCGCCCTGGTCAAGATCTTCGACAACGCCATCGTGAGCATCACCGTTCCCCCGGACGGCGGCGACCCCTCGGTGAACTGGAACGGCGGCGTCTGGTGGGACCGCCTGATCACTCCCGGCCACTGGCCCGGCTATCTCCTGACCGCCGTGGCCCTGCTGTTCGGCGCCCCCTTCTGGTGGGACGTCCTGCGCCGCATCACCGGGTTCCGCAACCGCGGCTGACCGCCGTCGCGCGGGCGGGGCGCCGGGGCCGCGACGGTCCGCCCGGCCGCCCGCCGGGCTCAGGGATAGCGGAAGTATCCGGCGAACCCCTTGACCCGGGTGACGGGGTCGATCCGGACCTCCGTCCCGGTCCCCAGCGCATTGATCATCTTGCCCTGGCCGATGTAGACGCCGACGTGGTGGGTCTTGATCCTGCGCTTGCTCACCGTGCCGTAGAAGACGAGATCTCCGGGGCGGGCCTTGGCGGCCGGCACGCGGGTGAGCCGCCGGACGTGGTCGTCGGTGTTCCCCGGCCCGAGGACGTCGCGGCCGTAGGCCAGGTGGTAGACCCACCGGGCCAGGCCGGAGCAGTCGAGGCCGAGCGTTCTGGTGGCCGGGCAGGGCCGGACCGCGCCCCGGTACCCCCGGCACGTGCCCAGCGAGGGACCCGGCCGCTCGCCGTGGCCGCCGCCCCAGGAGTAGGGGATGGCGCCGCCCTTCCAGCCCGGCTGGGCGGCCCCGGAGCGGATCGCGTGGGCGATGGAGGTCAGCCGGTTCAGGGCGGCGGGCAGGATCGGGGCCGAGGCGGTGGCCAGGAGGAGCGCGGCGAGCGCGCCCGCCGCGGCCGTTCCCCGGCGGGCGGAGGTCCTCCCCTGGCGCTCGGGCACCCTCACCGCCCCTGCTCTGTCGGCCTGCTTTATCGGCTTATATCAAGATTTATTCTGCTATACGCCTATACGCCGCGGTCACTCCTGGCAGTCGTCGATGTCGACGTCGACGTCGACCTTCTTCTTCTTGGACTTCGGCGGCTTCTGCCCCGAGGAGTCCGCGGCGGCGCCGGCCTGGGCGAACGAGAGGCTCGCCGTGCCGGCGGAGGCGGCGCACGCCTCGTCGCCCGCGCTGCAGGCGACGAGCGTGGTCAGGGCGATGGCGATGACGCCGGCAGTGGTGGCGACGGTGCGGAACACGGTGGTCGTTCTCCAGATGGTGCGGTTGCTTTCGGTGCCCCATTCCTATCGGGAGCCGCTTGCAATGCGCTGAAACGTCACTTGTGTCCGGAATTGATGGGGGTGGGGCGCGGTGCCGTACCGTCCCGGCCGGGTCCGGGATCACCGGGGCGGCGGCTCCGGTGCGCCGGTGGGGCCGGGCACGTGGACGCCGCGCTCGAAGAAGGTCTCCAGCACGACGACCGTCTGGGTGCTGGCCACCCCTTCGATCTCGAACACCCGGCGCAGTACGGCCTGCAGCTCCGAAGTGCTCGACGTGCGGATCTTGGTCAGCACCGACGCCGGGCCCGCGATCACGTGGGCCTCCTCGACCTCGGGAATCGCCCGGAGCGCCTCGGCGGTGTCGCCCATCCAGGTGTTCCCGTCGATCATCACGTACGCCAGCACGCCCCGGCCCGCCGCCACCGGATCGACCTCCACGGTGGTGCGCCGGATCAGGCCGCGCTCGCGCAACTTCCTGACCCGCTCGTGGGCCGCGCCGCCCGACAGGCCGACGGCCGCCCCGAGCGCGGCATAGGAGCGGGTGGCGTCTTCCTGGAGCAGGCCTATCAGCATCCTGTCGATCTCATCCACAGCAGGACATTATCAAGACATTTCGATATTTGACATGATGAGGTTCGGTGATATTGGCTCTTCTCGTGACAGAGACCATTCCCGCCGAGTTCGACGCGCTGGACGACCGCTTCGCCGCGGTGGGCGGCGACGAGCGGATCGAGCGGATCCACCACGGCTGCCGCTGGGCCGAGGGGCCCGTGTACGTCCCCGCGAGCCGCCAGCTGCTGTGGAGCGACATCCCCAACGACCGGATGCTCCGCTGGGACGAGCTGACCGGCTCCGTCGGCCCGTTCCGCGCCCCGGCCGGCTACACCAACGGCCACACCCTCGACGCCCAGGGGCGCCTGATCTCCTGCGAGCAGGGCAACCGCCGCGTCACCCGTACCGAGCACGACGGCTCGATCACCGTGATCGCCGACCGGTGGGAGGGCAGGCGCCTCAACAGCCCCAACGACGTGGTGGTGAAGTCCGACGGCTCGATCTGGTTCACCGACCCCTCCTACGGCATCACCAGCGACTACGAGGGGCACCGGGCCGAGAGCGAGATCGGCGCGGACAACGTCTACCGCGCCGACCCGGTCACCGGCGAGGTGCGCCTGGTCGCCGGGGACTTCGTCCGCCCCAACGGGCTGGCCTTCTCCCCGGACGAGCGGGTGCTCTACGTCGTCGACACCCGGCGCAGGCACCTGCGGGCCTTCGACGCGCACGACGACGGCACGCTCTCGGGCGGCAAGGTGATCTCCGAGTGCGCGGCGGGTTCCTACGACGGGATCAGGCTCGACGACACCGGCCGGATCTGGGCCGCCACCCACGAGGGCGTTCACTGCCTGGCCCCCGACGGCACGCTGATCGGCAGGCTCCCGCTCCCGGAGAAGACCTCCAACCTGGTCTTCGGCGGGCTGAAGCGCAACTGGCTGTTCATCACCGCCTCCACCTCCGTCTACGCCATCATGACGAACGTGCGCGGAGCCAGGCCCGCCTACGCGTAGGGCGGACGCTCGCGCCGGGCGGCACGGGCCCGGTCAGGACACCCGCTTGGGGATCCTGCCACCCCAGCTGAGCGTGACGCGCATCATCTTGTGCCCGGGGTCCGCCGCCGGCTCGAAGACCAGCGGGCAGCCGGCGCCGGATGGCCGAACAGAGCCCAACGGTCCTGTCCCGGGGACGTCGACGCCGCGCGGGACGACGAGCGCGTAGTCGACGTGCTCGTCGGGGGTGTCCCGCAGCGGGGTGCAGACGAAGCCTTCGTCGCAGACCAGGCCGATCGTGAGAGATCCGTCGTCCCACGACTCCACCGTGGGGCCGTTCCCGTGGGGGGAGGCGCGTCACCTGGACCTCGGCGACGTCCGATGTGACGATCTCCACGTCCCCGTGCTCGGGCGGGGGGCGGGGCCGAGGCGGCGCGGACCGATCGGGCCCTCGCCGGCTCCGCGGCGACGATCATCGGCGAGCACATGCACGAACTGGGGAAGATCCTCATCCTCCGGGTGTTCTTCCAGGGCCCCGCGGTCCTGTCCGCCTGCCTGATCGGGTTCGCCGTCGGCAGGCTGCCGGAGGCCGATCGAGGCAGCTCATCCGCCACAGCTGGAGTATTCCCTGCTGCTGACGTAATCCTGGATCAGCCAGCCGTTCTCGGTTTTGCGCAGGGTCAGGGTTCCCAGACTGTTGGGGTCCTCCGACGGGTCCGCGCCATCGGGATGCGTCCACCCCTTCCCGCAGTACCCGCTGACCTCGGCCTCGTCGCCCTCCGTCTTGAGACCGGTGGGAACCATCTGCCGATAGGCGTCCCGATCGGTGATCTTGCCGTGAAACAAATTGACGGCCTGCTCGCAAGTGCTCATCTCGTTGCCGCGAGCGAACAACTCCTGTGCGGCCGCCGACATCAGGTTGCAGGCCTCTTCGCCCTCGTCGTCGGTGATGAACGCGGTGAGTCTCGTCAACGTCTCCTGCGGCGTGTCCGCCCCTTCGGGTTCACCGCTGCCGCAACCCGTAGCGGCCAGAAGGGACATCGTAAGGACGAGCAGCAAACGGCGCGGGAGCATGTCTCTCCTCATCGGACGGCTGGGCTGGTTTCCCGGTGCCGACTTTATCTATTTTTCGGGTTTGTCCACTCCTCTTTGGTGGATGAAGGCGCGAGGAAAGCGAGGGAAGGCGGCAAATGGATGTTTAAGTCGAAAACTTCTCTTATCACAGATTTAAAGATATTTGTCCGGGAGTAGGGGCGGGAGCGGGAGCGCATGCGAAAGGCCGTCGGGCGTGCCCTGAACGGGCGGTCGCTCGACGGCCTCACGCGTGATGTCTGAGTGCCCCGCAGGTGCCCCGGCGGATCATCCGCCGAGGTCTCCGCAGTTCACGGCCTCGGCGGATCAGACGTCGTAGTAGAGCTCGAACTCGTGCGGGTGCGGGCGCAGCCGGATCGGGTCGACCTCGTTCTCGCGCTTGTAGGAGATCCAGGTCTCGATCAGGTCGGTCGTGAAGACGCCGCCCTCCAGCAGGTAGTCGTGGTCGGCCTCCAGCGCGGCCAGCACCTCCGGCAGCGAGCCGGGCACCTGCGGGATGTTGCGGGCCTCCTCCGGGGGGAGCTCGTAGAGGTCCTTGTCGACCGGCTCGACCGGCTCGATCTTGTTTCGGATGCCGTCGATGCCGGCCATGAGCATGGCCGAGAAGGCGAAGTACGGGTTGCAGGACGGGTCCGGCACGCGGAACTCGATGCGCTTGGCCTTCGGGTTGGAGCCCGTGATCGGGATGCGGATGCAGGCCGAGCGGTTGCGCTGGGAGTAGACCAGGTTGACCGGGGCCTCGTAGCCGGGGACCAGGCGGTGGTAGGAGTTGACCGTCGGGTTGGTGAAGGCCAGCAGCGACGGGGCGTGCTTGAGCAGGCCGCCGATGTAGTAGCGGGCGGTGTCGGACAGGCCCGCGTAGCCGACCTCGTCGTAGAAGAGCGGCTCGCCGTCCTTCCACAACGACTGGTGGCAGTGCATGCCGGAGCCGTTGTCACCGAAGATCGGCTTGGGCATGAAGGTGACCGTGTGGCCGTACTCCAGGGCCGTGCTCTTGATGATGTACTTGTACAGCATCAGGTTGTCGGCGGTCTTCAGCAGCGTGCCGAACTTGAAGTCGATCTCGGCCTGGCCGGCGGTGCCGACCTCGTGGTGCTGCATCTCGACCTCGATGCCCGCCTCGATGAGCCGGCGGACCATCTCCGAGCGCAGGTCGGTGAAGTGGTCCATCGGCGGCACCGGGAAGTAGCCGCCCTTGAAGCGCGGCTTGTAGCCGAGGTTGCCGCCCTCCTGGGCCTTGCCGGTGTTCCAGGCGCCCTCGATGGAGTCGATGTGGTAGAAGCTCTCGTGCGCGCTGGTCTGGAACCGTACGTCGTCGAAGATGTAGAACTCGGCCTCGGGGCCGAAGTAGACGGTGTCGGCGATGCCGGTGCCCCGCAGGTACTCCTCGGCCTTGCGGGCGACGTTGCGCGGGTCGCGGGTGTAGGCCTCACCGGTCAGCGGGTCGTGCACGAAGAAGTTGATGTTGAGCGTCTTGTGGTCCCGGAAGGTGTCCAGCACCGCCGTGGACGGGTCGGGCAGCAGCAGCATGTCCGACTCGTGGATGGCCTGGAACCCGCGGATCGAAGAGCCGTCGAACATGAGACCGTCGGTGAAGACGTTGGAGCCGAAGTTCTCCGCGGGGAAGGTGAAGTGGTGCGTCGTCCCCGGCAGGTCGGTGAACCTGACATCGACGAACTGTACGCCTTCGTCCTTGATGAACTTCAGGACGCCGTCGGCGGAGTTGAACACGCGAACCTCCCAAGGGGCACGGGCTAACGGACCGACCGTAGGCCCGCGCCGTTACCGCCCCGTGTCTCGTTTGTTTCACTCGTGTTAAGGGACGCCGCCCTACGCTAGCCGTAAAACCCGGAGCACCCTGCGGAAAAACTCGTATTTTGCCCGGTTTTCACGTTCCGGTCGTGAGGCGGCAGCCCTCCTGCCTGGTCTCGTCCTCCAGGTCGTACGGGTCGACCGGGGCGCCGGTCGCCTTGGCCACCTCCCGGTCCGCGGGGGAGTCCTCGTAGGAGGGGTGCACGAAGCCGTCGCCGACGTCGCATCTGGCGCCCGCGGTGCCCTCGCTGTTCCAGTTGCGGACCCAGATCACCAGCTCGCCGTTCTCGCGGTGGACCTCGATCTCGCCCACGTTGTGCGCGACGACGCGCATGGCGGTGTGCGGCTGGCCGGGCCGCTGCACGGCGTAGACGAACAGGTAGTTCACCTTGATCCGGACTCCGGTGCGCCCGCGGCTCTTGAACGGGGAGAGCTTCGTCCGCCCGTGGACCTTGATCACGTCGGTGACGGGCTCGGCGGTCTCAGGGGCGAAGGAGGTCAGCCAGTACCGGGTGTTGAAGCCGTCTTCCCGTGGCTTCCTGCGGTCGAGGTTCTTCAGGAACCACTCGCGTATCTGGGGGTGGAGGAGCCGGCTGAAGGGTTTGTGCCCGGCCTCGAACAGGACGCGGCGGTCGAGGTTGGAGGCCTTGAGGAGCTCCCTGGTGCGCTTCAGCGCGGTGGCGACGTCCTTCTCGCTCAGCCCTCCCGTCGCCTTGGCCTCCGGCATCGCCAGGCCTTCGACTCCCTCCGGGTAGTCGATCGCCGGAGACCCCTCGAACGGCGACACCTTCACCGGAGTCGTCTCCTCGGGGACCGGTCCCGGGACCGGAGCGGGCCGGGAGCCCTTCTCGAGGCGCTCGGAGAGGGCGGTGACCACTCCCTCCAGCAGGTCGGGCCGGTAGGCGATCACTCCTCCGGCCGCCGCGACCGCGACCGCCGTCACCAGCGCGGTGAGCCGCCACCTCCGGCGACGCCTGTTCCGCGGATGCGCCGCCCATTCCCGCCGGGCGGCTCTGGCCATCCGCTCCCGCTCCTCCGCGTCGATCTGCGAGGTGAGCTCTTTGAAGCGTCTGTCGATGTCGTGCTCTGACACGGGGAAGTGCTCCGGGCGAAGGTGATGATGTGAGTGTTGATGCACATGATGGTGGATTTTCGCCTCATTTCGATAACCGGCTCGGCTGGATTCGGGGGCGGCCTCCCGGGCGGATACCGTTGGGTCATGAGCAGCAAGCAGCCCCGTTGGACGCAGACCTGGCTCGGCGGCGTCAGGTCGGCCGGCGTCGACCTGGGTCACCCCGGGGAGCGGCTCGGGCTGCCCGAGAAGGGCAGCGGCGCGGTGGCCGGGTTCGGCCGCAGGATCGCCGCCCTGCTGATCGACTGGGCGATCTGCACCTGGGCCATCGTCCAGGGCTTCCTCCGGATCAACCCCGCCGAGCAGGGCTGGGTCCCGCTCGTGGTCTTCGGCGTGGTGAACATCCTGCTGGTGGGCACCATGGGCATGACCTTCGGCATGCGCCTGCTCGGCATCCGGGTCGCCGCCCTCGACGGCGGCAACCCGCGCCTCCTGCCGGTCGTGGTGCGCAGCCTGCTGCTGTGCATGGCCGTGCCCGCGCTCATCTGGGACCGCGACCAGCGCGGCCTGCACGACCGGGCGGGGAACACCGTGGTCGTGCGCATGTGACGTGGCGCGCATGTGACACGCGCGCACGTGATCAGGTGGCGCGGACGGCCCGGCGCGGGGGCGGGCCCGGAGGAACGGGCCCGGGCGCGGTCAGGCGGGTTTCACGCCGGAGGTCACGCGGGTTTCACGCCGGAGGTCACGCGGGCTTCATGCCGAAGGTCAGGCGGGCTTCATGCCGAAGGTCAGGCGGGCTTCATGCGGCCGATCGGGCGGGCTTCACGCAGGTGAAGATCGCGGTGCCGGGCAGGTGGCGTCCCCGCAGCGGGCTCCAGCCGCCCCACACCCGATCGTGGCCGTCGGGCCACTCGGGCTCGGTCAGCGCGGTCAGCGCCAGTCCCGAGGCCACGACGTGCCCGATCCAGTCGGCCATCGTGCGGTGGTGCTCGACGTAGCTCGGCTGTCCGTCGGGACCGAACTCCACGTACGGCGCGCGGTCGAAGTAGGACCGGTCGGAGGTGAGCCCGTGGGGACCGGGGTCGTCGGGGAAGGCCCAGCGGATCGGGTGGCTGACGGAGAAGACGAACCTGCCGCCGGGGCGCAGCACCCGCCGGGTCTCGGCGAACACGGCCGCCGGGTCGGCCACGAACGGCAGTGCGCCGTACGCCGAACAGGCCAGGTCGAACGATTCGTCGGCGAAGGGCAGCGCCTCGGCGTCGGCCTGGACGACCGGGAGCTCCGCGCCGCCGGAGCCGTCCCCGGCCGCGCCGCCGGAATCGATCCGGCGCGAGTGCTGGAGCTGGCGGAAGGACAGGTCGAAGGCGGCGACCCGGGCGCCCTGCCCGGCCAGCCACCGCCCGCACTGTCCCGCGCCGCAGCCGATCTCCAGGACGTCCCGGCCCGCGACGTCGCCCAGCAGACGGGCGTCGGCCTCGTCCAGCCCCTCGGGGCACCAGACGAAGCCCGCGTCGCGCAGGAACGCGCCGTGCTCCGCCTGGTACTCGTCGGCCGCGCCGTCCCACCAGGAACGGTTCGCCCGGGAGGTGGTGGGGGCGCCGACCCGCTGCCGGCCGACCCCGTCCGGGGACATCAGCGCATCTTCGGGCGGGGCATCTTCGCCCCGCGCGGCAGCGGGCCCTTGGGCACCGGCAGCGTCTGGGGAAGCGCCTTGAGGCGGTTGTTGACCTCGTAGACCGCGGGCTTCTTCAGGTTGCGGGGCAGCTTCATCAGGTGCCGCTGCAGCTTGCCGATCGGGATCTGCCCCTCGCCGTCACCGGCCTGGACGTCGTAGACCGGCACGTCGAGCGCGATCCGCTGGACCCGCTTCTTCTCGGCGACGAGCATCTTCTGCACGCGGCTGCCCGGCCCCTCGGAGACCAGGACGATGCCCGGGTAGCCGACGACGCGGTGCACGATGTCCTGGTCGCGGTTGACCGCGACGGCCGGGGTGACCTCCCAGTTGCCGCGCATGCCCTGCAGGACTGCGGCGGCGGCGCCGGGCTGGCCCTGCAGCATGGAGTACTGGGCCTTCTGGGCGAGCTGGCCGAAGACGACCAGGCCGACGGTCAGGGCCACCATGACGCCGAGGACGTACAGCGGCCACCAGCCCGTGACCAGGCCGAGAACGATGAACAACACCAGCGTGCCGAACGCCGAAGCGTAGACGATCGGCATCCCCTTGGGGTTCGCCTGCTTGATGATCTGCGCGATCATGCGCAGCTGCTTCATGCGCCCCATGCGCGCCGGGTCTTCGGGCTTTTTCGCCATGTACGAAGGATACAAATCCAAGGGGGGAGAAATGAAAACGTGACCTCGGTCGCGCGTCGTCCCGGGGCGCGGGGATGCGGCGGGGCCGTACCCCCGCGGGCGACGCCGGGCCGGTCGAGCCTCCGAAAGGCACGCCGGGCCGGGTGGATGCTCGGAAGCACGCCGGGCCGGGTGAACTCCCGGAGGCTCGCCGGGTCAGACGGGTCAGACGGGTCGGACGGGTCGCCGGGGCGCGCCGGGTCAGACGGACACGGTGACGCCGAGGCGGCGGTCGGCGACGCTGCGGCCCGCCTCGACGACGTAGTCACCCGCGACGGTCTCCCATCCGCGGTCCGTCCAGACCTGGAAGGCGCGCTCGGGCAGGGTGACCGTCGTGATCACCGTCTGGCCGGGGTCGGCGTCGACGACGTCGAACCCGGCCAGACGGCGGGCGGGCCGTCCGGCGTCCCGTTCCGCGGGCGAGAGGTAGAACTGCACGATCTCGCGTCCCGGCCGCTCGCCGGTGTTGGTCACCGCCACCGTCACCGTCCGGCCCGTCACCGCGATCGTGTCGTAGGACCAGGACGTGTACCCCAGGCCGTGGCCGAACCAGAAGGCCGGGGTGCGCTCCGCGCGCTCCCAGGCGCGGTAGCCGATGAAGACGCCCTCGTCGTAGGAGACCTCCCCGTCCGCCGGGGTCACGTCCAGGACGGGCACGTCGGCCTCGCGGACCGGCCACGTGGTGGGCAGGCGCCCGCCCGGCTCGGCGTCGCCGAACAGCACGTCGGCCAGGGCGCCGCCGGCCTCCTGACCGGGGAACCAGGTCAGCAGGACCGCGGGGACCCGCTCCAGCCACGGCATCTCCACCGGGGACCCGGCGTTGACGACCACGATCGTGCGGGGGTTCGCCTCGGCGACCCGGGCGATGAGCTCGTCCTGGCGGCCGGGCAGGGCCAGGCTCGTCCGGTCGAAGCCCTCGCTCTCCACCTCCAGGGTGGTCGAGGCGATCACGACCGCCACGTCGGCGTCCGCCGCGGCCTCGACGGCCTCGGCGATGAGCGCGTCCTCCCCGGGGGAGGGGTCGGCGTGGCCCAGGGTGAACGCCACGAACGCCATGCCGCCGAACGCCCCGGCGGGGTGGCGCACGCTCAGCTCCACCGGCGCGCCCTCGGTCAGGGCGGTCGTGATCCGCCGCTCCGGCGGGGACAGGAACGCCGCGGCGGGGTCGTCGCCCTCGGGGGTGACGACCTCGTCGAAGACCGTCGCGCCGTCGATCGTCATGGTGAACGCGCCGACGCCCGCGACCGAGAACTCGTGGACGCCGCCCGCGCCCGGGGTGTAGCGGGTGCGGAGCTCCACGGCGGCCAGGCGCCCGGCGTCCACGTCGGCGGGCAGGCTGCCGACCCAGCGCGCCTCGGTGGTGGCCAGCGGGTGCTCGGCCAGGATCTCGCCCTCGGCGTCCAGGAACAGGGCGCGGACCCGGCCGGTCAGCGGCGCGAGCCGTACCCGGGGGTCGGTGCCGAGCGCGTAGCGGATCTCGACGCCGTCGCGGGCGCTCAGGCCCTCCAGCGGGGAGACGATCCGGTCGGGGAACACCTGGGCGCTGCCGCCGCCCATGATCCTCGCCTCGGCGGCGGCGGAGCCGATGAGGGCCAGGCTCCGGACGCCTTCGAACGGCAGCAGGCCGCCCTCGTTGCGGAGCAGGGTGAAGGACCGGGCGGCGATCTCCCGGGCGAGGGCCACCCCGTCGATCTCCGTACGGCCGGGGCCGGAGGCGTCCGCCGTACCGGAACCGGGGGAGGCGCCGGAGCCGGCGGTGAGGTCGGCGGCGGAGTCACCGGAGAAATCGGCGGAGTCGGCGGCGGGAGAGGCGTCGAGCGGCTTCAGGGCGCCGACGCGCTGAGCCAGACGGAGGACCCGGCGGACCTGGTCGTCGACGATCTCCTCGGAGACGCGGCCCTCGCGGACGGCGGCCTCCAGCTTCGTTCCCCAAGGGCCGGACGGGCCGGGCATGGCGACGTCGAGGCCGCCCTCGGCGGTCGCCTCGGTGGACCGGGCGGCGGTCCAGTCGGAGACGACGAAGCCGTCGAAGCCCCACTCGCCCTTCAGCAGGTCGCGCTGGAGGGGGCGGTGCTCGGTCATCGTGGTTCCGTTGACCGAGTTGTAGGCGGCCATGACGCCCCACGCCCCGGCCTGGACCACCCGCTCGAACGGCGCCAGGTAGACCTCGCGGAGGGCCTTGTCCGAGACCTTCACGTTCACCGTGAACCGGTCGGTCTCGAAGTCGTTGGCCACGAAGTGCTTGGGCGTGGTGCCCACGCCGCCCTCCTGCACGCCCTCGACGTAGGCCGCGCCGATCTCGCCGGTCAGGTACGGGTCCTCGGAGAAGCACTCGAAGTGGCGGCCGCCGAGCGGGCTGCGGTGCAGGTTGACGGTCGGGGCCAGCAGCACGTGGACGCCCTTGCGGCGAGCCTCCTGCGCGAGGAGCCGCCCGGCCCGGCGGACCAGCTCCGCGTCCCAGGTCGCGGCGAGCGCAGTGGGGCTGGGGAGGGCGATCGAGGGGTCCGCCGAGGTCCACTGCTCGCCCCGGACACCGATCGGCCCGTCGCTCATCACCAGCCGTTCGAGCCCGATCTCCGGTACGGCGGGCAGGGCCCACATGTCGGCGCCGGTCAGCAGGCGCACCTTGGTGCTCAGGTCGAGCTTCTTGATCAGTTCTTCGATGTCCACCCCGTCAGTCTCACCCAAGAAACCGAGTGGTCAGTAGGTCTAGTAATCATATCGTTATATTCAGATGAGAATTCGAGAGCGGGCGCGGTATGCCGGAAACGCGAAAGGCCCCGCGCACGCGGCGCGGGGCCTGAGTCTGAGGAGCGTGAAGGCCGCCGCGGGTGGCGCGGGGCCTGGAGCGGGGGAGTGTGAAGGTCCCGCGGTGGCGGGGCCTGGGGTCGGCGCCTCGCCGAAGCGGGACCCGGCGGGGCGGTCAGGCGTGCTGACGGGCCTCGATGGCCTGCTTGTAGAGGCGGCCGGCCCGGTAGGAGGAGCGGACCAGCGGGCCGGACATGACCCCGGCGAATCCGATGGCCTCCGCCTCCTTCTGGAACTGCACGAACTCCTCCGGCTTCACCCAGCGCTCCACCGGGTGGTGCCGGGGGGTGGGCCGGAGGTACTGCGTGACGGTCAGCAGGTCGCACCCGGCCTCGTGCAGGTCGCGCATGGCCGCGACGACCTCCTCGGGCTCCTCGCCCATGCCCAGGATCAGGTTGGACTTGGTCACCATCCCCGCCCGGCGAGCCTTGGTGATCACTTCCAGGGAGCGCTCGTAGCGGAAGGCGGGGCGGATCCGCTTGAAGATCCGCGGCACGGTCTCGACGTTGTGCGCGAACACCTCGGGCCGGGCGGAGAAGACCTCCTCCAGCTGGGCCTGGTCGCCGTTGAAGTCGGGGACCAGCAGCTCGACCCCGCAGCCCGGGAGCAGCGCGTGGATCTGCCGGGCGGTCTCGGCGTACAGCCAGGCGCCGCCGTCGGGCAGGTCGTCGCGGGCGACGCCGGTCACGGTGGCGTAGTTGAGGCCCATCTGGCGGACCGACTCGGCCACGCGGCGCGGCTCGTCTGTGTCGTACTCCTTGGGCTTGCCGGTGTCGATCTGGCAGAAGTCGCAGCGCCGGGTGCACTGGTCACCGCCGATGAGGAAGGTCGCCTCGCGGTCCTCCCAGCACTCGGAGATGTTGGGGCATCCGGCTTCCTGGCAGACGGTGTGCAGCCCCTCGCGCTTGACCAGCGCCCGCAGCTCGGTGTGGTTGGGGCCGGTCCGGAACCGGGTCTTGATCCACTCGGGCTTCTTCTCGATGGGGGTCTCGGCGTTGCGGACCTCCAGGCGCAGGAGCTTGCGGCCGTCCGGGGACACGGTCATGCCTCCTCCTTCACCGGTCGCGCGACCAGAGTGCTGTGCTGATTGCTTCGCTCGCTGCGCTCGCTCACGGTATTACCCTACGCTCTGCGGAACCTGGGCCGACCAGGGGGTCACCCGGTTATCCTACGTCTCCGCCGGGTGCGGCGCGGCCCTTGAGTCACCGCCGGAAAAGGTCCTCTTCCGGCAGGTCGAAGGGCTGCGCGCCGAGTGCTTCCGCCAGCCGTTTCTCGGCGTACGGCATGACGTCGTCGACCACGATCCGGCGGCCGGTCTCCGCCGACAGCGAGGTGACCCCGGCGCCCTCGATCCCGCAGGGGGTGATCCGGTTGTACCAGCTGGGGTCGTTGGCGCAGTTGAGCGCGTAACCGTGCATCGTCACACCCCGCACGACCCGGATCCCGATCGCGCCGATCTGCCGGTCGGGCAGGCCGTGGGAGGGGTCGCCGGGCGCCCAGACGCCGGCGAGCCCCGCGATCCGGCCGGCGCGCACCCCGAAGTCGGAGCAGAGCTGGATGAGGACCTCCTCCAGCAGGCGCACATAGGCGACCACGTCCAGCTGCCCGCCCAGGCGGACGATCGGGTAGCCGACGAGCTGGCCGGGGCCGTGCCAGGTGATCCTGCCGCCCCGGTCGACGTCGATGACCGGGGTGCCGTCGCCGGGCCGCTCGTGCGGGGCCGTCCGCTTGCCCGCGGTGTAGACGGGAGCGTGTTCGAGCATCAGGCAGGCGTCGGGCATCTCGCCCGCCACCCGCCGGGTGTGGATCAGCCGCTGGAGGTCCCATGCCTGCTCGTAGGGGACATCCACGCCAAGTCGGACGATCGCCAGCTCGCTCACGGCTCAAGGGTAGTTGACCGTACCGGGGTCACGCCCGGGGGAGCCGAGATGGGGCGGAGCGGATGATCCCGGCAACTCACCCCGCGGGGCCGGGCGGGATGTCACGCGGTGAGCAGCCGGGGCTCGATGCGGAACTCCTTGACCCCGTCCGCCCCGTCGTGCTCGACCTTGTAGGCGTAACCGCTCGGGCTCACGCTGACGGCCTGGATGAACTCGGTGCCCACGTAGTGCAGGCCGACGCCCTCGTCGGCGGCGTAGCCGTCGGGCAGCTCCCCGGAGGCCACCGACGCGTGCAGCAGCTCGCGGCGCTGCGGTTCGGAGTTGTAGTGCACGCCGCACGAGTAGGGCAGCAGGGCCAGCCCCTCCGCCCAGGGCTGCAGCCGCGGGCCGAAGGAGTCGGTGTTGCCGCCCACGTGCCAGCAGAGGGCGCCCGCGCTCTGCCCGGACAGGACCACGCCCGCCTGCCATGCCTCCTCGAACACCTCGTCCAGGCCGTGCAGGCGCCACAGCGCCGCGAGGTTGGCCACGCTGCCGCCGCTGACGTAGATCATGTCCTGGCTCAGGACCCACTCGCGCGGGTCGGCGACGTTGGGCATCGGGAACACGGTCAGGTGGCTCACCTCGACGTCCCAGTCGCGGAACGCCCCGTACATCTTCAGCAGCCAGTCCGCGTCGTCCCCGGTGGCGGTGGCGAGCAGGCCGAGCCGGGGCCGGTCCTGGCCGGTCAGGTCGAGGCCGTAGCGCAGCAGCGGGCTCGCCTCGATGAATCCGTGACGGGCGGACGGGCGGAACGAGCCGCCGCCGATCGCGAGGATGTGGGACTGGCCTGACCTGCTCATGCGTGATCTCCCGATGACTCTCCGTGGGAACAGGGACCCTAGAGTACGGCGGCCAGTGCCTCGTTGAGGTGGATATGCCGGAACGAGTAGCCCGTATCCAGGAGTCTGCGCGGTGTCACCCGCTGTCCGATCAGCACCCCTTCCTGTGCGAACTCGCCGAGCGCGGCGCGCAGCGCGAATCCGGGGACGGGTAGCGGCATCGTGGGCCGGCGCAGCGCCCGTCCCAGGGCCGCGGTGAACTCGGCGTTGGTGACCGGTTCCGGTGCGGTGAGGTTCACTGGGCCCTCTATTTCCTGATTCTTCAGGATGTGTCGTACGGCGTGCACCCAGTCGTCCATGGAGATCCACGACCAGTACTGCCTCCCGGAGCCCAGCGGCGCCCCCAGGCCGAGTTTGAAGATCGGCGATATCCGGGGCAGCATGCCGCCGTCACGGCTGAGCACCAGCCCGGTGCGGAGCAGGGCCGTCCGGATGCCCGCCCGCGCGGCGTGCTCCGTCTCGGCCTCCCACGCGCGCACCAGCCCGGCCAGGAAACCCTCGCCGGAGGGACCGGACTCGTCCACCGCCCGGTCGCCGGTGTCCCCGTAGTAGCCGATCGCCGACGCGGAGAGCAGCACCGGAGGCTTGGCCGACAGTCCCGCCAGCGCGGTGGCGAGGGTCCGCGTGCCCTCCACGCGGCTGCTCAGCAGCTCGCGCTTGCGGGGGCCGTCCCAGCGGCGGTCGCCGATGCCCGCCCCGGCGAGGTGCACCACGGCCTCCGCGCCCTCCAGCGCGGCGGGGTCGACGAGTCCCTCCGCCGGATTCCAGAACGACTCGTCGGCGCCCTGCGGCGCCCGCCGCACCAGCCGGACCACCCGGGCGCCGTCCGCCCGCAGCGCCTTGGTCAGGGCCGTGCCGAGCAGGCCCGAGGACCCGGTCATGATGATCGACATATCGCCCAATGTAATCGACCTCCCCCGGAGTCTTCGGAGAGGGCGTCGCATCGGTTGCCGGCGGGACCGGCCGGGTGGGGCGGCCGCCTCCGGAACCCCCGGAGCCGACCGGGCGGGGAGCCGGGCCGGAAAAGGGATCGAGCCGAAAAGGGATCGGGCCGGGAAAGGGGCCGGGCCGGCCCGCGCGAGGCGGACCGGCCCGGCCGGGGAGAACGGAGGACTAGGCGTTGAGGCCCAGCTGGTTCTCGAAGCGGCCCTCCTCCAGGCGACGCTTGATCGTCACCAGGAAGCGGGCGGCGTCGGCGCCGTCGACCAGGCGGTGGTCGTAGCTGAGCGCGAGGTACACCATCGAGCGCACGGCGATGACCTCGCCCTCGGGGGTGTCCACGACGACCGGGCGCTTGACGACCGCGCCGGTGCCCAGCATGCCGACCTGCGGCTGGTTGAGGATCGGCGTGTCGAACAGCGCGCCGCGGCTGCCGGTGTTGGTCAGCGTGAACGTGCCGCCGGTGATCTCGTCCGGGCTCACCTTGTTGGCCCGGGTGCGCTCGGCCAGGTCGGCGATCTTACGGGCCAGACCGGCGATGTTGAGGTCGCCGGCGTTCTTGATGACCGGGACGAGCAGGCCGCGCTCGGTGTCCGTCGCGAAGCCGAGGTGCTCGGCGTCGAAGTAGGTCACCTCGTTGGTCTCGCTGTTGATCGTGGCGTTCAGCTTCGGGTGCTGCTTGAGCGCCTCGACGGTGGCCAGCGCGAAGAACGGCATGAACGAGAGCTTGACGCCCTCACGCCGCTGGAACTCGGCCTTGGCCTGGTCGCGCAGGCGCGCGATGCGGGTGACGTCGACCTCGACCACGCTGGTGAGCTGGGCCGAGACCTGCAGCGACTCGACCATGCGCTTGGCGATGGTCTGACGCAGGCGGGACATCTTCTCGGTACGGCCGCGCAGGGTCGTGTCCACCTGGACCGGCTCGGGGGCCGCGGCGGCCTGCGGGGCCGGGGCGGCGGGCTGGGCCGGGGCGGCCTGCGGGGCCGGGGCCGGGGCGGCGGCGCGCTCGCGCTGGGAGCGGGCGGCCTCCAGCACGTCCTGCTTGCGGATGCGGCCGCCGACGCCGGTGCCGTTCAGGCTCTCGAGGTCCACGTTGTGCTCGGCGGCGAGCTTGCGGACCAGCGGCGTGACGTACGGGCTCTCACCGGAGGACGGCGCCGGGGCCGGGGCGGCGGGCTGCGCCGGGGCGGCCTGCGGAGCCGGGGCCGGAGCCGGCGGGGCGGGCGGCGTCTGGGCCACCGGGGCCGGGGCGGGAGCCGGGGCCGGGGCGGGAGCCGGAGCCGGCGGGGCCTGCGGGGCGGGCTGCGGGATCGAGGAGATCGGCGCGGCCGGGGCGGGCGCGGGCTCCGGGGCGGGAGCCGGAGCGGCCTGCGGAGCCGGGGCGGGAGCCTCCTGAGCCGGGGCGGCGGCGCCCTCGACACCGTTCTCGTCGATGAGGGCGAGCTCGGTGCCGACCTCGACGGTCTCGTCCTCGGCAACGATGATCTTCGTGAGGACGCCCGCGGCCGGGGACGGGATCTCGGTGTCCACCTTGTCGGTGGAGACCTCGAGGAGCGGCTCGTCGGCCTCGACGCGCTCGCCCTCCTTCTTCAGCCAGCGGGTGACGGTGCCCTCGGTGACGCTCTCGCCGAGCTGGGGCATCTGTACGGACTTCGGCATGGTGTCTTCTCTCGCGTTTCCGAGTGAGGGCTTCGACTAGTTGTGGACGTGCAGCGGCTTGCCGGCCAGGGCGAGCATCGCCTCGCCGAGGGCCTCGGACTGAGTCGGGTGGGCGTGGATGAGCTGGGCGACCTCGGAGGGCAGGGCCTCCCAGTTGTAGATCAGCTGGCCCTCGGTGACGAGCTCGCCGATGCGGCGGCCCACCATGTGCACGCCGAGCACCGGGCCGTCCTTCTGGGCGATGACCTTGACCGCGCCCTGGGTCTGGAGGATCTGGCTCTTGGGGTTGCCCGCGAGGTCGTAGGTCATCTCGACGGTCTCGTAACCGCGCTCGCGCGCCTGGGCGGAGGTGATGCCGACCGAGGCGACCTCGGGGTCGGAGTAGGTGATCCGCGGGATGCCGTCGTAGTCGATCGCGGGCGGGTTGAGGCCGGCGATGTGCTCGGCGACCATGATGCCCTCGGCGAAGCCCGCGTGGGCCAGCTGCAGGGTCGGGATCAGGTCGCCGACCGCGTAGACGCCCGGCACGCTGGTCTGGCAGTGCTCGTTGACGACGACGGTGCCGCGCTCGACGGCGATGCCGGCCTCCTCGAAGCCCATCCCGGCCGAGACGGCGCCGCGGCCGACGGCGACGAGCAGCAGCTCGGCGTCGAGGGTCTTGCCGTTGGCGAGCGTGACGACCACACCGGTGTCGGTGGTCTTGACGCCCTCGAAGAACACGCCCAGCTCCTGCTTGATGCCGCGGCGGCGGAAGGCCCGCTCCAGCAGCTTGGAGCTGGACTCCTCCTCCAGCGGGAGCAGGTGCGGCAGGGCCTCGACGATCGTCACCTCGGCGCCGAAGGACCGCCAGACGCTGGCGAACTCCACGCCGATGACGCCGCCGCCGAGGACGACCACGGAGGAGGGGACGCGGTCGAGCTTGAGCGCGTGCTCGCTGCTGATGATCCGCTCGCCGTCGATCTCCAGGCCGGGCAGCGACCTGGGCGCGGAGCCCGTCGCCAGCACGATGTTGCGGCCCTCGTAGACGTCGTTGCCGACCGCGACGCGGGTCGGCCCGACCAGGCGGCCCTCACCCTCGACGATCGTGATGCCCTTGCTCTTGAGCAGGCCCTGGACGCCCTTCCAGGCGCGAGTGACGATCTTGTCCTTGAAGGCGTGCACGCCTTCCATGTCGATGCCCTCGAAGCGGGCCTTGACGCCGAACGCCGCGCTCTCGCGCGTCTCGTCGGCGACCTCCGCCGAGTGCAGAAGGGTCTTGGTGGGGATGCATCCCCGGTGCAGGCACGTGCCGCCGATCTTGTCCTTCTCGATCAGCGCGACCGTCTTGCCCAGCTCTGCCGCCCGCAGGGCGCAGGCGTAGCCACCGCTCCCGCCTCCCAGGACGACGATGTCGTAGGGGCCGCTGCCATCAGCCACAGGAATGCTCCTTGTCGGATTGGTACGCCGCCGGGGGCCTGCCGTCGGCCCGGCCCCGGCATCCGCATCTTTTCACTTGTGTCTACGTCGCTTGTGCCCCGCCCGGAAGGGGCGGAACGCGGGCTTCGCGCCCGGCCCCGCGCCCGCGGGCGAGGGGCCGGGAAACGGGCCGGGAACAGGGTTCTCAGCCCGTTGTGTCTCGGTGCGAGCTGATGCCGACTTCTCAGCCCGCTGTGTCTCTGCGCGAGCTGATGCCGACTTCTCAGCCCGCTGTGTCTCTGCGCGAGCCGATGCCTGCTTCTCAGCTCGAGTAGCGCTCCGCGATGCCGATGAGCGTGCGGGTGATCGCGCCCGTCCCGCCCTTCGGCGTGTAGCCGTGCGGCTCACCCTTGTTGAAGGCGGGCCCGGCCGTGTCGATGTGCGCCCACTTGACCCCGTCCGGCACGAACTCCTTCAGGAACAGGCCCGCGGTGAGCATGCCGCCGAAACGCTCGGGGTGCAGGTTGGCGATGTCGGCGACGGGGGAGTCGAGACCCTTGCGGAGCTCCTCGGGAAGCGGCATGCCCCAGGCGGCCTCGCCCTGCTCGCCCGCCACCGCGACGACCTCCTCGCGGAGCGCGTCGTCGTTGGCCATGACGCCCGCCGTACGCCAGCCGAGCGCGACGATCTGCGCGCCGGTGAGCGTGGCGACGTCCACGATCAGGTCGGGGTCGTCCTGGCCGGCGCGGGCGATGCCGTCGATCAGGACCAGGCGGCCCTCGGCGTCGGTGTCGAGCACCTCGACGGTCTTGCCGGCGAAGCTGGTGAACACGTCGGACGGGCGCTGGGCGGTGCCGCTCGGCATGTTCTCGGCCAGGCACAGGTAGCCGATCGCGTTGACCTTCAGCCCCAGCCTGGCGACCGCGACGAGCGCGCCGAAGACGGCGCCCGCGCCGCCCATGTCCGACTTCATCCAGTCCATTCCGGAGGTCGGCTTGATGGACAGACCGCCGGAGTCGAAGGTGATGCCCTTGCCGACGAACGCGACCGTCTTGGCGGCCTCCGGGTGGCTGTAGGCCAGGCGGACCAGGCGCGGCGGGTTGGCCGAGCCCTGGCCGACGGCGACGATGCCGCCGTAGCCGCCCTCCTTGAGGGCCGTCTCGTCGAGGACCTCGACCGACAGTCCCACCTCGCCGGCGGTCTGCTCGGCGATCTCGGCGAACCGGGCCGGCCACAGGCCCGACGGCGGGGTGTTGACCAGGTCGCGGACCAGGGAGACGGACGCGGCGACCGTGGAGGCGCGCTCGACGGCGGCCTCGGCGCCCTCGGCGTCGCTCAGCACGGCCAGCTCGGCCACCGGGGCGGGCTGCTCGCCGGTCCGGTAGGCGGTGAAGGAGTAGGCGCCGAGCAGGCCGCCCAGCGCGAGGGCGCCGGCCTGCTCCGCGGAGGCGGAGGGCAGGGCGAGCGCGACGCGGGCGGTCCCGGCCAGGGCGCGGGTCGCGACGCCTGCGGCGCGACGGAGGGGCTCGGCGTCGTAGTCGCCCTCGGGGGCGTCACCGAGGCCGACGACGAGCAGGAGGGGGGCGGCGAGTGCGCCGAAGGTCGGAACCTTGGCGGTCTCACCCGCCTTGCCCTTGACTCCCATCGCGTTCAAAGTCGCGGCCAGCTTGCCGCCGAGCGCCTGGTCGAGCCCCTCCGCGCCGGGAGCGGCGCGCAGGCCGTCCGGTCCGGAGTGGACTCCGACGACCAGCGCGTCGGTGTCAAACGAGACGACGTTGTCAGTTGGATTCAGCCGCACAGTGGTCACATACGCAGATGCTAGTCCTGCTTGGGGCGTTCGCGTAAACGGGGGTTCATCCTACCTATCGGTAATCGCAGAATGGTGCTATTTCGACTAGCTCTATTACCTGCATGGTGCTACTGTCGATAGCACTATGTTGCTCACTCTGGATCTGAACGATCCCCGCCCGCTGCACGAACAGGTCGCCGGGGCGATCCGCCGCGCCATCGCCGACGGCTCCTACGCGCCCGGGGATCGCCTGCCGCCCGCCAGAGACCTGGCGGGCGCGCTCGGCATCAACGCCAACACGGTGCTGCGCGCGCTGCGCGAACTGCGGGACGAGGGGCTGCTGGAGTTCCGGCGCGGGCGCGGCGTCAGCGTGCTCAGCCGCCCGGACGCCCACGCGGTGCTGGTGGAGGCGGCGCGCGAGCTGCTCGCCGAGGCCGACCGGTACGGCTACGGCCCGGAAGAAGTGATCCACATCATCAGGGAGATCTCATGACCTCGCCCACCCCCGTCCAGAGCCCGCCCAGCTCCGTCTCCCGAGGACGCGCGGTCGCCGTCGCGGCAGTCTGGGGCGTGCTCGTCACCGCGACCCTGGCCGCCGTTCCGCTCGCCCTCCGCGACCGCCTCCCCGACCCGATGGCCACCCACTGGAGCGGCGGATCCGTTCCCGACGGCAACATGTCCTTCACCGGCAACCTCGTCGTCGCCGTGGCCCTCTGGGCCGTCATCTGGGCCACCCTGCTCGGTCTCGCCCTGCACGGCGCGGTCCTGCGCGGACGGCTGCCCCGCGTGCACTGGTGGGGTTTCCTGTTCGGCGGGGCGGGGTTCGCACTCGGCATGGAGGGCGTCACCCTCAACGCCAACCTCGACGCCGCCACCTGGCGCGAGGCGCTGCTGCCCGGATGGCACGTCGCCGCCGTGATCGCCGTGAGCGCCGCGGCGGGAGCGCTCGCGGGCTACCTCGGCAGAGGAGAGCCGGACCGCGCCCCGGTCCGGCCGCCGGCCGACAAGCCGATCATGCGGCTCCGGCCCGGGCAGCGCGCGGTCTGGGTGAGCCGGGTCTCCAACCCCTGGCTGATCGCTCTGACCAGCGCGTCCCTGCTGACGGCGGTGATCGTCACCGCGCTCGCGGCGCTGGGCGTGCTGGAGGCCACCGCCGCCTGGATCGCCCTGGCCGTCTCCGTCCCCATCGGCCTGCTGGGGATCGCCACCTCCACGGTCCAGACCAGGGTCGACGCGGAGGGCCTGCGCGTCGGGTTCGGCCCGTGGGGCCGGCCCGCCCGCCGCACCCCCGCCGGCGCGATCGAGTCGGCCTGGGCGGAGCTGCGCAGTCCCACGGAGGTCGGCGGCTGGGGCGTCCGCACCATGCCCGGCAGCGGGCGGATCACCCTCATGCTGCGCGGAGGCGACCACCTGGTCATCCGCCGCGCGGGGGGAGGGGAGTTCGCCGTCTCCGCCGACGACGCCGAGCGCGGCGCCGCCCTGCTGAACGCCTACATCGCCGAGACCAGCGGCTCATGATCCGCCGCCGCGGGCCCGCCGGACCGCCCCGCCGCGATCAGCGTGGCGATGATGTCCACCCCGGCGTTCGGCGTCCTGGCCGACCCGGCGGTCCTGGCCACGGCGCAGTTCGTGTCGGCCCTGAGCGGCGGGTCACACCAAGATCACGCACACCACCAGGGTGGCGGCCGCGGCGGTCTCCACGAGCGCGCCGAGCACGTCCCCGGTGATCCCGCCCAGCCGCCGCACCGCCCTGCGCCGCAGCGCCGACGCCGCCACTAGCCCCGCCACCATCGCGAGCAGGCACGCCGCCACCACCGCGGGAAGGGCGGGGAAGGAGATGAACGGGCCCGGCGGCAGGCGAAGTACGCCTTCGGTGAAGGTGGGGGGTGCCTCCAACATCCCCCCGTAGGTCTCGCTCATCTCCACCCCCAGGAGCGGCGCGTAGGAGCCTTCGTAGAAGACGCCGGGTTCCGCCGGGGAGGAGGCCGTGGAGAGGTGCTCGAAGGCGCCGGCGGAAGAGGAGAACAGGCCGGGGGCGAAGAGGCAGAACACGAATGTCACGGCGGCCACGCCCGCGAGGGAGAGCGCGGTGACGGCCAGGGCGGGGCCGCGCCGTACCGTCCCGGCGACCGTCGCGCCGAGCCCGCCGGGCCGGGCCGTGGGCACGCCCTCACGGCAGGCCCAGGTGAGCGCCAGCCGCCCCGCGACGCAGGCCGCCGCCAGTGCGGGCGGTCCGTACCCCGCCGACGCCGCCTCCGTGAGCGCCGCCACCTGGGCCAGCAGGGTGAGGAGCAGCGTCACGACGCCGAAGGGGCCGATGTCGGAGCGCTTCATGATGTCCAGCGCCCGCTCCGCGGGCCGTCCGCTGCCCAGCCCGTCGGCCAGGTCGGCCAGCCCGTCCAGGTGCAGCGCCCGGGTGAGCAGCGCCAGCGTGCCCACGGCCAGCACCGAGGAGAGCAGGGGGGAGACCTCCAGCCACAGCGCCGCCGTCAGCACGGCCGCCGCGACCCCGCCGAGCACCGCCCCCACCAGCGGGGCGAGCACCATCGCCCGGCCCCCCGCCCGGCGGTCCACCACCCCCGGCCGGACCGGGAAGACGCTCAGCGTCCCGACCGCCAGCCGGAACCCGTCGGCGACCGTGGACGGCCGCGGCGGGCCGTCCGGTTCTTCGGTGTTCCCGGTGTTCTCCGGGGGCGGTGTCTCGGGCATAGGCGGTGATCGTAACGTCGCGCCGGGAGGCGTCAGATCGGGAGGGGCAGGAGGCGGCCGGCGACGACGAGGGAGACGTCCTCGGACTCGGCGGCCAGGCGCTGGTTCAGCCGGCCCAGGGCGTCGCGGAACGCCCGGCCGCTGGAGGTGGCGGGGACCACGCCCAGGCCGACCTCGTCGGAGACGGCCACCACGCGCGAGCGCGTCCGCCGCCACGCGGCCACCAGCTCGTCGCACCGGGCGTCCACCCGCTCGCGGGCCGCCGCGCCGCCCTCCCACGCCCCGCACTCGTCGAAGACGGCGGTGATCCAGGTGCCGAGCCCGTCGATCAGCAACGGCGTCCGCGCGGTCCCCAGCAGCCCGGCCAGGTCCGTGGTCTCGACCGTGTCCCAGTGGGCGGGGCGGCGGTCGCGATGGCCGCGGATCCGCGCCAGCCACTCCGGGTCGCCGCCGCCGGAGGGCCCGGTCGCCACGTAGACGACTTCGGGCTCGGCCAGCAGCCGGAGCTCGGCCTCGGCCGACTTGCCCGAGCGCGACCCGCCCAGCAGGAGAGTCCGGCGCGGCTGCGGGGGCCGGGCGGGCGCGGGCTCGCGGGCGTCGAGCACCGTCCCGTCGGGTACGGCCCGCGCCCCCCACAGCGCGAGCCGCCGCTCCAGCTCGGCCTCGGACGGCGCTCGGTGATCGATTCCCACGGCCACGACATGGGCGCCCTCCCCGATCAGGCCGCGGCGGCGCAGCTCGCCCAGGCGCTCCGGCCGGTCCAGCAGGTCGATCAGCACCACGGCGAAGCCTCCGCCGGCGTCCGGGCCGTCCTCCGGGACGGAACCGGCGACCGCGTACAGGAGGCGCTCACCGCCGGAGGCGGTGACGACGCAGCCCTCCGGGGGGAGCGGGCGCCCGTCGACGAGGATCCGGGCGGGCCGGCGGCGGACGGTGGCCGGGCGGGCGCAGGAGGCGCAGCCGCAGCCGGGAGCGGGCCGCCCCTCCGGCCCGGCCGTCCCCTCGAACAGGATTTTCACCCCGTAAGGGTGACACGGGGCCGGGGGACTGATGTGATCGTCTGATCCGAGGCGTGGCGCACACGGCATGATCCCTCGGGCATGCGGAATAGTAGGGTTCGCTGAGCCGCCGGGGTCGATGGCGGGAACCCGCGAGAAGGGGCGTATGGCATGGCGTGGCGCTGGCGTTACGAGAACGCGGGCGGTGGCGAGCTGACCGGTGGCGGCCTGCCGGACGACACGTTCCCGAACCAGGCCGACGCGGAGTCATGGCTCGGCGAGAACTGGCGCAGCCTGCTGGAGGCCGGGGTCGAGCAGGTCTCCCTGCTGGAGGACGGCCGGCCCGAGTACGAGGGGATGTCGCTGCGCCCCGAGTGAACCCGCCGGGCGTCCCCGGTCGACGAGCCCACCGGAAGTTTCGGACAGGCGAGCCCGCCGGGGGTTCCGGACGGGTGAATCCGCCGGGCAGGCCGGATGGACGAATCCGCCGGGCGGGTCTCTGAACGGACCGCTCCGGGCGGGCGTCCGGCGGCGCGAACCCCCGGGCCGCGCAGCCCCGTAGAGGCCGCGCGGAGGGGCTCACGCCGTCGGCGCCGCTACGGGCGCTTGGCGGGGCTGACGGTCTTGGCCGGGTCCCGCTCGACGATCGGGTCCAGGGCGGCGTCGATCCGCTTCATCACCTCGGCGTCCAGCTTCACGCCGGCGGCCTTGACGTTGTCGCGGACCTGCTCCGGCCGGGTGGCGCCGACGATCGCGGAGGACACGTTCGGGTTCTGCAGCACCCACGCCACCGCGAGCTGGGCCATGGTCAGGCCGAGGTCGGCGGCGATCGGCTTGAGCTCCTGGACGCGGGTGAGGACGTCGTCGGTCAGCATGCGGGAGATGAAGTTGCCGCCGGTCGGGTCGGTGGCCCGGGAGCCGGCGGGCGGCGGCTGGCCCGGCAGGTACTTGCCGGTGAGCACGCCCTGCGCGATGGGGGACCAGACGATCTGGCCGAGGCCCTCCTTCTCGCACAGGGGCACGACCTCGGCCTCGATGACCCGCCACAGCATGGAGTACTGCGGCTGGTTGGAGACCAGGCGGTCGAAGCCCATCTCGTCGGCGATCTTCAGGGCGGCGGCGATCTGCTCGGCGTTCCACTCGCTGACGCCGACGTAGAGGACCTTGCCCTGCCGTACGAGGTCGTCGAAGGTCTTGAGGGTCTCCTCGAGCGGAGTCTCGCTGTCGAACCGGTGGGCCTGGTAGAGATCGACGTAGTCGGTCTGCAGGCGGCGCAGGGAGCCGTGGACGGACTCGGTGATGTGCTTGCGGGACAGGCCGCGGTCGTTGGGGCCGGGGCCGGTGGGCCAGTAGACCTTGGTGAAGATCTCCAGAGACTCGCGGCGGACGCCCTTGAGCGCGCGGCCGAGCACCTCCTCCGCCCTGGTCCCCGCATAGACGTCGGCGGTGTCGAAGGTGGTGATCCCCTCGTCGAGCGCCGCCTTCACGCACTCCCGGGCGGCGTCCTCCTCGACCTGGGAGCCGTGCGTGATCCAGTTGCCGTAGCTGATCTCGCTGACCATGAGACCGCTACGGCCAAGGTGACGGAATTCCATGCTTCGACCCTAATGGGCACTCGCCGGTGATCTGATTCGGGATACCCTGCCCGGCGTGCTGCGGATGGTCACTTCTCGATGGGTACGGCTCGCGCTCGCGGCCGTCGTGACGGCGGTGGTCGTGGCGGCGGTCCTGCGCCTGCGCGGGTTCCGCCGCGTCCCGGCGGACCGGGATCCGCGGACGTCCGGCGGGACCCCGCGGACGTCCGGCGGAGTCGCCCGGGGCGGGAGGGGCCCGGCGGACGCCGGAGCCTCGCCGGGGACGCTCGCGGGTGCGGGTGCGGGTGCGGGTGCGGGTGCGGGTGCGGAGGCGGGGGCCGTGTCGCAGCCCCCGGCGCCGTGGCCGCCCGTCCCGATCCTCGGCGTTCCCACGGCGGCCGACCTGGCCCGCTACGCCACCGAGCGGTACCAGCCGGAACCGCTCCCGCCGCGCGTGCCGCGCCCGCCGCTGGGCGAGACCGCCCGCCGCCGGCTGGTCCGCTGGGGCGGCGCCGCGATCGCGCTGTGCCTGCTGGTCTTCGCCGCCCAGGCCCTGGAGACGGCGGTCTTCTCCAAGCCCCATCCCTTCTCGGAGACGGAGCACGAGGGGATCTACGGCATCGGCGTCGAGAACCTTCCCGGCGACCGCAGCTGCGGCCCGTCCGAGGTGCGACCGGACGGCACGTCGCACGTGTTCTGCACGACGGTGACGTTCGGGCGGCCGCCGGACGGGGGCGACGGCCCGGCTGAGACGCCGCCCCCGGACGAGGACTCCTCCGGCGGTGATCCGCAGTGGTCCGGGACCGGGCCCGGAGGCGCGGCGCCCGACGACGACTGCCGTCCGGGGACCGGGCGCGCGGCGGTGCGGGGAATCGACCCGCGGGTGACCCGGGCGGTGAACCGGCAGTGGAGGCGGATCGAGCGGTGGCTCGAGGCCAACGCGCCCGAGAGCCGTCGCGCGCTCCCCCCGCCCGCCCGCGCCGGGACGATCGCGGTCGCCGAGATGCAGATGGGCCTGCTCTTCCCCGACGACCTGCGGGCCTCCCTGCTGCGGCACGACGGGATCGCCTCCGGGAGGACCTTCCGGTTCTTCCTGTACCAGGGCATGGACGTCCGCGGCATCCGCGACGCCTGGCGCATGCTGTGCGGGGTCGACTCCCAGGACTACGGCGATCCGCGCGGCGACTGGTGGGACGGGCGGATGATCCCGGTCGGCGAGGACGGGCTCGGCAACCACCTGGTGGTCGACTCGGTCCGGCGCGACGTCGGGGAGACCGACCACGAGGGGACCATGGTCTTCGCGCCCGGGGGCGTCCGGATCCGCTCCTACCACGCCCTGCTGAAGCTGACGGCCGACGCTCTGGAGACGGGCGGGACCGTGGGCCACTGGAAGCCCGTCGCCGTCGACGGCTGGCTGGACTGGGAGATCGTCGAGGACTGAGGCGGTCCCGCGCACGCGAAACAGGTGGCGGCCCGGAAGGGCTGGAGCGCAGCCCGGACGGGGCGGTCCCGCGCATGAGAAGGGCCCCGCCGTCCCGTGACGGGACGGCGGGGCCCGGGCGCTGTCGGTCGTTACTTCACTTCTTCGGCGGGACGGGCTTGCCGCCGGGCAGGAGCTGGGGCGGCGGGAAGCGCAGCTTGCGGATCTGCAGGGCGCGCATCGCCGCGTAGAAGCCGACGCCCTTGAGGCTCTCGCCGGGGAACTTCTCGGCGGCGAGCTTCTTGACCTTCCAGGACACCCAGACCGAGGTGAGCACGACGCCGACCATCATGATCGGCCAGGCGATGGTGATCACCGCCGCGTAGACGTAGTTGCGGACGGAGCCGGGGAAGGGGACCCAGGTCAGCAGCAGGATCACCAGCGAGAACGGCAGGAAGTACTGGCTGACGAGGCGGCGGGAGTCGACCCAGTCGCGGGCGAACTTGCGGACCGGGCCGCGGTCGCGGGCCGGGAAGTAGCGCTCGTCGCCGCGCGCCATGCCCTGGCGCGCCTTGGCCCGGTCGGAGGCCTGGCGCTCGCGCAGCTGCCGGTAGGCCTCCTTGCGGTCACGCGGGGCGTTCACCGGCTGGCGGCGGCGGCCTTCGGCGTCCCGGCGCTTGGGGGTGGGGCGTCCCTTGCCCTCGGGCTTGGACTCGGTGACGGGCGTCGGGGAGTCGTCCCCGGTGGTCTGGGTACGTCGGAACACAATGCCAGCCTACCGGGACTGCAACTTAGTGACGCCCCCGTGCGTTATGCGTAGGGTGAACCTATGTGGCTCCGCCGCTTTTCTTACGGGGGGTCGGAATCACAGGGGTGACCCGAAGCGCATTTGAAGAAGGGGACGGCCGACGCGCATGAGCGTGATGAAGAGACTTTCCATGATCTTCAAGTCCAAGGCGAACAACGCCTTGGACAAGCTGGAGGATCCGCGCGAGACCCTGGACTATTCCTATCAGCGGCAGCTGGAGCTGCTGCAGAAGGTGCGCCGGGGTGTGGCCGACGTCGCGACCTCGCGTAAGCGGGTCGAGCTGCAGATCAACCAGATCGAGGCGCAGGCGCGCAAGCTTGAGGATCAGGGGCGCAAGGCCCTCGGGGTGGGCCGTGAGGACCTGGCGCGGGAGGCGCTGACCCGTCGCAGCAGCCTGCAGACGCAGATCGCCGACCTGAAGGTGCAGCACGACAACCTGCAGGCCGAGGAGGAGAAGCTCACCACCGCCTCGCACCGCCTGCAGGCCAAGGTTGACTCCTTCCGCACCCGGAAGGAGACCATCAAGGCCACCTACACCGCCGCCGAGGCGCAGACGCGCATCAACGAGGCTTTCTCCGGCATCTCCGAGGAGATGGGCGACGTCGGTCTGGCCATCCAGCGGGCCGAGGACAAGACCGCGCAGATGCAGGCGCGGGCCGGCGCCATCGACGAGTTGCTGGCCAGCGGTGCGCTCGACGACTTCAGCGGGTCGCGCGGCGACGACATCCAGGCGGAGCTGGACCGCATGGGCGGCAGCGCCGACATCGAGCTGGAGATCGCCCGGATGAAGGCCGAGCTGGGCCAGGGACCGGCACCCAAGAGCGCGATCGAGTCCGGGCCGCCGCAGCAGGCGCAGCAACCGCAGCAGCAGTACCAGCAGCAGGCGCAGCCGTACCAGCAGCAGCCGGTCCAGGACGACTCCTACCAGCAGCCGCCGACCCAGCAGTACCGCCAGCCCGGGGAGGGACAGTGATCGTTCGAATCATGGGCGAGGGGCAGATCGAGATCGCGCCCGGCGACCTGGCCGTGCTCAACGATCTGGACGGGCAGCTGGAGGCGGCGATCGAGGCCGGGGACGAGGAGACGTTCAGGACCCGCCTGCACGCCCTGCTGGACCAGGTCCGCCACGTCGGAAAGGCGCTTCCCGACGAGAGCCTGGAGCCGTCCGAGCTGATCCTGCCCCCGGCCGACGCCTCCATGGAGGAGGTCCGGGAGATGCTCGGCGACGAGGGGCTCATCCCCGGATAGGACGAAGGCCGGTTCTCTTCTCCGAGTTCCGCGCGCGGGCCGTACGGCGCAGGCCCGGTCGTCAGGACCGGGTCTGCCCGCCGATCGCCCTGGCCGGAGCCCCTGCGGGACACAGCGGAAAGCTACCAAGAAGTGATTCCCCTGTTGGCTGAACCCGGCAGTACCCTCGCTAGATTCAATGGGACACAAAAATCCCTAAATGGAGGGTTTCGTTATGCCGGATCTTGCGCCTCTGCGGCCCGGGGATCCCGAGAGGGTGCGGGAGTACCGGCTCACCGCGCGACTCGGGGAGGGCGGCCAGGGAACGGTCTACCTCGGTGAGTCCCCGTCCGGGACGCGTGTGGCGGTCAAACTGCTCCGCGCCGATCTCGCGCAGGACAAAGAAGCTTTGGAACGTTTCATCCGCGAGGTCAGCACGACCCAGCGGGTCTCCGCGTTCTGCACGGCCGCGGTGCTGGAGACCGGAGTCGAGGACAACCGCCCGTTCATCGTCAGCGAGTACATCGACGGCCCCACTCTCGACGCGGTCGTGCACGCGGAGGGACCGCGCACGGGTTCCGGGCTGCACCGGCTGGCGATCGGCACGGTCACCGCGCTCGTCGCGATCCACCAGGCGGACATCGTGCACCGCGACTTCAAGCCGTCCAACGTGCTGCTCGCCTCCGACGGCCCCCGGGTCATCGACTTCGGCATCGCCAAGGCCCTCGACCGGACCTCGACGCTGACCGCCACGGCGATCGGCACCCCCGCCTACATGACCCCCGAGCAGCTCGCCGGGGAGGCCGCGGGTTCGGCCGCCGACATGTTCGCCTGGGCCTGCACGATGATGTTCGCGGCCACCGGGCAGCCGCCGTTCGGCACCGACAGCCTCCCCGCGATCTTCAACCGGATCATGAACATGGAGCCGGACCTGTCGGGGATCGCCGACGCGTCCCTGCGCGAGCTGGTGGGCCACTGCCTGGACAAGGACCCGAAGCGGCGTCCCACGGCGAGCGAGGCGCTGATGCGCCTGCTCGGCCACACGGCCCCCGGCGGGCAGGGCTCGCCGCCCCCCGTCTCGCCCCGGGGCATCCTCATGGAGGGCTCGGCCGCCGCGGCCGAGCAGACCGGGCCCGAGGGGTACGGGCACCCGGGGGCTCCCCAGGGGTATCCGCCGCACCAGACGGGTCCGGGAGGGTTCCCGCAGCAGTCGATGCCCGGCGGATACCCTCCGCACCAGACCGGGCCCGGCGGGTTTCCGCAGCCGGCCGGTCCGGGGGGATACCCGTACCAGACCGGCTCCCAGACTCACCCCCCGCACCAGACGGGCCCCGGCGGGTTCCCGCAGCAGGCCGGTCCGGGAGGCTACCCGCAGCAGGGCGGGTACGGGCCCCAGGGCGGCCCCGGCGGCTACCCGCCGCACCAGACCGGTCCGGGAGGGTTCCCGCCGCACCAGACCGGCCCCGGAGGGTTCCCGCCGCACCAGACCGGCCCCGGAGGGTTCCAGCAGCCGTACGGCATCTCGTCGCAGGCCACCACGCCGCACGCGCCGGGGGCGCGGACGCCGGCGCCCCCCGGCGGAGGCGGGAACGGACGCGTGCGGCGGGTCTGGGTCGCGGTCGGCTCCGGGCTCGTGGTCGCGCTCATCGCGGTCGTCGTCGCGCTGGTGGCGCGCGGCGGCGGCACGCCCGATCCGACCCCCACCCCGCAGGCGGGCGACACCGGCAAGCCCTCCGCCACGCCGGAGCCGACGGTGCCCCGGGCCGAGCGGCAGATCAAGCTCCCGGACAGCTCGGTGACGATCCACGAGAGCGACGAGGACCCGGTCATGCTGAGCTCCTACAGCCTGGCGGGCAGCGCCGAATACCGTCTCTACGTCCGCAAGGCCGGCACCCGCGAGTTCGTCAAGAACGACGCCTACTTCGAGTACGCGCTGAACGCCGCCGGAACCCAGGCCCTGGCCACCGACCGGACCTACGACTCGGAGAACTACGGCCTCGTGTCGATCGTCGACCACAAGACCGGCTCGGAGACCGATGTGAGGACCGCCAAGTCGCCGGTCTACCCGATCTTCCCGCAGTGGTCGCCGGACGGCAGCAAGGGGCTGGTGACGCTGTACGAGGAGGCCGGCGAGAAGGACAAGCCGTACGGCTTCGCCATCATCGACGTCGCCACGAAGAAGGCCAAGGTCGTCCGCGTGAAGGAGAAGGACGCCGGGACCTGGAGCTACTTCTGGCGGGGCGACAGCCGCGCGGTCGGCACCTGGGCGATCGACGGCAAGGTCCAGCGCATCCGCTTCTACGACCCGCAGAGCGGCGTCGTGCTGCAGACCCTGCTGGACGTGGGCACCCCGCTCACCGTCGAGAACGACGACATCAACCCGTCCGGCACGCTGCTGATGACGTACTGCAAGGGGACCGAGAAGGAGATCTGCGTCTGGTCCACCGCGGCGGACGCCGAGCCGACGGCGCGGATCCCGTTCGAGACCAAGAAGGTCATCGGCTGGTACGACGACAACCACATCGCGGCCTGGCGGGCCAAGGGGTCCGGATACGAGGCCGTGGTGATCGACTTCAAGGGAGAGGTGAAGCGGGTGCTCGCCGAGGCCGCCAACGCCCAGGAGTACGAGACGCTGTTCGTGCGCTACACCAGGGAGTCCTGACCGGGGAGTCCTGACCATGGAGTCCTGATCAGGGGAGGACGGGACCCCGGCCCGGGGAGAGACGCGACGGGCCCCCGGCGATGCCGGGGGCCCGTTCACGTCGCCGGGGATCGAAGCCCGCCGTGGGGCGACCGGGACAGGGGATCCGGGAGGCGGGGGATCAGGGGAGGGCGAGCATCCGGTCGAGGGCGACCTTGGCCCAGTGGGTGGTGTCGGCGTCCACGGTGATCTGGTTGACGACCTGACCCGCGGCGAGCGACTCCAGCGCCCACACCAGGTGCGGCAGGTCGATGCGGTTCATCGTCGAGCAGTAGCAGACGGTCTTGTCCAGGAACGTCACGTGCTTGTCGGGGAACATCGCCCCGAGCCGCTTGACGAGGTTCAGCTCGGTGCCGACGGCCCAGGAGGACCCGGCGGGGGCGTCCTGGAGCTTGTTGATGATGTACTCGGTCGAGCCGACGTGGTCGGCCTTGACGACGACCTCGTGCTTGCACTCGGGGTGGACCAGCACGTTGACGCCCGGGATGCGCTCGCGCACGTCGTCGACGTTCTGCGCGGAGAAGCGGCCGTGCACCGAGCAGTGCCCGCGCCACAGGATCATCTTCGCGTCGCGCAGCTGCTGGACGGTCAGCCCGCCGTTCGGCCGGTGCGGGTTGTAGACGACGCAGTCGTCCAGCGACAGGCCCATCTCCAGCACCGCGGTGTTGCGGCCCAGATGCTGGTCGGGCAGGAACAGGACCTTCTCCCCGCGGGAGAACGCCCAGTCCAGGGCCCGCCTGGCGTTGGAGGAGGTGCACACGGCGCCGCCGTTGCGCCCGCAGAAGGCCTTGATGTCGGCGCTGGAGTTCATGTAGGTGACCGGGACGGTGACGTCGGCGATCCCGGCGTCCTCGAGCGCCTCCCAGCACTCCTCGACCTGGTCGAAGGTGGCCATGTCGGCCATCGAGCACCCGGCCGCCATGTCGGGCAGCACGACCCGCTGCGCGTCGCCGGTCAGGATGTCGGCGGACTCGGCCATGAAGTGCACGCCGCAGAAGACGATGTACTCGGCCTCGGGCCGCGCCGCGGCCTCCCGGGCGAGCTTGAACGAGTCGCCGGTCACGTCGGCGAACTGGATGACCTCGTCACGCTGGTAGTGGTGGCCGAGCACGAAGACCCGGTCGCCGAGCGCCGCCTTGGCTCGCCGCGCGCGCTCGACCAGCGCCGGGTCGGAGGCGGGCGGCAGCTCTCCGGGGCAGTCCACCCCGCGCTCGCTGTGCGCGTCGGCGCCCTGGCCGAGGACGAAGAGTGGAAGCCCGGTCTCGGTGGTCGTCACGACCACACCCCCTTATCGTCGAACTGACGACTAATGATGACACATGGATTGCGGCATTTATTCCGGGGGTGGGGACATGGAATGTGTGGCAGTGGACAGGTGTTGGTAGCGTCTAAGAAGGACGTCAGAAACAGACGGCCGCCCCGGTCGGGGCGGCTGACGCAGACGCGGGAGTCACCACATGTCGGTTGAGAGCAGCGAGACCACGGCGCAGGGCCTGATCCTGAGTGACGCGGCCGCGGCCAAGGTCAAGAGCCTGCTGGAGCAGCAGGGCGAGGAGGGCCTCCAGCTGCGCGTGGCCGTGCAGCCGGGTGGCTGCTCCGGCCTGCGCTACCAGCTCTTCTTCGACGACCGTTCGATGGACGGCGACATCGTCACCGACTTCAACGGTGTCGGCGTCGTCACCGACCGGATGAGCGCGCCGTACCTCATGGGCGCGACCATCGACTTCGTCGACACGATCGAGAAGCAGGGCTTCACGATCGACAACCCGAACGCCACCGGCTCCTGCGCCTGCGGCGACTCGTTCAACTAACGGCGCGGTCCGCCCGGCCGGCGGACAGGCCACCGAGCCCTGTCCGGTGAGAGGTTCCTCACCGGGCAGGGCTCTTCTGTCGTGCCGGCCTCACGGCCAGGGCTCTTCCGCCGTGCCGCCCTCGCCGCGCAGGGCTCTGCGGTGCCGCGACTTCGCGTATTCTTGCCAGGCTCATTTCCCGAAGATGCTGACAACGAGGAGAAGGATCCCGTGCGCATCGCCATCACCGGCTCCATCGCGACCGACCACCTGATGACCTTCCCGGGGCGCTTCAGCGACCAGCTCGTCGCCGATCAGCTGCACCGGGTCTCCCTGTCGTTCCTCGTGGACGACCTGCAGGTCCGCAGGGGCGGCTGCGCGGCCAACATCTCCTTCGGGATGGGCTGCCTGGGCCTGTCGCCGATCCTCGTCGGCGCCGTCGGCACCGACTTCGCCGACTACCGCTCCTGGCTGGAGCGCCACGGCGTCGACTGCGCGTCGGTCTACGTCTCCGAGACGTTCCACACCGCCCGCTTCCTGTGCACCACCGACGAGGAGCACAACCAGATCGCGTCGTTCTACACCGGCGCGATGGCCGAGGCCCGGCTGATCGAGCTGCAGCCGATCGCCGACCGGGTGGGCGGGCTCGACCTGGTGCTGGTGAGCCCCAACGACCCCGACGCGATGCTCCGCCACACCGACGAGGCCCGCCAGCGCGGCATCCCGTTCGCGGCCGACCCGTCCCAGCAGCTGGCCCGCATGCCCGGCGAGGACATCCGCCAGCTGGTCGACGGCGCCGCCTACCTGTTCGGCAACGACTACGAGAAGGGCTTGATCGAGCAGAAGACCGGCTGGTCCGACGAGGAGATCCTCGGCCGGGTCGGCGTCCGCGTCACCACGCTCGGCCCCAAGGGCGTCGTGATCGACCGCGAGGGCGAGCCGTCCCTGCACGTCCCGTCGGCTCCCGAGCTGGGCAAGGCCGACCCCACCGGCGTCGGCGACGCCTTCCGCTCCGGCTTCCTGGCCGGGCTGGCCTGGGGCCTCCCGCTGGAGCGCTGCGGCCAGATCGGCAACCTCACCGCCACCCACGTGCTGGAGCGCGTCGGCGGCCAGGAGTACGAGCTCCGCCAGCAGGTCTTCGTGGAGCGCTTCGCCGCCGCCTACGGCGCCGAGGCCGCCGCCGAGGTGGCCCAGAACGTGCGCTGCCACTACGCCTGACGCCGGCCTGCGCCTCCTGAAGATTTTGCCGTACGGCCCGGCCCGCGCGCCGGGACGGGCCGCACGGCGGCGCGAGACGGGCTCAGACGCCCGCGTAGACGCGGTGGACGAAGTCGGCCAGCTGGTCGTCCGGAAGGTTCTTGGCCAGGTCGGCCTCACTGATCATGCCGATGATGCGCCCGTTCTCGATCACCGGCAGTCGCTTGATCTGGTTCTGCTCCATCTTGGAGAGGGCCTCCTCGATGCTGGCGTCCGAGGCGACCCAGACCAGCCCGGTGGCCATCTCCCCGGCGGTGACCTGGGAGGGGTTCTTCCCCTGGGCGATGCACTTCACGACGATGTCGCGATCGGTGATGATGCCCTTCAGACGGTCGTCGGGCCCGCAGATCGGCAGCGCCCCGACGCCGAGCTCCTCCATGAGCTGCGCGGCCCGTTCGAGTGACTCATCCGACTCGATGCACTTGCAGCCGGGATTCATCACGTCCTTGGCGGTTTCTGCATTCACGCCGTTTCCCCCCGAAACGTGTGGTGGATTTCCAGGGGGGCTCATACCCACTTTTCGGGCATGTCAGTAGTTGCGACGGACATGAATCGCCCAACCGCCCTGCGGCAGCTCGTAGCTGGCCACGTGGTGGTGCGACTTCAGGCGGCACCAGGCCGGGATGTCGGTGAACGCGGCCGGGTCGTCGGCGAGGACGGAGACGATCCCGTTCAGCGGGACGTGGTTGATCCGCTCGGCGAGCATGATGATGGGGATCGGGCACTTCTTGCCCAGGGCGTCGATGGTCAGCGCCGGAGCCTGACCGACGTCCTCCGCGGAGGTCTGCCTGGGCGTCATCCCGTTACTCACTCCCCGAATTCTCCGATCACAGCTTCACTCCCGCCTCTTCCCGGATCCTGCGGACGGCGTCCGGCAGGACGGAGAGGAAGCGGTCGACGTCCGCCTCGGAGGTGCCACGGGGCAGCGATACCCGGACGTTCCCATGCGTAAGCACGCCCATGGCCTCCAAAACGTGCGATGGACGAAGCGTACTCGCCGTGCAGGAACTTCCGGACGATACGGAGAATCCGGCTCTGTCGAGTTCGGTGAGCAGCGCCTCGCCCTCCACGTAGAGGCAGGAGAACGTGACGATGTGAGGGACCCTCGCGACAGGCTCGCCGATCACCTCGACGTCCGGGACGAGCCGGGGCACCTCCGCGCGGACCCGGTCGACCAGGGCCGCCAGGCGGGCGCCCTCCCGCTCGGCCTCGGCCGCCACGGCGCGCAGCGCGGCGGCGGCCGCGACGATCGCCGGGACGTTCTCGAAGCCGGGGACCCTGCGCCGCTCCCGTTCGTCCTCGGGCAGCGGGCTGCGCCACCGGGTGCCCTTGCGGACGGCGAGCACGCCGACCCCGGCCGGGCCGCCCCACTTGTGCGCGCTGGCGGCCAGCAGCGACCAGCCCGGCGGCACGGGCGCGCGGCCCGCGGTCTGCGCGGCGTCCACCAGCAGCGGGACACCCGCCGCGGCGCACAGCTCCGCCGCCTCGGCGACCGGCTGGGCGGTCCCGACCTCGTGGTTGGCGCTCTGCAGGCAGGCCAGGGCCGTGCCCTCCGCGCGGACCGCCGCGCCGAACGCCTCCAGATCGACCACGCCGGTACGGCCGACGCCGACCGTCTCCACCGAGCCGCCCCCGGCCTCGTGGACCTGTCCGGCGTGCAGGACGCTGGAGTGCTCCACGGCCGAGACGACCAGGCGGGAGCCCGCCCGGCGCCGCCCGCGCAGGGCTCCCAGGACGCCCAGGTGGACCGCCTGGGTGCCGGAGGCGGTGAAGGACAGCTCGTCGGACCGGCAGCCGAGCACCTCGGCGATCTCGGCGCGCGCCTGTTCCAGTAACATTTTTGCCCGGCGCGCGGGGCCGTACAGTCTCGCGGGGTCGGCCCAGCCGGCGTCGAGCGCCGCGATCAGAGCCTCACGCGCCTGGGGATGCAGCGGCTCGGTGGAGGCCGCGTCGAAGTACGCCACTCCCCAATCGTCGCACCGTGCACGACACAATCGGGGGCTGCGCGGGAGGGCGGCCGGTGGCCGCGCTAATGTGTCCCCCAGCGTAAAGCTGTGAACTGCAAAATGAACATACGACCGCCCAGGAGCGACTCCTGGGCTTCATCTGTGGGGTAGGCGATCCGTGAGTCCGACCCGCCGTTCTGCACGGCGTCCGTTGGCCCGCCGCCGGGTGCCACGCACTGCCGCTCTGGCGCTGCTGCTGGTGTCCGCGACGGCGTGCAGTGCTGAAGACTGGAAGCGCGGTGGCATGCCCGAGGGCATCACCGAGCAGTCCGAGGTCGTCCAGAGTCTGTGGAACGGATCCTGGATCGCAGCCCTCGCCACCGGTGTGGTCGTGTGGGGACTGATCCTGTGGTCCGTGGCGTTCCATCGCAAGAGGAAGAACTCCACCGAGGAGCTGCCGCCCCAGGTGCGGTACAACCTCCCGATCGAGATGCTCTACACGATCGTGCCGCTGATCATGGTCAGCGTGCTGTTCTTCTTCACCGCGCGCGACCAGAACTACCTCACCGACATGTCGGCCAAGCCCGACGTGACGGTCAAGGTCGAGGCGTTCCAGTGGAGCTGGCGTTTCACGACCGAGGCCGCCGGCAAGACGGCCGAGGTCGTCGGGGTCCCCGCCGACAACTACAAGGCTCAGGAGGCCCCCGAGCTGGTGCTCCCGGCGGGCAAGCGGGTCCAGTTCAACCTCTCCTCGCCGGACGTCATCCACTCCTTCTGGGTCCCGGCGTTCAAGTTCAAGCTGGACGTGATCCCGGGCGTGGACAACCGCTTCCAGGTCGTGACGCTGGACAAGACCGGCACCTTCGCCGGTCGCTGCGCCGAGCTCTGCGGTGTGGACCACAGCCGGATGCTCTTCCGTGTCAAGCTCGTGACGCAGGCCGAGTTCGACCAGTACATCGCTAGCCAGGCGGGTGCCCAGTGACCACCGAACGCATCGAATCCGCCCCCGCGCGGGTGACGACCCGCAAGGGTTCGATCATCGCGAAGTGGGCGTCGTCCACCGATCACAAGATCATCGGGCACCTCTACCTGATCACCTCGTTCGTGTTCTTCCTGATCGGCGGCGTCATGGCGCTGGTCATGCGGGCGGAGCTGGCCCAGCCGGGTCTCCAGCTCACCAGCAACGAGCAGTTCAACCAGCTGTTCACCATGCACGGCACGGTCATGCTGCTGATGTTCGCGACGCCGCTGTTCGCGGGCTTCGCCAACGAGCTGATGCCGCTGCAGATCGGCGCGCCGGACGTGGCCTTCCCGCGCCTGAACATGGTCAGCTACTGGCTGTTCACCTTCGGCAGCACCATCGCCATGTCGGGCTTCTTCACCCCGGGTGGCGCGGCCAGCTTCGGCTGGTTCGCCTACACCCCGCTGTCGAACGCGATCAGCTCGCCCGGCATCGGCGGCGATCTGTGGATCATGGGCCTGACCATCAGCGGTCTGGGCACCATCCTCGGCTCGGTCAACTTCATCACCACGATCGTCTGCATGCGCGCACCA
>NZ_BOOH01000070.1 GCF_016863135.1 Planobispora longispora
GAACCGCAGCACGAATCTGGTCGATAGCTTCTCGGCAGGAAACCAGTTCAATGGGTGCCTCCAGGACCTCGTTCCCGGTGAGCGACTCAAGGTAAATCGCATCCGGGATCGGCGGATCGGCGACTTCCAAGTAGATGAAAGGGTTGTCGGGCGGCATGTAGGCGCCCACGGTGAAGGGGATGACCTGGATCGTCGCGTGGAGCCCCGGATGATCTCCAGTTAGGTGTGCATGACCTTGGTGCTGCCGACTTGCCGGAGGGGGACCGCTTCGTCAACGAAGGTCCAGTGACGCGGGGGCCGGCTCGTCCGGACGTGGCCACGTTCGGCCAGAGCCTGGGCACCCCTGCAGACGATCACCCCGTAGGGCCACCATGCCCCCGTGACGATCCCTGAGCCCGATCCGGACGACCCGCCGCCCTGGCTGCATGAGCAACGTCATGTCCGCCGTACGGCCCGCTCCGGACCGGCCGAGGAACCTCCCCAGACCTGATGCAACTCCGCTCACCCCGACTACCGCGAAAGTTGCAGGCCGCCCGGTCGGCTACCACGAGAGACAACCTGTGATTCCACCCCGAGTTTGACGATCTTTACTGACCTCGCTCATACCGTGAGGACGGTGTGCGGCGTCAAGGGAAAAATCATCACCTTCACGCCGACCGCACAGCATCCCGCGACAGGGCTCAGGAAACGAGGAGAAGTGAAACTCATCGCTAAAGGTGCGGTAGCCCTTACCTCTGCCGCCGTGGTATCCCTCCTGCCGGCGACCGCTTTCGCCGGGACGGCCGGAAGCTCCAAGACCGCTCCCGTGGCCGATGTCGAGATCAATGCGCCCGGGGCGTCAGCGCAGGCCCGCTGGTACACCCTCCGGCACGAGGCGTTGGGTCCAGGCAAGCGTTTGAGTGCCGGGATCTGGAAGCGGCCTTCGGGAGTGCGCGTGATGCAGGTCAAGGCCCGCTGCTGGGGCAACGACTCGCGGATAAGGGTCGATCTCGTCTACAGGCGCCGCTACGCCCTCGGCGATAAGACCGCCAAGTCCGGAACGTGGTCTTGTAACGGCGGCTACGGCATCGTCCGCATCCACAACGCAGGGCACCGCGATTACTACGCGAACTTCATCCTAGACAAGAAGCACACCGTCGAGTACTGGGTGCAGTACTACAAGTAATCTGCCCGACGCAGGCCCTCTCGGCCCCGTCCACCGTGAGGTGGACGGGGCTTTGCTTGTTCGTGGCTACGCGCTGTTGGCGGCGCCGACGATGAGCCAGAACGTGAGCAGCGCCCACGGCAGCACGCACACATACCCGAGGACGAGGCCGGCGACCGCTTGCCCGTGACCGCCCCGGCGTCCGGCTGGTGGACCCACGCGACCTCATCGGACCCGTCAACATGACGATCAACGAAACTTCGGGCGGGCAACTCGTCTACGCGGAGATCCGGATCGCAGAAGACAGCGGAACCGACCCCGAACTCGTGGCCGCGATGGACCAAACAGCCGGACACTGGAGAGAGATACCGATGGCCATGGGCGACCCCGACAAACGCCTATAGTTCGTCATTTTCTGGAACGTAACATTCCCGGCAACCTCAGGTGTCCATGGACGCCTCCCCCGCCCAGTTCGATTGCTACTTCTCCCCCGAAGTGATCACCCTGCCCACCCTCAACGCGCTCAACGCCGTCAGCCAGCACCTCGCCCGCAGGTTCCCCACAGCAGGAGCCCGTCATGGCCTACACCTTCAGACGCTGTCACTGCCGAGACGAGACCGGGAAATTCATCGGCCAGACCTGCCCCCTGCCGGCTAAACGTGATCAAGGATCTTGGTGGGTCCGCTACGACGTCCCGCCCGATGCCGACGGCAGGCGCCGCCGCCCGCGCGTGGGCCCGTTCGCGAACAAGACCCTCGCCGAGAAAGAACTGATCAAGCTGGTGGCCGAAGCCAACTCCGGCCGGCCCATCCCCGACCGCAAACTGAAGGTCATCACCTACCTGCGCCAGTGGCTGGCCGGCAAGAAGAGCCTCAAGCCGTCCACCCGCATCAGCTACACCACGCACATCGAGCTCTACCTCATCCCCGGCATCGGCCACCTCCTGCTCGCCGATCTACGCGAGCACCACCTCGGCGCCTTGTACGAGGCGATGGAGAAAATCAATCGCCCCCTCGACGGCGAGCCGTCCGAGACACTGCGCCGCCTGCTGAAGGCCCGGGCCCGCACCGCCCAGGGCGAGGACGCCGACGCACTGTACAGCCGCCGGCCGCTGACGTCAGCACGGATCCGCTGCGTGCACGCCACCCTCTCCAGCGCCCTGTCGGCGGCCTACAAGCAGCGGAAACTCAGCCACGACCCGTCCAAGAACGTCGAGCTGCCCGCGGCCAAGCGCCGTCGGCCACTGCTGTGGACACCGGAGCGGGTGGCGCGCTGGCAGGAGACGGGAGCGCGGCCGGGCCCGGTCATGGTGTGGACGCCCGCCCAAGTCGGCCAGTTCTTCGACTTCCTCGAGGCCTGCGAGGAGCGGCTGTATCCGCTCTACCACGTGGTCGCCACGCGCGGTCTGCGCCGGGCCGAGATCTGCGGGGCCCGCTGGCAGGACATCGACCTGACCAGCCCGACGAAGACCTTGTCGATCCTGGAGGGTGAGGACGACGACGAGCCGGGCCTGAAAACGGATGCGTCCTGGCGCGTCACCACGCTGGACGCCACCAACGTCACGTTGCTGAAGGCGTGGCGGAAGGAGCAGAGCGAGGAGAAGCTCGCCGCCGGCGAAGCGTGGGTGGATTCGGGCCGGATCTTCACCAAGCCGTCCGGGGAGCCGCTCGACCCGGATGTCATCTCTCAGCGGTTCGACCGCGCCCTCATCCGCCACGCCACCATCCGCCGCAGGCACGCCGAGGAGGGCTGGAGTCTCGAGCGGCTCGCTCAGGTGCACCTCGCGCCCAAGCGCGCCGTCACGCTCGCGCCTCAGGCTCCGTTGCCGCCGGTGCGGCTGCATGATCTTCGGCACTGTGCGGCGACGCTGATGCTGGCGGCCGGCTCCGACATGAAGGTCGTCAGCGCGACGCTCGGGCACTCGCAGTACTGGTTCACCGCAGACACGTATACGAGCGTGGTTCCGGAGCTCGCGGAGGCGGCGGTGGCGCTGATTCCGAGGGCGGCGAAGAGCTCATGATCAAAATGGATGGGCCAACGATGGACCAACAGAAGGCCCTTTTCGATCTTGACTGGTCATGGGCCAACATGCCGCCAAGGTCATCATCAACAGAAAATCCAGGTCAGACGCCTGATCGGTTTTCCCTGAAGGGGTAGGGCGGGCGGGACTCGAACCCGCGACCAAGGGATTATGAGTCACGGTCGCGAACCCGAGTGATTATGCCTCTCACCTGCGAGTGCAAGCCTTTAAACGATTGATCATTTGAGATTTCGGCACGCATCCGGCACAGTACGGGGCCCAGGCTGCCTGTAACAAGATCACATTTCCTCTCATGTCATCGGACGGGACAAGGACCGAACGGCCTTCAGCCCTTCCATGGTGGCGCTCTCGAATCGCGCTTGATCGCGGACCGACGAGGGCCGAACAGCAGACGCAGCCCGTCGTCCGCAAAGAGGGCTACCGGCTCCGGAGAGGAATATGGATTGCGGCGACTTAAATCCCATGACCAGGCAATACACGTTCCGATCTTCATCGGTCTTACGGCACCGGGCTGCAATGGGTCCACAACTAGGATGAAAGACCTCTACAGGACTGCTTTGTCGTACGAGCATCGTCAAGATCGGAAACTGTGCGAGCGACCCACTTCGGTAGAGGGGGCTCTCGCACCAAGGACCCTTTCTGAGGGATCAGCAGATGTCGCACACTGCGGGACTTTTCGCTCACGCCGAACCCCCTCTACACGCCCTACAGAGGCCCACATCCCTACCAATAAGATTGCTTACCCGCCAATCTAGTCACACAGAGAGAATAGTGAATGGAATAGATTAATCGACTATCTCGCTAAGCTTTCTAGCAAGATATTCCCTAACTTTGTTTGCGGCCTTCCCTACTGGATCAATAGTGCGGTCAACGATCATATCGGCGGCCTTGCCGGCCGCAATCGCTCCAGCGACACCTCCACCGACACCAAGCAGAACCGCACCGACAGCCGTCCCTACACCTGGAGTAACTATTGTGCCAGCGGCGGCACCTGTTGCGGCACCACTGGCGGCACCGGAAATAAAAGCACCCATAGCAGCCGTAAATGCCGCGCCTGCGTAAGCACCTACCGCACCTCCCGCAGCAGTACCAGCCCTCCCTGCCGCATACTTAGCGACAGCCCGGTAAGCCATTCGAGCACCACGCTCGACAGCCGGGAGGCCGACGTCTTGTGATAGCTGCTTGGCACATGTAGAACCAAGGTTGAATACACCGCCCACTACCCCGAATCTCTTACTTACCTTTCCAAGGTGCTGGAATGCACCGTTCTGAGAAACCGGTCCGATATGGTCGGAGAGCCCTCCGATTCGGCCGACGTATTTAGCATTGAAGGCATTCACGAGGAAGATATCCCCCCCTCCACCAATCGGCCCTACTCTAGGTTCGAAATGCTCTTTGAATCGACTCAGACTTTTACCACTCCAGCCTTGTGGGCCGAGTGTTATAAATAAGCTGATTCGCTGACCATAAACGGCCTTTTGGCATACCTTGGCGGCTCGCGAAGCTCGACTCGCGACGGTGGAAGCCCCAGCTAGTGCTTCCCCATAAAAGTCAATCTTATTTTTTTCAGACAAGTCCATCTTGCCTCCACTTACAACGCGCAGGGCACGAGCGGCCAGATCTTGCCCAGGGTAGCAAACGATCAACTCCAAGTCACGTCCTTTTTGTACATTCTGGCACTTCGAGATCGTCCACTCAAAGTCGCCTAGCAAGATGAGGCCTTGCCCTGCTCTAACTGTTATGCAGTGCGCCAGACGTGGCGCCTAAAGCCGTGCAAACTTGAGTGCAGCCCACCTCAATCACTATCAACAACGGACCAAAGGGCATAAAAGACCAGGATCGACACAGAACGCCCTTAGAATCATACATGGGGATATTTCTATCAGATTAGGACATATCGCATATTATTTAGCATTTCGATACGTTAAATTCTAGAGGACTACAGAGAATTCATTTCATGCATATTGATTTATGGAAATTATTCAGGCGCTAAAATCCAGAAGAGAGGAAATCTCATGACTGTCTCCTCCGGCGGTAGTGGAAACCGCGGTGCATGGCACGACCCCAAGTCCGTTGCTTTCTGGACCATTGTTGGAAGCGTAGCCGGATCCCTGTCTCTAATTGTCGCAATAGTTGTAGCACTCCAAGGCCCTGATAAGGCTTCGCCGGACAGCCCTCCAGTGCCCTACAACACGCCAACGGAAGTAAAAGAATCTAATTTCTTAAATACCCCCACAATAAAAGATTCTCCAATCCCCGCGAAAGAAGAAAAAAGTGCACCTTTAAAGATTTACCTAGCAGACATGGAGCCTTTAGGAAATTACTTTGACACTTGGTCAAAGAGGATATCTGCAGAGATGAATGGGAGGGAGTATCCAAATAGCGTAGAGGCCCTATGCCCACCCTACGGAGATCGACTTGAATATAACCTCGGAAGGAAATATAAAAAACTTTCAGGGATTATTGGCGTGGGAGATAATGAAGACTCGAACGCCCTTGCGGCAATCACAGTATACGGCGACGACAGGGTCCTGAAGAACGTTTCAGCCAGCGTTGGGAAGTCAACTTCAATAAACATCGACATCCGAAATGTATTAAGATTATCAATATCGTGCGATCCTCGCTGGATAGACTCTAAAAGGGGGGGTTTTTCTGCGATTTCCTTCTCTCTGGGAGATGCCTATTTATCCATGTAGCACTCTAAGGGCAGGCCCGCTCGCAGTCCTCGGAGGATTCGTCTAGGCTAAGGGAGCTATGCGTCTCTAGGGAGGTGTAATGAATCAGCGTAATGACCGGCCCGCATATCTTCGGATCGCGGACGACCTACGTGCCCAGATTCAGGCTGGCGAACCTCCCCCCGGTGGGATGCTGCAATCTGATGCTGCCCTAATGCGCACGTACAATGTTGCCCGCGGCACCGTCCGACAGGCAGTAGCAGAGTTGGAACGTCTCGGCCTCGTGGCCAGCGAGATAGGCAAAGGTCGGCGAGTCATAGGTGAGACGTCTGGCGAGTTTGGCCCCGTCTCCACGCGGTACGAGGCCGTCGCCGCTTCTCTTCGGGAGAACATCGTCAGTGGCACGCTTGAGCCCGGTCACCAGCTTCCCCGTGAAGCAACGTTAGCTGAGCACTTTGGAGTGTCGAAGGGTACTGCCCGTCAGGCTCTCCAAACGTTGGCTGCCGAAGGGCTCATCACTGCAATCCACGGTAAGGGCTGGTTCGTCGGTGACGCTCGGGGGGCGCTGACCCGGACCGATGAAGTAGCAGCTTCCATCCGAAAGACCATCCTCTCCGGCGTATTCCCTGCAGGATCTCGCATTCCGGGGGAATCCGTGCTCGCCAAACAACACGGCGTAGCACGGGTTACCGTGAGACGTGCTATGGCCTTACTGGAGGCGGAAGGACTCGTCAAGAGCAGGCGGGGTCTCGGACGGATCGCCACTCCCCCATTGAATGACAGCAATCCAGGTGCCGACTAGCGAATAGGCCGCTCATAGTGAACGAATCGCGCCTCGATTCTTTGCCCTTCACCGCTGCCGAAGCTCAAAAAACCCTCGACACCGTATGCCGTGAGATCGGCTTGCACGCCGAGGATGCCAGGCTCATCCGTCTTGGTGAGAACGCCATATTCCAGCTTGCAGCCGAGGAGGTAATCGTCCGAATCGCTCGCAGCGCGGAGGTTCTCCCTGACGCGACCAAGGAGGTTGCCGTAGCCAAGTGGCTTCGCGAGTCAGGACTACCCGCGGCGGAGCCTGTGGACCACGAACAGCCCCGCCTAGTCAGAGGGAAGCCGGTTACCTTCTGGCGCTTCGTTGACGACAGCGGAGAGAAGGCAAGCGTTAAGGACCTCGCGCGGATCCTTCGGCAGCTTCACAGCTTTCCTGTTCCCGCAGGACTGCCATTGCCTGAGCTCGATATCTTCGGGCGAGTGTCTGAGCGCATCGCCACAGCGGAGGTGCTGTCAGACCAGGACCGCGACTTCCTCACGGATCGCCTCGCAGAGCTCCGCGGGAGTTACACCAATCTCCGCTATCCCTTGGCCCCGTGTGCTGTCCATGGAGATGCTCACCAGCAGAACCTAATCAAGACTCCTGATGGCAAGATCTTGCTCATCGACTTCGAGCGATTTGCTTTCGGGCAGCCCGAGACGGACCTTGCTGTCACTGCGACAGAGCGCCTCATCGGTTGGCACACACCTCGGGAGTATGAGGGATTCGCCACGGCCTATGGGTTCGACATCATGGGGTGGGAAGGATTCCCGGTGCTGCGCTCCATCAACGAATTGAAGATGACCACGTGGCTGATGCAGAACGTCAACGAGAGCGAGCAAGTCGCCCAAGAGTTTCAAGTGCGCTTCGCGTCGCTGCGCGACGATGAAGCTCCGCGTGCATGGACTCCTTTCTAGGCGATCGAGGGGTACTTGCCGGCAACCAGCTCTCGGAAGCTCTCTACCTCGGGATTGCCGCGGTAGGCCTTGAGGTCGGCGCAGAGGTCCTGGATGTATCGGAGATAGCGCATCGACTTGAGGGAGCCCGCAAGCTCTACCGCTTGTGTCGCCAGGATGGCCGCCTGGCATGGCTCGCCCTGGTGGACGTAGGTTGCCGCCTGCACCATGCGGATGAATGCGAGCGTGCGAGCGTAGACCGGATCTGTGAGCTCCAGGCACCGGCCGATGAACTCTTGAGCGATGCGCGGGTTCCGGAGGTCGCGGAAGCAGTGTGCGCCCTCGCCGGCCAACTCGGCGTCGTCGAAGTAACTTATCCATTCGGGATCATCAGCGATGTTCCGAGTTTCGAAGAGCTTCTCAGCCTCGCGAAGTGCTCGTGAGCACGCAGCATCATCGCCGTTTCCCGCGTGGGCTCTCGCTTCCATGGCGAGGAAGCTCGCCATCGTGGTTGCGCTCGCGACCCCTTTTGAGCCCTCTTGCGCTGCCCGCGCGAGCTGTACTGCTTGATGGAAGTTCCCCAGATAGTTGGCCTGGTGGCTCATGTTGCCGAGGAGCCGCCCTCCGAGCATCCGGTCATCCGCGGCTTGAGCGAGGCGCAATGCCTGGATCATGTATCGCTGAGCGAGGCCATGACGTCCGAGGTCGTAGGCCGTCCACCCGAGAAGTTGCGTGACCTCCGCGGCGGCCGAGAAGAGCGCGCGACCGACCGGCTCCGTGAACGTCCCCTCCAAGAGAGGGCTCACGTCATGGGCGTAGTACTGGGCCAAGGCTGCGCGAGCATGGCCGCCACCGAACTGGAAATCGAGCTTCATGAAGAGCTGCGTTGTCGTACGGATGGCGCAGACGTCGGCCTCCCCCACGTTGAGCCGTGCGCCGCTCCGTACCGGCAAGGACTCGGCTCTCGACAACAGCCACGTCAGGAGCGGTTGCGTCCATGCTGAAGGCACCACAGCGGCTTGTACGGCAAGAGGGTCATCCGCCAGATCCCGCCGGGTAAGTCCCACCAGTCGGGTGCCGACCTCGGGTACGGCCTCAGCGTATTCAAGGCCACGCTCAAGGGTTGCGGGCGTCACTGTCCCGCCCATGCCGATGTCCTCCAGGGAGAACCGCACGCCAGCTTTACGGCTGAGTGCCTCGGCGATGAATCTCGCCGTTGCAGGGCGCGGTTGAACTCCTTCGAGCCAGCGTTTGACGTTCACGTGCGTGCACTGGAGGAATACGCCGTCCTCTTGGGCGACGAGCTGAACTCTGGACGCGAGCCCTTTGTTTGAGCAGTCAGCCCGGCGCATGGCCTCGGCTAACCCAAGGTTGGGCGGCATAGACGTCCTCACCTCCGATCACGGTTTCAGGGTCAGCATTACCCGCGTCAAGGCTGAGCGGCCAGCATTTCAAGGGAATTCCGAGATCTTATTTGTCCAGGTCAGAGGATAAATCACCCCCGAAAATCACCCCCTGAGCAACTGAGCACCCCCGGAATCACTCTGCCCGTACGGCCTTGCCCTGCGGTTCTCTTGAGTTGGCAACAGCGAGCAAGGCCCAAGGCGCCGAAGAAACCTGAAAGACCGGATCCCTAAACCTTGACTCGCCTCTACTGTACATGTTCTATCTCTTATAGAACCTGTCTAGTAGGTTCGAAGGGCCAGCCGAAGGGAGCCCGCGATGAAGCTCACCACCAGTTCAGGCAAGTTCCTCCCGACCTTGTTCGTCATCGGCGCGGTGTTCTTCATCGTCCGTGAGCCCGCCAAGGCCGCTCATTTCGCCGCTGCCGCGATGGACGGGCTGATGAAGGTCGCCGACTCACTCGTCACCTTCCTCTCCAACTTCGGCTGATCAAGCCGCGCATCAAGCAGCACCCGCACAGCCGGAAGACCTGGGAAGGCGGCACACGCCGCGCGCCGACGGGCTGTCGCACTCGACCTTTTGACAACTAAATCCGGGCCACCGCCTCCCACCGAAAAGGCGGCCCGCGCACGGTAACGAGCCTGCGCCCCGAACTTCGCTGTCCTCGCCGGAGCGGTGTGTAGCCACCACGACCCGCACCGCCCTGGCGCTCCTGTAACCGACCGCTAGAGCGTCAAGGAGTGCCACCCTCATGACTCGTCCTATCCACCCTTCGCGCATGTCGCTCGCCGAACTCGAAGCGGCCTGGCCCGTAGATGGTGAGATCCCGCTACCGGAATGCAGCTACGACTCCGAGCTGCACACCGGTCCGCACGCCACGATCGAGACCGCCGTTGAGCGCGCTGCCCGTGAAGCAGTCGCCCGTGAGATCTGCGCGGGCTGCCCGGCGCAGGTGTTCTGCGCCGCCTACGCCCTGAAGCTCCAGCCCACCGCCGGCGTGTGGGCCGGCCGTACCGCTGCCGAGATGGCCGCGGAAGCCCCTGAGTTCAACACACTCGCTGCCGCCTGACCTCCAAGGAGACCCCGATGCTGTCCATCCGCCTGACCGGTACGCCCGCCGAAGTCGCCGACGCCGTTCTGACCCTGCGCGAGACCTTCCCCATCGCCGCCGTCAAAGGACTGTGCCCCACGGTTCCCGCCGAGCCCTGCATCCGTGTCTATGTCCAGATCGGGGAGGGGCCCTCATGACGATCAGCACAGCCACCCCTGATCCCGGCCCCGGCGACATCGCCCGTGGCCTGGCCGCGCTGGAGCGCTATGTGGCAGATCACGCGCCCGTGCCCCCGCCGCCGGCGCCGCACCCGCCAGCGATGAGCGGTGAGACGAAGCGCGTGCGCCAGCTCGCCGCGGAAGTGGCCGAAGCTCATGCGCTGGCCGCGCTCCAAGACGACGACACTCCGCTGATCGTCGAAACCGCCAAGGTCCGCAAGCGCCGCCGTAGGGCGTATGAGGCTGCCCGGCTGTATGAGCTGGCTCAAGCCCCGACCATGCTGGTCTACCAAACGGTGCGGGTACGGCGGTTGCTGATAACGACCGCGTTGATCGCCCTGGCCCTGGCGTTGGCCTGGTCTACCGCCGGTGTACAGCGATTCGCCGCCGATGACGCCAAGCCGGGAACGGCCGCCTGGCTTTCCGCCTGGCTGGTTGAGCCGTTTCTCTCGCTGGCCCTGCTGGTCGTGGTCGGTGCCCGTGCCTACCTCGGCACCCGTGGGGTGGACCTGCATCATCGGACCGTCACTCGGGTCGAGCGGCTGTTTCTGGGGCTGACCGCGACGATGAACGCCTGGCCGTACCTGCCCGGCATCGCCGAGACCTTCAGCATGGCCAATCTCGTGCTGCATCTGCTTGGCCCCATCGTGGCCGTGGCGATCGTGACCGTGCTGCCGATCATCCTGGCCGCCTTCGCGGGGCTGAGCTACCGCAGCCCTACCGGCGGCCCTACTGGTCCTACGTACAGGGAAAACACCGCTCCCAGTGGAGTCGACATCCCGGCCCTGACCGACCAGGCACGGACTCTGATCGCTTCCGGTGAGCTGCCCGCCACCCCCAGCGCGACCCGAATTCAGCGCACCTTGCGGTGCGGCATGGATGCCGCCCGCGCCGTACGCGACGCGCTCGCAGAAGGAGGGGAGCACGGATGACCGAACAGACCACCGTCGAAGAGCAGCCTCCGGAACCGAGTGCTGTCGTTCCCCCTGTGGCCGTTCCCTCTGAAGCCGTCACCAGCGACGTGCCGCCGGTCGAGACACCGCCGCCAGCGAACGCATCCGATGCCGAGGAGAACGGTGAGCATGCTCGCGGCTTTCCCGCTGGACAGCTCGCAATCGGCGTGTTGTCGATAGCAACCGCCGTATTGGCGAGCGTGTATCAACTCGTTGGCCCGTGGGGATTGGTTGCCTGCGCTGTCATCGCGGGAGGCGGGGCGCTGGTCTACCTCCGCCGACGCCGTCAAAGACGTAACGACCCCCATCCGTACCGTTCGACCGAGCGACGGCGCCGCGGTCGCAGCACGACCGCCGCAGAGCATGCCGGACGGCGAAGCGGACGGACCGCCGGATGGATCGGTGGACGGACCGGACGGATCGGTGGACGGAGCGCATACCGGCCCGAGGGGATGGGGCATCGCTTCCACCGACCGCCGCGAACCGCCGGCCTGAGTAACCGGACCGCCGCCCCGTCTGAACGCCCCGAGCGGACGAAAACCAGCAGGCGGGGCCGTTGGCAGGTGCGCTCACCTCGATCGATGAGTGATCGGACCGACCGCGCTTCCGCTCCTACGAGTGCGTTCAACAGGTTCCGCCGGGGCGGTGCCCGAAAGCGAGCCGAAGGCCGCGAGCGCGACACCATGAGCACACGAAAGGCACGCGCCAAGCGTGCGGACAAGAAAGGCGCTTCCCCGAGAGGTACGGCGCCGCGCTCGCCTCACATCGGGAAGCGACCTGCCTCAACGGCGCCAAAGCATCTGCTTCGGCGTCGGACTGAACGGGCGGTGACCTCGACCGGACGGCGACTGCGCAACGCCGGCCACGCCGCCCGCCGCGCGATGGGCCGAACCGCCCGCCGTGCGGGTGGGTGGGCCGACCGCCGTACCGGTCGGCGGGTTTCGACTGCGTGGACCGCGGCCCGCACCGCCCGTACCTTCCACGCCGCACGCCGGGCAGCGCTGGCCGTCCGGTCGGGAGTGCGGCGCTGGGACGCCGAAGCTACCGCCGCGGCGGTGGCGCTGGTGGCATGGCTGACTTCTTGGTGGCGGCGCCGTACGGCCCGCAAGCCCACATCCGACGCCACGGCCAGCGAGACCGCCGCCGCGGACACAACCGAGGCGACCTCGCAACGCCCGACCAACAGCGAACCCGCCATCACCATGAGCGCCGCCTGTCCGCAGTGCGGCACCACGCACACGGTCACGATCCCCGGTGGGAAGGCCGAACTCACTGTCACCTGCCAGTGCGGCTACAAGATCCGGCTCTTCCGCATCCCCGCCGATTCCCCCGACGGGCCGGCCAAGAGCACCGCCGATCAGACCACGGCACCGGCCGGTTCGAGCCGGCGCCGTCACCCCTACGCAGCAACCACCACCACGAGGAGAAGTCGCACCATGAGCACTTTCCCACTGGCCGCCACGGCCGCCGAGATGAACGCCGCCGCCGCCAGCTACGCCCCCACCGACATGTGGGTCGTGGCCCGCGAACTCGACCAGCTCACCGAGGTCCCCGCCTACGTGGCGCTGGCCATCCGCACCTACACCACCCGCCTGCAAGCCGAATACCCCATCGATCCGGCCGTGGTGGAAGCCATCCATCGTCTCTACCAGGCCCAAGCCCAGCTTGTTTCCCTCGCCGAGGAAGTCGGCCCGCTGTTCCGTCGCGTGCACGCCGAAGACCTGCGGCGCGAGGAAGCCCCACGCACCAACGAACCGCTGTGGAACGTCTGAGCCGCCCTCCCATCCGCCCCTACGAGCCATGAAAGGAGAAATCCCACGTGCACACCACCACGACCACCAAGCCCCGCGCGGACTGATCACTGACCCCGCGTGGCCCCGTCAGCGCCACCACGCAAGGCGCCCTTGCCCTGGCCGCGCTGGCTGCGGTGGGCGACGCCACCGCGCTTGATCCGCTCTGGGGTGGCGCCGCCACTGTCACCGGCATGCTGGGCACGGTCGTGGTGGGCGCCCACTTCGATCACGGCCCGACCGCGCTGCTGTATCGGCTGGGCTGTTGGATCGGAGCCGGCGGATGGTTGACCTACACCCTGATCACCACTCCCTGGAATCTCAACACCTTCGCCGCGCTCGGCGTCGGCGCCCTGACCGCTGGGCTGCTGTCTCCGCTCGGACGGGTTACTCCCCATACCGACCGGCGGCCCGGCACGGCGTTGGTCCTGCGGCAGAACGCTCGCATCGGTATCGAGTGGGAAAACCGGCTGCTGCGGGTGTGCCGCATCCGCGTCACCGTCACCGACGTCGTCACCTGGCCGACCGGCACCGGCTATGACGTGCAGGTAGAGCTGCCCGGCGGAGGCGTCACCCGCAAGCAGGTGGAAAGCTATGCCGAAGCCCTGGCCACCGATGCCCGTCTGCCTGAAGGCTGCGGCGTGGAAATCGTCGGCGGCCCGCACCGCGGCACGGTGGTGTTGCGAGTCTCCACCGTCAACCGGCTCGCCCAGATCATCACCTATCCGGCTGACTACTCCCCGACTACCGTGCTGGAGCCGATCTACTGGGGCGAGTACACCAACGCCGATCCCGCTGGCGCGCTGGTCCGGGAAGAGTCGGTGTTGATCGCCGGAAAGCGTGGATCGGGTAAGACCACGCTGCTACAGGACGCCTCCATCGCGTTGGGCCGATGCACCGACAATTTGGTCTGGCATCTGGACCTCAACGGGGGCGGGCTGACCCAACCCTGGATTGACGTGTGGTTGGACGGGCGCGTGGCGCGCTGTCCGATCGACTGGGCAGCGCCGAACCTGCACGAAGGCAAGCTGATGCTGTCCGCGGCGATTGCCGTCGCCAAGCACCGCAAGGCCAGCTACCGGCAGCTCAAGCGCGCCCACAACAGCAACCTGCTTCCCGTCAGCCCGGAGCTGCCACAGATCACGATCCTCGTGGACGAAGGCGCCCAAGCCGTCAAAGATCGCGAGCTGGAAAGCCTGCTCAGCGAGTTGCAGAACATCGGCCGCAACGAGGCCGTCAACCTCATCATCTCCGCCCTGCGCCCGACCTCCGACCTGATCCCGGTCAACATGAAAAAACAGACCGGTGTGCGGATCCAGATGCACGGCCCCGATGATGACGAACTGGGCCACATGTTCGGCTGGAACCGTGGCATCTGCATGGATCAGCTCGCCGGCAAGGGTACCGGTTTTGCCAGCCTCGATGGTTCCGTCCCGCGCCCATTCCGCGCCTACAACGTGCTGCCTGCCCAGATCGAGCAAGCCGCCCTCATCATCGCCACCACCCGCCCCGATCTCGATGCGGCATCGGCTGAGGCCGCCGGCGAGGCATACGACACCCGCTATCAGCGGATGTATGCCGCCTTCACCGATCTCGACACCACCGAGGAGGTTCCCGACCCTTACGCCCACGCGCTCAACCCGGGCACGTCCTCCGCCCCGGTTCCGGCACGCCGGTTGACAGTCCTTCCCGGTGGCAGAGCCGATTCTTGGGCTGATCCGTTCGCTCTGGCCCGCCGTACGAGTACTCCGCTGCCCGTGGTATCGGCCGCCGACTGGCCCGAACCCCGTCGGCAGGTGGCGCGCGCCCGACAGCTTCATCCCGTACCCGCGGCCCTGCAGCCCCACCAGGTTCCGCCGATCGTGGCCCGCGCCATGGCCGCCTTCGCCGCTGCCGGCACCGAGCGCTTGCACTCGGCGGAGTTGGCCGACGCCCTCGGTATGAGTCAGACCGAACTGGCCGACGCGCTACGTCCGTACGGCATCGGCCCCCGAGAGCAGCCGTTCAAGCGCCGCGGCCAACGACTGCGCGGCTACGACCTAGAGGACTTCCACACCGCGGCTGAGGGTCACACCCCCGGGTCACAGCCGGGGGCCACACCGGGTCACACCGCCGTGTGACCCGCACACCCCGGCCGTGACCCTCCCGTGCACGGCCTGAGCAGGAAAAACACTCAGGTGTGACCCGCACAGGGCGCACGCCCGCCCTTCCCTTCCACGTCCAGAAATCAGCCCTTCCCCGCCCTCTCGCGGGAGGGGTCACAGGGTCACACCTCGCGTCACAACCCGCCCGTCGAAGGCCCAATGTCCGTCAGGCCTCGCTGGCTTGCTCCGTTTCTTGTCCCCGTATCCGCCGAAGGTTGTGGTTCGCCATGCCGAGAGCTGCCTGTCTCGTCTTGCTCGCCCTCACCCTGATCGGTTCGGCAATCCACCTCTCTGTCCTACTCGCCCTACCCGTGCTGATCGCCGCCTCGCTGGCCGCCTACCGCCGCTGCCTTATCCGCAACCCCTACGCCACCTGCCGCCCCTGCAAGGGCACCGGCTACCGGCGAAGCCGCCTGTTCGCCAGCTCTACCGGCTATTGCCCGGACTGCATCTGCACTGGTCGCCGCCCCCGCCCCGGCGTCCACCTGCTCAACGTCCGCTAGATCCCGTCACCGACCTTCAAGGAGCACACCATGAGCCTCACCACCCGGACCTACCTAGTCGTCACCTGCTCCCTGTGCGGCGCGACCAGCGACCCCCGCGAACCCGAGATCTGCCTCCCGGACACCGACGAAGGACGCGACCTGCTGTCCCTGCTGTGTAGCGATTGGACCTGGAGCGACCCCATCACTCCGCACCTGTGCCCGGACTGCATCAAGGCGACCGATTGCGAGCGCAACGGCCACTACTGGAGCGCGTGGAAGGCCCCTGCTTACGACTCCTGCACCTGCGTCCGCTACCGCCACTGCGAGCACTGCGGCGCCACCGAACGCCTCTGCCACTGCCCCGCCAACGACACCCCCGCCCCCTCCGCTTGACCCCGGAAAGGAAGAGCGCTCATGTCTGGTGAGACCACCATCACCATCATCGGCAACCTCACCGCCGACCCCGAAATGCACTTCACCCAGAACGGGACGGCGGTGGCCGGCTTCACCATCGCCTCCAGCTCCCGCACCTACAACAAGAGCGTTGAGCAGTGGGAGGACGGCGAGGCGCTGTTCATGCGCTGCTCAGCATGGCGCGACCTCGGCGAACACGTGCACGAGTCCCTCACCCGCGGAACGCGCGTCATCGCCGTCGGACGGCTGCGCATGCGCACCTACGAGACCAGCGAGGGCGAGCGGCGCACCGTCACTGAGATGACCGTGGACGAGATCGGCCCATCACTGAAGTTCGCCACCGCCAAACCGCAGAAGGTGGCCCGCACCGCGGGCAACAGCCACGACAACGGCGCCGGCGACCCATGGGCCGGCACCGCCCCTACGGATGACAAGCCGCCGTTCTAGCCACCCCGCAAGCAGGGATTACATGCGGCCTCGGCGACAGCCGCCAAGCACGACGCCGAGGCCGCGCCCTGCTCCGATCACGAGAAAGGCAATTTCAGCATGGCAGTCACCCGCACCCGCCACCAGAGCAAGCATCTCGCTCCGACATCGGGTCGGCCCGCCATGGTCCCGACCCGCGCCGCTGACTTGCGACCCGGCCATGCCGTCCGGCTGGCCGCCCTCGGCACCATCCCGGTTGCCACGCCACCCGAGCGCTTGCCGCGCGGTGAGATCCTCATCCGCCTCGGCTGGGAACGGCTCGCCCTCGTCGTGCATCCGGCCACCCCATTGGACGCCTACACCCATCGGCCCGCCGAGACCTTCCGGCTGTGGCACTGCCCGCGCTGCGGGGGCTCCGGCCTGTGGCTTCCGGAAGGGAGGGCGTCCAATGGGGGGCGTTGAGCACCTGGTCACCCTCACCCGCCCGGCCTGGCCTCCGGCACGCACACCCAACGGACTGCGCCTGTTGGATCTGTGCTGCGGCGCCGGCGGCGCGGGCATGGGCTATCACCTGGCCGGCTTCGAGGTCACCGGCGTCGACATCGCGCCCCAACCCGACTACCCCTTCACCTTCCACCAAGGCGATGCCCTGGAGTTCGTACGCGAGCACGGCCACGAATACGACGTCATCGCCGCCGGCCCGCCCTGCCAGGCCGACTGCACGCTGACTGCTGGCACCAATGCCGGTCGCCGTCACCTGCACCGCAGTCTCCTGGCCGCTACCCGTGAGGCGTTGCTGGTCACTGGTCGGCCCTGGCTCATCGAACAGCCCGTCGGCACCGCCCGCATGCGCCGTGACCTGCTGTTGTGCGGGCTGATGTTCGGCTTGCAGGTCTTCCGGCACCGGCAGTTCGAGCTGTGCGGCCTGGCCGTTGCCCAGCCCGAGCATCCCAGCCACGCCGGACATCGGGTGCGCGGCTGGCGCCATGGCCGCTACCACGACGGCGACATGATCGCCGTCTACGGCGCAGGCGGCGGCAAGGGCTCCATCCCCGAATGGCAGGCCGCCATGGGCATCGCCTGGACCGCCTCGCGCCGCACGCTCGCCGAGGCCATCCCGCCCGCCTACAGCCTGCACATCGGCCGCGCCCTGGCCGCTGCCCTGCTTCGATCCCACACCGGAAGGCAGGCCGCATGAGCGACCTCACCCGTCACGCCCTGGCCGCTATCGAGCGCGGCTGGCGCATCTTCCCCCTCACCCCGCACGGCAAGAAGCCGCTGCGCGGCTTCACCGACTGGGAAACCCACGCCACCGACGACCCCGAACGCATCGCCGCGTTCTGGCCGCACGCGCCGTACAACCTCGGCGTCGCCTGCGGACCCTCTCACCTGGTGGTCATCGACCTGGATATGCCCAAGCCCGGCGAGAGCGCGCCTGCCGCGGCCATCGGCCACGGCGCGGCCACCGGAGAGCAGGTCTTCCACCTGCTCTGCCAGCGTCAAGGCCGGCCTTATCCCGGCGACACTTTCACCGTCCGCACCCGGCGCGGTGGCACGCATCTGTACTTCGCCACGCCTGAGGGCGTCCGGCTGCGCAACACCGCCGGACGCAAGGGCAACGGTCTGGGCCAGCTGATCGACACCCGCGCCGCCGGCGGGTACGTCGTCGGCCCCGGCAGTTACGTCGCCCAACCCGACGGCACCGGCACCTACACCCTCGTACACGACGTGCCGCCCGCGCCGTTGCCCGGCTGGCTCGCTGAGGCGCTCACCCCGGAACCGCCACCGGTCTTGGCGAGCACCGCCGACCTGCTGGCCGATCTGCCCGCCCACCGGCTGAGCAAGTACGGCCAGGCCGCCCTGTCCGGCGAAGTGGAGCGCGTGGCCAGCGCGCCAGAAGGCAGCCGCAACCGCACGCTCAACATCGCCGCCTTCAACCTCGGCCAACTCATCACCCGCGGCGTTCTGCCCGAACAGGTCGTCACCCGCGCGCTCCAGATCGCCGCCGAGGCCGCCAATGCCGCGGGCAGGCCCAATAGTCCGCGGGAAATCGCCGCGGTCATCGCCTCGGGTCTGCGCGCGGGCATGGCCGCTCAACCCCGCCGCCGTAGAGCGGCATGAGTGCGACCGCCACCGGCCCGGCCACCACGGTCGGGCCACCGCACCTCTGCAAGGAGTACCACCCATGACCCACCGTCACCCGCCCACGAGCGTGATCCTGCTCGACGCGCTGCGCGCCGCGCTGGCCCGGTACGTGATCCTGCCGAGTGCCGAAGCCGCCGACGCCGTCACGTTGTGGATCGCCGCCACCCACGCCCAACCGGCCTGGGCGCATGCGCCCCGGCTGGTCATCCGCGGTCCCGAGAAGCGGTGCGGCAAATCCCGCCTGCTCGACATCGTGGAGGCCACCTGTCACGAGCCGTTCATCACCGTCAACTCCTCCTCAGCGGCGGTCTACCGCTCCATCACTGATGATCCGCCGACCATGCTCGTGGACGAAGCGGATACCATCTTCGGCCCCAAGGCCGACGGCAACGAGGATCTACGCGGCCTGCTCAATGCTGGCCATCAGCGCAACCGCCCGGCCAAGCGCTACGACGCCGCCCTCAACCGGGTGGAGTCCATCCCCACCTTCGCCATGGCCGCACTCGCCGGGATCGGTGCAATGCCCGACACCATCGAAGACCGCGCCGTGGTGGTGCGCATGCGCCGGCGCGGCCCCGGTGAGAGCGTCTCGCCGTACCGGCACCGCCGCGACCGCCCGCCGCTTCGTCAGCTCGCCGAGGATCTCGCGGCCTGGCTGCGCGCCGACCTGGAGAAGTTGGAGCGCGCCGAACCCACCATGCCCGTGGAAGACCGCGCCGCCGATACCTGGGAACCCCTGGTCATCGTGGCCGATCACGCGGGCGGCACCTGGCCCGAACGCGCCCGCGTCGCCGCCCTGGTGCTCACCGCCGAGGCCGACGACAACGGCCAAACCTCCACCCGCATCCGCCTGCTGGCCGACTGCCGTACCGCCTTCGGCACCGACACCGCGTTGCCCACCGCAACCCTGTTGGAGCGGCTCAAGGCCGATTCCGAGGGTGAATGGGCCGACCACGGACCGGCCGGCCTGACCGCGATGAAGCTCGGAACGATGCTGCGTGAATACGACATCAAGTCGGCCAACATCCGCTTCCCCAACGGCACACAGGCCAAGGGCTATCAGCGCGCCGATTTCCTCGACGCCTGGGCACGCTACTGCCCCACCTCCGAGCCCCTTCCCCAGGGTGAAGTCCTCCCGTTCGGGAGGGGTGGCCGTCCCAGCCGTCCCAGCCTCGTCATCGCAGATCAGAACGGGACGGCTCCGATTCCCGGGACGGCTTGAGCCGTACCACCCAAACAAGCCGTCCCAGCCTTGACCAGCACAAACGAGGCTGGGACGGCTGGGACGGCTACCCCCTCCAAATCCGCCCGTTCACTCCCTGAAACGGCCTCGGCGACAGCCGCCAACACGACGCCGAGGACGCGCCATTCTGCACCGATCATGGAACCTGAAAGGACATGCGAGCCATGACCACCGCCGCTGCGAGCAAGCCGCTCACCGTCTCCGAGTTCTGCACCGAGCTCGGCATCTCCCGATCCACCTTCTATGACTGGCGTGCCAAGCGCCGCGCCCCGAAGTGCATCACCCTGCCTAATGGCAGTCTGCGCATCCGCCGCACCGAGTTCGAGCGGTGGCTTTCCTCCCGAGAGGACGCCGCCTGATGAAGGACATCACCTACGACGTGCGCATCTACAAGACGGAGGTCTACAAGGGTGCGCGGGTCACCACCCACACCGTGAGGTGGAAGACCGCGGGGAAGTCCTGGAAAAGGCCGTTCCGGAACGCTGCTCAGGCCGACACCTTCCGCGGCGAACTCCAGGCCGCCGCACGTAAGGGAGAGGCGTTCAGTCTCATCACCGGCGAGCCCGTCTCATGGAACCGCGCGGAGAAGACGGAAACGAGCTGGTATGACTTCACCGTCGCCTACGTGGACATGAAGTGGAAACGCGCTTCAGCCGGATACCGGCGCGATATCGCGCGAGCCCTCACAGCAGCGACGCCGGCCATGCTGGAAAGCAACCGCGGCAAGCCATCCGATCGGGAGATTCGGAAGGCTCTCACACGGTGGGTCTTCAATACGAAAGATCGGGGCAGTCACCCGAGCGAGTATGGACCCGTCATCGAGTGGCTGAAGCGGAACGCTCTTCCGGTGTCCACGCTCGGAGAGGCTGCGATCGTGCGAAGTGTGCTGGACACCGCCACATCCAAGCTCACCGGCAAACCGGCCGCCGCGAGCACTGCCCGCCGGAACCGGGCGATTCTATTCAACGCCCTAGAATACGCGGTTGAGCTGAAGTTACTCAACGCCAATCCGATCCGGGGCCTGAAGTGGCAGGCACCGAAGAACTCGCACGAGGTCAACCGTGACTGCGCCGTCAACCCCGACCAGGCCAGAAAGCTTCTCGCCGCAGTGAAAGCGCAGAAGCGAAGCGGTCCGAGGCTGGTCGCTTTCTTCGCCATCCTCTACTTCGCCGGTCTTCGTCCGGAGGAGGCCATGGGGCTTCGGAAGGCCAACGTGATCCTGCCTGCCCTGGAGTGGAACAAGGAAACGGACGAGTGGGAGGAGCCGTCAGACGCATGGGGAGAGCTGCGGTTCCGTAAGGCATCACCGGACGTCGGAAAGGAGTGGACCGACGAAGGCACCCAGCGGGAAGAGCGACAGCTCAAGCACCGCGCCGAGGGCGACAGCCGTACGGTTCCCTGCCCCCCTGAGCTGGTCAAAATTCTCCGCGCCCACATGGACGCCTTCCCGCCTACCAAAGATGGCCTACTGTTCGCCGGCGTGAACGGAGGAGACCTGCCGACCATCACCTACCGGCGAGCGTGGGACAGGGCGCGCGCCGCAGTGTTAACCAAGACGGAGTACTCCTCCCCGCTCGGCAAGCGCATCTACGACCTCCGGCATGCTTGCCTATCTACCTGGAGCCCTTTTCAACCTGGCGGCGCTGGTCAACGTAGGTACGGAAGGCCGGGGTTGAGGTGAGATGAGGCCCCCGGTAAGACAGCAGTCGACCAAGATCCGATGCCCCAACCGGGAGCCTCGTTGCTGTCTTACCCTGCCGCGATTGCGCTGTCCAACCGCACCCTCGTCCGCCTGGCCGAACTGATCCGCACCCACCGGGCACAACGCCGGTCCCGATGGCGCCGTCTCGGCCCCGGGCAACAAGCCCTGCTGGTCCTGGCCCATCTGCGCAACGGCGACACCTATGCCCGTCTGGCGGGCGGGTTCGCCATCGGCACCACCACTGCCTGGCGTTATGTGCGTGAGGCGGTCGACCTGGTCACCGCCCTGGCCGACGATGTGCACACCGCCGCACGCAAGGCCTCCCGCCTAGCCTATGCCGTCCTGGACGGCACGCTCATCGGCATCGACCGGCTGGCCGACGACAGGCCGTACTACTCCGGAAAACACCACCGGCACGGGGTGAACGTGCAGTTCCTCGCCGATCCGGCCGGCCGCCTGGTGTGGGCTTCACCCGCGCTGCCCGGCGCGGTGCACGATCTGACCGCCGCCCGGCGAACCGGCTTGATCGATGCCCTCACCGGTGCCGGTGTCCAGGTCTTCGCCGACCAGGGATATCAGGGCGCGGGCGGTACGATCCGGACCCCGTTCAAGCGCCACCGGCATCGGCCGCGTCTGTCGCGCAACCAAAGGTCCGTCAACCGCGCCCATGCCCGTATCCGGGCGATCGGGGAACGCGCCGCCGCGACCCTGAAGGCCTGGAAGGTGCTGGTCCGGCTGCGCTGCTGCCCGCGCCGCGCCACAGCGATCGTCCAGGCCATCCTCGTCCTGCAGCTCATCGAGGAGGACCGCTACTCAGGATGAAAAACGCTCCTGGCTCAACGCCGGAGTACCAGCAACTCAGGTCGCCTATTGGGCGGGACACAGCGTGGACGTATTACTGAAGGTCTACGCCAAGTGCGTCTCCGGCCAGGATGAATCATCTAAGCAGCGGATTACTAGGGCGCTAGGCACATAGATAATCAGCACATAGACCTTCGTTAACTTCTCAATACAACGGCCCGACCCAACATGTCCATAAGTTGAGGTCGGGCCAGCCTGCTATGGGTCCGCCATAAAAAATCTATTCACCAGCCATCAATTCAGCAACCATTAATATGGCCCCAAGAAGCGCCGAGTCATCCGCCGGAGAGTTCCAGGATACAACTCGGACAACTGCATCCACCGTATTAATCCCGAAACCCCTACCGGAAATTCTTTCAGACAAGCTGGCATTAGTGATAACCACTGCCCCGACCGGAGGATTCCCAAGAGATTTAACAGTTGCCCTCATTAGCTGCACAGGAAATGAAGCGCTCACTTTAGGAGAGACATATTTAACTACTATGTCAACACTCCGACCATCCTCTAGGACTACCGTGAAATCGACCGGCCCGTCATGAGGTCTACGGTGGACCGACAAACCCATGCCAACAAGAGTCTTGGCCACGAGACTCTCATAATGTCGATAAATCTGCAAAGAGAATTTCGATAGAAGTTCAGCCTCCAAATCTTCCCCCTCCAGCTTCTCCCGCAGATCGGATGATGCTATTTCCCCTGCCGCCTCAACAGTTGCCGGGCTAATAGAAGAGCTCAAGAATTTTTGAGCATTCAGCAGGAAGGTCTTTGTCGTCATCAGGAGGAACGGAGCGCCGGAAGCTTTCTCCATCTCGCGATAGAGTTCCGGCCTGGGCCCTAGCGTTAAACCATGCTCCCTACGCCACCAATCTTCTTTGACATCGTCAGTGACGAAAAGAGTGGGAACCTTGCGGCTGCTCGCCTCGACCTTAATCTGGGCCCACACGAGATAGTCGCCGCTAGGATCATCCTTGCCCCTATCTTTATACCCCGGAGGGATTTTATCCTTAATGCGGCGCTCAGCTTCTTTTACTGCTTCCCGATGTTCCACCTCTTCAAAAGCGGGTCCCAGCTTACCGTCAAACAGGGCTTCAATTCTCTCAAGAATATGATCCTTGTCCGCATTTTCGAAATGCTGAAGTTGTGACCCTCCACTCATTTTCGACATCTTGCCTTCAACGAACTCGTGAGCCTTCCTCACTCTATCTACAATCTCTTTTTTTGCCTCTTCCCCCAGTGCAACTCTGTTTGCGAACGCATTTACATGTGAGATATAATCGTTCAACAAAGTCTCCAGGCTATCCTGGTACTGCTTAAACAAAGAACCTTGCTCTTTTATGACCGAAAACCGATTCCTGTAGAATTCATGAGCAACCTGATATGGAATCCATAGACCTTTCCCTAGACTCCCCAGCACTGCAAATAGCTCATCTCTCGCCTCAGGGAGGTACCTATACAGACTAAGAAGAACATTTGTATCTAGTACAATCAGACCCTCATTTAGAGTTTTCCTATACAACTCCTCTCCTGGGGGGTAGTAAGCAGAAAATTGAGTACGCATACTATTCATAAATAAAGCAATCCTCTAATGCGCTCCAGTGCAGGCCAAAGGTACCGATCGGCCTACTTCCTAGCGAATGCCTCTAGACAAATCTTCGGCCAGTCCACAGTCGCCATGATGCAGGACACTAGCCGTCCTGGCCATCTGTGGTCCTCAAAACTTCGGCACGTATTCGGCACGATCAACCGGCAGAGGCCGACGATGACCGTTGACAACCGGACGACAGAAGATCCCCTTACAGGGCAGAAGCGCAGGTCGGAGACACTCTTGTCGAGGCTGTGGAGGGTAGGGCGGGCGGGACTCGAACCCGCGACCAAGGGATTATGAGTCCCCTGCTCTAACCGGCTGAGCTACCGCCCCTCGCGCAAGCCGTACCAACGCATTCAACCAAAGGAGAGCCCCGTTCGCACATCCGGCGGGCCGCTTGATCCAAGATGTGACCTTTGCGCACCCGGCCGGGCCGGCGCGCGGTCACCGGCACCGCGTTCTCAAGTGTGCGAGTGAGCTGGTGGTACGGACGACGCAGAGGCGGAGGGGGAATCCGTCTCCCCCTCAGCATCGGCCGGTTTCCGAGGGGGCGAGCATGGCGAGAAGGGTGTCGTGCAGCAGGCCGTTCGTGACCACGGCGCAGCCGCCGGCGGCGTGGGCGCGCCCTGACAGGTCGGTCAGCCGTCCTCCCGCCTCCTCGACGATCAGCTGGACGGCGGCCAGGTCCCACACCTCGCCCCAGGGGTCCAGGCAAGCGTCCAGGCGTCCTTCCGCGACGAGCATCTGCGCCCAGAATCCGCCGGAGCCGAAGGTGAAGCGGGTCCGGCGGGAGAGTTCCACGAGCCCCGGCAGGCTTCCCCTGTCCTCCCAGCGGGACAGGGCGGCGAAGGAGATGTGGGCGTCGTCCAGCGCGGCGACCGCCGAGACCCGCAGCGGCTCCGGGCCGCCGGTGAACACGCCGCCGATATGCGCGCTGTCGGCATGCACACCGTCGGCGTGGGCGCCGCCGATATGCGCGCCTTCGGCGTGGGCGCCGGCTCCGCGCCAGGCCCACCAGCGGCGCGGCATCGCCGGGGCGGAGACCACGCCCACTTCGACGACGCCGTCGACGGCCAGCGCGATCAGTGTCGCGTATACGGGGATGCCGCGGATGTAGTTGTTCGTGTGGTCGATCGGGTCGATGATCCAGATCCGGCCGCCGTCGAGTGCCCCGCCGCGGGCCGCCCCGCCCCCGAACTCCTCACCGTGGACGGCGTCCGCCGGGCGCGATCGTGCGAGTTCGGCACGGAGCGCGCGTTCCACCGCGACGTCGGTCGCGGACACCAGGCTGCCGTCGGGCTTGTGCCGTACGGTCGCCGCCGTCCGGAACGCGGCCAGGGAGAGTTCGTCGGCGACGTCCGCGAGGTGGAGCGCGAGGGAGAGATCGTCCATGGAGATCAATCTGCCACAGGCGGGCACACCGCCGGCTCGTCTGCCGTCCGGGCGGATACAGCACTAGAGTACCGTGGGAGCCTGTTGAGGAGTGTTCGGTCATGCGCGTTATTGAAGCTTTTCGGGAGTCGTACGGCGCCGAGCCGCACGGGGTGTGGCACGCTCCGGGACGGGTGAACCTGATCGGGGAGCACACCGACTACAACGATGGGTTCGTGCTGCCGTTCGCCGTGCCGTGGGGGGTCACCGCGGCGGTCTCCCCCCGGGGGGACGGGGTCGTCCGGCTCCGCTCGCTCCAGGTGGACGGACCGGCGGTGACCGTCGAGGATCTCGACGGCGCCGAGGGCTGGATGCGATACGCCGTCGGGGTCGTCTGGGCGCTGCGCGAGGCCGGGCGCCCGGTGCGGGGCGCGGACATCGTCGTCGACGGGGACGTTCCGCGGGGGGCGGGGCTGTCGTCGAGCGCCGCGCTGGAGGTGGTGATCGGCCTCGCGCTCGACGAGCTGTACGGCCTGGGCCTCACCCGGATGGAGATCGCGCTGCTCGCGCAGAAGGCCGAGAACGACTTCGTCGGCATGCCGTGCGGGATCATGGACCAGGCGGCGTCGGCGCTCTGCGAGGAGGGCAAGGCGCTCTTCCTGGACTGCCGGACGCTCGGCACCAGGAACATCCCCTTCGACCTGGCCGCGCAGGGGCTCCAGCTGCTGATCGTCAACACCGGGGTCCACCACGAGCTCGCCGACGGGCAGTACGCCCGCCGGCGCCGGGACTGCGAGAGCGCCGCCGAGCGGCTGGGCGTGGACGCCCTGCGCGACGTCACCGACCTGGCGGGCGCGCTGGCGAAGCTGAGCGGGGACGAACGCAAGCGCGTGCAGCACGTGGTGACGGAGAACCACCGGGTCGAGGCGCTCATCGGGCTGCTGCGGGCCGGGGCGGTCCGGGAGATCGGAGCGTTGCTGAACGCCTCCCACCTGTCGCTGCGGGACCAGTACGAGGTGTCGTGCCCGGAACTGGACGTGGCCGTGGAGGCGGCGGTGCGGGGCGGGGCACGGGGGGCGCGGATGACCGGCGGCGGGTTCGGCGGGTCGGCCATCGCGCTGGTCGCCGACGATCGGGTGGAGGCCGTACGGCAGGCGGTGACCGCGGCCTACGCCGAGCGCGGCTGGGCGGCCCCGGAGATCTACCCCGCGACCCCGGCCCCCGGAGCCCGCCGCCTGATCTGAGCCGCCGCACGGCGGTTCCGGCGGCCCGCGCCGGAGCGAACGCCCACCGGGCCGGGGAGCGCCGCCGCCGGTGCCCGGACGGCTCCGGGGCCGGGGGCGGAGCGCAGCGGGCGCGGGCTGGAGAAAAGCCTTCGGCGTCGGAGCGCAGCGGGCGCGAGCCGGGGAAAGCCTTCGGCGCCGGGGCGCCCGAACTCCTAGGGTCGGATCCATGCCCTTCGAAAACGTCAACGTCGTGTACCGCAAATTCGACGGCTCCCTGCACTGGCACCACCGCGGCCTGCTCCTCGGCGAGGACGAGCACGGCGTCTGGACCGGCTGCGCGGCCGGTTCCAGCGGCAGCCGGGGCCATGAGCCCCCGGTCGTGTGGCCGCACGCGTTCGTGATGCTCTTCCCCCGCGACCAGTGGTGGACGGCCGTCTTCAACGCCCAGCCGGACAAGACCGAGATCTACTGTGACATCACCACCGTTCCGGAGTGGCGTGACGGAGAGGTCACCATGGTCGACCTGGACCTCGACGTGATCCGCATGCGCGACGGCCGGGTCTTCCTCGACGACGAGGACGAGTTCGAGGAACACCAGGTCCGCTACGCCTATCCCGCGGACGTCATCGCCTCCGCGCGGGCCGCGGCCGAGCACCTCCTCGAAGCCGTCGTCACCCGTGCCGCGCCCTTCACAGCCCGCCCGCGCTGGCTGGCCCACGTCACCTGATCCCCGCCGTCCGGCTCCCGGACACGGGTGCGGCTCCCGCACCCCGGGGTGCGGGAGCCGCGCCGGCCCAGGCGCCTGAGCGCCTCAGCCGGTTCAAAGGCTCAGCCGGTTCAAAGGCTCAGCCGGTTCAAAGGCTCAGTTGCCGAAGGTGAACCAGTTGAGGTTGACGAAGTCGGCGGATTGCCCGCTGCTGAAGGTGATGTAGACCGTGTGGGTCCCGGTCACCCCCGTGATGTTGGCGGGCACCGTACGCCAGCTCTGCCATCCACCGGTGTTGCCGACGGCGAAGTCACCGATCGGGGCGGCCGTCGGGCTGCCGAGGCGCACCTGGATCAGCCCGCTGACCCCCGCCGGCGCTCCGGAGGCGACGCGCGCCTTGAACTGGGTGGCCGCCGTGCCGCCGAAGCGCACGTCGTCGAAGCGCAGCCAGTCGCCGTTGGCGATGTGGCCGACGTTCTGACCGCCGCCGGTGTCCGTGGTGGTCTCCACCGAGGTGCCCGACTGGGCCTGGTACCGCTCGGCCTGGATGGTCGAGCGGGCGTCCACTCCGCCGGGATCACCGGTGGGAGTGACCGTGGGGGTGGGGCTGGGGCCGGAGCCGCTCTGCCACACGGCCACGTAGTCGACGATCATCGGCCGACCGGAGACGGTGGCGGCGGTCGGGGTCTGGCCGCCCAGCGCGTTGGGGAACGCCCCGCCCATGGCCACGTTGAGCAGCAGGAAGTAGCCCTGGTGGCCGGTCATGTCGTTCCAGGTCGTGGCGTCGAACTGGGCCTGGCTCACACTGTGGAACTGCTGCCCGTCGACGTACCAGCGCAGCTGGTTCGGGGTGACGCTGCGGTCCCATTCGAAGCGGTAGGTGTGGAACGCCGACTGGCAGGACGCGCCGGGGCAGGTCCGGCTGGCGCCGAGGCCGGTGGTCTCGTTGCAGGGCCCGCCGGGGTTCACGCCGCAGTGGAGAACGCCCCAGACGGAGTTGATCCCGTTGACGTTCTCCATGATGTCGAACTCGCCGATGGCGGGCCAGTTCCAGTAGTTGCCGCGGTACGGCGCGCCGAGCGCCCAGAAGGCGGGCCAGTAGCCGAGCGCGGCGTCGCCGGTGACGTTGGGCATCTGGAGCCGGGACTCGATGCGCAGGATGCGGCCGGCGGCGGGCTTGAAGTCCGCGCGACGGGTCTCGATGCGCGCCGAGGTCCACTCGGTCCCGTTCTTGATCGGGGTGATGCGCAGGTTTCCGCCTCCGTCGAGGCTCAGGTTGGCGGGGTTGTCGGTGTAGCGCTGGATCTCACCGGTGCCCCAGTTGGCGGGGCCACCGGGGTAGGAGTGGCCGGTGTCGACGATCCAGTTGGTCGAGGAGGGGAGCGATCCGGCGCTCCCGGTGAAGTCGTCGCTCCATACCAGGGACCATCCGGAGGGGGTCGGCGGGACGGCGGCGTTGGCGGCGATCGCGGTCAGCGGGAGCATCAGCGCGGCGAGGAGGATCGCCGACCATTTGAGAGAGCGATTTCTTACAGGGGGGTGACTCATCCGAGGCCTCTCTCTGAACGTACGAAGGAGACGGCCGAGCAAACGCACAGTCATGCGGCTAACACGGCTTCACGGCTCTTCGCACTTACTGTTACGGCAAGGTTGACTTAAGTCAACACTTGGCGTCGAATTTCAGAGAGCGCTCTCAGAGGCGAAGAGGATACGGTACGGCTCCGCCCCCCGCCGCCTCCCGCCGACCGCGCCTCCACCTGTCTCCCCACGCTCCTCGGGCGCCGGGGCAGCCGCCGTAACGCCGCCCGGCAGACCGACGAACCAACGGCCCGCCGGCCCGCCGGACCGCCAGACCCATAGATCCATAGCCCCATAGATCCATAGCCCCATAGCCCCACGGACCGGTGAATCAGCGGATGGACGGATCGGCGGGCGCGGTCTCACGGAGGTTGACCTCAATAATAGTTGAGGTTTTAGAGTCCCCTCATGACTCCAGAGTTGGAACTGAGGGAACCTTCCATGGCAGGGACCGACGCGACTCCCCGGCCCGGCGCCGCCCGTCCCCGGCCTGACACCCGTCTCCCGATGCAAGGCGGTGCGCGATGAGCATGGAGATGACGGCCTGGAACACCCTGTACCGGACCATGAACGCCCAGGACGACCGGCGTCCCGTGTCGGCGGCCACGCTGCGGCGGGTCATCGCCTTCGCCCGGCCGCACCGGCGGCGTCTGACGTTTTTCCTGCTGCTCAGCGTTGTGACGGCGGTCCTGACGGTGGCCACGCCGGTGCTCGCGGGTGAGGCCGTCGGCGCGATCGTCGGGGGCGCGGAGACGGGCGTCGTCACCGGGCTCGCGGCGCTCATCGCCGTCATCGCGGTGGCGGAGGCCGGTCTCGGGCTGCTGACGCGATGGTTGTCGGCGGGCATCGGCGAGGGGCTGATCCTCGACCTGCGCACCGCCGTCTTCGACCACGTGCAGCGCATGCCGGTCGCCTTCTTCACCCGGACCCGGACCGGCGCGCTGGTCAGCCGGTTGAACAACGACGTCATCGGCGCGCAGCGGGCGTTCACCGACACCCTGTCCACCGTGGCGGGCAATCTGGTGACGCTCGTCCTCACCCTGGCCGTGATGATCCGCCTCTCCTGGCAGATCACCTTGCTCGCGCTGCTGCTGCTCCCGGTGTTCGTGCTCCCCGCGAGGCGGATGGGCGCACGGCTGGCACGCCTGCGGCACGAGGCCGCCGACCACAACGCCGCGATGGGCACGCAGATGACGGAGCGCTTCTCCGCGCCCGGCGCGATGCTCGTGAAGCTCTTCGGCCGGCCGGCCCGGGAGTCGGCCGAGTTCGCCGCGCGGGCCAGGCGGGTGCGGGACATCGGGGTGCGCACGGCGATCGTGCAGTCGGCGTTCGTCACCGCGCTGACCCTGGTCTCGGCGCTGGCGCTGGCGCTGGTCTACGGCCTGGGCGGCTTCTACGCGCTGCGGGGACGACTGGACCCGGGGTCCGTCGTCGCGCTCGCGCTGCTGCTCACCCGCCTGTACGCGCCGCTGACCGCGCTGGCCGGGGCCCGGGTGGACGTGATGAGCGCACTGGTGAGCTTCGACCGGGTCTTCGAGGTGCTCGACCTCAAGCCCATGATCGCCGACAGGCCGGACGCCCGGCGGACGCCCGACGGGCCGGTGTCGGTCGAGTTCGAGGACGTGCGCTTCGGATACCCGTCGGCGGACAAGGTCTCGCTCGCGTCGCTGGAGGAGGTGGCGAACCTCGACACCCGGGGCGGCGCCGAAGTGCTGCACGGGGTGTCGTTCCGCGCCGAGCCGGGGCAGATGGTGGCCCTGGTGGGGTCGTCGGGTGCCGGGAAGTCGACGATCGCGCAGCTGCTGCCGCGCCTGTACGACGTCGAGGACGGCGCCGTACGGCTGGCGGGGGTGGACGTTCGGGACCTGTCGGCCGAGTCGATCCGCGAGACGGTCGGGATGGTGACGCAGGACGGGCACCTGTTCCACGAGTCGATCCGCGAGAACCTGCTGCTGGCGCGGCCCGAGGCGGAGGAGGACGAGCTGTGGGAGGCGCTGCGCCGCGCCCGGCTCGACGATCTCGTCGCCGCGCTGCCCGACGGCCTGGACACCGTCGTGGGTGAGCGCGGCTACCGGCTCTCCGGCGGGGAACGCCAGCGGCTGACGATCGCGCGGCTGCTGCTGGCCCGGCCCCGGGTGGTGATCCTCGACGAGGCCACTGCGCACCTGGACTCCACCTCGGAGGCCGCGGTGCAGGCGGCGCTGGGCGAGGCGCTGGACGGGCGGACGGCGGTGGTGATCGCGCACCGGCTCTCCACCGTCATCGCCGCGGACCTCATCCTGGTGATCGAGGACGGGCGGATCGTCGAGCGCGGCACGCATGTCGAACTGCTCGCCGCCGGGGGCCGTTACGAGGAGCTGTACCGGACCCAGTTCGACCAGCCGTCGGAGCTGGAGACCGCCGCCTGACCGGGCCGCTCGCCGTACACGGCGGCGCCGGGAAGCACCGCGCGACGCCCCGCCGTACCGGAGACGGCGGGAAGACCGCACCGGAGACGGCGGGAAGCGGAGCCGCCATGCATCAAGGGCACCGCGCCGCTACAGCACCGACACCGACACCGGCAGAAAGACCAACGGAGACGGCGGGAAGCGGAGCCGCCGCGCGCCGAGGACGCCGCGCCGCTACAGCGGGGGGAACTCGGGGGCGCGGCGCTCCAGGAAGCTGGCGACGCCCTCGGCGAAGTCGGGGCGGCCGAAGGACTCGACCATCATGCGGACGGCCGCCGACTCCGCCGCGTCGAGGGTGCTGTTCCAGTCGTTCCAGATCTGGCGCTTCATCACCGACATCGACGCCGGGGAGCTGTGCGTGGCCAGCTCCCGGGCGTAGGCGAGGGTCTCCGCCATGAGGTTCTCGCCGGGGACCGATCGGGCGACCAGGCCCAGCTCGTACGCCTCGGCCCCGGTGAAGGTCCGGCCCGACAGCAGCAGGTCCATGGCCTTGGCCTGGCCGATCAGCCGCGGCAGGACCCAGGACAGGCCGTACTCGGCGATCAGGCCGCGGCGGGCGAAGGCGGTGGTCCACTTGGCCTCGGCCGCGGTGAAGACCATGTCGCAGTAGAGGGCGTGGACCATGCCGAGCCCGGCGCAGGCGCCGTTGACGGCGGCGATGATCGGCTTGTTGACGGTGACCGGGAAGGAGTTGGGGCGCTTGTCGGGCTCACTTTCGTAGGAGCCGTCCTGGATGGCGTTGAGCGTCTGGAAGTCGGCCCCGGCGCAGAAACCCCGTCCCGCCCCGGTGACCACGATCACCCGGACGTCGGGGTTCTTCTCCGCCTCCTCCAGCTGGTCGAAGTAGCGCCGTCCCATCGCGTCGGTCCAGGCGTTGAGCCGGTCCGGCCGGTTGAAGGTCAGTGTCAGTACGCCCTGGTCGAGCGACGGCAGTACCAGGTCCAGCATCTCAGCGCCCCTTCACCTCTCAGCTACAGAATAACGTTCTACACCTTTTCTCCTCCATGCGACAGCGCGGATGCCCACGACAGCGCGGATGCCCACGACAGCGCGGATGCCTACGACAGCGCGATGCAGCGACCCAGGCCGCGGTCCGCCGAGTCGCGGTGGTGGACGAAGTTCGGCGACAGCTGCTCGTCCTCGTAGTAACGGTGGAAGACGGGAGTCGCCGAGGCCGAGATGGGCGGGACGATCCAGCTCCAGTCGGCCGGGCAGGAGCGGCCCGCCCGCTCCTCCCGGTCCAGGTGGGTCAGGAAGCGCCGGGACTCGGTGTGGTGGTCGGTCATGGTCACCCCCGCCCGCTCGAAGGAGTGCAGCACGGCGATGTTCAGCTCCACCAGGGCGTAGTCCCGCCAGAGCGAGCGGTCGGTGCCGGTGTCCAGGCCCATGGATCGGGCCACGGTCGGCAGGAGGTCGTAGCGGTCGGCGTCGGCCAGATTGCGCGCGCCGATCTCCGTTCCCATGTACCAGCCGTTGAACGGCGCCGCGCGGTAGCAGATCCCGCCGATCTCCAGGCACATGTTCGAGATGGCCGGTACGGCGTGCCAGCGGAGCCCGAGCCGTTCGAACCACGGATAGACCGGGTGGACCAGAGGCACCTCCAGCACCGCGTCCCCGGGGATCGTCGACAGCAGCGGCGGCCCGTCCCCGATCGAGACGGCCAGCGGCAGCACGTCGAACGGGGTGCCGCCGCCTCCCGGCCAGCCGAGTTTGCGCAGCATGGTGGTGAAGCGGGCGTAACGGGGATCGCCGACGATCGAGCCGTCGTCCATCTCGTACCCGGCGTACCTGATGAGCTGCTCGTTCCAGATCCTCGGGCCGGGGATCCCCGGCCGGTCGGGGGCGAACACGGTGATCGTCGGGCGGATGCGCCGGCCGGGCGCCGCGTCCCGCAGGTGGTTCACACACTCCACCGCGACCCCCTCGGGGGTGTCCACGTGCCTGCGGTCGCGTACGCGCAGCGAGCGCCAGTAGAGCCGCCCGATGCACTTGCTGCTGTTACGCCAGGCGACCCGGGCGCCGAAGGCCAGCTCGCCGGGCGTGTGCGTGTAGGTCCCCGTTCTCGTGATCTCGGCCCGCACCTCCCGAAGACGCGGCTTCACCGGTCCCGCCGCGGGGTTCTCGGCGTGGAACATCGTCAGGAATTCCTCGGCAGCCGCCGGGTCGGCGTACGCTGCCGGACGTTCTGGGACTCCTCCGGGGAGACCGTGGACAGCATTGACACCATGGACCGGCTCCGGCGCTCTCCGCCGGGACCTCCGCCAGGTCAGCAACTGAACAACCACCCATGCGTGGCTCACGGACACAGCGGCCGTTCCGGGGCGGCGCGGTGCCCTATCCGCAGTGGCCCTTCCCCACTGCGATCGTCACAGTCCGCGGCGACCGCACACCCGAGCCGTCCCGCCCGCATCCTCAGACACGGTCGCGACAACGCGGAGTGCAGTGGTCATCATCTTCCGTGATTCCCCATAATTTGTCCCCCAAAAGAGGACAGGAAACGGTCGAGGCTCTGGAAGCTCACCTCCAGAGCCTCGACCTCGCGGTTCCCACGACAGGATTCGAGCCAGAATCTCCCCGTTGCGATGAGTCCGTACGGTTTCAGGTATACGGCCCACCGGCCGATCGACCCCAGAGCCGTTCAGCCCCGTTCACCCGGTACGCCCCCCTTCGGCCACTCAGCCGATCACGGCGTTGGCACAGGGCCGGGCCGCCCTCCGCATCACTCGCCAACGGGGACCGGCCGACTTCACTGCGACGACCGCCGACCGGGATCCCGGGGCGGATGCCGCATGACCGGTGTCACCTTCCGGAAAGAACCATGATCATGGTGTCGGAGTCCGGCCCCGATCCGACGGTTGTGAATCCTTCGGCGGCGTAGAGGCGGCGTGCGCGGTTGGCCCGCTCGACGCTCAGGCAGAGGACGCGGTCGCGGCTGACCGCTTCCCGGGCAGGATCCCAGTTCACAGCAGCCACGAGCATGTCCGTGAGGAAGTCCGCATCGTCGGCCGTTGCGATCCGCAACGAGTAACCGCCTTCACTCATACGGCGGATTCTGTCACCCGTCATGCCGGCGTCGCCCCGTGATCGCTTCCGGTCGCGGCACCAGTCGTCTCGCCGGGGAAATCCCCATTCCATGCCTTCTCGCTAAAGACGCATCCCGACTTCGGCTTCGGCGGACACGGCGGAGACAATCGTGGTCAGCGCTCAGAACGTCAATCCGAACAACAGATAACGAGTGACGGCGCGGGTCGCATCACGCGTCGTCGTATCCACAGATCATCACGAAGGAGGCGGGCACTCGGCTCCCGCCACCGCGCGAACCGTCTACCGGCGCCGGCGCCGGATCCGGCCGGCCGTCGTCCGTGGAGCCGAGACCGTGGACGCCGTCTTCGGCGACGGTGACCCGAACCGGGGAGGGGCCCGTGGCTCCTCGGAACGACTCAGGCCCCCTACCTTCGATCGAGGTAGAGGGCCTGAGCTATGCGTTCCTAAGTTTTACCAAGCTCCCGCGATAGGACTCGAACCTATAACCTGCCGGTTAACAGCCGGCTGCTCTGCCGATTGAGCTACACGGGATCGTGCTTGCCCCGCCTGACCGGGGATTTCTCCCCGCTCCCTGCGGCGCATGAATAGATTAGCGCACTCTGAGAGTCCGTGTCGCATCGGAGACTCCGGGGTAGGTCCGAACCGAAGACCCGGGAGAGAGCGGAGAGGAATCGCGATCCGTGGGTAGGGTCCGGCCTGAGCACGCCTGTGGGAGGTAGAGATGTACCGAGTAATGTTCTGTGCGGGCCTGGCGGTGGGCTACGTCCTGGGAAGCCGAGCCGGCCGGGAGCGCTACGAGCAGATCAAGCGGATGGCCCAGCGGGTCACCGACAACCCGTCCGTGCAGGAGGCCGCCGGTCTGGTCGGCGCGCAGGTCTCCCGGGTGACCACGATGGCCAAGGAGCAGGTGGCCAGCCACCTGCCCGGCTCCCACGGGTCGCAGCACGACGAGAGCGGCACCGGCTGGCCGGACGAGGTGAAGACGGCCTCGCCCTACTGAGGCGATGACGTCACCCCACCGGTGAGAGAACGGCCTCGCCCGCTGACGCCGGGTGAGGCCGTTCGCCCGGGAGCTCGGGATCCCCAGATCGCTCACGGGCTCCGGGTTGTCCACATCACTCACGGTTCGGGGACCCTCAGAGCGCTCGCGGACTCGGGGACCCTCAGAGCGCTCACGGGCTCGGGCTCCCTCAGACGCCGAAACTCCGGCGGACCCCCTCCAACGCCTGCTCGGCCAGCGCCCGCAGGCCGGGATCCCCGGGATCGAGCCCCTCGTCGAAGACGAACTCCCACACCGTCCGGTCGTCCTCCGCCCGCCGGGCCACCAGCCGCACTCCCCCGCGCACGTCCAGCGGGACGTACTGGCTGACCAGGATCGAGGCGGTCACCCTCTCCCGCACGGCCTCCGGCACCCGGCCCGGCTCGGGCAGCAGGGCCCGGTGCGTCCGCCCGTCCGTGGTCACGACCGTCAGCCCCTCCTCGTCCCACACGCCGCGGTCCACCTGGAACCACGGGAGCCTGGTCCCGCCGAGGTAGAGCGCGCGGTCGGTGGCGATCACATGGCCGTCGGGGCCCTTGGCGTGGGTCAGCACCCGGTCGGCGGGGTCCACGGCTGCGCGGACCTCGGCGGGCGTGCGGTTGAAGAGCTTCACCCCTCCACGCTACTCACACCCGCTCATGCTCCCCCGCCCGCCGCCTCCTCGGTCTCCGCGAGCTCGGCCTCCGCGAGCAGGTCGAGGGTGAGCGCCGCCGACCAGGAGAAGTCCCGGCCGCCCCGGCCGCTGCCGTCGAAGGGGTCGAAGCACTCGCGGAAGCCCGCCTGCCGTACCAGGCGGAGGGTGGCCGTGCCCAGCTGCCGGACCAGGTCCGCCCGGCCGTGTACGGCGGCCGCCCGGCGCAGCAGCCAGTTGGTGTTCACCCACGACGGGCCCCGCCAGTACCGGGAGCGGTCGAACTGGGGCGCCCGGATCTCGCAGCTGGGCACCGGGTATCCGGCCGCGCCCATGAAACGGGGCGACTCCAGCGTGTCCAGCAGCTCGTCCACCCGGTCGCCGGGCAGGCCGGGGTCGAGCAGCGGCCCGAAACCGCCGATCGTGCGGATCGGGATCAGCCGGTCGCCGCGCAGGTCGCGGGCGTGGAACAGGCCGTCGGCCCAGAGGCGGTCCAGCAGCGCCGCACGGATCCGCGCGGCCGCCTCCTCGTGCTGCCGGGGGTCGTCCCCGGCCGCCGCGGCCAGCTCGGCCAGCGCGTGGCAGGAGGCCAGCCAGATCCCGTTGAACATCGGGTCCTCGACCGCGAACGGGTGGTCCAGGCGCAGGTAGGACCCGTCGTAGCCGGAGTCGCGGTAGCGCAGCGCCAGCCAGACGTAGCGGTCGTGGTGGCTGTCGGGGTGCCGCTCGGGGAGCTCCTCGCGCCGGTAGGCGTAGCGGACCGTGGGCAGCGCCTCCAGCGGCTCGTCCCACGCGGGGCTGTCGTCCATCCCGGACTCCCACGGGTGCACGATCGCGGCCAGCCCCGCGCCGCCCAGGTCCCTGGTCGTGGCGAGGTAGTCGTGCTGGGCCACCAGCATCGGGTAGACCCGCCGGACGAGGGCGGCGGCCTCGGCGCGGTCCACCGCGTACCGCCACACCTGCCACAGGGCCAGGGCGTGCAGGGGCGGCTGGGTCAGTCCCGAGGTGAGCACGTCATTGGGGGCCGCCGGATGGTCGTGGGAGCGCCAGACGGACGGGCCGGGGAAGTACGCCTCGGCGTGGGCGGGGTGGAAGACGATGTGCGGCACCATGCCGGTGCGCCACTGCCCGGACAGCAGGCTGAGCAGTTCGGCTGCGGCCCTGCGGGTGTCCCGGCGGGCCACCCCGATGGTCACGAAGGCGGAGTCCCAGCTCCACTGGTGCGGGTAGAGGCCGGGTGCGGGCACGGTGGCGGACCCCGTCCGGTTCGCGTCGAGCACGGACCACGCCTCGCGCCCGAGCGCGGCGTCGTCTACGGCCGGCCGCGCTTCCATCTGCCCAGTCTGCGCCGTTATCCGCTAAGAAAACAGGGTCTCGCCCCAGAAGGATCCCGGCGTCACTCCGCCGGGGCAGGCCCAGATGCCCGATCCGACGTGCTGGATGTACTCGTTGAGCGGGTCCCGGGCGGCCAGCGCCCGCTGGATGGGGATGAACCCCTTCTCCGGGTCGCGCTGGTAGGCCAGGAAGAACAGGCCCGCCTCCAGCCGCCCCAGGCCGTCGCTGCCGTCTGTGAAGGAGTAGCCCCGCCGCAGGATCGTCGCCCCGCCCAGCGAGTCGGGATGGGCCAGCCGGACGTGGGCGTCGGCGGGGAGCTTGTCCAGCGGGACCGGATCGTGCTCGCGGGCGGCGCCGTACGGCGCGCCCTCCCGCTTGGTCCGGCCGAAGATGTCCTCCTGCTCCTTCAGGGAGGTGCGGTCCCACGTCTCGATGTGCATCCGGATCCGCCGGGCCACCAGGTAGGACCCGCCGCGCAGCCACTCGGGCCCCTCCCCGCCCACCCAGACGTGGGCGTCCAGCGCGGCCCGGTCGGTCCCGGCGATGTTGCGGGTCCCGTCCTTGAAGCCCATCAGGTTGCGCGGGGTCTGCGCCTGCGGCGTGGTCGAGGACGTCTTGCCGAAGCCGAGCTGGGACCATCGCACCGAGGCCGTGCCGAAGGCGATCCGCGCGAGGTTCCGTACGGCGTGCACGGCGACCTGCGGGTCGTCGGCGCACGCCTGCACGCAGATGTCGCCGCCGCTGCGGGCCGGGTCGAGCTTGTCGGCGGGGAAGCGCGGCAGCTCCTTCAGCCGGTCGGGCGCGGGCAGTCCGAGCCGCTCGAAGAAGGAGGGGCCGAAGCCGACCGTCAGCGTGAGCCGCGAGGCGGGCAGTTCGAGGGCTTCTCCGGTGTCGTCCGGCGGAGCCAGCTCCGCCCCGGTCGCCCCGCCTCCGATTTCCTGCCCCGCGGTCATCCGCACGGCCGCCGCGGTCCACTCGCGCATCAGCTCCGCCGCCTTCGCGGGCGAGTCTGTGCCGAGGTCGAAGGCGGCGAAGTGCAGCCGGTCCTGGACGGGCGTGGCGATACCGGCCTGGTGCGGGCCGTGGAACGGGATCGGGCCGCCCGGGGCGTCCGCGTGGACCGGCCCGGTCTCGGCGAGCTTCGCCATACCGGCGCCGGCGCCGACGGCGACCCCGGCGCCCACCGCCAGTCCCGCCCCGGTCAGGAGCCTGCGACGGCTGAGGTCGGCCATGTTCCCCTCCTCGTTCCTCCTCCCGGCCGCGGGTCCCGCCGCCGGGCCCGTGGCGCGGATCAGCCCGCGACGACCGCGGCCAGGCCGGACAGCGGCTCGGCCAGCGCGTTGACCGCGTCGGCGAGCTCCTTGACCTGTTCCTTGGACAGCTCCGTGTAGGAGACGAATCCGTCGCCCTCGGCGTACTTGCCGAGCAGGGTGTTCAGCTCGGCGAACTCGGCGTCCAGGGTGGTGACCAGCGCGGGGTTCTTCTCCATCACGATCGGGGTGAGGAGCTGGTAGACCTTGAACGCGCCGTCCACGTTGGCCTTGAAGTCCCACAGGTCGGTGTGGGAGAAGGCCTCTTCCTCCCCGGTCACCTTCCCGGTGGCCACCTCGTCGAGGAGTTCCTTGGCGCCGTTGGCCATGGAGCTGGCGGTGATCTCGGCGGTGGGCAGCTTCTTCTTGAGCGCGTCGAGGTCCTCGAGGAGCCGGTCGCCGTACTTCGACTCCTTGCCGAGGGTGCCCGGCGCCTTCCACAGCGCCTTCTCCAGGCGGTGCCAGCCGGTCCACTCGGCGCCCTCCTCCAGGTCGGCCTCGCGCAGGTCGACCTTGGGGTCGATGTCGCCGAAGGCCTCGGCCACCGGCTCGATCCGCTCCCAGCCGACCCGGCTCGGGGCGTAGAGGTCCTTGGCCTTCCCGAGGTCGCCCTTCTCGACCGCGGCGACGAAGTCCTCGGTCTTGGCGATGCTGTCGTCGACCTGCTCGGCGATGTAGGTGCGGTAGTCCTCGACGGCGCGGGTGATGCGCGGGTCGGTCTGGGCGGTCAGCTCGCCGGTGACCGTGATGTCCTGGCGGATGCCGTCACCCTCGTGGTTGGGCTTGCAGGCGACCTGGTAGGCGCCCGCGCCGAGCTCGACGACCAGGTCGGCGGTGGCGCCGGGGGCGATGTTGGCCCGCTCGCTGACCACGGTCTTGTCGGCGCGGAAGACGTAGAGCCAGGTGGGCTCCTTGCCGTTGTTCGTGAGCTTGAAGCTGATCACACCCGCGGGCAGCGCGGTCTTGGCCGGGACGCAGGTGGTGTCGGTGGCCGCGACCTCCACGGTCTCGGTGACCTTCCCGGTCGGCGCGGGCTGCGGCGCGACGGCGGCGCTGCCGCTGCCGCTGGCCGAGCCGCCGTCGGCGCCGTCGTCACCCGAGCCGCACGCGGTGAGGGCGAGGGCGAGCAGACCGCAGGCGGCCGTGGAACGGAGGACGAGGCGCATAGAAGCTCCTGGGTGTCAGTTAGGCATCCCTAACCTAGCTTTCCCCAACCTATGATCGTCAACAACCTCCGATCGCCGGCCCGGGCCGCTTTCAGGTCGCCGTGGTACGGGCCACCGCGTGGTAGAGCAGATCGACGAGCTGGTCCTCGTACCCGGGGTCGTCCACGGCCTTGCCGCTCGTCACCCGGAGGAAGACCGAGCCGACCAGCAGTTCGAACACGGCCTCGTGGTCGACGCCGGGCCGCAGGTCGCCCCGGGCGGCGGCGGCCTCGAGGGTCTTGGCGAAGTGCCTCCTCCGCGGCCCGACCAGGTGCGCGCGGAAGTCGTCCGCCGCGGACCCGCCCCGCCGTCCGCCCCCGCCCTCGACCCCGTCACCGTCGCTGTCCCCGTCCCCGTCCCTGTCGCTGTCGCTGTCACGTGAATCGCCGCCCGCCCGCGATCGCCTCTCGTCCTGCATGTCTCCCAGGAGCCCGGGGAACGCCGCGGCGATCTCCGGGCGGCCGAACCGGGCGAGCACGGCCCGCGTCCAGGCCCGCAGGTCTTCGCGGAGATCCCCGCAGTCGCGCAGCGCCGTGGAGTCGGAGTGCGCGAACAGCGCGTACGCCACGATCTCGGCCTTGGACTTCCAGCGCCGGTAGATCGCGGGCCTGCTCACCCCGGAGCGCCGGGCGACGGCCTCGATGGTCGTCTGCCGGTAGCCCGCCTCCAGCAGCGACTCGATCGTGGCGCGCGTGACCCGCTCCTCGATCCCGGGGTCGCGCGGGCGCCCCTTGACGGCCTCCGGGCGCCCGATTCCCGGCCGTCCGCTCCCCGGCGGCCCGTCCTCCGGCGGGCCGTTCTCCGATCGCCCATTGACAGGAGCCTCGCTCACTTCGACACTGCCTCCATATACGTTCCGTTCTGTAACGTAACGAAAAGGTCCTCCCGTGCCGCAGGCGCGACGGCACGGGCCGGCCCGGCAGGCGACTCCCCCCAGGATCCCCAAGGAGGCCAGCGTGGCCACGCTACGCAACTTCACTCGCGTCCTCACCCCCCTGATGCCGCTCGTCCTCGCCGGATCGCTCGGCTCCGCCGTCCCGGCCGCCGCCCAGAGCCCGTCCCCCGCGGCCCCCGTCCCGCCCGTCACCGCCTCGCCCGTCACCGCCTCGCCCGTCACCGCCTCGCCCTCCAGCGGCGATCCCCACTCCGCCGGCGCCGCTTCGCCCGCCTCCCGGTCGCGCACCCGCGAGCCCCTGCGCATCCTCCTCACCAACGACGACGGCTACGCCTTCCCCTTCATCCAGGCGCTGCGGCAGGCGCTGATCGCGGCCGGGCACGAGGTCACGGTCGTCGCCCCCCTCACCGACTCCAGCGGCACCGGGACGGCCGTCAACACCAGGTTCGGCACGACCATCACGGCCCGGCAGGAGTCTGCCGGCGTCTGGTCCGTGGCGGGCAGCCCGGGCGACGCGGTCTCCTTCGCCCTCCAGAGGGTATACGGCGACGCTCCGCCCGACCTCGTCGTCTCCGGCCCCAACGCGGGCCAGAACATCGCCGCCGTGACCAACCACTCCGGCACCGTCGGCGCCGCCGTCATGGCCATCGAGAAGGGCGTCCCGGCCATCGCCTTCAGCACGGCGGTGGACGTCACCACCAGCCCGCCCTCGTTCCCCAGCCTGCGGCAGTCGATCGCCTTCGCCGTGAAGATGATCGATCGGCTGAGGGCGACCGCCCACGACGGCGAACTGCTCCCGGCGCGCACCGCGCTGAACGTCAACTACCCGACCGAGCCCGCCGGCCGGGTCTCCTTCGCCCGCCTGGGCACCTCGTCCTTCGTCTCCACGGCCTACGCCCCCGCGCCGGACGTCTGCGCCGACTGCTTCCGCGTCCTGCCCGTCCTGAGCACCGCCCCGGACCCGGTCCGCGACTCCGACCACAACCTCCTGACCGCCGGCCACGTCACGGTCACCCCGCTGGACGGCAGCTGGGAGGCCCTCGACCCGGCCGTCACCGCCCGCCTCAAGCTCCGTCTGCGGTCCCTCACTCCGTGACGGTCCCCCGCTCCGATCGCCGCTCAACGCCGATGGCCCGGGAATCTCCCGGGCCATCGGCGTGAGCTGCGTCCCGTCACAGCGGGTGCGGCCTCAGTCGAGATAGTCGCGCAGCATCTGCGCCCTGGTCGGGTGGCGGAGCTTCGCCAGCGTCTTGGACTCGATCTGGCGGATGCGCTCACGCGTCACGCCGAACTCCCGGCCGACCTCCTCCAGCGTCCGGGGGTGACCGTCGGCCAGGCCGAAGCGCAGCTGGATGATGCGCTGCTCCCGTTCCGACAGCGTGGCGAGGATCTCGTCGAGCTGATCCTGCAGCATGATGAAGGCCGCCGCCTCCATCGGCACGACCGCGTCGGCGTCCTCGATGAAGTCACCGAGGTCGGAGTCTTCCTCGCCGATGGGCGACTGGAGGGAGACCGGCTCCTGGGCGATGCGCTGGATCTCGATCACCCGGTCGATCGGCAGGTCCATCTCCATGGCGATCTCCTCGGGCGCCGGCTCGCGGCCGAGGTCCTGGTGGAGCTGGCGCTGGACCCGGACCAGTTTGTTGATCGTCTCCACCATGTGCACCGGAATGCGGATGGTGCGGGCCTGGTCGGCGATGGCACGGGTGATCGCCTGGCGAATCCACCACGTGGCATAAGTGGAGAACTTGTAACCCTTGGTGTAGTCGAATTTCTCAACCGCCCGGATGAGGCCCAGGTTGCCCTCCTGGATCAAGTCCAAGAACAACATCCCGCGTCCCACATAACGCTTGGCTATCGAGACGACCAGCCGGAGATTGGCCTCGATGAGCCGTTGTTTCGCGCGCGTCCCCTCCCAGGCCAGCTCGGCCAGCTCGGGGAAGGCCAGCCGCGAGGCGACGCTCGTCAGCTTGTCCTCCGCGAACAGTCCCGCCTCGATGGCCTTGGCGAGCTCCACCTCCTCCTCGGCGGTGAGAAGGGGCACCCGCCCGATCTCCCGCAGATAGATGCGGACCAGGTCACTGGTCGGGGCCCGCTTACCGGCGTCTTCCTCATCGGACTTGGCGGTCTCCTCGTCGCCCTGCGGCTCGAGGACCTCCACTCCGTTCTCGGCGAGCATGCGAACGACGCGTTCGAGCGCGTCGGACGGCAGCTCGGATTTGTCGAGAGCGGCGGCCACGTCATCGACGGTGACGCTTCCGCGCTCCCTTCCTTTCGCGACGAGGTCGGCCACCTGGTCTACCGAAGGCGGCCCACTTGGCAGCACCGATGCACCCACGGGACACAGTCTGCTGTATTTGTCACCCAAAACGGCAGACCTATTTTTGTCACCGGAGGTAAGGCGTGGATCATTATCAAAACGAGATCTTATAAAGGTTTGGCCGAATACGATTCAGGAAATTAAAGCTGATTGCGTGATCAGCTTCCCGCCGCGCGCTCCTTCAGCGTGCGCCGCTGCCGTTCCAGTTCGAACAGCTCGGCGAACAGGCGGTTGTACTCCTCGGGGGACTCGCTCGCGCCGGCCCGCTCCAGCCGCGACTTCAGCTGCTCGATCGCCCGGTTCACCGAGACCAGTTCCAGCGCGGCGAGCATGGCCGCGGCGTACCGCTCCTCGGTCGCGAGGTCCACCCGCAGTTCCTCGACCGCGAAACGGGTGACCATCCCCCGCAGGCCCTCGCCCGCGACGGCGACCAGGCGGTCCACCCACGCGCGCCCGCCGTCCTCGGCCGTCGCGGCGCCGCCCGCCTCGGAGATCAGCTTGTAGAGGGCGACGTGCTCGGGGAGGGTGAACGCCTCGGTCCCGATCGCGTCGAACCGCGCCCCGAGCAGCGCCGGGCGCTGCACGGCGAGCTTGAGGATCTCGGCCTCGGTGCGGACCCCGGGATCGGTGAGCTCGGCGACCCGCCGGGGGCCGGCGGGCTGGGTCTGGCGGGCGGCCGTGCCGGCGATCTCGGCGATCCGCTCCATGACGAACCGCTCGTTGTTGAACCCGAGCCAGCGGTCCAGGTCCACGGCGTACAGCTGGCGCAGCGCCCGGTCCTTGATGCCGGCCACGATCGGCGCGGCGGCGTCCAGCGCCGACAGCCGCCCCTCGTTGGTGCTCACGTCGTAGCGGGAGATGACGCTGCGGATCGCGAACGCGAACAGCGGCTCCTTGCTCGCGATCAGATCGCGCACCGCCGCGTCGCCGTGGCCGACCCTCAGGTCGCAGGGGTCGAGGCCGGAGGGCTGCACCGCCACGTAGGTCTGGGTGACGAACTTCTGCTCGTCGGCGAAGGCGCGCAGCGCCGCCTTCTGCCCGGCCGCGTCGCCGTCGAAGGTGAAGACCACCTCGCCCTGGGAGCCGGACTGGTCCAGCAGCAGCCGGCGCAGCACCTTGATGTGCTCGGCGCCGAACGCCGTGCCGCAGGTGGCCACGGCCGTCGGAACGCCCGCCAGGTGGCAGGCCATCACGTCGGTGTAGCCCTCGACGATCACCGCCTGGGAGCGCTTGGAGATCTCCCGCTTGGCCAGGTCGACGCCGTACAGGACCTCGCTCTTCTTGTAGAGCGGGCTCTCCGGGGTGTTGAGGTACTTCGGCCCCTCCTCGGCGTCGTTCAGCTTCCGCGCACCGAAACCGATCACGTCGCCGGTGATGTCGCGGATCGGCCAGACCAGCCGCCCCCGGAACCGGTCGATCGGCCCCCGGCGGCCCTCCTTGGCCAGGCCGCCCTTGACCAGCTCGGCCGCGGTGAACCCGCGCCCCATGAGGTGCCGGGAGAGCGCTTCCCACTCGGCGGGCGCGTAGCCCACCCCGAAACGCTCGGCGTCGGCCCGCTCGAACCCGCGCTCGGCCAGGAACCGCCGTCCCGGCGCGGCCTCCGGATCGGTCAGCTTGGCGGCGTAGAACTCCGCCGCGGCCCGGTGCGCCTCGATCAGTCTGCTGCGCTCGCCCTGCTCCCGCCCGGGGACGTAGCCGCCCTGCTCGTAGCGGAGCCGGATCCCGGCGCGGTTGGCCAGCCGCTCCACGGCCTCGCCGAACGACAGGTGCTCCAGCCGGCGGATGAAGGTGATGACGTCGCCGCCCTCGGCGCAGCCGAAGCAGTACCAGTAACCCCGGGCGGGGGTGACGTTGAAGGACGGGGTCTTCTCCTCGTGGAAGGGGCACAGCCCCTTCAGGTTTCCGCCCCCGGCGTTGCGGAGCTGGATGTGCTCGCCCACCACGTCGGCGATCGGTGAGCGCTCTCGCACGAGCGCGATGTCGTCGTCACTGATCCGGCCTGCCACGCCGTGAGTCTAATCCCGTCCCCCGACACACCCACCCGTTCCCCGTCCCAGGTCGACGCAGAACTACTTGGCCGAACCGGTCGTGACCGGCGAGGAGGTCGGATACAAAGGTAAAGGCGGATTATCGATACCTTATGCGGGTGGACACCATGCGATCGGGGCATATAACACGGTTGGCCACCGTGACCGGGGCCATCCTGGTCACGGGAGCGTGCGCGTCGCCCGGAGGGGTGGCCGGCATCAGCACGCAGCCCCCCGCCTCCGCCGAGGCGGCCGCGGCCCAGGGCTCGATCACCGCGACGCTCCCGGCCCCGACCCCGACCCCCGCCGCCCAGGCGCCGGTGAAGATCCCCAAGGGGGACGCCCCGGTCCTGGTGCCGCCCCCGAAGGTCTCGGAGTTCACCTACGCCTTCCCGGTGAAGGGCTGCCGGGTCTCCTACCAGAGCAAGCTGCTGGTGCTGCCCAAGACCACGATCTGGACGGCCAGGGGATGCGCCTTCGTCTCCCCGATCAGCGGCGTGGTCCACGAGGTCAACACCAAGAACCGATGGGCGCCGTCCACCGACAGGGGCCAGGACCGCGAGGGCCGCTTCGTCACGGTCCTCGGCGACGACGGCGTGCTCTACCTCGGCGGCCACCTCGACGCGGTCGAGCCCGGGATCGGACCGGGCGTGCGGGTCGGCGCCGGCCAGACCCTCGGCCGGATCGGCAACTCGGGCAACGCCCGGGACACCGCCAGCAACCTCTACTTCGCGATCTCCTGGAAGACCCAGCCCTCCCTGTGGTGGGTACGGCGCGGCATGGTCGAGCCGTGGGACTACCTGAGCGCCTGGCTGCACGGCAACCACACGCTCTCCCCGGCGGCGGAGACGCGGGCCGTCATGGGGCGGACGGGGGCGACGCCCCGGTGCGCGATCCTGTGCAAGCCCAGGTCCATGCCCAAGCCCACCGAGCGGCCGGACGGGCCGGGCACCCCGGACGGCAGGGAGATGGTCGTCGGAGACCCGAGCCCCCTCACCGGCCAGTGAAGGGGCCTGCCGGTGAAGACCCCGCACCGGCCCGTGAAGACCCGGCGGTGAAGACCCCGCACCGGCCGTGAGCCCTCTCAGCGCCCTCTCGCCGGCCCTCAGCGGCCGGTGAGGCGCTCGTGCCAGGTCACCGCCGAGGTGTCGGTGAGCGAGGCGATCTGGTCGATCACCACCCGGAGCCGTCCGGCGTCGTCGCCCGCCCGGGTGAAGGCGAGCTGGAGCGCGGGCTCCAGCGTGCCGGGGGCGCCCCGCATGATCAGGTCCGCCAGGTCGCGGATGAGCTCCCGCTGCCGGGCCTGGTTGGCGTTGTGCTCCTCCCGGGTCATCACGTAGTGGGCGGTGACCCCCTTGAGCACCGCGCACTCCAGCCGGACGTTCCGGGGCACGACCAGCTCGGCCTCGTAGCGCCCGGCGTCGGCGCCGTACGCCTCCCTGGTGGCGGCCTCGGCGGCCCGGCAGAGACGGCCGATGAGGATGCTGGTCAGGTGCTTGAGCGCGGCGAGATCGGCGTGGGAGCCGTCGAAGCGGCGGGGCCAGAACGGCTCGGCGACGAGGCGGGTGAAGATCTCCTCCAGCTCGCCGGGCCTGGCGTCCCGGGCGTACCACGTGCGGGTGGTCGCGCACACGTCGCGGCGCTCGGCGGGGTCGCGCAGCGCCTTGAGCTCGACGTCCCCGGAGTGCAGGGCGTCCTCCAGATCGTGCACGGAGTAGGCGACATCGTCGGCCCAGTCCATGATCTGCGCCTCGAAGCTGACGCGCCCCTCGGGGGCGCCCTCCCTGATCCAGGTGAAGGCCGGCAGGTCGTCGGCGTACGCGCAGTACTTCGGGCCGGCCGCGGCGGTCCACGGGTATTTGATCGCGGCGTCCAGGGAGGCGCGGGTCAGGTTCAGCCCGGCGCTGCGGCCGTCCTCGGTGAGGACCTTGGCCTCCAGGCGGGTCAGCAGGCGCAGGCTCTGCGCGTTGCCCTCGAACCCGCCGCACGCGGCGGCCAGCTCGTTCAGCGCGACCTCGCCGTTGTGCCCGAACGGCGGGTGCCCGAGGTCGTGGGCCAGGCAGGCGGTCTCCACCAGGTCGGGGTCGCGGCCCAGGACCTCGCCCATCTCCCGGCCGATCTGCGCGCACTCCAGCGAGTGGGTCAGCCGGGTGCGCGGGACGTGCTGGCCGCTGCCGAGCGTCTCCCCCGGCCCGACCACCTGCGTCTTGGCCGCCAGCCGCCGCAGCCCGGCGCTGTGCAGCACCCGCGCCCGGTCGCGTTCGAACGGGCTTCGCTCCGGGTTGCCGGGCGGTTCCGGCACCCATCTGGCCTGGGCGCGATCATCGTAACGATGCATGAGTGCAGTGAGTTTATCCCCGATGAGAACGATCCATGCCGAACGGTCGGCAAACTCTGGGAGAGCAGCGGAACACCCACCCCCGGAGTCAGCGCGGCCCGCCCCGGGTGAACGGGGCGGGCCGGCGTCCCCGGAATCGGCGCGGACCGCGTGGCGTCGAATCGGCGCGGGCGGCCGTTCCCTGATCGATCAGCGCGTGTCGGAGCCCCCGCCCTTCAGGGCCGCGCGGCCGGCCTCCAGGCGGGCGACCGGGATGCGGAACGGCGAGCAGGAGACGTAGTCCAGGCCGGCCTCGTGGCAGAAGTGGATCGACTCCGGGTCGCCGCCGTGCTCGCCGCAGATGCCGAGCTTGAGGTCGGGGCGGGTGCGGCGGCCCTCCTCGGCGGCGAGCCGTACCAGCCTGCCCACGCCGTCGCGGTCCAGCGTCTCGAACGGGGAGACGCCGAAGACGCCCAGGTCCAGGTAGCGCGAGAAGAAGGCCGCCTCGACGTCGTCGCGGGAGAAGCCCCAGGTCATCTGGGTGAGGTCGTTGGTGCCGAAGGAGAAGAACTCGGCGGCCTCGGCGATCTGCCCGGCGGTCAGCGCGGCGCGCGGCACCTCGATCATGGTGCCGACCAGCGCCTCGACCCCGACCTCGGCCAGGATCTTGGTCGCCTCGTCCTTGACGTGCTCCAGTTCCTGGACGGCGCCGACGAGCGGGATCATGATCTCGGCGCGGGCCCCGGGAACCTCCTCGGCGGCCTCGGCGATGGCCCGCACCTGCATGGCGAACAGGCCGGGGATGACCAGGCCGAGCCGTACGCCGCGCAGGCCCAGCATGGGGTTCTGCTCGTGCAGGCGCTTGACCGCGGCCAGGAGCCTGCGGTCCTTCTCCTCCGCCCGGTCACCGGCGAGTGCGACCTTCACCGACAGCTCGGTGTAGTCCGGCAGGAACTCGTGGAGCGGCGGGTCGATCAGCCGGATGGTCACCGGCAGGCCGTCCATCGCCTGGAAGATCTCGATGAAGTCCGACTTCTGCAGCGGCTCCAGCGCGGCCAGCGCCCGCTCGCGCTCGTCGTCCGACTCGGCCAGGACCAGGTCCTCGACCAGCTGGCGGCGCTCGCCGAGGAACATGTGCTCGGTACGGCACAGGCCGATGCCCTGGCCGCCGAACCGGCGGGCGCGGGCGGCGTCCTCGGCGTTGTCGGCGTTGGCGCGCACGGCCAGGCGGCGCACGGAGTCGGCGTGGGTCATGACGCGGTGCACGGCCCGCACGAGCTCGTCGCCGGCGTCCCCGTGCGTGCCCTCGAAGTACTCCACGACCGGGGAGGCGACCACGGGCACCTCGCCCAGGAAGACCTCGCCGGTGGAGCCGTCGATGGAGATGACGTCGCCCTCGGCGACCTCGACGCCGCCGGGAGCGGTGAACCTGCGCTCCTTGACGGACACCTCCAGCTCCTCGGCGCCGCAGACGCAGGTCTTGCCCATGCCGCGGGCGACCACGGCGGCGTGGGAGGTCTTGCCGCCGCGCGAGGTGAGGATGCCCCTGGCGGCGATCATGCCGCTGAGGTCGTCGGGGTTGGTCTCGCGGCGGACCAGGATGACGTCCTCGCCCTTGGCGGCGAGCTCCACGGCCCGCTCGGAGGAGAACACGGCCTTGCCCACGGCGGCGCCCGGGGAGGCGTTCATGCCCTTGGCGACGCGCTCGCGCGTCTCGTCCGCGGCGAAGCGCGGGAACATGAGCTGGGCCAGCTGGTCGCCGGTGACGCGGCCGAGCGCCTCGTCGAGGTCGATCAGGCCCTGGTCCACGAGCTGCACGGCGATGCGGAAGGCGGCGCCCGCGGTGCGCTTGCCCACCCGGGTCTGCAGCATCCAGAGCTTGCCGTTCTCGATGGTGAACTCGATGTCGCACAGGTCCCGGTAGTGGTTCTCCAGCTTCTCCATGATCCGCATGAGCTCGGCGTAGGAGTTCTTGTCGATGCCCTCCAGGTCCTGCAGCGACATGGTGTTGCGGATGCCCGCGACCACGTCCTCGCCCTGGGCGTTCTGCAGGTAGTCGCCGTAGACGCCCTGGTGGCCGGTGCCGGGGTCGCGGGTGAAGGCGACGCCGGTGCCGGAGTCCATTCCGCAGTTGCCGAAGACCATCGTGCAGACGTTGACGGCGGTGCCCAGGTCGGCCGGGATGCGCTCCTGGCGGCGGTAGAGGATGGCGCGCGGGGCGTTCCAGGACTCGAAGACGGCCATGATGGCCATGCGCAGCTGCTCGCGCGGGTCGGCGGGGAAGTCGCGGCCGGTCCGGTCACGGACGATGCCCTTGAAGGTCTCGACGAGGCCGCGCAGCTCGGCGGCGTCCAGGTCGAGGTCGCCGCGGCCGTTCTTGAGCTCCTCGAAGGCCTCGTCGAACAGCTCGCCGTCGATGCCCTGGACGGTCTTGCCGAACATCTGGATGAGGCGGCGGTAGGAGTCCCAGGCGAAGCGCTCGTTGCCGCCCGCCTGCTTGGCCAGGCCGTGCACCGACTCGTCGTTGAGACCGATGTTGAGGACGGTCTCCATCATGCCCGGCATGGAGAACTTCGCCCCGGAGCGCACGCTCACCAGCAGGGGGTCGTCGGCCTGGCCCAGCCGGCGGCCCATCCGACCCTCCAGCGCGCCCAGGTGCGTGTCGATCTCCTCCTGCAGACCGGGCGGCAGCGCGCCGTCGGCGAGGAAACGGCGGCAGGCGTCGGTGGTGATGGTGAAGCCCGGAGGGACCGGCAGCCCGAGATTGGTCATCTCGGCCAGGTTGGCCCCCTTACCGCCGAGCAGATCCTTGAGATCTTTGTTGCCCTCGGTGAAGTCGTAAACATACTTGGGCACGGTTGCTCCTTTGCGACTTCAAATGACGTGCGCTTCCGCCTCCCTCCGGACTCTACCGATGAATAACCAACCGAAACGTCACTTACCAGACAGGCAGGGATCTGCGCAGGTCAGAGCCCATCGACCGGTCTAATCCAATTCAAAGTCCATCTAAAGTCGCAGTGATATCGATCATCCGAGGAATTGGTATAAACCAATTGGTTTACACCAATTGCCTCATCATTCAAACACGTTCACGGGAGGTTCAGAGCCCGCTCCCGCCCCCGCCCGGACCCTCGGATCAAGAGCAGTACGGCCCGCACCCCGGATGGCGGAATGCGGGCCGTACGGCGTGCGGACCCTCGGCGGTCGAGGTCCGTCAGTGGTCGAGGTCCCTCAGCGGTCGAGGTCTGTCGGCGGTCGGGACGCGTCAGTCGTTGAGGTGCTGGCGGAGGTAGGACTCCACCTGGTCGAGGGCGACGCGCTGCTGGCTCATCGAGTCACGCTCGCGGACGGTCACGGCGTGGTCCTCAAGGGTGTCGAAGTCGACGGTGACGCAGAACGGCGTGCCGATCTCGTCCTGGCGGCGGTAGCGGCGGCCGATCGCGCCCGCGTCGTCGAACTCGACGTTCCAGCGCTTGCGGAGCCGCGCGGCCAGGTCCTTGGCCTTCGGCGACAGGTCGGCGTTTCGCGACAGCGGGAGCACCGCCACCTTGACCGGCGCGAGGCGGTGGTCGAGACGCATGACCGTGCGCTTCTCCATGACGCCCTTGGCGTTGGGCGCCTCGTCCTCGCTGTAGGCGTCCATCATGAACATGAGCGCGGTGCGGTCGACGCCGGCCGCGGGCTCGATCACGTAGGGGACGTACCGCTCGCCGGTGTCCTGCTCGAAGAAGCTCAGGTCGGTGCCGGAGACCTTCGAGTGCGTGGACAGGTCGTAGTCGGTGCGGTTGGCGATGCCCTCCAGCTCACCCCACTCGCTGCCGGTGAAGTTGAAGCGGTACTCGATGTCGACGGTCCGGGTGGAGTAGTGGGACAGCTTCTCCTTGGGGTGCTCGTAGAGCCGGAGGTTGTCCGGGTTGACGCCCAGGTCGACGTACCAGCGCATGCGCTCGTCGATCCAGTGCTGGTGCCACTCCTCGTCGGTGCCGGGCTTGACGAAGAACTCCATCTCCATCTGCTCGAACTCGCGGGTGCGGAAGATGAAGTTGCCCGGGGTGATCTCGTTGCGGAACGACTTGCCGATCTGGCCGATGCCGAACGGGATCTTCTTGCGCGCCGACTGCTGCACGTTGAGGTAGTTGATGAAGATGCCCTGCGCGGTCTCCGGCCGCAGGTAGGCCAGGCCGGACTCGTCCTCGACCGCGCCGAGGTAGGTCTTCAGCAGGCCGCTGAACTGCTTGGGCGCGGTGAAGGCGCCCTTGGTGCCGCAGTTGGGGCAGGTGATGTCGGCCAGGCCCTCCGCGGGCGGCCTGCCGTGCTTCTCCTCGTAGGCCTCCTCGAGGTGGTCGGCACGGTAGCGCTTGTGGCACGACTGGCACTCGGTGAGGGGGTCGGTGAAGGTCTCCACGTGGCCGCTGGCCTGCCACACCTCACGGGCGAGGATGACGCAGGAGTCCAGGCCGACGATGTCCTCCCGGCCCTGGACCATGGACTTCCACCACTCGCGCTTGACGTTGTTCTTCAGCTCGACGCCCAGCGGCCCGTAGTCCCACGACGCGCGCAGGCCTCCGTAGATCTCGCTGGAGGGGTAGACGAGCCCACGTCGCTTGGCGAGGCTGACGATGGTGTCCATGATGTCCGTACGGCGTGCCATAAGGGAAAATCTCCATCCGGCTGGAGGTCGGCGAGGAATTGGTCGAGAGACCAGCTTAGGGGAGGCCGGGACGAGCGGTCGCGCGCATTCGCCATCCTCCCGCCTTGCCCCCCGGCGGCTGCTTTGCGAACCTCGTTCCGCCCCGCCGCCCCGCCGCCCGCTCGCCGCGTCCGCCCGTCACGGCGGCCCCGGCCCGGGTCAGGGCCGCTCGACGTCCTCGAACGCGCTGGGCTCGTTGATCATCAGCGTCATCAGCGGATACATCGCCATCCGCGCCGCGCCGAGCGCCCTCCGGTAGAAGCCGGCGCCCTCCCACTCGCTGACCAGCGCCCACAGTTCGGGCTCGTCCACCGACCTCGACACCCGGCCGCGCACGTATCCCGGCTGCGCGGCCAGGGTGTCGGCGATCCCGTGTGCCTGAACCAGGAATTCGTCAGTCTGACCCTGCGGCACCGAATAACGGATGAGAGCGAGCATCCGCCCAGCATGCCAGACACTCCTCCGGGCGGATCACGCGGCGCGTCAGGCGACGATCTCCCGGAGCGCGGCGACCGCCTCCGTCTCCGCCCGGTAGATCTCCGCGAGGCGCTCACTCAGGTCGGCGAAGAGAGCCTCGACGTCCTTGACCGGCGGGACGCGGTCCACCTCCGCGCGGAGCTCCCACAGCTCCGCGCTCTCGCCGCCCGCCGTGCCCTCCGAGAGCAGGGACTCGCGGATCGCGGCGGTGAGCTCCCGCATCCGGGCGAACTCCGGGACGTCGTACGGGAACGCCGCCTCGGCCAGGGCGTGCCAGAGGCCGTGGATCCGGCGGAACTCCCCGGCCAGTCCCCCCAGGGGGAGGCCGAGCAGGCCCGCCGCCTCGTCCAGCCCGTCGGCGAACAGGTCGCGGAGGTTCCCGCCGTCCATGCCGACCGGCTCGGCGCCCTCCCACACCGACAGCAGCGCCCCGGCCAGGCCCCGCCCGTCGGCGAACACCTTCGGCCACGCCTTGGCGTTGCGGGTGTCCACGAGCAGCCGCGACCACTTGCGCCAGGCGGGCAGGGAGAACGAGTCGGAGGACGCGCTCAGGTGGGCGGCGGCGTCGCGCAGCCCCTCCCGTACGGCCTCCGCCAGCCGCTCGGGGCCGATCTCCGCGGGCTCCAGGACGTGCGTGATGTTCTTGTAGGACGACACGCGGGCCCTGGCGGCGTCCATCCGCGCGTGCGGGACCCGGATCGGGACCGTCCCCCGGTCGTCGACGAACACGTCCGTCCCGTCGCGCCGGTAGGCGACCACCGGGTGCCCGCCGTAGCCGTCCATGCTCGCCGGGAAGCCCCAGTAGCCGACGTGGTAGCGGTCGGGCAGCACGATGCACGGCCGCCCGGCGTCCAGTTCCCCGGCCAGGAGCTTCGCCGCGCCCTTGGCCCCCGCGGTGGTGTGCGCGGTGAAGGCGACGCCGAGCCGGTCGAGGGTCTTGGCCATCCAGCGGTCGTGGTACTGCCACTGGTTGCTGAAGCCGAGCACGACGTGGCGGCTGTCGTCGTGCTTGAACTCCCACAGGATGTACCCGGCGCCGAGGCCGCCCCCGGCGAGGAAGACGAGCGGCTCGCCGATCGCGGCGCCCCGGTTGGCGAGGACGCCGGCGATGGCCGCGCTGTTGGGATGGCGTCCGCCGTGGAAGGTCCAGGAACCGTCGGCGGGCGTCTCGGGCCGTTCGACGACGTGGCGGCGGGCGGCGGTGTAGCTCTCGCCGGTCTTGGCCATCCGCGCCCGGATCCGGGCCTTGAGCTGCTTCTTGCTGGTCATGGTGACTCCGCGTTCGCGGCATGCGGCCGAGGACAGCCCACGCCTGCCGGTCAGCCTGCCGCGACGTCGGTCGGCACACGGGACCCGCAGTCTTCCGGAGGCACGTACGTCCCCTTTGCCTCCGTGGATCACGGGCAGCGTGGGTACCCGATCAAGGAGGTTCGGCGTCGGAGCTCGCCGTCGCCGATTCTACGTACGCCCCGGCACGGGAACAAGCAGCGCGAACCGGGCGCCGCCGCCGGACGGGATGCGCCGCGGACCATGTCGCGCCGGGCGCACCGGCGTTAGGCTCTGGCCGTGGCCGACAAGAGCAGCTCCGACGACCGTCCCGGGCGGCCCGCCCACCCCCTCGCCCAGCGCTCCCCGGGCCGTACGGCGCCGGGCCGGGGCTCCGGGCCGCGCCGCCCGTCCGCCCGGCGCCCCCTCCCCCCGGGCGAGCAGTTCTTCACCCCGGGCGCCACCGGCCTGCGGCAGAAGATCGAGCGGCTCAGCGCGGCGCCCATGGTCTTCCTCTTCCAGCTCCCGCGGTGGATCGTCCCGGCGGTCCTGGTGATCCTGCTGCTGGCCGGCTTCGCGCTGCCGTCCTTCTGGGGCGGGCTGGCGGCGCTCGTGGTGGCCGCCTTCGTCGTGTGGCTGGCCTACATGTCGTGGCCGTCGCTGAGCTTCAAGGGCCGGATCCTGCGGGTCGCGCTGCTCACCTTCCTGCTCCTGCTGGCCGCCGACCGGTTCGGCGCCTTCTAGGACCGGGGCTTCACAGGGACCGGGGCCTCCCCGCGGCACGCCGCGCGGGCACCCAAGCCATAAATCCACCTTTTGGCTCCATTAAGAGCAAATAAAGCTGTATAGGAATATTTGACGCGATTGCGGGACTCTGTCTAGATTCGGGCACCATTGTGGGTTCTGTCGGCCAGCCCCCGCCTGCGGGACGACCGGCCGCGGGATCCGCGGGACCGGAAGGAAGACACCCCCCATGCGCACCATCACGACGCCCCGCGCCCGGCGCCGGAGCTCCTCCCGGGCGGCCGTCCTGCTGGCCGCCCTGTCGGCCACCGGCCTGCTCTCCGGACCCGCCCTCGCGGCCGGCACGGCTCAGGGCGGGGAGTCCCGTACGGCGCAGGCCGCGCCCGCCGCGACGGGGATGACGGCGCCCTCCGTCTTCAAGCACCCCGGCGTCCTGGTCAGCCGGGCGCAGCTGGACTTCGTCCGCGCTCAGGTGCGGGCGGGCGCCCAGCCGTGGAAGAAGGCCTACGACGCGATGATGGCCGGCCCGTACGCCTCCCTGACCCGGACCCCCCTGGCGCGGGCCGTCGTGGAGTGCGGCTCGTACTCCAATCCCAACCACGGCTGCGTCGACGAGCGCGTGGACGCGATCTCCGCCTACACCCTCTCCCTTGCCTGGTACGTCACCCGTGACGAGCGGTACGCCAGGAAGGCGATCGAGATCATGGACGCCTGGTCCGCCGTCCACAAGGACCACACCAACACCAACGCGGCGCTCCAGGCCGCCTGGGCCGGCGCCGTGTGGCCCCGGGCGGGCGAGATCATCCGCCACGCCTACGGCAAGTGGCCCGCCGCCTCGGCGAACCGCTTCGCCGGCATGCTCCGCAACGCCTACCTGCCGGAGATCACGCAGGGCGACAAGTTCGCCAACTACAACGGCAACTGGGAACTGACCATGATGGACGCCGCGATCGGCATCTCGGTGTTCCTGGAGGACCGCACCACCTACGACTGGGCCATGGCCCGCTTCCTGCGCCGCGTCCCCGCCTACATCTACCTGAAGTCCGACGGCGACGTCCCCGAGCCGCCGCCCGGCGGCAGGTACAAGACGAAGGCCCAGGTGATCGAGTACTGGTACGGCCAGTCCACCTTCGTCGACGGGATCTCCCAGGAGTCCTGCCGCGACTTCACCCACACCGGGTACGGCATCGCGGCCATCTCCCACGTCGCCGAGACCGCCCGCATCCAGGGCCACGACATCTACCCGCAGGTCCGCGAGCGGCTCCGGCACGCGCTGGGCTTCCACGCCCGCTACCAGCTCGCCCCGTCCATCCCGTCCTGGCTCTGCGGCGGATCGATCAAGCTGACGGTGGGTCCGGTCACCGAGGTCGGCTTCAACGCCCTGCACAACCGCCTGGGCGTCCACATGCCCAACACCCGGATCCTGACCGAGCAGAAGCGTCCCGCCGGCACGGACAAGCTCTTCGTCGCCTGGGAGACCCTGACCCACGCGGACAACCCCGGGTAAGGCGCGGACCACCCCGAGCGGGCGCCCTCACGCGTCCCCGCCCCCTCGAACGGCCGCGGCTATCACGTACCGCCACGGTCATCACGGAACGGCTGCGGTCATCACGGAACGGCCGCCGCCACGAACGGCCGCGGTCACCGCGGACGGCCCGCCGCGGCGTGCGCCTGCTGCTCGATCTCGGGCCGCAGGCTCTCGATCGTGTCGCTGACGAGAGCGAGCTCGTCCTTGATCGCGTGCAGCGTGTCCTCGGTGTCGGAGAGCCGTCCCGCCCTGCCCTGATCCTCCAGCCGGGCGCACAGCTCCGCCAGGGCGGTGGCCCCCATGTTGACGGCCGAGCCCTTCAGGCTGTGCGCCTGCTTCTCCACATCCGCGGGCTCGCCCCGGCCGACGGCCTCCTCCAGTTCCGCGACGGAGGCCGGGGCCTTGCTGACGAAGGAGGTGGCGAGGAACTCGACCATCTCCCAGTCGTCCCCTCCCGCGTCCGGCCCGGCGATCTCGTCGAGACGATGCCTGATCGCGACCTCCCTCTCCGGGACGCCGGAGTCGTCCGGCGTCCCCGGACCGCCGCCGGCTTCCTCCAGCGCCCCGGACAGGCCCACCGCCTCCGGCGGCGCCGCGTCGCCGGAGGCGTCGGCCGTACCGGGGACGTCGGCAGAGACGTCGGCTGGGACGCCGGCCGTTCCGGGGGCCTCGCCCACGCCAGGAACCTCGCCCGTGCCGGGAACGTCGGCCGCATCGGGAGAGGGGCGGGCGGGCCGCAGCCGTTCGAGGAGCTCCTCCAGCTCGTGCGCGCGCACCGGCTTGGCCAGGTAGTCGTCCATGCCGGCGGCCTGGCAGGCGTCCCGGTCCTCGCCGAGCACGCTGGCGGTCAGCGCCACGATGTACGGCCCGTCCCCGGACTGCTCGGCCCTGATCCGCCGGGTCGCCTCCAGTCCGTCCATCTCCGGCATGTGCATGTCCATGAGGATCACGTCGTAGGCGGCCCGCCGTACCGCCTCGACCGCCTCCGCGCCGTCGCCGACCGTCTCGACGCGGTGGCCGAGCCTGCTCAGCATGCGCTCCGCGACTTTCTGGTTGACCGGGTTGTCCTCGGCCAGGAGGACGGTCAGCGGATGCTGTCCGCCGATCCCGCCGGGCGGGACCTCCTCCTCCCGGCCGGTGGCGGTCGCCTCGGGCGCGCCGGCCGGCCTGCGCGCTATCGCGCTCGCCAGCTTCTCCCGCAGCACGGCGCTGCGGGCCGGCTTGGTGAGCACGGCGTCGAACAGCTTCCGCGACCCGCCCTTGGTGCGCCAGTGCACGCTCGACAGCAGCACCAGCGGCAGGTCCCGGCCGGCCTCGAGGTCCCGCAGGACCTGGGCCAGCTGCTCGCCGTCCATCCCCGGCATGTGCATGTCCAGGACGGCGACGTCGTAGGTGCGGCCGGCGGCGAGCAGTTCCACCGCCTCGGCGGGCGAGCCGACGTCGGTGCACCGCATGCCCCAGCTGGTGAGCTGCCGCCGCAGCACGTGCCGGTTGGTCGCGTTGTCGTCCACGACCAGGGCCGAGTGCCCGGCGAGCTCCACGCTGGCGGGCGGCGGCCCGGGGTCCGGGTGCTCGGGGCAGGCGGCCAGCATCGCGGTCAGGGTGAAGGTGGAGCCGACGCCGGGCTCGCTCTCGACCGTCAGGTCGCCGCCCATGGCCGTGGCGAGCCGCTTGCTGATCACCAGGCCGAGGCCGGTGCCGCCGTACCGGCGGGTGGTGGACTCGTCCACCTGGCTGAACGAGCGGAACAGGCGGTCCATCCGGTCGGCGGGGATGCCGATCCCGGTGTCCCGGACCGCGACCCGGAGGCGGACCGGGCCGTCCTGGCCGCCCGGGAGCCGCTCCGCGTCCGCGGTGACGACGACCTCCCCCACGGCGGTGAACTTCACGGCGTTGCTGAGCAGGTTGACCACTATCTGCCGCAGTCGCGTCATGTCGCCGCGCAGCACCCGGGGGCAGTTCGGGTCGACGTTCCCGACCAGCTCGAGGCCCTTGCTCTCGGCCGCCAGCGCCATCAGGGCGAGGGTGCCCTCCAGGCACTCCCGCACGTCGAACGGCTCGTCCTCGAGATCGAGCTGACCGGATTCGATCTTGGAGTAGTCGAGGATGTCGTTGATGACGGAGAGCAGGGCTTCGCCGCTGTTGCGCACGGTCTCGGCGAGCTCGTGCTGGTCGGGGTCGAGGTCGGTCTCCAGCAGCAGGTCCGTCATGCCGATGACGGCGTTCATGGGGGTGCGGATCTCGTGGCTCATGGTCGCCAGGAACGACGCCTTGGCCGCCGCCGCGACCAGCGCCTCGTCCCGCGCCCGGGAGATGACCTCGATCGAACCGTTGACCGCGTCGGCCATCTGCGCCATCTCCAGCGGGTCGTGCACCTCGGCGGGACGGCTCGCGTCACCGGCCGCGACGCGCTGGGCGGCGGTCTTCACCTCCTCCACCGAGACGGTCACCTTGCGGGTCGTCCGCCACGCCACGACTCCGGCCAGCAGCGCCGCGCCCAGCGAGCCCCACAGGATCACGTTCCGGGCGTCGGCGGTGCTCTCCTCGCTGGCCCGCTCACGCAACGCGAGCAGGCGTGCCTCTTCCTGTTCCACCTGGTTCAGCAGTTCCTGGAACTGGAGCATGGCCTGCCTGGCGGGGTCGGTGCCGAGGGCGGCCTGCACGGCCTGGAGGCCCTCGTCCCGCCGGAGGCGGATCTTCTCGGCCAGCTCGTCGAACTCCGCCTGGGCCGCCTGCCGGACCCGGCCCAGGATCGCCTGCTGGCGGGGGTTGTCCGCGGTCATCCGGAGCAGCGTCCCGAGCTCGGCGTCGACCTGCCCGACCGCTTGGTGGTACGGGTCCAGGTAGAGATCCCGCCCGGTGATGAGGTAGCCGCGCTGCGCCCGGTCGGCGTCCTTCACCAGCTCGCTGACGGTCCCGATCCGGCCGAGGACCTGGCGGGTGTGCTCGACCCGGCGCAGTTCCTCCTGCAAGGTGCCGATCTGCGCGTAGGAGCTGAACCCGATGGCCGTGAAGGCGAGGAACGCGATCGCGTAACCGACCGCGAGCAGCCTCCCCACCGTCCAGCCGAATCTGCGCGGTCCATCGCCGGAGCCGGGCGCATGCAGTCCGGACGCGGCTGTGGGTGCCGCCATGACCTCATCTCCCCCCGCCTCGCATGCCCCATATACGGATATATGTCTGTTTTCCCGGAGAGGAAGCGCCCTACCCTCTCAGAGAGGGACATAAAACAAGACGAGACGGACCGTCTTGTCATAGCCCCGCCATCCGCGTATAGTTCCGCGCATGGGTTACCTCTTCCTGTGATCGCCACGCGCACGACCGCGTAGAGCTGCGCTCCGCCGTCGTCGCGCCCGTCCGCGCCGCCTCCGCACGATCCGCCCCCGCCGGGCGTGCCGTCCCCGCGCGCGGACCCGCCCCCGCCCGTTCCGATCGGCCCGGCCGAGAAGAGGACGCCTCCATGCGTACCGCCCTATCCGCTCATTCCGCTCATTCCGCTCAGCCCACCCCGCCCGCCCGGGGCTCCCAGCTGGCCCTCGCCGGCGTCACCAAGCGCTACGACGACCGCGTCGTGCTCGACCGCGTCTCGTTCACCGTCAAGCCCGGCGAGAAGGTCGGCGTCGTCGGCGACAACGGCTCCGGCAAGTCCACGCTCCTCAAGCTCCTCGCCGGGCACGAGCGGCCGGACAACGGCGAGCTGACCGTGGTCGCGCCGGGGGGCGTCGGCTACCTGCCCCAGACGCTGGACCTCCCTCCGGAGGCGACCGTGGGCGACGCCGTCGGCCTGGCCCTGGCCGATCTCCGCGACCTCGAGGCCCGGATCCGGCGGGCCGAGGCCGAACTGACCGAGGAGAGCATGGACGCGTACGGCGAGCTGCTCGCCCGGTTCGAGGCGCGCGGCGGCCACCGGGCCGACGCCCGCGTGGACATCGCGCTGCACGGGCTCGGCCTTCCCGGCCTGGACCGCGGGCGGGCGCTCGGCACCCTGTCCGGAGGGGAACGCTCCCGCCTGGCCCTGGCCGCCACGCTGGCCTCCGCGCCGGAGCTGCTCCTGCTCGACGAGCCGACCAACGACCTGGACGACCAGGCCGTCGCCTGGCTGGAGCGGCGCCTTCGCGCGCACCGCGGCACCGTGGTCGCGATCACCCACGACCGGGTGTTCCTCGAACGGATCACCTCGACGATCCTGGAGGTCGGCTCCGGCGCGGTCGCCCGCTACGGCGACGGCTACGACGGCTACCTGACCGCCAAGGCCGCCGAGCGGCGCAGGCGGCTGCGGGAGTACGAGGACTGGCGGGCCGAGCTGGCGCGCAGCCGGAAGCTGGCGGAGTCCGCCGCGGTCCGGCTGGAGGCCATCCCGCGCAAGCTGCCGCTGGCCGTCTTCGCGGCCGGCCCGTTCCGGGCCCGGGGCCGCGGGCACGGGGCGATGAGCAGGCTCCGCAACGCCAGGGAACGGGTGGAGCGGCTGACGGCCGATCCCGTCGCGCCGCCTCCCGACCCCCTGCGGTTCACCGCGCGCATCGTCTCCGGGGATCCTGGAGCGCCCACCGGAGACCTCCGTCAGGAGATCCACGGAGCCGGACGACCCGGCGGGGAGACGTGCGGTCCGCCGTCCGGACGGCGGACCGCGGCACCCGCGCCGCAGACCGGGTCCGCTCAACCGCGGGCCGGGCTCACGGAACCGCGGGCCGGGCTCACGGAACCGCGGATCGGGCTCACGGAACCGCGGGCCGAGTTCACGGGCCTGCGGGCCGAGCTCAGGGAGGTGCGGGTGAGCGGGCGCCTGTACCTGCCGGAGCTGCGGATCCGGACCGGGGAACGGCTGCTCGTCACCGGGCCCAACGGCGCGGGCAAGACCACGCTCATGCGCGTCCTGACCGGCGGGCTCCGGCCGGACGCCGGCTCGGCACGGGTGTCCGGCACGGTGGGATACCTGCGGCAGGAGGAGTCGGCCTGGGAGCCTGGGCTGACCGTACTCCAGGCGTTCGCCGCCGGACGCCCGGGCGACGCCGGCGAGCACGCCGAGGAGCTGCTCTCCCTCGGCCTGTTCCGCCGCGCCGACCTGCGGCTGCGGATCGGCGAGCTGTCGTACGGCCAGCGCCGCAGGGTCGAACTGGCCCGCCTGGTGAGCGAACCGGTGGACCTGCTGCTGCTGGACGAGCCGACCAACCACCTGTCTCCCGCGCTGGTGGAGGAGCTCGAACAGGCCCTCGCGGGGTACCGGGGGGCGCTGGTGGTGGTGACCCACGACCGCCGGATGCGCTCCCGCTTCACCGGCTCACGCCTGGAGCTCCGGGACGGCCGGGTCGCCGCGCTCCAGGCGGCCTGACGCGCCCCGGCGCCCCGGGACCCGCCGTCTCCCGCGAGATCGGCGGGTCCCGGGAGGCTCACGCGGATCCTGTGAGATCGGCGGGTCCCGGGAGGCTCACGCGAATCCTGTGAGATCGGCGAGGGCCGGGAGGCTCATGCGGGGCCTGGGAGGAGCGTGTAGTCGGGGAAGTTCCCCGGCAGGCGCTCCCCCTCGGGTCCCCGGGTGACGGCCCGTACCAGCAGTTCCCCGCCGACGAACGCGCCCCGCCACGACGCGCCCAGGCCGCCGAAGAGCTCCTCCCGGTCCCCGCGCGAGCGGGGCGCGTTGACGCCCACCTTGAAGGCCCGCACCTGCTCGGCCAGCCGCCGGGCCGTCTCCTCCTCGTCGCAGGAGATCGTGGCGACCAGCGCGCCGTTGCCGGCGTTCATCGCGGCCAGCAGCTCCGCCTCGGTGTCGACCAGCACGACGGTGTCGACGGGGCCGAACGGCTCGGCGTGGAACAGCGGCGAGGAGGGCGGCGGGGTGAGGATCGCGACGGGCGCCAGGTAGGCCGAGGTGTCCTGGCCCGGCAGGAACCGGCCCTCGGTCACCGAGCCCACGTGCAGCGGGATCCCTCCCTTGGCGATCGCCTCGTCGACCTGGTCGGCGAGCTCCTTGACCTTCGCGCCCGCGATCAGGGGCCCGAAGTCGAGGTCCGGCGGCGGGTCGTCGGGGGCCTCGACCGCGAGCGGGTGGCCGAACCGCACCGAGCGGACGGCGGGCAGGTAGGCGGCCAGGAAGTCGTGGAAGAGGGAGCGCTGCACCACGAACCGGGGGTAGGCCGTGCAACGCTGCTTGGCGTAGTCGAAGCTCTTGCGGATCTGCCCGGCCAGCTTCTCCCAGTCGCCGTACTCCCACACCCCCCAGCAGTTGAGCCCCTCCTGCTCCAGGATGTGCCGGTGGCCGAGGCCGGCCAGTGAGGCGGCCACCTGGCCGCCGGCGTCGCGCCCGCCGACGAAGGAGACGCACCCGAGGTCCCGCCCGCGCACCAGGGCCGGGGAGAGCTCGGCGCCCGACCCGCTGACCAGGGTGACGGGCAGCCCCTCCCGGGCGGCCAGGGCGCAGGCGAGGGTCAGGCACGACAGCCCGCCGTCGGTGGGGGTCTTGGCGATGACCGCGTTGCCCGCGAGGACCTGCACGAGCATGGCGTGCATGAGCACGCTCATCGGGTAGTTCCAGCTGGCGATGTTGCTGACCGGCCCCGCGAGCGGGGCCCGGCCGGCGATCATGCGGTCGATCTCCCCGACGTACCAGTGCGCCCCCTCGACGCACCGGTCGACGTCGGCGGCGGCCAGCTTCCACGGCTTGCCGATCTCCCACACCAGCAGCAGGACCAGCAGATCGCGGTGGGCCCGCAGGGCGTCCAGCGCCGCCGTCACGCGCGCCTTGCGCTCGGCGAGCGGGACGTGCCGCCACAGGCGGTGCTCGTCGACGCTCGCCCGGACCGCGCGGAACGCCGTGCCCCGGTCGAGCCGGGGCGGTCCGGCGACGGCGGTGCCGTCGACCGGCGTGACGCCCGGCGCGGGCCGGCCGTCCCGCTGCCATCTCCCGTCCCAGCGGTTGAGCACCCGGTCGTCGTGAAACGCCTCGGGCGCCCGCAGGACGCACTGCTCGTAGGCGTCGGACCAGGCCGTGCCGGGCTTCAGCATGAGCGTCACGGATTCGCCTCCCCACGTCGGCGGGACGGCGCGGGTCCGCCCCCGGTCGATGCGAGCGTCACGGATTCGCCTCCTCAGTCGGACCAGTCGAGGGCCAGCGCGAGCTCCGGCCGGGGCAGCGGCTCGAACTCGGCGATGGCGTCGAGCGAGGGCCCCATGGCGGCGTTGGCCTCGCGCTCGACCATCACCTCGACGAGCACGGGCAGCCGTTCCCGCTCGGACTCGGCCGAGGCCCAGGCGAGGGCGTCGCGGATGTCGCCGGGCCGCTCGACCCGCCGGGCCGGGCAGCCGAACGCCTCCATGAGCTTGACGTGGTCGATCCCGCCCTCGCCGTAGTGGAGGTCGACCGCGTAGTTCATGTCGTAGGGGATCTCGGCCTGCCGGATCAGGCCGAGATACTCGTTGTTGATCATCACGATGACGAAGGGGATGCGGTACTGGGCGGCGACGGCGATCTCCTCCATCAGGAACTGGAAGGAGTAGTCGCCCGCGACGGCCACCACCCGGCGCTCCGGGTGGGCGCACTTGACGCCCATCGCGGCGGGGACCTCCCAGCCCAGCGGCCCCGCCTGTCCGCAGACCAGGTAACGCCGGGGCAGGTAGGTCTTCTGGAACTGGCCCGACCAGATCTGGTACAGGCCGATCGCGGTGACGAACGTCGTGTCGGGACCGAAGAAGTCGTTGATCTCGCGGAAGACCCGGGGAGGTTTGATCGGCACGTCGTCGAAGTCGTCGCGCCGCAGCAGCGTCCGGCGCAGCTCGGCGACCCGGCGCGGCCAGCGCCCGGCGGTCCGGGCGTCCGTACGGCGCCGCGCCTCCTCGGCCATGGCCGCCAGCGCGGGCCTGGCGTGCCCGACCACCCCCAGGTCGGGCTCGAAGACCCGGCCGATCTGGGTGGGCTCGATGTCGACGTGGACGAACCGGCGCCCCTTGCGGTAGGTGTCCAGGTCGCCGGTGTGCCGGTCGCCGAACCTGGCGCCCACCGCCAGCACCAGGTCGCTCTCCAGGAACGCGGCGTTGCCCCAGCGCGTCTGCGTCTGGATGCCCGCCATCCCGGCGAACAGCTCGTGGTCCTCGGGGAAGGCGCCCTTGCCCATCAGGGTGACCTGGACGGGCACCTGCAGGTGCTCGGCGAGGGCGCGCAGCTCCTCGGCGGCGCCGGCGATGACGACGCCGCCCCCGGCGAGGATCAGCGGGCGCCGGGCCTGCAGGAGCATGTCGACGGCCCTGCGGACGGCCCCGGGCAGCGGAGGCGGCGTCTCCACCGGCAGCGGCGCGTCCAGCTCCGGGTCGTACAGGCAGGTGCCGCGCTGCACGTCGATCGGGAGATCGACGAGGACCGGGCCGGGCCGGCCGGAGCGGGCGATCCGGAACGCCTCCCGGAACACCCAGGGCGCCTGGGCGGGCTCCTTGAGCTGGACCGCCCACTTGGTGACGGGCCGGGCGATCTCCACGATGTCGACCGCCTGGAAGGACTCCTGGTGCAGCTTGGCGCGCGGCGCCTGCCCGGTGACGCAGATCATCGGGATCGAGTCGGCGAGCGCGGTGTAGAGCCCGGTGATCATGTTGGTGCCCGCCGGGCCGGAGGTGCCGACGCAGACGCCGACGTTGCCGGTGACGCGCGCCCAGCCGTCGGCCGCGTGGGTGCCGCCCTCCTCGTGCCGGACGGTGATGTGCCGGACGGAGCTGCCGCGCAGGGCGGCGTAGAAGGGGAGGATCGCCGCGCCCGGGATGCCGAAGACGGTGTCCACCCCTTCGGACTCCAGGACCGCGACCACCGCCTCCATGCAGGGGATCCGCTTCATGCGTTGATCCTTTCGATCACCTTGAGCAGGGCGGAGTGGTCCAGCGGGCCGAGCCCCTGGGCCCGGGCGGCGGCGATCAGCTGGGCGACGACTCCGGCGAGGGGGAGGGCGACGCCCGCCTCGCGGGCCGCGGCGATCACGATCCCCATGTCCTTGTGGTGCAGATCGATCCGGAAGCCCGGGGTGAACTGCCGCTTGACCATGGTGTGCCGCTTGAGGTCGAGGATGCGGGAGCCGGCCAGGCCGCCGGCGAGCACGTCGAGGCCCGCCGCCGGGTCGACCCCGGAGGACTCCAGCAGCACGATCGCCTCCGCGACCAGCCCGTAGATCCCCCCGACGACCAGCTGGTTGGCCGCCTTGACGGTCTGGCCGGCCCCGGCCGGGCCGACGTGCACGATCGTGGTGCCCAGCGCGCCCAGGATCGGGCGGGCCGCCTCGACGTCGTCGGCGTGGCCGCCCACCATGATGGACAGGGTGCCGTCGATCGCGCCGCGCTCGCCGCCGCTGACCGGGGCGTCCAGCGCCCTGATCCCCTTCACCGCCGCGGCCTGCGCGACCCTGCGGGAGGTCTCCGGCCGCACGGTGCTCATGTCGATGTGCAGCAGCCCGCTCCGGCCGTGCTCCAGCAGGCCGTCCGGCCCGAAGGCCACCTCCTCCACCTGGGGCGAGTCCGGCAGCATGGTGATGGCCGTCTCCGCCTGCGCGACGCACTCGGCGACGCTGCCCGCCGCCTTCCCGCCCGCCTCGGCGAGCGCGTTCAGGCGTTCGCCGCTCACGTCGTATCCGACGACCGCGTGCCCGGCCCGGACCAGGTTGGCGGCCATCGGGCCGCCCATGATCCCGAGCCCGACGAATGCGATGTTCACCGGTCGCTCATCCCTTCGTCCGTCCGAAGCTCCCGGATCCACCCGAAGCTCTCCTCGCTCGGCCCCGCGGGGCGGTATTCGAGTCCGACGTGCCCGCGGTATCCCGCCGCCTCCAGCCGCTCGAAGATCTGGCCGTACGGCATCCGCCCGCTGCCCGGCCGCCCCCGGCCCGGGTCGTCGGCGATCTGGACGTGGCCGAAGCGGTGCGCGCTCGCGTCGACGAGGGCGAGCACGTCCTCGCCCATGCGGTGCAGGTGGTACAGGTCGGCGAGGAGGGCCACGTTGTCCTCGCCCACCTGGTCGATCACCTCGAACGCCGCCGCGGAGGAGGTGATCGGGTAGTCCGGGTTCTCGTGGGAGTTGAGCGCCTCGACCACGACCGTGGCGCCGATCCCGGCGGCGGCCCGGGCCGCCAGCGAGAGGTTGGACAGGGCCAGGTCGCGCTGGGCGCCCGCGGACAGCTCGGGGGCGCGGTTGCCGTACAGGGCGTTGAGCGTCCGGCAGCCGAGCTCCCCGGCCAGGCCGACCGCGACCTCGACGTTCGCGCGGAACCGCGCCGAGGAGCCGGGCCGGGACAGCAGGCCCCGCTCGCCCGCGGCCATGTCCCCGGCGTCGAAGTTCAGGCCGGCCAGGCGGACCCCGGCGTCCTCGATCGCGCGCCGCAGCGCGTCGATCTCGCGGCCGGCGGGTCGGGGGCCGTCGAAGGGCCACCAGAGCTCGACCGCGTCGAACCCCGCCTTGGCCGCGGCCGCCGGGCGCTCCAGCAGGGGCAGTTCGGTGAAGAGGATGGAGAGGTTGACGTCGAACTTCACGACGCCTCCCCGGCGGGCGCCCCGGGCGCGAGAGAGACGGTCGCTTCGGAGCGGGGCTCCGCGGACCGTACGGCCCGGCTCTCCGCGTCGGTCTCCCCGGTGAGGAG
>NZ_BOOH01000071.1 GCF_016863135.1 Planobispora longispora
CGCTCTGGCCGAGCTTCGCAGTCGCCTACCAGGCGGCGACAGAGCATCAGCCATCCGAAGGTGCGCTCGGCTACCCGGCGCCGAGACAGGGGCACGAAGCCTCGGGGGGCCGGGGGGCGGCGGATGGCGTGCAGGTCGATGCCCGAGGCGGCGGCGTGGTCGATGACGCAGGAGGCGGGGTGGGGTCGCGTCCATGCCGGTGGCGCAGGAGGCGGGGTGGGGTCGCGTCCATGCCGGTGGCGCAGGAGGCGGGGTGGGGTCGCGTCCATGCCGGTGGCACAGGAGGCGGAAAATGGTTGGACGGGGCGACGTACGCGCCGGTAATGTGCCACGAACCGTGACAGACTGCGAGGAGGTGGGACCCGTGAACGCTGTATCGATGTGGGTGCTCTCCCCCGCGGTCACGGTCGAGCGGCTGACCTAGGTGTCGCCGGGAGCGCCTCGGCAAGGCGATCCCGAAAGGCGATAACCAATGCATCCAGCGCATTTCACCTCAGGCATGGACAAGCATGCCGTAGTAATCACCCGGGTCGCGGAGACGCAGTGGCACGCCGTGGAGGACGACCTGACGGTCGGTCGCGGCTACACCTCGCGCAGGCCCGACGGGCGGTTGTTCCTCAGCATCGACGCGTGGCGCGGCGCGGCCTTCGAGCAGCTCGCCGACGCCATGCTGGCGGACCTGCCGAAGCCGCTGTACACGGTGGTCGACGAGGCCGACCTCGACCTGGCGTCGCAGTGGGAGCGGGCCGGCTTCACGACCCGGCGCCGCGAGTGGGAGTACCTCGTGCCCACCGATCCACGGGTCACCGGGCTCGGCTCGGCTCCACCGCCGGCGGGCGTGACGATAGTGGCCGTCGGCCGGGCGGAGAAGGGCCCTCTGCTCACGTTGGACCGCGTGATCCGCGACGAGGTCGAAGCCTCCGTCGGATGGCAGGAGATGCCCGCCGAGGTGCTGCCCCGCCCGGACGGCCTCACCGTGACGGACCCGTCGGAGTACGCGGTGGCGGTGCACGCCGATGAATACGTGGGCCTGCTCCGGGTGGTGACGGTGCCCCGGCGGCCACGGTGCAAGCGGATCGGGCTGATCGCGATCCGGTCCGACCGGCGCCGCCGCGGCATCGCCCGGGCGCTGCTCGCCCATGTGCTGGGCGCGCTGCACGGCTGCGGGATCGAAACGGCGCCGGCCGATGTGAACGAATCCAACGGGGCGGCCGTGGCGCTGTTCGAGGGCGTCGGCGCCCGGCGTGCGAGCAGCAACCTCGAGCTGGTGCTGCGCTGACGCCCCCACCCATCACCGCGCGACCTCACAGGAACCGACCCGACAAGGACGAGAACATGGCAAGAACGACAGAAGGCATCGAACTCGAAGGCACCGTCGTCGAGTGTCTGCGCAACGCCACCTTCAGGGTGGAGCTCCAGAACGGGCACAAGGTGCTGGCGCACATCAGCGGGAAGATACGGAGGAACTACATCAAGATCTTGCCGTACGACCGGGTGCTCGTGGAACTCAGCCCGTACGACCTCACCCGTGGCAGGATCCTCTTCCGTTACAGGACGTAGTCGCGGTGTGCCGTAGCCGTCGCCAGCGGCGCAGCGGCGGGCTCAGCCGCAGGAGCCGGTGCAGCGTGAGCCCGTCCGCGGCCCAGCGCGCCAGTTCCCCACGGCCCAGGAGAGGGATGCGGAACGCCCGCGCGTGGCGGCGGGCATCCCGGGTGAACGATCCGTTGGTGACGATGACCGCGATGTCCGCACCCTGGGCGGGATGCGGATGACGAAGCAAAGGCGAGGAGATCTCACTCCTCGCCACTTCTAACGTATAGCGGGCAGGGGGGCTTGCGGCAAGACCCGGGTCGTGCCGCAGAATCGGCGGCCGGACACGGTGCCGACGAGGAAACGGGGGGCACGACGTGGGTGTGTTGTCGTTGTACGGAGGACGCGGCGGCCTCCGACCGCCGGCGGGATCGGCGGTGCGGGCGCTCGACGCGGAGGCGCGGGGGATTCGACCGGCCGGTGCGGCGCGACGGAGCACGGCTGCCCCGGAGGTGCCGCGATGATCGAGCAGTACGTCCTGGACCTTCAAGAGATCGACGAGACGCAGGTCGCGGTCGTCGGCGGCAAGGCCGCGCACCTGGGCGGGCTGTCGCGGATCGAGGGCATCCGCGTGCCGGCCGGGTTCTGCGTGACGACGGCCGCCTTCCGCCGGATCATGGCGGAGGCACCGTCGATCGACGATCGGCTCGGCCGGCTGTCGCGCCTGGATCCGGATGACCGGGAGGCGATCCGCACGCTCAGCGCGGAGATCCGCCGGACCGTCGAAGAGGTCGCCGTCCCGGGCGATCTGGCGGCGGCGATCACCCGCGCGCTCGCCGGGCTCGGCGAGCGGGCCGCCTGCGCCGTACGATCCAGCGCGACGGCGGAGGACATGCCGACGGCCTCCTTCGCGGGCCAGCAGGACACGTACCTGAACGTCGTGGGACCGGCGGCGATCCTCCGGCACGTCAGCCGGTGCTGGGCGTCGCTGTTCACCGAGCGGGCCGTGACCTACCGCCTGCGCAACGGCTTCGACCACCGTACGGTCCGCATGGCCGTGGTCGTGCAGCGGATGGTCTTCCCGGACGCGGCCGGGATCCTGTTCACGGCCGACCCCGTCACGGGCGACCGGAAGGTCGCCACCGTGGACGCCGGTTTCGGCCTCGGCGAGGCCCTGGTCTCCGGCCTGGTCACCCCGGACGTCTTCGAGGTGCGCGACGGCGAGGTCGTCGCCGGGGCGATCGCCGTCAAACAGCGTGCCGTCCACGCCCTGCCGGCCGGCGGGACGCGGGAAGTGGCGATCGACCCGCGGCGGCGGGAGCAGCCGGCGCTGACGGACGCTCAGGTCGTCCGGCTCGTCCGGCTCGGGCGGCTGATCGAGGCGCACTTCGGCCGCCCGCAGGACATCGAATGGTGCCTGGCCGGCGATGACTTCCACATCGTGCAGAGCCGGCCGATCACCACGCTGTTCCCCGTCCCCGCGGCCCGCGACCGGGAGAACCACGTCTACCTCTCCGTCGGCCACCAGCAGATGATGACCGACCCCATGAAGCCCCTGGGGCTGTCGATGTGGCAGCTGACGGCCATGGCGCCGATGCACGAGGCCGGCGGGAGGCTGTTCGTCGACGCCACCCGGCACCTGGCCTCGCCCGCGGGCCGCGCCGGCTTCCTGGAGATGGTGGGCAGGACCGATCCGCTGAGCAGAGACGCGCTGCAGACCCTCCTCGACCGCGGCGACTTCGTCCCGGCGCTCCCGGACGGCGGTCCCGGCGCTCCGCCGGTCGGCGGAGCGCCCGCCCCGATCGCGACCGATCCGGCCATCGTCACCGAGTTGATCGAGCGCAGCCGGGCCTCCGTCGCCGCCCTGCGGCGTGACATCCGGACGAAGACGGGACCGGCGCTGTTCGACTTCCTGCTGGAGGCGTTCCAGGAGCACAAGCGAGTCCTCGGTGATCCGTTGAACATGCAGGCGATCATGGCGGGGATGGAGGCCACCTGGTGGCTCAACGACCACCTGCAGGAATGGCTGGGCGAGAAGAACGCGGCCGACACCCTCACCCTGTCCGCCCCCGGCAACGTCACGTCGGAGATGGGACTGGCGCTGCTCGACGTGGCCGACGCGATCCGCCCGCATCCGGAGGTGGTGGCGTTCCTGCAGGGCGTCGAGGACGACGGCTTCCTGGACGAGCTGCCGAAGTTCGCGGGCGGGACCGAAGCGCGCGACGCCATCGAGGCCTACCTCGACCGGTACGGCATGCGCTGCGTCGGCGAGATCGACATCACGAGGCCGCGCTGGCGCGAGCGCCCCGCCACGCTCGTGCCCGTAATCCTCGACAACGTCAGGAACTTCGAGCCGGGCGCCGCCGGGCGGCGCTTCGAGCAGGGACGGCGGGAGGCGGAGGAGAAGGAACGGGACGTGCTGTCGCGCTTGCGCGCCCTGCCGGACGGGGAGCGCAAGGCCGACGAGACCAAGCGGATGATCGACCGGGTCCGGACCTTCATCGGCTACCGGGAGTACCCGAAGTACGGAATCGTCAGCCGCTACTTCGTCTACAAGCAGGCCCTGCTGGAGGAGGCCGGGCGCCTCGTGCGGGCCGGCGTGCTCTCCGAGAGGGAGGACGCCTTCTACCTCACATTCCAGGAGCTCCATGACGTCGCGCGCACCGGCCGGGTGGACGACCGGCTCATCCGGCGGCGCAAGGACGAGTTCCGGTCGTACCAGGCGCTCACCGCGCCCCGGGTGCTCACCTCGGACGGCGAGGTCGTCACCGGGGCGTACCGGCGCGACGACGTGCCGTCCGGCGCCCTGATCGGCCTGCCGGTCTCCGCCGGGACCGTCGAAGGCAGGGCCCGCGTCATCCTGGACATGGCCCGGGCCGATCTCGAACCGGGTGACATCCTCGTCACGGCCCACACGGACCCCAGCTGGACGCCCCTCTTCGTCGCCGTCGCCGGCCTGGTGACGGAGGTCGGAGGATCGATGACGCACGGCGCGGTGATCGCACGGGAGTACGGCCTGCCGGCTGTCGTCAGCGTGGTGGACGCCACCCGGCTGATTCCCGACGGGCAGCGGATCCGCGTGCACGGAGGCGACGGGTACGTCGAGATCCTGCTCGACTGACCGCTCATCGGGACGGCCCGCCCACCGCGCCGGATCCGCCCACGCGTCCCGGCCGGGGCGGGCCGTCCTCGAATGAGGTGTCCCACGCCGGGTGGGGTCGTCGGCGCGGTGGCGTGCCGCCGCTGTCCGGGCGGTGCTCGAAGTGCCACCACTCGTTGTCGTACATGCGGTAGAGGTCGTAGCGGGCGCCGTGCTCCTCGAGCCAGCGCGCGCCTTCGTGGGGACGCACATCCAGCGCGATGCCCTTGACGTGGCCGGATTCCGCCGGTGGCAGCACGAGCATCCGCGCCGAGGCCGGGGAGCCGGAGCGGCGCACCTCCTCGTCGAACATCCGTTGCTGGACGGCGGGGTCGCGGTATCCCGAGGTGAGGCCGATGAGCTGGCCGTGACGCCAGAGCGCCTCGGTGCGCGCCGCGGTGAACGCCGCCATGGCGCCGTCGGTGAGCCCGGTGAGATCCTCGGCGGGGAATCGCATCCGCAACGCCCAGCGGCAGGCCAGTTCGCGGGCGCGGGCGGGATGGCGGACGAACGCCGCGGGCAGCAGGAGAACGGCCAGCATCAGCGTGGCCGCGGCGTACAGCCGGTCTCGGGGCCGGAGCGGAAGGGTGCGTGGTTCGTTCATGCCGAACTACGATTGATGCCGAATATGCGTGCGTTGTCCGCCGCATGTCACGGTTCGTCGACGGCGTCCACCGCCGGCGCGACTGTGACACGACCATGACACGGCGCGGACGGGGCGGGGATACGGCCGGCCGACAGTGGACGGAGTTGACCGGCGGGCGAGTTACGGAGCGTGCTGTGGTACTCGGCGGCGTGTCGCGAGTGTTGTTGATCGAGGATGACCCGGCCGTGCGGGAGGGTCTTGAGCTGGCCCTGACCCGGCACGGGCACGGGGTGCGCGCGGTGGAGTCCGGCGAGCAGGGGCTGGAGCGGCTGCGTACGGACCTTCCCGACGTCGTCGTGCTCGATCTGATGTTGCCGGGCATCGACGGGTTCGAGGTCTGCCGCCGCATCCGGGCCGCCGGGGAGATACCGATCATCATGCTGACCGCGCGCGGCGACGACATAGACGTGGTGGCCGGGTTGGAGGCGGGCGCCGACGACTACGTGGTCAAGCCGGTGCAGCCCAGGGTGCTCGAAGCGCGCATCCGCGCGGTGCTCCGGCGGATCGGCCGGGACCAGGCGGAGCTGGAGCGGCACGGGGACCTGACCATCGACCGGGCCGGGCTGGTGGTCGCCAGAGGCGGTGTGCCGGTGGGCCTCGCCCCGACCGAGCTGCGCCTGCTGCTCGAGCTGTCCGGCACGCCGGGCCGGGTGCACAGCCGTCAGCAGTTGCTGGAGTCGGTGTGGGAGCACGACTATTTCGGCGACTCGCGCCTGGTGGACGCGTGCGTGCAGCGATTGCGCGCGAAGATCGAGGACGACTCGGCGGCGCCCGTCTACGTGCAGACGGTGCGTGGGTTCGGGTACCGGTTCGGGCCGGTGTGACCCGCCGGTGACACCTCGGCCGAGCCTGGGGCTGCGCACCCGGCTGTTGTTCGCCTTCGCCCTGCTGTGCGTGGTCACCGCGGCGGCGGTGGCCGGCGGGATGTACGTCCAGGCCCGCAACGACATTCTGCAGCGGACCCAGGATGCCGCGGCGCAGGCGATGACGAGCCGCCTGCAGACGCTCTACCCGCTGCGGAATCCGGCGCCGGGCCCGGAGGAGCTCGGCCGGATCGCCCGCACCGTGAGCGACGGGAACATCTCCGCGGTCGCCCTCTACCAGGAGACGCACTCGCTGGCCGGCCCGCCGCCGGGGCCTCCCGCCGCCCCGGGCTCCGGCCCGCCGCCGGGGCGCCGGCGGCCGGGCGGGGACGCGCCGGCCCTGGATCCCGGGGCGATCCCACCGGAGCTGCGGCGGGCGGTGGCCGGCGGCGACCTCGCCTGGCAGCGCGTGGTGCGGCGAGGCGCACCCATCCTGATCATCGGTACGCCGTTGCTGATCGTCGAGCGAGATCAGAGGACGCGGTTGTCCGGCATCGAGGTCTACGTCGCGCGCAGCCTGCTTCCCGAACAGCACAGCATCGACGAGCTCGCCGCCCGCGCCTGGACCACCGGCGGGGCGGCCCTGGTGTTCGCGGTCGCCCTCGCGTTGCTCGCCACCCGCGGCGTGCTGGGCCCGGTGCGCGAGCTCGGCCGGGCGGCACGGCTGCTGGGCGAGGGCGAGCTGCGCACCAGGATCGCGGTCCGCGGCTCCGACGAGCTGGCCGAGGTGGCGCGCACGTTCAACACCACCGCCGCGGAGCTGGAACGGCACGTCGAGCAGCTGCGCGCGATGGAGGCCGACGCCCGCCGGTTCGTGGCCGACGTGTCCCACGAGCTGCGCACCCCGCTGGCCGCGCTCGCCGCGGTCGCCGACGTCCTGGACGAGGAGGCGGCCCGGCTGCCCGAGCCCGCCGGCAGGGCCGCCAGGCTGGTCAGCCAGGAGACGCTCAACCTCACCGCGCTGGTGAACGACCTCATCGAGATCAGCAGGTTCGACTCCGGCGTCGCGGCCCTCGCGCTCAACGAGGTCGACGTGGCCGAGCTGGTGCGCGCGACCCTGCGTGTCCGGGGCTGGTCACGGCAGGTGGGCACCGAGCTTCCCCCGGCGGTGACGGCACGGCTGGACCCGCGCCGGGTGGACGTCATCCTCGCGAACCTGGTCGGCAACGCCCTGCGGCACGGCGAGCCACCGGTGTCGATACGGCTCTCCGCCGACCCGCAGCGGATCGCTCTCGAGGTCCGCGACCACGGACCGGGGCTGGACGAAGCGGTGCTGCCGCACGTGTTCGACCGGTTCTACAAGGCCAGCGCGGCCAGGGCCAGGTCCGAGGGCAGCGGCCTCGGCCTCGCGATCGCGCGGGAGAACGCGCGCCTGCACCGGGGCGACCTCACCGTCGCCAACGCCCCGGACGGCGGCGCCGTGTTCACACTGCGCCTGCCACGCCGGGCACACGATCCGGACGGAGGCCCCGAATGAGGACCGGGCCCGCCCTCCGCGCGCTCGCCGCGCTCCTCGTGTCGCTCGCCGCCGCGACCGGCTGCGGCGTGCAGCCCAGCGAGGTCATCACCGGCGACGGCCCGCCGAGCGGGACCGTCGCACCGGCCATGACGATCACCATCTACCTGCTGAAGGACGGCCGGCTCCACGCGGTGACACGGCCCGGTGATCGGCCGCTGTCGTTTCCGACGGACACGCTCGCGCTGCTGGCGGCCGGCCCCACCGCGAGCGAGAAGGCACACGGATTCACCACCGCCGTCCCGCCCGGAGCCGGCCCGTTCTCGGTGATCGTCAAGCCGGCCGGCCACGTGACGGTGACCCCGTCCGCTCCGGCCGGCGAGCTGTCCGCGCTGGCCGTCGGACAGATCGTGTGCACGGCCGCCGCCACGGCGCCGGAAAGCCTCGCCCGGGTCACCATCGTCGGCGCCGGGCAGGAGGTCGACCCTCGCGACTGCCCGGGGTGACGGTCACGATACGGCGATCGTACGCGGCGCCGTCCGGATTCCCCCTTGCGGTTACATAAGCAAATCGGGCTATCATCGCCGTATGGCGATTAATGAGGATATCGGTTCCCGCGTCAGCGCCGACGTCGCCGCCGGCCCCTCCCCGGCCCGGCGCACGCTGCTGCAGCGCCGCATCCGGCTGCTGGTCGCCGCCACGATCGCCTACAACCTCATCGAGGCGGCCGTGGCCATCACCGCCGGCGCCGTCGCCTCCTCGGCGGCGCTCATCGGCTTCGGACTGGACTCCATCGTCGAGGTGGCCTCGGCCGCCGCGGTGGCCTGGCAGTTCTCCGCCGCCGACCACGAGAGGCGGGAGAGGACGGCGCTGCGCATCATCGCGATCTCGTTCTTCGCGCTGGCCGCCTACGTCACCGTCGACGCCGTGCGCGCGCTGCTGGGCGGCGGGGAGGCCGAGCACTCCACGCCGGGGCTGATCCTGGCCGCCCTGAGCCTGGCCGTCATGCCGTTCCTGTCGGCCGCCCAGCGCCGCGCCGGCCGTGAACTCGGCTCCGCCTCGGCGGTGGCCGACTCCAAGCAGACCCTGCTGTGCACCTATCTGTCGGCGGTCCTGCTGGCGGGCCTGGCGCTCAACAGCGCCTTCGGCTGGTCCTGGGCCGACCCGATCGCCGCTCTGGTGATCGCGGCGGTCGCGGTCAAGGAGGGGCGCGAGGCCTGGCGCGGGGAGGCCTGCTGCGCCGTACCGGCCGCCGCCTCCGCGTCCGGCGGCACCGGCGGGCCCGGCGGGTGCGCCGGCGACTGCTGTCCGGGCGACGCCCCGGCGACGGTGAGCGTCGACACCACGATCAGGCGGGCTGGTGATCGGCCGGACGCCTGAGCGGGCGGGCTGGTGATCGGCCGGACGCCTGAGCGGGCGGGCTGGTGATCGGCCGGACGCCT
>NZ_BOOH01000072.1 GCF_016863135.1 Planobispora longispora
CTGGTGATCGGCCGGACGCCTGAGCGGGCGGGCTGGTGATCGGCCGGACGCCTGAGCGGGCGGGCTGGTGATCGGCCGGACGCCTGAGCGGGCGCGCCCCTCCCCCGGCCGCGCCGCCGCAAGCCGCCGTCGGCACCCCGTTCGTCAATCGCCGGCGGCGAGCCGTCGAGCGAGCGCCTGCGCCGCGGCCGCCTGCCCGGGCGGGAACCCCAGTCGCTGCATGGCGGCGTTGTGTTCGGCCAGACAGACGATCTGGTAGGCGATCTGTTCAGCCGGGGCGTCGGGCGGCAGGTCGGGACGGTCGAGCCGGATGCCCGCGGCCAGCAGCTCCACCAGCAGGTCGTAGGCGCCGCGCAGCCGGTCGCGGAGGGCGGGGTCGCGTGCGGCCTCGTGGAAGAGCTCGTCGAAGGCGCGGTCCGGGAAGTCCGCGTCGGCCGTCCATTCACGGCTGAACAGGTAGCGGATGATCTCTCGCGCGCCCGGCCGTTCCCCGACCGCACCCCGGATCAGTTCGCTGTAGCGCTCGATGAGGGTCGCGGCGGCGTCGTGCACGAGCTGCGCCCGGTTGCCCATGTAGTGGCGGATGACGGAGCGCTGCACCCCCGAGGCGGCCGCGACGTCGTCCAGGCTCACCGATTCCAGGCCCCTCTCGCAGATCAGGGCGAGGAAGGCGTTCACGATCTGCTGCCGCCGGACCACGGCCATGTCGGGCCGGCCACGGCGGCTGTTGCGAACGGCAGGTTTGTCTTCCACAACACAGTAGTTTATTTTAATCATCATGATGATGAAAAAATGCTGGGGCAGATCGCTCGGACGACGGACGCTGCTGGCGGGCCTTCTCTCGACGGCGGGGCTGGGAGCGACGGGGTGCGAGTCACAGCCGGTCTCGACGGACACACCGCCGACCGGCCCCGGCGGCCGTGACCTGGTCCTGGACGACGGCACCTCGCGCGTGCCCGCCGCGCCTCCCGGAAGGGTCACCAAGGTGGCGGTCGTCGGCGCGGGGATCGCCGGCCTGATCGCCGCCAGGGCGCTGCACCAGGCGGGCGTGGAGGTCACCGTCCTCGAGGCCCGGGACAGGGTCGGCGGCCGCCTGCACACGGCCGACCTGGACGGGGTGCCGGTCGACCTCGGCGCGGCGTGGGTGCACGACGGCACCGGATCACCGCTGCTGCCGGTGTTCGACGCACTCGGGACGCCGCTGCTGCCCGCGGTCGTCGACCACCTGCTGGGCTCCGCGAGCGTGCTGAACCGCGCCACCGGGCGGTTCCCCGATCCGCGCCTGGCGGACGGGCTCACCGGCCTCATGGGCGCCCTCGAACGTGATCTTCCCCGCCTGGCGCGCCGGAAGGGGAACCGCATGTCCCTGCGGGAGGCGATCGACAGCCTCGCCGGCGGCGTCCCCCCGCAGGCGGCGACCACCGTGGAGGCCCTGCTCAGCCTGTACGACGGTGTCGACGCCGACCGGCTCGGCCTGGGGAACGCCGCGGAGTTCCTCAGCGGCGGGGCCATGGGAGACCGGGACAGGTTCCCCCGGGGCGGTTACGGGCCCCTGGTCGAGGCCCTGGCCGCCGGGCTCGACATCCGGACGGGCACGCCGGTACGGCGGATCCGCCAGCGCGCCGACGGCGTGACCGTCGTCCACGACCACGGCGAGCTGCAGGCCGGCCACGTCCTGATCACCGTGCCGCTCGGGGTGCTCAAAGCCGATGCGATCGCCTTCGACCCGGTCCTGCCCGCCCCCAAGGCGACGGCGATCCGGCGGATGGGCTTCGGCGCCTTCGAGAAGGTCGCCCTCGCCTACCCGCGTCCGCTGTGGCGGGACGGGAAGCCACAGCACATCGTCGTCGCCGGCCCCGACCGCGCCTGGCCGCTGATCCTCGATCTGTCCGCGTGGTACGAGCGGCCCGTGATGGTGGCCCTGAACCCCGGCTCGCGGGCCGCGGCCACCGCCGCCCTCCCCGAACACGAGCGGATCGCCCAGGTCCGCCAGATCATCGACCAGGCCACCGGGGGGAAGGCCCCGGAACCGACCGCGGCGGCGGCCACGGACTGGGCCGTCGATCCGTACATCCGCGGCTGCTACTCCAGCCTCGCCCGCGACAGCGACGCCCGGGAGGGCATCGCCGACCTGGCCGCGATGGAGGCGCCCCACGGACGCGTCCTGTTCGCCGGCGAAGCCACGCATCCCCGTTTCGCCGTGGTCGACGGCGCCTGGCTCAGCGGGCTCCGGGAGGCCAAACGACTTCTGCAGCGGCCCCGGTTGAACCTGACCCTCTGAACGGAGGACCACCGGCGCCAGAAGAGGCGGTCTCTCAGACCTCGAGTTTCTCCTCGATGGCGCGCAGATGGTGCCGCGCCAGGGCCAGGTTGGCCCGGGTGCGGTCGAGCGCGAGGTAGAGGAAGAGCCCCTTGCCGCTCCGGCCGGTGATCGGCCGGATCACGTGGTACTGCCGGGTGAGGGTGATGAGGATGTCCTCGATGGTGTCCTTCAGGCCCAGGGACTCCATCGTGCGGAGCTTGGCCTTGACGACCTCGGTGTTCCCCGCCGCGGCGACCTGGAGGTCCAGGTCCTTGGAGCCGCCGAGCGAGCCCAGCGCCATCCCGCTGTTGTAGTCCACGACCACCGCGCCGAGGGCGCCGTCGATCGCCATCATCTCCTTGAGGGAGACCTCCATGCTGGCCATTGCCTTCTCCGATTCCGTGAGGGATTGACATGCGGACGGGGGCGGCGGCCGGATCCACCGCCGCCGTGCGCCCCTGCCGGCGCAGGGACGCGGGCACCTCGACCAGAAAAGCGTTATCGGCCAGCGTAGAGATTCACCGACGGATGCCACGGGGACCTGTTACACCGGATATACGACAAGAAGAAGAATTCAACTCCCGGGTAGAAAAATATGCATCCCGGATGGATTGTCAGTGCAGGTCATCGGCGATATCCGTATTTTCTCGCCCGACAGGACAGGGCGACCGATCCCTTTGCACGGAAATTGCGAACCGCATTTCTGGAATCCTTCTTCATTGCTTATGTTCCGGCGATCCGGCCGGGCGGCCGGGCTGCCAAGCGGAAGCCTTACCCCTTGGCCGTGAGCAGCGCATCGGCCAGCACCCCGGGGTCGGCCGCGGACGGCCAGTCGCTCACCTGCCCGTCGCCCGCCTCGATGACCCGCCAGACCCCGTCGGCCCGCCGTACGAGATCGGTCGTGACGAACCGGACGCCGAGGTTCCGCACCGCCTCGCGCACCTCGTCCAGGATCTCGGGCCGCCCGACGACGTCTTCGGGACTGTCGGGGTGCGGCCCGGCGAACACCGCTTCCCCGTCCACCCACCACACCCGCACCTGCGCCCCGGTGAAGCGCTCGAACTGCCGGATCACCAGGCCACCGGTCAGGTCCTCCCCCTGCAACTCGACGAACCGGGCCGCCACCCGCTCCAACGCCTCCGGGTCCGGCGCGTGACACGCCTCCGCCCATTCGTGCTTGCGTGACTTCACGTAGTCCTTGACCACGAAGCCCGTCTCCCCCAGTCCGCCCGCCAGCCGGGCCAGCCGCTGCCCGCGCGGCGCGCGCTCGCCCGGCGCCATCGGCACCACGGCCGTGCGCGGCGTCAGCTCCCGGAAGCAGTGCAGCCAGCCGGGCAGCTCATGGGCGCGGCGGTAGCGGCCGGCGTCGGTGAGCAGGCGGCAGCCCCTGGCCCGCAGCGCCTCCTCCAGCTCCGCGTACTGCCCGGACCGGAGCATCCAGCCGCGGTACCACACCGGGCCGAACCCCTCGGGCACCCGCGCCACCGCCTCCTCGGCCCGGCCGGCCACCAGCGCATCGTGATCGATCAGCGCCAGGGGCCCGTCCCTGTCCCGTACGGCCAGCATCTGCGCGGCGAAGTGCGGATCGACCCGCCGGGGCCGGAGCGGATCGGCACAGAACAGAAAGCCCACGGTCATGGTCCATGAGGATATGAGCCCCGCGCACCGCCCTCATCCGGATATCCGTTCACCTCGCGCGGAAAGTCACCTCGCATGGAAAGTCACCTCGCATGGAAAGTCACCTCGCACGGAAAGGGGTGGACGGGATGATCCCCGGGCTTGTAACTTGCAGCTGACCGTGACACCGCCCGAGGAGGTGAGCCCCATGAACGCTGTATCGATGTGGGTGCTCCCCCTTCCCGTCGCGGTCGGGCGATCGACGTAGGCGTCGCCGGGAGCGCCTCGCCACAAGGCACTCCTGAAAGGCAACACCTATGCACTCTTCACAGGTCGCCGCCGAGCCGCCGTCGGACGACAGGGGCGGGCCCGGCTCCACGGTGGGCGACGTCCCCGGGGTTCTCCGGCCGCCGGCCTCCGGCGCCGGTCGCGCGCCCCTCATGTTCGATGTGATCATCGCCGGGTGCGGGCCGACCGGCGCGACGCTGGCCGCCGAACTGCGGCTGCACGATGTGCGGGTACTCGTCCTGGAGAAGGAGACCGAGCCCGCGTCGTTCGTCCGCATCGTCAGTCTGCACATGCGCAGTCTCGAGCTGATGGCGATGCGCGGACTGCTGGAGCGCATCCTCCGGCATGGAAGGCAGCGTCCGGCCGGTGGTCTCTTCGCCGCCATCCCCAAACCCGTGCCCAAGGGCCTGGATTCCGCGTACGCCTATCTGCTCGGCATCCCCCAGCCGGTCATCGAACGTCTGCTCGAAGAGCATGCGATCGAACTGGGCGCGCAGATCCGGCGCGGTTGCGCGGTCGCCGGTTTCGAGCAGGACGACGAGGGTGTGACCGTCGAGCTGGCCGACGGGGAACGGCTGCGTTCGCGCTATCTCGTCGGCTGCGACGGCGGGCGCAGTACGGTGCGCAAACTGCTCGGCGTCGGCTTCCCCGGCGAGCCCTCACGGACCGAGACGCTGATGGGCGAGATGGAGGTGGGCGTGCCGCAGGAGGAGATCGCCGCCAGGGTGGCCGGGGTCGGCGAGATCCATCGGCCGTTCTGGCTGCGGCCCTTCGGCACGGAGGTCTACAGCGTCGTGGTCCCCGCCGCGGGAGTCGGCGACCGTGCGGAACCGCCCACCCTCGAGGACTTCAGGCAACAGTTGCGCGCCATCGCCGGAACCGATTTCGGCGTGCACTCCCCGCGCTGGTTGTCCCGCTTCGGGGATGCCACCCGGCTGGCCGAACGTTATCGGGTCGGACGGGTGCTGCTGGCCGGCGACGCGGCGCACATCCATCCGCCCATCGGCGGGCAGGGCCTCAACCTGGGCGTTCAGGACGCGTTCAACCTCGGCTGGAAGCTGGCCGCGCAGATCCGCGGCTGGGCGCCGGAAACCCTGCTGGACACCTACCAGGCCGAACGTCATCCGGTCGCCGAGGACGTGCTGGACAACACCCGCGCCCAGACGGAGCTGCTGTCCCCCGGACCGGGCCCGCAGGCCGTGCGCAGGCTGCTCACCGAGCTGATGGACTTCGACGAGGTGAACCGCCATCTGATCGAGAAGATCGCCGCGATCGGCGTCCGCTACGACTTCGGCGAGGGCCCCGACCTGCTCGGCCGCCGCATGCGCGACATCGACGTCAAACAGGGCCGCCTGTACGGTCTGCTGCACCGCGGCCGCGGCCTGCTGCTGGATCGCACCGAACGCCTGACGGCCGGCGGCTGGTCGGACCGGGTCGACTACCTCGCGGATCCCACTGCGGCACTGGACGTTCCGTGCGTCCTGCTGCGCCCCGACGGCCACGTCGCCTGGATCGGCGACGATCAGCAGGACCTGGACGAGCGCCTCTCCCGCTGGTTCGGCGAGCCCGCCGGCTGATCCCGCCTGAGCACGACCGATCCCGCCCGGGCGGCGGCCGTCCCGCCGCCGGGCCCCGCGCGGGTGCGCCCGCGCGGGGCCCGCTCCCGGCCGGTCAGGGGCGCACGTAGCGCCGGAACACGATCCCCGAGGCGAAGGAACGGTGCTCGACCAGGCGCAGCCGCAGTTCTTCCCCCACGGGCAGGTACGGCTTGCCGCCCCCGATGATCACCGGGAACGCGTACACCCAGAACTCGTCGATCAGGTCCAGCAGGGAGGCGGCCAGCTCGGGGCCGCCGAGCTGGAGAGTGCCGTCGATCTCCTGCTTGAGGCGCGTCACCGCGGACACGGCGTCCTTGCGGCGGACGATCGTGAGCCCTTCGGGGACGGTCTGGAGGGTGTCGGAGAAGACGTACCGCGGCGTCTCCCTGTAGAACCGGGCGAACTCCCGCTCGAGGGCCGGGGCGCCTTCCTTGCCGAGCTCCTGCGTCCAGGGCTTTTCCATCGCCTCATACAGCCGCCGCCCGAACAGGAACGCCGCGGTCCGGCGGACATGGTCGTTCGCCGCCTGCCGGAAGTCCTCGCCCGGGTCCATGAAGTCCATGCCACCGCGGGAGTCCTCGATGTAGCCGTCGATCGAGGTGTTCATCCAGTAGATGACCCTGCCCATGAACCCCTCCTTGGTCCCGGCCCGCGAGCGGAGATCACATCGCGATCCTACGTCCGTTTCCCCCGGCCGCCCTCATCCGGTGACGACGAATCCCGCAATCCGAAATACCGTAGGGGGGTATAGTGTTATGGAGGGGGAACGAGGACGACCGGAGGCGGGCACATGGCCGGATACAGCCACGACAAGCAGGACCACCTCAAGCGGCTGCGCCGCGTCGAGGGGCAGGTGCGCGGCCTGCAGCGGATGGTCGAAGAAGACAAGTACTGCATCGACATCCTGACCCAGGTCTCCGCGGCCAACCGGGCCCTGCAGTCCTTCGCCCTGTCCCTGCTGGAGGAGCACATGGCGCACTGCGTGGCCGACGCCACCGCCAAGGGCGGCGCCGAGGCCGAGGCCAAGGTCAAGGAGGCCGCCGACGCCATCGCCCGCCTCGTCCGCTCCTGAGCAGTCCGCTCCCGTTCACCGGGAGGTCGGCTCCCAGCCCCGGCGGGGCGCGCGGGTCCCGGCCCGCTGTTCGTCGCGGCTGCGGTAGACGACGTAGGGCCGGGTCAGATAGCCGACCGGGGCGGTCAGCATGTGCACCAGCCGGGTGAACGGCCAGATCGCGAACAGCAGCAGCGCGCTGAGCGCGTGCAGCTGGAACAGCAGCGGCGCGCCCGCCATCAGCGCCGGGTCCGGCTGGAAGTAGAAGATCGACCTGAACCACGGGGAGATGGTCGTGCGGTAGTCGTAGCCGCCGCCGACGATGTTGGCCATCACGGTGGCGACCAGGCCGAGCACGATCGTCACGGCCAGGACGGCGTACATCAGCTTGTCGTTGCGGGTGGTGGCGGTGAACACCGGGCCGACGGTGCGCCGCCGGTAGATCAGGATCGCGATGCCGCCCAGGGTCGCCACGCCCGCGATCGTGCCCAGCACCACCGCGACCAGATGGTAGGCCTCCTCGCTGATCCCGGCCGCCTCGGTCCAGCTCTTGGGGATCACCAGGCCGCCGATGTGGCCCAGCGCCACCACCAGGATGCCGAAGTGGAACAGCGGGCTGCCGATGCGCAGCAGCCTCGATTCGTACATCTGCGACGAGCGGGTGGTCCAGCCGAACTTGTCGTAGCGGTAGCGCCACACGTGGCCCAGGACGAACACCGTCAGCGCCACGTACGGCGCCACCACCCACAGCAGCACATCGAGTGCGTTCACCGGCTTGCCTCCATCACGGCGTAGGGTTCCAGGCCGACTTCCTCGGCCGGCGGCCCCGAGGCCGCCAGGCGCAGCGCGGCCTCTTTCTCGCGCGGGCCGGCCGGCGGCAACGTCGCCAGCACCGCCGCCACGACGTCGGCGTACGGCGAGTCCTCCGTCTCCAGCGCCGTGCGCAGCAGCTCCAGGCCGGCCCGGTTCTCCAGCAGCAGCCGCCGCCCCTCGCGGACCGCGCCGCGGGCGAGGAGCTCGCACACCACGGCCAGGTGGTCGGGAAGCTCTCCGTCGGCGAGCTCGAAGCCCGCCGCGCGGAAGGCGTGCTTGAACCGCAGCAGCGCCGCGCCCCGTTTGCGGGTGTCGCCGTAGCCGTAGTAGGTCAGGTACAGGCAGCAGCGCCGCTTGAGGTCGAAGGTCGCCACGTAGTGGGCGGCCAGCTCGGTGCGGGGTGTGGCCTCGACGTGGGACAGGAACGCCTCCAGGTGGGTGCGGACCCGCCCCGCGGGCAGGGCGGCCACCGAGGAGGCCAGCACCCGCCGCCCGCCGTACAACGTGTCGTCGGGGTAGCCGAGCAGCACCGAGGCCGCCATGTGGGCGGTGCGCAGCTCGCCTTCGCTCAGCGCGCTCATGACTCCTTCTTCCCGTTCTTCGGGAACAGCCCGTCCGGGGTGCCCTTGCCGTCCCAGTTGAGCAGGTTGACCCGGCCGCGCAGTTCGTGGGCGTCGTCGATGTCGTCGCCGGCCTGCCGCTCCCGCAGCGCGTGGAAGTTCTCCACCGCGATCGGCGCGGGCCGCCCCGACGCCTCGCCGAAGGGGCCGCCCATGCCGGGCCCGCCGTCGTAGTCGAGGCTGCACCCGGTGGCCAGCTCCTCCAGCTGCGCGCCCTGCTCGGCGTGGGCCTTGGGGATGACGTACCGCTCGCCGTAGGGGGCGATGGCCAGCAGCCGGTGCATCGCCTCGATGCCCTCGCCCGTCATGCCGACCGCCGCCGCGATCGACTCGTCGGCTTTCTGCCCGAGGTTGAGGCGGCGCATGTAGGAGCGCATCGCCGCCAGGCGGCGCAGCACGCCGCGCACCGGCTCGGGGTCCCCGGCGGTGAACAGCTCGGCCAGATAGCCGATCGGGATGCGCAGCGCGTCGATCGCGCCGAACAGGTTCCCGGCGTCCTCGCCGTCGTGCCCGGTCTCGGCCAGCACGTCCACCACCGGCGACAGCGGCGGGATGTACCAGACCATCGGCATCGTCCGGTACTCCGGATGCAGCGGCAGCGCCACCCCGAACTCGAAGATCAGCTTGTGGATGGGGGAACGGCGCGCCGCCTCCAGCCAGTCCTCCGGGATGCCCTCGGCCCGCGCGGCGGCGATCACCGCCGGGTCGTGCGGATCCAGCATCACGCTTTTCTGCGCCTCGTACAGCGCCCTGTCGTCGGCCACCGAGGCGGCCTCCGTCACCCGGTCGGCGTCGTACAGGATGATCCCGATGTAGCGCAGCCGGCCCACGCACGTCTCCGAGCAGACGGTGGGCAGGCCGACCTCCACCCGCGGGAAGCAGAACGTGCACTTCTCGGCCTTGCCGGTGCGGTGGTTGAAGTACACCTTCTTGTACGGGCAGCCCGTCACGCACATCCGCCAGCCGCGGCAGCGGTCCTGGTCCACCAGCACGATCCCGTCCTCCGAGCGCTTGTACATCGCCCCCGACGGGCACGACGACACGCACGAGGGGTTGAGGCAGTGCTCGCAGATCCGCGGCAGGTAGAACATGAACGCCTGCTCGAAGGAGAGCGTGACCTGGTCCGACACCTTGCGCAGCACCGGGTCGGAAGGAGCCAGCTCCGGCGCCCCGGCCAGGTTGTCGTCCCAGTTCGCGCTCCAGCTGATCTTCGTGGGCTCACCGGTGATCAGCGAGCGGGGCCGCGCCACCGGCGTGTCGGCCTGCATCGGCGCGGAGAACAGCCGGTCGTAGTCGTAGGTCCAGGGCTCGTAGTAGTCCTGGATCGACGGCATCAGCGGGTTGGCGAAGATCGAGAACAGTTTCTTCAGCCGCCCCCCGGCCTTCAGCTTCAGCCGGCCGCGGGCGTTGAGCTCCCAGCCGCCCTTCCACTTCTCCTGATCCTGGTAGGTGCGGGGATATCCCTGCCCGGGCCGGGTCTCGACGTTGTTGAACCACACGTACTCGGTGCCGGCCCGGTTGGTCCACGCCTGCTTGCAGGTGACCGAACAGGTGTGGCAGCCGATGCACTTGTCCAGGTTCATGACCATGGCCAGCTGTGCCATGACGCGCATCAGTAGTCGACCTCCTGGCTGCGGCGGCGGATCACGGTGACCTCGTCGCGCTGGTTACCGGTCGGCCCCAGGTAGTTGAACGCGAACGACAACTGGGCGTAGCCGCCGATCAGATGGGTTGGTTTGATCATCAGCCGGGTGAGGGAGTTGTGGATGCCGCCCCGCTTGCCGGAGATCTCGCTCTTGGGCACGTCCACCACCCTTTCTTGGGCGTGGTACATGTACACCGTCCCGGTCGGCATGCGGTGCGAGACGATGGCGCGCGCCACCACGACGCCGTTGCGGTTGACCGCCTCCACCCAGTCGTTGTCGCGGATCCCGGCCCGCCCGGCGTCGGCCGGGCTCATCCAGATGTTCGGCCCGCCCCGCGACAGGGTGAGCATCAGCAGGTTGTCCTGGTACTCGGAGTGGATCGACCACTTCGAATGCGGTGTCAGGTAGCGCACGGTGATCCCGTCGACGCCCTGCTCACCGCCCTCGCCGATGCCCGGCTCGCCGAACAGCACCGTCATGTTCAGCGGCGGCCGGTAGACCGGCAGCGCCTCCCCCGCCTCGTGGATCCAGTCGTGGTCCAGGAAGAAGTGCTGGCGGCCGGTGAGGGTGTGCCACGGCTTGCGGTGCTCGACGTTGATGGTGAACGCCGAGTACCGGCGCCCGCCGGTCTCGCTGCCCGACCACTCCGGCGAGGTGGTCACCGGGACGGGGCGCGCCTGGGTGTCGGCGAAGGTGATCTGCTTGTGCGAATCGGCCAGGCCGTCGAAGCTGGTGCCGGTACGGCGGCCCAGGGTGGCGAAGCCCTGGTCGGCCAAGTGCCCGTTGGTGGTGCCCGACAGCGCCAGGATCGCCTCGCACATGTCGACGTCGCGCGCCAGGCTGGGCCGTCCGTCGGCCACGCCGCCGCGCACCGTGCCGTTCATCCGGCCCAGCCGCTCCACCTCGGCCGTCACCTGGTAGGTCAGGCCCTTGGTGGTGGTGCCGAGGGTGTCCAGCAGCGGTCCGAGCGCGGCCATCTTCTCGGCGATCGCGCCGTAGTCCCGCTCCACCACCGTGATCTTCGGGAAGTTCCTGCCGGGGACGGGCACCGTGCCCGCGGCCCGCCAGTCGTCCACCACGCCGTGGGGGTTGGCGTACTCGTCGGGGGTGTCGTGCAGCAGCGGAACCGCCACCACGTCCTTGCGCACGCCCAGGTGCGTCTTGGCCAGCGCGCTGAACGCCTTGGCGACGGCGTGGAAGGCGGCGAAGTCGGTGCGGGTCTGCCAGGGCGGGTCGATCGCCGGGCTGAAGGCGTGCACGAACGGGTGCATGTCGGTCGAGGACAGGTCGTGCTTCTCGTACCAGGTGGCGGCCGGCAGCACGATGTCGGAGAACAGCGTCGTCGACGTCATCCGGAAGTCCAGCGACAGCAGCAGGTCCAGCTTGCCCTGCGGCGCCTGCTCGTGCCACGTCACGTCGGCGGGCCGCTGCTCGGGTGCGGCCTCGTGCGCGCGCACCGCCCCCTCGGCGCCCAGCAGGTGCTTGAGGAAGTACTCGTTGCCCTTGGCCGACGATCCCAGCAGGTTGGCCCGCCACACCGTCAGCACCCGCGGCCAGTTGGCCGGCGCGTCCGGATCCTCGCAGGCGAAGCCCAGCTCGCCGGAGGCCGCCTTGGCCGCGACGTACGGCCCCGCCTCCTGCCCGGAGGCCGCCACCTCGTCCGCCAGCTCCAGGCTGTTTCGGTTGAAGGTGGGATAGGAGGGCATCCAGCCCATCCGCGCCGACTGCGAGAGCAGGTCCGCCGTCGCCTTGCCGGCGAACGCCCCGCGCGAGGCCAGCGGCGAGGCCACCACGTCGGCGCTGTAGGTGTCGTAGCGCCACTGGTCGGTGTGCAGGTACCAGAACGCGGTGCCGATCATCTGCCGGGGCGGGCGCGACCAGTCGGTGCCGAACGCCATGTGCGCCCACCCGGTGACCGGCCGGCACTTCTCCTGGCCGACGTAGTGGGCCCAGCCGCCGCCGTTGACGCCCTGGCAGCCGGTCAGCGTGGTCAGCGCCAGCATCGCCCGGTAGATGGTGTCGGAGTGGAACCAGTGGTTCGTCCCCGCCCCCATGATGATCATCGAGCGGCCGTGCGACTCCTCGGCGTTGCGCGCGAACTCCCGCGCGATCCTCACCACCTGCGCCGCCGGCACTCCCGTGATCCGTTCCTGCCAGGCCGGGGTGTACGGCGCCTGCGCGTCGTCGTACGACGCCGGCCACTGACCGGGAAGATTCTCACGTCCTACGCCGTACTGGGCGAGCATCAGGTCGAACACCGTCGTCACCGGATGGCCGGCGACCTGCCGGACCGGCACGTCGCGCAGTATCACGCCGTCGGCGCCGCCGGAGGCGCCGTCCTGGTCGAAGCGGGGCAACGCCACCGCCGTGGTGGACCCGCCCTCGCCGTCGTCGAGCGTCAGCGCCGGGTCGACGCCCTGCAGGTCCAGGTTCCAGCGGCCCTCGCCCTCGGGACCGTAGCGGAAGCCGAGCGAGCCGTTGGGCACCACCGGCTCGCCGGTCGCCGCATCCAGCAGCACCGTCTTGAACGCCGCCTGCTCGCTCTCCTCGCCCAGGTCGGCGGCGGTGAGGAACTTGTCCGGCACGTACGCCCCGGTTTCGGGGTGTTCGCGGAGCCGTACCAGGAACGGCAGGTCGGTGTGGCGCTTGACGTAGTCGGTGAAGTACGGCACCCGCCGCTCGACGAAGAACTCCCGCAGGATCACATGCCCCATGGCCATGGCCAGCGCCCCGTCGGTGCCCGGGTGCGGCGCCATCCACTCGTCGGCGAACTTGGTCGCGTCGTTGTAGTCGGGGGCCACCACCACGACCTTCTGGCCCCGGTAGCGGGCCTCGGTCATGTAGTGCGCGTCCGGCGTGCGCGTCACCGGCACGTTGGAGCCCCACAACATCAGGTAGGCCGCGTCCCACCAGTCGGCCGACTCCGGCACGTCGGTCTGGTCGCCGAACATCTGCGGGGAGGCCACCGGCAGGTCGGCGTACCAGTCGTAGAACGACAACATGGTGCCGCCCAGCAGCGACACGAACCGGGCGCCGGAGGCGTGCGAGACCATCGACATGGCCGGGATCGGGGAGAATCCGGCGACCCGGTCCGGGCCGTAGGTCTTGATCGTGTGCACGTGCGCGGCGGCGATCATCTCGGTCGCCTCGTCCCAGGTGACGCGCACCAGCCCGCCCTTGCCCCGCGCCGACTGGTAGCGGCGCCGCTTGTCCGGGTCGCCGGTGATCTCGGCCCAGGCCGCCACCGGGTCGCCCAGCCGCGCCCTGGCCTCCCGGTACATCTCCACCAGCACTCCGCGCGCGTACGGGAACCGCACCCGGGTGGGCGAGTAGGTGTACCAGGAGAACGCCGCGCCGCGCGGGCAGCCCCGCGGCTCGTACTCCGGCCGGTCCGGCCCCACGCTGGGGTAGTCGGTCTGCTGCGCCTCCCAGGTGATGATCCCGTCCTTGACGTAGACCTTCCAGGAGCACGAACCGGTGCAGTTCACCCCGTGCGTGGAACGCACCACCTTGTCGTGGCTCCACCGGTCCCGGTAGAAGGCGTCGGCCTGGCGGCCGCCGATCTGGTGCAGCGTCCGCAGGTCGTCGGAGACCGTCCCGGCGCGCAGATGCCGGCCCAGCCGCAGCAGGGCGTCGTTGACCGGCCCGTCCATGCCCGCCATATGTGATCCTCTATCTCTCATCACAGATCGGACATCCCCATCTGTTCGCATTGATCACCACATCCGCCGGGAAATCCGTCGATGCCACCCGGTTCCGGTGCCTCACGGCATCGGCTGCCTGATGCGGTTAACTTCATCCTGGCCATGGCCATATCCCGCACTTAGGGTCTTTAGTCCCTCGTAACTGGTTCAAAGGCCCCAAAAGATCGGCCACCGGCCGGAGCCGGTGGCCGGAATCGGCACCCTCGGACTCCAGCGACTCGGGGCCGGAGGATCAGGTGGCGGGCAGCGCGGTCGCCAGCAGCACCACGCCGACCGATCCCACCAGCGCGGTCACCGCCATGGCCCGTGCCAGGGCGGGCCGTCCGGCGCCGGTCGCCCACCCGTGCAGGCCCGCCGCGACCATGACCGCGCAGAACAACGCCAGCTTCGCCGCCAGGATCCGCCCGTAGCCCGGATCGCCCAGCGACTCCCAGGTCACCCCCTTGCGCCAGGCCAGCGCCACGCCGGTGCCCAGTTGCACCGGCAGGAAGACCGCCCCGGTGAAGACGCCGAACCGGCGCCCGACCGCGCGCATCACCTGCGCGCGCCGCTGCTCGTCCAGCAGCCGCCGCGCCAGCGGCAGCACCACCAGCGACACCGTCAGCTGCCCGCCGACCCACAACGCCGCCGACAGCACATGCGCGAAGCGCACCACCGCCCACCAGGTCACGGCGCTTCTCCCTCCACCGCCGCCCGGCCTGTCACGGCGCGCTCACCTCGAACAGGCCGTGCGCCCCGCCCTCGGCCTGACGCATCGTGTGGTCCACCACCGGATAGGTGCCCGGCTCGGGGAAGACCAGTTCGGCGAAACCGCCTTGGGCCGGGGCCAGGTCCAGCACCTGCGCGCCGCCCGGATCACCGGCGCGCAGCAGGTAGGCGCCCTCCTTGTAGACCGTGTCGAACGGCGCGCCGACCACGTGCAGCGCGGTGCCCGAGCTCGGCCCGGCGGCCACCGCCCAGATCCGCACCCGCTCCCCCGCTCTCGCCTTCAGCGGTGCGTGATCGTACCCGGCGGCGGTCCCGTTGAACATCCACCCGTCGGGGCGGCCTTCGCGGATCTTGGCGACCTGCGCGTCACCGCCCGGCTCGCCCAGGTGCAGTTCGCCCTGGACCAGCAGGAACTCCCGGTCCGCCCTCGCCAGATCCGGCGGATCGATCACCACCGCCCCGTACATGCCGCCTGCGATGTGCTGGGTCATCGGCATGGTCGAGCAGTGGTACAGCCACGCCCCGGCGTGCTCGGCGCGGAAGCGGTAGGTCAGCCGCTCGCCCGGCGCGATGGTTCGCATCACCCCGTCGGGGGCGTTGGCCCCGGCGTGGAAGTCGATGCCGTGGCTCATCGTGCCTCCGTTGACGAACGTCACCGTGAACACGTCCCCGATCTTTCCGCGCAGCACCGGCCCGGGCACGGTCCCGTCGAACGTCCACACCCGCTGCCGCACCCCGGGCGCGACCTCCCGCACGACGCTGTCGTCCACCCGGATCTCCACCGCGTGCTCGGCGCCGCCGGGCGCGGGCTCCAGGGTCGCGTCGTACGGCTTCCACCCCGGCGAGAAGGGCGCCGCCAGGTCGAGGCGGACGGGGGCGGCGGCCGCCGGATCCGGGGATGCCGCCCGCGCGTCCCCGTCCTCCGCACTGTGCCCGGTGTGCCCGGTTCCAGGGGCCGCCGCGTCCATCGGCCCGTCCGTGGACCGGGCGAGGGCTCCGGCCGGGACGATGCGCATCGTCATGCCCGCGGCGCGGTGCCCGGCCACGGTGCACCAGCCCTCGACCGTCTCCCCCAGCGGCGCCAGCGTCAGCGTCGCGCTCTGCCCGGCGGCCAGCATCGGCGTGCGCTCACCCGTGGCCAGGCGCAGGTCGTGCCGCTGGGCGTCGGCGTTGGTCACCCGCAGCGTCAGCACCGTGCCCGCCGGGGCCTCGATCACCGCCGGGCGGATGCTCATCCCCGACAGCGTCACCTCTACCGTCCGGGAGCCCGTGGCCGTCACCGTCGTCGCCGGCCCGGACCCGCCCGTGGCCGCCACGACGACCGCGGCGGCCGTCAGCACGCACCCGGCGGCCACCCCGGCCAGCGCGGGCCGGCCCGCCGTACGGCCCGGCCCGCCGTCCCCGGGCTCCGCCGCCCCGTCCCGTGGGACGGCGAGTGCACGCGAGCGGACCAGCGCGGCCACCGCCAGGATCACGAACGCCGCCACCGAGGCCGCCACCAGTGCCCACCCCAGCAGGAGCAGCGGCGCGGGGACCCGCAGCGCCAGCAGCACCACCCCGGCGTTCAGCGCCGCCAGCCGGACGGCCCAGCCGCGCTCCAGCAGCGCCGCGTTCTCCTTGAACCGGGCCGGTCCGCCGCCCAGCACCGCGGGCAGCAGGTGCAGCAGCGACCCCAGCAGCACCTGCGCGACGAATCCCACCAGCACCAGCGGGATCAGCGGCTCCAGTGCGGCGGCCACCTCGCCCGGCGGGCGGGTGGCCACGACCACCAGGTCGACGGCCAGCGCCACCTCGAACCAGACGATCGCCGCCCCCAGCGTCCAGGCCGCCCCGGTGTGCGGGCGGCGCGCCCGCACCGCCTCGGCCAGCGGCGCCGCCGCGGCCAGTGCTCCGGCCGCGTACGCCGCCAGCCCGGCCGCCGCCACCCATCTCAGGTCCGCCAGCAGGCCCGCCACGGCCACCGCCAGGCCCGGCGCCGCCAGCCGCAACCCGGCCCGCGACGCCTTACGGGTGCCCTCCGGCATCCGGGTGCGCAGCACCGTCGGCCACAGCGTGAACAGCGTGCCGAGCACGGTCAGGCCCACCCAGCCCAGCAGGTTCACCTCGGCGTGCGCGGCGTGCAGCCGCTCGTGCGCCGCGCCGTGGCCGACATGCGCGGCCAGCAGCCCGCCCAGCGTCCCGCCGGCCGCCAGCGCCCCGGCCGCGGCCACGTACCAGCCGATGACGTGGCCGAACCGGCCGGGCAGCGCCCGCCGTACCAGCATCACCAGCACCGCCGCGTGCCACAGCACGACCCCCACGACCGCGCCCGCGCCGACCGCCGCCACCGGCCACGGGCCGACGGCCACCCCGGCCAGCACCGCCACCGTCCCGGCGTTCAGCACCGCCAGCCGGGTCAGGCTCCATCGCGGCTCCGGCGTGCGGGCCCGCAGCAGCGCGACGGTGAAATGCTCGCTCCAGATCAGGATCGCGGTGCTGACCGCCCCCAGCAGGAACACGTGGATCAGCAGCCAGCGCGGCGCGGGCAGCGCCTCACCGGCCAGCGCCACGACCACCGTCAGGGCCAGCCAGCCCACCACGATCGCGTTGGCCCGCAGATGCCACGACGCGCGGCGCGGCGGGGCCGCCGTCGGGGGCCCCTTCTCGATGCGTATCCCGACCGAGGTCACCCCGGCCACCTCCCTATCGACGACCCGGTGCGCGAGCGCGCCACCGCGACCGCGCACCCGGCGAACATGAACAGAGCGACCTCCGCGAGCACCCCGCCCGCCGTGCGCATCCCACCGGCACCGGCCAGGTCCCCTGCGACGCGGACCGCCACCGCGGCGTGCAGCACCGTCAGCGGCAGGTACAGCACCGGCCGGTACGGCAGGCGCACCCGCAGCACCGCCGGCAGGATCACCGGCGCGTGCCCGAACACCATGGACATCACGAACCCGAGGAACAGCGCGTGCAGCGCCGCGTCGTACAGGTACGACCCGGCCGCCGGCCCGCCCGCCGCCCACAGCACCCCGGCCGCCGCCAGCCAGCCGTACCCGGCCAGCAGGCACACGGCCGCATACCGGGGCAGGCCGCGCCCGCGCACCGTGCGGCGGGCGACATCGTGCCAGGCCAGCCAGGCCGCCACCGCCGTCATCGCCGCACCGGCGATCCGCGTCCCCGCGCCCGGCTGCCACACCGAGGCCAGTGCCCCGGCGCCCAGCACCGCGCAGGCCGCCAGCAGCCCGTCCGAGGCCCCGCGCCGCAGGAACGCCACATGCGCCAGTTCCAGCCGCTCCCCGGCGATGGTCAGCACGTGGAAGGCGGCGAACCACACCACCAGGTCCGGCACCGGCCGTCCGCCCAGCCACAACAGCCCGCCCGCGTACCAGGCCAGCGCCCCGCCCGACTGCACGAGCGTCTCGCGGCTCACCCGCCGGCCCAGCAACGCCGCATACACCCCGACCAGCCAGCCGCCGCCGGCCGTCAGCATCAGCCGGCCCACCTGCTCGGCCCCGGCCGCCAGCGCCACGGCGCCCAGCGCCGACAGCGCCGGAGCGGCATACCCCCACCGGCTCCGCAGCGCGACCGCCCGCTCCAAACTGATCAGCGTGCCCAGGAAGCCCAGGGCCATCAGCGGCCCGTGCTGCTCGGTGAACGCCACCGGCGCGGGGATCTCGGCGACCAATAGCGCCAGCCCCCCGTACAGGCCGGCCAGCAGGGCGACGGCGGCACCGGCCAGCAGAGGAAGCCGTGCGAGGGCCGGGCGGGCGCGGACGCCGGATCCGGGCGTCGGGCGCGCAGCGGCCGGGGGCTCGGGAGCCGAGGGCTCGAAGGCCGGGACGTCCTGCGGGGGCGGGCGGCGCCCGCAGGACGGTGCCGTCATCGGTTCTGTGGCCACGACTGGGTTCTCTCCGCTGGTCATCACGAGGGCGCGCCACGTGGGAGGCGCGTGGGCGAAGGCGTCGTCCTTCACGCTAGTCCGCACCGCTGCTGAGCGGATCAGGCTCAAAGACCGCTGTCCCGGGGACCAAAGTCCTTCGTCGCCCCCGCGCGGGCCGGACCGCGCGGAAGGGACATCGGCGCAGGCAGGAGAGGACTTTAGTCCCTGCCCGCGCATGTGGACGATCAGCGATCCTGGAAGGTATGAAACTTGACTCTGCCGGTCTGCAGGTGCTCTCCCACGGGGAGTGCATGGCCCTGCTGGCGACGACGCCGATCGGGCGGATCGTCTTCACCGACCGCGCCCTGCCGGCGGTGCAGCCGGTCAACTTCGTGCTGGACGGCATGGATATCGTCATCCGCACCACGGCCGGCTCCAAGCTGGCCGCCGCGACCCGCCGCGCCATCGTGGCCTTCGAAGCCGACGAATTCGACCCGCAGGGCCGGACCGGCTGGTCGGTGACCGTGGTGGGACACGCGCGGGCGGTGGACGACCCGGTGGAGACCGAGCGGTTGGCGGGGCTGCCGCTGACGCCGTGGGCGCCGGGCAGCCGGGAGCATTTCATCGTCATCGCGGCCGAGCAGGTCTCCGGCCGCCGCATCGCCGACGCTGCCGGCGGCTGAAGCCGCGCACGGCTCCCCGGGCCGTGCCGCCACGCCGGCCGCGGAGCGGGACGTCCGGGGCCGGCGTCGCGTCCCGGCCTCTCACGCTCCGGCGGCCGTGCCGAGGTGACCCGCCAGCTCGTCCTGGTAGGGGAAGGTCCCGGGCGTATACGAGCACCAGGGCTCCTCGGCGAAGACGTCACCGCCGGTGGCGTAGGCCCGGGAGCGGGAGCCGCCGCACACGGTGCGGAACTCGCAGGCTCCGCACCGGCCGGTCAGCCGGTCGGGGTCGCGCAGCGCGGTGAACACCGGGGAGGCCCGGTAGATCTCGGTCAGTGGCCGCTCCCGGACGTTGCCGGCGGGCAGCGGCAGGAACCCCGAAGGGGAGACCTCTCCGGTGTGGGAGACGAACACCAGGCCGCGGCCGGCGCCGACGTCGATCGGCGGGCGGCGGGTGCGGGTGGCGCGGACCAGGCCGGAGCGTACGGCGCGCCGCCGCAGGCTCCGGTAGAGCGGCCCCAGGCCGAGCGCGGCGACGTGGTCGGCGCCGCGCTCGTGCAGGATGTGCCGTTGGATGGCGACGCGACGGAAGTGGTGGGCCTCGGTGGCCTTGACCGGGACGGCGGCTCCGATGTCGTAGGCGAAGTTCAGCACGTCCTCGGTCTCGGCGGCGGTCAGCGAGGTCAGGTTGCGGCCCCGGCCGGTGGGGACGAGCAGGAACAGGCTCCACAACAGCGCTCCGCGGTCGCGGATCAGCCGGGCGATGTCGGGCAGGTCCATCAGGTTGGTGCGGGTGACGGTGGTGTTGATCTGCACTTTGAGGCCGGCCTCGCGGGCCCGCTGCCAGGCGTCGAGGGTCCGGCCGAACACGCCGCCGAAGCCGCGGAAGTCGTCGTGACGGGCGGCGGTGGCTCCGTCCAGGCTCAGGGAGATGACGTTCGTGCCGGCCTGACGCAGGCGGGTGAGGCTGTCGGCGGTGAGGGCGGGGGTGGCCGACGGGGAGACCGACGGGGACAGGCCGAGCTCGCGGGCACGGCGGACCAGGTCGTACAGGTCGGGCCGCTCGAAGGGGTCGCCCCCGGTGATGACGAACAGCGGGGCGGAGCGGCCGAAGGAGGTGATCTGCCGCATCAGGCCGACGGCCTCGGCGGTGGTCAGTTCGCCGGGGTCGCGGTCGGGCCGGGCCTCGGCCCTGCAGTGCAGGCAGGCCAGCGGGCAGGCGCGGGTGGCCTCCCAGATGACGATGAACGGGGCGGTGGCGACGTCGCGGTGGACGTGCCGGACCGGGCGCGGGCGCCGTTCCCCCGCGTCCGGCGCGTCTGCCGCGTCCGTCATACCAGGGACGGCGGTCTCCCGTCCGGAGGGGGCCGCTGGGTTCGCCGGTGGGTTCACGGTGCGGTCCCTTCGCCGCGGCCGGTGCCGAGCAGGTGCTCGACGACGTCGGCGGCGGTGTGGTCGTCAGGCAGGTCGGTGAGGAAGTCGAGGTCGGTGCCGAGGGTGAGCAGCGGCGGCTCGGTGCGGCCGTCGGGCCGGTGCTGGCCCAGGCCGACGGCGCTGACCAGGCCGTTGCACAGGCAGCGGCGCCCCTCGGTGTCGGCCGGGGTGCGGCCCTTGCGCAGATGCGTGCCGACGGGTTCGGCCGGGCAGCGGTAACCGAGCGCGCCGTCTGGTTTGAGGTACGGCGTGCGCAGGTGCCCCAGGTCGCACAGACGCGGGCGATCGGCGTAGACGGCGGCGTCGGACAGAGTGCCGGGGACGTCGGCGACTTTGAAGGGGAACCCGGCCGGTGAGGCGTGCGGGTCGTTGCGCACGGTCAGGACGCCGTCGGCGGCGCGGCGCAGCAGGGTGCGCCTGAGGGTGTCGTCCAGGCCGGATTCGCGGCACAGTGCGAAGGCGGTTCCGACCTGGACGCCGGTGGCGCCGCACAGCAGCGCCCGGGCCAGGCCGCGGGGACCGGCGTAGCCGCCGGCCAGCCAGAACGGCAGACCGAGCGCGGCGATCTTGGCGGTGTCGGGACGGTCCCGGGGCCCGTACACGGGTTCACCGCTCTCCCCCAGGCGCATCCGGCCGCGTGGAGGCGCGCTGTGGCCGCCGGCGGCGGGGCCTTCCAGGACGAAGCCGTCGGGCCGGGTCTCGGGCCGGCGCGCCAGGTAGGCGGCCAGGACGTCGGAGGAGACGATGGCCAGCAGCCGGGGCCGTTTCAGTGCGGGCAGCCGGGTCCCCGCCAGCAGGGAGGCCGGGTCGAGGCCGGTGGCGTACCGGTCGGATGAGGCGGCCTCGGCGACGGTGACCGACACCTCGGCCGGGCGATGGGCGGCGAGCGCGTCGAGCAGCCGGGGGATCTCCGAGGGGATGCCCGCGCCCATGAGCACGTAGTCGGCTCCGGCCAGCAGCGCGCCGTAGGTCGCGGCGGGCGTCGCCATCTGGATCTTCTCCAGGTAGTTGACGCCGACGGGGCCGTCGTGTCCTTCGCGGGCGAGGAACACCTCGGCGAAGTTGGCTGCGACGGTGAGTTCGGTGCGGTCGCGGTTCGGGCGCAGGCCGAGGCGGGGCACGGGCCGGTACGGCGTGCCGGGGGCGATGCCGCCTTCGACGTGGTAGCGGGCCAGGACGCGGTCGGCGACGCCGGGCAGGGGCAGGGCGGCCAGCGCGCGGCGCAGCTCGCCGCCGGGATCGCCCTGCTGCAGGCGGCGGGCGAGCATGACGTCCAGGGCGACGCCCGAGACCACGCCGAGCTGGCCGGTGCGGGCCACGGCCCGGGCCAGGCGCCATCCGGACACGCCCACCCCCATGCCGCCCTGGATGATCCGGGGAAGCCTGTCCGGGAACGCGGCGCCGGTGGGCGACTCGGCGGACGGTTCGGCGATCGTCACGGGGAAACCTCCTGCTCGGCGGCGGGTCGGCCGACGCGGCACCGGCCGCTCCGGCCGGATGCGGGCGCGAGAAAGAGTCAACCGGGCCGGTGCACGGGCGGCGTAGTGACCAAAGTCCCGAAGGCGGAGGCCCCCGGTCACCTGCCGATGTCTGCTGCGGCGAAGGGCGCCGAGCCGTCGGCGATGCCGGCACGCGATCCACCGTGAAACGGATGCCGCCCTGCGGTGGATCGTTACTGCGCCGCGGACAGGACGGTGCCCGCCGCGACGAGCGCGGCGCCGCTGCCCATCAGCACCGCGCCCAGGCCGATCGCCAGGGAGGTGACCTGCCAGGCCTGGTAGGCGCTCATCAGCGAGGCACGCAGCGTCTCACCCATGAACGCGGTCTGGCGCAGTTCCGCGAGTTTCTCGTCCTTGCCGCCGGCGGCGTGCAGGTCGGCGCTGATCTCCGAGTAGCTGCGCCCGCCGGTGGCCTTGCGCACGTTGCCTCCGATCATCTCGGAGAAGACGCGGGCATGGGTGCCGTTCTCCACCCGGCGTCCGGCGTAGCGGCCGTGCTCGGCGGGCAGGCCCTTCTCCGGGAAGGTGATCTTCTGACGGATGAGCTCGTCGCGGATCTCCTCCTTGCCCCGCATGCCGCGCACCGTCATCACGGCGCCGGCCGTCAGCATCCCGACGCCGACGCCACCCAGCAGCAGCATCAGCGTCAGCCCTCGTACGTTGTCCACCGGTCGTTCTCCTCGCCGATTCACGATGAAAGTCATGGGACGGCCGGCCTGCGGCCGGTCCGACGCAGGATCCTCTTCGAGAGGTCCGCAAGGAAAGGATGCGGTCTCAGTACGTGCGGCGGGCAGGGCCGCCGGTCCCCGATGTTCGGGCTGAAAGTCCCATCGACGGACTCGGGCGGCCGGGGAAGGGAGATTTCCGGCAGCGGACGGAGGACCGCCGACCCCCTCACCGCAACTGCACGGTGCGCGCGTTCGGAGGGGCTCAGGTTCGGAGGGGCTCAGGCGTGCCCCACTGGAACAGCCGACGCAGGAGCAGACGAGGGGAAGGTCACGACGGCGGGCCGACGGAGGAACCCTCTGCCGTGGGAGCGGTGTCCCCTCGAAGATCCCGGTCCCGCTCTTCCAGGCGGATCCGGATCGCGACGGCGTCGCCGGCCCAGGCCGACTGCGCGGCCCCGGCGGGACGACCGGGCATCGCCGACATCGCCAGCAGAACCTGAGTGACCTGCCCGATGTCCGTGAAGACCCGGGCGGTCCCCCACCGCTCACGCCCGCGCAGGAGCACACGGACCGGCGCCCCGCCGACCAGGTTGCGCCACCACCGGCGTCCCGTACGGCTGACCAGCAGCAGCTCACCGTCCTGCTCGGCGTAGCCGACGGGCACCGTGATCTCCCTGCCGCTCCTGCGGCCCCGCACGGTCAGCAGCACCACCGCATCGTCCAGCAGCACGTGCAGCGGCGAGCGGGCCAACCTCCGCACGACCGGGTTGACCAGACGGTTCCGGAGCCGGTCCGTCAGACGTCGCCGCACCGCCACCCGGCCGAGGTCACCCCCGGTCAGGGGCCTCCCGAACGGCAGCGCCGTACCGCCCGCCCCCACCGCGTGTTCCGTCGTATGCGCCGTCATGTCCGCACCTCCTTGAGGGTCCTCCTGTGATTCGACCCTCCCGGCGGCCCGGCGCGCTGCGGCCCAAAGGCCCTGCCGCGAGGGACCTCCGTCCTCTGACCGCCCTGACCTCTCCCGCGTTCATCCCCGCCGCAGGGGCACCCGCCAGCGCAGGCGGCTCCCGCCGCCCTCGGCCCGCTCTGCGGTGAACGCGCCGCCCAGGCGCTCGGCCCGCTCGGCGAGGTTGCGCAGCCCGCTGCGCCGTCCGCCCTCGGGGATGCCGACGCCGTCGTCGGTCACCTCCAGCAGCAGCGTGCCCTCGCTGACCCCCACCAGCACCTGGACCCGGCTCGCCCGGGCGTGGCGGGCGACATTCGACAGCGCCTCGCGCAGCACCGCGCGCAACTGCTCCCCCACCTCGTCGGGCACCGTGTTGTCCAGGGGGCCCTCCATCCGGATGCCCGGCATGAAGCCGAGCTGCTCCCGCGACGCCTCCACCAGCTCCGTCACCTGGCCGCGCAGGCTGCGGACCTGACCGGCCTGCGGCGGCGTCTGCAGCGCGAAGATCGTGGAGCGGATCTCCTTGATGGTCTGGTCCAGCTCGTCCACCGCGTGCCGCATCCGGGCCGACGCGGTGGGGTCGTCCACCATCTTGACCGTGCTCATCAAGGTCATGGCGACCGCGAACAGCCGCTGGATGACCACGTCGTGCAGGTCCTTGGCGATACGGTCCCGGTCTTCCAGCAGGCCCAGCCGCTCGGCGTCACGACGCGCGTCGGCCAGCTCCAGCGCGACCGCCGCCTGCCCGCCCAGTGCCTCGGCCGTACGCAGGTCCATCTCGCTGAACGGCGGCGCCCCGGCCCGCTTGGCCAGGCTGAGCACCCCGCGGACCGCCTCCGGCTGACCCAGCGGCACGGCGATCGCCGGCCCCAGGGGCACCTGCTCCAGGTGCGCCGGATACGCCATGCGCTCTTTCACGTCCGGTGCGGTCTGCGAGTGCCCGGTGTGCGCCACGGCGGCGGCGAGAGAATCCTCCCGCGGCACCGCACAGCCGCGCAGGCGCTCGGCGCCGAGCCCTTCGGCGATCTCGATGCGCATGGTCTCCGCCAGGGGAAAGCTCACCGTGACCGTGTCGGCGCCGGTGAGCTCCATGGCGCGCCGGGCCATGACGGTGAGCACCTCACCCGGGTCCTCCCCCGACAGCAGGCCGGCGGTCACCTCCGCGGATATCCGCAGCCAGCCCTCCCGGCGCCGGCTCTCGTCGTACAGCCGGGCGTTCTCGATCGCGACGCCCGCGGCCGTGGCCAGCGCGCTGACCACGATCTCGTCCTCTTCGTCGAAGGGGGCGCCGCCGGCCTTCTCGGTCAGATACAGGTTGCCGAACACCTCATCCCGCACCGTGATCGGCACGCCCAGGAAACTGCGCATCGGCGGATGCCCCTCGGGAAAGCCGTAGGAGCGGGGATGCTCGGCCAGATCCGCCATCCGCAGCGTCCCCGGCTCCTTGATCAGCAGCCCGAGCAGGCCCTTGCCGTGCGGCCAGTGGTCGACTCGCGCGATCTCCTCCTCGGTCATCCCCACGGGGATGAACCGCTCCAGCGTGCCGCCCTCGCCGATCACGCCGAGCGCTCCGTAGCGGGCGTCGACCAGCGTGGTGGCCGCCTCGGTGATCCGCCGCAGCACGGTCTCCAGATCCAGATCGCCGCCGATCGAGACCACGGCCTCCAGCAGGGCGTGCACCCGGTCCCGGGTGGCCAGCACCGCCGCCAGCCGGCCCTGCAGCTCCGACAGCAGGTCATCCAGCCTCATGCTCGGCAGCAACGACTTCTCCCCCATCCCGGCTCCTTCTCCCCACCGCGTGAAGCTGGGCTTTCCCCTCCGGAGTCAGTCTTCCATCCGCCCGCGGCGGCGCGGAAAGCACCGTCGGTCCCGGCCCCCGTCGATGCCGGGCAGGCCGGGCCGCTGCCCGGGGAAGGCGACCGGCGGGCGCACCCGATCCCTCACCGGCGGGGACACGGGACTCAGCGCGGAGAGCGCTCCGCCGCTGCGCTCGCGCGCGGCCGGGCCGCGGCCCGCACCACGGTCATCGTCAGTACCAGCGTCATGAGCGACACCGCCGACAGCAGCGCCAGGCCCAGCCCGTAGGAGCCGAACCGGCCGTAGATGAAGCCCATCACCAGCGGCGGGACGAACCCGCCCAGGCCGCCCGCGGCGCCGACCAGGCCGGTCACCGAGCCCACCTTGTCGGCCGGTGCGACCTGCGCGACCAGCGCGAAGGTGGCGCCGCTGCCGGCTCCCAGCGCCGCCGCCATGGTCAGGAACGCGATCGTCCCCACCGGCATCAGGCCCGGCGTGAGAGCCTGCACCGCCGCGCAGACGGCGACCACGGCGAAGACGGCCGCCAGCACGGGCAGCGGCCCCATCCGGTCCGACAGCCAGCCCCCCACCGGGCGCATCACGACCGCCAGGAGCACGAAGCCGGCCATCCGGTTGGCGGCGTCGGCCTGCTCCAGCCCGTAGGCGCTCTGCAGATAGGCCGGCAGGTAGACGGAGAAGGCGACGTAGCCGCCGAAGGCCACCGCGTACAGCACGCACGCCTGCCAGGTGATCGGCAGCTTGGCGGTGGCGGCCAGGCGCGCCATCAGCGGCTGGGTCGGAACCGTACGGCCCGGCGCGTCCCTCAGCAGCGACCACGCCACGACGGCGTAGACGGCCAGGACCACGGCTGTCAGCAGGAACGGGGTGGCCGAGCCGCCGGTCTTGACCAGCGGCACCGTGGTCAGGGCGCTGATCGCGGTGCCGCCCATGCCCGCGCCGAAGACGCCGATGGCCAGGCCGCGCCGCTCGGGCGGGAACCAGGCGTTGACGAACGGCACGCCGACGGCGAAGGCCGTGCCGCCGATGCCCAGGAAGAACCCGCCCGCCAGCAGCGCCGCCAGCGAGCCCTGCCCGGCCACGCCGATGAACAGCACGGGGACGATGGTGGCGGCGGAGATCAGCGGGAACATCACCCGGCCGCCGAAACGGTCGGTCAGCGCCCCGACGGGGATGCGGCCCAGCGAGCCGACGATCACCGGGACCGCCACCAGCAGCGCCTGCTGGGAGGCCGACAGGCTCAGCAGCTCCTTGAACCGCGGCCCCAGCGGGCTCAGCAGCGCCCACGCCCAGAAGTTCACCGCGAATCCCACGGTGGCCAAGGTCAGCATCAGCGCCGGCCCGCGCGGAGGCCCGGCGGGAGCGGTGTGATGGGTGATGTCGGTGCTCATGGTGTTCGTCCTTGTCGTACTGGTGGATGTGCCCGGGGCACCGCGGCGGTTCCCGCTCTGCCCGGCGTGGATGCAGGTGGACGGGGCCTCGCGGGACTCGTCGTGTCGGCCGACTCTGCCGGGTGCGGAAAAGGGCGGGGGCCGTGCGGTGAGCCGCCGACCACGTGAGGAAGATGGCCGCCAGAGGTGATGTGCCGCCTCGGGCGCCGCTTCCATAGCCGTTTTCGTGGTGGCTGTTTTCGTCTTTCCGATTCCACCGCAGAGATCTGGACTTGGGCAGGGACGAAGGTCCTGCTTGTCGAGGTCTTTCCGCATGTGATCACTGATCGCCGTGCCCCGTCGATGCGGAGTCACACGCCTTGTCCTCCTTGCCGCTCTCCACCGGATGGGCCCGGATACGGCGGCCCCGGTCCCGATCCACCGACGCGTCGGCCGCCCTCGGCCGCCGGCGGTCAGGGGCGGCCGATGCGCACCCGCCACACCTGCGGACCGGACTCGGTGTACTCCCAGGTGAACTCACCGGGGTGCTCGGCGGCGAACTGGTAGTACAGGGGCTTCGGGTCATGGTCGTTGACCAGTACGAACGCCATGCCGGCGGGCAGTTCCCCGAAGGTGGCGAAGATCTGCGCGTGCCGCTGCGCCGGGACCAGGCGGCGCACGTCGAGCTCGCCGACGACGAGCCCCGAACCGCCGCCTGCGCCTTCCGCATCCTCCGCAGCCAGGTCCCGGGCACCGCACCCGCAGCCGCCGCACCCGCAGCCCTGCGGCTCGGCCGGCTCGGCCGACTCGGCCGACTCGCCGAGAATTTCGTGCATGCCCTCCAGCAGGACGGCGAGATCGACGCCGGCGTCGGCGAGCGCGGGCAACAGCAGCTCGTTCTCCTTGTTCAGATGCGCCTGGAACAGGGCGTTCAGCGCCGCCGCGGCGGCGACGATCTCTCCCCACGTGTCCGCCTGCTCCAGCTCACCGACCCGCTCGCGCAGCAGGATGTGCTCGTCGCGCATGGCCCGCACGAGCAGCCGGGTCGCGGGCAGCGTGTCGGCGACCCGGTACAGCGTCTCCTCCTCTGCCGCGGCGTGCGGAAGCACCTCCTCGGCGCAGAAGGCCACCAGCACCGCCTGGCGGGCGGACGGGGACTGCAGCTTGTCGATGGAGCGCGCGATGGTCACGGCGTGGTCGGAGACCGTCCGGCCGAGCCGGCCGTGGTGGGTGTGGATCGCCGCCAGGACGGCGTCCTGCGGGCCTGCTGTCGTCTGCGTGGTCATGGGGACTCCTTGTCCTGTTCGTTCTCCGGCCGGTGGGCCGGAGGTCATCGCGGGTGCCGGTGATGTCGCCGGCTTTCTCCGGGGCCGCCCGGAGATGGCGGGCAGACGCCCTACACGGTGAACAGCGGGGTGCTGAGGTAACGCTCGCCGGTGTCGGGCAGGACCACCACGACGAGGCGGCCCTCGTTCTCCGGCCGCGCCGCGACGACGGCGGCGGCGTGCAGGGCCGCGCCGCCGGACACCCCCGCGAGGATGCCCTCGGTCCGGGCCAGCCGCCGGGCGACCTCCCGGGCGCCGTCCACGTCGGTACGGAGCACCTCGTCGTAGACGCCCGTGTCCAGCACCTCGGGTACGAAGCCCGCGCCCAGGCCTTGGATGCCGTGCGGTCCCGGCTCGCCGCCGGACAGCACCGGGGACTCGGCGGGTTCGACCGCGACCACGTGCACGTCCGGTTTCTTCGCCTTCAGGAAGCGGCCCGCCCCGGTGACGGTGCCGCCGGTGCCGACGCCGCAGACGAGGATGTCGACCCGGCCGTCGGTGTCGTCCCAGATCTCCTGGGCCGTGGTGCGCAGGTGCACGTCGGGGTTCGCCGGATTGGCGAACTGCTGGGGCATGAACCAGCCGTGCTCGGCGGCCAGCCCGGTGGCCGCGGCGACCGCGCCCTTCATCCCGGCGGCGGCCGGGGTGAGGACGAGCTCGGCGCCGTAGGCGGCGAGCAGGGCCCGGCGCTCGACGCTCATGCTCTCCGGCATGGTGAGCGTCAGCCGGTAGCCCTTGGCCGCTGCCGCCATGGCCAGGCCGATGCCGGTGTTACCGCTGGTGGGCTCGACGATGTGCGCCCCGGGAGTGAGGCGGCCCGCATCCTCGGCCGCCTCGATCATCGCGCGGGCGATGCGGTCCTTGACGCTGCCGCCCGGGTTGGCGGACTCCAGCTTGGCGACGAGGTCGCCGGGCAGGTCCGCGCCGAAGCGCGACAGCCGGACCAGCGGGGTGCGGCCGATGAGGGACAGGACGCCGGGGTGGATCGCGGACACGGCGGTCATCTCCTGATGGTCGTGCGGGGAAGCGGGAGCGGGCGGATGTTCGAGGCGGCGGTGGTGACGGTGGTGACGGCAGAGGGCGGGGCCGAGACCCGGGCTCCGGCCGGCACGTCGGTCAAAACCAGGGCGTGGGCGCCGATGGAGGCGTCGTCGCCGATGTGCACGCGTCCGAGGATCGACGCGCCGACGCCGACGGTGACCCGGTCGCCGAGGACCGGGTGGCGGGCGGCGCCCTTGGCGTCGGAGTGGAAGCCCCGGCCGCCGAGGGTGACGTGGTGGTAGAGCGTGACGTCGTCGCCGACGACGGCGGTCTCGCCGATGACGACACCGGCCCCGTGGTCGATGAAGAGCCCGCGCCCGATGCGGGCGCCGGGGTGGATCTCCACGCCGGTCAGGGCGCGGGCGAGCTGGGCGATCAGGCGGGGTGCGAACGGCACGCCACGCCGGTGCAACCGGTGGGCCAGGCGGTGGGCCCACACCGCCCACAGGCCCGGATACAGCACGGCTTCGAGCACGCGGGCGCCGTACAGGGCGGGGTCGCGACGGCAGGCGGTACGGAGGTCTTCGAGCATGGGGGACGTCCTCGACGAGGTATCAGGTGATCGGCGCCGACCGGTCGCCGCAGGAGGGCCGGCATCGCAGGAGGCGGTGCCGGCCCTCAGAAGGGTCCTGTGCCGGAGAGGCGTTCGGCGCCGGACACGGGGGGACAGCCTGCGCCCGGAGGCGGCGTCAGGCCGTGGGACAGCGTTCGTCGAAGACCCGGCGGATGTGGAAGCCGGTCATGGGCGTCGCGAACCGCGAGCCGGCCAGGCGGCGGAGCGGAGGCGCATCGGACATGGCTGAAACGCTAGGTCCTGCCTGTCGGGCGGTGTCACCGCCGCAGGTCACCGCGGGCAGGGACCTTGGTCCCGGGGGCGGCGGGACCTTCGGCCCCCGGGTGGCCGCGGGCGGCCACCCCACGCCCGGGGCGGCCGCCCTCCGGGAGGCGCACGGCCTGCGGGGGCGAAGACCGTGCGTCTCCCGGAGGGCGGCCGTCTCTACCTCCCGACCGCGGGCTGCTGCGGGGTGATGCGGTCCCAGGCCTCGATCGACAGCATGATCACCGAGGCGGGGAACAGGCCGTGCTCCTCGCTGTCGATGTGCCGGTGCAGCTTCGTGAGCGCCTCCAGCACGGCCGTCCAGTCCGGAGCCGTACGGTCGATCGCACCGAACACCCCGTGGATCTCGTCATGCTCGGCGCAGAGCCGATCCACCGCCTCGGTCAGCGACCCCTCGGCGCGCAACTCGGCGAACAGCCCGTTCTCCTCGGTGGCGGTGTGCGGCAGCAGCCGGGCGAGCAACTCATCAAGGAGGGAGGTGGCCTCGCCGCACCGATCGTCGTTGATGGCCCGGCGCAGCGCCCCGGCGGTCTCCTCGATCTGCCAGTGCTCCTCGGAGAGCCTGCCGATCAGCGGGAAGTCCCGGCAGCCGCAGTAATTGCACATGGTGTGACCTCTCGATGTCCGTCAGCGATTCCAGGGTGCCCGGCGGCGGCCTGTTGAAGGCAGGGGAAGCCGACCTTTCCGGATAGGGCCGTTGGTCCCGGCGTCATGCCGCCGGCGCGTGAGCCTCAGGCCGGTCCCGAGGATGGAAGCCGCCCCACCAAGCCGGTCGGCTACCTCAGCGTGGACATATGGCCGCAGGACCATCCGCTGACGTCCGCGATCCGGATACGCCACCAGCCGCCCTCTTCCCCGGGAACCTCAGCACCCGTGACCAGGTGCGCGTTCCGCAGGTGCAGGAACTCCCCGCGAGCGGCCTCGCCCAGGTGCTCGAAGAGGAGGTTGAATCCCTTGACGTCCTCGGAGGCGAAGTCGTGTGCCCGGCTGATCTGCTGGGCGACGTTGGTGGCGAACTCCTCTGCGGAGATGAGTATCCCGGTGATGGGTGCGCCGTTGGCCGTCACGGTGATGCTGATACCGGATTGGGTGTGGGTCACGACATCTACGAGGGTCTGGAGTGCGACGTCTGATTTTGACATGAAGGAATATTACGCAACGTCACAGATGGAATACGTAAAGCCACCTCGATCCCCTCTCAGGAGCCGTGCGTCAGATCCCACGGTCTGCGCGACAGGCCATGACGGCACGAACCCGATCCCCGGCTCCGCGCAGGCGGGCAGGACTTCGCGCTCGGGAGCAGGGATCCACAACGAGTACTCCGGCTGCCGGCCCGGCTACCCGAACAGGGCGGAGCCGTACTTCGTCACCACCGCCAGGATCAGGACCAGGAGCCAGATGGTGACGGCGATGGCGTCCAGGTCGGCCTCGACGAACCGCGCGGCCGCCGCCTGCGCGCGGGGCGGCAGGAACAGGTTGCCGTCGCGGATGTTGACGTGGGTGAGCGTGGTGAACACCAGCGTCGTGGAGACGGTCACCAGCAGGCACCACGGGCACAGCGCGCCGATGACGAGCATCGACTGGGAGAACAGCCAGTAGGCGAAGATCACACCGAGGGTGTAGACCGCCTGGGCGGCGAACATGAACCAGCGCGGGAAGCGCACCCCGCCCAGACTCGCCACGGCGATGGTGATCACGACGGGTTCGGCCACCAGGCCCAGGAAGGCGTTGGGGAAGCCGAACAGCTGCGCCTGCCAGGAGGTGGCGACCGTCCCGCAGCTGATGACGGCGTTGATGTCGCACGACAGGCTGGTGCCGGGGTCGGCCGCCAGACGCAGCGCGTCGGCCGAGAGCACGAAGGAGGCGGCCAGGCTCAGGCACGCCGACACCAGCATGGTCCCGAACAGCCAGGCGTTCGAGTGCCGCAGCCCGTGCAGGCGGGCCAGGAGCACGGCCATCACTCGCCCTCGGCGGCGGTGACGGCCGCCGTCAGCGGCCCGGTCGTGTACAGGTCACCGGTGAACACCTCACCGTTGATCTTCACGGTGGGCGTGCCCTGGATGCCCGTCTGGAACACCGCGGCCGTCGAGGCCTCGACCCACGGCTGGAAGACCCGGCCGGCGAAGAGGTTCACGACGTCCTGCGGCACTCCGGCGTCGCGGGCCAGCTCGGCGATCTCGTCGTCGGACAGGCCGTCGCCGCCCTCGGCGGGCTGGTGGGCGAACAGCGCGGTGTTGAAGGCCAGGAGCTTGCCGGGCGCGTGGTCGGCCACCGTGGCGACGGCGTTGGCGGCCCGCGTGGAGTAGTCCGTCCCGTTGGACATCCGGTCCAGGAACGACAGCGGATACAGCTCCAGGCGCACCGTGCCGTCGGCGACCAGGCGGTCCAGCTCGCCGCTGTTGGCCCGCTCGAAGCGCCCGCAGAACGGGCACATGTAGTCGAGGTAGACCTCCAGCTTCACCGGGGCGGCGGCGTCGCCGACGGCGAGGGCTCCCCCGGCCGTGGCGATCGCCGGGGTGGCGCCCTCGCCCTGCGATGCCGCGGCGGTCCGGGAGTTCCCGCTCCCCGCCGCGTTGATCAGACTGATCACGATGGCCACCAGGAGACAGCCGATGATCACTCCGCCGCCTGCGACGATCGCGCGGCCGCGCTTCTTGCGGCGGCGTTCGGTGGCGGCCCGGGCGTCGCGTAGTTCCCGGGACTTGGTGCGTGTCTGCGTGCTCATGCGCTGTTCTCCCTTGGTCCTGCCGGGGTGGACGAAGGGCCGGGCGGCGTGCGGCCGCGGCGTCGTCCACATCCTCGATCGGCGCCGGTCGCGGTCTGAAGTCCGCTCCCTCGGGCGCTCACCGTCAACCTTCGTCAGGTCGCCGGTGATCCGCTGGGGCCGAAGGTCCTTTACCGGCGCGACCTCCGTCCCGGATCGGGCGCCCGGGCCCCGGGCGGCGCCCCCGATCCTGCGGGGCCTTCGCCCCTGCCGGTGTTCAGTAGAAGATCGGAGCGACGACGGTGCCGTCGCGGGTGACCTCCAGCTCCGACACGACGCCGACGACGCCCTCCACCCGGCGGACCGCCTCCACCAGCGGTGTGACCTGGGAGGCGTGCCCGACCCGGCCGCCGACCGTCACCACCCCGTCCCGCACGTCGATCGTGAACCCCACGGGGTCGAGTCCGCACTCCTCCCGCACCGCCTGCTCGACTTCGGTGCGCAGTTCCTCCGCCGGACGGGTGAAAACGCGCAGCAGGTCGCCCTGGTGCACGGTGCCGACCATCCGGCCGGTGACCGGATCGATCACCGGCAACTGCTTGATCCGCCGCTCGTGCATCAACCGGGCCGCCTCCCGCACCGGCGTGCCCGGCGTCACGGTGATCGCCGGAGCGCTCATCAGCTCGGCGGCGACCACGCCCGCCGCCTTGCGCAGTTCCTGGCGCCGCCGCTCACCCGCGAAGAAGGCGTGCCGTACCCGGCCCGTCTCCTTCAGCAGCAGATCGTCCTGCGACACCACGCCCACCGGCCGGCGGTCGGCGTCCAGCACCGCCACCGCCCCGACCGCGAAGCGCCGCATCACCGCGACGATCTCCGCGAAGGTCGCCTCCAGCCGCACCGCGATCGCCACCCGGCCCATCACGTCCCCGACCTGAGTGCTCATGACCGCTCTCCTCTCGTCCGGCGCGGCCCTGGCCTGTTCTCGCCGTCCGCCCGGAACCCGCCGGACGGTTCCCCGGAGCCGTCATCATCGGTGACGCTTCAAGGCCGCTCACCTGCCAGCATCCCGGCCCGGCATCGCCGGGCGGCAGAGCGGAACGTCCCTTCCGTGATGGACTTCCGGTCCTCATCCGCATGGTCTACGGACCAGGGGGACCGGAGCACCGGGCCCTGCGCCAAAGTGAAGAAGGTCACCAAGGCCGTGCGCCACCGCACCGGCACCGAGACCGGCGAGCAGAGCCGAGGGACCCCTCTACGTGATCATCGATCCGATCAGCCGGCAGGCGTCCCCGGAACGCATCGCGACGATCTTGAGGGCGCACTGGATGATCGAAGACAGGCTCCGCTCCGTCCAGGACGCCGCTTTCCGCGAGGACGCCTCCGAGATCCGCACGCCGACACCATGGGACGGCCTCAGCCGTATCGCTCGACGAGCGCGTTGCCGATCGAGGCCAGGCGGTCTCGCACACCCGGGGGGCCGGTCACTTCGAGCCATTCGACCAGCCCGGCGAGTTCGCCGGCGAGGGTGTAGTCGTCGTGGCCGCGGATCACGACGTCGATGCGTCCGTCGGTCGTGGTGCCTCCGACTTCGAGTCGGTCGCCGAACCCGATCCGGAGAATGCCTACGGCGTGGGGCACGCATACCGCCTGGACCTCCAGAGGTGTTCGTTTGCGGTCGATCTCGTCGGCGATCTCGCGCCAGCTCTCGGCGAGGTCGAAGTCCTCGGGCCGGTGCACGGGATCGCCGGTCGGGTCGGCGGACGACACGCGGTCGATCCGGAAGGTCCGCCGGCCGGTCTCGGTGTGGGAGACGAGATACCACGCCGGGCCTTTGGCGACGATGCCCAGCGGGTGGACGGTCCTCTCAGTTTCGACGCCTTTGCGGTCGACGTAGCCGAGCCGCACCTGGACGCCGCGGATCACCGCGTCCTGGAGTTCGTCGAGGAAGCGAGGCGGTCGGTGCTCGATCCGGCTCGACCCCCAGCGTTGCGGGTCCGTGACCAGCGACGACGCCGCCGCTTCGGCCTGCACCCGGAAGGGCTCCGGCAGGGCGTGGACGAGCTTGCGCAGAGCCGCTTTCACGGCCGGCGTCGCGGCCGAGGCCGGGCCGGCGACCAGGAACAGGGCGCGGGCCTCACCCGCGGTCAACCCGGACAGGTCGGTACGGGCGCCGCCCACCAGGCGCCAGCCGCCACCCCGCCCTTGCATGGAGTACACGGGCACCCCGGCCATGGCCAGGGCGTCGAGGTCGCGGCGGGCGGTGCGCTCGGAGACCTCCAGCTCCCGGGCGACCTCTGCCGCTGTCACCTGCTGGCGCCGTTGCAGCAAGAGGAGGACGGCCACCAGCCGGTCGGTTCGCACGCCGGCAACACTTTCACATGAAACCGGTCATGGGGTGACCGGTTTCGGTCGGCAGGATGGCGACATCACCTCACCGACGAGTCCCACTGCCCACGGCCGTATCGCCCCTCGACCCATCAGGGGTGCGCCGACGCCGTCTCCGGGAACCTTCGTCGCCCGAGCACGCCGAAAAGATGGAGAGGAAACACAATGTTCACCCCAGCCGATTTTCCCAAGCCCACCTTTATTTCAGTCAACGGTGTGGAACTCGAAGTCTTCGAGGCCGGACAGCGAAGTACGGAAAGGCCCATCGTTCTCTGTCACGGCTGGCCGGAGCACGCCTTTTCCTGGCGCCATCAGATGTCCGCCCTCGCCGCAGCCGGCTACCACCTCATCGTCCCGAACCAACGGGGCTACGGCAATTCATCCCGTCCCAGCGAAGTCACCGACTACGACCTCGAACATCTGGCGGGCGATCTCATCGCACTTCTCGATCACTATGGGTACGAAGACGCCACCTTCGTAGGTCATGACTGGGGGGCGTTCGTGGTGTGGGGACTGACCCTCCTGCACCCAGACAGGGTGAACAAAGTGGTCGCGCTCAGCGTGCCCTATCCCGAACGTGGAGAGCGGCCGTGGATCGAATCCATGGAGGCCACGCTGGGCGGCGACTTCTACTTCGTCCACTTCAACCGGCGGCCGGGCGTCGCGGACGCGGTGCTCGAAGAAAACACGTTCCAGTTCCTTCGCAACCTGTTCCGGAAGAACGAGCCCGCGAGCGAGCCTCAGCCGGGAATGGCGATGATCAACCTCGCCAGAGCGGGGACACCGCTCGGCGAGCCTCTCATGAGCGACAGCGAGCTGGCCGTCTTCGTCTCGGCCTTCGAATCGACAGGATTCACGGCGAGCATCAACTGGTACCGGAACGCCGACCGCAACTGGCACCTTCTGGCGGACGTGGACCCGATCATCCGACAGCCCGCGCTCATGATCTATGGCGACAGGGATCTGGTCTCACGGGGCGAGAACCTGGCGGAGCTCGTGCCCAACGTGGAGGTGGTCAATCTGGATTGCGGTCACTGGAGCCAGCAAGAGAAGCCGGAAGAAACGAACCAAGCGATTCTGAAGTGGCTGGAACAGCAGGATGCCACCTAGGCCCTGCATCACAGCCCGCTGCGGCGTCCTCGCCGTTCTGAAGCTCGTGTGCGCGTAGGAGACCGACAACGAACGAGGTCTCCGGTAAGAGGGCTGATCGGCCGAGAACAACCCGAATACCGGAGACCTCGCGGCCACCTCAGCGGTGAGCAGGCGGTTCGACCCGGCCGATGCGCGGTGGGCGGTGCGCGTGGTGCAGCAGCGAGTGGCTGACCGAGCCGAGCAGCAACCCGGTCAGGTCGCCGCGCCCGCGAGATCCCACCACCAGCAGACCCGCTCCGGCCGAGGTCTCCTTGAGCACATCCACCGGGTGACCGTTGACGGCCTGCGCGACCACCTTGACGTCCGGATAGCGCTCGCCCCGCCCGGCCAGCGCCTCGGCCGGCACCCGCTGCTCGCCGCCCTTCCGCCTCGACACGGGCGAAGAAGAGCCCGCAGGACCTCGGTCTCCGCCTGGAGGGACCGGCTTCCCCTCAGAGGGCGGGGAACCTCCGCTCACGGGACCGGAAGCGATTCCCGCTCCCCCGCTCCGGCGCAGCCTGCGCTGAAGGAAGGCACCGGAGACGTCCACGGAGCGATGATCACACCGACGGGACC
>NZ_BOOH01000073.1 GCF_016863135.1 Planobispora longispora
CACCCGCTCCGGCCGCACCGATGCCCGCACCAATCCCGGACGCCGCGCCCCCGCCCCGACGCCCTCGGCCAGCCACCCAGCCAACCCCGCCACCGACGGAGACTCGAACACCACCCGTACCGGCAGCTCGACCCCCAGCCCCGAACGCACCCGGCTCACCAACCGCGTCGCCAGCAGTGAATCCCCGCCCAGCTCGAAGAACGAGTCCTCGACTCCGACCGTCTCCAGCCCCAGCACCTCACAGAAGATCCCGCACAGGATCTCCTCGACCGGGGTACGGGGCCCCCGCCCGGACGCCTGGACGCCTGGGGCGGGCAGGGCGGTCCTGTTCAGTTTTCCGTTGGGCGAGAGCGGCAACTCGTCCAGGACCACTACGGCCGACGGCACCATGTACTCCGGCAGCCTCTCCCCGGCGAACCTCCGCAGCTCTCCGGCCTCCAGATCGGCGCCGGTCGCATAGGCCACCAGCCGCCGGTCCCCCGGCCGGTCCTCCCGCGCGATCACCGCCACCGCCGACACCCCCGGATGCCGCGCGATCACCGCCTCGATCTCCCCCGGCTCGATCCGGAACCCCCGGATCTTCACCTGGAAGTCGGCCCGGCCGAGGTAGTCCAGCACTCCGTCCTCACGCCAGCGCACCAGGTCCCCGGTCCGATACATCCGCCCACCCGGCTCCCCGAACGGACAGGCCACGAACCGCTCCGCCGACAACCCCGGCCGCCCCAGATACCCCCGCGCCAGCTGCGGACCGGCCAGATACAGCTCCCCGGCCACCCCCGCCGGCACCGGCCGCAACCACGCGTCCAGCACGTACACCCGCGTGTTCCACACGGGCCGGCCGATCGGGACGGAGACGGCGCCCGGCTCGGGACGGTGCTCCCAGAAGGTGACGTCCACCGCGGCCTCGGTGGGGCCGTAGAGGTTGTGCACCGGCACGCCCAGCCGGGCGGCCGCCTGCTCGGCGAGGTCCAGCGGGAGGGCCTCGCCGCTGCACAGGACGCGGCGCAGCGGTCCCGGCTCCGGGTTCTCCGCCGCCTCTCCCAGCTCCGCCAGGAAGACGGCGAGCATGGACGGGACGAAGTGCACGGTGGTCACGGCCTCGTCCCGGATGAGCCCGGCGAGGTAGACCGGGTCGCGGTGGCCGTCGGGCCGGGCGATGACCAGGGTGGCGCCTGCCTGGAGGGGCCAGAAGAACTCCCAGACCGAGACGTCGAACCCGGCCGGGGTCTTCTGCAGGACCCGGTCGCCGGAGCGCAGGCCGTACTCCGCCTGGGTCCAGAGCAGCCGGTTGACGATCGCGCGGTGGGAGACGACGACGCCCTTGGGCCGTCCGGTCGAGCCCGAGGTGTAGATCACGTAGGCGGGGTTGTCCGGCGCGGGCCGTACGTGCGGATTCTCCGGCGAGTATCCGGCCGGGTCGGCGGTGGCCATCCAGAGGGGGTCGATCACCAGGACCGGGCGGGCGTCGGCGAGCATCGCGTCGATCCGCCCCTGCGGGAGACCGGGGTCGAGCGGCAGGTAGGCCGCGCCCGCCTTGATCACGGCGTACATCGCGACGAGCAGGTCCAGCGAGCGGGGCAGCATCAGGCCCACGATCCGCTCGGGTCCGGCGCCCCGCTCGGCCAGCATCCGGGCCAGCCGGTTGGCCCTGGCGTTCAGCTCCGCGTAGCTCAGTTCCGTGCCCTCGAACACCAGCGCCGTCGCGTCCGGCGTGCGGGCGGCCTGCGCCTCGAACAGGTCCGTCAGCGTCACGGCCGGTACGGGGGCCGCCGTCTCGTTCCACCGGCGCAGGACCAGGTCCCGTTCGGCGGCGGGCAGGGCGTCGAGCGCCGCGACGATCCTGTCGGAGGCCGGCCCCCCGCCTGGTCCTTCCGGGTCCTCCGCGGTCAGCGCGGCGAGCAGGCGCCGCAGCCGGTCCAGCAGACGTGCGGCCTCCGCCTCGGCGAACACGTCGGGCCGGTACTGCAGGCGGAACCGGAGCCGCTCCCCCGGGATCATCAGCAGCGTGACCGGGTAGTGGGTGGCGTCGGCCACGTCGGCCGCGGTCAGCCGGAGGTCGCCGATCGCGGTGCGCGGGTCGACGGGGTAGTTCTCCATCACCAGCAACGTGTCGAACAGGCCGCCGCGCCGGATCTCGGTCAGGCCGAGGTGGTGGTGGGGCAGCAGCTCGGCCTGCTCGTCGCGGAGCCTGCGCAGCAGATCGCCGACCGGTTCACCGGGCTGGAGCCGGACCCGGACCGGAACCGTGTTGATGAGCAGGCCCACCATCCGCTCGGCGCCCGGCAGCTCGGCCGGGCGTCCGGAGACGGTGGCGCCGAAGACGACGTCGTCGCGGCCGGTGAGCTGGGCGAGCAGCAGCCCGAAGGCGGCCTGCACGACCGTGTTCAGCGTGGTGGAGCAGTCCCGGGCCAGCGTGCCCAGGGCCGTGGTCAGCGCGGCGTCGAGCTCGGCGGTGACGCGGGCGGGGGCGGTGGGCTCGGCGGGCGCGTGCGGGGCGAGGAGGGTGGGCTCGTCCAGTCCGTCGAGGGCCCGGTCCCACGCCTCCCGCGCCGCCGTACGGTCCTGCCGGTCGAGCCAGGCCAGGTAGTTCTCGTACGGCGGTGCGGGCGCCGCCTCGCCCTCCGCGTAGAGGGTGAGCAGCTCGGCCGCCAGGAGCGGGGTGGACCAGCCGTCGAGCAGGATGTGGTGGTTGGTCAGGATCAGCCGGTGCGCGTCCGGCGCGAGCCGTACGAGAACGAACCGGAGCAGCGGCGGCCGGGCCAGGTCGAAACGGCGGGCCCGCTCCTCGGCGGCCACCGTCTCCGGGTCCCGACCGGAGACCTCCCGCCAGGGGACTTCGACCCGGCGGTGGATGAGCTGGACGGGGTCGTCGAGCCGGCGGAAGGAGGCACGCAGGACGGGGTGCCTGCGGACCAGCCGCTCGGCCGCCTGCCGGAGCCGGGCGGTGTCGAGGGGACCGGCCAGGTCGAGGGTGAGCTGGGCGGTGTAGACGTCCACGTCGAGCAGGGAGTGGAAGTACAGGCCGCGCTGGAGCGGGGCGAGCGGCCAGACGTCCTGGAGATCCGGGCCGGAACCCGTCGGGACACCAGGGCCGGAACCCGTCTGGACACCCGGGCCGCTGAGCGCTCCGGCGCCCTCCGGGACCGTCAGGCCGTCGAGCTCGCGCTGGGTCAGCGGGGCGAGCACGTCGGAGGGGGTCAGGCCGCCTCCGGAGTGCCGGGAGATCCCGGTGAGCGCCTCGCACCAGGCGGTGGCCAGGGCGACGATCTCCTCCTCGGAGTAGGCGGTCCCGGCCCAGGTCCAGGTGGCGCGGAGGGTGTCGCCCAGGACGACGGCGTCGATCTGGATTGCGTGCCGGAGCGGGGCGGCGGCGTCCTGACCGCCGGACAGGCCGCCGTCGACCGGTTCCCAGTCCCCGCCCGAGGCGGTGACGCGGCCCAGGTAGTTGAAGCCGATCTCCGGCTGGGGGAGCGCGGCGAGCGCGGGGGCGGTGTCCGGGTTGAGGTAGCGCAGCAGGCCGTAGCCGAGCGGGCCGGGCAGGGCGCGCAGCTGTTCCTTGACCCGCTTGACCGCGTGCCCGGCCGCGGGGCCGCCGCCGGCGAGATCGGCCCATTCGAGCTCGCCCGCGTCGATCCTGGCGGGATGCATGCTGGTGAACCAGCCGACGCTCCTTGACAGGTCCGCGCCGGGGAACAGATCCTCCTGCCTGCCGTGTCCCTCCAGATCGACGAGCACGTCACGCCGTCCGCCCCACCGCGCGACCGCCGCCGCGAGCCCGGCGAGCAGCACGTCGTCGGCCCGCCCGTGGAACGCGGCGGGCACCCTGCTCAGCAGCGGCCCCGTGACCTCGCCCGCGAGCTCCACGACCAGCTCGCCCCGCTGCCCCCACGTTCCCCACCGTCGAGGTACGGCGCCCTCGCTCCCGCTCGGGATCCCATCGCCGCCCGGCACGGGAAGAACGGCACCGGCCCCCGTACCCGGCGAAGCGGCGGCACCCGTACCCGGTGGCGTGGGGGGAGGGGTGATCCGAGCCGGGGCGAGGGTGGGCGGGGGGTCGGCGAGGAGGGCGGTCCAGGTGGCGAGCTCGGCTGTTCTGGCCTGCGCCTCGGCGTGGAGGCGGTGGGCCCAGGCGCGGAAGGAGGTGGTCACCGGGGCGAGGGAGGCGGGGCGGCCCTCCGTCGCGGCGGACCAGGCCGCGAACAGGTCGGGCAGGAGGATGCGCCAGGAGACGCCGTCGACCACCAGGTGGTGGAGGACGAGCAGAAGGCGGCCGGAGCGGCCGGGGCCGGCGTCCAGCCAGACGACCCGGACCGTCGCCCCGCTCGCCGGGTCGAGCTCCGCCTGGGCCAGGGCGGAGTGCTCCTCGACCGCCTCGGCCAGCCTCTCGTCGGACGGCTCACCGGAGGTCCCCGCCGGGAACGGCTCCGCCCCGGGCTCCTCGTCCCCAGGACTTCTCCCGGGGGATCCCGCTCCGGACGACGTCTCCGCCGAAGCGCCTGCGACCTCGGCCGGATCCACGACCGGGATCTCGCCTGCGACCGCGGCCTCGCCGCCGACCCCGACCCGCCGTACGCAGTCCTCCGCCCGGACCGCTCCCCGCGGCATGATCTCCAGTCCGCCGGGCGTCGTCCGCAGGCGCAGGGCGTCGTGGTGGTCCAGTACGGCCTGCAGCCCGGATGTCAGGTGGCCGAGGCCGAGACCCGGCGGGACCCGGAGCGTCACGCTCTGGCAGAAGCCCGCGACCGGCCCGCCCGCCTCCGCCAGCCACGCGATGATCGGGGTCGCCGGGACCGGTCCCACCGGCCCCACCGCGTCGCCGCCGTCCGCCGCGCCGGGGCTTTCGCCGGTCTCCTCGGCGGCGAGGGCCAGCGCCTCGGGCGTCTGGTCCTGGAACACCTGCTTGGGGGTGATGCGAAGCCCCGCCTCGCGGGCCCTGGCGACGAGCTGGATCGCGACGATGCTGTCGCCGCCCAGGTCGAAGAAGCCGTCGTCGGCGCCGACCCGGTCCAGGCCGAGGACCTCGGCGAACAGTCCGCACAGCAGCCGCTCCCGTTCGCTCTCCGGCTCCCGGCCCCCGCTCTCGCGGTCCGGTGCGGGCAGGGCCCGCCGGTCGATCTTGCCGTTGGCGTTCAGCGGGAGGGCGTCGAGCACGACGACCGCGCCCGGCACCATGTACTCCGGCAGCGACCGCCGGGCGAAGGCGCGCAGCGCGTCCGGGGAGAGCGTGCCCGCGGACCTCGCGGGGCCCGCGGAACTCACCGTGCCCGCACCCCCTGCGGCTTCCGCAGACCTCGCGGCACCCGCGGCGCCCGCGGCGCTCACGACGTAGGCGACCAGCCGCCGGTCCCCCGGCCGGTCGTCGCGGGCCAGGACGACGGCCTGCTCGACCTCCGGGTGGGAGGCGAGCACCGCCTCGATCTCGCCCAGCTCGATCCGGAAGCCCCGGATCTTGACCTGCCGGTCGGCCCGGTCCAGGTAGTGGAGCTGGCCGTCGGCGCGCCACCGGACCAGGTCGCCGGTGCGGTACATGCGCCCGCCGGGGGTGAACGGGTCGGCGACGAACCGCTCCGCGGTCAGGCCGGGCCGGTTCAGGTATCCCCGGGCCACGGCGGGACCGGCGACGTAGAGTTCGCCGGTCCCGCCGAGCGGGACCGGGCGCAGGCCGGCGTCCAGGACGTGCAGCCGGGCGTCGTAGACGGGACGGCCGATCGGGATGTCGTCGGGCGAGGTCAGCGGGTCGCTGGTGGTGACGACCACGGTGGTCTCGGTCGGCCCGTACACATTGATCATCCGGCGTCCCGCGGCCCAGCGCCGGACCAGCTCCGGGCGGCAGGCCTCGCCGCCGACCAGCAGCGCGCGCAGGTCGGGCAGCGGCCTCTCCGGTACGGTGGCCAGCGCGGCGGGCGTGACGAACGCGTGCGTGATCCGCGCCTCGGCGAGGAACCGGCCGAGCGGCTCGCCGCCGTACACCCCGGTGGGCGCGAGCACCAGCGCCGCGCCCCCGGCGAAGGCCATCAGCCACTCCAGCACCGCCCCGTCGAACCCGATCGAGGCGAACTGCAGGACCCGCGCGTCCGGGGTGACCGCGTACCGGTCGATCTCGGTCCGCGCGTAGGCGGGCAGGCCCGCGTGGGTGACCACCACGCCCTTGGGGCGGCCGGTGGAGCCGGAGGTGTAGACGACGTAGGCGGGGTGGCCGGGCAGGATCGGGACCCGCGGGTCGGTGTCGCGCGGCTCCCCGGCCGTCCCCGTCCCGGGCGAGCCGTCACCGCTCCCTCCGTAGTCGCCGTAGTCGCCGTCGCCACGATCGCCGTACTCGCCGTCGCCGTGGCCGCTGTCGCCACGGCCGCCGTTCCACTCGTCCAGGTCGACGATCTCCATGCCGTCCGGGCGGATCGCCGCGATCGCGGCGGTGGTCCCGCCGCCGGTCACCGTGATCGGCGGGGCGGCGTCGGCGAGCATCACCGCCAGGCGCTCGGCCGGGTGCTCCGGGTCGAGCGGGAGGTAGGCCGCGCCGGACTTCAGGATGGCCAGGAACGCCACGACCATGTCGGGCGAGCGCGGGACCGAGAGGCCGACGTAGCGGCCCGGGCCCGCGCCCAGGGCGATCAGGCGGTGCGCCAGCCGGTTGGCGCGGGCGTTCAGCTCCGCGTAGGTGATCTCGGTCGTTCCGGTCGTTCCGGTCGTCCCGGTGCCCCCGGCGACGACCGCGACGGCCTCGGGGGCACGCCGCACCTGCTCCTCGAACAGGTCCACGGCCGTGCCGGGCGGCACGTCGCGCGGGGCGGAGCCCCACTCGGCCAGGAGCGTGCGCTCGGCGTCGTCGAGCAGTTCGATCGAGCCGACGCGGCGGCCGGGGCCGGCCTGGGCGATCTGGGCGAGGAAGCGCAGGAAGCGGTCGTGGTGGTCGGCCAGCTCGGCCTCGCCGTACAACTCGGGGTGGCCGTCGAAGTCGACGCGCACGCCGCGGCCGTCGGAGCCGTCGTAGAGGTTGATCGACAGGTCCTCGACCGGGCCGGTGGCCAGCGCGTGCGCGGTGGCGGCGTGCCCGGCGAACTTCAGGTCGTAGTCGAACCGCATGATGTTGACCACCGGCCCGAACAGCCGCCCGCGCACCTCGCGGCGGAGGTCCTCGTAGCGGTAGCGCTGGTGCGCCAGCAACCGCCCGACCTCCCGGGTGACCTGCGCGACCAGCTCGCCGAGTGTCGTCTCCGGCGGTACGGCCAGGCGCAGCGGGAGCACGTTGGAGAGCATCCCCGGGGTACGGCGGGCGGCCGGCGTGGTCCGGGCGGTGACCGCCAGGCCCAGGACGACCTCCCGGGCGCCGCCGAGCCGCGCGACGAAGGCCGCGATGGCGGCGATCACCAGTCCCGGGACGGACGTGCCGTGCGAGAGCGCCGCCTCGGTGAGCGCGGCGGCGTCCTCGTGCCGCATCGTCGTGCTCCGGCGGTGGAAACGCGAGGTGGCGGCCGTACCGGACGGCGCCGTACCGGAGGACAGGGTCGGCACGGCGGGCAGGTCGTCGAGCACGGCCAGCCAGTGGCGGCGGTCGGCCTGGTGGCGGGCGGAGGCGCGGTAGGCGGCGTCCTCCTCCAGCAGGGTCGCCAGCGAGCCGAGGTTCCCCGGCTCCGGGTCGCGCCCTTCGGCCAGCGCGGTGTAGACCTCCGCCAGGCGCTGGGCGATCATCGGCCCGCTGTACCCGTCCATGATCACGTGGTGGCATCGCAGGTACCAGAAGTAGCGGTCGTCGGCGACGCGCAGCAGCGCGGTGGCGATCAGTCTCTCCGCGGAGAAGGGCGACCCCAGCTCGGCCCGCATCCAGTCCAGGGCGGTCCGCTCGTCCCCCAGGTCGAGGAAGGGGCACTCCAGCTCCCGTTCCTCGACGACCTGCCACTCCCCCGGTCCCGCGGCCCCCGCAGCACGCCCGTCGGCTGTCCCTCCGGCACGAGGTCCCGCGCCGCTCCCGTCACCCGGTCCCGGAGCGGGCCCGTCCTCGACGATCCGCAGGTGGACGGCCTCGGCCTCGCGCGCCGCCCGCCGGACCGCGGCGGCGAAGACCTCCGGGTCCACCGGTCCCGATATCTCGATGTACTGGGCGATGTGAATCGGGTCCCCGGGCGTCAGCCGCTGGGCACGCCAAATTCCACTCTGCGCTGCGGACAATGGCAGAAATGAATTCACGATATGCACCATCGCCACGCTTTCCATCTGGACCGTCGAGAAGCCGGATGCGTGCGTATCAGCACTTCACAGGGGTACAAGCGCATTGTGTGCGACACCCCTGCTCCCTATTTGTTACTCGAAAGTAAATCACAGGTGTGATCTACCTCGCAATAATCGCGATTGTCACTTGCCGCTAAATTCCCCCTCCCTTTTTTCGCGTTTCCCCAAGGTCGCGGGGCCGGATCTGAGCATGACGCGCGGACGGACGAGCCGCCGGGGCGCCTTGAGCATCACCTGCGGCCGCACCCGTGAGGCCCGGAACCTGGCGAGGGGGGTGCCGCCGCGCCACCAGCGGAAGCCCCGGGCCAGCCGGCCGGGCCACCAGATGGCGTCGCCGACGTCCAGGGTCAGCGCGGTGACCAGAACCGAGCGGACGATCATCGTGTCGAGGAGCACGCCCACGGCCACCGCGAAGGCGATCTGCACGGTCTGGGAGAGCGGGAGCACCACCAGCACCGCGAAGGTCCCCGCCAGCACGACCCCGGCCGAGGTGATCACCCCGCCGGTCGCCTCCAGGCCGAGGACCGCGGCGCGCGCCGTACTGTGCCGGTGGGCCTCCTCGCGCACCCGGTGCATCAGGAAGATGTTGTAGTCCACGCCGAGCGCCACCAGGAACACGAAGACCAGCAGGACGAACCCCTGGTCCACCCCGGCGAAGCCGAACAGGTGGGTGAAGGCCAGCGCGCTGATCCCCAGCGTGGCCAGGAACGACACCACCACGGTCAGCAGCAGCAGCAGCGGCGCGATCAGCGAGCGCAGCAACAGGGCCAGCACCGCGAAGACCACCAGCAGCACCAGCGGGATGATCACCTCGCGGTCCCGCTCCGCGCCCCGCTCCAGGTCGGCGATGAGCGCGACGTTCCCGCCCACGTTCACGTCGGGGGCGGCCACGGCGCGCAGCCGGTCGCGCAGGGCCATCACCTCCTGCCGCTCGGACTCCTCGCCGTCGCCCGAGCGCACGGTCACGTTGAGCAGGATGTCGCCGTTGCCCGCGGCGCCCAGGGAGATCGCGGTGACCTCGGGCCGCCGCGCGGTGTCCACGATCACGTCCTTGACGTACTGCTCGGTCGTGACGACCTGGACCGGATCGGAGGTCGCGGCCGGGAAGTGCCGGGCGGCGACCTCCTGCCCGACGACCGAGTCCGGCCTGCCGAGGAACACGTCGGCGTTGTCCAGCCCGCCCTCCCGGTAGGCGACCAGCCCGGTCGCGCACGCCGCCAGCGCGGCGAAGGTGACGATCCACACCAGCCGGGGATTCCTCGCGATCCGGCGGCCCAGGTTTCCCCACACCCCGCTCCCGGCCTCCGGCCCCGCGTCCCCGGCGTGCCGCGCGGTCGCGATGTGCCCGGCGGTCACGGTATGCCCGGCGGTCGCGGCGGGCTCGGCCGCATGCGGGTCGTAGCGCGGGATCATCGGCCAGAACACCCACCGCCCGAAGATCACCATGACCGCGGGGAGCAGCGTCATCATCGCGAGCATCGCGCTCGTCACGCCGACCGCCGAGACCGGTCCCAGCCCCTTGGTCGAGTTGAGCTCGGCCACCACCAGGCAGAGCAGCCCGGCCACCACGGTCGCCGCGCTGGCCACCACCGCGGGCCCGGCCCGGCGCAGCGCGATCGCCATGGCCTCGTGCCGGTCCTCGTGTCGGCGCAGTTCCTCCCGGTAGCGGGCCACGAGCAGCAGCGCGTAGTCGGTGCCCGCGCCGACCACCAGGACCATGAGCAGGGAGACCGCCACGCTGCTGACCGTGATCACCCCGGCCGCGGCCAGTCCGTAGTTGACCCCCATCGCCAGCGACAGCCCGATCCCCACGATGCCCAGCGGGAACAGCCACAGGACGACGCTGCGATAGGTGATCAGCAGCACCACCACCGCCACGCCCATCGCGGCCAGCAGCAGGTCGGTGTCCACGGTGGAGAAGACCGCCAGCGCGTCGGCCTGGAAGCCGACCATGCCGGTGACGTGCGCGGCCAGCCCGGCCGGGCGCCCGTCGTCGAGGACCTTCCGCACCCGGTCGATGACCCGGGCCGTCTCGCGCCCGCCGTGGTCCTTGACGATGACCACGACCTGGACGGCCTCGCCGTCCTTGGACCGCTGCGCGACGAGCAGCTTGATGGTCTTGGTCAGCTTGGGGATCTGCAGCTTCTCCTCGACCGCCCGGAGCTCGTCGGGCAGCCTCCCCTCGGCGTCGCGGTACGGCTCCAGCTCCCGGTCCAGGTCCTCGCGGTCGAAGGTCTTGCCCCCGGTCGGCGCGGGCAGTTCGGCGACCACCCCGTCGATCCCGGCGAACGCCTTCATGTCCCGGTCGATCTCGTCCTCGTCGGCGCGGGTGATGCCGCCCCGCCGCTCGTAGACGATCGTCGCCGGGGAGAGGTTCTCGCCCTGCATGCCGAGGATGCGCTTGACCGCCTGCGCGGAGTCGGCGCTGCCGGGCAGGTAGGCGGCGATGTCGTCCTTCTGCACCGACTCCAGCCGCCCGGCGAAGGACCCGGCGACGGCGATGACGCCCAGCCAGACGACCAGCACCAGCCACTTGGTACGGCGCCCGCACAGCAGGTCGGCGATCCTCCGGCCGGACCAGGGACGACCGGAGGGCGGCGTGGACGAGGGCCCGGACGAGGGCCCGGGTGGCGGCGGGGAATCCGGGCGGCGTGGCAGCAGCCCGGGCACCACGCCGGACACCCGGCGGCCGGGCCGCGGACCCGACGGCGGCCGACCGGACATCAGGCGGTGCTCAGCCTCCCCCGGATGTGATCGGCCATGGCCTCGACAGTCGGGTGCTCCCAGGCCAGGGTGGGCTCGATCTCCAGCCCGTACTCGGCCTCGATGTCACCGCAGAGGCTGAGCGAGTAGACCGAGTCCATGCCGTACTGGGCGACCGGGACCAGCGGGTCGATCTCCTCCGGCGCGCGCATGACGTAGGAGCCCACCTGGGCCCGCAGCCAGTCGCGGATGGTGTTCAGGTCGACGGCGATCCCGGCGTCGGCGGACATGTCAGCCTCCCTCGTCTACGGCCGCCGCCCCGACGGCGGATCCTGCGGTGAGTCCCGCGGCGAGCCCGGGGGTGAGTTCCGCGTGGACGATCGGGAGCAGTCCGGACACCATCAGCTCGCGGGTGCGGGAACGCTGGATCTTGCCGCTGGTGGTCTTGCCCACCCCGCCGCGATCGACCAGCACCGTGCTCATGGACGGCACCCCGAACGCGCGGGCCAGCTCACCCTGGACCGTGCGCGCGAGGTCGGCGGCGGAGGTGCCCCCCAGGCGCTGCTCCCTGACCTCCTGCACCACCACCACGTGCTCCCCGGACGCCTCGACGCCGAAGGCCGCGGCGGCGCCCAGCGCCGGGTGCACCTCCCGGGCGGCCTCCTCCAGGTCCTGCGGGTAGAGGTTGCGCCCGTTGACGATGACGACGTCCTTGATCCGGCCGGTGACGTAGAGCTCGCCGTCCAGCAGGAAGCCGAGGTCGCCGGTGCGCAGGTACGGCCCGTCGCCGCCGGCCGTACGGCCCGCGAAGGCGTCGCGGGTGGCCTCCTCACGCTGCCAGTAGCCGCGGGCGACGCTCCCGCCGCGCACCCAGATCTCGCCGACCCGTCCCTCGCCGAGCGGCTCGCGGCTGTCGGGATCGACGATCTCCACGGTCATGGTGATCGGCCTGCCGCAGCCCACCAGCTCGACGCCGCCCCCCGCCCCGCCGTCGGCCGGGACGACCGGGACCGCCTCGTGCCGCTCCAGCGCCTCGGCGTCGAAGCGGCGGACCAGCGGTCCCTGCCCCAGCGGGGTGGCGGTGATCACCAGGGTCGCCTCGGCCATGCCGTACGCCGGGGCCCAGGCCTTCTCGCTGAAGCCGGCGGGCCCGAAGCGGCGGACCATGGTCCGCAGCGTGCTGGGGCGGATCGGCTCGGCCCCGTTGAGCGCGAACTTCAGGCTCGACAGGTCGAGCCCGGCGATCTGGGCGTCGGTGACCCGGGCGGCGCACCACTCGTAGGCGAAGTTGGGCGCGACGATGTAGCCCGCCCGGTAGCGGCTGATCATCTCCAGCCAGAGCGCCGGGCGCATGACGAAGGAGATCGGCGAGGCGAAGTACAGGTCGCCGCCGGCGTAGATCGGCTGGAGCAGCATGCCGATGAGGCCCATGTCGTGGTAGTGCGGCAGCCAGCCGACCCCGACGCCCTCCTCGGGAGAGCCGATGGCCCGCCAGATCTCGTTCTCGTTGTGGAGCAGGTTGGCGTGGGTGAGCATGACGCCGCGCGGCTCGCTGGTGGAGCCGGAGGTGTACTGCATGTAGGCGAGGGTGTCCGGCCCGATCTCCGGCTCGGTCCACGCGCCGGGGTCCGGCAGATCGAGGGCGTCGGTCGCCACGCACTCGACCGTGCCGTCGAGGCCGACCTCGCGCAGCCAGGCGGCGAGCATGTCGCGGTTGGCCGCGTCGGTCAGCACCAGCCGCACGTCGGCGTCCTTGATGATCCCCTCGGCACGTTCCAGGGCGCGGGGATCGGTCTGCGGGAGCGGGGAGGGCACCGCGACGGTCCGGGCGTACAGGCAGCCGAGGAAGGCCGTCAGGAACTCCAGCCCGGCGGGGTGGAGCAGCAGCGCCGTCTGGTCCTCCATCCGCCGCCCGGCCAGCCACGCGGCCGTCGACCTGGCCCGGTCGTCGACCTCGGCGAAGGTCAGGCGCCGCTCGGCGAGCTCCCCCCTGCGGTCTTCCACGAAGGTGTAGGACAGCTTGTGCCCGTGCCTCTCGGCCTGTGCGCGCACCCGTTGCACAAAGGACATGTGGTCATCTCCCGCGACGGCAAGACACCTCAACATAAGAGGATCGATCAGCCGGTCACAGCTCTGGACCGCACAACCCCTCGGCAGGTTTTACGCCGAAATTTAGTATCTTTCCCGTCTCGCGCCACCCGGGATGGGAACTCCTAGATCTTGTCACGTTAGGCTAGCCTTGCTTAACATCTGAGCAACTGTTCAAGTGTTGCAGAATGGATCTTGTGATGGGACACGGACACGGCCACGGGCACGGCGCGGGGCTCGGCGGGAGTCACCTGGGGAGTCACGGCTCCGGTCACCCCGCGCGGGCCGACCGCCGCTACCTCGCGGGGGCGCTCGCCCTGCTGGTCGTCTTCATGGCGGCGGAGGTCGTCGTCGGGATCATCGCCAACTCCATCGCATTGATCTCCGACGCGGGCCACATGCTCACCGACGCCGCCTCCATCGTGCTGGCGCTGATCGCGATGAGCATGGCGGCCCGTCCCGCCCGGGGCGCCTACACCTTCGGCTACAAGCGCGCCGAGATCCTGTCGGCCGCGATCAACGGCCTGACCTTCGTGCTCCTGGTGGTCTACTTCGTCTACGAGGGGGTCCGGCGGCTCGTCGAGCCTCCGGAGGTGGAGGGCGTGCTCGTCTTCGGCACGGCGCTCGCCGGGATCGCCGTCAACGCGGGCGCCGCCTGGCTCATCGCCAGGGCCGACCGGAGCAGCCTCAACGTCGAGGGCGCGTTCCAGCACATCCTCAACGACATGTACGCCTTCATCGCCACCGCGGTCGCCGGCGCGGTCGTCTGGCTCACCGGCTGGGGCCGGGCCGACGCGATCGCCGCCCTCGTCGTGGCGGCCCTGATGGCCAAGGCGGCGTACGGCCTGCTGCGCGACGCCGGGCGCATCCTGTTCGAGGCGGCGCCCGCCGGACTGGAACCCCTCGAGATAGGCACCGCGATCACCGGCCACCCCGAGGTCACCGCCGTCGAGGACCTGCACGTGTGGACCGTGACGAGCGGGTTCCCCGCGCTGTCCGCGCACGTGGTCGTCAAGCCCGGCGGCGACTGCCACCGCATCCGCCGGGAGGTGGCCGAGCTGCTGCACGAACGCTTCCACATCGACCACACCACGCTCCAGGTCGACCACGTGCCCGGTGTGTCCGGCGGGCCCGGCTCGGCCTGCCGGATCACCATCGCCTGATCGCCGTCGCCTGATCGCCATCGCCGGGCTCGCGCCGTCCGGCGGGAAAGCTCCGGGCGGCCGGGACCGGATGACCGCCCGCCGCCCGGCGCCTGGCGGCGGGGCGACCGGAGGGGCTAGACCTCCAGGCACACCTCGAAGATCCGGGTCAGCCGCGCCACCACGGCGTCATGGGAGGGCGAGCCCAGCTCCTCGGGGGTGAAGAGCTGGCGGAGCGTCCCCGTCCCGGTGATGAGCGCGGTGGCCACCGCCGCCCGCAGCTGGGCGTCCTCTCCGGGCAACAGCGCGGCGAGCGGCTCCATGATCGCCGAATTGACCCGGTCCCTGATGATGCCGTGGATCTCCGGGCTGGCCGACGACCGGTTCAGCGCCGTCATCACCGGACTGGCCCAGTCGGAGCGGAACCGCTCGGCGACGTACTCGGCCAGGCGCCGGGGCAGCTCCTCCCGGGGGCCGTCCAGCACGCCGGGGAAGCGCCCCTGCATGGCGAGCACCTCGGCGAACAGCTCCCGCTTGCTGCCGAAGTAGCGGTTGATCAGCGCGATGTTGGCGCCCGCCTCGGCGGCGATCAGGCGCATCGTCACATGGTCGTATCCGAGCTCGGCGAACAGACCTCGCGCGGCGTCGAGAATGCGCTGCCGGGTGCCTTCCCGGTCGCGGCGCCGTACCCCTTCCATTCGCCCGATCCTTCCAGGTTTGACGAAGTAAACACGCGTCTACTAACTTGTATGCATCGTACATGTATTGGGGGATGGTCCATGGTGACCGGACAGAAGGCCGAGGCCCGGATCGGAGCCGGGGCCGAAGCCGGGGTCGAGGCGACGCCGCGCTTCACGCACAAGCAGGTGATGGAGATCATGGTCGGGCTCATGCTCGCCATGCTCACGTCGATGATCTCGACGTCCGTGGTGGGCACCGCGCTGCCGACGATCGTCGGTTCGCTCGGCGGCCAGGAACAGCTCGCCTGGGTGGCCAGCGCGACCCTGCTCACCATGACCGCCTCCACCCCGCTCTGGGGCAAGCTCTCCGACCTCTACGGCCGCAAGCTCATGTTCCAGACCTCGCTGGTGGTCTTCGTGGTCTCCTCGGTCGCGGCCGGGTTCGCCCAGGACATGGGCCAGCTCATCGCCGCACGGGCCGTGCAGGGCATCGGCGCCGGCGGGCTCGCCGCGCTGCCGCAGATCATCCTCGGCGACGTCGTCGAGCCCCGCGAGCGCGGCCGCTACGGCGGTTACATGGGCGCGGTCTTCGGCGTCTCCACCGTGACCGGGCCGCTGCTCGGCGGCTTCATCGTCGACAACCTCTCCTGGCGCTGGACGTTCTGGATCTGCGTGCCGCTGGCCCTGGTCGCGTTCGTCGTCATCCAGAAGGTGCTCAAGCTGCCCTTCGTCCGCCGCGAGGCCAAGGTCGACTGGTGGGGCGCCACCTTCATCACCGGCGGCACCACCGCCCTCATGCTGCTGCTCTCCCTGGGCGGCCAGCAGTTCGACTGGAACTCCTCCTGGACCTACGGCCTGGGCGCGCTCAGCCTGGTGATGTTCGGCCTGGCCGTGGTCGCCGAGCGCCGGGCCGCCGACCCGATCCTGCCGCCCCGCCTGTTCGGCAACGGCACCTTCGTGCTCTCCAGCCTCTCCTCGCTGCTCGTCGGCGTCGCGATGTTCGGCGCGATGATGTTCCTCCCGCAGTACCTGCAGATCGTCAAGGGCATGAGCCCCTCCGGCTCCGGCCTGATGACCCTGCCCCTGGTCTTCGGCCTGCTCGTCTCCTCCATCGTGGTCGGCAGACTGGTCAGCAGGACCGGCCGCTGGAAGGCCTACCCGATCGCGGGCATGGTTCTGGTCGCGGTCGGCCTCTACCTGCTCTCCCAGCTGCACGTCGACAGCTCGCTGGTCGCGATCGGCCTGGACATCACGGTGCTCGGCATCGGCCTCGGCGCCGCCATGCAGATGCTCGTCCTGGCCGCGCAGAACGCCTCACCCCGCACCGACCTGGCCGTCACCACCTCGGGCGTCACGTTCTTCCGCTCCCTGGGCGGCGCGGTCGGCGTGGCCGCCTTCGGCGCCATCCTCAGCAACCGGCTCAGCTCCGAGCTGGTCTCCCTGGCCAGGGCCGCGAACCTGCCGCCCACCGGCGGCGCGACCCCCGGCCTCGGCTCCCCCGAGGCGATCCGGCACCTTCCCGCCCCGGTGCTGGACGTGGTCCTGGAGGCCTTCACCCGGGCCATCCAGACCGTCTTCCTGGTCGGCGTCCCGATCGCGATCCTGGGCGCGGTCGCCGCCCTGTTCCTGAAGGAGATCCCGCTGCGCTCCTCCCACGCCCCGCAGGCCGCCGAGACCTCGGAGACGCCGAAGACCGTGGAGGCCGCCCCGGCCGGTCCGGTCGTCTGACACCGCCCGAACGCTCGTCCCCACCGGCCATCCCCCGCCCGGGACCGGAATCGCCCCCGGTCCCGGGCATTTTCATGTACGGCGCCGCTTCATGCACGACGCCGCTTCATGCACGACGCCGCTTCATGCACGACGCTAAGAATCAGCGATGGTTTATATAAGCGAAGGCCGGTATAGTCTACGCTGTCGGGCCCGAGCCGCTGAGCGAGGTCGACGCGTGGCTGGACCGGTTTCGCCGGTTCTGGGAACAACGCCTCGACGCCCTGGGAACCGAGCCGGCCCGGGGCAGGCGTGCACGCCACCCGGCCGGTGGGGAACCCATCCGACCTGCCGGGCCCGGCTCCGACACGGGCAAGACCGATGCGCCGCCGAAAGGGACATGACATGAAAGATGTTCTCGACGAGCTGGCTGCCGTGCGCCGGGCGATGGGCACCGGCAGCGTGCCCGCCGGCGAGGCGTACACCATCGAGCTGCGACGTCGATACGACGCGGAGATCGATGACGTCTGGGACGCCGTCACCAGTCCCGAGCGGCTGCAGCGCTGGTTCAAGCCGGTCACCGGGGACCTTCGGCTCGGCGGAAAGTTCGCGTTGGACGGCGGTGAGCACGGCGAGATCCTCCGGTGTGAGCCGCCGCGCCTGCTGAAGGTGTCCTGGCTCTACGGACCGGACGCCGACGCCTGGCCCGGCACCAGCGAGGTGGAAGTCCGCCTGACCGCGGGCCCGGCCGGCGGCACCGAGTTCGAGCTGATCCACGCAGCGGTCGTCGGGGAGCCCTTGTTCCCGACCTACGGCCCCGGCGCCGGAGGCGTCGGCTGGGACCTGACCCTCCTCGCCCTGGGGCGGCTCCTGGCCGGCAGCGAGACCATCGATCACGAGGAGTTCGAGAAGTCGCCCGAAGGACGGGAATTCGGCCGCCGTAGCGCCGCGGCCTGGGGCCGGGCCCACCTGGCCGCCGGTGGCGAACCGGAGCACGTCGCGGCCGCGGTCGAGGCCACCACCAAGTTCTACGTACCCGACCCGACCTGACACTCCTGCCGCGGTGGACTGGCCGGCCTCCTCGGCGCTCACGACGAGCAGGGACTGCAGCGAGTCGTCCCACACCTACGGGGAAAAGAGCGGTACCCCATGAAGTACACCGTCTCGATCGAGATCGCCCTGCCCCGGGAGAGGGTGGTCCAGCTGCTCGCCGACCCGGCGCACCTGCCGAAGTGGCTGCGGGGCCTGGTTCTGCACGAGCCGCTGAGCGGGGTGCACGGGCAGGTCGGCACCAAGTCGCGGGTCGTGATGCAGACGGGGCGGCAGAAGATGGAGGGCATCGAGACCATCACCCGCCGGGAACCGGCAGACCTGCACGGGATCCCGAAAGAAAGCGTCGTCCACTTCGACCGCGAGATCGTCGGCGGGGGCATGTGGAGCGCCGGGCGCGAACGGCTGACCGAAGCCGGCCCGGAGACGACGCTCTGGGTGAGCGAGAACGAATACCGGTTCGGCGGCCTGCTGATGCGGCTGGTGGGGCTCCTGATGCCCGGCGCCTTCCGCAAGCAGTCGCTACAGCACATGCAGGACTTCAAGCGTTTCGCCGAGCAGGGCAAGGACGTCCGCGAAGAGACGGACTGACGTGCCGTCACGCTCGGCGACGGCACGTGCAGGCGGGTTCTGCGCGGTGGACGACGAGGCGCGGGCTCTGTGGTGAAGGGCCGGCAGACGCGCTTGCCGTCAGCCCGAAGGCCGGCCGGTTTCTTCGTGCTGCACGTACGGTGATCACTTCACGCGTTAGCTCGCCGGGGTAGTCGTATCCGGAGGTCGTCGGGGCCGGCGTGACGGGCGGGTCGAGGTCCACCTTGACCAGCTCGTACGACGGCCCGGCGGGAGTGCGCTGAACATCCACGCCGAGCGGGTGGACGATCTCCCCGCAGCGCCCCCGGCCGACGAGCAGATACCGTCCCGAGGCGTCCAGGGTGAACGCGCTGAAGTCGCCCGCGTAGGCATGACCGCGCGGCTCGCCGGTCGCGCGGTCGTAGACGAGGACGCCGTGGTTCACGCGGTTCATGGTGTCCGAGTACGACAGGAGCACGCTGTCGGCCGTGACCACGGCGGTCCCGCTCCAGTAGGCGGACATGGCCAGCACTCTCTCGGCCGCCAGCAGGTCGTCGCCGCCCCCGCGTACGTCGAGGGCGAGGACCTCGGACCCCTTCTCCGGATTCCGGTTCGCCCGGAAGGCGAGCGTCGAGCGGTCGGCCCAGTGCAGGCCGATCGGGTCCTGGCGGCCGTCCCAGGACCCGTGGTACCCCGGGGCCGACCACTCCCGGGCCGGATCCAGCACGCCGACCACGGTCCTGGCCACCTCGGGCCCGCCGCCGGTGCCGGCGAGCAGGCGCGCGTAGGCGACCCGCCCGTCCGGCGAGACGGCCAGGTCCCGGACGACGCCCTCGAGATCACTCCCGACCTGCTCCCCCAGCTCGGCCCGGCCCTGTCCGTCGACGGTGACCCGGTGGATCCGGGAGGTGCCGCGCCCCCACGACCTCTCCCCGACGTTCCCGGCCGCCACCAGGTGACGGCCGGGACCTCCACCTACGGACCGACGGAGAAGCAGCCGACGGTCTCCGTCCCGATCAAGCCGGAGAACCAGTTCGCCTCGGAGAGCCCGAGGACGAGAACCCACATGACGGCGTGGTTCCAGACGGTCAGCCCGATGGCGAGGAGCCACCAGAACGTCGGGTACGGCTGCCGCCGGGACGGCGTCGGCGCGGGGGGCATCGGCGGATACCTTCTCCATGATCGGCATCGACGGCCCGCACCCTACCCGCACCCCGAGAACCATGAGAAATTCCCTCGGGCCGGACACGAGCGCCTGCGGAGGATCCCGGCCACCCGCTCCCGGCACGTACGGCGCGGGCGGCACCGCCGTCAGCGACCGGTGCGTGAACCGTCAGCGCCCCCGGCGAGGCTCCATCCCACGGAGATCACATCCACCGTGAGGAGCTCGACATGACGGAACCGACCACCGCGGCGGCCTTTGCGACCCGGCCGGACACGGCCCCGGTGGACCGGCCGGGCGCGGATCCGGCAGATCGGCCGGGTGAGGGCACGGATGAGAGTGCGGGTGCGGCCCGGGGTTCCGGTCGCCGCGGGTCTCCGCGCTGGTGGCGGCGGCCCTGGGTGGGACCCCTGGCGGTGGTGTCGCTGGCGTTCCTCGCCTTCTCGCTGCCGCCGTACCTCTCCCTCGACCCGAGCCTGTCGCGGGTGCCGCCGGTCGAGGGGTTCGCGGCGTACTACCCGCTCCTGGTGGCGCACATCCTGTTCGGCACGGTGGCGATGGTCGCCTGCGGCCTGCAGGTCTGGCCGTGGTTCCGGCGGCGCCACCCGGTCGCGCACCGGATCATCGGGCGGGTGTACGTCCTCGGCGGAGTCCTCCCGGCGGGCGTGCTGGGGCTGGTGATCGGGGCGGTCAGCCCCTTCGGCCCGGTGGCCCGGGTGAGCAACGTCATTCTCGCCGCCCTCTGGCTGGCCTTCACCGTCGCCGGATTCCGCATGGCCCGGCAGCGCCGCTTCGTCGACCACCGCAGATGGATGATCCGCAGCTTCGCGCTGACCATGTCGATCATCACGAACCGGATCTGGGGCGGGATCGCGGCGGTCATCCTGATCCCGCAGCTGGACACCTCCTTCGGCGGCAGCGACGTCGCGCTCACGCAGGCCATCTCCGGACTGGCCACCTGGCTCGGCTGGACGACCAGCCTGCTGGCGGCCGAATGGTGGCTGGAGCGCGGCGAGGCCGCCAAGCGCCGCCGCCGCACCTCGCCCGCCGCCCGCCGTACCACCCCCGCCTGAACCCCGGCCGCCCCCGCCTTCGCAGCCTTGGCCGCCGCGAGCCCTCCCGGCCCTTCCCCGTACGGCACACGCCATATCCATCGCGAATGACAATCAGGATGATGCGCCCGAACGGGAACCGATCTCGCAATACGGCCATCCAACGACTGTGATCGAAAAGGCAGGCGCACCCCCGAATCGCTTACGGACCACGATCGCGCCGCTTCACTCCGCGCTTCCCTACGGTCTGGCCATCGTCGCGATCATCCTCATCGCCGTCGCCCAGACGCACACGGCCCTGCGGGGAGTCCAGATGACGGCCAACGACGACGCGGTCCCTGCGGCGCTGCACCAGTTCAGCCCGTTCGCCTCCCGGCGGATCCTGCTCATCGCCCTCTTCTTCGGCGCGGCCGCCCTCGCCTTCGCGGCCCTGGCCGCCGGGGCCCGGGCCGCATGGCGCGGATCCCCCGCGACGCCCCCCGGCGCACGGCGGCGGCCCGCCCTGGTCACCGTGCCGGCCGGGCTGCTCAGCCTGGCCTACCTGGCCGGTCTGGCGCTGGTGTACCTGCACGAACCCGTCCGGGATTACCAGGATCATCCGATCGTGCTGGACGACAGCCTGGTCCAGATGCCCTTCGAGATGAGCGCCTCCGTTCCCGGCTGGTACCTCCCCGCGCTCGCGGCGACGCTCCTGGCGGCGGCGCTCACCCAGGTCGCCTCCGTGGCCCTGCTGATCCGCGGGCCGATCACCGGGGGCGGCTGACCTCCGTCAGGCGCCGGCCATCAGCTCGTCGACGTCGAGGACGGCCTCGCCCCTGCTCCAGTTGCACGGGCAGAGCCCTTCCGACTGGAGCGCGTCGAGGACGCGGAGGACCTCCTCGACGTTCCGCCCGACCGAACCGGCGGTCACCATGGCGAACCGGATCTCGTTGTTCGGATCGACGATGAAGGTGGCGCGCTGGGCGACGCCGTCCTCGCCGAGGATGCCGAGCTCGGCGGAGAGCTCCCGCTTGATGTCCGACAACATCGGGAACGGCAGGTCGCGCAGGTCCGGGTGGTCCTTGCGCCAGGCGTAGTGGACGAACTCGGAGTCGACGGAGACCCCGAGGACCTGCGCGTCGCGGTCGGCGAACTCCCCGTTGAGCCTGCCGAACTCAGCGATCTCCGTCGGGCACACGAAGGTGAAGTCCTTCGGATAGAAGAACACCACCCGCCACCTGCCCTCGTAGGTCTTGTGGTCGATCGTCTCGAAGGCCTTCCCCGGATCGAGGGAGACGCAGGCCGTGAGCTCGTACTCGGGGAAGCGGTCGCCGACGGTGAGCAAGTCCGGGACTCCTTTGCAGAGGACGTCGTTGTCGTGGTCCGGCCTCTCGCGATCGGTGGGCCCACTCCCACCTCCGCCCGGCTCCGCACCGTTCCTCGCGGCGGCCGACCACCTGCACTCTCCCGGGAGGATGCCGGCTCGCCCCGGGCCGGCGGGCTCTCTTTGCCGGGTGCGATCCCGGCCCTCGGCGAGAATTTGCACACGCGGCCGCCGCCCGGCCTCCGGGGGCGTGCCGTGGTCGCGCCCGGCGGAGATACGGCGCGGCGTTCCATCCGAAATCCGGAATACAGCCCGGATCAATATTATTTCCCTTCAGATAACACCAGTAACGTCGGCGGTCAGACGTAAGGTGAGAGAAGGGGGCATGAAGACTGCCTTACACGGGGGCGGTTGAGAGATGACGAAAAGCGACCGGATAATCGTTCCATTAGCCATTGCCGACATTATTCTCGTACTGTTCGCCCTGCCGGTTTCAGTGGCGTGGAAGATTGCCCTCGCCTGCGGACTCATCGCGCTGACGGCACTGGTCATCTTCGCCGACCGCCTGCACGGCTTCCTGCGGTCGCACCGCCCCGCCGCCTTTCCCGGAGAACCCGGTTACAACCCGCTCAAGCGTTTCTCGAAAATCCTCATCTGCCTGGGCGCCCTGACCATCGTCGGCGTCATCGGCTTCCACCTCGTCAGGGACCAGCCCTGGGCGCCCTGCCCGATCCCCGTCGAGGTCACATTCGCCGTGTCGGACGAGACGGCCCCGGCCGTACGGCGGGCGGCCTCCGTCTTCATGGAGGACACCACCAACTGGCGGGGCTGCCGAGGCGTGAACGTGAACGTCAGCGCGCTCCCCGCCGAAGAGTTGCGGGACCGGTTCCGCGACTGGACGTTCCCCGTCGAGCCCTCCGGGGGCCAGGCGCCGAAGCCGCCGCCCGGAGCCAGGCCCGACGGGTGGCTCGCCGACGCCCCCGAGGAGGTCGACTACGTGCGGGGCCGGCTCGATCCGCGGCTGAGGCTCGGCGATCCGGTGATCGTCGCCACGTCGCCCCTTGTCATCGCCGCCCCCTCCGGCGTCGCCGCCGACCTCGCCGGAGACGACCTGAGGCCCGGCGCCCACGACTGGGCCTACCTCCTGCGCCCGAATTCAAGCACCCGCCAGGTGGTCCGCACCTATCCCCTGGCCTCCAACGTCGGCCTGGTCGCCACGGCCGCCGCCCGCTCGGCGGACGGCCTGTCCCAGGAGGTGGGGCCGGACGACAACGTCCTCGAAGTGGTGTGCCGCCATCCCGACCCCGCCGCGGCCCCTCCGGTGATCATGACGGAGCAGCAGTTCCATGAGATCAATGTGGCCCTGTCCGGCACGGCCCCGGCGCCGGGCGCCCCGGATGCCTGCTTCTCCGCCCCCGCCACCGCGCCGGGGACGACGAAGGTCTCGGCGGCCGGCACCCCGGGCGGATCCTCCTCGCTGACCGCCGTCTACCCGAAGGGCGGGCACGCCCTCCGCTACGCCTGCGTCCCGGCCCACTGGTCGGACCGGGAGCGGCCCGGCCCGGCGGAGCAGGCGGTGGACGACTTCTGCGGCGCGCTGCGGGAGATACTCCCCCGCCATGGCTTCCGGGATCACCAGGGCCGGCTGGACACCGACGCCCTGCCGCCCGGCAGCGGATGGCTGAGGGGCGAGGCGCCGGTGTCGCCGGACTGGAAGGCTCCCGTGATCAGCACGCTCTACCAGTCCAGGACCCGGCTCGCCGAGCACGTCCTCCTCCTGATCGACACCTCCGGCTCGATGGGCAACCGGGTCGCCGACGGCGGGACCCGGCTGACGGCGGCGGGAAGGCTCGCCCAGTTCATCGTCACCAGCAGGCGGGGGGAACGGACCACGGGCGTGCAGACCTTCTTCCCCGGCGACGGCCACGGCAGCGGCCCCGCGGCCGTCACCGACGAGGGGAGGGCCCTCGTCGAGCGGATCGACGCCATCATGGACACCCGCCCCCACCGCCGCGACCCCGAGATGCGCTCCCTCGTCGGCGACGCGCTCGGCCGGATGGCCGCGGTCGGCGGCGGCCCGGACCGCCGGGTCGTCCTCGTCCTCACCGACGGCGGCGATCCCGACGGCCTGACAGCTGACGACCTGCGGAAACACGCCGGCGTCCGGCTGGTGATGATCTCCTTCGCCGGGCAGGGATGCGCGAAGGGACCTCTGCCGGCGCTGCGGGAGGAAGGCCTGATGTCCTGTCACGACGCGAGCGGCGATCCCGACCGGGCGCTGGCCGAGGTGTTCGACGAGCTGAGGAGGCCCCGATGAGGCGCCCGCTCCGGACCGCGGCCGTCACCGTGGCCGCCGTCGCCTGCCTCCTGCTGCCGTCGGGCAGCGTCTCCGAGCCGGTCCCCGCGCCGTCCGACGGCGCCAGGGACGGCTGCGTGCTGCGCATCGCCAGTGGCGCCGACGTCTCGGGCGGCGTGCGCGAGCAGGTCCTCGACACCGTCTGGAACTCCGCCGGGAACCGCCCGCGGGCGTGCTTCGTGGTGGTCTCCGAGGTGGCCGACGAGCAGCGCAGCGAGATGGTCTCGGCGGCGCAGGCGGAGAGCGGGCGCTACGACGTGTTCAACCTCGACATCCAGTGGATCCCGGAGTTCGCCGCGGAGGGACGCCTCCTGCCGATCGACCCCGCCGCGCACAGCGTGACCAACGACTTCCTCGCCCAGATCTGGTCCGCGGGAGCCTGGGAGGGCACGCAGTACGCCGTGCCGCTCAACACGGACGTGGGACTGCTCTACTACCGCGCGGACCTCCTGGCCGGGCCTCCCTCCGGCTGGCCGGAGATGCTCTCCCTCGTCGGAGCGCACAAGTCCGGGCTCGTCTCGCCCGCCCTCCCCTTCGCCGGGCAGTTCGCCTCCTACGAGGGGCTGACGGTCAACCTCCTGGAGGCGATCTGGGCCAACGGCGGAGAGGTCGTCGATCCCGCGGGCCGGGTGGTGATCGACACCGAGCGGGGCAGGAACGCCCTCCAGCGGCTCGTCGACTCCGCGCAGGCGGGAGTGATCTCCGGGGACGCGCGCAACGGCTTCGAGGCGCAGTCGCTGACCGCCTTCCGGGAGAAGCAGGCCCTCTTCCTGCGGCACTGGCCCTACGCCTATGAAGTCCTCTCCGGAGAGCGGCAGGAGGGAGGGGTGGAGTTCGCCGCGGCCCCCCTCCCGTGGGCGGGCGTCCTGGGCGGGCAGTACCTCGCCGTGGCGGAGAACACCGGCCGGCCGGCTGAGGCGCAACGGCTGGTGGCGGCGCTGACCGGCCCGGAGGCGGCCCGGATGCTCTACCGTTGCGGCGGCTTCGCCCCGGCGAGGATCTCCGCGCTCTACGCGCGGGCCCGCTGCGGCGACTCCGCGCCCCCGGCGGCCGGAGCGGAGCCCCGCTCCGAGGTCGCACCGCCGGAGATCCTCCTGCCCGCCCTGGCCGGGGCCCGGGTCCGCCCGCCCTCGCCGTACTACAACCGGTTCAGCCAGGTCCTGCGCTCGGAGGTCCACGCGCTGCTCACCTGCTGGTCGCTCAGGCCGGGCCGCTGCGAGAGCGTGGCGGACTTCACCGCGGACCTCACGCCCCGGCTGCAGGACGCGCTGGCGGGCCACTAGGGTCCGCGATCATGACCCCGAAGGTACGGCGAAGCTCCGGAGCACCTCGGCGATCTCGTCGACCTCGGTCAGTTTTCCCGACGCGATGGCGATGACGAAGTCGTAGGCCTCGTCGTCATCCGCCGGGTCGATCTCAACGCCGTTCTTGGCGCAGAAGACATACATGGTGAGCCAGGCCGCTCGTTTGTTGCCGTCGACGAACGGATGATTGGCGACGATCGAGTGCAACAGCGCGGCCGCTTTGGAGAAAAGGTCCGGATAGGCGTCCCGCCCGAACATCGACGTCTGCGGACGGAGCAGCGCCGCTTCCAGCAGGCCCAGATCACGGACCTGGATCGGCCCCCCGGTGGCCTTCCTGGCGATTCGGAGTCCCTGCTCCAGGGAGATGAATCGCGTCACTCGCCGAGCCTCCGTAGCAGGTCCTCGAAGCGCTTCGCTCCCCGCTCGGCGATCTCGTCGGTGAGATCGTCATCGGCCATTCGCGACAGGTAGTCCTCGATGGCGTGCAGCGCAACCTGCTGCATGCTCCGCCCTTCCTTCTCCGCGCGCTGCCGGAGGGCTTCGGTCTGGGACTCGGAGAGACGCAACGTCATGGCCATACCCTCCATGCTAGAGCGCCCTTGGTATCAAGGCGATACCAGAGAACTCGGTGCTTACAAGCCGTTACTCTGCGCTGTCGACCTCTTTGCCGAGGCGGATCACGGCGTCATCGTGATACGCCCGCCGAGGAGCGGCCCATCGAGGTGACCGGGGCCGCTCCCCTGGCGGGCGCCGGGGAACTGCGGGTCATACGCTCAGGCGAGCTTCCGCAGGCGGGTCACGGCCTCGTCGATGACCTCGTCCTTCTTGCAGAAGGCGAAGCGCACGAAGTGCCGCCCGCGCTCGGGGTGGGCGTAGAAGACCTGGGTGGGGATGGCGACCACGCCCGCCAGGGAGGGGAGCTCGCGGGTGAGGGCCAGGCCGTCGGTGAAGCCGAGGGGGCGGATGTCGGCCTGGACGAAGTAGGTGCCGGCGGGGCGGTAGACGTCGAACCCGGCGGCGGAGAGGCCGGACATGAGGCGGTCGCGCTTGGCCTGCAGATCGTCGCGCAGGGAGGAGACCCAGCCGAGCTCGTGGCGGAGGCCGTACGCCACGGCGAGCTGCCAGGGGGCCGAGGCGGTGAACGTGAGGAACTGCTTGACGGTCTGCACCGCGCGGACGAACGGCTCCGGGGCGCAGATCCAGCCCGTCTTCCAGCCGGTCACCGAGAAGGTCTTGCCCGCCGAGGAGATCATCACCGTGCGTTCGCGCATGCCGGGCAGGGTGGCCAGCGGGATGTGCGGGGCGCCGTCGAAGGTCAGGTGCTCGTAGACCTCGTCGGTGATCGCGGTCAGGCCGTGCTCGGCGCACAGCCCGGCGATCGTCTCCAGTTCCTCGCGGGTGAACACGGTCCCGGTGGGGTTGTGCGGGGAGTTGACCAGGATGGCGCGGGTACGGGGGCCCACGGCGGCGCGCAGTTCGGCGGGGTCGAAGGTGAACCGGCCCCCGGCGGGACGCAGGGTGACCGGGCGGAGCACGGCCCCGGCCAGGGCGACGGAGGCGGCGTAGGAGTCGTAGTAGGGCTCGAAGGCGATCACCTCGTCGCCCGGCTCGCAGAGCGCCAGGATCGAGGCGGCGACGGCCTCGGTGGCGCCGACGGTGACGAGGATCTCGCCGTCGGGGTCGTAGTGCAGGCCGTAGTGCTCCTTGCGGTGCTCGGAGACGGCCTGGCGCAGGTCGGGGACGCCGGGGCCGGGAGGGTACTGGTTGGCGCCGCCGCGGATCGCCTCGACCGCCCGCTCCAGCAGCGCCGCAGGGCCGTCGGTGTCGGGGAACCCCTGTCCCAGGTTGATCGAGCCCGTCCGCAGGGCGAGAGCCGACATCTCGGCGAAGATCGTCGTGCCGAACGCGCGCATCCGCGCCACCAGGGGATCGCTCACCCGGTCCAGAGTAGTCGGCGCGCCGTCGTCGATCACAGCTGCGGGCCGGGACGGGGCCGGCGGGGCGCGGTGATCTCCGGCGTCCGGTCTGTCCGTCCGTGACTGCTACGGTTTCCCCGCGAGAGAGGGGGCTCGGCGGTGCTGGTGATCCACGGAGCGTGGGCCGGTGGCAGGTTGGCGCTGTGGGCGGAGGATCCGCCCGGTCCCGACGTCGGCGCCTCCCGCGCGAAGGTCCGCCCGCATCCGTTCGCGGCTCCGGCCGCGGACGTCGTCGCGGGCCTGCCGCTCTGGGGACCGGACGGGGCCGCCGCGGCGGACGAGGCCGTCCCGGGTGAGCTGGTCCTGCTCCTGCCGGGGTCGGCGCGGAGCCCGCTGCCCTCCCCCGAGTCGGGGGCGCAGGTCTCCGCGCGGCAGCCGAGGATCGGCTCCTGGCGGGTGCCCGCCCTGCTGGTGGAGCCCGGCGCGGCGCTCGGCCTGCTCGGCTCCGTCGGCGAGACGGCCAGGCTCCCCGCCGCGGCGTACGAGCCCGACGAGCTTCCCGGCGAGCAGGCCCCGGTCCCCGCGGCCTCGCTGCGTTATCTCGCCGTCGTCGCGGAGTACGCCCGCGACCTGGTCCGCCGCGGCCGGGTGCTGCCCCAGCTCGTCCCCGAGGACGGGGAGCACGCGGCGCGGTGGTGCCCGGTGCTGACCGGTTCCGACGCGGCCCGGTTCCGGGAGCTGGCCGCCGCGATGCCGCCGGTCTGCCGGGCCGTCGCCGAGGAGCGGCCCTCGGCCCACGTGCTGATCGAGGTCCTGGCCGGGCTGGCCGACGCGGCGGTGCGGCGGGCGCTCCCCGACCGGCTGCTCGGCGGGCACCGGCCGGGGCGCCGCAGCCCGCTGGCGGACCGCTGGACGGTGGCCCTCACCGGTGACGAACCCGTTCTCCCCGGGGTGACGCGGGCCGAGGCGGACGAACTCGCCGGGCCGCTCCAGGAGTGGTTCCGGTCGGCGCACCGGCTCGACAGCTCGGTCAGGGTCTGCTTCCGGCTGATCGAGCCCGCCGAACCCGCGGAGCTCGCGGAGCTCGCGGCCGGCGGATCCGGGCTCCCGGCCGGCGCCGATCCCGTCGCGCAGCACGGCGGCCGCCCGGCCTCCCCCGGGAACGGCTGGCGGGTGGAGTTCGCCGTCCAGCCGGCCGAGGAGTCCGGCCCCTCCCTGCCCGCGCGGCTCGTCTGGGCGGGCGAGACCGCCCCCGGCCTGCCCGCCTCTCCGCAGGAGGCGCTGCTGGCGGGGCTCGGCCGGGCGGCCCGGCTCTATCCCCGGCTGGAGGAGGCGCTGCGCGACCCCCGGCCGTCGGAGGTGTCCCTCGACACGACCGAGGCGTTCTGGTTCCTCCGGCAGGTCGCCCCGCTCCTGCGGTCGGCGGGATTCGGCGTGCTGCTGCCCGACTGGGCCGGCCGGACCCGGCTGGGGCTCAAGCTGACGGCCCGCTCGCGGGAGACCGGCCCGGGGGGCGCCGGCCGGGGGTTCGGGCTGCACGAGCTCGTGGACTTCCGGATGGACCTGGCCCTCGGCGACGAAACGATCAGCGAGGAAGAGCTGGAGGAACTGGCCCGGTTCGAGGTCCCGCTGGTGCGGGTGCGGGGCCGCTGGGTCGAGCTGGACGGCCGGCAGCTCCGCGCGGCGCTGGAGACCGTCGGACGGCGCCGGTCGGGTGAGATGACGGTCCGCGACGTGATCCGGGAGATCGTCCACGGCGGTGACGCGGAGCTGCCGCTGACCGGGGTGGAGGCCGACGGCCTCCTCGGCGACCTGCTCTCCGGTGAGGCCGACCGCCGGCTGGAGCCGGTCGCCACCCCGGCCTCCTTCCACGGCGCGCTCCGGCCGTACCAGGAGCGCGGATTGTCCTGGCTCGTCTTCATGGCGGGGCTCGGGCTCGGCGGGATCCTCGCCGACGACATGGGCCTGGGCAAGACCGCGCAGACGTTGTCGTTGCTCCTGAACGAGCGCGAGGCGGGCGCGGAAGCGGGACCGACGCTGCTGGTGTGCCCGATGTCGCTGCTCGGCAACTGGCAGAAGGAGGCGGCCCGGTTCGCCCCCTCGCTGGAGGTCTACGTCCACCACGGGGCCTCCCGGCTCCGCGGCCCGGAGCTGGACCGGCGGGTGGAGAAGGCGGATCTCGTCCTGACCACGTACGGCACCGCGCTGCGGGATCAGGCCGTCCTGGCCGGTCTCGCCTGGGCCCGGGTGGTCTGCGACGAGGCTCAGGCGATCAAGAACAGCGCCGCCCGGCAGGCGCAGGCCGTACGGTCCCTCCCGGCGGGCGGCAGGCTCGCGCTGACCGGCACGCCGGTGGAGAACCACCTGGCGGAGCTCTGGTCGATCATGGAGTTCTGCAACCCGGGGCTGCTCGGCCCGGCGAAGGCGTTCCGCGAGCGCTACCAGGAGCCGATCGAGCGGCATGGCGACGAGCGGGCGGCGGCCGCGCTCCGGCGGGTCACCGGGCCGTTCGTGCTGCGCCGGCTGAAGACCGACAAGACGATCATCTCCGATCTGCCGGACAAGCTGGAGATGAAGGTCTGGTGCAACCTCACGCCCGAGCAGGCCGCGCTCTACCAGGCCGTGGTGGAGGAGATGATGGGCCGGATCGAGGGGAGCGCGGGCATCGAGCGGCGCGGCAACGTGCTGGCGGCCATGACGAAGCTCAAGCAGGTCTGCAACCATCCCGCGCACCTGCTCAAGGACGGGTCACGGCTGGCGGGCCGGTCGGGGAAGCTGGCCCGGCTGGAGGAGCTGGCCGAGGAGATCGTCAGCGAGGGCGACAAGGCGCTGGTGTTCACCCAGTACACCGAGTTCGGCTCGCTGCTCCAGCCGTACCTGGCGGCGCACCTGGACCGGCCGGTGCTCTGGCTGCACGGCGGGCTGCCGAAGAAGCGGCGGGATGAGCTGGTGGAGCGCTTCCAGCAGGACGACGAGCCGATGTTGTTCCTGCTGTCGCTGAAGGCCGCGGGCACCGGGCTCAACCTGACCGCCGCCTCCCACGTGATCCACGTGGACCGCTGGTGGAACCCGGCGGTGGAGGACCAGGCGACCGACCGGGCGTTCCGGATCGGCCAGACCAAGAACGTGCAGGTACGGAAGTTCGTCTGCGTCGGCACCCTGGAGGAGCGGATCGACGAGATGATCGAGCGGAAGAAGGCGCTGGCCCAGAGCGTGGTCGGCACCGGCGAGGACTGGATCACCGACCTCTCCGTCGACCAGCTGCGCGAGCTGTTCCGGCTCGGACCGGAGGCGGTCTCGTGAGGGCGGGCGACGGGTCCGGCGGAGGAGGGACCATGAGCGACCGGGACCGGTCCGAGCCGCCCCGGCCGGGTCCGCTCGACGTGACCGAGCCGCCCCGGCCGGATCCGCTCGACGTGACCGACGTGCCGTTCACCGGCCGGACGGCGGACTTCTACCAGCCGGGCGCGTCGCCGGCCCGGCTGCGCGACCGCGCGGACCCGCCGGACACCCCGCCCGACCTGCTGCTGCGCCTGCTGGATCCGCCGCCGGTCAAGGCCCGGCACATTCCGCTCCTGGACCTGCTCCGGCCCGCCTACCGGGCGCTGGCCGAGTGGGAGGACGACGGCTGAGCGGCGATGAGGTCGCGGTACCAGCGGTAGCTGGCCTTGGGCGTGCGGGCCTGGGTGGCGTAGTCGACGTGCACGAGGCCGAAGCGGGCGGCGTAGCCCCTGGCCCACTCGAAGTTGTCGAGCAGCGACCAGCAGAAGTAACCGCGCACGTCCACGCCGGCGGCCACGGCCTCGCGCGTGGCGGCCACGTGCTGCTCCAGGTAGGAGACGCGGCCGGTGTCGTCGAGCTCCCCGCCGCCGCCGTACCCGTTCTCGGTGATGAAGATCGGGGGCAGGCCGGGGAAGCGGCCGGCCAGGCCGGTCAGGGTGTCGTAGAGGCCGCGCGGCTCGACGCGCCAGCCGAGGCCGCTGACCGGCGGCCCGTCCGGGGCGACCGTGCGCACGCCGATGTCGTAGGCCGAGCGCAGGGCCGGGTCGGGCTGGCCGTACGGCGCCGCGGCGGCGTGGATCGGGTAGTAGTAGTTCACCCCGAGGAAGTCCAGCGGCGCCGAGATGATCTCGAGGTCGCCCTCCCGGCGGAAGGAGAAGTCGCTGATCTCCCCGTAGACCTCGTCCGCGTCGGCGGGGTAGACGGCGCCGAGCAGCGGCTCGGTGAACTGCCGGTTGACCATCAGGTCCATCCGGCGGGCGGCGGCGACGTCCTCGGCGGACGGGCTCGCGGGCACCGCCGGGGACATGTTGAGGGTGACGCCGATCTGCTCGCCCTCGCGGGTGCGCTCCCGCAGCCGGGCGGTGGCCAGGCCGTGACCGAGCAGCAGGTGGTGGGCGGCGGCGAGGGCGCCGTGTCCCTCCCGGGCGCCGGGCGCGTGGCGGCCCTCGGCGTACCCGGTGATCGAGGAGCAGTAGGGCTCGTTCAGCGTGATCCAGTACGGCACGCCGTCGAGGGCCTCGTGCACGGTCGCGGCGTAGTCGGCGAAGTGCTCGGCGGTGTCGCGGACCCGCCAGCCGCCGCGCTCCTCCAGCGCCTGGGGCAGGTCCCAGTGGTAGAGGGTGAGGAACGGGGTGACGCCCCGGGCGTTGAGCGCCTCGACCAGGCGCCGGTAGAAGTCGAGGCCGCGCTGGTTGACGCGGCCGGTTCCCTCGGGGAACACCCGCGGCCACGCCACCGAGAACCGGTAGGCCCCGGCGCCCAGGCCCGCCAGCAGCGCCATGTCCTCCGGCCAGCGGTGGTAGTGGTCGCAGGCGTGCTCGCCGGTCTCTCCCGCCGCCACCGCCCCGGGGACCCGGCAGAAGGCGTCCCAGATCGAGGGGCCCCGGCCGTCGGCGGTCACGGCTCCCTCGATCTGGTAGGCCGAGGTGGCCACGCCCCACACGAATTCTTGTGGGAGCGCTCCCACCTCCATGGGACGTTCCCCGGTCGCCGTCATCTCGTTCACTCCAGACATGGTGGCCGCGCCGCCGCCGGAGTCATCCCGGCCGGCGCCCCGCTCGATCCCGGCCGACGCTACCGGCGCGTCATCCGGTACGGCAAGGCGAGGTCCCGCATGCCAAGACGCGCCCCGCCTTCCCGCCCGCCCGGCGGCGACTTCGCCCGCCCGCCCCTCCGGTGGAACGCGCGGCCACCGTACCGGCCGGTGCTGCGACGGCCGGTCCGGGACGCTACGTTGAGTCCGTGATCGTATTCCGGACCGGCACGTGCGCGCGGCCCGCGGACGGGGTGACCGTATGACGCGCAGGCTGCACGAGCTCGACGCCCTCCGGGGCTTCGCGATATGCGGGATCATGCTGGTCAACACCTGGCAGCACACGGTCGGCCACCTGGCCGAGTCGGGCGACCCGCGCGCCGCGGAGCGGGGGGCGGTCGACTGGGTGGTGGAGAACCTGTTCCAGGGCCGGTTCTACCCGATCTTCTCGTTCCTCTTCGGCCTGAGCTTCGTGCTGTTCCTCGACTCGGCGGCCGAACGCACGGCCCGCCCGCGCCTGGCCCTGCTGCGCAGGCTGGCGGTGCTGGCCTGCTTCGGCCTGGCGCACTGGAGCGTGAACCCGGGCGAGGTGCTCCTGCCGTACGCAATCTTCGGCGTTCTGGTCCTGCTGCCCGCCTCGTTCCTGCCGCGCGCGGCGGTGCTGGTGCTGGGGATCGCCACGACGGCGTGGGCGGTCTACGCGAACGGCGGATACGTCGTCGACGGTGAGATCTTCGGCGGGTTCCTCGGCGAGCGCGTGTTCGTGGTCGTCCTCATCCCGGCGATGTTCCTGCTGGGAATGGCTTTGATGGAGTACCGCCCGGGCCCGCGCCTGCTGCTCCCCGCCTTCCTGGCCGGCGCGGTGCTGACGGTGGGACTCGTCGCGTTGTGGAACGCCTCCCGCACCGACCCCGACCTGTCCTACCGGGGCCTGTTCATCGCCGCCCCGCTGGCCTGCGCGACCGCCTACTGCACCGGGCTGCTGCTGCTCCTGCGCACCCGGCTGCGCGGCCCGCTGGAAGCCGTGCTCAACCCGCTCGGCCGGATGGCTCTGACGAACTACCTGGCCAGCACTCCGATCATCCTGCTGGCCCTGCCGCTGCTGACCGCCGACCCGACCCGGCTCTCCGTGGTGGGGCTCGCGCCGGCCGTACTGACCGCGCAGGTGCTGTTCGGCCGGTGGTGGCTGGCACGGTTCCGGTACGGCCCGCTGGAATGGGTGTGGCGATGCCTCACGTGGATGGAACGAGTCCCGAATCGCCGGATAAAGTCGCAGACGTGACCCGCATCGCCCTGTGCCAGATCCCGGTCTCCGAGGATCCCGCCGCCAACCTCCGTCAGGTCCAGACCTCCCTCGCGCGGGCCGCCGACGACGGCGCCGAACTGGCGATCTTCCCCGAGGCCGCCCTCACCCGGTACGGCAAGCGCATCCTCGACCTGGCCGAACCGCTGGACGGGCCGTTCGTCACCGGGCTGGCCGAGGCCGCCCGGGCCCACGGCCTCTCCGTGATCGCCGGGGTGTTCGAGCCGGCGACCGGCCGGAGCACGCCCCCCGGCGATGGCACGGTCCAGGTGAAGAGCACGATCCCGGCGGAGAGCACGATCCCGGCGAGCGACGCGGACACGGCCCGGGCCGGCGACGCCGGCGCGATCCGCGTGTACAACACCGCGGTGGCCCTCGGCCCCGACGGGGAGGTCAGGGCGGCCTATCGGAAGATCCACCTGTTCGACTCCTTCGGGGCGCGCGAGTCCTCGCTGGTCGTGCCCGGCGACGAGCCGGTCGTCGTCGAGCTGGCCGGGCTCCGGGTCGGGCTGGTCACCTGCTACGACATCCGCTTCCCCGAACTCACCCGGGCCCTGGCGGACCGCGGCGCCGACCTGTTCGCGGTGATCGCCGCATGGGGGTCGGGACCGATGAAGGAAGAGCACTGGGCGACCCTGACGCGGACCCGCGCGATCGAGAACACCACCTGGGTGGCGGCCGTGGGCCAGGCGCCCAACCCGGAGGCCGCGGACGGCTTCGGGATCGGCCGCAGCATGCTGATCGATCCCATGGGCGTGGTCCGCGCCGACCTCGGCCCGGCGCCCGCGGTGCAGACCTGCGTCCTCGACGCGCAGGTCACGATTGTCACCCGTAATGCCCTGCCCTGCCTCGAACACCGACGACTGTGAGTCAACAGATCGTAAAATGCGACATGTGAGTGAGCCACCTGGGCGCAGAACGCAGATGCAGAAGGTCATCCCGCCTCGGCTGCTCCTGCCCTACCTCTCCGGCAAGCGGACCGTGATCTCGGGATACGTCTACCGGGTTCAGGACTGCGTCAGGCTGACCACTCCCGCGCTCCTCTTCATGGGTCTCGACCTGGGATTCGAGGGCTCCGAACTGACCGTCACGGTGCCCGAGGTCTATCTCATGCGGTGGTTCGCCCGGGATGTGGACACCTACGTCGTCCCCTACGGCCCGCACATGGGCGGCGACTGGAACGATTCGCCGCCGTTCGCCGGGAACGGCTTCACCACCTCGCGCGAGCACGTCGTGCCGCAGTTCCACACCATGCCGATGCCGATCCCCCCGGGAGCCGAGATCATTCACGTGACCGCCGACGCCGAAGAGCGTCTCTTCGGCGTCTACGACGGCCTCACCTGGCGGCCCGCCCCATGAGCGAGCGAATCAACGGGCACAGTGCGTCCGCGGATGCGGATTCCGAGCCGCTGGGCGGAGAAGCGGCATGAGCGAGGAGATCGAGCCGGTGGCGTCGGGCTTCGTCGCCCGCTACCGGGAACGCACCTACGCCGCGGCGCTCGGCCCCGGTCCCGCCGAGGCCGTGCTGTTCAGCGAGGAGGCCCAGGAGGGCTTCGAGCCGGTCTCCGGCTACTGGCGGGCCGTGGTCGCCCGCGCCTCCCTCGACTGGCTGGTGCTGGTCCGCACCGTCGGCGCGTTCGGCGGCGAGCCGTGCCTGGTCCTCGACGTCTCGGAGGAGAACGGCGAGGAGGGACTGCACATCGCCTACACCGGCCACAGCGGGATGAAGGCCGAGGCGCTGGGCTACTGGATGGTCGACCACGGGGCCTACGAGGTGGTCGTCCCGCGCGAGGAGGTCGTCTCCCTGCGGATCGAGCGCGTCCCGGTCCCCCTCTCCCCCTCCCGAACCGAGCCCTGAGCCCCCGTTCCCGGAGCCGGAGCCGGAGCCGGAGCCGATCAACGGGCTATGTCAGATCAGCGGGCAGTTGCTCGTCTGACGGCGATCGGAAGCGGGCCGGTGGGTCCCGCTCGCCATCGGCCAGGCCGACCGGGAGTTCCCCGCCGAGCTTCTGGAGGCGGTTGGAGCCGTCCCAGTTCCTTGACTCCTATGGTCGGCCGCGTCCGGTGCAAGCGCGAGCACTCCGGTTCCCCGTACCTTCGTCCCGCGCGTCAGGGTGAACGGGCTGACACCATATGCGGCGGCGATCTCGGGAGCCAGGTCGAAGGCGACCTCGGTCCACTCCTCGATCTGCTCGTCGCTCGCGCTCCGCAGATCCCCGTCGGCCGGCAGGCCCAGTTCCGCGAGCCGCGCCTGTTCCACGGGGAGGGGGTCGCCGAGGGTGAGCAGTTCGTCGTCGGGTTCGCCGGTCGCCGCGTACCGGCGTACGGCGTGGCCCTTCTCGGCCACCAGCCATGCCGAGCCGTCCCCTTGCGCGCCGTAGTAGTAGGCCTGGGCTCTTCCGTAGCGGACGCTGAGCTCCTTGCATTCCCCCAGCACGTCCTCGTGACGCTCCCTGCTGCAGGGATCACACCAGGCGCCGATGACCAGGGTCCAGCCGTCCACCTCGGGCGTGACGAAGACCCGTGCCAGGTGACGGCGATCGTTCGGGTCACTATGTCCGTCAGCATCGATCACCTGTCGGGCCTCGGCGAACGTGATCGGCCTGAGCGGGGACAGGCCCAGGATGTCTATCACGCCCACCTGATCACCGGCCGGGACCGCGATCCAGTGGTTCCAGCACGTCGATATCGGCTCAGGCCAGTCCTTCACCTCTGCATCACTTCCGTGGACACGCCCCCACTCTGAGCTGTTGCTTCAGGATGGAGAAGGCTCGCTGTCGGCCGACGTTACGACGCGGCCGGTTCCGGGACGATCCCCCACATGAACGTGGAGCCCTTCAGCAGCTGCTCCGTCACCCTGATCCCGGTCAGGTGCTCGATGAGCAGGAAAGCCGGCCCCTCATAGAGGTGGGGAGATGATGGGTAGATCCTGTCGATCTCCGCCATCGTGTCCGCGAGTTCATCCGGGGTCCCCGCCAGATGTTCGTCGTCTACTCCCCAGGCGAACCTGATCTCGCCGTCCTCGCACCAGTGGAAGTAGTCCAGCCCCTTGATGGCCAGTGCGGCCTGGGAGACGAGGCGGGTGCCCACCGAGAGTTCTGTGATCACATCTTCACGGGTGCCGAGCCAGTCAGGGTCGAAAACGAACGTCCAATCGCCGATGGAGGTGACGCCGAGAGACTCGAAACCCGGGTGGTCATCCGCATCGTCGGGGAAAGGGCCCGGCGTGAAGTCCTCCCATCGGCCGCCGAGGCGGGCGACCACCTGTTCAGGCGTGGCACGGATGTAGATGAAGCTGTAGCACTCCTCGGCGTATTCGCCGCAGAGCCAGGAGACATCAAAGGGCTGCATAGTCATGTCGTCATGCTGCCAACCGCCACCGACAGACACAGAACCCTCTCGTCCAGGAACGAGGAGCCGAGCACGATACGGCGTGACTGTCAGTGACGCCCCTTGACCAGCATGAACTCAGGGTGGCAGGAATCAGTGAGCCTTCTCATCCTCTCAATCAGACAGCTCGGGACCTGGCGATGTGGAGTTGCTTGACTGGGCGGAATAGTCCGACGACCTGCCTGGCGGCCCGAGCCCTGAGCGTCCGTCATGAACCCGGGCCGCCGGGGCGTCTCTGGGCCGCCGACTGGGTCCAGGCCAGTACGGCCAGCACGCGCCTGTTGTCGTCCGGGGCGGACTCCAGGTCCAGCTTGGCGAAGATGGCCGCGATGTGGCCCTCGACCGTCTTGACGCCGAGGTGCAGCCGGCGGCTGATCGCCTGGTTGGAGCGGCCCTCCGCCATCAGGGTCAGGACGGAGCGCTCCCGCTCGGTCAGCCGGTCGAGGGGGGAGGCGGCCTTGCGGGCGAACAGCCGGCTGATGATCTCGCCGTCGACGACCGACTCACCGTCGATCACCCGGGTGAGGGCGTCGCGGATCGCGGCGGCGTCGTCCACCCGGTCTTTCAGCAGGTAACCGACCCCGCGCGGCCCGATCTCCAGCAGCCGTTGCGCGTAGGCGGTCTCCGCGTAGGTGGACAGCACCAGCACGCCCAGCCGCGGGTGGGCGGCCCGCAGCTCGGCCGCGCCCGTCAGGCCCTCGTCGGTGAAGGTCGGCGGCATGCGGATGCCGAGGATGACCGCGTCGGGCAGGTGGCCGCGCATCAGCGTCGTCAGCTCGGCGACGTCCCTGGCCTGTCCGGTGACCTCGACGCCGACGCCTTCGAGGAGGAGCGCCACCCCGCGCCGGAACAGCGCGGAGTCGTCACACAGCATCACGCGCATCAGCCGCTCACCAGCCTGGCTTCCAGCCGGGTGCCTCCCCGCGGCGGGCTCTGGATGCGCAACGTCCCGCCCAGGGCGTTGACGCGGTCGGCCAGGCCGGCCAGGCCGCCGCTCGGCCGCATGGCGGCGCCGCCGCGGCCGTCGTCGGCGACGGCCGCCTGCGCTCGGCCACACCGGCCTCGACGATCCGGGCGCGGGAGTCCTCGACCTGGCGCAGTTGCTGCTGGAGGTCGGTGTGGAGCCGGGCGTTCTCCAGGCTGAGAGCGGCCGCGCCCAGCGCGGCCTCCACCACGTCGCCGCGTCTTCGCAGCTCGGGTGCGGTGCGCACGTGGGCCAGCGGCCGACCGGCGCTGTCGGTGATCTCCAGATCGAGCCGGCCGTCGGCGTCGGGCGGGTCGCCGGCGAACAGGTCCAGCCCGGGGTCGGCCAGGGCCCGGCGCAACGCCTCGCGCACCGACTCCGCGGTGGCGGGCTGGGCGATGCCGGTCACCAGGTCCGCGACGGCCGCCCGGTCCAGCCGGCGGCGGATCGCCGCGGCGAGGAAGGCGGCCGGGATGAGCAGCGGCGCGGCCACGGCGGAGATCGACACCACGTCGGGCACGTAGGCGGGGTCGAGCGGGTCGTCGCCGGTGAAGTACGGGGTGACCGTCCAGACGGCGTTCGACAGGATCGCGAAGCCGTACACGGCCGAGGCGACGAAGACCGGCACGAGCTCCCGCCGTTCCAGGCCGCGCGCCGTGACGGCGCGGTGTGCGACGAGGGCCAGCGCGGCCATGGCGACGGCGATCACCAGCAGCCAGTACGCGCCGTACGCGGTGCGCTGCTCCGGCCCGTCGGCGTGGAGGGTGATCCAGGCGAAGCCCGCCGGCGGCCGGCCGGGCGGGGCCGGGTCCCAGGTGACGGCGTCGGCCACGTTGGCCACGAGGAGGAGCGCGCTCGCGCCGAGGACGAAGGCGCGGTAGCCGACGCGCCGGTGGGGGTAGCTCAGCAGGACCGTCATCAGGAGCAGCGCCCCGACCGGCCGCGCCATGTGCGCGATGAAGGGATGCCAGCCCCACGGACGGCTGGTGAGGGCGGCGGTCAGCTCGGCGAACGCCGCCGCGGCGAACAGGGTCCCGACCAGGCGCTGTCCCTCGGCGAGGAACAGCCCGCCGGTGACGGCCAGCGCCACCTGGCCGGCCAGCAGCAGGATCGGGGCCGCGGCGTCGTGGGCGAAGTCCGGCCACACCGCCCACACCCCGTATCCGAGTGCGGCCACGGCGATCAGCGAGGTGCGCATGCCGGCCTCCTTCGTCAGACAGGCCTCTTCGGATGAGCCTCTCTGCCGAGCAGTGTCGCCAGCCCGGCCGCGGTCGCGGAAGGGGGGAAACCCGCGACCCCGCCAGGGCTGTCTCGGCTGTGCCCGCAGCCGCCGAGGCCGTGGCGGACGGGACGGCCGGAGCGGACGGGACGGCGAGCTCGCCGGGCGCCGGGCCGCCGGGGACGATCACCGGCCGCCTTCGCCGGGTCGATCAGTCCGGTGGAGGCCGGTGGTCTCCGTCCGGGCCGGACTGGCCGAGGTTGCGGTAGCGGGCGAGGCGGGCGGTGAGGCGGTCCGCGGGGGCCTGCCCCAGCAGCCCGATGATCTCGTACTCCAGCGCTGCGGCGACCCTGCGGCAGAACGCCTCCGGCTCGTAGGCGGCGTCGGGGAACTCGGGGACGATCCGGTCCACGACGCCGTTCCGCTTCAGGTCGGTGGACTTCACGCCCTGGGCCGCGGCGATCTCCGGGGCGAAGTCCACGCTCCGGTAGAGGATCGCCGAGGCCCCCTCGGGCGGCAGCGGGGAGAGCCAGCCGTGCTGGGCGGCCAGCACCCGGTCGGCCGGGAGCAGCGCGAGGGCCGCGCCGCCCGCGCCCTCGCCGAGCAGCAGGCAGACGGTCGGGGCGTCGAGCATGACCAGGTCGGCCAGGCAGCGGGCGATCTCGGCGGCGAGGCCGCCCTCCTCGGCCGCCTTGGAGAGCGCCGCCCCGGCGGTGTCGATCACTGTGACCAGCGGCAGGCCCAGCTCGGAGGCCAGGCGCATGCCCCGGCGGGCCACCCGGAGCCCGGCCGGGCCGAGCGGGGCCTCGGCCCGCTGGCGGCGCCGGTCCTGGCCGAGCACGATCACGGGGGCCGTGCCGAACCGGGCCAGGGCCAGCAGCAGGCCGGGGTCGTTCTCGCCCTCGCCGGTGCCGTTGAGCGGGGTGACGTCGGCCGCGCCGAGCTTGAGCAGCGCCCGTACGCCGGGCCGGTCGTCGCGTCGGGAGCGGGTGATGGCGTCCCAGGCGTCGACCCGCTGGACCCCGTCCAGTTCCGCCGGCTCGGCCCCGCGCCGCAGGCCGCGGCGGGGGGCGCACAGCACGGCCAGCGCCCTGATCGCGATCGCGCGGGCGTCCTCGGCGGAGACCACGGCGTCGACCAGGCCGTTGGCGAAGAGGTTCTCGGCGACCTGCACGCCCTCGGGGAAGGGATAGCCGTGCAGCGACTCGAAGACCCTCGGCCCGAGGAATCCGATCAGCGCGCCCGGCTCGGCGGCGGTGACGTGGCCGAGCGAGCCCCAGGAGGCCAGGACGCCGCCGGTGGTGGGGTGACGCAGGTAGACGACGTACGGCAGGCCGGCGGCGCGGTGCGCGGCGACCGCGGCGGTGATCTTCACCATCTGGGTGAAGGCCAGCGCGCCCTCCTGCATGCGGGTGCCGCCGGAGGCGGGGGCGGCCAGCAGCGGGAGCCGTTCGGCGGTGGCGCGCTCGATCGCGGCGGTGAGCCGCTCGGCGGCGGCCACCCCGATCGACCCGGCGAGGAAGGAGAACTCGCAGGCGACGATCGCGACCCTGCGCCCGGCGAGCAGGCCCTCGCCGGAGATCACCGACTCGTCGTAGCCGCTCTTGGTCCGGGCGGCGGCCAGTTCCTCGGCGTAGTCGGAGCCCGGCTCGGCGGGGTCGACGGGCGGCCGGTCCCACGACTTCCAGGTCCCGGGGTCGAGAACCGCGTTGATCAGCGTCCGCGCGTCCGGTCGTCTCATCGCGGCGCTCCGGGCTCCGCGACCGCGGGGCGCGACAGACGTTCCGCGGCCGTACGGCACGACAGAGATTCCGTGACCGCACGGCACGGCAGACGTTCCGCGGCCGTACGGCGCGGCAGGTGCCGGGCACTCATCCCTCACGCTCCGCGAGCCAGGCGAGCACCTCTTCGTTGTGCTGGCCGAGGGCGGGCGGGGCGGTGTGCTCGCGGGACGGTTCGCCGTCGAAGCGCAGCGGCGGGCCGGGCAGCTCGATCGGGCCGAGCACGGGGTGGTCGACCTCGACCAGCAGTCCCTGGGAGCGGGTCTGCTCCCAGGCGTAGACCTCGTCGATGGAGCGGATCGCCCCGGCCGGCACGCCGCGTTCGCCGAGCGCGGCGAGCCAGTGCGCGCGGTCGTGTTTGGCCAGGGCCTGTTCCATGTCGGCGATCAGCTCATCCCGGTGTGCGAATCTTTCTCTATTTGTCGCATATTTCGGGAGATCTGGGTCGATGTCGAGAAGGGCGGCCACCTTCCGCCACTGCCCCTCGTTGGCCACCGCGATCTGGATCATGCCGTCGGCGCAGCGGAACGCGCCGTAGGGGGCGATCGAGGCATGGTGGTTGCCGGCCGCCCCGGGCACCCGGCCCCCGACCGTCCAGGCGGTGCCGTGGTAGGAGTGCACGCCGGTCACCGCGGCCAGCAGCGAGGTCCGCACCACCTTCCCCCGGCCGGTGCGCTCGCGCTCGTAGAGGGCGGCGGCCACGCCGTACGCCCCGTGGATGCCCGCGAGCAGGTCGGCGATCGAGGCGCCCACCCGGTACGGCTCCGCGGGCGAGGGCCCCGTCAGGCTCATCAGTCCGGCCTCGCCCTGGGCGATCTGGTCGTAGCCGGGCCTGCCGCCCTCCGGCCCGTCGTGCCCGAATCCGGTGATCGACAGCACGACCAGGCGGGGGTTGAGCTCGTGCAGCCGCTCCACGGTGAAGCCGAGCCGGTCCAGGACCCCGGTCCTGAAGTTCTCGATCAGCACGTCGCTCTGCCGTACCAGGCGCTCGATCAAGGTCTTTCCCTCGGCGGACTTGAGATCCACCGTGATCGAGAGCTTGTTGCGGTTCGCGGCCAGGAAGTACGTGGAGATGTCGTGGTCGGGACCGGCGAAGGGCGGACCCCAGCCCCGCGACTCGTCGCCCCCGCCGGGGTGCTCCACCTTGATCACCCTTGCGCCCAGGTCACCGAGCATCTGCGCGGCGTGCGGCCCGGCCAGCGCGCGGGACAGGTCGAGGACGGTGATGTCGCCAAAGGCTCCCTGCAAGATCAACCTCCGGGTGAGAGTCGCCGATCCCGGCCGGGGCGGGCCGGGAAGGGCACGGGGGGCGGCATGGCAAGCGTGCCAGGTCCCCGACCGGAACGATACCCAGGGGTAATCGCGGCTCCCCACGGGTGTCCCGCGGTTGCGGGCCGCCACGGGCCCGGATGTCATCCTGGGGAGGTGGCAGACACGATCTCCTTTCCGGACCTGGCGGCGACCGTCCGGGTGCTGCCGCCGTCGTGCGGGCCGGTGCGCGTCGTCGCGGTGGACGGGCCGGGCGGGTCGGGGAAGACGACCTTCGCCGGGCGGCTCGCCCGCGCCCTGGGCTGCCGGGTGGTGCACAGCGACGACTTCCCGGTGCCGTGGGACGAGCCGCCGGAGGCCTGGTTCGCGCGGGTGGAGGAGCAGGTGCTCGTCCCCCTGGCGGCGGGCGGGCCGGGAGGCTACCGGCGCTACGACTGGGTGCGCGGCGTGTTCGCCGAGTGGGTGGAGGTCCCGGTGGCGCCGGTCCTGCTGATGGAGGGGGTGAGCACGGCCCGGCGCACGGCCCCGCTCGCCTACGCCGTGTGGGTGGAGGCGCCCCGGGAACTGCGGCTGGCCCGCGCCCTGGCCAGGGACGGCGCCGCGCTGGAGCCGCAGTGGCACGCCTGGATGCGCGCCGAGGACGAGTGGTTCGCCGCCGACGGCACCCGCTCCCGCGCCGACCTGCTGGTGGACGGGGCCGCGGTCCCGGGCGAGTTCGTCGCGCTCTGACGGTCGCCCGTCGCGCCGCCGGCGGCCCGTGCCGGCGGCGATGGTCGCGGTGGCGTCCGCACCGGTGCGCGCTCTGCTGGAGCAGGCGGCCGGCCGGGTGCGGGCCATGGTCCGGGCCCGCCGCGCCGGGCTGGGCGGGGACGGGCTCGGATCGTCAGGAGACCCAGGACCGCGGGGCCTTCCAGGTGTCGCAGGCGGCCGGGGAGGTCGCGGCGTAGCCGCGCTTGAACCAGCGGAGCCGGTTGGCGCCGCTGCCGTGGCTGCGGTACTCGGGGTCGTCGCCGCTGGCCCGGATCGCCTCGTGCAGCGCCTTCCAGTCCTTCGGGGTGCGCGTCAGGGAGCGGCGCACGCTGCCCAGGAAGACCCCCGACAGGCAGTCGGCCTGGAGCTCGTAGCGGCGTTTGAGCTCGGCCTCGTCGGCGCGGCGGGAGCGGGCGCGGGCCTCGAAGGCGGCCCTGATGCCGGTGATGCTCTGCAGGTGGTGACCGTACTCGTGGGTCGCCTTCTTCAGGGGGTACAGGTCGGTCCGGCCCTCGATCCAGTCACCGGCGAGCAGGAACACCAGCGTGCCCTGCCGGGTGCAGTAGAAGGCGTCGGCGTGGGCGGGCCAGGGCACGCCGCAGACGCGCTCCACGGGATCGTCGTAGAAGCGGACCGCGGGGGCGCGGAACCGGAGCCCGTGGAGCCCGCGGCGCTCCGCCCGGGCGAAATGCGCCGACCAGGAGGTGTTCAGGCATTTCATGACCGCCGTCAGGTACTCCCGCGCCCGCGGGACGCCCCCGTCGACGAGCGGCGGTTCGGGGCACGCGGTGGCCGCCAGCCTGCCGGAGGTCAGCAGCGCGTTCCCGGGCGGGGCGGTCCGCGCGGCCGCGGCGGACAGGACGGCCCGCCCGGCCGTGGTCGGCGAGGCGGGCGGAGCCGCCTGGGCGGCCGTGGCGGGCAGGGCGACCAGGCAGGCGGTTCCCAGGAGGGTCCATCGGGCCAGGATCGCCGGACGCCGGAGGGACCGCCGGGGGCCGGCGCCGGGCGAGAGAGAGCGCATGGTCGGACAGCTTAGGACTCCCCGCGGCGCCGGTCACCCCGTCGCACCGCCGTACAGCACCAGCGCCCAGGCCAGGCAGGCGAGGGCGGCCGTGGAGGACACCGCGCGGACGACGTTCCAGCGCACCCACCGCGTCTCGAAGGCGGCGCGCACCGCCGCGGGGTCGGCGATGGCCGCCGGGTCGCCGGCCGCGTCGATGGCGTTGTTGAGCGGAACGTTGACGGCGGCGGTGACGACGAAGGTCACGCCGTACAGGACGAACCCGGCCGCGATCCAGGGCAGCGCGGGCCGCCCGTCCTCTCCCCCGCCGGCCAGGTGGAGCACCCCGGCCAGGAGGGTCAGCAGCGGCGCCCCGCCGAAGCTCAGCGCGAACCAGCCGTTGAGGATCCTCCTGTTGATCCGCTGCATCACGCCGATGAAGGTGCGGTCGTCCGTCTCGGCCAGGCCGAGCATGACGGAGCAGGAGAAGGTGTAGAACAAGCCCGCCGTGAGCCCCATCGCCACCGTGGCCGCGACCAGCGTGATCGTCTGGAACAGCTCAAGCATCGTCTCTCCTGCCTCAGGACCCTCGCGGGCGCCGTTCTGTCTCGCCCGCTTTCCTTGTGCTCCAAGTCAAGTGCGACGGGGCGGGAAAGGCCATGCGTGAGACTCTCGATCAGATCTTCACACGTCCAGGCCCGGCCGGGCGGCCGGCTCTCAGCTCGCCAGCGACCGCCGGTCCCAGTCCTGGGCGGCGGCCTGTTCGCCCGCGCCGGTGATCGGGTGGCGCGGCTCGGCGATCAGGCTGATCCCCTCGGGCAGGCCCGACACGGTGGAGACCCGGTTGTCCTCCGCCACCTCGACGGTGATCCGGGAGCCCGCGATGGGCAGGCCGGAGATCCGCAGCTTCCCGAACCTCTCCGGCAGCGCCGGGGACAGCCACAGCCTGCCGTGGGGCACCCAGGGATCCAGCCGGAGCAGGGAGCGGAGCAGCAGGATGGGGGCCGCGGCCGCCCACGCCTGCGGGGAGCAGGAGGTGGGGTACGGCACCGGGTGCGGGAACTCCTCGCGGTCGAACCCGCAGAACAGCTCCGGCAGCCGCCCGCCGAGCGCCTTGGCGGCGTCCAGCAGCCCGGCGGCGATGCGCTGGGCGCCCTCGACGAAGCCGTAT
>NZ_BOOH01000074.1 GCF_016863135.1 Planobispora longispora
AGCAGATCGACAACCTTCTGCACACCCGGCTGACCACCGAGGCCGCCTGAGCCCCGCTCCCGGATCGCGGGGCTCAACCGTCGTCGGGGGATCTCAGCAGGGCGTCGCGCCGCGCCTCCAGCTCGATGATCAGAGTCTGCTGCTCGTCGGCCATATTGATCATCTGTGCCCGCTCGACGGCGTCGGTGGCTCCCAGGTCTCCGACCTGGTCACGCATGACGGCGACCTCGGAGCGCAACCGCTCCAGGTCCGCCTCCACCTGACGGAGTTCCTCTTGCTTGTCCATCTGCTGTCCATACCCTGAGATCGCGCCTCGACGCGGATCACCGCGCCCGGAGATCACCCCGCTCGGAGATCGCCGCGGGCCGGCCCACAGCGCCGGGGACGGCCCGCGGCGTCACGCCGCCGGGGCGCTCACCCCCGCGCTGCGCAGGATCTCCGCGCCGGACAGCACGGTGCTCTCCGCCACGGTCAGGCCGGAGGCGGCCAGGTGCGCGTCCACGATGCGCAGGCCCACGCCGTACCCCGCCATGTCCGGGACGCCGACGGGCTCCTGGCCGAACCTGCGCGCGGCCGAGTCGCCCAGCACGTAGGCCGGGGTGCGGGCCATCCCGGCCAGGCCCGCGTCCGCGGTGATCTTCTCGTAGGCGCGGTCGAACTCGGATCCGGTCACCATCGCCGACCACGGCCCCATGGCCTCCGGGCCGGACAGCTCGCGCACGAACGCCTCGGCCAGCCCTTCGGCCACGACGTGCTCGCCCACCGTCACCGTCACCGGGTTCCACTCGACGTTGTGGTAGCGCACCTGGTGGTGGAACTCGTGCACCGCGCAGTGCGCGATCCGGCCGATCACGTCGTCGGAGGGCCAGGCCAGCAGGTAGAGCCAGCCCGGCGAGCCGCCCATTCCGTAGTAGCCCCCGGTGATCTCCGTCAAGTAGCTGTTGTCGGGATCGCCGAGCACGAACATCACCTGCAGGCTGTCCGGTCCCTTGATTCCGGGGACCGCGCCGGACAGGTGGCTCCACGCGGCGTGGAGGGCGCGCTCGATCTGGCCGCGGACGTCCTCCCCGACCAGGCGGCGCAGGGCGGGCAGGTAGCGGTCGTCGTCCCGGTCGACCCGGAAGCCGCCGCCCTGGTGGTGGATGTCGACGAGGTCGCCGGGCATGGGGATGGCCTCGCGCATCGGGGCCAGCATGTCGCGCAGCGCGCCGGCGCGCCGCTCGAGCGGGAGCTCCGCCAGGTCCAGCATGACCCGCGGGGTGTCGTGAACGATGAATTCCATGGGGCCGACGCTAGAGACTCACGTCACGTGAGGTTCAAGCCCTTGTCCGCGGGCGTTCCCGGGCGGGAGCGTCCCCGGGGCGCGGGCGCTCCGGCCCGCGGGTGTTCAGATCGCGCCGTTCGCGTCGTCACCGTCCTCCTCCGGGCCGGGCGTCTGCGACCCGCTCTCGGAGGGCGACGGGGAGGGGGTGGGCTGCCGCGGTTCCGGCGTCGCCGGGACCGGCGGCGGGGTGGGCACGAACACCGTCGACGGCGGCGGGGGAGGGAACCGGTCGTCCTCCTCCTCGACGCGGAACAGCAGCCAGATCATCGAGGCCAGCAGCGACAGCAGGACCGCCAGCACCACGGCGGCGATGATCACCGACATGCGGGTCTCGACGGCCGGCGGGGCGACTCTGGGCGCGGGCAGCGCGGGCATGCGGTCACCCAGCCAGTGCGGCGCGAAGTCCGGGCCGTGCCGCTCGCCGATCAGGGTGCCGCGCACCAGCACCGGCTCCAGGAACCGCTCGGCCCCCACCCGGTCCGGCTCGTACGGCGTGGCGACCCACGGGGCGGTCCCGCCCCCCATCGCGAGCACCTGCGGGGCCGCGTCGATCACCGCGGTACGGCTGCGCGACGCCCTGGTCATCCACCCCCGCACCCCGTTCCGGCCCGCGGCGGCCTCCCGGATCGCGGTGACGAAGCGGTCGCGGGCCGCCGGGTCCTGCGCGGCGCCCTTGGTCAGCACCGCGACCGAGACCGCCCGCCCGTCCGGTCCCTGCCCCAGGTAGACCAGCCCGGCGGGTCCCACCCGCAGGCGCGCCTGCAGGACGAAGGGCCCGAGCAGGGGCGGGTCACCGTACTGGAGCGGAGTGGCCACGTCTGCCATGAAAGCACACGGGGGAAAACACAGCGAAAGACCCGAGAGTGATCACACCACGCGCCAGTGGGTATTGACAGGAAATCCGGATCCGATCAGCCGTGTCAGGCGGCGTCTCGTTTGGTGGAATATTCAACATGACCGTCGCCGAAGAACTGCCGGGCGAGACCGACGCCGGACTGCTGCGCGAGACGCTGACCGAGGTCCGGCGCGTCATCGTGGGCCAGGAGCACATGGTGGAGCGGTTGCTCGTGGCGCTGCTCGCGCGGGGCCACTGCCTGCTGGAGGGCGTGCCCGGGGTCGCCAAGACCCTGGCCGCCTCCACTTTGGCCACCGTGGTGGGCGGCAGTTTCGCCCGCATCCAGTTCACCCCCGACCTGGTGCCCAGCGACATCGTCGGGACCCGGGTCTACCACCCCTCGCGGGAGGAGTTCGACGTCGAGCTGGGGCCGGTGTTCGTCAACTTCCTGCTCGCCGACGAGATCAACCGGGCCCCGGCCAAGGTGCAGTCGGCGCTGCTGGAGGTCATGGCCGAGCGCCAGGTGTCGCTGGCCGGACGGACCCACCCGCTGCCCAAGCCGTTCGTCGTGCTGGCCACCCAGAACCCGATCGAGTCCGAGGGGGTGTACCCGCTCCCGGAGGTCCAGCGCGACCGGTTCCTGTTCAGGGTCCGCGTCACGCACCCCAGCGCCCATGAGGAGCTGGAGATCCTGCACCGGATGAGCGTCTCCCCGCCGGTGCCCCGGCCCGTCCTCGATCCCGTACGGCTGGCGGCCCTGCAGGATCTGGCCGACCAGGTCTCGGTGCACCAGCTCGTCGCCGACTACGTCGTCCGCCTGGTGATGGCCACCCGTTCCCCGGCCGAGTACGGCATGGTCGAGCTGGAGGACAGCATCGAGATCGGCGTCAGCCCCCGCGCCACCCTCGGCCTGGTCGCCGCCGGCCGCGCCCTGGCCCTGATCCGGGGCCGCGACTACCTGCTCCCCGACGACGTCCGCGACGTGGCCGTGGACGTGATGTCCCACCGGCTGATGCTGACCTTCGACGCCGTCGCCGACGGGCTCGACCCCGACGAGGTGGTCCGGCGGGTCCTCGCCGCCGTGCCGCCGCCCGTGGTCGTGTGGAACCAGGGCCCGCGGTGAGCCCGCGCCGCCGGGAGACGCCCCGAGCCGCGACGCGCAGCGGCGCCATGAGCCCGCGAGGGGGCGCCGGTGCGCTGGACTGAGGAGCGAAGGAGCGCAGCGGATGAGCGACGAGGGAAGGCACCGGTCACCAGCCCCCGAGCCGCGACGCGCAGCGGTGCCATGAGTACGGCGGAGCAGGCGCTCCGGCGGCTGGAGCTGACCGTCGTGCGGCGGCTCGACGGGCTGCTGCAGGGCTCGTACCAGGGCCTGATGCCGGGGCCGGGCAGCGAGGCCGGCGACAGCCGGATCTACGTCCCCGGTGAGGACGACGTCCGGCGGATGGACTGGGCGGTGACCGCCCGCACGTCCGTCCCCCACGTCAAGGACCTGATCGCCGACCGGGAGCTGGAGACCTGGGTGCTGGCCGACCTGTCCCCCAGCATGGACTTCGGCACCGCCGCCGTGGAGAAGCGCGACCTGGTGGTGGCGGCGGTCGGCGCGATCGGTTTCCTGACCGCCCGGGTCGGCAACCGGTTCGGCGCCTACGTCCTGCACGACGAGTACATCCACCGGATGCCCGCCCGGGGAGGCCGCGCGGCCCTGTACGGCCTGCTCAACTCGCTGGCGCAGGCCCCCCGCGGCCGGGCGGTGCCCGACGCCCCCGACCTGGCCGAGGCGGTCGAGGCGCTGGCCTCGGCCCGGCGGCGGCGCGGCCTGAGGGTGATCGTCTCGGACTTCCTGGACGCCCGGCCCAGCCTGGATCCCGGTCTGGAGCCGCCCTGGGAGCGGCCGATCCGCCGCCTGTCCGCCCGCCACCAGGTGCTGGCCGTCGAGGTGCTCGACCCGCGCGAGCTGGAGCTGCCGCCGGTGGGGCTGGTCAGCCTGACCGATCCCGAGTCCGGCCGGAGCCGCCAGGTCCGGCTCACCGCGAAGGTCCGCGCGGCCTACGCGGAGGCGGCGGCTCTCCAGCGGGAGATCACCCGCACGGCGCTGCGCCGCTGCGGCGTCGAGCACCTGGTGTTGCGCACCGACCGCGACTGGGTGGCCGACATCGCGCAGTTCGTGCTGAAGCAGCGCCGTACGGCGCACATCGCGCACCGGCACCCGGCCGCGGGGGCGGGGGCGATCCGATGACCTTCCTCTCCCCCGCCTGGTTGTGGTTGTTCGCCGCGCTCGCGGCCGTGGTGGCCGGTTACGTGGCCGCCCAGTTCGCGCGGCGCCGCCACGCGGTGCGCTTCACGAACCTGCCCCTGCTCGACCTGGTGGCCCCGGCGGGGCCGGGCTGGCGCCGTCACATCGCCCCGGTGCTGTTCTTCCTGATGATGAGCCTGCTGATCGTCGGGGCCGCCCGCCCGGCCGACTCGGTGCGGGTCCCCAGGGACCGGGCGACCATCATCATCGCGCTGGACGTCTCGCTGTCGATGGAGGCCGCCGACGTCCCGCCGAACCGGCTCGCCGCGGCCAAGGACGCCGCCCAGAAGTTCGTCGCCGACCTGCCGGAACGGTTCAACGTCGGCCTGGTGGCCTTCGCGCGCTCCGCGGGGGTCGTCGTCTCCCCCACCACGGATCACCAGGCCGTCGTCACCTCGCTCAGCAACCTGAACACCCGGGCGGGCACCGCCATCGGCGAGGCGGTCTTCAGCTCCCTCGACTCCGTCCGCTCCTTCGACCAGCAGGCCGTGACCAACCCGCCGCCCGCCGCGATCATCCTGCTGTCCGACGGCGACAACACCTCGGGCCGCTCGGTGGCCGAGGCGATCGAGTCGGCGGTCAGCGCCCGCGTGCCGGTCTCCACGATCGCCTACGGCACCCAGGAGGGCACCGTCTCCATCGACGGCCGCGACGTGAACGTCCCGGTGAACAAGGCCACGCTGCAGGCCCTGTCGGAGGGCACCGGGGGCCGCGCCTACGAGGCGGAGTCGGGCAGCGAGCTGCGGTCGGTCTACGAGCAGATCGGCACGTCCCTCGGTTACCGGACGGTCAACCAGGAGATCAGCCAGCGGTTCATCGTGGCGGCGGTCGTGGCGGGGCTGCTGTTCGCCGTCTTCGCCATGGTGCTGGGAACCCGCCTGCCCTGAGCCGGGCGCGGAAGCTCTGCTCGCGCTCGCCCGCCTGGCCGTACGGCTGCGCGTCATACGGCGGTGTCAGGCGAGCGATATCAGGTCGGCGTAGCCGGGGCTCCACAGGTCCTCGGCGCCGTCGGGCAGCAGCAGCACCCGGTCGGGCCGGAGCGCCTCCACCGCTCCCTCGTCGTGGGTGACCAGCACGATCGCTCCCCGGTAGGCGCGGATCGCGTCGAGGATCTCCCGTCGCGAGGCCGGGTCGAGGTTGTTGGTCGGCTCGTCGAGCAGCAGCACGTTGGCGCCGGAGCAGGCCAGGGTCGCCAGGGCCAGCCGGGTCTTCTCCCCGCCGGACAGCACCCCGGCGGGCTTGCCCGCGTCGTCGCCGGAGAACAGGAACGCCCCCAGGACGCGCCGGGCCTCGCCCTCGGTCAGCTGCGGCGCGGCCGAGGTCAGGTTCGCAAGGACCGTACGGCCCGCGTCGAGCGTCTCGTGCTCCTGGGCGTAGTAGCCCAGCCTGAGCCCGTGCCCGGGGACGACGATCCCGGCGTCGGGCCGCTCCCGTCCGGCCAGGATCTTCAGCAGGGTCGTCTTCCCGGTGCCGTTGAGGCCGAGCACCACGACCCGGCTGCCGCGGTCGACGGCCAGGTCCACGCCGGTGAACACCTCCAGCGAGCCGTACGACTTGGCCAGGCCGGCCGCGGTGAGCGGGGTTCTGCCGCACGGGGCGGGTTCGGGCAGCCGGAGTTTGGCGACCTTCTCCGCGCGCCGCTCGGGCTCGGTGGCGGCGAGCATGCGCCGCGCCCGGCGCTCCATGTTCTTCGCCGCGGCCGCCGTGTTGGCTCCGGCCCGCATCTTGCCGGCCTGGGCCAGCAGCGTGCCCGCCTTGCGCTCGGCGTTGACCCGCTCCCGCCTGCGCCGCCGGGCGTCGGTCTCGCGCTGGGCCAGGTAGGCCCGCCAGCCGAGGTTGTAGACGTCCAGGCACGCCCGGTCGGCGTCCAGGTGGAAGACGCGGTTGACGACCGCTTCCAGCAGGCCGGTGTCGTGGCTGATCAGGACCAGCCCGCCCCGGTGGGCGGCGAGGAACCCGCGGAGCCAGCCGACCGAGTCGGCGTCGAGGTGGTTGGTGGGCTCGTCGAGCAGCAGGGTGTCGTGCCCGGCGAACAGGACGCGGGCCAGCTCGACCCGGCGTCGCTGCCCGCCGGACAGGGTGCCCAGCGGCCGGGCCAGCACTCGGTCGGGCAGGCCCAGTCCGGCGGCCACCCGGGCCGCCTCGGCTTCGGCGGCGTACCCGCCGCGGGCCTGGAACTCGGCCTCGGCCCGGGTGTAGGCCCGCATCGCCTGCTCGGCCGGCCCCTCCTCGGAGGCCATCGCCGCCTCGGCGGCGCGCAGGTCGCGGATGACCCGGTCGAGGCCGCGGGCGGACAGGATCCGGTCGGCGGCGGTGCCGCCGAGGTCGCCGGCGCGGTGGTCCTGCGGGAGGTGGCCGGCCGAGCCCACCCGGGTGACGGCGCCGGAGGCGGGCTGGGTCTCCCCCGCCAGGATCCGGGTCAGCGTGGTCTTGCCGGCGCCGTTCCGGCCGACGAGGCCGATCTTGTCGCCGGGGGCGACGCGGAAGGCGGTCCGGGAGAGCAGGAGACGGGCGCCGACACGCACGTCGACATCGGCAATGGTGATCATTACGGTTACGCTCCGTAGCTGGCTGAAGACACAGGGGTGATGTGAGACCTGGTCTTCCGGCTAGGAAGTGCGGGGCGTAGCCATGACGCCGATGCTAGTACTCCAGTGACACTTCGCGATCTGCCTGATGCGGGGTCGCATGGAGACGGCCACCACGTGATCATTCGGAGTTTGTGAAGACATCTGAAGATCGCGTGATGGCCGCAGCCGACAGCGTAGACCCCAACGGCTGGCTGGTCACCTTCAACGACCTGATGGGCCGCATCGCCCACTGCTTCGGCCGCATCGAGCCCCGCCGTACCGCCACCGCCTACGTGCGCGGCCTGCTGGCCGATCTGGAACGCAAGAACTGCTGGACCCTGGCCGAGCACGCCGCCCTGCCCGGCCCGCAGACCATGCAGCGCCTGCTGCGCACCGCACGCTGGGACGCCGAAGCCGTGCGCGATGAGGTACGCGCCTACGCCGTCGACCAGCTCGGCCCGCGCGGCGTGCTGATCGTCGATGAGACCGGGTTCATCAAGAAGGGCGCCTGCTCGGCCGGGGTGCAGCGTCAATACACCGGCACCGCAGGAAAGATCGAAAACAGCCAGGTCGGCGTGTTCTTGGCCTACGCCACCCCCCCACGGGCGCGCGCTCATCGACCGGCGCCTGTATCTGCCCGCCCGCACCTGGCTGGCCGAGGCCGCCCGCTGCCGACGCGCCAAGATCCCTGAGCGGGCCGCCTTCGCCACCAAGCCCGTCCTGGCTGCGCAGATGATCGACGCCGCCCTGACCGCCGGGGTCCAGGCCTGCTGGGTCACCGCCGACGAGGTCTACGGTCAAGCCCCGGACCTGCGCGCCTTCCTGCAAGCCCGCCGCCTGGGCTATGTGCTGGCCATCGCCGCCAACCGGCGCGTCACTGTCGAGGGCATCGCGCGCACGGCCGCTGAGGCCGCCGCCCTGGCCGCCGATCGGCACTGGCACCGCTACAGCGCCGGCCCCGGGGCCAAGGGTCCGCGCTTTTACCTGTGGGCCTGGGCCCGCATCGATGCCGAGGAGACCGAGCTCGTCGGCGGGCACCGGTGGCTGCTGATCCGCCGCCACCCGGCCTCCGGTGAGCTGGCCTTCTACCGCTGCTATGCGCCCGCACCGGTGCCGCTGCTGCGCCTGGTGCGCATCGCGGGCATCCGCTGGGCGGTGGAGGAGTCCTTCCAGGCGGCCAAGGGCCAGGTCGGGCTGGACCACTACCAGGTGCGCACCTGGAGCGGTTGGTATCGGCACATCACCTTGGCCATGCTCGCGCTGGCGTTTTTGGCCGCCGTGGCCGCCGTGGTCGCCCAGCAGACCAGCAGCGGTGGCGAGCTCATCGCGTTGACACTGCCCGAGATCCGCCGTCTGCTGGCCGTCCTTTGGGCCCGGCCCCGCGAACTCGACGAGGTCCTGCGCTGGTCGCGGTGGCGTCGCCGTCATCAGGCCATCGCCCGGCAGTGCCACTACCAGCGCAGATCCCAGCCATGATCTCGAAATGTCACTGGAGTACTAGGCGCCTTCGCGGGGCGCGCGCATCCGGTTTTCCCGCGGCCGGGCGTCCCCGGAGGCGGCACGGGGGCCGTGGCGTGCGGAGCGGCGCACCGGAGACGCGACAATAGGCGGGTGGCACATTACTTCGAGGAGCACCCCGCGACCGCCGGCCGTCCCGGCTCGGTCACGCTCGTGCTCCCCGACCTGCACCTGAAACTCGAGACCGACAGCGGGGTGTTCTCCCCCGAGCGGGTCGACCAGGGCACGCGGATCCTGCTGGAGAGCGTGCCCCCTCCCCCGCCGGAGGGCGACCTGCTGGATCTGGGGTGCGGTTACGGCCCGATCGCGCTGACCATGGCCTCGCGGGCTCCCCGGGCGACCGTCTGGGCGGTGGACGTCAACCGCCGGTCCGTGGATCTGTGCGCGAGGAATGCCCGGAGCGCCGGCCTTGACAAAGTAAGGTCACTGCACGTCGACGAGGTCCCGCCGGACGTCAGGTTCCGCGCCATCTGGTCCAATCCCGCCATCCGCATCGGCAAGGCCGCCCTGCACGAGATGCTCACCCGGTGGCTGTCGCGCCTCACCCCGGACGGCGTCGCCTATCTGGTGGTGCAGAAGCACCTGGGTTCCGACTCCCTGCAGCGCTGGCTGAACGAGCGGGGATGGCCCGCCGACCGCACGGCCTCCCGGTCCTCCTACCGGATCCTCGAGGTCAGGTCGCGCGAGGCGGCGGAAGCGGCCCCGTGATCCGGGCGGATCGGTCGCCGCCGCCGCGGCGGCCGGCCGGTCCCCGGCGGGGAGCCGTGCACAGATCCAGGAAGAACGAACGAGGAGCGCTGAGGCACCGATGACCACCAACCCGCGCAGGCAGCTGCGGCCGACCGACGTCAAGCGGCTCAACCGCACCTGGCGCCGGAACACCGAGGGCCGGCTGGCTCTGATCGTGGAGTCGGTGACCGGGCCGTTCAACATCGGCTCCGTCTTCCGTACGGCCGCCGCCTTCGGCGTGGAGCACATCTGGCTGGCCGGCAACGCCACTCCCCCGACCAATCCCAAGGCGCAGAAGACCGCCCTGGGCACCGACCGGCTGGTCACCTGGGACGAGCCGGTCCCGGTGGTGGAGGCCGTCCGGGCCGCCAAGGCGGCCGGCTTCCGCGTGGTCGCGGTGGAGCTGACCGGCGACGCCGTGCCGCTGCACGAGGCGGACCTCTCCGGCGACGTGTGCCTGGTGGTCGGCGGCGAGGACCACGGCTGCTCGCCCGCCCTGCTGGAGGCCGCCGACGCCGTCTGCTACATCCCGCAGGTCGGTCGGGTCGGGTCCTTCAACGTCTCGGTGGCGGCCGCCATCGTCGTGGCCGAGGCGCGCCGTCAGGAGTGGGCGGCGCTGGAGCCGGTCCACGCCCTGCACGGAGAGTGACCCCGCCCCGATCCGGCAGGGTCTCCCCGCGGAGGGGACCCTGCCGGAAGGCGCCCCCGAGCGGCGCCCCGGCCGCGGACGGACGCGGACGCGCCGGTCGCGGACACCTCGGTCACAGACGCCTCGGTCACAGACGCCTCAGTCGCGGACGCCTCAGTCGCGGACGCGGGAAGACCCGCGGAAGAGCTTGGCGGCGAACATGACGACCACGGCCACCAGGCCGATGATCAAAGCCCACTTGAGCAGGCCGAACAGGAAGCCCAGCACCGAGCCGAGCAGCATGAAGGCGACTATCACGGCCGCCACGATCAGCAGAATTCGTCCCATGTGTCCACGGTATGTCCCCGCCGGGCCGTACGGCAGGCGCGCGGGCCCACATCAGGGACAAGCCAGGGTCACCCCTCAGGGTCGTCCCCACCCGGACATGAGCACGAGCCGTCGCGATCAGTACCAAATCGTCGAGGTTCCCGAGATCCACCCTCCAAGGGCGTCATGGGTCACCTGAGTGACGCTGACGGTCCCTACACGACCATCGCTGGTGCGTATGCAGAGCGTCAGGCCGGGCTTCACCATGCCGGTTTTGATCAGCGAAACACCCTCGCCGGCGACGTGGTTCTGGCAGACCTGTTCCGATAGGGAGCAGAACCCCCGAACCACCGGTTCCTATACGTGTGGTTTTCCGTGATTGATCAATGTCGCCTCCGGCGATCGCCGAATTCTTCATCGGATGCGAATGTGGCCACATCGCGACGGTTCTTCGATAGCCAGTGCACCAGTTTCACCTGCCTCGCTGTACGTGGTTGGACGCGTACCGCAGGTGCGTGGTTGGCGTGCGCTCGTTGATCCTCCAATCATCGGGACGGCCGACGCCGTCAGCGGCCGGCGTTGCGCAGCACGCGGGCCAGGACCAGCGCCCCGGCGGCTCCCAGGACCACCGCCGCCGCGGCCGGCACCGCGGCGGCCGCCGCGCCGGTGATCACGGTCAGGGCCAGGCAGACGGCGGCCGAGGCGAGGGTCACCGTCCCGGTCCTGGTCAGCCAGGGGACCAGGAGCGCCGCCGGGATGCGGGCCGAGGCCGGCACCTGGGCCGCGATCGCGGCCATGCCGTGGTGGAGGTAGAGCAGCAGGCCGATGAGCAGGCCCATGGCCGGTGACGGACTGTAGCCGTACAGCATGGTCGTCAGCAGCCATGCCGCCACCGCGACCGCCTGCGTCGCCGAGACCCACCCGCCGTCCGGGTCGGCGGCGGTGAGCAGGCTGATCAGGACCGCCAGCAGCGGCATCACCGGCCCGGCCCGGTAGTCCGGCGGCATGGCGACGAGCAGGGCGGCCGTCCCCGCCGCCCACACCAGCGCCCGCCAGGCCAGCGAGTGCAGCAGCAGGCGCCCCGCCGTGCCGCCCTCCCGGCCGGAGGCGGCGGGACCGCCCTGGTCGGTGGAGGCGGGACCGCCGCCGCCCTGCCGGGAGGGAACGCCACCCTGCCAGGAGCGAGCGTCGCCGGGGCCGTTCATCGCATCGCCGCCGCGGCGCGGGCCACATCGCGCAGGACCGCGTCCAGGCTCCCCGAACCGCGCCAGGCTTCGACGGGCACGCCGGCCTCCCGCAGACGGCCGACGGTGTTGTCGCGCTCCAGCCGCCAGATGCGCTCGGCCAGTTCCGACCACTCGCCGGCGGATCGCAGCGGCAGCCCTTCCGGCAGGGTGTCGACCGCGACGACCGCGCGCCGGGCCCGGGCGAGGACGGCCAGCGCGGTGGCGCTGCGCGCGTCCAGCAGCGGGGTGAGCATGACGACCAGGGCCCCGGGAGGGAGCATCCCGGTGGCCAGCAGCCGGTCGCCGAGGGTCTCCTGCCCGCCGGGCCCGACCTTGATCTCGGCCAGCCAGGCGAGCTGGGCCAGGTGGTGCCTGCGTCCGGTGCCGGGGCGCAGCCTCCGCAGCCGGGGGCCGAACTCCACCAGCGAGACCCGGTCCCCCTGGTGCGTGTAGTGCCCGGCGATCGCCGCGGCGGCCCGGACCGCGGCGTCCAGCGCACCGGGGCCGTCCGGCCCGCCGCCCGCGTCGCGCAGCACGTCGAGGAGGATCACGATCTCGGCGTCGCGGTCGGGCTGGGTGGCGTTCACGTACGGCTCGCGGGCGCGCAGCGTGACCCGCCAGTCGATGCGGCGCAGCCGGTCCCCCGGCCGGTAGGGCCGGACCCCGGCCAGCTCTCCCCCGTCGCCCGCCCGCCGGGAGCGGTGGATGCCGGATATCCCGCCGGGGCGGGGCACCGGGGTGCGGGAGGAGTACGGCTCGGCGGCGGGCAGCGCCCGCACAGGCTTCGGCGCCAGCGCCCGCTCGGGGAACTCCAGGAGCCCGTCGCAGGCGAACACCCGGACGCGGACCGGCCCGAAGGTGTGCACCCCCCAGCGCAGGGCGGTGGCGGACAGCGGCACCGTGGCGGGGGCCCCGGTCACCGCGGGCCTGGTCTCCAGGTCGAGCGCGGGGCCGGCCGCCGGGACGACCACGCAGATCGCCGCCGGGTCGGCGGCGACGGTGACCGTCCCGGTGAGCGTGCCGCCCTCGGTGACGGTGTTCCCGGTCAGGACCAGCTCGGCCTGCGGGGCGCCCGCGGGCCGGGAGCGCAGTGACAGGAGGGTGCCCAGCGCGAACGGCACGGCGACGGCCAGCAGGTCCGGCCGGCCCAGGGCCACCCCCAGCAGGCACAGCCCGGCCGGAAGGACGGTCGCGCGGCGGAAGGCCCGTGTCGTGACCCACGTCATGACGGTGAGCCGGTGTAGGTGGGGAGGTGGCCGGAGGCGGGAGCGGGGACGCGGGCGCAGATCTCCTCGACGATCGCGGCGGGGTCGACGCGGCGCAGCCACATCTCCGGGCGGAGGCTCAGCCGGTGGGACAGGGCGGCCGGGGCGACCCGCTTGACGTCCTCGGGGACGACGTAGTCGCGGCCGTCGAGGACGGCGCGGGCGCGGGCGGTCAGCAGCAGGGCGAGCGAGCCGCGCGGGGAGGCGCCGACCTGGACCTGGGGGTGGTCGCGGGTGGCGGAGACGATGTCCACGACGTAGCGGCCGACCGAGTCCTCGACGGCCACGTCCTCCAGCGCGTCCTGCATGGCGGTCAGGGCGGCGGCGTCGACGACGGGCTCCAGGACGGTCTCCTCGGTGCGGCGGGCCATGCGGCGCCGGAGCATCGTCCGCTCCTCCTCCGGCGTGGGGTAGCCGAAGGAGACGCGGAGCAGGAACCGGTCGAGCTGCGCCTCGGGCAGCGGGTAGGTGCCCTCGTACTCGATCGGGTTGGCGGTGGCCAGCACGTGGAAGGGCGTCCGGAGCCGGTGGGTGACGCCCTCGACGCTGACCTGGCGTTCCTGCATGGCCTCCAGCAGCGCCGCCTGGGTCTTGGGCGGGGTGCGGTTGATCTCGTCGGCGAGCAGCAGGTTGGTGAAGACGGGGCCCCGGCGGAAGACGAAGTCGCCTTCCCGCTGGTTGTAGAGGAAGGAGCCGGTGACGTCGGCGGGGAGCAGGTCGGGGGTGAACTGCAGCCGGGTGAAGTCCAGGCCGAGGGTCTGGGCGAAGCAGCGGGCGGTGAGGGTCTTGGCCAGGCCGGGGTAGTCCTCCAGCAGGACGTGGCCGCCCGCCAGGATTCCGGCCAGCACCAGTTCCAGGGCCTCGCGTTTGCCGACCACGACGGTGCCGACCCGATCGAGCACCGCGCGCGCGTGCCTGCCGGCCTCGGCGGGTTCCATGGTCATATCTCCTCGATTCGCGCGACCAGGCGGGCCAGCTCGGCGCGGGTCGGGATCTCCGCGCGGGGGGCGGTGATCAGGGCGTGCAGGTCGTCTCCGAGGATGTCCCGGGCCCGTTGCGGGCCGGTCGCCCCGTGCCGCAGGCGCAGCCGTTCGGCGGCCAGGTCGGCGAGCCGGTCGCGGACGAGCGAGGGATACTTGGCGGGGTCGTCGTAGGCGAAGGCGAGCCGCCGTTCCCACCAGCGGAGCTCGCGGATCTCGTGGTGCTCGCGGAGCTCGCGGAGCTCGCGGAGCTCGGTGAACTCCTGCCCGGACGGTTCCGGTGTCCCCGGCCCGGCCGCGGGGCGGCGGGGCGCGCCCGCCGGGATCCGGCGCAGCAGGAGGAAGGCCGCCACCCCGGCGACCGCGAGCACGCAGGCGTGCCACACCAGCCCGGTCACGATCTCCTCCACGGATCCGGCCCCATCACGATCTCCTCCACGGATCCGGCCCCATCACGATTCCTCCCGGGTCCGCCCCGATCGCGTTCCCCGCCGCCGCCCCGATCGCGTTCCCCGCCGCCGGCCCGATCACGTCGCCAGCTCCGCGTCCACCTCGGCCAGCGCCCGCCGGGCCGTCTCCCGCAGGGGGTCGTCCACCTCGTGCGGGCTGTAGCGGGCCCGGCGGTAGGCGGCCGCGAGCCGCTCCAGCGCCGCCTCTCCCACCCGGTGCGCCGCCAGCAGCCGGGCGACCAGGTCGGCGGGGGTGTCGGCGAGCGCGCGAGGGGTTCCCGCCCTGGCCGCGGCGTGTTCGAGCCGGAGCCAGCAGGCGATCACGGCGCGGCGCGGGTCGCCCGCGGAGTCGAGGTCGGCCAGCCCGGCCCGGAGCGCCTCGCGCACCCGCAGCACCGTCTCCTCCGGCTCGTCCGGGAGCGGTGGCGGCGCGGGCGCCGGGAAGCCGTCCCCGGCGCGGAGGATCATCCTGATCAGCATGACGATCACCGGTGCGGCCAGCACGGCCCCCAGGACGACCACGGCCCAGAAGCCGAACTCCCCCATCGCCTCGTCCCCGGCGGGCCGGGGATCGCCGGAGCGGGAGGCGGCCGGGAGCGGGCCGGGGCGCCCGAGGTCGATTTCGAGGCCCAGCCCGTCCCCGAGCGCGAGCCCGCCTCCGTGACGGACCCAGCCCGCGGCGAGCCCGGCCGCGAGCAGGGCGGCGACGGCCAGGGCGAGCGATCCCCGGCGGCGCCGTCGCTCCGTCTTCCAGCTCCCTGAACGGCGCATATCGCAGCCACTACACCAGCGTGCCGGGCGGCAGTCAAGATCCGGAGCCGCCGGGGCGGCCGCCGGCGCCGGCGGCCCCGCGGCGTCCCCGGCACGCTGCGGGGACACCGCCGGACCCCGGTCCGGGCCTCGCCGTCCGCGTCAGCCGAGGGCCGAGCGCCCGCCGACGAGCGGGAGCGTCACCGAGCTCCTGGCCGGCTCGACCGAGACGTTGGTCCCGGCGGGCAGGCGGAGGGTGAAGTCGCGGTCGGTGGAGATGAGCACGACGCCGATCCGGTGCCCGGCCTTGACGACGTAGTCGTTGGGCTGGAGGTCGAAGTCGAAGTCATAGAAGCGGCCCTCGCGCAGCAGCTCGGTGCGGGAGTCCGAGTGGCGGTTGCGCACGTCGAGCCAGCCCCTGGTGATGATCTTGTAGGGAGCGGTGACGGTGACGTGCTCGGCCAGCCGGGCGCAGCCGGTGTCGCCGGGGATGCCCTGGCCGTAGCAGACCGGGGTGGGCCCGTAGACGACTTGGCCGTAGGCGCGGGCGTCGGTGCCGTAGTCGACCAGCAGCGCCGTCAGGTACGGCGAGCGCCCGCCGGAGAAGGCCGCCCTGATCCCGACCTTCGGGGTGCCGGACAGGCGGACGTCCCTGGTCAGCGGGGCCGACAGGTAGGCCAGGCGGTTGGGGTCGGTGGCGGCGACGTTCTCGGCGAGCTGCTCGGCGGTGCGCGCGTTCTGGTCGGTGAAGGACTCCACCGCGCGGCCGCGGCCGCGGTCCGGGGTCAGGGCGCCGTTCTGCCCGCCGGAGCCCGCGGTCAGGCCGAGCCGCACGTCACGGGTGCCGGGCAGCGGCCAGTCGGGGTGCTGGGCCCACTGGCCGGGACCGTGCTCCACGTCGGCCCGCGGCTCGCCGAGGATGCCGTTGCGCAGGCCGTACAGGTGGAAGTCGAACCAGCGGTGCAGCTGGCGCAGCCACTCGGCGTTGCGCTGGGCGAAGTTGAAGGGGTTGAAGTGCGCGCCCTGGTGCAGCCAGATCTTGCGCGGCACGCCCCGCTCGGCCAGCGCGTCCCACCACTGGACGGCCTGCTTGGTCTTGACGTTCCAGTCGTTGAGGCCGTGCACGAGGAACACGCTGGCCCGGACCTTGCGCACGTCGGGCAGGTAGTTGCGCTCGTGCCAGAAGCGTGAGTAGTCACCGGTGACGCGGTCCTGGTCGCGCTCGATCGCGTCCATCAGCGCACCGCAGACTTCCTGACCGTTCTCCCTGGTCAGGACGTAACGGGCGAGCACGTCGGCGTCCTCGCCCTGGAACCCGCCGGGGGCCACCACACCGCCGTTGGCCCGGTAGTAGTCGTACCAGGAGGAGATGGCGGCGATCGGCACGATGGTCTTCAGGCCCTGGACCCCGGTGGCGGCGACGGCGTTGGGCAGGGTGCCGTTGTAGGAGACGCCGATCATGCCGACGTTCCCGGTGGACCAGCCGGCCCGCACCTCGCCGCCCGCCGCGTCGAAGCCCTTGGCGCGGCCGTTGAGCCAGTCGATCGCGGCCTTGGGCCCGGCGGTCTCGTTCGGCAGGCCGGTGGTCGGGCAGCCGGTGGCGCGGCCCGAGCCGACGTTCTCCACCAGCACGACCGCGTAGCCGCGCGGTACGAAGTAGTTGTCGTAGTAGCCGCGGAACGGCGCGGAGGCGGCGCGGGCGGCCGAATCCTCGTCCAGGCCGAACATCTCGTCGTTCAGCTCGCGGAACTTGTTGCGGCGGTACTCCATGCCGGCCGGGTCGGAGCCGTCGAGGTCGACGACGTGGTTGTCCACGTCGTTGCCGCCCGCGTAGTAGGGGCTGGACTCCATGACGACCGGGACCTTCAGCCCGGCGGCGGTCTCCTTGGGCCGGATGATGTCGACCGCGACCCGGTCCGGGCGGCCGTCGGCGTCGCTGTCGGTCCCGGCGACCTCCACGAACACGGTCTCGATCAGAGCCTCGGCGCGGGAGTAGACCGGCTGGGTCTCGTTGTCCTCGATCGGCCCGGAGGGCGTGGGCGACGGGGTCGGGGGTGGCTGGGGCGGGGAGGCCGCGGACGCGGCGGGGACGGTCGCCATGGGCAGTGCGCTCAGGGGTACGGCCACCGCCACGGCGAGCAGAAGGCTCTTCCATCTGTTCATTGAGGGTCGCTCCGAAAGCCGATGGAGATTTGACAGCTGCCGTCAATCTCTTCCAAGGGATCTTCTCCCGCAAGATCCTGGATGTAACGAATCGGCGGCTGCGCGGCGCCGCGGGCGGGTGATCGGGCGATCGTCCGGCTTCTGCCCCGGCCCGCTGTCGCCGGCGACGGCCCGGTCGCCCCTTCACCCGGCGTACGGCGTCCGCAGGAGCGCGGCCGCGTGCTCGACGACGGCGTCCAGATCGTCGCCGAGACCGCCGGTCAGCCACTGCTGGGCGAGCTCCACCATCGCGCCGGTGAACATCGCGGCGCCCACCCGCGCCAGGCGTGGATCGGCGGCGGGGCGCGTCCGGGTCTCCTGCCGCAGGACCGCGTCCATCAGCGCGGTCTGGGCGGCCTGTCGCCGGGCGATCAGCACGGGGTTGGCCCGGGCCTCGGTGAACAGCACCCGGCCCCGGCGCGGATCGGCCGAGCTGAAGTCCAGCACGGTGCGGATGCCGGCGCGGATCCGTTCGGCCGCGTCGTCGCCGGCCGCCTCCAGGACCGCCGGCAGGAGCCCGGCCAGATCGGAGGCGACCTTGTCGTAGACCGCGCCGAGGAGCTGGCCGGTGTCGGCGAAGTTCTCGTAGAAGTAGCGGGCGTGCAGGGCGGCGGCCCGGCACACCGCGCGCACCGACACCCCGGCCTCGCCCTGGGTGCCGAACAGCTCGAACGCCGCCTCCACCAGCCGGGCCCGGCGCTCGCTGCGCCGGACGGTCAGCGGCACACCGGCCCACCGGGTCACCGCGGGCTCAGCGGGCCCCGCGAGCTCCGCGAGCTCCGCGGCTGCCACGGTCTCTGCGTCGCTCGCCACCCGCTCAGCCTATCCATCCGATTCTGGCTACACATGTAGCCAGAATTCTCCTATTCTGGATACATCTGTAGCCAGATTTGGGAGCCGGCATGATCCCCCTGCCCCACCAGACGCTCATCCGGCACCTCGCCGGGCGGTTCGACCGGCACTTCGACACCCATGTGCGGTCCCGCTTCTTCAGGGGACTCGACTTCGCCGGCCCCGCCGGGGACCCCGGCTGGTTCGGCCCCGGCAGCGCGGTGTGGCACGTGCACTCCCACACCCCGGCCCTGTCCTTCGGGCTGGCGTGCGCGGCCTACCTGGAGGGCCTGGACCCCAGCATCCACTGGATGGGCGTCGACCACTCCCGGATCACCGCCCGGGACTCCGGGGGCGGGCCGACCGGCGAGTTCGACCCGGAGGGCGCCGCCGTGCGGTTCGGGCACTCCCTGTCGTTCTTCATCGGCACCGCCTACGGCTCCACCGAGACCGCCGAGCGCCTGGCCCGAACGGTGCGCGCCATGCACCACACCGTCAAGGGCACCCGCCCCGACGGCCTCCCCTACGACGCCGACGACCCCGGCTGGCTGCGCTGGAACTACGCCACCGTCGTCTGGGGCCTGGCCACCGCGCACGAGCGCTACCATCCCCGCCCGCTGCGCGGGAAGGACCTGGACCGCTACTACGGCGAGTTCGTCCGCGTCGGCCACGCGCTCGGCGGCACCGACCTACCCGCCACCAAGGCCGACACCCTCGAATGCCTCCGGTCCTACCTCCCCCGCCTGGCCGTCACGCCCGGCAAGGCGGCGCGCACCGGCGTCAACCTCCGCGGCACCCCCACCACCCCGCTCACCGGCCCGTTCATGGACTGGGCCATCCGCGACACCCTTCCCACCTGGGCCGCCCGCATGGTCATGCACCAGCCGCTCAACCCCGTCGAGCGGCGGGCCCGCCGTACCGTCCTCCGGCTGGCCCTCAACGGCGTCCACACTCTCACCGGACCTCTTGAGGAGTTCCGCCAGGCCCAGGCCAGGGTCGCCGGCGGCATCACCGGGGCCCCCGCCGCACCCGCCTACGAACCCGGGAGCGACCCGGTCCGCAGCCGCGGCGAGGCCGAGGCCATGGCCTGAGCCGGGACGGTCGCCCCGTCCGCCGGCCGGCGGAGCGGCGCCCCGGGAAGCGGCGCCCCCGGGAAGCGGCGACCCGGAAAACCCGTACCGGGCGGCGCCGTACGGCTGGCAGGCTTGACCGGTGGAAACATGCTTCGTCCCGGATTTCCTGATCCTGTCGGTGGTGACCGGATCCCGCGCCTACGGGTTGGAGACCGCGGCCTCCGACGTCGACCGGCGCGGTGTCTTCACCGCGCCCACGCCGCTGTTCTGGCGGCTGGACAAGCCGCCGACCCACGTCGAGGGACCCGAGGCGGAGCAGTTCTCCTGGGAGGTCGAGCGGTTCTGCGCACTGGCGCTGGAGGCCAACCCGACGGTCCTGGAATGCCTGTGGTCGCCGCTCGTCGAGCACGTCACCCCGGCGGGCGAGGACCTGCTCTCCATACGCCGGGCCTTCCTGTCCCGGCGCGCCCGCCGGACGTTCAGCGGCTACGCCGACGCCCAGTTCCGCAGGCTCGACCCCGAGCGGCCGAAGTGGAAGCAGGCCATGCACATGATCAGGCTCATGCTCAGCGGGCTCCACCTGGTCCGCGAGGGAGAGCCGCTGGTGCGCGTGGGAGAGCACCGCGACCGGCTGCTGGCGCTGCGGCGGGGTGAGATCCCGTGGGCGGAGGTGGAACGCTGGCGGGCCGGGCTGCTCGCGGACTTCGAATCCCTGGGCGAGGCCGGCGCGCTCCCGGAGACCCCCGACCGGCAGACCGTCGACGACTACCTGGCCGCCGTCAGGAGAGCCTCTTTGTGACCTCCGCCCGACGCCGTCAGGAGAGCCTCTTTGTGACCTCCGCCCGACGCCCGCGGTCCGCGCCCTCCTCGGCGGTGTACCGCCCCGTCCCGCCGATCGCGAGGAAGATCATCCAAGCTCCGCGGCCGTCGGCGGCGTGGAAGAATCCGATCATGACTTCGGAGACCATCACCGCGGCGGCCGCGGGAACCTGGAAGCTCGGCGACCTGACGGTCAACCGGATCGGGCTGGGCGCGATGCGCCTGACCCAGAAGGGCGAGGCGTTCGTCGACGGCGCTCCGAGCGATCGCGACCGGGCCGTCACCGTGCTGCGCCGCGCGGTCGAACTCGGCGTCAACCACATCGACACGGCCGCGTTCTACTTCTCCCCGCTGCGCTCCGCCAACGAACTGATCAACCGGGCGCTGGCGCCGTACCCCGACGACCTGGTCATCGCCACCAAGGTCTGGCCGGGGCGGGATCCGTCGGGACAGTGGTGGTGGGCCGCTCCGGAGCAGCTGCGCGGCCAGGTCGAGGAGAACCTGCGCCAGCTCGGCCGCGACCACCTCGACGTGGTGAACCTGCGCGTTCCCCCCAGCCGGACGACCGGCTCGATCGCCGAGCACTTCGGCGCGCTGGCCGAGCTGCGCGAGGCCGGGCTCATCCGCCACCTGGGCCTGTCCAACGCCACCCCCGATCACCTGGCCGAGGCCCGGGCCATCGCCCCGGTCGTCTGCGTGCAGAACGCCTACGGCATCGGCCTCCGGTCGGACGGCCGGGCGTTCCTGCGTGCCTGCGGGGAGCAGGGCATCGCGTTCGTCCCGTTCTTCGCGATCGCCGGCGCCGGCCGCGAGGCGGGCGCGAGCGGCGCCGAGGACGAGGAGGTCCTGGCCGTCGCCCGCGCGCACGGGGCGACGGCCGCGCAGGTCCGGCTGGCGTGGACGCTGCAGCAGGGGCCGAACGTGCTGGCCATCCCCGGCACCGGGAACCCGGATCACCTGGTCGACAACATGGCCGCCGGCGCGCTGCGGCTCTCCCGGGACGAGCTGGCCCGCCTCGGCTCCCCGCGCCGGGAGGGAGCCTGACCGGCGAGGCGGAGCACCCGCCCCGCAGCATCGGCGCGCCGCCGGAGCGGCCGGTGGTTCACCGCCGGCGGATGAGCAGGGGCTGGGCGACCTCCCCCAGGTAGCCGCCGGGGTCGCGGAGGGTGGCGCGGGCCAGTCCGAGGCCGTCGTCGGACAGATGGGTGCGGCAGTCCATGTGGACCCAGTCGCCGACGGGCGGGCGGAGCAGAGTGGTGGTCATGGCGGGCGGGATGGACAGCCACTCCTGGAGGGGGAGGGCCAGCGACAGGCCGTTGGCGGAGTCGGCGACGATGAGCGTGCGGGCCAGGCCGGTGAGGTCTTCCCCGGCGATGAGGGGGATCCGCACGCGGGTCCAGACCTGGGCGGCGCCGGGGGCGCGGGGGGCCTGGTCGGTGGAGCGCCATTCGACGGCCTGGCCGTAGCCCCAATCGGACGGGGCGGGCAGGAGGTGTTCGGCCGGGGCGGCGGGCAGGGGCGGGGGCGGGAGGGGCGGGCCGGCGGCCGGCGGGGTGGGGCCGGTGGCGATGTGCCAGGCCTGGGCGCTCACGGCGGGCCGCCCGTCGATAATCAGGTGGGCCTGGGCGAGACGGATGCGGCGGCCCGGCCGTACTTCGGTCACCTCGACGCGGGCGGGGCGGCGCGGGATGGGGCCCAGGAAGTCCACGCCGATGCGGGCCAGGCGCATTCCCGGCCCCGCGGCCGCGTCCAGGGCGTGGGCCAGCAGAGCGGTGGGCGGGCCGCCGTGCTGGGCGTCGCCGTCCCACGGGCTCTGGGTGGCACGGGTGGGTTCGTATAGATCGTCGCCGACGGGCAGGTAGAACGCCTCGGGCAGGTCGCTCATGGAGCAGTCCCCGGGGCGGGGTGAGCGGTCTTCGGGATCTCCGGCATGACGTCTCCGTTCGCATGATCCCCACCCGGCTATGACGACCGTCATAACCGGAGGCGGGAGGCCAAGCTACAACGATCACCGCGACCGGAGGGAGGGCATGTGACCCAGCGCACAGGCGCGTCCCGGGAAGAGGCGTATGGATCGCGTCAACAATCCGTCCGGCGGCGTAGGGAAAGCGTCAAGATGCGGGGAAAACGCCGGCTGTCGCTATTTCATGGGTTTTGGCCCTCGCGAGGGCCTCGGTAGGTTTCCGGGATCTGGGAAATGGTGATCGGCGTGCCACGGGGGCGGCTGCGGATTTACCTGGGCGCGGCCCCGGGGGTCGGCAAGACCTTCGCCATGCTGAGCGAGGGGCGGCGCGGCGTGGAACGCGGCCGGGACGTGGTCGTGGGCCTGGCGGAGACCCACGGCCGGGCCCGCACCGCCGCGCTCCTGGACGGCATGGAGATCGTCCCCCGCAAGACCCTGATCCATCGGGGCGAGGTCGTCACCGAGCTGGACACCGCGGCGGTCATCGCCCGCCGGCCGGAAGCCGCCCTGATCGACGAGCTCGCCCACACCAACGCCCCCGGCTCGGGGAACGCCAAGCGCTGGCAGGACATCGAGGAGATCCTCGACGCCGGCGTCGATGTGGTCTCCACGCTCAACATCCAGCACCTGGAGTCGCTCACCGACGTGGTGCGGCAGATCACCGGGGTGGCCCAGCACGAGACCGTGCCGGACGAGGTCGTACGGCGGGCGGAGCAGGTCCAGCTGGTCGACATGGCCCCCCAGGCGCTGCGCCGCCGTCTGGCGCACGGCAACATCTACGCCCCGGAGGAGATCGACGCGGCGCTGTCGAGCTACTTCCGGGAGGGGAACCTGACCGCGCTGCGGCAGCTGGCGCTGTTGTGGGTGGCGGGCAAGGTCGACGAGCAGCTGGAGCGCTACCGCGCCGAGCACGGCATCGCCGGGACCTGGGGGGTGCGCGAGCGGATCGTGGTCGCGCTGACCGGCGGTCCGGAGGGCGACACGCTGATCCGGCGGGCGGCCCGCATCGCCGGTCGCAGCAGGGGCGCCGACCTGCTGGCGGTGCACGTCACCCGGGCGGGCGGCGGCCTGAGCGGCGCCAGCCCTGCGCATCTGGCCCGCCAGCGCACTCTGGTCGAAGCCCTGGGCGGCTCCTACCACCAGGTGGTGGGCCGGGACATCGCACGCGCGCTGCTGGACTTCGCCCGCGGCGTCAACGCCACCCAGCTGGTGCTGGGCGCGTCGCGTCGCGGCCGGCTGGCCCGGCTGCGCTCTCGCGGCGTCGGCGTGGAAACCATCGCGATGTCCGGTTCCATCGATGTGCACATGGTCACCCACGAGGAGACCGCCACCGGCCGGCGGCGCCCGTGGCGCTCGCGTGCCGGGCTCTCCCGGATCCGGCGGCTGGCCGGGTGGGCTCTGACCGCGTCCGGCCTGCCCGCCCTGGCCTCGCTGCTGGTCCTGCTGGGCGGGGCGGTGAGCATGTCCAGCCGGATCCTGCTGTTCCTGCTGCTGGTCGCCGGTGTGGCGCTGGTCGGCGGCAGGTGGCCGGCGATCACCGCCGCCGTGGGCGGGTCCGCCCTGCTCAACTGGTTCTTCACGCCGCCCCTGCACACCCTGTTCGTGGCCGATGCCGACAACCTGCTCGCGCTCATCGTGTTCGTGCTGGTCGCGGTCACCGTCAGCGCCGTCGTCGACCTGGCCGCCCGCCGTACCGCCGAGGCCGCCCGCGCCGGCGCCGAGGCCGAGGTGCTGTCCACCCTGGCCGGGCACGTGCTGCGCGGCCAGGCCGCGCTGGCCTCCCTGCTGGCCCGGCTGCGCGAGACCTTCGCCCTGACCTCGGTCACCCTCCTGGAGCGCGTCGGCGAGCCGGGCCTGGAGGACCGCGGCGATCCCGAGGCCTGGCGCATCCTGGCCACCTCCGGCGGTCCGCCCTGCACCCACCCGGCCGCCGCCGACACCGACGTGGCCGTCGACGCCTCCCTGGTGCTGGCGGTGCGCGGGCGACTGCTGGCGGCCTCCGACCGCCGGGTGCTGGAGGCGTTCGCCACCGAGGCCGCCGTCGCCCTGCGCCAGGAGCGCCTCCAGTACGAGGCCGCGCAGGCCAGGCCGCTGGCCGAGGCCGACAGGATGCGCACCGCCCTGCTGGCCGCCGTCAGCCACGACCTGCGCACCCCGCTCGCCTCGGCCAAGGCCGCCGTCGACAGCCTGCGCAGTACCGAGATCGACTGGTCGGCGCAGGACCGCGCCGAACTGCTGGCCACCGCCGCCGAGTCCCTGGCCATGCTGGACCGCCTGGTGGCCAACCTGCTCGACATGAGCCGCCTGCAGGCCGGCGTGCTCGGCCTGGCCCTGCATCCCGTGGCGCTGGAGGAGGTCGTGCCGCGCTCCATCGACGCCCTGGGCCCGCTGCGCGACCGCGTCGAGGGCGACATCCCGCTGGAGCTGCCCGAGATCGTCGCCGATGCGGCCCTGCTGGAACGCGTGCTGGTCAACCTGATGTCGAACGCGGCCCGCCACAGTCCGCCCGGCCAGAAGGCCCTGATCACCGCCAGCCGGCACGGCGGCCGCGTGGAGATCCGCGTGATCGACCGCGGTCCCGGCATCCCGCACGCCGCCCGCGAGCAGGTCTTCCTGCCCTTCCAGCGGCTGGGCGACCGTGACAGCCACACCGGCGTCGGACTGGGTCTGGCGCTCGCGCGCGGGCTCACCGAAGCCATGGGCGGCACCCTGGTCCCCGACGAGACCCCCGGCGGCGGACTCACCATGATCGTTTCCATGCGCGTCCTCTCCCCGGCCGAGGACGAGCCCATCGGGGAGGGCCCGTGACCCGCGTCCTGATCGTCGACGACGAGCCGCAGCTGCTGCGGGCGCTTCGCATCAATCTGGTCGCCCGCCACTACGAGGTCGCCATGGCCGACGACGGCGGCTCCGCTCTGCGCCAGGCCGCGCAGTTCCACCCCGATCTGGTCGTGCTGGATCTGGGTCTGCCCGACATCGACGGGGTGGAGGTGGTCCACGGCCTGCGCGGCTGGACGTCCGTGCCGATCGTGGTGCTGTCGGGCCGGGCGGGCAGCCAGGACAAGATCGACGCCCTGGACGCCGGCGCCGACGACTACGTCACCAAACCGTTCGACATCGAGGAGCTCCTGGCCCGCATCCGGGCCGTGACCCGGCGCGCCTCACCGCACGACGCGCAGCCGGCGCAGATCCGGATCGGCGACCGCACGGTCGACCTGGCCGCCAAGACGGTCTCCGGCGACGTGCGGCTGACCCCCACCGAGTGGCGTCTGCTGGAGCTGCTGCTGCGCAACCCGGGCAAGCTGATCAGCCAGCGCCAGATGCTCACCGAGGTGTGGGGCGCCGGCTACGACAGAGAGACCCACTACCTGCGCCAGTACATGGCCCAGCTGCGCCGGAAGCTGGAGCCCGACCCCGCCCGCCCGGCCCATCTGATCACCGAGCCCGGCATGGGCTACCGGTTCGCGCCCTGAAGACCCGGCATCCGCCGCAGTCCCGGGAGGAAGCGCGCCGTGCGCACCACACGCACCACACGACCGCACCGACGAGTGACATCGACCACGGGGGGTGGACCGGGGTGAACACATCGACCCCGCCGAGAACCGGATCCGCGCCCGGTGAATCCGCGCTGCGCGGCTGGCTGCTGCACGGCCTGCCGCGCAGCGACGCCAGGACCACCGGCCCGCACCACGAGGAGGCCCCCGGCCATCAGCACTCCTGGTGGCAGGTGATGTGCCTGACCGGTGTGGACTACTTCTCCACCCTGGGCTACCAGCCCGGCATCGCCGCGCTGGCCGCCGGGGCCCTCAGCCCGGTCGCCACCCTGCTGCTGGTCGCGCTCACCCTGCTGGGGGCGCTTCCCACCTACCGGGCCGTGGCCGAGCAGAGCCCGCACGGCCTGGGCTCGCTGTCGATGCTGGAGAGCCTGCTGCCCGGCTGGCGCGGCAAGCTGCTGGTCCTGTTCCTGCTCGGGTTCGTCGCCACCGCGTTCATCGTGACGATCACCCTGTCGGCCGCCGACGCCACCGCGCACGTGCTGCACAACCCGTTCGTTCCCGGGTTCCTCTCCGGCCGGCAGGTGCCGGTCACCCTGGTGCTGATCGCGGCTCTGGGCGGGGTGTTCCTGCTCGGTTTCAGCGAGGCGATCTCCATCGCCGTGGTGCTGGTCGCCGTCTACCTGACGCTGAACGTCGTCGTCGTCGGCGTCGCGGTCGAGCACGTGCTCGTCGAGCCCGGCCTGGTCGGCGACTGGCGGGCCGCGCTGACCGCCGAGCACTCCAGCCCGATCGGCATGATCGCCGTCGCGCTGTACGTCATGCCGAAACTCGCCCTGGGCCTGTCGGGTTTCGAGACCGGTGTAGCGGTCATGCCGCTGGTCCGGGGCGACCTGGCCCGGCGCGTCAAGGGCGCGCGCAAGCTGCTGACCACCGCCGCGCTCATCATGAGCGTCTTCCTGATCGCCTCCAGCTTCGCCACCACCGTGCTCATCCCCGCCGAGGAGTTCGCCGAGGGCGGCAGCGCCAACGGCCGCGCCCTGGCGTATCTGGCCCACGCCTATCTGGGCGACTGGTTCGGCACCGCCTACGACGTCTCCACCATCGCGATCCTGTGGTTCGCCGGCGCCTCGGCCCTCGCGGGACTGCTCAACATCGTCCCGCGCTACCTGCCCCGCTACGGCATGGCCCCGGACTGGTCCCGCGCCACCCGGCCGATGGTCCTGGTCTTCACCGCCATCTCGTTCGCCATCACGCTGGTCTTCGACGCCGACGTCGAATCCCAGGGCGGCGCCTACGCCACCGGCGTGCTCGCGCTGATCCTGTCGGCGGCCATCGCGGTGACCCTGTCGGCCGCCAGGAAGCGGCGGATCGGAGCGGCCGCCGGGTTCGGCTCCGTCACGGTCGTCTTCGTCTACGCCACCATCGCCAACATCATCGAACGCCCCGACGGACTGGTGATCGCCGCGTTCTTCGTCGCGTTCATCGTGGTGACCTCCCTGGTCTCCCGCGCCACCCGCTCCACCGAGCTGCGCGTCACCCGTATCAGCATGGACGACACCGCCCGGCGCTACATCAACGAGGCCGGGGAGATCCACCTGATCGCCAACGAGCCCGACGCGCGCGACTGCGCCGAGTACGTCGGCAAGACCCGCGAGGCCTGGGAGCTGCACCGGCTGCGCACGAAAGAAGGGGCGCTGTTCCTGGAGGTCACCGTCCCCGACGCCTCCGAGTTCGAAAGCGAGCTGCGGGTGATCGGAGAAGAGCGCCACGGCTTCCGCATCCTGCGCATGGAGAGCACCACGGTCGCCAACGCGATCGCCGCGGTGCTGCTGTATCTCCGTGACGAGACCGGCAAGACGCCCCACGTCTACTTCCACTGGGCCGCCGAGGGCAACCCGATCGGCGCGCTGCTGCGCTATCTGGTCTTCGGCGGCGGCGACATCCCGCCGCTGACCCGCGAGGTGCTGCGGCAGGCCGAGCCGGACCCGGCCCGCCGCCCTCTCGTCCACGTCGGCTGAGCAGCCGCCGCGGAGCGGGCCCGCGCCGGGATCAGAGCAGTCCGGCCAGGACCTCCTCGACCGGCGTGGCCGTGACGCCGAGCAGTTTCTCCGTCTCGGTGAAGTCGGAGACGTACGGCCTGCCCGGCGTCTCCAGCACCTCGGTCAGCTCCGCCCAGAACGGGCCGGTGAGCGACAGCAGCGCCAGGTCCCGCTCGGTCAGCTCCTCCAGGCGGGGCTCGGGCGCCCCGGCCAGCCCGGCGAGCCGCGCGGCCAGTTCGCGCACCGAGGGCGTGACCACCGGCACGTGCCAGGCCCGTCCCCAGGAGCTCGCGTCGCGACCGGCGGCGACCAGCGTGCGGGCCGTGTCGCCGATCGAGGAGTAGCTGTGCGGCAGGTCCAGCTCCTGCGGCACCAGGGCGAGCGCGCCCGCCAGCACTTTCGGCTGGACCATGAGGCTGAAGACCGACACGGCGCCGGCGCCGTAGAACTGCGCGGCCCGCACCTCGGTGACCCGCGCGCCCGAGGCGGCGGCCTCCTCCCACAGGCGCGCCCGCAGGCGGCCCTTGGGTCCGGCGGCCCGCAGCGGCAGGCCCGGGTGGACCGGGCCGTCGACGAGGCCGTAGCCGTACAGGTTGCCCAGCATGACGTAGGGCACGCCGGTGCGCGACGCGGCGGTCAGCAGGCCGGCCGCCAGCGCGGGGAACTCCTGCGGCCAGAGGTGGTAGGGCGGCGCGGCGCAGCCGAACAGCGTGGTCGCGCCCTCCAGCAGCCGGGTGAGCAGGTCGGCGTCGGCGGCGTCCGCGGCCGTCTTCTCCACCAGGGGGTGCTCGGGCCCCGCGCCGCTTCTGCTGACGATCTTGACGCGCTCGCCGTCGGCGGCGAGCAGCAGGGCGGTGCGGGAGGCGGCGGCACCGGCGCCGATGATCACGTGGAAGGTCATGGACCTACCGTCCCTCACGCCCTTAGGCTGGCGGCAGTGGCCAGAATGCCAGCTATCCGGAGGATCCGGCCATGCACCGAATCGTGCTCGTCGTCGTGACGCCCGTCATGAGCTTCGACGTGTCCATCCCCTACATGGTCTTCGGCGGCGTCGAGACCGACGGCGGTCCCGGCTACGCCATCCGGGCGTGCACCGCCGAGCCGGGCATCGTGCCCACGGCCGGCGGCCCCGACCTGTTCGTCCCGGACGGCCTGGAGGCGGTGCGGGGGGCCGGAACCGTGATCGCGGTCGGCAGCGGCGGCGAGCCCGCCCACCCGGAGGCGCTGCGGGCGGTGCGGGAGGCGGCGGCCGCCGGGGCGCGCATCGCCTCGCTGTGCACCGGAGCCTTCGTGCTGGCGCAGGCGGGCCTGCTGGACGGCCGCCCGGCGACCACCCACTGGGCCCTGGCCGACGCGCTGGCCGCCCGCCACCCCGCCGTCGAGGTCCGCCCCGACGTGCTCTACGTCGACGACGGCCGGGTGCTGACCTCGGCGGGCGCGGCCGCCGCCATCGACCTGTGCCTGCACCTGGTCCGGCTCGACCACGGGGCGGCGGTCGCCAACGCCGTGGCCCGGGCCGCGGTCGTCTCCCCCGTCCGGCCCGGCGGCCAGGCCCAGTTCATCGACACGCCGCTGCCGCCCGAGCGCGGCGCGTGGCTGGCCGCGACCCGGGCCTGGGCGCTGGAGCGGCTGGACCGCCCGCTGACCCTCGGAGACCTGGCCGGCCACGCCGGCACCAGCGTGCGCACGCTGACCCGCCGCTTCCATGCCGAGACCGGGCTCAGCCCTCTGCAGTGGCTGCTGCACCGGCGCATCGACCGGGCGCGGGAGCTGCTGGAGACCACCGACCTGCCGATGGGCGAGATCGCCTGGAGAAGCGGGCTGGGCAGCGCCGACTCCCTGCGCAAGCACCTGGTCGGCCGGGCGGGGATCACGCCCAGCGCCTACCGCGCGGGATTCCGCCGTACCGGGCGCTAGGCGGTCCGGAGCCTCCGGCGTCACCGGTGGGCATCGTGGACGCGGGGCTTGAGCGGCAGCCGTACGGCCGGTGGCGTCAGCGGGCCGCCGGAGCCCGGCTCACCGCCACCGGCCGGCTGCGCCGGAGAGGTCAGCCCAGCGCAGCCGCCTTGCGCAGCAGCACCGAGCGTTCGCGCCGGTTGGCGCAGAGCCGGGCCGCCAGCTCCAGCTCGGCGCGCGCTTCCGATCGCCGTCCGAGCCGGGCCAGCAGTTCACCGCGTACGGTCGGGACCAGATGCGAACCGGGGAGCCGGTCCGAGGCGATCAGCTCGTCCACGATGGCCAGGGCCCGCGCCGGGCCCGAGGCCATGGCGACGGCCACGGCCCGGTTGAGCTCGACCACCGGCGAGGGCGCGACCCGGCCGAGGGCCTCGTAGAGCAGCACGATCCGGTCCCAGTCGGTCGCCTCGACCGAGGGCGCCGACACGTGGGCGGCGGCGATCGCGGCCTGCAGGCCGTAGGGGCCGAGACCGCGAGCCGACGCCCTGGCCAGCGCGGCCAGCCCGCGGCGGATCGCCGAGACGTCCCACCGCCGCCGGTCCTGGTCCTCGAGCAGGACCGGCGAGCCGTCCGGGCCGGTACGGGCCGGGAAGCGCGCGGCTGTCAGCTCGCACAACGCGAGCAGGCCGTGCACCTCCGGCTCGGCCGGTTGCAGCGCGGCCAGCGTGCGGGCCAGCCGGATCGCCTCGTAGGCGACGTCGGGGCGGAGCAGCCGGTCGCCCGACGTGGCCGTCGACCCCTCGGTGAAGATCACGTAGATGACGCTGAGCACGCCGCCCAGCCGCTCCCGGCGCTCGGCGGCCGACGGCAGCTCGAACGGCACCCCGGCCGCCGCGATCGTCTTCTTGCCCCGCGTGATGCGGGCCTGCACGGTCGGCACGGGCACGAGGAACGCGCGGGCGATCTCCTCGCTGGACAGGCCGCCGACCACGCGCAGGGTCAGCGCCACCCGGGCCTCGGGGGAGAGCACCGGATGGCAGCTGATGAACATCAGCGCCAGCACGTCGTCATCGATCTTGTCGGGATCGATTTCCTCGTCGGCCGCCGAGCCGGCCACCAGCAGGGCGTACCGGTCCTGAAGGGCGGTCCGGCGGCGGATCGCGTCGATCGCCCGCCGCCGGGCCGTGGCCATCAGCCAGCCGGCCGGATTGGCCGGAGAGGCGAGCGGCCACGACGCCAGCGCCTCGGCCACCGCCTCCTGGGCCGCGTCCTCGGCCAGCTCGAAATCGCCGGTGAGCCGGGTCAGCGCCGAGACCATCCGCGCCGACTCGATCCGCCAGACGGCCTCGACATCGGCCGTGCCCATCAGGTCCGGCCGTCGCTCTCGCGCCCGGCCCGGTCCTCGACGATCACTTGTCGACCTGCGGGACCTCGTCGCTCCCGGGCACCCGCCGGATCTCGATCTTGGCCCCGGGTGCCGCCGGGACCCGCTTGGCCCACTCGACCGCCTCCTGCTTCGAGGCGACGTCGAGCAGGAAGAAGCCCCCGAACAGTTCCTTGGTCTCGCCGTACGGCCCGTCCGTGACCACCGGGGCCTGGCCGCTGAAGTCGACCACGGCGCCCTGGCCCGGATCGTCCAGCCCCTCGGCCGCGAGGAGAACGCCGGCCTTGACCATCTCCTCGATGAACTGGTGGGTCCTGGTCATCATCTCGTCGATGTCGGCCATCATGGCCGCGTTCGACTCGTCGGTGCCCCGCATGATCAGCAGGTACTTCGACATCGTGTTCTCCTCGTTTCGTCCGGCGGGGCCGCCTCTCGGCTCTCGCACCCTTACGTCGAACGAGCGGCCCGCGGATCGACACGGCCCCGGAGAAATCTCTCGCCGCGACGGATCGCTCCGAGCCGCGCTTCGCCCGCCGGAGCGGTTTCTGAGCGGTGACCGGTGCGGACGCCCCGCCGATCGGAAAGCCTATCGCCGCGTCTCCGGAAAGCGGCGACGCTCACACAGACCTGGGGAAAGCATTCGGGGCGCGCCCGGTGTTCTCCCCGCTACGGGCCCGCGGAGAGGGCCCCCGAATCGCCGGCCCGGACCCGGCTCAAGGGTCGTCGGTTGATCCGGCGCTCCCGCCCGGGCCCGCTTCCCGGGTTTCACGATCCAGCCGACCCACCCTGGCCAGCAAGAACATGGCGGCGGCCGGCAGCAGGCCCGCCAGCACGACGAGCGCGAGCATCGCCGGTGGCTGCCAGCCGGGGTTATGCGCGATGAACCCGCTCTGGTCGTCGGCGGACACGGCGCTCGTCATCGCGTTGAACCGCGTGACGAAGGCGAATCCCAGCAGATGGAACACGCCGCCGATTCCGGTGACGGTGGCGTACCCCGGTTCGGCGCCGTGGCGTAACACCCTTCGGCCGAGCAGCGCCAGCAGGACCGCGACCGGCAGCGTGAACACGGCTCCTCCCCACGTCCAGACGCGAGCGGAGTACGCCATCCATCCAACGGAGCCCAGAGACCGGGACGTCCGCGGGCCGCCGGAGATGCCCATCGGGTCGGCCGGGTGCTCGGCATACCGGATGGCCACCAGCTGGACCACGAGGAACGCAACCGTGATCAGCGGGGTGAGCAGCAGGACGAGCCCGCCCGCCCGGGCGTGCGCCCGTGCGTCGGTGCGGGACTCCCCGGCTGCAGCCACCGGCGCGGCGACCTCCACGGCTTCGGCTCCGGCTCGGCGAGCGCCCGAACAGGAGGCGGCACCACCGCGGGTCGCCGCCCCGGGCGACGGCCGCGGCACCGACAGCGCCGCATGTCGGACACGACACACCATTATGGCGGGTGCCTGCTCGGCTGAGCCGAACGACGCGAGCACGGGGTTCGAAGACCCCGGTCGCAGCCGCGGACACCGGGAGGGCCAGGACCGGCACGCGGCATCATCGAGACAGGCGATGTCCGATCGCCGGCCTCAGTAGATGATGAGCACGGGCCTCTCGGTGATCTGGACAGGGTCCCCCGGCCGGACCGAGACGCTGGATCCATCGAGGTGCCTCACGCTTCGAGCCCCGGGGGCGGCCACGGAAGCCGTCCCCGTGACTGTCCACCGCAGGACGGCCTCATGCGCACCGCGCGATCCGGTGAGGGTGAGCTCGCACTGCCAGACGTTTGCCGGCAACGCGATGGCCAGACCCTGCCCGCAGGAGCGGAGGCGGGTGTGGGCAAGCCAGCGCTGCAACTGCTCGACGGCCAAGGCGGCCCTGGTCGGGGCGCCGCCCTCAGCCTGCAGCACGATGGGCAGGGAACTGCCGCCCCAGTTATAGAAATACATGCGCTCCAGCTTGAAATCGGCGGCGTACAGGCCCAGCAGGTAGAAGCGCACCGCGTAGTCGGTGGCTCGCCGCTCATCCAGTGAGCCCTGCAGCGGGATGTCATAGGTCGTCCCGGTATTCCACAACGGCGGATGCACGCCGATCCGATGGAAAACCCGGTCGATCAGGACCAGAAGCTCCAGCATCGTCTCAGGCGGATCCGCGGCGCGGCGCTGGTGCAGCTTGATGCCCGCGACATCGCAGTGCCGGTAGCCGCCCAACTCGGCGAAGCGTTCCAGGACCCGCCGGGCAGCCGGTTCCCACAGCCGTCCCATGCCCGGGCACACGACGATGGCGCGCGGATCGGCACGCCGGATAATCCGGGAGGCGCGGCGCGTCATCTCCACCAAGACGGTGACGTCACCGGTGAAGAACCGCTCGTCGTTGCCCATCACCCAGAGTTCGTAGGCCTCAAGGCGCCCCCGGTAGCGAGTGACCAGCGCGCGCACCAGCGCCTCCCAATCGGCGAGGTCCTCGGGCGGCCCAGCTCGGGACTGGTCGCCGTAGGGGGTGAGCGGGGCCTGCGGCGCCGCCCACGAGGGGGTCCCGCCCAAGACGAACAGAGCGGGCAATCTGGCCCGCTCGGCACCGGCCACCAGACGATCCAGCGTGCTCCAGTCGTACTCTCCCCGGCGCGGCTCGAGTGACGCCCAGCGCGTCCCGCTGTCCCAGAACCGGACAGCGCCGACCTGGAAGGCGGGCATCGTGCCCGTATTGGAGTTGATGGTGACGCCGAACATCTCACGGCGCACCGGCATGGGCGCCCGCACCCAACTGGGGCCGGAGATCCACTGCCCCGCCCGCATGATCTCTGCGCGCGGCGCCGTCCTCGCCGGGGTGGCCGCGCTTCCCGCCATCCCGGCGAGGAGGGCGAGCGCGGCGAGGACGCCGGCAAGACGCATCCCCTGCGACCGGCCCACCGCAGCACCACCTGATCGGCCGCGGACAGGTTCCGGAAGGGGGATGGGCGCTGGAGGGCGCGGCCTCGGGTCGGGCGGTCTCGGGATCGTCGAGCACGAGACCGGCGGCTCCTGAGCCGCCTTCCTGACAGCCGGCGGCGCGGAGCGGGCATGGAGATCCCGAGAAAGCGCGGGGGGCTCGCCCTGCGCGCCCTCAGCCGCCTCGCCGACGGCGCATGTCGCCGCCGACCAGGCACGCAGTACTTGCTCCAGCTCCCGGCTCCCGGCCCCGCACTCCCTGGCGATGCGCATCACCACCCCGATGTCGGAGGGCAGGCTCTTGCCGTTGCAGTAGCGGTGCAGGGTCGACCGGCTGACGAACGACACCACGGCCAGGTCCTCGTAGCTACGTCCGCTACGTTCCTTCAGCCTCCGCAGCAGGAAGGAGAAGTCGCGCTCTTCTCGCTCGCCCACCGAGCCTCCTCAGCGCTCCAGTCTTGACAGTGAAGGCTGCCAGATATCGCGCCGAAGGATCTCAAATCCTCCCAAACAGGGGATGAACTCGCAGGCCAGAACGGGCTTCCGCATCTCACGCATCCCGTTTCGCGCCGCCCCCCTTGGCAGGAGAGCGGCTCCGCGGCAACAGTTCAACCCGGCCAGTCATCCACAATCGCACCGACTTTTCAGGAGGCACTCATGCCGCTCGTCCGACGCCGGACCACCGCGGTTCTCGCCGGGCTCTTCCTCGCCCTTCCCACGCTCGCGCTCACCGGCCCGTCCGCCCTCGCCGACACCAACTGCGGTAGCTGGCCCGGTAACGGGATCGCCCACCACGACGTCAAGACGCGCACGATCACCCATGGCGGCCGGACGGTGAAAGTCGCTCTGGTCAACCAGCGGCTGAGCGACCACTCCTTCGCGGCCGTGCGAAGCGGCTACCGCTCCGGCGACCAGACATGGGTCGACCGCTCCTACGACGGCGGCTCCACCTGGACCCAGTGCGGCCCGTTCAACTCGAAGTTCTCCAACGACCTGAACAACTACCGCAACAGCATGCGCGCATGCGTGCGCTTCAACGGGGAGAGCTTCTGCACCGGTTGGTACTACGACGAGGGCTGATCCGTATCCGGACGCCGGATCGGGCGTGCGCTCAGCCCTGCCGCGCGAGCGGACGTATGACGGTATGCGTCGCGGTCGGATCACCCTTGCGCGGGTCCGGCCGAGCGATGTAGACCTCGCAGGTCGGATAGGAGCGTCCCGCGAACAGCGACGGCGGCTGCTGGGGCCAGGTTCCTCTGGCCCCAGCAGGGCCTCGACGAGGTGGCCGGCACGCTCGGGGATCTCGTCGAAGACGTGAACGCGGGGACCCACCGACATGACCACCCGCAACGACATCACCGAGTCCTTCGAGGACCCCGCCGCGGTGACCGAGCGGCGCAGCAGCGCCAGGACCGCCAGCACGGGAACGGCCAGGCCGCCCCAGGGGAGGAAGGTCTCCGGCATGCTGCCGAGATTGCCCGCGGTGTCGGGCACGAGGCCGGGGAACGCCAGCAGCGGGGCCACCAGGACGGCCGCCGCCGCGAGGATCCGGCCGCGCGTCCAGGCCGTCCGGCGTGGGGTGTCCTCGCCCCGGCGGCGCCGGCCGATGCGACCGGGGGCCTCTCCGCGGCGCGAACTTCCCGATCTTCGATGCGCATACGTCCGACCGTACGGGCCGGCGGCTTCCCGCGCGCCGTCCGGCCGCGGACGAGCCGGGACGCCTCATCCGACCGGACCAACCAGCCCGGCCGGTCAGCCGATCCGGCCCGGACATCCCCCAACGGACCGCGTGGTCAGGCTCCCTTGAGCAGTTCCCACCAGGGGTCCACCGGCTGGGCGTCGCCGGCGTCGATCCGGTCCCCCGGACGCGGGATCGCGAGCCGGACGTCGCGGGCCTTGGCCTCGTACCAGAGCCGGTCGACGGGCTCGGCCCAGGGATGGAAGGCGAGGGTGAACGTCGCCCAGTGCACCGGCAGGAGCAGCTTCCCGCCCAGGTCGAGGTGGGCGGCGACCGCCTCCTCGGGGTTCATGTGGATGTCGGGCCAGCCCGGGCTGTAGGCGCCGATCGGCATGAGGGTCAGGTCGAAGGGGCCGTGGTCGGCGCCGATGCGGGCGTACCCGTCGAAGTAGCCCGAGTCGCCCGCGTAGAACACCCGCTTGTGCTCGCCCGCGACCACCCAGGATCCCCACAACGTGTCGTTGCGGGTGAGGGAGCGTCCGGAGAAGTGACGGGCCGCGGTGGCGACGAAGCGCAGGCCCGCGACGCTCGCCTCCTCCTCCCAGTCGAGCTCGATGATCCGCTCGGCGGGCACGCCCCAGCGCTCCAGGTGCGCGCCGATGCCCAGCGGGACCAGGAACGGCGCGCTCTGCCCCGCGGTGAGCGCGCGGACCGTCGCCCGGTCGAGGTGGTCGTAGTGGTCGTGCGAGATCACGACGGCGTCGATCACCGGGAGGTCCGACAGGGGCACCGGGAGCGGGTGGATGCGCCGGGGGCCGATGAAGGGGACGGGCGAGACCCGGTCGCTCCACACCGGGTCGAACAGCACCCGCCGTCCCTCGATCTCCACCAGCGTGGTGGCGTGGCCGTACCAGACGGCGCTCAGACCGGTCTCGGACGGCCGGACCGCCGGAGAGGTCACCAGCGGGACCGGTCCGGCGGGCTTGCGTCCCTCACGGTCGGTGACGAATTCACGCAGCATCTGGGGCGCGCTGTCCGGCGGCGGCGTGGTCGAGGAGGGCGTGGTGTTGTGGAAGACGCCGTCGCGGAACTGCGGCGACCGCACCATCCGCTCCAGCCGCTCACCCCGGGCCCGGCCGCCGAGCTCCGCCGGGACGTTCCGCAGCGACCACCCGGCGGCGGCCAGCGCCAGCCCGCCCGCGATCAGCCGCCCCACCGATCCTTTTCCCACCATCCGGCACACTCCCTGAACGTTGTTCTATCCGTCCAACCGACCGCGGGCCGCCGGTGTTCCCGGGAGAGCTCGGAAGTGGAGCAGATCACCTCGGCCGGGGGCTAGGCCATCGGCCGGGGCTAGGCCAGATGCCGCTCCACGGTGGCGACCTTGGCGTCCAGCCGGCCGCTCCCGCCCTCGCGGATGTCGGCCTTGAGAACGAGGCTGACCCGCCCGCACCGGGCCTCGACCGCGGCGACCGCGTCCTTGACGACCCGCATCACCTGGTCCCAGTCCTCTCCCTCGATCGTCGTGAACATCGCGTCGGTGCGGTTCGGCAGCCCCGACGCCCGCACCACCCGGACGGCCTCGGCGACGAGCTCCCCCACGTCCTCACCCGCTCCGATCGGCGTAACGCTGAACGCCACAAGGACCGACATGCCTCTTCCCCTCTCCGATCATTTCTTGGCCGTCCCCACGGTACGGGCCGCGGCGGCGTCGGCGTAGCGGCGGGCCAGCCGGGCGAAGGCGGCTCTGAGCTCGGCCGGGCCGACGACCTCGATGCCGGCGTCGAACCTGCCGACGGCGGCGGCCAGGCCGGTCCATGACCACGAGCCCAGGACGAGCCGGCAACGGTCCGGGCCGAGTTCCTCGACGGCTCCGTCGTCGATGTGGCGGGACACGACGGCGGCGGGCAGGTCGAGGATCATCTCGCCGACGCACGGCCAGTCGCCCGAGCCGCCCGCGCCCCGGAAGCGGCCGGTCACGAAGGCGGCGACCTCGCCGCCGGGCAGCACGCGGGGGGTGAAGCGGGGCCCCGTGGGGGTGCGCGGACTGATCCGGTCCGCGCGGAAGGTACGCCAGTCCTCGCGGTCGAGATCCCAGGCCACGAGGTACCACCGTCCGCTCCGGGTGACGAGGTGGTGGGGCTGCACCCGGCGCGGAGGGGCCTGCGCGCCGCCGTCGTCCGTCCCTCCTCCGGATGCGGGGAGGTAGTCGAAGCGCAGCACCTCACGGGCGTGGACGGCGGCGCTGAGCGCCGTGAGCACACCGCTGTCGGCCCGCGGGGCGGGCCGGATCGCGGGCCGTTCGACGGCGGTGACCCGGACCGTGTCGATCCGGCGGCGCAGCCGGGCGGGCATGACCTGACGGACGGTGTTCAGCGCGCGCGCCGCGGCTTCCTCGATGCCCGCCCCGGCGGCGGTGGCGAGCTGGAGCGCGACGGCCAGTGCCACGGCCTGCTCGTCGTCGAACAACAAGGGGGGCAGTTCCGCGCCGGCGTCCAGCCGGTAGCCGCCGTCGGGACCCTTGATCGCGATGATGGGGTAACCGAGTTCGCGCAGGCGATCGACGTCACGCCGCACGGTGCGCGGGCTGACGTCCAGCCGCTCGGCCAGCAGCGCCCCCGGCCAGTCCCGGCGCGCCTGGAGCAGCGAGAGCAGTGCCAGCAACCGCGCTGAAGTCTTCGGCATGGCTTCCATGGTGCCCCAAGTAGCGGCCACACCCTGTCCGCTTCCCCTGTCACTGTGGTCACCGAGCAGGGGCGGGCGGGCCGCAGGACGACGGCGACCCGCAAGACCGCCCCGATGACAGGAATCGAAAGGCGAGGACCTCATCATGTCCGTCAACGTTGTGACCCACCTGAACTTCCGGGGGGACGCCCGCGCGGCACTCGCGTTCTACCAGTCCGTCTTCGGCGGAGACGTGGCCGTGGTCACGTACGGGGACGCCGGGGACGTCCGGGAGACGTCCGCGGCCGACCAGGTGATGTGGGGCCAGGTGACCGCGGGCAGCGGCTTTCGCGTGATGGCCTACGACGTGCCCTCGCACCAGCCCTGGGATCGGGGCGAGAACGCGTTCTTCGTCTCACTCCGGGGCGGGGCGGCCGAGGAGATCAGCGCGTACTGGGAGAAGCTCTCCGACGGCGCGACCGTCCTGCAACCGCTGGGGCCCGCGCAGTGGGCGCCCCTCTACGGGATGTTGAAGGACCGGTTCGGCGTCACGTGGGTCGTGGACGTCGTCAGCGAGTACGACGCATCCTGACGATCTACCGGGCCCGCAGCCGGTCCAGGTGGTAGGGCACGCTCGCCATGGCCTGGTCGGGGTCGCGCACGCCGAGCAGGATAAGGAGCTCGTCCGCGCCGTGGGCCTGCTGCTCGACGAGACGCGGGCGATGCTCGCGCAGTTGAGCGGGCACCAGCGCTCCGACCTGGTGGTCCACGACGGCCCGATGTGCTGGTGGGGCCGGATCCCGGCCGGGCGATGTGCCCCGCGCCGGAGCGGCGACGGCCCGGTCAGAGATCGATCGCCGGGACGGCCGTCGCCCGGTCGCCCCGCCGCACGGTGCCGGGCCGGGTCACCCTCATGATCACACCGAACTTGTTCCCGTGCCGCTGGATGAGGTGCTTCTGCAGCTCGGGCCAGCGCTCCCGGCCGTCGGGATCCCAGCTGGGCACGGCGCACCTGATGCACGGCCCCGCGTGGTCGCCGGTCACCGTCAGCTCCACCTCGCCCACCGAGATCACGGTGCCCGCGCCCCAGTCCTGCTCGTCGAAGGCGGGGGCGTCGAGGCTGAGATGGAGGTTGGGCCGGAACCTGCGCAGGTCCACCGGACCGCCCAGCTCCTCCTCCAGCGCCGTCCGGGACGCCTCGACCGTGACCAGGACCGTCGGCCCCCGGTCCTGCTGGCCGTCGGCGGCGTGCAGGCTCAGCGGGACGCCCAGCGACTCCGACAGGGCTCCGACGAGTCCGGGGTCGTCCCACTTCCAGACGGCCCCGTCCGGCGCGGTCAGCACCGGGACGTCCCCGCCGTCGTAGCCGCTGTGCCAGTGGAGCGTCTCGGGCCGCTGCCGTACGGTCAGCCGCCTGCCCTCATGGGTCTCCCGCCCGTCGATCAGCGCGTAGGCCCGGTCTCCGGCCATCCCCCGATCGTCGAAGCGCGCCTGCTCGATCTCCTCGCCCCGCAGCGACTTCACCGGCCACCGCAGTACCCGCTGGACACTCCCCTGGTACGTCGTCATGCCCCAAACCTTAGTGAGCCGCATCCCGTGCCGCGCGGGCGGTCGCGGCCCGGGCGATGTTGCGCGGCATCCGGCCGAAGATCAGGCTGTGGAAGGGCGATATGCCCCACCAGTACGCGTGTCCCAGCAGGCCGTGCGGGTGGAACACCGCGCGCTGCCGGTAGACCGCCCGCGCGGCGCCGGCCCGTGGAGCGGAGGCGCCGGTCTCCGGGAAGGCGGGATCGGCCTGCGGGGAGGCGGAGTCAGCCTGCGGGGAGGCGGAGTCAGCCTGCGGGGAGGCGGGGTCGGCCTGCGGGGAGACCGACAGCTCCAGCCAGGCGAGTCCCGGCAGCAGCATCTCGGCGCGCAGCCGGAGCAGCCGGCCGGGCTCGATCTCCTCCACCCGCCAGAAGTCCAGCGAGTCGCCCACCCTCAGCCGTTCGGGGTCGCGGCGCCCCCTGCGCAGGCCCACGCCGCCCAGCAGCCGGTCGATCAGGCCGCGTATCCGCCAGGCGACGGGCAGGGAGTACCAGCCGTTGGCCCCGCCGATCGCCTCGATCACCCGCCAGACCGCCGCCGGGGGCGCGTCCACGGCGAGTTCGCGCTCGTCGGCGTAGAGACTGCCGCCGGCCCAGTCCGGGTCGGTGGGCAGGGGGTCGCTCGGCGCTCCGGGGGTGGAGGCGGAGCACCAGCGGGTGACGACGTCGGCTTCCTTGATCCGGCGCAGCGCCAGCCGTACGGACTCGTCGAAACCGATCAGCCCGCCGGGCGGGTCGGGGACGAACCGGGCGATGTCGTTCTCGGTGCGTACGGCCTCGTGGCGTAGCGACTCCACCAGGGGCCGGGCGATTCTGGCGGGCACGGGGGTGACGAGGCCGACCCAGTGGCTGGACAGCGCGGGCGAGAGGAACGGCACCGGGATGATCACCCGTGGCGGCAGTCCCGCGACGGCGGCGTACCTTCGCATCATGTCGCCGTAGGTCAGGACGTCCGGCCCGCCGACGTCGAAGGCGCGGTTGACGTCGCCGGGGATGTCGGCCCAGGCGGCCAGGTAGCGCAGCATGTCGCGGACGGCGATGGGCTGGGTGGGGCTGCGCACCCAGCGGGGCGTCGTCATCACCGGCAGGCGCTCGGTCAGATACCGCAGCATCTCGAACGAGGCCGATCCGGAGCCGATGACCACGGCGGCCCGCAGCACCACGGCGGGCGTCGGCGCCTTCAGGAAGATCTCGCCCACTTCCGCGCGGGAGCGCATGTGCGGGGACAGCTCGCCCGGGGCGTGCGTCAGCCCGCCCAGGTAGACGATCCTGCGCACGCCCGCGTCGGCCGCGGCCGCGGCGAACGTCTCGGCCGCCCGCCGGTCGCGCTCGACGAAGGAGGGCCCCGCGGCCATCGAGTGGACCAGGTAGTAGGCCACGTCGACGCCGCGCATCACGCGCCGCATCGCCTCCGGGTCGTTCACGTCCCCCTCCGCGGCCCGCACCCGCCCGGCCCACGGCAGGTCCCGCAGCCGCCCCGGGTGCCGGGCCGCGCAGGTCACCTCGTGCCCCGCCTCGAGCAGCCCGGGGACCAGCCTCCCGCCGATGTATCCGGTGGCTCCCGTGACCAGAACACTCCCCATGCCGTTACCTTCTCAGGTCACCGGCCGGGCGGTTGCATGTGAGGCGCGACCGGCGCGGCTCCCGGTCCCGCGGCGCGCCCGGCAGGCACGATCATGGGGGTATGAAGGTACGCGCTCCCCGCACCGCCGCCGAGGCCGAGGCGATCCAGGACGAGCTCCGGCCGCTGCTGGACCTGACCGGGCCGGGCCCGCTCCGGCCCGCCACGGTCGCCGGGGTGGACGTGGCCTACGACGGCGACCGGCTGGCGGCGGCCGTGGCCGTGCTCGACGGGACCACTCTGGAGGTCGTCGAGGAGGTGACCGTCACCGGCCGGACGGCGTTCGGATACGTCCCCGGTCTGCTCGCCTTCCGCGAGCTCCCGGCCCTCCTGGACGCCCTGGACCGCCTGACCGTCGTCCCGGAGCTGGTCGTCTGCGACGGGTACGGCCTGGCCCATCCGCGCCGCTTCGGCCTGGCCTGCCACCTGGGCGTGCTCACCGGGCTGCCCTCGATCGGCGTCGGCAAGACCGCCTTCGTCGGCGGCTGCGCCGAGCCCGGGCCGGAACGGGGCTCCTGGACGGACCTGACCCTGGACGGCGACGTCGTCGGCCGGGTGCTGCGCACCCGGGACGGCGTCAAGCCGGTCTACGTCTCCGTCGGCCACCGGGTCGACCTCGACACCGCCTGCCGCAACGTCCTGCGCCTGACCCCCGCCTACCGGCTGCCGGAGACCACCCGCGTCGCCGACCGCCTGTCCCGCGCCGCGCTCGCGGGCGCCGGATGACGCCCCGGAGGGCCGGACGCCGGATAGAGTCGCAGGAACCATGAGAAACCACACGATCACCGCGCTGTGGGAGGAGATTCCCGACGACGCCGACGACCTGGTCCTGGTCAGCGGCGGCTTCCGGATCTACGTCTGCCTGTGCGGCAAGCAGCTCCCGGACCGGACGGCGGCCGAACTGCACGCCATGGAGACCGGCCAGTGCTCAACGTGCCTGGGCACCAAGGTCGAGGACATCGTGCCCGGATTCGCCCAGGACTGCACGGCCTGCGCCGGGACCGGCCGGCGTGGAACGCAGCTGCGCTGGCAGCTGGCCCACGCCGAGGCCGAGACGGTGATCACCGTCGAGCTCGTCCGGGCGGTGATCGCCCCGCTCAGCGGGCCGTTCCGGCTGTCCGAGGTCGCCGACACCGTCCGCGAATCGCTGGGCCTCCCGGTCGGCCGCCTGCCCGTCGGTCCCCGGGTCCGCGACGTCCTGCGCGGCCTGGAGGCGATGGGCGAGCTGATCATGGTCTCGGCCCCGGACAAGCTGCTCCGCGGCACCGGCGTGGTCCTCTACCGCGACCCCTCCTGGGAGCACGTGAGCGCGGGATGACCCCCGCTCCCGGAGCCGTCAGCGCTCCTGGAGCACTTCCCCGACCGGCCGCCGGGTGCTCGCGCCCTCGTCGAAGGAGAAGCCCAGCCTCGTGATCATCTGCGGGTACTCGTCCGAGCAGAGCTCCTGGCGCAGGAACTCCCGCAGGTGGAACATCTCCAGCGACTGGGTGTGGAAGGCCGCGCCGACCCCGTGGGCGGAGGCGTGCAGCAGGACGCGCTGCAGCGCCTGACCGGCCGCGATCCAGTCCTCGCGGGAGTCGCCGCGCGTGGTCAGCAACGCCACCACACCGGTGGAGGTGGACATGGACTGGTCGTCGTCGTTGCCCCACGGGCGTCCCTGGGCGTAGTCGCGCTGGGCGAAGTGCGGGGTGGTGCGCCCGGGCTCGCGAGGGTAGCCCTCCGCCGGGACGCCGTCGCGCCGGGTGCCGCCCGGCGGCCGGGCCCAGCGGATCAGTTCCAGGCTGAACGTCCGGTCCCGGGACTGCACCTCCTGGGCGGCGCTGGTGAGCGCGGCGATCACCCTGACGGCCGCCGCCGACCGGACCGGCGTCAGCCGTACCCCCTCCGCGGCCGCCTGGGAACCGAGCGCCTCGACCAGACGGTCCGGCACCGGCAGTTCGGTGAACCCGGCCCGGTGGGTACGGCGGCGCTCGATCTCGGCGTGCGTCAGCAGGGTGTGCTCGTCCGGCGCCACGCGCCGCCCGGCCCGGACGGTCGCCAGCAGGGACGGGCGGTCGGGGTCGGGCAGCACCCGCACCAGCGGCTCGTAGCCGAGCCTGCGCAACGTGAGCCGTGCGTCGAACAGGGCCGCGCCGCAACTGATCAGGAGCTCCCGGCCGGCCGGGTCGCTGATCGTGAGTTTCCTGGAGGAGTCGGCGCGTACGCTGATCTCCCCGTTCTCGATGACGAAGGTCCACGGCTGGGTGTTGTGCACCGACGGCGCCCGCGTGGCGGCCTCCACCGCGCTACGGAGCACGAAGGCGGTCTCCTCGTCCGGGCGGGCCTCGAATTCCTTGCCCTCGAATTCCTTGCTCTTCATGTCCGGCCTCCTTTCCTCCAGGGTTTCCCGGCGGGGCGAGGGCGGTAAGCGGGCGGAGGTCCCCCGCGGGCGGGTCTTACGGCCTGCCCTCCGTGAGCCGTACGCCCTTCGCGGACCGCCCCCGCCCGATCCGTCCGCACGGCTCGCAGGGGCCGAAAGACCCTGCCGGCGGGGTCTTCCGGCCCCTGCCGGGAGATCACGGCCGATGGTGGAGTGGGAGACGGCGCCGAGCGCCGGACCCGGATGGGGCCACGCCTTCCCGGGCCCCGGCGCCCGGACCACCCGGTCCCCGCTCGGCGGCCTCTGGCGGGGACCGGGTGGTCCGGGTTAGAGGCGCCCGCCCCTGGGGAGATCCGGGGGTGACCCGGATCAGGACATCGTGCGGAACAGCGGGATCTCTCTCACCTGGACCGACATTCCGCCTTTATCTAAGGAATCCACCCATGACCCACGACACCACGGCCCCCGGCGACCTCGGCAGGCGGGTCGCCAGGCGGCGCGAGGAGCTCGGCCTCAGCCGGGAGGAACTGGCCGGGCGGGCCGGGATCGACGCCGGTTACCTCTCCTACCTGGAGGAGGCGCCCGCCTCCCCGACCTCCGAGACCGTACAGGGCCTGGCCAAGGCGCTGGAACTCACGCCCGAGGAGCTGCTCGGCGGTCCCGCCGGACAGCCGTCCGCACCCGCCTCCCACGCCGAACTGGAGAAGATCGACCGGCAGGAGTGCCTGCGCCTGATCTCGCCCGGCGGCATCGGCCGGGTGGCCTTCAACGACGCCGGAGGACCGGCCATCCTGCCGGTCAACTACGCGCTGCGGGACGACAGCGTGATCTTCCGTACCGCGCCGGAGGGCCCGCTCGACAAGGAGCTGCGCACCGGCGTCGCCGGGGTCGAGCTCAAGATCGCCTTCGAGGTGGACCGCCTGGACGAGACCCGCCAGGAGGGATGGAGCGTGGTCGTCCGGGGCGGAGCCCACCTCGTCTCCTCCGCCGAGGAGCAGGCCGCCGTGGAAGGCTCGGGCGTGCAGCCGTGGGCGGGCGGCGAGCGGGGGCTCTACATCAAGATCGTTCCCGCCGAGATCACCGGCCGTCGGATCCGGCACGGCATGTGATCTCCGCCGATCCCCGTGAGGCCGTACCGCGTCCTCAGGCCGTGCCGCATCCTCGCGAGGCCGTACCGCCCGGTGGCGCGTCCGGGACCTCGCGCATGTTTTGATGATTCATCCGGGGACGCGGCGATCGCCGTCGCCCGGAGAAGGCCGTCCGGGGGATCCGGGCGGCCGGGAGCAGGACGAGGAGGGCCGGAGCG
>NZ_BOOH01000075.1 GCF_016863135.1 Planobispora longispora
CCGGGGTGCGCGCCGTACCGGCGCCAACCGCGCCGTACCGCCACGCGCCGTAGGCGCACCCCGCGCTGTCACCACGAGTCGACGAACAGGCCCTCGGGCCGGAGGGGCGGCACGGGTGAGGCGCGCAGGGCGCGGCCCAGCCACTCCCGCGTCTCCGCGGGGTCGATCACCGCGTCGATCTCCAGGTGCGCCGCCACGTTGACGGCCCGGCCCTGCTCGTAGGCGAGGGCGACCATGTCCTGGAACAGTTTCTCCCGCTCTCCGGGGTCGGCGACGGCCTCCAGCTCGCGCCGCATCGACAGCCGGACGGCGCCCTCCAGCCCCATCCCGCCGAACTCGCCGGTGGGCCAGGCCACGTTCAGCGCCGGGGAGTGGAAGGCGCCGCCCGTCATGGCCTGGGCGCCCAGGCCGTACCCCTTGCGCAGCGTCACGCTGAACAGCGGGACGGTCAGCTTCGCCGCCCGCAGGAACAGCCGGCAGACGTGCCGGACGGCCGCCTCCCGCTCGGAGGCGGGCCCGACCATGAATCCGGGCGTGTCGACCAGGGAGAGCACCGGCAGCCGGTGCGCCTCGCACAGGTTGAGGAAGCGGGCCGCCTTGTCGGCGTTCGCCGCGGTGATCGCCCCGCCGAGGACGGCGGGGTCGTTGGCCAGCACGCCGAACGGCCGGCCCTCGAAACGCGCCAGGGCGGTGATCATGCCGGGGGCGAAGGCCGCCCGCAGTTCGAGCACCGAGCCGGTGTCGGCGAGCGTGTCCAGCACCCGGCGGACGTCGTACACGCGCTGGCGGTCCTCGGGCAGCAGGAACCGCAGCTCGCGCTGGTCGGCGCAGGACCAGCCGGCGAGGTCGCCCTGGAAGTAGGCCAGGTACCGCCGGGCCGTCGCCGCGGCCTCCTCCTCGTCCTCCACCACGATGTCGCAGACGCCGTTGGGCGCCTGCACGCTCACCGGGCCGATCTCCTCGGGGGTGTGGACGCCCAGGCCGCCTCCCTCGATCATGGCGGGGCCGCCCATCCCGATCGTGCTGTCGCGGGTGGCGATGATGACGTCGCAGCAGCCCAGCAGCGCCGCGTTCCCGGCGAAGCAGCGGCCGTTGACGACGCCGACGAGCGGCACGCGACCGCTCAGCTCCGCGAAGCGCACGAACGAGGTGGTGTCCAGGGCCGAGACCCAGGGGGCGTCGGTGTCGCCGGGCCGTCCCCCGCCTCCCTCGGCGAACAGCACCAGCGGCCACCTCCACCGCCCGGCCAGCTCGACGAGGCGGTCCAGCTTGCGGTGGTTGTTGTAGCCCTGCGTGCCCGCGAGGACGGTGTAGTCGTAGGCGGCCACGGCGCAGGCCGCGCCGGGGCCGAACAGGTCGGCGTTGACCGTGCCGACCCCGGTGATCAGGCCGTCCGCCGGGGTCCGCCGGAGCAGCTCCTCCTCGCCCCGGCGGCGGCGCTGGGCCGCGACGGCGAAGGCGCCGTACTCGTTGAGGCTGTCCGGGTCCAGCAGGGCGGCCACGTTCTCACGGGCGGTGCGGTGGCCGAGGGCGTGACGCCGGGCCACCGGCTCCGGCCGCGCGGGGTCGCGCGTCAGCTCCCACCGCTCCCGCACCTCGCGCAGGGCGGGGCGGACGTGGTCCAGGTCCTGCGGCGCCGGGGCGGCCGTGTCCCGCGCGTCCTCCTGCCCGCCGTACGGCTCCAGGAACAGCACGGGACGGCCGTCGGCGACCGTGTCGCCGATCCGGACGGCGAGCCCGTGGACCCGCCCGCCCACCGGCGCCTCAACTGGGAAGCGCATCTTCATGGCCTCCAGGACGGCCAGCGTCTGACCGGCGCGTACGGCGGCGCCCGGCCCGGCCTCGACGGCGATCACGGTTCCGGACGTGGGCGCGGCGACCGCCACGGTCCCCGGCGGCACGGCGGCCTCGGACGCGTCCGGGACGCCGGACGGACCGTCCGCTCCCCCGGCGGTGTTCTCCGCGGGGTCCGGGAGGAAACGTCCCCTCGGCAGCGCCTCCGCGGCGGCGAGCAGCTCCGGCAGGCGCGTCTCCAGCCAGGCCGTCGTCACCTGCGCGTCGCGGAGTGCGGGCTGATCGAGTACGGCGCGCAGCAGCCCGATGTTGGTCGCCACCCCCTCGATCCGGAACTCGCTCAGCGCCCGCGCCGCCCGGCGCAGCAGCGCCGGGAGGTCGGAGCCGGAGCGGGAGACGACCAGCTTGGCCAGCAGGGTGTCGAAGCCCAGCCCGGGAGAGAACCCGGCGCGGGCGAAGGCGTCCACCCGCAGGCCGGGGCCGCCGGGCGGCTCGAAGGCGCGCAGCGTGCCGCCCGACACGCTCACCCGCCCGTCGGGCGACAGGCTCTCCATGGTGACGCGCAGCTGTACGGCGGAGGCCGCCGGGGGCGGGAGGGAGGGGTCGAGATGCCCTTCCAGTCCCAGGTCGCGCAGGCGGGCGCCCGCCGCGATCCGGAGCTGGGCGGCCACGAGATCGACCCCGGTCAGTTCCTCGGTGACGGTGTGCTCGACCTGGAGGCGCGGGTTGACCTCGATGAAGAAGAACGCGCCGTCGGGCCCGACGAGGAACTCGACGGTGCCCAGCCCCTCGTACCGGACCTCGCCGGCCAGCCGGAGGGCCGCCTCGATCAGCCGCGCCCGCAGGGCGGGATCCAGCGCCGGGGCGGGCGCGAACTCCATGAGCTTCTGGTGGCGGCGCTGGACGCTGCAGTCGCGCTCCCACAGGTGGGCCACCCGGTGGCCGTCGCCGACGATCTGGACCTCGACGTGGCGCGCGTCCTCGACGAACGCCTCCACGTACAGGCCGCCGGCGCCGGACGCCGCCAGGGCCTCGGCTCCGGCCTCGGCGTGGGCCGCCGCCAGGGCGGCCCTGTCCCGGACGACCCGGATGCCGCGCCCGCCCCCGCCGGCCAGCGCCTTGAGCACCACGGCGCGGCCGTCCAGCGCGTCCATGAACGCCCCGGCCAGCTCCGGCGTGGCGGCCTCCGGGGTGCCCGGGACGACGGGCACCCCCGCCCGGCCGGCCAGGGCGCGGGCGGCGGCCTTGTCGCCGAACGCCTCCAGCGTCGCCGCCGCGGGCCCGACGAAGACGATGCCCGCCTCACCGCAGCGCCGGGCGAACTCGGCGCTCTCGCTCAGGAAGCCGTACCCCGGGTGCAGGTGCGTCGCCCCGGCCTCGACGGCCACGCCCAGGATCTTCTCCATGTCCAGGTACGCCGCGGCGCCCCGGCCGGGCAGCGGCCGCGTCTCGTCGGCGTGGAGCACGTGCGGCGATCGCGCGTCGTCCTCGGAGTGGACCGCGACCGAGTGCCAGCCCAGGTCCGCGGCGGCCCGCGCGACGCGCACCGCCACCTCTCCCCGGTTGGCGATGAACAGCGTCGGGCTGCCGTGCATCGGGCTCCTCACTGCGCGGGCGTCGCCGTACGCCATGGGACAGCGGACCTGCCGGTCGACCGGACATACCGATCGGTCGGTATGTCCGCCGAACATACCACCGTCCCCCGCGCCCCCGGCAGCCGCCGCCGGGGCGGCCCCGGACGGGAGACCCGCACGCCAAGATGGCCGCGGAGATCCTGGACCCGTTCCCGCCCTCCCGGTTGGATGGGTCTTCTACGGCCGAACCCGACGGGCCGTCCGCGGACGGCGAACGGGAGGAGACCATGGCGACCCCCATCCCCGGCCCCGCGCCGGCCACGCTCGCCGGGCTCGACCTGACCCCGCGCGAGCAGGTCCGGCCGAGCCCGGTCACCTGGCGGGACCAGATCCTGTACTTCCTGCTGCCCGATCGCTTCAGCGACGGCGGTGAGGCGGGACGCCCCCGGTTCGACCGGGCCCGCCCGGAGGAGTTCCGGGTCTCCGACCACCGGGCGTGGGAGGAGGCGGGCACGCGCTTCCAGGGCGGGACGCTGAAGGGGATCACCGGCAGGCTCGGCTACCTGCGCGGGCTCGGCGTCACCACGCTGTGGATCGGGCCGGTCTGGCGGCAGCGGCCGGACCTGCAGACCTACCACGGCTACGGCATCCAGGACTTCCTGGACGTCGATCCGCGCTTCGGCACCCGCCAGGACCTGCGGGACCTGGTCGACGCGGCGCACGGCCTCGGGATGTACGTCCTGCTGGACGTGATCTACAACCACACCGGGGACAACTGGTTCTACGACCGCGACGGCGAGGCCGTCAGCGATCTCCCCTACCGGTTCCGGCCGCCCCACCCCGTCCACGGCTGGCGCTCGGCGACGGGCAGGAGCGTACGGGAGATCGGGTCGCGGGACGACGGCGTCTGGCCGGTCGAGTTCCAGCGCGCCGACTGGTACACCCGCGCCGGGCGGATCGGCCGCTGGGACCCCGAGCCCTGGGAGCATCCGCTCCACCCCGACAACGAGTTCCGGCGCGGCGACTTCTTCACGCTCAAGGACCTCGCCCTGGACCGCGACGACGCCCTCTCGGCCGTCATCGACGTCTACAAGTACTGGATCGCGCTCAGCGACTGCGACGGCTTCCGCATCGACACCGTCAAGCACGTCTCCTGGGAGGCCTCGCGCAACTTCTGCGGCGCGATCCGCGAGTACGCCGAGTCCATCGGGAAGGAGAACTTCCTGCTGCTCGGCGAGGTGACCGGGGGCGGCGCCATGGCCCGCCACTACCTGGACGTCTTCGGCCGCAACGTCGACGCCGTGCTCGACATCGGCGAGCCCGCCCGGCTCCTGGCCGACCTGGTCAAGGGATCCGCCGCGCCCGCGGAGTTCTTCGGCCAGTTCCGCGGGCACGACATCCTCGGCGGCCACCGCGAGACCGGCCGCTACCACGTGTCGATACTGGACGACCACGACATGGTCGGCCGCGCCAAGCGGCGGTTCTGCGCGGGCGGCGGCGCTCCGGAACGGGTCGCGCACGCGGTCGGCGTCCAGCTCACCACGCTCGGCATCCCCTGCGTCTACTACGGCACCGAGCAGGCCTTCGACGGCGCGGCCCCCGGCGGCGACGGCGACGACCGCTACCTCCGGGAGAGCATGTTCGGCGGCTCCTTCGGCGCCTTCCGGACCTCCGGCTGCCACTTCTTCGACCCCGGCCACCCCGCCTACCTGCGCATCGCGGCGATCGCCGCGCTGCGCAACCGGGCCGACCGCGTCGGGCTCACGCTGCGGCGGGGCCGCATGTACCTCCGCGAGACGGACGAGGGAGGCGGTTTCCGGTTCCCTCAGGCCGGTGAGCTGACCGCCTGGTCACGGCTGCTCCACGACCAGGAGGTGCTCATCGCCCTCAACACCGACGGCGCGCGCCCCCGGCGGGCGGAGATCACGGTCCACGCGCCCTTCCACCGCGACGGATCGGCCATGACGGTGCTCTACCGCGGGGACTGGAAGGACGAGCAGCTGCGTGATCCGCCGGCGGGCGAGGTCGTGCCGGTCGTCTTCCGGGACGGGCGCGGCGCCGTACGGCTCGAGCTGCCCCCGGCGGGGATGATGATCCTGGCGTGACGCCGCGCTCGGGCGCAACCCTCAGGTCCGGGCCCGGCGTTCCGATGGCAGGGGTATGAGGTCCGTCACAACGCCTGCCGGGACGCCCGCCGCGACGTCCGGAGGACGGGCATTCTCGCGGCTGTTCACGCTGTTCGCCGTGGCGAGTCTCGTGCAGGTGACCCTGCTCGGCGTCATGCTGGTCCGCGGGTACTCCGAGGACGCGGTTGCGGAGGGCCTGCAGCGCGGGCGCGCCCAGGCCAAGCTCATCCAGGAGATGGTGATCTCACCGGCCGTCACCACCGACGACCTCGTCCTCGCCCCGGACGAGCTGCGCCGGGTGCGCACGGCCATCCGGGCGGCCATCTTCCACGGATCGGTGGTCCGGCTCCTGCTGCGCGACCGGAGCGGGCGGGTGGTGGTCTCCGACGACGAGACGGAGCGCACGGTGGAGCCCGCCGACGCGGAGGGGCTGGCCGCCGCCGCGCGGGGCCACACGCGCGTGTCCGTCCTGGACGACCCCGTGCCCGAGGCCGGCACGCCCGGCGTCATCTGGGTGGCGCAGCCCGTGCGTTCCATCGCCGACGGCAGGGTGATCGGGACGCTGGAGCTGTACCTGCCCTACGACGCCGTCGTCGCGCAGGCCCAGGAGCGGCTGGAGCGGGCGTGCTGGCGGCTGGGCCCCGGCCTGGCCGGGCTGTACGTGGTGCTGGTCGCCATCGCCTGGTCGGCCACCCGCAGGCTGCGCCGCCACGCCGAGCGGCACGAGCACGCCTCCCTGCACGACCCGCTGACCGGTCTGGGCAACCGCAAGCTGTTCCGGCAGCGGGCGGGGCAGGCGGGCAAGCGGGCGGCGGCGGGCGAGCGCGGAGCGGTCGTCCTGGTGGACCTGGACTACTTCAAGCAGGTCAACGACACCCTCGGCCACCACGTCGGCGACGGCCTGCTCCAGGTGGTCGCCGAACGCCTGACGGCGGGGCTGCGCGGCAGCGACACGGTGGCCCGGCTCGGCGGCGACGAGTTCGGGCTGATCCTGCCCGGCGTCGCCGACGCCGAGGTGGCGGTGCGGCTGCTGGAGCGCATCCGCGACCGGCTCACGCAGCAGGCGCAGGTCGAGTCCCACACGCTGCCCGTGCACGCCAGCTTCGGCATCGCGCTCTATCCGGACCACGGCGACGGCGTCGACGACTGGCTGCGCTGCGCCGACGCGGCGATGTACCGGGCCAAGCGGGGCGGCATCGTGGTCTACGACTCCGCCGGCCCCGCGGAGGAGAACGCCGACGGGAACGCGGACGGAGAGGGTGGCGCCCGCCGTCCGGCCGGTCCGGCGGCCGCGGACCGGCCGGAGGTGTCGGCGTGATGCGACGTTTCCTGGGGACGGTGGCGCTGGTGTGCGTGCTGCTGGGCGCGACCACGGCGGTCCTGGCCGAGTCCTCGTCCCGGGAGGACGAACGCCCGCTGGTCCGCATCGGCCTGCACTCCTGGGTCGGTTACCGGGCCAACGCCGAGGTCGTGAGACACCTGCTCGAGAACCGGCTCGGCTACCGCGTGGAACTGGTGCCGGTGGACGAGGAGCACGGCTGGAAGGCGCTGGCGGCGGGAACCCTCGACGCGCTCGTGGAGAACTGGGGGCACGAGGACCTGGCCGCCGTCCACGTCCACGAGCGCGCGACGGTGGTCGACGGGGGCCCGACCGGGAACACCGGCACCATCGGCTGGTACGTGCCCGAATACCTGGTCGAGCAGTACCCGGGGATCACCGACTGGCGCAACCTCAACCGGTACGCCCATCTGTTCGCCACCCCGCAGAGCGCCGGGCGCGGGCGGCTCCTGGCCGCCTCCCCGTCGTACGTCACCCGCGATCAGGCATTGATCTCGAACCTCGGGCTGAACTACGTCCTGGAGTTCGCGGGCTCGGAGGACGCCGAGATCGACCAGGTCCGCAAGCTGTACGCCCAGCGCAAGCCGGTGCTGTTCTACTTCTACGAACCCCAGTGGCTGACCTGGCGCCTTCGGTTCCGGAAGATCGAACTTCCCGCCCACCGTCCCGGCTGCGACGCCGACGAGGCGACCGTCGCCTGCGACTACCCCGTGTACCGGCTCAACAAGCTGTTCAGCCGCGCCTTCGCCGACGGGGACAGTCCCGCCTACCGGATGCTGCGGAACTTCCGCTGGACCGACGCCGACCAGGCCACGGTCGCGGCCTGGATGGCCGGCGACCGCATGTCGCCGGAGAAGGCGGCCCGGCGGTGGGTCCAGGCCCACCAGGACGTGTGGCGGGAATGGATGTCCGGCGTGCACCGTCCGTGAGGGCTTCCCCCGTGTCCGGAGGGAGAGTTCTCCCCGCGTCCGGGTGAGAGTTCTCTCCGGGGCCGGGTGGGGGCTCTCCCCCCGGGGCCCGAGCAGGTGCGGACGTCATGCACCATGGACAGGTGGCTCACGTGGTGAACGAGGGTTCCGGTGGCATGGCCGGCGCATCGCCCGGCCGTCCGGGCGTGCTCGCCGACCCCCCGCTGCGGGCGATGGCCGATCTCGTCGCGGACGGCGAGGTGGTGGTCCTGAGCGGGGCCGGCATCTCCACCGAGTCCGGCATCCCGGACTACCGCGGGGAGAGCGGCCGCAGGCGGCGGGCCGAGCCGATGACGTACCAGGCGTTCGTCGGCAGCGCCGCGGCCCGCCGGCGCTACTGGGCCCGCAGCCACCTGGGCTGGCGGCACATCGCCCGCGCCGTCCCCAACACCGGCCACCGCGCGGTCACCGAGCTCCAGGAGCGCGGGCTGATCGCCGGGGTCATCACCCAGAACGTCGACGGCCTGCACCAGGCCTCCGGCACGCGGGGGGTGATCGAGCTGCACGGCGGTCTCGACCGCGTGCGCTGCCTCGGCTGCGGTGAACGCACCTCCCGCGCCCTGCTCGACCAGCGCCTGCGCGTCGCCAACCACGGCTGGCGGGCCGAGGCCGCCACGGTCAACCCGGACGGCGACGCCGTCCTGGCCGACGACCTGATCGACTCCTTCGCCGTCGTGGACTGCCTCGGCTGCGGCGGCCTGCTCAAGCCCGACGTGGTGTTCTTCGGCGAGAACGTGCCGCGCGAACGGGTCCAGGAATGCTACGCGCTGACCGAACGCGCCGGCATGCTGCTCGTCCTCGGATCCTCGCTGACCGTGATGTCCGGATACCGGTTCGTCCGCCACGCCGCCGGGCGCGCCATCCCCGTCGCGATCATCAACCAGGGTCCGACGCGGGGCGACGCCCACGCCTTCCAGCTCCTGGACGCCCCGCTCGGCCCCGCCCTCACCGCGCTCCTGTCGGAGCTCGGCCCGGCGCGGTGACGGGATCCGCGCTCACCCCTCCCCGGGCCGCCCCTCCGATTCCGCGTTCACCCCTCCCCAGCCCGCTCCTCCGAGTCCGGGCTCACTCCTTCCCGGGCCGCTCGTCCGGGTCCGCGCTGCCTGGCTCGGTCATCCGGCGGGTCATCTTCGCCTGCGCGGTCTCGGGCATGACCTTGCCGGCGACAGTCTGCAGCACGTTCTTCTTCGACCCGGCCACGACGTGGTCGTCCCCCGCCATCAGCGCCTCGAAGCCCTGGCGCGCCACCTCCGCGGGGTCGTCCTTCTTACCGGCGCCCACCTTGGTGTCCTCCATGTCCGCGCGGCGGAAGAAGTCGGTGTCGGTGGGACCGGGCAGCAGGGCGGTGACCGTGACGCCGGTGTCCTTGAGCTCCTCCCGGATCGACTCGGAGAAGGAGTAGAGGAACGCCTTGGAGCCGGCGTACACCGCGTGGAACGGCCCGGGCATCGTCCCGGCGATGGAGGAGGTGAACAGCAGCCTGCCGCGGCCGCGCCGGACCATGTCCGGCAGCACCCGCTTGGCCAGGTGGACCGCGGAGACGACGTTCAGCTTGAGGAGCTTCAGCTCCGCGTTCAGGTCGGTGTCGCGGGCGAAATCTCCGCTGACGCCGATGCCCGCGTTGATCGCGACGGCGTCCACCGGGCGGCCGGACGAGGTGACGCGGGTGTAGAACTCCTCGACGCCGTCATGGTGGGCCAGGTCGACGCGCACGCTGGAGACCGTCGCGCCGAGATCCTCCAGGGCGCGGGCGGCCCGGACGATGTCCTCGTCCTCGGCCGCGATGACGAGATCGAAGCCATTCTTGGCGAACTGCACGGCGAGCTCGTAGCCGATCCCGCTGGACGCGCCGGTCACGACGGCCAGCGGCCTGCTCTCGGGAACGCTCATCGTTTTCTCCTTCGCTTTCCATGCACCGGTTCACCGTCCGTGCACCGGGAACGGTCCTTCCGTTCCCACGATCGGCCGCCTGACGCGTCAGAGGACCCGACAAAGGGCTGTCATGTCAGGTTCAGTCCGCGGCGGAGGGGTAGGGCAGCGAGACATGCCCGACCGACCGACGAGGAGCGCAGGCATGACCTTCAACCCGCTGCAGGAACGCGGCATCCCCCTGGACCGCCAGCTGCGCAACTGGCGCGAACTGAACGTCGCCCCGATCGATCCCGATCACGCCGACCCCTACACCCGCTGCCGGATCATCGCCCTCAACGGCATCGAAGTCGAGGCGATCCTGTTCAGCCACCAGTTCGCCCGCAACTGCCCGGACCTGGCCGTCAAGCAGCAGCTGGCCCAGGTCCGCTACATCGAGGCCCAGCAGCAGAAGGTGGTCAACTGGCTGCTGCCCGGCCTGGCCTCGGTGCTGGAGACCACGATCGCCTACGAGCAGGTCGCGGTCGACCTGACCGCCTGGGTGGCGCGCATGGAGCCCGACCCGTACCTGAAGCAGGCCTACCAGTTCGGCGTGCTGGAGGACTTCGACCACCTGTACCGCTACGCCAACCTGTTCGAGATGATCGAACACCGCAGGGCCGAGAAGCTCGTGGACGACCTGACCGAGGTCATGCCGGGCCGGCCCACCTACCTGCACCACCGTCACCCGATCGACAACGTGCGGGAGCCGTACGACAAGGAGACCACCGACCCGATCTCCAAGTTGCACGCGCTGACGATCATGTCCGCCGAGCAGCAGACCATGAACTTCTACATGAACGTCGGCCCCACCTACATGGAGCCGATCGCCCGCCAGCTGTACCAGGAGATCGGGCTGATCGAGGAAGAGCACGTCACCCACTACGAGTCGCTGGTCGACCCGGGCCAGACCTGGTGGGAGCAGCTGCTGGTGCACGAGTACAACGAGTGCTACCTGTACCACTCGTTCATGCAGACCGAGTCCGACCCGAAGGTCAAGGCGATCTGGGAGCTGCACCTGAACATGGAGCTGGAGCACCTGCGCCTGGCCGCCGAGCTGTTCAAGCGGCACGACGGGCGCGACCCGGAGCAGGTGGTGGCCTCCGCGCTGCCGGCTCCGGTGACCTTCGAGCCGAACAAGGCCTATGTGCGCGAGCTGCTGGCCACCCAGATCGACTACACCACGATCGGCACCGGCTACGTGCAGGACGCCCACGAGCGCTTCGAGCAGCTGCAGCAGGCCATCCACGGCGGCGACGCGGCCCAGGCCCCCAGCGAGATCGTCATCAACGACAACCGCGACAAGTCCGGCCGCGAGTACCGGCACGAGACCGAGGGGGCGCACCCGGTACCCAGCCTGCGCGCCGGCCGCTGACACCGGTCCGGCCGGGGAGCCGGCTCCTCCGGCGGCCCGCGCCCGCTCCCCTCGCCCCGCGCCGGCGCCGGCCCGCCAGCACCGGCTCTCCTCCGGCCGCGCACCGTACGGCCCGCGTCCCCTCCCCGGGGATGCGGGCCGTTTCCCATGCCGCCCCACCCTCGCGCATGCCCTCGTTCGTGCCCCCTCGGGCTGTCGGGAACGGGCTGCGGGCTGATCGCAAGCGAGAAATCTCATCTTTTTAAGCCAAAACCCGATCTCTTCCGAACCACTTGGGTGCCGTGAGTGTCGAAATCCCTGGAGCGGTCCGCTGAAGGGTCTCTGGAACGGTCCATGACGACTGAGCCCACCGGACACGGTGAATGAGGAGGGTTTGACGATGAGCACTGCGGGGTCGCGCCGGTCGGTGGGATCGAAGACGAAGCGGGCGGCGGCGGTGACGCTCGCCGCGGCGGGTCTGGTGACGGTGGCGGCGTGCGGCGCCGGCAGGGGTGACACCGGCGGGGTGACCACCGGTTCCGCCGGGACCGGGAGCGAGACGCCCACGGTCCAGACCGTGCTGCTCGCCGCCGCCGTGCACGCGGCCGGTGAGCACACCTCCGGCAAGTCGGTCAACTGCCGCAAGGTCAAGTGCGTGGCCCTCACCTTCGACGACGGTCCCGGAGAGCACACCGACGAGTTGCTGAACCACCTCGCGAAGTACAACGCCCGCGCCACTTTCTACGTCGTGGGACAGAACGTCGCCGCCAGCCCCGACATCGTCCGGCGGACCGCGGAGGCGGGGCACGAGATCGGCAGCCACAGCTGGTCCCACCGCGACCTGACCACGCTGTCGGCCGCCGACCTCCGGGCCGACCTGGACCGCACCGAGAAGGCCATCGAGGACGCGACGGGCGTCGCGCCGAAGACCATGCGGCCGCCGTACGGAGCCTTCAACGAAACCGTCCGCAAGACCTCGCCGCTCCCCGTCGTCCTGTGGAGCGTGGACACGGAGGACTGGCGGTACCGCGACAGCGCCCGCGTGGTGCGCAAGGCCAAGAGCGTGAGCCCCGGGGGCATCGTCCTGTTCCACGACATCCACCCGACGACGGTGAACGCGATCCCGCAGGTGCTGGAGTCCCTCTCCAAGCGCGGCTACCACTTCGTCACCGTCAGCCAGCTGTTCGGCGGGAAGCCGCCGAAGGTCGTCTACAGCGGCGCCCCCGAGGCCGCCACGGCTCTCTGACCCGAGCCTTCGCCCTTCTCCTCCGCGGAAAGCCCGTACCCGCCCGGGAGAGCCGGGAAAGGGTCCGGAGGAGAGGCGGCGCGCCGCACCGATTCCCGCGTGTGACGATGAGGAGGTGACGGAGACGATGACCGCCTGGGTGGTCCGCCGGCCCGGTCCGATGGCCACCCGCCCGCTGGAGCGAGTACGGCTCCCCGTGCCGGAGCCCGCCCCCGGCGAGGTGCTCGTCCGGGTCGAGGTGTGCGCCGTCTGCCGTACCGACCTGCATCTGGCCGAGGGCGACCTGGCCCCGCGGCGGCCCGGCACGGCGCCCGGGCACGAGGTGGTCGGGTACGTCGAGGCCCGCGGCCCCGGAGCCGGCCGGTTCGCCGTCGGAGCCCGGGTGGGGGTGGCGTGGCTCCGCGCCGCCTGCGGCACGTGCCGCCACTGCGTCCGGGGCTCCGAGAACCTCTGCCCGCACTCGCGCTACACCGGCTGGGACGCCGACGGCGGCTACGCCGAGTATCTGACCGTGCCGCAGGACTTCGCCCATCCCCTGCCCGCCGACCGGCCCGCCGAGAAGCTGGCCCCGCTGCTGTGCGCGGGCATCATCGGCTACCGGGCGCTGCTCCGCTCCGACCTGCCGCCCGGCGGGCGCCTGGGGGTGTACGGCTTCGGCGCCTCGGCCCACCTCACCGCCCAGGTCGCCCTCGCCCAGGGTGCCACGGTGCACGTGCTGACCCGCTCCGCGGCCGCCCGCCGACTCGCCCTGGAGCTGGGCGCCGCCTCGGCGGGCGACGCCTACGACGCTCCCCCCGAACCGCTGGACGCCGCCGTCCTGTTCGCCCCGGTCGGCGACCTGGTCCCGGTGGCGCTGGCGGCCCTGGACCGGGGCGGCACCCTGGCCGTGGCCGGGATCCACCTCACCGACATCCCTCCCCTGGTCTACCAGGACCACCTGTTCCAGGAACGCACCCTGCGCAGCGTCACCGCCAACACCCGCGCCGACGGGCGAGCCCTGCTGGAGCACGCCGCCCGCCACCCCCTGCACGTCGCCACCACCCCCTACCCCTTCGAGCGGGCCGACCGAGCCCTGGAAGACCTGGCCGCAGGCCGCATCACCGGCGCCGCCGTCCTCCACATCGGCGACTGACCGCCCCACCCGCCCCGCATCACCCCCGGCCCCACCAATAGGCCAGGCAAGACTGGTGCGACCGAGCCCATCACTCGTGAGCTCCGGCGCGCCTGGTCAGAGCGAATGGACCGGCTGGAGACCCATCCCGCCCGCCTGCAGGAGGGTGAGGAGCAGTGAACGGCGACGAACTCATCCACCGGCGGGTCTTGCGCGCGCCGCGCGGACGCCGCCCCGCGGCTGACACGCCGCAGCCGACATCACCGCCCCCACCCGGGGCAGGGACAGGACGTCTGCGCTGTCCGCACCTCGTGCCAGAGTGATCGGCATGTTCGCAATCACCGTACGGACCGAGGACGATCAACGGCACGTCCGGGCGAGCGCCGGGAAACTCGCCGAACTGGTCAACCGGCTGGGCGGTCAGCACAACAGGTTCCTGATCGTCCAGCGGATTCCCGACCTCCCCGAAGTCTTCATCCAGGTATGGCACGAGGATGAGGGCGACTACGCGCTGGAACATCGCGACGGGGCGCCCGACCGGCACTTCCAGGCGGCACTCGACGGGCCCGAGCAGGTGATCTCGGCCATGACCCGCTGGGCCCGCCAGGAGGACGACTGGGACTCCGGACTGGATTGGACCCCGCTGGATCTGGGTCCCCCTGAGGTCCCGCCTCCGCTCGAACTCGCCGAGGAGGAGCGCGAGCAGCTCGAGGCGCGCATCCGCGAAGTGATCGTGGGCGGTTACGCGACGCGGGCGCAACTGGCCGAGATCGCGCAGGACTATCTCGTGTCAGGGGACCGCCGGCCGGTCTCTCCCGGACAGGCACGCCGGCTGGTCGACCGGATGTGGCTGGAGCGTGTCGAGGAGCAGGCCCTCTGGGACGGGGAGACAGACCCGGAACGGCTCAGCCGGGCTTTCACCTCCCTGGAAGCCGCGGGCATCACGGCGAGGGAGAACTTCACCTGCTGCCGCGCGTGCGGCCAGGCGGAGATCGGAGCGGCGGGCGCCCCGGATGCCCGTGGCTACGTCTACTTCCACAGCCAGTGCACGGACTCGGCCGCGGCCGGACGCGGGCTGACGCTCCTGTACGGCGGCTTCGACGGTTCACCGGACACCACGGCATCCATCGGACGAGAGGTCGTGGCCGCACTCGGAGAGGCCGGGCTCTCGGTGGAGTGGAACGGCGATCCCCGGCACGCCGTCACCGTCACCCCCCTCGACTGGCGCAAACGCCTCATCGGCTGAGGAGGCGCCCGCCGGCTTTCCTGCCCGCTCATACCGGCTCCTCCTCCTCGGCGGTGCGCGCCGGCGCGATGCGGCGGCGCAGGGCCCGGCGGGCGTAGGCGCGGACGTCGGCGTCGGAGTCGGACAGGGCGGTGCGCAGCGCGGCGGCGACCTCCGGCCGGGCCGCCCACGGGCCCAGTGCGAGCACGACCGCCTTGCGCACGTCGAGGTTGCCGTCGTCCAGCGTCGCGATGAGCGGTCCGGCCGCGTCCGCCGGATCGCCCGCCCCCAGGCACCGGGCCGCGCCGACCCGTACCTGCCAGGCGGGATCCCGCAGGGCCCGTACGGCCTGGGCGAGCAGGGGTGAGCCGGTGGCGCCGGAGGATTCCAGGGCGGCGGCCCGGACGAGCGGGTCGGGGTCGTCGGCGAGCCCGGCCAGCGCCGCGGACGGCTTGCCGATCGTGCCCAGGCCCGTGGCGACCCGGACGCGGACCTCGCGGGAGGCGTCGCCCGCCGCGGCGGCGACCAGATCGCTCTCGTCCAGGGAGACCAGGCCCCGGATCGCCTCGATGCGGACCCGGTGGTCGGCGTCCCGCGTCCCTTCGGCGAAGATCTCCGGTGTTCCCAGGCGCAGCGCCCGCAGCATGTCCAGGACGGTGCTCCGGACCGCGGGGTCGGGGCTGTCCGCTCGCGCGGCGAGGTCCGCACCGAGCGCGGGGGTGGCGGGCAGCACCTCGACCAGCTCGCGCAGGCCGCCGGCCGCGGCCCGCCGTACCGTGCCGTGGTCGTCGGCGAGCGCGGCGGCCAGCGCCCCGCCCACGCCCTCCGGGACGGTCTCGGTGAGCGCCGCGATCGCCGCCCGGCGCACCTTGGGGTCGGGGTCGGCGAGGTAGGGGGCGAGCCGGTCCAGGGAGGGCTGCTCCTCGGCGAGGCGGTGCAGCTCCAGGATCCGGGGGGAGCGTCCGACGGCGGCGTGGCCGGTGCGGGCCGCCGCGGTACGGCGCACCGCGGTGCTCGTGTGGGCGCCGACGAGCACGGGCTCCGCCCGGACCGGCTGGAACTCCTCGACCGGCACCAGGTACGGCTCGACGGGCCGCTTGAGGAACTCCATCGCGCCGTCGGGCCGCCTGCGCAGGTTCAGGTGGAACAGCCAGGAGGCGTCGTCGCGGACGGGCAGGTCGGCCCGCTCGTGGTAGAGGCCCCAGCGGCTCTCGGTCCGCACCAGCGAGGAGCGGGCGGCCATCTCCGCGCAGTCGCGGATGAAGTCCACCTCCACGCAGCGCATCAGCTCGTGCGGGGTGCGCGCGCCCATCGTCGCGATCTCCTCGCGCATGCGCTCGAAGGACTCCAGGGCGATCTCCAGCTTGGCGCCGGTCTTGGGCGGGGCGACGTAGTCGTTGACGAAGCGGCGCAGCTTGTACTCGACCTGCGGCTGCGGCGGCCCGTCGGGGTTGCGCAGCGGGCGGTAGACGAGCTCGTGGGCCGCGGCGATCTGGTCTCCGGGGAGCGTCTCCGGGACGGCGTGGCGCGCGGCGGCGTGGGCCCCGGCGAGGTCGCCGAAGACGAACGCCCCGATCATGTAGTTGTGCGGCACGCAGGCCAGGTCGCCGGCCGCGTACAGGCCGGGGACGGTCGTGGCGCCGTTCTCGTCCACCCACACGCCCGAGGCCGAGTGGCCCCCGCACAGGCCGATCTCGGAGATGTGCATCTCCACGTCGTGGGTGCGGTAGTCGTGGCCGCGCCCGGCGTGGAAGGTGCCGCGGGTGGGCCGCTCGGTGGAGTGCAGGATGTTCTCCACCGCGGTGACCGTCTCGTCGGGCAGGTGGGAGAGTTTGAGGTAGATCGGGCCGCGGGCGGAGGCGATCTCGGCGGCGACCTCGGCCATCATCTGACCCGACCAGTAGTCGGAGTCGACGAACCGCTCCCCCCGGTTGTTGACCTGGTAGCCGCCGAACGGGTTGGCGACGTAGGCGCAGGCCGGGCCGTTGTAGTCCTTGATCAGCGGGTTGATCTGGAAGCACTCGATGCCGCTGAGCTCGGCGCCGGCGTGGTAGGCCATGGCGTAGCCGTCCCCGGCGTTGGCCGGGTTCTCGTAGGTCCCGTAGAGGTAGCCGCTGGCCGGCAGGCCGAGCCGCCCGCAGGCGCCGGTGGCCAGGACGACCGCCCCGGCCCGCACGGTGACGAACCCCCCTCCGCGCGTGTCGAACCCGGCGACGCCCACCGCCCGGCCGCCCTCGGTCAGGACCCGGACCGGCATGACCCGGTTCTCGATCCGGACCCGGTCCCGGATGTCGCGGCGGCGCAGCACCCGGTAGAGGACCTTCTTGACGTCCTTGCCCTCGGGCATGGGCAGCACGTAGCTGCCGGAGCGGTGCACGCGGCGCACGGCGTACTCGCCGTAGTCGTCCTTCTCGAACTTGACTCCGTAGCCTTCGAGCCTGCGGACCATGTCGTGGCCGCGGGTCGCGGTCTGGTGGATCGTCTTCTGGTTGACGATCCCGTCGTTGGCCCGGGTGATCTCGGCGACGTAGTCCTCGGGGGTGGCCTTGCCGGGGATGACGGCGTTGTTGACGCCGTCCATGCCCATGGCCAGGGCCCCGCTGTGCCGTACGTGGGCCTTCTCCAGCAGCAGCACCCGCGCGCCGCGCTCGGCCGCGGTGATCGCGGCCATCGTGCCGGCGGTCCCGCCGCCGACGACGAGCACCTCGCACTCGAGTTCGAGGCGGTCCTCGATCGGGGGGATCTCCGTCACAGCTCCTCCAGGATGCGTTCACGCAGGTTCGTACGGGCGTCGTCGCCGTCGGGCACGTCCAGGACGGCCCGCACCCCGGTACGGCCCAGCACCGCGACGCGGTCGCCCAGCAGCAGCGCCTCGTCCACGTCGTGGGTGACGAACACGACCGTCGCCGAGGTGTCGCGCAGCACGTCCAGCAGCAGGCGCTGCATGCCGACGCGGGTCTGCGCGTCCAGCGCGCCGAACGGCTCGTCCATCAGCACCGCGCGCGGCGCGCCGACCAGGGCCCGGGCCAGCTGCACCCTTTGGCGCATGCCGCCGGACAGCTCGCGGGGCAGGTGCCCGGCGAACCCGTCCAGCCCGACCTTCTCGATCCACTCCCGCGCGGCCCGCCCGCGCTCGCCCCGGGACACGCCCCGGATGCGCAGCGGCAGCTCGACGTTGCGCCGGACCGAGCGCCACGGCAGCAGCCCGTCGTCCTGGAAGACCATGGCGCGGTCCGCCGAGGGACCGGTGACCTCCCGTCCGCCGGCGAGGATCCGGCCCTCGCGCGGCGGGAGCAGCCCGGCCAGGGCGCGCAGCAGCGTGGACTTCCCGGAGCCGGAGGCGCCCACGACGACCAGGACCTCGCCCGGCGCCACATCCAGCTCGACGTCCCGCAGCACGGCGTCCCGGCCGTAGCCGAGGCCCGCCCGTTCCAGCCGGAAGGCGAGACCCGCGCCGCCCGCCGCCGTGCTCCCGGCTTCCGCCCGTCCGGTGGCGCTCTCCGCGACCGACGTCATCGCCTGCTCCCTTCCGCTCGGGGCAGCCAGCGGGTGGCCCGCCGCCCGATCAGTTCGATGGCGGCCGAGGTCAGCCAGCCGAGGACGCCGATAGTGATCATTCCGACGATCACCCCCGGGTAGTCGACGACCGTGTAGGCGTGCCAGGTCCGGTAGCCCACCCCGAACTCGCCGGAGATCATCTCGGCGGAGATCACGCAGATCCACGCCACGCCCATGCCGACCGAGAGCCCGCCGAACACGCCCGGCAGGATGCCGGGCAGGACGACGTTCCACAGCACGTGGCGGCGGGTCCCGCCGAGGGTCCTGACCGCCTCCTCCCAGATCGTCGGCAGTGCCCGTACGGCGTGCCGCGTGCTGACCGTGACGGGGAAGAAGGCCGCGGTGAAGGTGATGAAGACGATGCCCTGCTCGTCGGTGGGGAAGAGCAGGATCGCGATCGGCACCAGGGCGATGGCCGGGATCGGCCGGACCGCCTCCAGCAGCGGCAGCAGCACGTCGCCCGCGCGCCGGGAGCGGGCCACGAGGATGCCCGCGGTGATCCCGGCGACCGCGGCGAGGCCGAAGCCGGTGAGGATGCGGATGAGGCTCTGCAGCAGGTCGAGGTAGTACAGCGGGGTCGTCAGCTGCCCGGCGAACCGCTCGGCGATCTCACCGAGCGTGGGGAGGCGGTCGAAGCGCAGCCACAGGCGCGCGTCGGCGGCCGTGAGCGCCTGCCACAGGCCGGCCGCCGCCAGCAGGGAGGCCGCCCGGATCCCCCACCGGAGCGCGGCCCGGCCGCCCGCCGTCCCCCGGGAACCGGCCGGACCTGCGGCCGCGGCCGTACCGGACGACGAGGAGCGGGTGAGCGTCTGAGGGCCGGCTATCATGCGCCGTCCTCGCCCGCGGCGGCCTTCAGGGCGTCGTCGTAGGAGATGGTCTCGGCTCCGCCGTGGGCGTCGAGGTAGGCCCTGGCCCCGTCCTCGGTGGTGAAGGGCAGGAAGCGGGCGTTCTCCTCCGCGTCCGGGTCCTCGACCCAGAAGGCCCGGTCGGCGAACCAGCGGGTGCCGGTCGCGGCGTCGGGCACGTAGGCGGCGCGGACGTCCGCCGCCCCGTCCGCCTTCGCCTTCGCGATCCCGCGCAGCAGGCAGGCGGGGGTCGCCGCGGGGCGGGTGGTCTTCTCGCCGGCGAGCCAGAGCTCGGAGGCGGTGGCGGGGTCCTTCACCGGGATTCCGCAGACCGGGTCGTCCCCGGTGATCGCGGCGGGGTTGGCGGTGGAGGCGGTGTCGGCGTCGTAGGCCGGGCCGTACGCCTCGCGCAGGTGGGAGTCGTTGACGAAGCGGGTCAGGTCCACCCCGGAGAAGCCGTCGCCGATGCGCTTGAGGTAGGGCACGTCGTGCTCGTGGGCGGCCTTGAGCTGCGGCTTGAGGGTGACGTCGAAGGTGGAGATGCCGCCGGGGCCGTTGTAGAGGTAGACGACCTCGGCCGGGAGCCCGGTCTCCTCCGCGACCGACTCGGCCGCCTCCAGCGGGTGCTCGTGCAGGTAGCGGGTGGCGTCGATCTGCGCCTTGAGGAAGGCGTCGACGACCTCGGGGTGCTCCTCGGCGTAGGCCGCGCGCACCACGGTGCCGTGGAAGGTCGGCACGTCCAGGGCGGCGCCGTCGTAGAGCAGCCGGGCCTTGTCCTGGAAGACCAGCAGGCCGGGCCAGGCGACGAACTGGGCGTACCCCTGGACGGTCCCGGCCTCCAGCGCGGAGGCGCCGACCGGCGGCTGCTGGTTGACGGTCTCGACGTCGCTCACCGGGTCGATCCCGGCCTTCTCCAGCGCCTGGACCAGGGTGCCGTGCCCGGCGGAGCCGACGCTGGCGGAGATCTTCTTCCCCCTGAGGTCGGCCAGGGTCCTGGCCTCGGAGTCCTTCGCGACGACGACCATGTTGAGCGCGCCGCGCAGGTTGTAGCCGGTGACGGCGACCAGCTCGGTGCGGGCCGCCTCGACGCCCTGCGTGCGGGAGGCGTTGATCAGCAGCGGATAGTCGCCCATCGAGCCGATGTCGACCTTCCCGGCCACCATCTTCGCGGTGATCGGCGCGCCGGTGTCGTGGTCCTGCCATTCGACGGTGTACCGGTCTCCGAGCCGCTTCTCCAGGTAGCCGAGCGAGCGCAGCAGCGTGCCCGCGGTCACCGTGTTGATCGTCTTGGACTGGTAGCCGATGACGACCCGGATCTTCCCGGCGTCGTCACCGCCGTCGCCGCCCGCGGCGCCGGCGACCGAGCAGCCCGCGACGGCCAGCAGCAGGGCGGCCGCGGCCGCCGCACGGAGGGGGTTCATCTTCGCAGGGTCCTTCATCGCAGCAGGTAGGGGATGTTGATGGTGACCGCGTCCACGGGGCAGCGGGCGGCGCACGGGCCGCAGTACCAGCACTCGTCGACGTACATGTAGGCCTTTCCGGTCTCGTCGCTGATGGCGAGCGAGTCGAGCGGGCACGCCTCCACGCAGAGCGTGCAGCCGTCGATGCACAACGCCTCGTCGATGGTCACCGGGACCTCGACGCGCTGGGTGATCAGGGGCATGTGTTCTCCTCGGGGTCCTCGGCGCGCTTCACGTCCTCGGCGCGCTCCACGTGCTCCACGTGCTCCGCGTCCTCGACGTCCTCGACGTCACGGTGCAGGTGACCGCGCATGGCCAGGCGGTCCCCGCGGAAGCGGACGAACTCCAGGTCGACGGGGCGCCCGTCCGCCAGGTGGGTGAGCCGCTCGATCATGAGGAGCGCGGCCCCCCGCGGGGCGTCGAGCACGGCGGCGGTGTGGGCGTCGGCGTTGACGGCCTCCACGGTCAGCTCCGCCGTGCCGAGCGGCTGCCCGGTGATCCGCTCCAGCAGCACGAAGATGTCGTTGCGTTCGAGATCGGCGTCGAACAGCGGCTCGCCGGCGTCGCGGACGAGGTAGGTCAGGTCGAGCGAGAGCGGCAGGCCGTTCAGGCGGCGCAGCCGTTCCAGGTAGACGACCTGCTCTCCGGCAGCCAGCCCGAGGCGGCGCCCGACCGCGGCGGGCGGCTCGACGAGGCTCATGGTGCGGACCTCGTTGCTCACCTCACCGTGCTCGTGGAGCGTCTCGGCCAGGCCGAGCAGCCGGTGCAGGCCGTGCGGGTACTTCTCGGCGGCGACCGTGGTGCCCACACCGGGGCAGCGTTCCACGAGACCCTCGCCGCGCAGCAGGTCCAGCGCCTCACGCACGGTGTTGCGGGAGGTCCCGAACTCGCGGGCGAGCGCGGCCTCCAGCGGCAGCCGCCCCCGGCCGTACCCGCCGTGCACGATCTCCCGGCGGAGCAGGTCGGCCACCTGCCTGGCCCGGTCGGCCCTGCTGCGCCGCGCGCCGCCCACGGTGGATGCGCCCGCATTCCCCATGCCCGCCTCCCGGCGTCCCTCGACGTGATGACGGACATAACCCTACTCAACCAGTAGGAATACTGGTGTAACGAGGAGATTGCGCCACCCGCAGGGCCGCCCCCACCCCCTCCACCTCGTCTTTCTCCGCCCAGAGCCGGAGAACCGCCATCGGTTCCGCCGTGAGGCGATCGATCCGGAGCGGATCCAATTTCATGTATTCCCTATTGACTTATAGGGGAATTTGACGCAAAGTCGTGGCTGTGAGCAGCGAGCTTCCGACCTCGCACCGCCACGTCGATCTCCGGCGACATCACGTCAGAACCCATGGAGGCCGTCTCATGTCAGCAACCGTCACCACCCTCGCGGTCCGGCGCGTCGCCGGGCACATCGGCGCGGAGATCACCGGCGTCGACCTCTCCCATCCGCTCGACCCCACCACGGTCGCCGAGATCCGCCAGGCCCTGCTCGCGTACAAGGTCGTGTTCTTCCGCGGCCAGACCCTGGACCACTCCTCACAGATCGCCTTCGCCCGCCAGTTCGGCGAGCTCACCCACGCCCACCCGCACGAGGACGCGCCGCCGGAGGAGTTCCCGCAGATCCTCACCATCGATCCGCTCCGCTACGAGGAGCGTTACGGGGCGAAGTACCGCGAGCTCTACCGCAAGCGGCAGTACTCCTACTACTCCGGCTGGCACACCGACGTCACCGCCGCGGTCAACCCGCCCGCCGCCTCCATCCTGCGCGCGGAGACCGTCCCGGAGTACGGCGGCGACACCCAGTGGACCAACCTGGTGGCCGCCTACGAAGGCCTGTCCGAGCCGCTGCGCCGCTTCGTCGACGGCCTGCGCGCCGAGCACCGCTTCCTCGCCGGCTACCAGACCACCGACGAGGACGGCAGGCTGCTCAAGCGGATCAACGACAACCTGCTGGTCTCCGTCCACCCCGTGGTCCGGGTCCACCCGGAGACCGGGGAGCGGGCCCTGTTCGTCAACCCCGGCTTCACCGACCGCATCGTCGGCGTCTCCTCCCAGGAGAGCCGGCGCATCCTGGAACTGCTCTACGAGCAGATCACCCGCCCCGAGTACACCGTCCGCTTCCGCTGGGCTCCGGGCAGCGTCGCTTTCTGGGATAATCGCGCCACCGCCCACCTGGCCCCCACCGACCTCGACCACCTCGACGTACGGCGCACGCTGCACCGCGTCACCCTGATCGGCGACCGGCCCGTCGGCCCCGACGGGTTCGTCTCGGAGATCGTCGCCGGCCGCGAGTTCACCGCGGAGTCCCTGGTCGTCGCCTGACGGCCCGGATCACCGCCGGTGTCCGGCGATCCACCCCATGAGCGCGGGCGGGGGCCCTGGGGGGTGTCCCCCGCCCGTTCCCCACGGCGGCCCGAGCGGCCGCGGAAAGGCACTCCTGTGAGTGACATGCCCGTGGCTTCACCGTTGCCGGCTGGCCCCGCGGTGGCGACGGGAATCGCCGGAGCAGACGAGGCGGAGCCACCCGGCACCGTCCGCCTCGGACGGACCAGGCTGTTCATCCTGCTCGGCGCGCTGACCTCGATAGGCCCGCTCGCCATCGACCTCTACCTGCCGGCGCTCCCCCGGCTCGCCGCCGACCTGGACGCGAGCGCCTCCGCGGCCCAGCTCTCCCTCACCACCTTCATGGTGGGGCTCGGAACGGGTCAGGTGATCGTCGGCCCGCTCAGCGACGCCTTCGGCCGCAAGCGCCCGCTGCTGATCGGATTCGCCGCCTTCTGCGTGGCGTCCGCGCTGTGCGCGCTGTCCCCGTCGATCGAACTCCTCGTCGCGTTCCGCCTCCTGCAGGGGCTGACCGCCGCCACCGGCGTCGCCCTGACCAAAGCCGTGGTCCGCGACCTGCACGGGGGGATCGAGGCGGCCCGGTTCTTCAGCATGCTGATGCTGGTGACCGGCCTGGTCCCGCTCCTGGCGCCGCTCCTGGGGGCGCAGTTGCTCCGGGTGGTCGGGTGGCAGGGGCTGTTCGGGGTCATCACCGCGGCGGGGGGACTGCTCTGGCTCATCGCCCTGCTGGTGCTCCCGGAGACGCACCCGCCGCGCCTGCGGACCGGCGCGGGGCCCGGCGCGGTCCTGCGGTCGCTCGCCACGGTGATCCGGAACCGGACCTTCGCCGCCCTCGCCCTCACCGCGGCCTTCGCGAGCGGCGCGATGTTCTGCTACATCTCCGGCGCCTCCTTCGTCCTGCAGGAGGTGTACGGGCTCTCCCCGCAGGGCTTCAGCCTGCTGTTCGGCGTCAACTCGGCCGGCATGATCATCACCGGGCAGCTGGCCGGCCGGCTCGCCGGGCGCGTCCCGATGCGCCGCCTGCTCACGGTCGGCCTCGCCCTGGCGGGCGTCGCCGGGGTGCTGCTGCTGGTGGCGGCCCTCGCCGGCCTCGGCCTGCCCTGGGTGATGTCCGCCCTGTTCCTGGTGAGCTCGGGGCAGGGCCTGATCTACCCCATGACGCTGACCCTCGCCATGTCCAGCCAGCCCACGTTCCGCGCCGGGAGCGCCTCGGCCCTCTTCGGGCTGGTGCAGTGGGTCGCCGGCGGGCTCACCGGGCCGATCTCGGGCGCCTTCGGCACGCACACCGCGGTGCCTCTCGCCGTGACCGTCGCGCTCCTCAGCCTGGCCGCGTGCCTGTCGGGGAATGTGCTCCTGCGCGGGGTCCGCTGAGGTCGCGGCCGCCCGTCACGGGAGGCGGACGGGCGAACGGGTTCTGTCGCCCTCCGCTGTTATAGATGTCGCCATCACATTCCCGACGAAAAGGGGCTTTTGATGGCGTCGGTGATATTCCGCGATGAGACCATGACGGGCCGGGCGCTGGAGGAGTTCTCCCTGCCCGACCTGCCGGAGCGGATCTCGGCCCGGGAGCTGGTACGGCTCCGCGTCCGAGAGGAGGTCGCCCGCCACAACGCCGCCCCGTCCCACCACTTCCGCGGCCTGGTCAAGCCCACCGACGCCGAGGCCGAGTTGAACGGCTACCGGCTGCGCACCGCCCGCAGGCTCGACTGGGAGAGGCAGGCCGATGCCGCCGAGGCGGCCTTCGCCCGCAACGGCTTCCTGCTGCTGGTCGGCGACCGGCAGATCGAGGACCTGGACGCCGGGATCGACCTCACCGTCGACCCGGTCGTGTCGTTCGTGAAGCTCGTCCCGCTGGTCGGGGGCTGAGATGGGCGTCATCGACGGGCTGCCCGCCGAACTCCGCGAGTGGCTGGACGAGTTCGACCAGGCGACCCTGACGATGTTCCGCCGCCTCGACACCACCCTTCACCCCCGGGACACCCACCGTTTCGTCGACGACACGCGCCTGAAGGAACTCTTCGCCGGGTGGGCCGAGGCCGAATGGCGGGCGACGGCGTTGTGGGCCCAGTTGATCACCCGGACCACCGATGGCAGCATCGCCGGCCAGACACCCCTCACCAGGCTGGCGCAGCGCAAGCTGCACTGGACCCCGCAGGAGCGGGAGCTGCTGTGGCGGACCACGCTCGGCCTTCCTGAGCCGCCACGGACCGACTACCTCTACCGCATCCCGATCGCCGCGATCAAACACCTCACAGCCGCCGAATGCGAGCCCCTCCTGCCCTATCTTCGCCAGGCCCAGCGGGAGATCGGCCAGTGTCCCCATTCGGCCGGATGGATGGCCAGACGCCGATTGGAAGACCTGCTGTCCGATTGGAAGACCTGCTGTCCGAGCACCCGACCGACGCCCCGGCCGACGCCGCGCGTTCCCTGCTGCCCGGCGGGCTGACCGCCTCCTGGGACTTCCATCTGGACGAGGACTCCTACGAACGCGACAGCGGCGTTCTGTCGGGGACGTCCGGCAAGATCCCCCCATGCTGTCTTCCTCCCCAGCCTCCTCCCCGGTTTCCTCTCCGGTCGCGGCATCCGACGGATCCCCGATGACCGGTGCCGCGGAGAGCTCCGCTCCGCGGCCCGACGCCGCGCGGCAGCGCGCGTTCGAGCTCGGCGCGCTGCTGCCTGCGGCCTACCGGAGCCAGTACATCGTGAAGTTCCACACGGCCGTGATGGAACAGGCCGGGAGAGAGCAGTCGCTGTTCACCCCGGAGACGTGCACGGAACTGTTCGACGTGATGGTGGAGGTGGCGGCGAGCCGGAAAACGGTGAACCCGTGCATCGCGACGGGCGCGCTGGCCCGCTGCCCCGCGGGGGCGCCGCTGGAGCGGCTGGCCGGTCCCGCCCGTGTCCTGGTGGAGTTCCTGCTGCGCGAGGAACGGCTGAGCCACCCCTTCGCGACGCTGGCGCTGGCCGGGCTCGCGGGACTGGACGCCGAGGTGGCCGAGCGGATCACCCGGGAGCTCGGGCCGATCGCGGTCGCCGAGGTGGAGCTGCTGCTCGGCTGGGGTGCGGAGCATCGGGCGCTGTTCGCCGATCCCATGCAGGACTCGACGTTCCGTCCGCTGGCACCCCTGCCCGACCTTCGGGGGCGACTCAGCGGCCTGCCCGGCTACCCGGCCTTCGCCCGGACCGCCGTCGAGGCCGCCGGGGCCCGCGTCGCCGCGATCCACGCCGGGGAGATCCCCTACCGGGCGGAGAAGGCGTTCGAGTCCTCTGAGAAAAAAACCATCGGGCGGGCCGTACGGCTGGCGCTCTTCCGGGACGAAGCCTGGCTGCCCGGACCGCTCGACCGGCTGGTGCGCGGGGTGGCGGTGGCGCCCACCTCGGCCAAGACGCTGCCCTCGCAGGGAGTGCTGTTCGAGGTCGCCCACGCGGCGGAGTCGCACCCGACCCCGGAGGCGGTCTCGGCGCTGCGCACCGCCCGGCGGATCACCCGGCACGCGGGCGTGACCAAGCAGCTGGACCGCATGCTCAAGCGGATCGAGCCGGTGCTGGCGGATCGCCTGGAGGTGGCCTTCCGGCTGCCCGACGGACGGGTGCGGCAGACGGTGGGCGAGCACACGGCGGTGATCTCGATCGAGGACGGGGTCGAGCTGTCGTGGTGGCACGGGGACAAGAAGCTCAAAACGGTCCCGGCGGCGGTCAGGCGGGAGCATCCGGACGAGGTCAAGCGGCTACGCGAGCAGGTCAAGCAGGTACGACAGCAACAGGCGACCCTGGCCAGGGCGCTGGAGACCGGATACGCGAGCGAGGACGGGCCGCCCTACCGGCAGCTGGAAGGCCGGCCGATCACCGACCGGCTGATCTGGGAGTTCGAGGTCTCCCCCGGCGTGTGGCGGAGCGAGCTGGGGATGAACGTGCCGGACGTGCCGGTGCGGCTGTGGCATCCGGCGCGCGTGCCGCCGGAGGAAGTGCGCGCCTGGCGGGAGGCGGTGCAGGACGAGGAGCTGCGCCAGCCGTTCAAGCAGGCCTTCCGCGAGGTCTACCTGCTCACCCCCGCCGAGGAGGAGACGCGGGACCACTCGAACCGGTTCGCCGGACACGTGGTCGGCTATCACAAGCTGTACGCGCTGTTCAAGCAGCGCGGCTGGGCGGCCGGCTACCTCGGGCCGTGGGACGGCGGCTGCAACGGGGAGGCCCGGCGGCTGCTGGCCGGAGGGCGGTGGCGGGCGACGTTCTTCCACGACCTGTACGACGAGGAACACGCGACCACCGGCCAGGTCCGGTTCCACCGGCCGACCGACGGCGGCTGGCTCCTGACGCCCCTGGCCGAGGTGCCGGCGCTGGTGTTCAGCGAGGCGATGCGGGACGTGGACCTGTTCATCGCGGTCACCTCGATCGGGGCCGACCCGGAGTGGCTCGACCGGGGGCCGGACGGGCTGCGGGACCACTGGCGGGCCGATTCGTTCGGGCCGCTCCGGTCCTCCGCCGAAGTGCGCCGCGACGCGCTGGCCCGGCTGCTGCCCCGCCTGGCCGTCGCCGACCGCTGCACCCTCACCGACCGCTTCCTCGTCGTCCGGGGCGACCTGCGCACCTACAAGATCCACCTGGGGTCGGGCAACATCCTGATGGAGCCCAACGACGCCTACCTGTGCGTCGTCCCCGGACGCGGCGGATCCGACCGGATCTTCCTGCCCTTCGAGGAAGACGGCGGCCTGCTGTCGGTCATCGTCTCCAAGGCCTTCCTGCTGGCCGCCGACACCGCCGTCACCGACCCCACCATCACCCGCCAGATCCATGGATGACCGGCCCGCCGGGGCGGGGAGCGGCGGGCGAGGGTTAAGTGTTCCCCAGGAATCCACCTTCCGGCAAGAAGGGGACCGGCCGTACGGGTAAGCGAACCGGTATGCGCTATCACGCTCTGGCCTGCGACTACGACGGGACGCTGGCCGCCGACGGCCGGATCGACGACGCCACCATGGCCGCCCTCGAACGCCTCGTGCGGTCGGGGCGGCGGCTGATCATGGTGACCGGCCGGGACATGGACGAGCTCACCTCGGTCTTCGACCGGCTCGACCTGTTCGAACGGATCGTCATCGAGAACGGGGCCGTCCTGTACGACCCGGTCCGGCAGGAGACCACCCCGCTGGCCGAGGCCCCGCCCGCGGAGTTCGCCGACAGCCTGCGGCGGGCCGGCGTGCGGCCGCTCACCGTCGGCGAGGTGATCGTCGCCACCCGGGAGCCGCACGACGGGACCGTCCTGGACACGATCCGCGACCTCGGCCTCGAACTCCAAGTGATCTTCAACAAGGGGGCGGTGATGGTCCTGCCGTCCGGCGTGAACAAAGCCACCGGCCTGGCCGCCGCCCTCGACGAGCTCGGCCTGTCACCGCACAACACCGTCGGCGTCGGCGACGCCGAGAACGACCACGCGTTCCTGTCCGCCTGCGAGTGCTCGGTGGCCGTCGCCAACGCCCTGCCCGCGGTCAAGGAGCGCTGCGACGTGGTGACCGGCCGGGCACGCGGGGCGGGCGTCACCGAGCTCATCGACCGGATCGTCGGCGACGACCTCGCCGGCGTCGATCCCGGCCGCCACCATCTCCCGCTCGGCACCGTGGAGGACGGGCGGCAGGTGCGGATCGCGCCGTACGGCACCCGCATGATGATCGCCGGTCCCTCCAACAGCGGCAAGTCCACCGCCGCCGCCGCCCTGCTGGAACGCGTCTCCAAGGCCGGGTACCAGTTCTGTCTGATCGACCCCGAGGGGGACTACACCGACGGGGTCGAGGACGCCATCGTGCTGGGCGACGCCCGGCGCGCGCCCACCGAGGAGGAGATCCTCCAGGTGCTCGAGAACCCGGCGCAGAGCGTCGTGGTCAACCTGCTGGGCGTGCCGTTGGACGACCGGCCGGGATTCTTCGAGGCGTTCCTGCCGCGCCTGTCGGCGGTGCGCGCCCGGCAGGGCCATCCCCACTGGCTGATCGTCGACGAGGCCCACCACATGCTGCCCCAGGGGTTCGGGACGGAGTCGGTGGAACTGCTGGGCCAGGTCGGGGGCCTGCTGCTGGTCACCGTCCATCCGTCCCTGGTCAGCGAACCGGTCCTGCGGGTCCTGAACACGGTCGTCGCGGTGGGGGAGAATCCCGCCGACGTCATGGAGACCTTCTCCGCCGCCGTCGGCCGGGACGAGGCCGTCTCGGACCTCCCCGGCGACCTGCCCACGGGAGAGTTCCTCCTGTGGCGGCTGTCCGGCCGGCCGGTCCGTGCCCGGCTGATACCGCCGGAGGGCGAACGCCAGCGGCACCGCCGCAAGTACGCGGCCGGCGAGCTGGGAGAAGAGAAGAGCTTCTACTTCCGCGGCCCCCACGAGGCGCTGAACCTGCGGGCCGGCAACCTGACGGCGTTCTGTCACATAGCGGACGGGGTCGACGACGACACCTGGGAGCACCACCTGCACCGGGGCGACTACTCGCGCTGGCTGGCCAGAGACGTCAAGGACGAGGAGCTGGCGGCCGAGGTGGCCGAGGTCGAGCGGGGAGACGGCGCGTCGGCCGCCGAGACCAGGCGCCGGGTGCGCGAGCTCATCGAGAACCGCTACACCGCCTCCGCCGAGCCGGGCGGCGGGCTGTGAGCCACGAGGCTCGAGCGCTCAGAGATAGCGCCACTGCGCGCAGATCTCCCTGAGCTCCTCGGGCACCTCCTCGGGTGAGGGCAGCGGTCGGCCCTGCACGACCGTGCCGCTGTGGATCTTCTCGCGCCAGTCGCCGATGCCCTTGACGAACCCGCCGTGGTCCTTGTCCCCGTATTCCAGCATTCCGGGCTCCCACTCGACGCCGAGGAACGCGCAGAGCCGCCGGAGCTCCGCCTCGGGGTCGGCGACCAGCGCCTCGTACCTGACGGTCGCGCCGCGCAGATGGGTGCGGGCCTCCTGCAGGTAGGTCATGTAGCTCAGCGTCCGCGGTACGGCCTCCTCCAGCGGGCGGTTCTCCGGGTCGCCCTCGTGCCACGACTGCATGATCGACGCCGGGTGCCGGAGCAGGAAGATGAAGCGGGCGTCTGGCCAGCAGGTCGAGACGCGCCGCCAGGCGAACACGTTGCTCGGCGTCTTCTCCACCAGGATCGGCTTGCCGCTGCGGGCCAGCTCGCGATGGAGCATGCGGTCCCACACGATGTGCTCGATGTCGCTGTGGGTGTGGCCGAGCAGTTCCATGGCCTGCCGCACCGGGTCGGTGGGCAGGCCGACGGTCATCCGCCGGAAGTGCGTCTCGATGGGCGAGTGGATCTGCGAGTGGCTGTTCAGCAGGACGCGCAGCAGCGTGGAGCCGGACCGGACGGACGACAGCAGGAAGACCGGCGCACGCAGCAGCCGGTCGTGCGCGGGGTCGACCGGCGGGCGCACCACGTCGCCGGGGAGCCGTACCGTCTCCGGCGGAGGAGGGGGCGGGACGGGACGGGGCGTCCGCGTGGCCCGCGTCAAGGTGTATCCCGTCAGTCCTCCGAGGGTGGCGTTGGCCCGGTACTTCCAGCTCATAGACGGCAAACGTAGAGAGGGCCGGTGAACCTGGAGTTAACCCAGGCTGGAAGGATCACCCGTCGACTGCGGGCGGCCGGGCGATCAGCGCATAGCGCTCATCGCTCACCAGAGCGGCCGTGACGTCCGCGAGCGTGCGCGAATACCGGGAATTCGAATCAAGCGTCGCCCGACCGGAAAACGCAATTCCGGAGTCGCGTCCGCGGATTCGATGGGCGCGCAAGAAAATCGCGCGGGCAGCGCCTCACCTCCTGCTCGACGGGGTGCAAGCACCACATGTTACCTACCGGTAACGAGAATTTCACCGTCTTCTAATTCTCAGTACCGGTTCGTACGCTGCCGCCACTGAAGCGCTGCGGCCCATGCCGTGCTCCGGACAGAGCGTCGACGGGCCGTCGTCACGCATGCCGCCGCCGCGCGTCACACCCCCCACCCGGACTCGCCCGAGGAGTGCGCATGGCGCGACGCCGCTCGACCCTGCCCATCCGCCTGTTGTCGGCCGTGACCGCCACGGTCCTGACCGGCGCGGCGGCGGTCACCCCCGCCGCCGCGGACTCCGCCGCCGTCCGGACCGCCGGCGCGCCCGTGGCCACGACCGGATTCCGGTTCGTCGACGTCCCCGGCGCCGATGTGACCCTCAAGGCCAACGTCATCGCCCCGTCCGCCGCAGGGCGGTACCCGGCCGTCATCCTCCCGTCCAGCTGGGGACTGAACGACCTGGAATACCTGGCCCAGGCCAAGGCCCTGGCCGCACGCGGCTACGTCGTCGTCTCGTACACGCCGCGCGGATGGTGGGCCTCCGGGGGCGAGATCGACACCGCCGGCCCCCGGGACATGGCCGACCTGTCCAGGATCATCGACTGGACGATCGCCAACACCGCCGCCGATCCCGCCCGCATCGGCGCGGCCGGCATCTCGTACGGGGCCGGCCTCAGTGTGCTCGGCTCGGCGTTCGACCCGCGCATCCGGGCCGTCGCCATGATGAGCGGCTGGACCGATCTGACCTACTCCCTCTACGGCGACTCCACCCGCCACCAGCAGTCGGCCGGGCTGCTCAAGCTCGCCGCCGACCTGCTGGGCAACGCCGGTCCGGAGCTGACCGGCAAGCTGGGCGACTTCGCCGCCAACCGCGACATCGCCGAAGTCAGCGCGTGGGCGAACGTCCGCTCCCCGGCCACCTACATCGACGCCATCAACGCCAACCGGCCCGCGGTGCTGATCGCGAACGCCTGGGGCGACTCGTTCTTCCCGCCCAACCAACTCCTGGACTTCTACGGCCGGCTGACGACCCCGAAGCGCCTGGAACTGCGGCCGGGCGATCACGCGATCGCCGAGTTCACCGGCGTGCTGGGGCTGGAGAACGACGTCTGGACCAGCATGTACCGCTGGTTCGACCAGCACCTGGCCGGCATCGACACCGGCGTCACCCGCGAGCCTCCGGTCCAGGTGAAGCCGCACAACGCCGCCATGGAGGGGTACGCGGACCAGGCGGCGCTCAGCTCCACCACCCGCCGCCACGGCCTGGGGCACATCCGCCGGCTGGACCGCACCGGCCTGCTCGGCGGGGATCCGAACTCCGGCTGGAGCAAGACCCTCCCGACCGACCTCGACACCAGGGCCAACGGCGGTCAGGTGCTCATCACCAACGGCGTCGCCGCGTTCACCGGCGAGCGGCCGAAGATCTGGCTGCCCACCGTGAACCGCGACCGCGCCGGAGTGTGGGCCTCGGAGCGGCCGTCCACGACGCAGCGGATCCGCGGCGTCCCGAAGCTCCACCTGAAGCTGACCGGCGCCGCGCCGCAGGGCACCGTCGTGGCCTACCTCTACGACCTCGACCCGCTCGGCAACGCCCGGCTGATCACCCACGCCCCCGCCAGCTGGCTGGACGGCGGAGGTGACCGCACCCTCGACCTCAACCTCTCGGCGACCGCCTACGACCTGCCCGCCGGCCACTCCCTGACCCTCGTCGTCGACACCGTCGACCCGCTGTACTACGACGAGAACGCGCCGGACGGCTCGATAACGATCAGCGGCGGGTCCTACCTGGACATCCCGCTGAAGTAGGCGTTCACCCCAGCCGCCGTACGGCCCCCCGGCCTCCCCGGGGAGCCGTGCGGCGTGCCGGGCCCCGGCGACCTAGGCGGTCACCCCGCCGACCGCCCCGCGGACATCCGCGCCGGGCGCGGGCACCCCGCAGCGGAACAGGCCGTCCAGCACCAGCTCGATCGACCGGCAGGCGGCCTCCTGGGCGGCGACGAGGTCCTCGCCGCCCTGCAGGATGCCCTCCACCATGCCGAACAGCAGCTCCAGGTCGCGCGCGTGAAAGTCGCCGCGCACCTCGCGACGCTCCTGGGCGCGCCGCAACGGCCCGGCCAGCGCGGTGACGATCCTGCGCTTGTGCCGTTCCCGCGTCCCGGCGTCCAGGCGGTGCGTGAGCGCCACCAGTGAGCGCATCGTCACCTGCGCGCGCAGCACCTCCCGGAGCAGGTCCCGGAAGGCCACCGGATGGTCGGGATCGCCGGCGCAGGCTTCCAGCCGTGATATCTCGTACGCGATCACCGCGTCGGCGAGCGCGTTGCGGTCCGGGAAATGGCGGTACAGCGTGGCCTGACCGACGCCTGCCCGGCGGGCGATCTCCGGCATCACACCCAGCGACCGCGGATCGGACATCATGCTCACCGCGGCCTGGATGATCGCCAACCGATTCCGCTGAGCGTCCTGGCGACGCGGCCCCTGCCCACCGTAAGGCATTGCCTAGCTCCTTACCCGCCGATGTTACCGACAGGTAGCGATGATCTCACCGGCGCCGGAGCCTGGCTAGCGTCCGCCCTTCCCGGCGGTACGGCTCGCGGCCGGGGCGAGCCCGGCTCCCGGGAGATCCGGCCGCTCAGAAGAGGGTCAGCGGCTCGACCGGCATCGGCTCGGGGAGCGGCTCGACCCCGGGCAGCCCGGCCCGCACCTCGTCGTGGAAACGGCGGGCGAGCACGAGCGCCTCGGCGTTGTCGGGGGTGTGGATGAACACGGTCGGCGAACGGCCCTCACGCAGCCACTCGGTGACCGTGCCGATCCAGTGCCGCCAGCCCTCGACCGTGCGCGTCGCGTCGTCCCGGCCGATGTAGCGGATGATCGGGCGATCGGTGAGGGCGGGCGCCCGGCGGGGAAGGCGCGGTTTCTTCGTCCACGCCTCCCGTTCGGCGTCCGTGACCGGAGGGCTCTGGAAGAGGGCGACGGTGTCGAACGGGACCCATTCGGCGCCGACCCCGGCGAGGACCCTCTCGAGGAGCTGCGCCGATCGCGGGTCGTCGAAGAAGGCGCGGTGACGGACCTCGACGGCGTACCGGTAGGAGCCGGGGAGCCGGCGCAGGAAGGCCGCCAGGACCCCCAGGTCGGCCGGGGAGAACGATCCCGGCAGCTGCGCCCAGAGGGCGTGGACCCGCGGGCCGAGCGGCTCGACGGCCTCCAGGAACGACCGCACCTGCTCGTCGACGCCGGTGAGACGGCCCTCGTGGGTGACCGACCTGGGCAGCTTGAGCACGAACCGGAAATCGGGGCCGGTCTGCCGCGCCCACGACTCCACGGTGTCCCTCGCCGGTGTCGCGTAGAACGTCGTGTTCCCCTCGACCGCGTTGCACCAGGTCGCGTAGGAGCGCAGGCGCTCCCCGGGAGGGAGCGGATGGGGCAGGAAGCGGCCCTGCCACGGCTTGTGCGTCCACATCGCGCATCCCACATGAAGTCGCATGGACTCGACGCTAGCGGAGAGAAAGCCGTGATCTCCCCCGCGCTCCTCCCGCGGCGCCCGTCCGGCGGCAGGCCGACGCCGTCGTCCCGCACGACCAGCGACAGCTGCCCGCCGGCGGCCGGGACCCGGCGCGGTCATGCGAAGGCCGGGCCGTGGTCCCCCTCCAGCAGCGGGGCCAGCGCCCCGCGCAGATCCGCGACCTCGCGGTAGAGCACACCGGTCATGCCGAGCGCGCGGGCCGCCTCGACGTTCTCCCGGCGATCGTCGACGAACAGGCACCGTACGGCGTCCGCCCCCGCCCGCCCGGCCGCGATCTCGTAGATCCGCCGCTCCGGCTTGGCCGCCCCGACCCGGGCGCTGCTCACGACCTCGTCGAAGAAGTGGGCCAGCCCCAGTGCCTGGAGATCGTCTTCGAGCTGGACCGTCGCGTTGGTCACCAGCACCACCGGCACCCGCGCCCGAGCCCGCCGCAGCAGGGCCAGGACCTCCTTGTCCAGCAAGGCGCGGGCCTCGGCGAACGCCCTCCCCAGGGTCCGGGCCCGCTCGGTCTCCCCGAGCAGGTGCTCCAGCTCGGCGACGATCGAGGCCACCCACTCGCGAGTCGTGATCTGCCCGCGAGCCACGGGAACCAGCCGTTCGGGCGCCATCGCGATCTTCATCGTCGTTCCCTCGGCCAGGCCCCAGGCGCGTTCGAGGCCGATCATCTCGCCGGGGTCGTGGTGACGGATCACGCCGTCGAAGTCGCACAGCACCGCGTCGTAGGGCAGACGCCCGTCACCGCTCATACTCGTCGCTCCCGTGGGCGGGTCCGGCGGTCAGCCGGATGATGTGGGGCCGGGCCGCCGGATGGGGCGACATCCCACCGGCCACGCGTCGGCAGCGTATCGCCCATGATCTCGACGCCGCCACACGGACCCGTTCGCCCGCCCGACCCCGCCCGCCTGACACCGCCCGATCGACGCCACCCGCCCGGCCGGTGTCACGCGCCCGGTCAGCGCCCGAGGCCGGGGAGCGGGACGGGCAGCTGGGGAAGCAGCGCCATCGGCTCGCGGTTCAGCGCGGGGTCGCCGAAGTTGAGGACGGAGTGGGCGGGCGGGGCCTTGACCCTGACCCGGGCGCCCCAGCCGCTGAACCTCGTGGTGCTGGTGAAGACCGTGTGCAACCGCTCCCAGCCGGGTATGCCGGGCGCGTCCCATGTGTCGGCGTACGACACCACGAGCTTGCGCGTGTTCCGCTCGGCGTCCTGCCACAGCCTCCACCCGATGACCATCCTGCCCTCCGGGCCGCGCGGCCTCTCCCCCCGCGTCATGCGGTAGGTCCGCGAGATCCCGTACAGCCGGCGGGCCGTGATGGTGCCCCGGTAGAGGGTGGTGGGGACGCCGCCCACCGTCCCGCCCGGCCGCTCCCGCCGCGTGGTGGCCAGCAGTCCCCTGAGCGTGGCGGGCTCCAGAACGTTGACCATCTGGAGGGAGAGCACACCGGGGTTCTCCATCTGGAACCACGCCGTACGGCGGGGCCGGGAGAGCAGCAGGCCCTTCATGCCGATGTACATCACCCTGCGCAACATGATGAACTTCACCGGCCTGTTCACCTCCCGGATCTCCGCGGGAAGGGTCCGAGGATCGATCCTGTAGGTCATCCGGGAGGCTTTCACACCCGAGCGGCCGAACCGGTAGGCGCCGATCAGGCGGTACCTGTCCGTTTCGAACCTCCGGCCGTCGAAGAAGGACCGGACGGCGACCCTCTCCCTGAATCTGACGCCGTGACCGGCGACGAACCGGTCTTTGAGCGCGGCCACCGGTCCGGACGGGTCAGGACGTGCCTGCGCGAGAGCGGCCGGCGCGGACATGGACGCAGGCACGGAAACAGCTGGCGGCGCGGAAACGGGTGCCGGCACGGAGGCGTGAGTCGGCGCGGGGGCGAGCCCCGTCGCGGCGGCCGTGGCGGTCGCGGTGGCGATCCACCGCTTCATGAACGTTCTCCCATGGGGTCCCTCTTCCCCATGGAGATCAAACCGACTGGCCGCATCGGTTCTGGAACCCGCAAACATGGGCCGGGGCTCCGCCGCATCCGCGCGGATTCTCCCCTTCCGGGTGCTCTGCGAACCGGTCCGAGGAGAAACCGAATCGGTCTGGATCTACGGATTTGTTAGGGTGCCCGGATGCCTTCTCAGCGCACCCTGCTGCCGCGCTCCGCACCGGCCGCCTCGGGGATGTCGTCCCGTTCGATCACCGCGCTGCTGGACCGGCTCGACGCACGATCCGTCGAGTGCCACTCGATCATGATCGTACGCCGCGGTCACGTCGTCGCCGAGGGCTGGTGGGCGCCGTACTCGGCCGAACGCCCGCACCTCCTCTACTCGCTGACCAAGTCGTTCACCTCGGTCGCCGTGGGGCTCGCGATCGCCGACGGGCTGCTCTCGCTGGACGATCGGGTGGTGGAGGTGCTGCCCGACCACGTTCCGGCCGGCGTCTCGGAGCAGGGACGCCGCCTCACCGTTCACCACCTGCTGTCCATGACGGCCGGACACCGCACGGACAGCCTCGCCGAGGCCTGGCGGCTGGAACCGGGCGACCTGGTGAAGGGCTTCCTGCGCGTACCGTTCGCCCAGGCCGAGGGAACCCGGCACACCTACGACAACTCGACCACCTTCGTCCTGGCCCGGATGGTGGAACGGGTCACCGGCCGCGGCCTCCCGGAGCTGCTCGACGAGCGCCTCTTCAAGCCGATGGGCGTCGACCACGCCGAATGGGACCGGGTGGCGAGCGGTGCCGCCTTCGGATTCCACGGGCTGCACCTCACGACCGAGGCCGTCGCCGCCTTCGGCGAACTGCTGCTGCGCGGCGGCCTCTGGGGCGACCGGCGGCTCGTCCCGCGCGAATGGGTGGAGCTCGCCACCAGACGGCACGTCGACACCCTGCCGTCCGAGGACGGATCGGGGGACGCCGACTACCTCTGCGGGTACGGCTACCAGTTCTGGATGTCGCGTCACGGTTACCACGGTGACGGCTCCTTCGGCCAGCAATGCGTGGTCCTCCCCTCGCACGATCTCGTGGTCGCCGTGACCGGCGCCCATACGCAGGCGCAGACGGTGCTGGACGCGATATGGGAGTGCCTGCTGCCCGGCCTGGACCACGCGGGAAGCGCCCGGGACGACGAGATCCTCGCCGAGCGGCTGCGGCGGCTGTCATTCGCGCCGGTGCCGGGTTCGGCCGGCCCGGAGCGTTCCGTCAAGGCGAGACTCGACGCCTCCGCCGAGGATTCGGCTCTCCCCGACGGGACCACGGTGATCGTCGATCCCGTGGACGGCGGGTGGCTCCTGCGATTCGGGTCGTTCCCCGACGTCGAGGCCGGCCACGGCGAATGGCGGGAGAGCTCGCCGCTCGGCCGTCCCGTCGTCGCGGCCGGCGCCTGGCGGGGCGGCACGTTCGTCGCCGAGCTCTACCTCATCACCACCCCGCACCGGGTCCGGCTGGTGGTCGACGCCGAGGCGGGGACGGCGGTGGCGACGTGGAACACCGTGCCCCTGACCGGCCCCGGTCTGGCGTCGCATCTGCGGTCGCCGCTGATGACACGGCCCGACGTCGCGTAGGCGGCGGTGATCCACCCGTTCACCGGGCCGCAGCCCATGTCCCTATGCCCGAAGGCCGTCGATACTGAAGACACGGATGTCGTCCGTGGATCATCGCGCCCGCCGCCGGCGTGGTCCCCGTAGCGATGGGCCGGCCGGGCGCGGTGGTCTCCCCCGACACCCGGGCCTGGCCTTCCGCCCCCTGGCGGAGGGCTGCCACCCGTCAGCGGAACAGGGCATCCACAAGGAGGTACCCGTGATGGAAGCCAAGGCGTGGAACGTGGAGATCTCCATCGCCGAGGACGACGACGACACTGTCACCACGGCCAGGGCCGTTCTGTCCACACCGAACGGCAGGCGGCACGAGAGTGTCGGGCGCGCCCGGCGCAACCCCGGCGACCGGCCGGTCCCGGAGATCGGCGACGAGCTGGCCGCCGGGCGGGCGCTGGCCGATCTGGCGTCCAAGCTGCTCGGCGACGGCGCCAACGACATCGCCCAGTTCACCGGCCCGGCCTCCGGACGCGCCGGCGTCTGAGCCGGAGGCCGCGCCCCGAGCCGCGTCGGCGGCGGATCTCCGCCGTCCGGGCGGCCTTCGCGGAGCGATCACTCCGTGAAGGCCGCCCGGTCCCGGCCGGTGCGCCGCCCGCGGTCGTCTCAGCGGCCGGGCCGTACGACCGTCACCGGGCAGTGCGCGCGGTTCGGCATCTCCCGGGCGACCGAACCCGGCGGCAGGCCGGTGGATCCGCCGAGTCCGTGACTGCCGAGCACGATCCGCGCGGCCGTCTCCGTCTCCCTGCGCAACGCCTCCATGACGTCGCCGGAGAGCAGTCCGGTGTCCACCTCGACGTCCGCGCGGCGCTCGCGGGCGAGTTCGGCGGCCCGCCTCAGCAGCAGCCCGCCGAACTCGCGGGCCCGCTCGGCGTCCGGGACGCCGTCCGGATCACGAGGGCGCAGCACGACTCCGGAGCGGGGCAGCTCCACCACGTGGACGATGCGCAACGGGCGGCCGTGGCGGGCGGCGGCGTCGACCGCCCACTCCACCGCGGCCAGCGCCGCCCGGGATCCGTCCACCCCCACCACGATCGGTCCGGACATGCCGTTCCTCCCATCGGATTCCGGTGGCCCGCTCCCCCGGCCGCCCGCCCCGCCGCTCACTCCGCGAGCAGGCGGCGGAGGGACGCCTTCACGGCCGCGACGAAGTCCTCGCGCGTCCCGGAAGGCAGCAGGTCCAGGGAGAGATAGGGATTGAGGTCCTCCAGCTCGACCAGGAGCAGCTCGCCGCCGGGCGCGCGGCAGGCGTCGACGCGCTGGATGCCGTACTCGATGGTGTTCCAGTCGACGAAGCGCCGCGCGAAGGCCAGGTCGGCCGCTGTCGGCTCGTACGGTTCCAGGACCCAGCGCCGGTCGGGCCGGGGCGCGTACAGGGCGTACTGGAAGGCGTGGTCGACGAAGTAGAACGAGACCTCGTACCGGAAGTCGACGCGCGGCTGGACGAGCACGTCGTCGAAGGTCACGTGCTCCAGCCCGTCCCGGGGGACGACCGTCAGGCCGATGGAGTCGGCGCCGAGCATGGGCTTGACGACGTATTCGTCCGTTTCCGGAAGGCGGCCGAGGTCCTCGCGGCGGCCGACGGTCGGGATCACCGGGTAGCCGGCGGCGCTCAGGTCGAGGAGGTACCGTTTGCCCGCCATGTCGCCCTTGCCGGTCAGCTGGTTGTAGACGCGCACGCCGTCCTTGAGCGCCCGGGCGCGGAAGTCGTCGTATCCGGCCCGATAGTGCAGGACCGGGCCGCTGTTGCGCACCACGACCGCCTCGAAGGCGTCCATCAGCCCGGCCGCCTCCAGCGGGTGGCACAGGGCGAGGTCGAAGTCCTCCCGGAGGCGGGAGGTCAGGAAGATGTCCTCGTCGCAGTAACGGCGCCCCCGGGCCTCGTAGGCCAGGTCGGTGACGAACAGGACGCGGGGCCGGGCGGATGACATGTCGCTCCTGGTGGGTCGGGCTCAGCGCAAACTACCCTCCCACCCGGCGCTGCGCGACGGCACCGCCGAAGGCGGGGGCGGTGAACCGGCGGCGCCCGGCGGGAGCGCCGTCCGCTCCGCGGACCGTGCTCACGGACCGACGAGAAGCCGCCGCCCGATCTCCGGGGGCACCGGATAGACCCGTTCCGGAGGCAGCAGCCGCTGGGCCTTCGCCGCCTGCCCGCCCTGCGCCAGGCTCGCGATCTTCCGGACCCGGGGAGTGAGGTCGGCCAGGTCGGCGATCCACTCATCCGCGAACGTGCGGATGAGCCCGCGGCCGATGCCCACCTGGATGCTGTAGTGGTTGAGCGCCGCCCCGCGCAGCGAGCGCTCGGGGTCCCACTGGACGTGCACCGCCGCGCGGCCGACCGTCGAAGGGTCGGCGGTCGTCAGCACCGCCCGGGAAAGGGCCTCGTGCCATCCCTCCCGGGTGATCCGCACCATCAGGATGCGTTCCTGCCCGGCCTTCTGTCCCCAGTTGCTGCGGTGCATGAGCCACAGGAACGAGGGCTTGATCCACGTCATCCGGTTGAACGAGAAGGGCGGCACGAACCGCTTGGCGCGCAGGGCCGGATCGGCCACGGAGGCCGGATACGCCTGGTAGACCACGATCGTCTCAGCGTCGTAGTCGGCACGGACCTGGTACTGGGATGACACTCCGAGCACCCTGCCACCCGCCCGTTCCCCGCCGCAAAGCCTTTTCCCGCCGGGGTGGGACGGGGCGCGCGTGGAGCCCCGGCCCGATGTGAGCCGGCGGACCTCGGACCTTCCCACAGGATGCATACTCGCATCATCCAGATGTTGATATCATCTGGATGATGTCATCCTTGGAAAGACGCGGCGGAGGAAGGGGCAGTGATGGCCAGGTTGACCCGGGCGCAGCAGCAGGAGCGCACCCGAGCGGCTGTCCTGGCCGCCGCGCGGGAAGAGTTCGCCGAGCACGGATACGCCGACGCCAAGGTCGACCGGATCGCGGAGCGCGCCGAGCTGACCAGGGGCGCGGTCTACTCGAACTTCCCGGGTAAGCGGGCGCTCTACCTGGCGGTCCTGGTCGACTCGGTCGAGCACGCGGACGCGGCCGGGACGCCGTCGTCACCCGGCCCGGCCGAGGCGCCCCCGCCGTCCGGCCTGGCCGAGGCGATGGGCGCGTTCGCCCGCGTCTGGCTGGAGCGGCTGCCGTTGACCGGCGACACACCCGCCGGCGGGAGGCTGCAGTCGCGCTCACTGACCGGATTGTTCGACGACGAGCCGGGCCGTACCGCGCTGGCGCAGGTCACCGCGCTGGAGGGATTGCTGCTGGCCCTGGCGCTGGAGTCGCACGCGCCGTACGGCGCGGGGCGGACGCGGCTGGTGCGCCTGGCCGAGCTGGCCCTCACGCTACTGGCCGGGGCCGGTCATCTGGCCGACGCGGCGCCGGGGTTCGGCGATCCCTTCGACGTGGCGCGCGCCTGCCGGCACCTGGCCGATCTCGACCTCGCCGACGCGTGGGACCCTCCGTACCTGCCCTACGTCACCGCCGCGCACCTCGTCCGGGAGCCCTGGGAGCCGCCCCCGGGACTGCCGGACCTGATCACCGGCCGCCGGGCCGGGTTCGAGGCCGACGGAGTGATCGCGATCCTCGGGACCGGCCGGCTGGAGGCCGCGGAGGAGGCCGTCCGCGCCGCCCGACCGGGTGACCGGGTCACCGTGGCCGTGGTGACGGGCGACCCGGCCGAGATCGGACGCCTCCTGCGGCTGCGGATCGGCGACCTCGCCGGATGCCTGCGACGCGCGTTCGCCCCGGAGGCCCGGCCGCGCCTGCGCCTCGTCCTCGACGACGGCGCCGCCGTGGCGTCGGCCGCCGGAATCCCGGATCCGGGCGACGCCACCGAGGCCGCGGTGCGCATCCGGGCGGGCACGATCCTCTCCCGGGCCCGCGGACGGGGAGCCGCCCACGCCGCGGCGACCGCGGACGACTCGCCGGCGGACGGTCCGGCCACGGACGGCTCACCCACGGGCGGCTCACCCGCCACGTGGCCCGGCGGGGCCGGTGAATGACCCGCGTCGCCCGGCCCGCCCCGGCATCGAGACAAGACCCGTGAACGGGTGGAAAGGCCTGCCGACATGGTGAGATCACCCCATTCGACGAGCGACGACCTGCTGGTGCTCCACACCCTCCGCAGCATCGGATACGCCGACCTCGCCCGCGTGTCCGCAGCGGCGGGGCTCACCGAGTCCGACACGGAATCCGCGCTGATCGATCTCGCGGTGGCCGGCCTCGTCAGGCGTGATCCCGGCGGCTTCGGCGCGTGGGGGCTGACCGGGGCCGGCCGCGCCGCGGACGCCGAGCGGATCCGCGACGAGCTCGACACGGCCGCCGCCCGGCCCGCGGTGACCAGGGCGTACGAGGAGTTCCTCGTGCTCAACCCGGAGATGCTCGATCTCTGTACGGCATGGCAGCTGCGAGCCGGCGACGGCGTCATGACGCCGAACGACCACACCGATCCCGCCTACGACTCCCGGGTCCTGGAGCGGCTCGCGGATTTCCACCGGCGTGCCGACGCCGTCTGCGCGGACCTGTCCGCGGCGCTGCTCCGGTTCCGGAGATACCGGGTCCGGCTCGCCGACGCGCTCGCCCGGGCCCGGGCCGGTGAGACGGAGTACGTGACGGACGATCTCGACTCCTACCACATCGTGTGGTTCCAGCTCCACGAAGACCTGCTGGCCACCCTCGGCATCCCGCGACACTGAGCCGCCGCCATGACCTGGATCCACCCTCTCTCGGCGGAGACCGAGGAGACGCCGGGCGTCCTCGGCGGCAAGGGGCACGGCCTCGTCGTGCTGCGACGCCTCGGACTGCCGGTTCCTCCCGGGTTCGTCATCGGCACCGGGGCCTGCCGCGCCTTCCTGCGTGACGGGCGCTTCCCCGACGGCCTCGACGCCGAGCTGACGGCGGCCGTCTCCGCCCTGGAAGCCGCCACGGGGCGGCGTTTCGGCGGGCGCGAGCGGCCGCTGGCGCTGGCCGTCCGCTCGGGCGGCAGCGTGTCGATGCCCGGCATGATGAACACGATCCTCAACCTCGGCCTGACCGCCGAGGCCGCGGCGGGGCTGGCGGCCGAGACGGGCGACGCGCGGTTCGCGCTCGACTCGCGCCTGCGGTTCCTGTCCGGCTTCGCCTCCGCGGTCGCCGGGGAACCGGTCCCGGACGACGCGATGCGACAGCTCGAGCTGGCCGTCGGGGCCGTGTTCTCCTCGTGGGACACGCCGCGCGCCACGACCTACCGCGAGCTGCACGGCATCCCGCACGAGCTCGGCACGGCCGTCACCGTGCAGGCCATGGTGTTCGGCAACCGCGACGACCGCAGCGGCGCCGGCGTCGCGTTCAGCCGCGACCCCAACACCGGTGAGCGCGTCCCGTTCGGCGACGTCCTGTTCGGCCGCCAGGGTGAGGACGTCGTCTCCGGCGGGTCGGCGACGCGGCCCCTGGCCGAGCTGGCCGGGCGGGAACCCGCGGTGTGGGCCGGTCTCCTGGAGGCGATGGACCGGATCGAGGGGCACTGCCGCGACGCGTGCCAGGTGGAGTTCACCTTCGAGGCGGGCGCGCTGTGGCTCCTGCAGGTACGGCCCGGCGGCCTCGTCGGACGCGCCGCCGTCCGCGTCGCCGTCGACCTGGCCGACGAGGACCTCATCAGCCGCCGCGAGGCACTGCTCCGGGTCTCCCCGCGTCATCTCCGGCACGCCAGCACGCCCAGGATAGAGATCACCGGCACGCTCGACGTCCTCACCCGGGGACTGGGGGCCTGTCCGGGGGTCGCGGCCGGCAGGGTGGCGACCACCGCCGAGCGGGCGGCCCGGATGGCGGCCGACGGCCCGGTCATCCTGGTGCGCCCGCAGACCTCGCCGCTCGACATGCACGGCCTGGCCGCCGCGGCGGGAGTCGTCACCGCCCTCGGCGGTCCGGCCAGTCACGCCGCCGTCGTCGCACGGGCGATGGGGAAACCCGCCGTCGTGGGCGCCGCGGGCCTCGTCGTCGACGTGGCCGCCGCCACCGTGCGAGCCGGAGGACGCACCGTCCCGGAGGGCACGTTCCTGACCATCGACGGGACCGGCGGAGAGATCGTCGTCGGCAGTCCCCGCGTCGTCACGGCGCCGGCCGACGTCCACCTGCACCGCCTGCTCGAATGGGCCGACGAGGTCACGGGCGGCGGTGACGGCGCGGGACACGACGACGCGGAACGCCTCGCGGCGGCCCGCGCCGTCCTGCTGAACGCCTAGCCGGACAGATCCGGCGTCCTCGATCGGGACGGTGGAGCGGACCGGCTCATCGGCGGAGCCGCCCGGCGGGGCGTGACGGCCTGCGGCTGCCGTCCGCACGGCGGTCAGGCGACGTGTCCCAGCACCAGGGCCGCGATCACCGGGCCCATGTACAGCAGGGGGAAGACGACGGTCGAGTACGAGCGCGCCCGGAGCACGGTGATGACGGCTCCGGCGAAGTACAGGATCAGGCAGATCCCTGCCAGAACGCCGATGGCCGGCACGAGCAGACCGACGAGCAGGCCTGCGGCCCCCGCCGCCTTGGCCGCGCCGAGCCAGGTCCACCACGATCGGGGAACCCCGTAGTCCGTCAGCGGCTTCACCACCCACTCGGCGCGGCGGAGGAGGGAGAAGGCCGAGAAACCCACCCAGAGGGCGGCCAGGACGGTGACGACTGTGGCGGTGGTGGACATGGGGACGCTCCCTAGCTCTTGCTTCCTTGTGCCACCGATCCTGCGAGTCGTGGTTGATATCTCCGCGATGCGCTCGCTATGCGCGGCCTTACCGATCTCGCCATATCCACCCGCCGGTTCGAGGCGG
>NZ_BOOH01000076.1 GCF_016863135.1 Planobispora longispora
CTTGGCTGGAGGAGTCGGCGTCCTTGATGCGGGTGCCGTCGGCGATCCGGGCCGGCAGCGCGTCCCAGACGCGGGCCGGGATGACCTGCAGCGGTCTCGGGCCGTATCCGGCGGCTTCCAGCTCGGCCATGCTGTGGAAGTCGACTTTCGCGCCGCCGACGACTCCGCCCTGGCTGGGCGAGCCCGCCTTCCCGAGCCGCGTCCCATCAGCGATCTTCGTCGGCATCGCGTTGAACGCCCGGGCGGGGATGATCCGGACGATCGGCCTCCAGTCGGCGCTGTAACCGCTGTCGACGACCTCCTGGGGGCTGGCGAAGTTGACGCGCGCGCGGCCGACGATCGCCGCCACGGGCGTGCCCTGTCCCTGCACCAGCGTTCCGTCGATCGGCATGTCGTCGCGGATCTCGTTGAAGGCCCGGAGCGGGATGGCCCGTACCTTCGACGGCCAGTCGGCGCCGTATCCGGAATCGACGACCTCCTGAGGGCTGGCGAAGTTGACCCGGGCGCCGCCGACGATCGTCGCCACGGGGCTGGACGCGCCTCCGCCGGTTCCCTGGATCAGGGTCGAGTCCGAAGGGACGCGAGGGTGCGCGTTGAAGGCCCGGAGCGGGATGGCGCGGACCTTGGACGCCCAGTCGCCGCCCTGACCCACGTCGATCACCTCCTGCGGGTTGGCGAATGGGACGAACGCGCCGCCCACCGCCATCGCCACGGGCCCGGACACGCCTCCGCCGGTGCCCTGCACGAGCGTGCCGTCGACCGGGCTGAACCCGAGGAGGTTGTAGCTGCCGGCGCTGATCGCGACGACCCGCCGCTGCCAGTCGCCGCCTTGGCCGACGTCGATCACTTCCTGCGGGCTGGCGAAGGGGATCAGCGCGCCGCCGATCGTCATCGCCACCGGCAGGTCGACGGCCCCGGCCTTGGCCTGGACGAGGTTGCCGTCGGCCGGCACGCGGTTCATGTGGTCACGGGCGTCGATCGACCAGTTCGACACCTTGACCGGAGTGCCGCAGTTCACCGGGGTGGCGCAGGAGTCCTGCCACAGCGGGGCGCCGCCGACGAAGACGTACACCCGGCCACGCTGGTCCACCGCCGACGAGCCGTTGCGCGGAATCGCCGGGCCGGCGTTGACGACCGCCTGGGTCGTCGGCCGCGACTGGGGCAGGCAGATGTTGTCCGCGCAGGTGGCCTGCCAGACCGGCGCCCCGCCGACCATTTTGTAGATGCGCCGGGTATCGGTCGTGTGCAGCACGGTTCCGTCCGCCAGGCCGTTGACGGAGGTCACCGGCGTGGGGCCGGACGAGGGCGGGTTCACCGAACCACCGCTGCCGCCGCCACCACTGGGCAGTACGTACTTCCAGTTCCTGCAGTAGTTCTCGGGAAGAGATCCCTCCGGGTAGTCGCAGATGTGGTAGGCGTGCGGCCAGCGGACGATGCTGTCGAGATGCGATCCGCAGGAGTGGGTGTCCGTCTTCCAGCCCTTGTAGATGCGGACGAACTTCCAGACGGCGAGCAGACGCGTCTCCCAGAACTCTCCTCTGGGGGCCTTCACCGGGTGGGTCACCTTCTCGCTGAACGTCAGGGACTCTGCGATTGTGTAGTTGAAGCTTCCGGCTATCTCCACGATGTTGCTGAAACCCAAGGAGACTCCGTAGTCCTGCGTGGTCTCCGAGGTCACCGACTCGCTGATCTCGATGGTGTCATCCACCGCGCGATCAGGTGATCCGTAGCGGTAGGTCTTGCCGACGGGTTCGAGCCACTCCTCCGGCGCGTGCCTCGTCTCGTACGGCTCCGCGTTGCGGCACCGGTCATGCGCCCAGTCGGCGCGGGCGGGGGAGGGGGAGATCGTCAGAGCGATGAGGGCGGTGGAGAAGATGACGAGCGACGTCACCAGCGCTCTGATCACCCGTGTTTGCCTTCCCGGCATGCGTTTCCTCGTTGTCGTGGTCGATTCAGATGTCGTCGTGGTCGATTCAGATGCCGTCTCGAAACGCCGCCGTGATGGAAGCCGACCCGCGGCATGAGGCCGAGCCGTTCTTTCTCCGGTGGAAAGTCGGCCCGCTCACTGTCGCAGGAAGAAATCGAGCGCCGTGAGGCTTGTAAGTCCTGGCTTAACCGCGCCGCTCAGCGCCTCGTGTGACGGTGCGGCGACATGGTGTGACGGCGATACCGACGCTTGAACGGGGAGCGGATGCACCGGATCCATTTCACCGCCGACGACGTGGCGCGGGTGCGGGTGGCGCCGACGCTGGGCCCCATGGCCGAGACGCTGTTCAGCCTGACCACGCTGCGCAGGCGCGCCGAGGAGACCGCGTTCGGCGGATGGCGGCGCCGGGTGCGCGGCGGCCTCGGCCCGCGGTCCGCGGTCCTGGCCGCCATCGCCCCCGCACGACTGCCGTGCTTCGACATGGCCCTCCTGGCCGGACCCGGCCGCGACCTGGCCGAGAGCGCCGAGACCTTCCTGGCCAGCCCGCGCCGGGCCGTACGGGCGGAGCTGGACTTCTACGCCGGCCACCACGGCCGGGTGCCGGCCGCGCTGGCCGGGCTCATCGACACCCCCGCCGCCCGGCGGGAGGTCCTGTCCACGGTGGAGGCCTACCACCGCGCCGCCGTCGCACCGCATTGGACGGCCATCCGCGCGCACCTCGACGCCGAACGCGCCCGGCGTGGCGCGATCCTGCTCGACCACGGTGTCGACGGCCTGCTGTCCAGCCTGCACCCGGACATCCGGTGGACGCCGTCGACCCTCCACGTCAATGCCGGCGACCAGTTCGACGACGACTTCGTCCTCGACGGACGGGGCCTGCTGCTGGTGCCGTCGTTCTTCCTGCGGGCCCCGGGAGTGATGTACGACCCGATCGATCCCACCGACTACATCCTGATCTACCCCGCCTCCCTCGGAGCCGACCACGCCGCGGGAATCTGGACGACCGGCACCTCGGCACAGGCGCTGGCCAACCTCCTCGGCCGCACCCGCGCGTCGGTGCTCACCGCCATCGCCGACGGGGTGGCCACCACCGGCGCCCTGGCCCGCCGCCTGGACATCTCATCGGCGGCGGTCAGCCAGCACACCACCGTGCTACGCGAGGCGGGCCTGATCACGACCCTCAGGCATCACAGCAACGTCCTGCACAACCCCACTCAGACGGGGCTGACCCTCCTCGACCGCGAGCGCACACCCGTCTGACGTGAAAGGCCGCCCGGCGGGCGGAAGCGGACTGCGGACCGGACCGGCGGCGCCTCTCCCACCCTCTACGGATCCTCCTCTCCGGCCGGGTAGGCGCCGGCGGGCATGCCGGGACCGCCGGGGCGGAAGGCCGCGGGGGCGTGGACCACGGTGCTCTGGACGTACTCCAGCAGGCCCTCGTCGGCGTACTCCCGCCCGTACCCGCTCCGCTTGGTCCCGCCGAACGGCGCGCGCAGGGACATGCCCGTCCGGTTGTGGGTGTTGACGAAGGTGAAGCCCGCCTCCAGCCGGGCCGCGAAGGCGAAGGCACGCTCCTCGTCGGCCGACCAGACCGACGCGCCCAGGCCGAGCTCGCAGGCGTTGGCACGGCCGGCAACCTCGTCCTCGTCGTCGTAGAGCAGCAGCGGAACGGCCGGGCCGAACTGCTCCTCGGCCACCAGCGGCGCGTCGTCGGCCAGGCCGAGCACCAGGCGCGGAGTCACGAAATATCCGTCACGCCTGCCGTCCGGGGCACGCCTGCCGTCCGGGTCGTGCTTGCCATTCGAGTCGTGCTTGCCGTCCCGGTCCTGGCGGTCGGCCCGTACTCCCAGCGGGACGGCGGTGCCGCCGCGCCGGAGGGAGTCCTCGACCAGCGCCTCCACACGTCGCGCCGCCTGGGCGGAGACGACCGGCCCCATGGTGGCCCCGGGATCGAGAGGGTCGCCGGTGACCAGGATCCGGCGGGCGGCGGCGACGTAGGCGTCGACGAAGTCCCCCGCCCGGTGCCGGGGGACGTACAGCCGCTTGGCGGCCATGCACACCTGGCCGGAGGTGGCGAACGACGCCATGACGAGGCGCTCGAAGCCGGCCTCCGAGAGCGCGAAGTCCGGCAGGAACACCGCCGGGTCGTTGCCGCCCAGCTCCAGCACCACCGGTTTGCAACCGTGGCCCGCCGTCGCGGCGATCTCCCGCCCCGCCGCCGTCCCGCCGGTGAAGGCGACCTTGCGGACCAGGGGATGGCCGACCAGCGCCCGGACGGTCTCCGGCCCGCCGTGGACGACGGACGTTCCGGGGAACAGCCCGGCCGCCTCGGTGACCGCGAGAGGGGCCAGCGGCGAGGGCTTCAGCACCGCCGTGTTCCCCGCCGCCAGCGCCGGGCCCAGCTTCAGCACCGCCAGGATGATCGGCGCGTTCCACGGGGTGACCGCCGCGACCACCCCGTACGGCGCGCGCCGCACCGCCAGCCGTCCCGCCGCGTCGTCCGCCTCCCGCGGGGCGAGGACCCGGGGAGCCCGATCGCACAGCCATCTCAGATAGGCGACGGCGAAGCCGATCTCTCCCCGGCAGTCGCCCACGGGCTTGCCGGACTCCCGCGCCAGCAGCACCGCCAGCGCGTCCCTCCGGGCGGCGAGTGCGTCGGCGGAGGCCGTCAGGGCGGCGAGACGGTCGGCGAGCGGCAGCCGCGACCAGTCCCGGAACGCGCCGTCGGCCCGCCGCACGACGGAGTCCACCTCCGCCGGGTCCGCGACCGGGACCGCCCCGACGATCTCGTCCGGCCGGGCGGGGTTCTCCCGCTCGATCCATATGGCGCCCGATCCCGTCTCACCGGGTTCCGTCTCCGGTCGCGCACCGGCCCCGGAGACGGCGGCCGCGCTCACTCCGGGTCTCCGGGACGGAAGGTGGAGATCATCGAGGAGCGGAGCAGATGCTCCCGGGCCGCCGCCGGGTCGGCCGCCAGCGCGCGCAGCTCCTCGGCGCGGGTGGCCCCGGAGCGGATCCGTTCCCAGTTGGCATGGCTGACCCGCTGGACGTGGTCGAGCGCGACCGCGCGCCTGCGGGCGGCGACCGCCTTCAGCCGGGCCAGCCGCCCGCCGTACGGGCCGGAGGCGGTCAGGAGGCCGGCCAGCGCCGCGCCCATCTCGACGGCGTCGTGGATGCCGCTGTTCATGCCCATGCCGCCGAGCGGGTTGTTGACGTGGGCGGCGTCCCCGGCCAGCAGCACGCGGCCCTGCCGGAAGCGGGCGGCCACCCGCTGGTGGACCCGGTAGATCGAGGCGTGGGCCACCTTCCAGTCCCGTCCCGGGTCGGCGACGCCCCGCAGGCGCGCGGCCAGGCGGCCGAGCTCGGCGGCGTCGGGGGTGCCGGAGGGGGTGGGCAGCAGCACCCGCCAGTGGTCGGGAGTGCGCAGCAGCACCAGCCACTCGACCGGGTCGGACACGTAGGCGACCGGGCCCAGGCCAGGCAGCAGTTCCGTCAGGTCCTCGTCGGTGGAGGCGACCAGGAACCGCTCGGGATAGGTGACGCCCTCGAACGGCACGCCCAGCGCCCGCCGTACCGCCGAGTGCGCGCCGTCGGCGGCGATCAGCCAGCCGCCGCGCACCGGCCCGCGCGAGGTCTCCACCACCACGCCGCCCGCCCGCGCGGCGACCCCGGTCACCCGGTGCCCGAAGCGCACCTCGGCCAGGCCCGCCAGCTCCCGCAGCAGGATCGGGGTCAGCTTGCTCTGCTCGCACTGCACCCGGAACGGGTAGGGCGTGTCCCCGGCCAGCAGGCCCAGGTCCAGCTCGGCGAGCACGCCGCCGCTCCGGTCGCGGTACTGGAAGGTCCGCGTGACCAGGCCGCGTTCCAGCAGGGCCGGCAGCACGCCCAGGTCGTGCAGCATCTCCAGCGTCGGGGGATGGAACGTGGAGGCGCGCGACTCCGCCGACAGCTCCTCGCCCGCCTCCAGCACGGTCGCCGCCACCCCGCGCCTGGCCAGCACCAGCGCCGCCGTCAGCCCCACGGGCCCGGCCCCCGCCACGACGACCTCGGGAACCCCGGGGCCCTCCGAGCTCTCGGGCCTCTCGAAGCTTTCGGATACCTCGGAGACCTCGGAGACGTCGAGGGCATCGACGTCCTCTCCGGCGGTTCCGGTCACGGTCGCATCTCCTCCCGCCTCCTCCTCGTCCGCACCGGCGGCGCTCACCCGCCGGTGTGCAGGGCGAAGCCGCCCTCGACGCCGACGACCCGCGCGCCGGTGAAGAACCTCAGGGTCTCCGCCGTGCCCTCCTCGCCGAGCCCGGACAGGCCCCAGGCCGGGCGCGGGGTCATCAGGTGCAGGCTCATGATCGAAGAGCCGTTCACCTTGACCTCACCCGCGCGGATCCGCCGGGCGACGGCCAGGGCCGCCTCCTCGTCCGCGCCGCACACGTAGCCCTCCAGCCCGTACGGCGCCGCGTTGGCCAGCCGGACCGCCTCCTCGACGTCGTCGTAGCCGACCACCCCGGCGACCGGGCCGAAGACCTCGTGCTCCAGGTCCGTCGCCACCAGAGTGGGCGCGAGGAAGTTCCCCCTGCCCGGCATCGAGCCGTAGGAGGCCGAGGGCAGTCCCGCGACGGCCGCGCGCACCCGGTCGCGGTGGACGGAGTGCACGAGCGGGCCGAAGTCGGTGGCCTCCTCCAGGGGCGGGCCGGCGACGAGCGCGGCCAGGCGTCCGCCCACGGCCTCGACCAGCTCCCGCTCCATTGCGCGGGGGACGATCAGGCGGCCCAGGGCGCGGCACCACTGCCCGTTGAGCGTGGTGAGCAGCTCGGCGGCCATCCGCGCGGCGGTGTCCACGGGGGCGTCCGGCAGCACCACCAGCGGGTTGTTGCCGCCGAGCTCCAGCTGGACGGGGCGCATCAGGGGCGCGCTCGCGGCCGCGACGCTCCGCCCGGCGGGCAGGCCGCCGGTGAAGGAGACCGCGCGGATCCGGGGATCGCCCGCCAGCCGCGCCCCGGTCTCCGGGCCGCCGTGCAGGAACTGGAACACCCCCTCGGGCACGTGCTCGGCGATCACCTCGGCGAGCAGCTGCGCGCCGTACGGGGCGAACTCGCTCACCTTGAGGATCACCGGGCAGCCCGCGGCCAGCGCACAGGCCACCTTGTGCGCCGCCATCGGGGCCGGGGCGTTCCAGGGCACCAGGCAGAGCGCCGGGCCGAGCGGGAGCCGGTGGACCTCGACCCGCCGCCCGTCCTCGCGCGTGGCCGAGCCGAGCAGCGCCCCCGACCGCAGCTGCTCCGCGGCCAGCCGGAACGATCCGCTGACGATCACTCCGAGCGGCGCGGCCTGCCGGATCGGCACGCCCGTCGCGAAGGACTCCAGCGCCGTGATCTCCGGGAGCCGCCGGTCGAGGGCGTCGGCGATCGCGTCGAGGGTCCCGGGCCCGACGGCGGGGGAGCCGGACGGGGCCGCCCGCGCCGCGGCCTCCGCGACGCCGAGCGCCCGTTCGATCCGCTCCGGGCGGCTCGCCCGCGCCCGGCCGACCGGTTCGCCGGTGGCCGGGTCCTCCAGGTCGAAGCCGAGATCCTCGCGCGCCGGGCCCCAGGCCCCGGCGACCAGGTCCCGCGGTTCCGGCGGATCGATCACGAATCCTCCAGGGGGGAACCGGAACGCGGGCCGGGGGAGGGGGCGGACGCCGTGGCGGAAGCGGAAGCGGGGGCCGTGGTGAACAACTCGTTCTCCTTGGCGGAGGTGACGATCTGGGCGACCTCCAGCCTGCCGCGCTCGGCCGGGAAGGTCATCACCAGGCCCATCGCCAGATCCCGCAGGGCGCGGCCGGCGACGCCGCCCATCATCGCGCCCGAGGTGCCGCCCGCCGTGAAGGCGCCCAGCGCCACCTGGAAGCAGGCCTCGGTGACCGATCCCTTGCCCAGGCGCCACTGCTTGAAGACCTCCTGTTTGGGGCGCCGCGGCGGCTGGCTGCTCTCCAGGTCCAGCTGGTAGCGGAGCCACAGGTAGGCCGTCTCCAGCTGCCGGGTCATCTCGCCGATCAGCTGCTGGTGCACCGGGGAGGAGGCGATCGGGCGGCCGGTGTCGGCGAAGGTCTTGCGGGTCGTCGCCTCGATCGTGTGGTCGTAGACGTTCTGCGCGCAGCCGGTGTAGACGGCGGCGATCGCCAGCTGGTTGCCCACGAAGCTGCCCCGGCTCATCCGGAGCATCCGGGTGAAGGCCCCCGGAACGGTGAGCGCCTCGTCGTCCGGGACGAACACTCCCGCGAGCCGGATGCCGTTGTTGGCGGTGGCGCGCATGCCCAGGCCGTCCCAGGCGTCGCGCACGCTCACCCCGGCGGCGTCGCGCGGAACGAAGAAGGTGGCCAGTCCCTCCGCGGTGCCGTACCCGTCGAGTCTGGCGGTGGTCAGGTAGTAGTCGGCCACGCCGGTGGCGCAGCCGAAGGACTTCTCGCCGTCAAGGATCCAGCCGCCCCCGGTCCTGCGCGCCGTGGTGGTGATGGTGATGTTGGCGCCGGAGCTCTTCACCGACTCGGAGGCGAAGTTGGCCAGCCAGACCCCGTCCGCCATCCGGGTGAGCACCTTCTCGGCGAACGCCCGCACGGCGGGGATCTCCTCCTCGCCGAACAGTCCGGCGTCGATCGCCTCCAGCGGCAGCAGCCCGCGGGAGGCGCTGGTGTTGTGGAAGAAGTAGGCCAGCGCGGTGGAGGGGCAGGCGGTGCCCATCGCGTAGGTGGCGGCGGCCAGGTCGCGCAGGGTGCCGCCGAGCCCGCCGTACTTCTCGGGCACCACCAGGCCGAGCAGTCCCGCCTCGCGCAGCAGGCCGACATGCCCGGCGGGGAAGGCGGCGAGCCGGTCGGCCTCCTGGGCCGCCTCCCGCAGCGCGGGCAACACGGCGTCGACCCGGGCCGCGCGCTCGCGCTCCGCGTCGGTCATGTCTTCGACGAGACGTTCGCCGATCATGGAACAACCCCCTGACTCAGGGAAGAACCGGCCGTGGTCGCGGCGGGGCGCTCGGCGGGCCGGTGTCCGCGTCCACCTCGACCGCCGTTTCACTGTCGGAAACGCTGTAACGCAGACGGTAACGATTGGACTTCGGGCGTGTCAACGCCGATGGGAAACGCGCACCGCCGGTTTTCCCGGCTCCGCGGCAGGGTGTTTCCCATGGGGAAATCCTTCGCCCTACACTGGCGCTGTGCCAGCCGACGAGTCCGAGAACCAGAGCCGGTCGATCGCCGCGGTGGAGCGGGCGATGGACGTGCTGCTGCTGTTCGGCCGCAGCGACCGCCCCGACCTGGGGGTGACCGAGATCGCGGCCGAGCTGGGCCTGACCAAGGCCGCCGTCCACCGCATCCTCACCGCGCTGCGCAACCGCGAGCTCATCGCCGCGGACCCGGTGACCCGCCGGTACGCCCTCGGCCACGCCGCGATCGCCCTCGGCCGGGCCTACCTGGCCCGCACCGACCTGCGCGTGATGGCCGGCCCCGAGCTGCGCCGGCTGGCCGCGCAGACGGGGGAGACGGCGACGCTGTCGATCCGGCGCGGTGACACCCGGCTCTACGCCGACCAGGTGGTGCCCGAGCAGGAGCTGCGGATGGAGGTGACGCTCGGCATCCCGTACGCGCTGCACGCCGGGAGCTCCTCCAAGGTCATCCTCGCCTTCCTCCGCGAGGAGGAGGTCGACGGATACCTCGCCCGGCACAAGCTGGAGCCCATCACCGAGGCGACGATCACCGACCCGGAGAAGCTCCGTGCCGAGCTGGCCGGGATCCGCGCCCGGGGCCACGCGGTCTCGCTCGGCGAGCGCCAGGTCGGCGCGGCCTCGATCGCGGCCCCCGTCTTCGACCGCGACCGCCACGTGGTCGCCGCCATCAGCGTCTGCGGCCCCATCACCCGCTTCGAGCCCCGCATGGACGACTGCGTCCCGCTCCTGATGGAGGCCACCGCCCGCATCTCGGCCCGGCTCGGCTACCCCGGTTAGACCCCGGTTCCCGGCCGGAGGGCGGGTTCCGTCAGAGCGCCGCCCCCGGCTTGAGCACCCCGAGGACCGCGGCGCCGAGCACGCTGCCCCAGATCACCCAGACGTACGGCAGGCAGCCGTCGATCGAACGCCTGAGGGCGCCCTCCCTCTCGGGCGTGGAGCCGGCGGCCGTCAGCTCGCCGAACGCCGGGCCGAAGGGGCGCAGGGTCAGTCGGATGCCCAGTCCCGCCGCGACGGCCAGCGTGTAGAGCAGGACCTTGGCCCCCAGCCAGCGGGGATTGGTCGAGACGCCGAACGGCGCCTCCGCCGCCAGCGTGTACGCCGCCGCGGAGGCCATGACCGCGATGAGGCCGATCCGGATCGCCCAGTCGCCCCGCCGGACCCAGGGGAAGCGGCCGCGCGTGCGGTGGTCGGTGATCGTCAGCGCCAGCCATCCGGCCGCCAGTAGCCAGGTCAGCGCCACCGACCACCACGGGAACAGCGCGATCCCGGCGAACGTCGCGCCGTGCGGGGCCATGGCCATCAGTGTGACGCCGCTCGGCAGGAACAGGACCAGGCAGATCTTCGGCCCCAGATCGAGACCACTCATGATCGCCAATGCCGTGGCCCGAGCCTGGGGGGTCAGCGAAGGCCTGAGCACGAACCGGCTGGAGTAGAAGACCCCGAGGTCTCCTCCCAGCCAGAAGACGAAGAGCACCAGATGGAGAACGATCCACCAGCCGTACGGGTGCGGGCCCATGTGTTCTCCTCGGTACGGGCGGGCTTCTCGGCGCGATCCGGGCGGCGGCGTCCCCGGTCTCCCCGGTCTCCCTCGCGGTGCGGGACGCGGCGGGAGCCGGGTGGCTGCACGGAATGCCCGGATCATCATAGAGGAAACGATGTTTCCTTGGAAGAAACGAGTTCCCGGCGCGCCCGGAAGGCCGCCGCCGTACCGGACGCGCCGATCGCGGCACCGTCCCCGGCGAAGCGACGATCACCGTCCGCCGGCGGAGACGGCTGTCAGTGGGGTGCGGCGCTCAGCGGGGTACGGCGCTCAGCGGGGTACGGCGCGCACCCACTCGCGGGTCGGGTCCAGGAACTCGGAGACGGTCAGGTCCGCCTGGTTGAGTTCGCGCTCCAGGCAGTCGTCGTCGAGGCGGCGGCTGAGGAAGGTGTGGGTCCAGCGCCGGTCGCCGACGGTGTACTCCATGGTGGCTTCCAGCAGACCGGTGCCGGGCCGGCGGATGCCGGTCATGCGGGCGGTGCTGCCGTCGTCGGCGGTGCGCTCGAACGGCTGGAGGGTGTCGTACCACTCGGGGGGTTTGCGCTGCAGGATGACGCATCCGCCGGCGGCCGCGTGACGCCGGCAGGTGTGCAGGAAGGCGGCGCGCAGGTCGTCGTCGGCGGTCTCGACGACGAACGACATCAGCAGCACCAGGTCGAAGGTCCGGTCCAGGGCCAGGGTCTGGATGGGGGAGCAGACGGTCTCGGCGCCGGTGATGTGGGCGAGCATGTCGGGGGACTCGTCCACCGCGACGACCTCGTGGCCGAGGGCGAGCAGGGGGTGGGTGACGCGCCCGGTGCCGGCGCCGAGCTCCAGGACGGACGCCCCGGGCGGGACGGCGGCGTGGATGAGCTCGGGTTCGCCCCGGGCGGTGAGGGTGGCGTAGTAGTCGACCGCGCAGCCGTCCGGGGTGATCGGCCCCGGACCCGTGCCGTGGTAGAGCCGTCGTGAGATCACGTCTCTCATTCTGCGGCGCCGTCGGCGAGCAGGCGTGCCTGGAGGCTGTCGAGAATGAGGTCGAGGCCGAACTCGAACTCGTCGGCGTAGTCGTAGGAGCGGTTCACCACCTGCTCGGTGATCATCTCTGCCAGGTGCGGGTAATCGTCGAGAGGCACCCGTCGCCGGAGCTGATCGACGAACTCGTCGACTCCTTCACCGGCCTCGAAGGGCAGGTTGAGCTCGGTCAGCACGAAGCCGTAGACGTAGGCGTCGATCGCGGAGAAGGCGTGCGCCGCCAGCGCGACCGAGAAACCGTTGCGGCGCAGGCAGCCGAGCACGGTGTCGTGGTGCCGGAGCAGGGCCGGCACCGAGTTCGTGCGCGACTCGATGAGTCCCAGCGCCCACGGGTGTTCTGATACGGCGGTGCGGGCCGACGCGGCGCGGTCGGCCATCGCCCGCCGCCACGGCTGCCGCGGATCGGGCAGCTCGATCCGGGTGAAGAACCAGTTCACCAGCTCGTCGAGCAGCGCCTCCTTGCCGGTGACGTGGTGGTAGAGCGACATCGCCTCGACGCCGAGCTCCTTGCCGACGTTGCGCATGCTCACTTGGGTGAGACCGCCGCGGTCCGCGACCCGCACCGCGGCGTCGATGATGCGGTCGTGGCTGAGCGCCGGGCGCCGGGGCATGCGGGAGCCTTCCGGATGGAGCTTGTCGACTTACAGGTGTAAGGCTAGCATCGAAGGAAAACTTACAGGTGTAAGGGAGTGGCTCATGCATGCCGCGGTCATCGACAGGTACGGCGCTCCCGAGGTCGTGCGCGTCGCGAAGGTTCCACGGCCCGCACCCCGTGCCGGCGAGGTGCTGGTGCGCGTCAGGGCGGCGGCGGTCACCTCGGCCGACTCGCGCATTCGCGGGGCCCGGTTCCCCGGGGGGTTCGCGCTCTTCGCGCGGCTGGTGTTCGGCGTCTTCCGGCCCCGCCGCGCGATCCTGGGCAGTGCCTTCTCCGGGGAGGTCGAGGCCGTCGGCGCCCGCGTCCGCGACATCGCGCCCGGTGACGAGGTGTGCGGCATGACGGGAGCGCGGCTGGGCGCCCACGCCGAGTACGTCGCGGTGCCGGCGGAGAAGCTCGCCCGCAAGCCGTCCGCGGTGAGCCACGAGGACGCGGCCGGGGTGCTGTTCGGCGGCACGACGGCGCTGTTCTTCCTGCGGGACAAGGCGTCGGTGGGTCCCGGCATGTCGGTGCTCGTCAACGGCGCGTCAGGCGCGATCGGCACGAACGCCGTGCAGCTGGCCAAGCACTTCGGCGCGACGGTCACCGGTGTGACCAGCTCGGGGAACGCCGGACTGGTGGCCGGGCTGGGGGCCGAACGGACCATCGACTACGCCGAGGACGACCTGACCGGCACCGCCGACCGGTTCGACGTGGTGCTGGACACCGTCGGCAACCTGTCGATCGCGTCCGGCCGGCGTCTGCTGACCGCACGGGGAGTGTTGCTGCTGATCGTCGGGAGTCTGGGCGACACCGTCCGCGCCCGCGGCAACGTCGTCGCCGGCGTCGCGCCCGAACGCGTCCGGGACTTCGAGCTCCTGCTGCGGCTGGTGGCCGACGGCACGATCACCGTCGTGATCGACCGGGTCCACGACCTCGGCGACATCGCCGAAGCCCACCGCAGGGTCGACAGCGGCCGCAAGGTCGGCAACATCGTCGTGCGCCCGTGACGCGGCGGGGAACGGCAGGAGAGCGGGTCACGGCCGGGCGCCGAGGGCGGCGAGTTTCGTGCGGACCCGATCCGCGTCGAAGCGGTGCACGGCGTCGAGGACGGCCAGGGTGCGCTCCCACGTGTCCCGGGCGGCCTCGACGTCACCGGCGGCGCTGTACGCGTCGCCCAGCCGGGCGAGGAGCACGCCTTCGCCGTCGCGGTCGCCGAGGTCCCGGCGGAGGCCCAGGGCGTGGCGGTAGCACACCGCCGCCCGGTCGTGGCGGCCGAGCCGGTACTCGGCGTCGCCGAGGTTGTGCCAGGTGATCGCTTGCCCGCGACGATCACCGAGCTCTACGAACTGGGCGAACGCCTCCCGGTACGACGCGATGGCCTGCTCCTGGTCGCCGAGCGTGGAGTGGTACCAGCCGACCGCGTTGAAGGCCTCGGCCCGTCCGCCCGGCTCGTCCGCGGACCGGTAGAGGAGCAGGGCCTGACGGGCGTGGTCGAGTGCTTCGGCGTGGTGACCCCGCCGGGCCCGTACCCGGGCCAGGAACATCAGGGCTCCCGCCTGCCCGAGCGGATCATCGGCGTGCCGGAAGAGGTCGACGGCGTGATGGAGGTGTTCCCGCGCCTCGTCGAAGCGCCCCAGGCGGAACTCCGCCTGGCCGAGGTTCCGACGGGCTCGGGCCAGCGCCGCCGGGTCGGATGCGCGCTGCGCGACCGCGACGGCGATCCGTTCCACGGTCGCGAGCCCGTCCCAGTCACCGCGCAGGCAGAGGAAGCCCTGCAGAGCCTGGGCGAGTTGCCGCGCTCGCCCGTCGAACCCGGCGGCGGCGCTCTCCACCATGGCGACCAGGGTCTGACGCTCGGCGGTGAACCAGGCCAGGGCCTCGTCGTAGGTGGCGGGGACTTCCGCTTCGGTGGCCGGCCGCGGGGGAGGAAGCGCGACCGGGTCCTGCCGAGGCTCGATCAGCCTGCTCGCCGTGCACGCGAGGTGCAGGTAGTGGTCCATCAGCCGGCGGCTCGCGGCGCGCCGCTCGTCGTCGGTGTCGTCACGGTGCGTTCGTTCCATGGAGTAGACCCGCAGAAGGTCGTGGCAGAGGTACCGGCCGGGAAGATGTTCGAAAATCAGGTGCGATCGGCTCAACTCGGTCAACGTCGATGACGCGTGAGCCACGGACAGGGCAGCCAGGCAGGCCGCCGACGCGACGGACACCTCCGGCCCGGGATGGAGGCCGAACAGCCGGAACATCCGCGCGGCGTCCGGGGACAACGCATGGTACGACCACGACAACACCGCGCGCACGTCACCCGCCGCGTCGTCGTCGCTCAACACGTCCAGCCGTCGATGCGCCTCGCGGAGCTGCCGGGCGAACGCGGCCAGGGGGAACGCGGGGCGGGCGGCGGCGTGAGCGGTGACGATGGCCAGGGCGAGAGGCAGCCGCGCGCACCGCGTGATGATCTCCTCGACGGCCTCCGGCTCGGCTGCCACCCGTTCCGGGCCGAGGCGCTGCTCCATCAGCCGGTGCGCGTCGTGCCCGGGCAGCAGGTCGAGTGTCACCGAGTGAGCGGCGTCCGCCGTGACCAGGCCGGTCAATTCACGGCGGCCGGTCACCAGCACCACACTGCCCGGAGAGCCGGGGAGCAGCGGGCGGACCTGTTCGGCGTCGCGGGCGTTGTCCAGAACCAGCAGCATCCGTCTGGTGGCCACCAGGCTGCGGTAGAGCGCGACCTGAACCTCCGCGGAGTCCGGGATCCGCCGGGGTGACAGCTGGAACGCGTCCAGGAACCCGCGGACGGCCTCCCCCGGCGCCATCGCCGATGCGGCCGGGCCGAATCCGCGCAGGTTCACATACAGCTGCCCGTCGGGGAACTCGTGGGCCACCCGATGCGCCCAGTGCACGGCCAGTGTGGTCTTGCCCACGCCGGCCGCGGGGAGGCGCGTCCGAGCGCGGCCTGGCGCATCTCCCACGTGACCCAGCTCACGACGAGCACGCCCAGGCCGATGCCGACCGGCCAGCTCCAGTCCTGGGTGAAGACGTTCGTCAGGGCGCCCGCCAGGAAAGCCAGGGCGGTCGAGACGCCTGCCGGAAGCCCTCGCCTCACCCATCCAGCCACGGCCTCACCATCCAGCGAGCATCAAGCGCAGGGGCGGTTGCCAATCACTATTCCAGTCACTATTCCAGCCGATGCGCACCGGTTGCCGCGACCGGCCGGACGGACGGATCCGGGGGATGCCGGCGTCCCGCGGTCAGGGGCGGTCGCGGGGGCGCTCGCGGGCGGACGGGATCGGGGCGGGGGCGACGCCGGCGACGACGGTGTTGGAGACGGAGCCGATGCCCTCGACGGTGAGGGTGACGGTGTCGCCGGGCTCCAGCGGAGGCGGGTCCTGGCGGCCGCGCAGGCCCCACAGCTCGGCGAGGCAGCCGCCGTTGCCGCAGGTGCCCGAGCCGAGCACGTCGCCGGGCCGTACCCAGGCGCCCCGGGAGGCGTAGGCGACCAGGTCCTCGAACGGCCAGCCCATGTTCGACAGCAGGTCCCGGCCCACCTCGGCCCCGTTGACCTCGGCCGTCAGCGCCAGGCGCAGGAAGCCGTCGGCGTCGCGGTACGGCTCCAGCTCGTCGGCCGTGACCAGCCACGGCCCGAGGGTGGTGGCGGAGTCCTTGCCCTTGCAGGGGCCGAGTCCGACCTGCATCTCCCGTGACTGCAGGTCACGGGCCGACCAGTCATTGAAGATCGTGTAGCCGAAGATGTGGTCACGGGCCTGTTCGGGGGAGAGGTCGCGGCCCTCGCGGCCGATGACCGCGGCCACCTCCAGCTCGAAGTCCAGGGCGTGGCAGCCCGGCGGCACGGGGACGTCGTCGTGGGCGCCGATCATCGCGTAGGGGTTGGTGAAGTAGAAGGTCGGCGCGTCGTACCAGGCGTCCGGGACGCCCGCCGCGCCGCTCACGCTGCGGCGGACGCCCTCGACGTGCTCCTCGAAGGTGACGAAGTCGCGGACCGCGGGCGGCTCGACCGGCGGGAGCAGCCGCACCTCGGCCAGCGGCACGGCCGCTCCGGTGTCCGGGAGGGATCCGGTACGGATGACGTCCAGGAGCCCGGCTCCCGGCGGGAAGGGCAGGATCGCGTCGCCGTCGACGATGCCGCTGCGGCGCAGACCCTGATGGCGGTAGGTGGCCAGACGCATGGTGCTCTCCGGATAGCCAGGTGCGGATCAGACGGGCGGGGCGACGAAGACGCCGCGGTCGACGTCGTTGAACGACTCCTTGGCGACCAGCTCGTTCATCGGGTTGGCGGTGCCCCACTGGTCGGTGACCTCCGGCTGGGAGAAGTCGTGGACGTGCGGGTGCCAGGCGTCCTCGTCCAGCTCCTCCAGCTCGGTGGTGTACTCCACGGTGTTGCCGTGCGGGTCCATGAAGTAGGAGAAGGTGTTGTCGCCCGCCAGGTGGCGGCCGGGGCCCCAGACCATGCGCACCCCGGCGCGCAGCAGCCGGCCGGTGCCGTACATGTACTCGTCCAGGCCGCGCAGTTCGAAGCTGATGTGGTGCAGCGAAGCGTGCGGGCCGCGCGCGATGGCCATGCTGTGGTGCTGGGGGTTGCAGCGCATGAAGTGCATGACCTGGCCCATGCGCGGGTGGGCCAGGGTGTCGGAGAGCGCGAAGTCCAGGTGGGTCTCGTACCAGACGCGGGTGGCGTCGATGTCGGGGGAGTTGAGCACCACGTGCGAGAGCCGGACCGGCACGGACTCCTTGGCCTCCAGCCTGCGGTGGGCGCGCACGGCGACGTCGGCGGAGACCTCGACGGTGCGGCCGTCGAGGTCGAAGAAGCGGAAGCCGTACCCGCCGCCGGGGGTGTCGATCTTCCCGGGCTCGGAGATCAGCCGGACGCCCGCGGCGCGCAGCCGCTCGGCGAGGGCGTCGACGTCGGCCGGGGCGGCGGCGCCGAAGGCGATCAGGTCCAGGCGCTTCTCCTCGGCCTGGCGCAGCCGGATGATGTACTGCTCGGGCGAGCCCTCGGCGGCCAGGAACGAGATGCCGCCGTCGTTGGCGACCTCGGTCAGGCCCCAGACGCCGGAGTAGAACTCGCGCTGCCTGGCGTAGTCGGGCACCGCCAGGTCGACGTGGCGCAGATGGGTGATGAGACGGTCGGTCATGGTCGTTGTTCCTCGGAGTCCTCAGAGATCGAAGAGGGCGGCGGCGTTGCCGCCGCGGATCGCGTCGTGGGCGGCCCGGTCGAACCCGGCCGCGCGCAGCCGGTCCAGGGGGTCCTCGACGCCCATGTCGAAGGGGAAGTCGGAGCCGAGCAGCACCTGGGACGCTCCGGCGGCGCCGACGAGGGCGCGCAGGGCGGCGGGCTCGTAGACGAGGGAGTCGAACCAGATCCGCCCCAGGTAGGAGCTGGGCGGCTCGGCGCAGCCACCGGCCTCGGGCCGCACCCGCCAGCCGTGGTCGGCCCGGCCCAGGTACGTGGGCAGGTATCCGCCGCCGTGCGCGGCGAGGACCTTCAGCTCCGGGTGCCGGTCCAGCACCCCGGAGAAGATCAGATGCGACAGGGCGACGGCGTTCTCGACCGGCTGGCCGACGACGTTGGACAGGTAGAAGCGGTCGAGCCGCTCGTCCAGCGTGCAGCCGAACGGGTGCAGGAAGACCACCGCCCCGCTCTCCGCCGCCCGCGTCCAGAACGCCTCGTACGCCGGGTCCGACAACTCCCGGCCGGGGCCGTGGGAGGAGATCTCCACGCCCTTCAGGCCCAGCCCCAGGGCGTGGTCCAGGAGCTTCACCATCAGCGAGGGGTGCTGGAGCGGGACCAGGCCCAGGCCGTACAGCCGGTCCGGGGCCTGCGCGCAGTGCTCGGCGACGCCCTCGCCGGCCAGGCGGCAGACCTGCTCGGCGAGATCCTCGCCGGCCCAGTAGTGGTAGTGCGACGGGGACGGGCTGACGATCTGCGCGTCCACCCCGGCGGCGTCCATGTCGGCCAGCCGTACCGGCGCCTGCGTGAGCCGCGCGATCCGCTCGCCGACCATCCGGCCCGAGACCGCCATGGACTCGGGGCCGTTGCGGTGGGCGTCCAGCTCCCGGTGCTCCTGGAGTCCCGGCTGCCCGGCCACGGCCTGCTCGACCTGCGGCAGGATCACGTGCGCGTGCGCGTCGACAGTTCTCATCGGCTCGGTGCTCGTGGGCTCGGTGCTCGTGGTGTCGGTGTTCATGGGCGCTGCGTCACCATCGCGGCGATCCGCCCCATCAGCCCCGGCACGTCCGCGTCCGGCACCGGGTTCAGCTGCCAGTCGGCCAGCCGCACGGACGCCTCGACCACGGCCTTCGCACGCTCGTGGCGGCGGTCCATGAAGGCGTCGAACAACGGCTGGTCGATCCGGTCGGCGGCGAGCAGCAGCTCGGCCAGGACGGCGGCGTCCTCCAGGCACTGGGCGGCGCCCTGGGCGAGGGTGGGCGGGCAGGCGTGGGCGGCGTCGCCGATCAGGACGACGCGCCCGCGGTTCCAGGGCCGGTCCACCAGCAGCGACTCGAACCAGGTGTAGTTGATGCGCTCCGGGTCGGTGATGTCGGCGCGGATCTCGTCCCAGGCGCCGCCGTACCCCTGGGCCAGGGCCAGCATGTGGGCGGGCTTGTCGGCGTCGGCGACCGACTCGCGCGGCCGGGCCTTCTCCACCAGGTAGGCGTACATGGTGTCCTCGCCCGTGGGGCAGTACCCGGCGATGAAGCACGGGCCGCCGTAGATCAGGTCGGTGCGCTCGACGTCCTTGGGGCGGCGGGTGTGGACGCGCCAGATGCCCATGCCGGCCGGCTGGGGGACGACGTCGATCCCGATGAGCCGGCGGACCGCGGAGCGGATGCCGTCGGCGCCCACGACCAGGTCGTAGGTCTCTGCGGTCCCGTCGGACAGCTCCGCCCGCACGCCGTCGCCGGTGTCGGTCAGGGCGGTCACGGTCAGGCCCGGCCGGAGCCGCGCGCCGGCGTCCCGTACGGCGTCGGCGAGGATCGCGGCCAGCTCGGGGCGGTTCATGCCGAGCGTCGCCGGCAGGCCGGGGCCGCCGGTGCGGGCGTCGGGGATCTCGGCGATTAGGTCCCCGCCGGGGGTCCGCAGGCCGAGGGAGTCGAAGGCGAAGCCCGAGGCGCCGACCCGGTCCCAGACGCCGAGGTCGCGCAGGACCCGCAGCGCGTTGCCCTGCAGCGTGATGCCCGAGCCGAGCACGGTGGGCTCCGGGTTGATCTCCGCGACGTCCACGGCGACGCCGCCGCGGGCGAGCAGGATCGCCAGGGCCGATCCGGCGGTGCCGCCCCCGACGATGAGGACGTTCCCTGGTGCTGTCATGGAGACCTCACTTGATGGCGATGGGGTTGACGGGGGAGCCGACCGCGCCGGTGACGGGCAGCGGGGCGGCGGTGAGGAAGAACTCGTACACGCCGTCGGCGGCGCAGTGCGCGGCCAGGGCGTCCAGGTCCCACATCTCGCCGATGAGGAGCCCGATGTGGGGGATGACGACCTGGTGCAGGGGCTGGAAGGCGTGGTCGAACTCGTTGGGACGGACCTCGAACCCCCAGGTGTCGGTGGCGACGGCGGCGATCTCGGTGCGGTGCAGCCAGCCGGCGGCGGTGAACGACAGGCCCGGGGCGGGGCCGCCGGCGTAGTCGCCCCAGCCGTCGCGGCGGGCCCGGGTGAGCTGCCCGGTGCGCACGCACACGATGTCGCCGCGGCCGATCGCGACGCCGTGCGCCTCGGCGGTGGCGACCAGGTGCTCCTCGGTGACGGCGAAGCCGTCCGGCAGCTCGCCGTCGTCCCCGAGCACGCGGCCGACGTCGAGCAGGACGCCGCGGCCCGCCACGGCCGCGGCCATGTGCTCGATGCCGGTGACCAGGTCGCCGGCCGAGGTGACGACCCTGTCGGCGGGACGGCCGTTCCATGCCAGGCCGTGGTCGAAGATGTGGCCCAGGCCGTCCCACTGGGTGGAGCACTGCAGCGGCATGGCGATGACGTCGTCCGCGCCGCCGAACCCGTGCGGGAAGCCCTGGTCGCCGTGGACGGCGTCCGTGCCGGTGTCGGTCATGGTGTGCACCGGGTTGGTACGGCGCCGCCAGCCCTTCTGCGGCCCGTCGGTGTCGAAGCTCTGGGAGAGGGAGAAGGACACGCCGTGCCGTACCAGCGCGGCGGCCTCGCGGCGCTTGGCCCCGTCGATGAAGTTGACGGTGCCCAGGACGTCGTCGTCGCCCCAGCGGCCCCAGTTGGAGTACTTCGCGGCGGCCTCGGCGATGGCGCCCTCGGGGTCGGTGCGGTCCGGCATCACACCTCCCGGGAGGACGGTTCGGCCACGCACCGGTTGCGCTGGACGCCCAGACCGGTGATCGTCCCCTCCATCACGTCGCCGGGACGGAGCAGCCGGCCCCAGTGCATGCCGTTCCCGGCCGGGCTGCCGGTGAGCACCAGGTCGCCGGGGAGCAGCTCCACGGTCTGCGAGACGTGGGAGACCAGCCGCGCCACATCGAAGATCATGTCCTTGGTGGACTCGTCCTGCATCGCCTCGCCGTTGAGCCGGAGGGTCACCCGCAGGTCACCGGGGTCGGCGACGAAGGCGGACGGCACCAGGTAGGGGCCGAGCGGGGTGAAGGTCGGGGCGTTCTTGGCCCGCAGCCAGTCGGTGCCGATCTCCGGCATGTCGCGGCGGAACACCAGCTCGCGGGCCGTGAGGTCGTTGGCGATGGTGTAGGCGGCGACGTGCTCCAGCGCGCGCTCGGCCGGGACCCGGAAGGCCGGGCGGCCGATCACCGCCGCCAGCTCCAGCTCCCAGTCCGGCTTGGCGCACCAGGACGGGATCACCACGTCGTCGTACGGGCCGGTGACGGAGGAGGGCAGGCCGATGAACACGTACGGCCGGTCCTCGGCGGCGCGGCGGTCCATCATCGCGGCGACCTCGGCCCGCACCTGCTCGGCGGGGCGGCCGTCCGCGGGCTCGTGCGCCACCGCCAGGTCGATGACGTGGGTGCGGTAGTTGGCGCCGGACTGCAGGATCTGCCGGGGCTCGACGGGGGCGTGCACCCGCAGCTCCGCGAGCGGCAGCCACGTGCCCTCCGCCGATCCGGCGGCGGCGCGCAGCAGCGGCAGCGCGGTGTCCCAGCGTTCCAGCAGGGCCCGCGTGGTCAGGTCCGGTGCGCCGAGCGCGGGGACGGTGCGCAGGTCCAGGGCCCGGTCTCCGGCGACGAGACCGGGGAAGGCCGGGCCGTCGCCTGCGGAGAAGGTGCCGACCGCGAACGGGCCGGCAAGAGGCGAGTGTGTTTCCACGATGTTTCCTCCCGGTGCGGTGCCCTTAACCTTGGGCTAACCGGGCGGATCTGGGAAATCGATTCTCCTGATTGAGGAAATCCACCGGATGGATAATGAGGAGGGGTCGTGAACCTCGCCAGCCTGGACCTGAACATCGTGGTCGCCCTGCGCGCCCTGCTGGAGGAGCGCAGCGTCACCCGGGCCGGGACGCGGATCGGGCTCAGCCAGCCGGCGACCAGCGCCGCGCTGGCCAGGCTCCGCCGCCACTTCGCCGACGACCTGCTGGTCAGGAAGGGCAACACCTACGAGCTGACCCCACTGGGCAGCGCGCTGCGGGAACCCGTGGCGAGCGCCTGCGTCATGCTGGAGCGGCTCTTCACCAGCCGGGCGGACTTCCGGCCGGGCGCCGAGCAGCGCGACTTCACCCTGCTCTCCTCCGACTACGCCATCGCGGTCTTCGGCGCCGAGCTCGCCCGCACCCTGCACGCCGAGGCGCCCGGTGTCCGGCTGCACTTCCAGAACCTGGACGGAAGGATCGTGGAGGACACCGACACGGTGCTCAGCGGCGTCGACGGCGTGCTCATGCCGCACGGGGTGATCAGAGGTTTCCCCGCCGTGGAGCTGTACGGCGACGAATGGGTGTGCCTGGTCGCCGCCGACCACCCCGGCATCGGCGACCGCGTCACCCTGGACGACCTGGCCCGGCTGCCCTGGGCGGTGTACCGGCGCTTCTTCGACGCGCCGGTCACCCGGCAGCTGAGCACGCTGGGCCTGGAACCCCGCGTGGAGGTGTCCGTGCAGAGCTTCCACCTGCTGCCCAACCTGGTGGCCGGGACCCGCCGGGTCGCCCTGGTCCAGCGGCGCCTGGCCGAGATGCTGCGCGGGCTCGCGCCCGTCCGGGTGCTGCCCTGCCCGTTCGATGCGGCGCTGCAGGAGGCCCTGTGGTGGCATCCCGTGCACAGCCAGGACGCGGCGCACATCTGGCTCCGCGAGAAGGCGGCCGAGGTCGGGCGGGCGCTGCGGGGGCAGGACTATCCACCGCGTGGATGAGGGGTATCAGAACTTCCCGTCTTCCGCGCACCGCGCCCCTTGCCTGACAGTGCTGTGCACCATCCCCGCGACATCTAGCGAGGCCCGCATGTCCCAGCCGGCCATCGCGAAGCAGGCTGGCCCGCCCCAGCTCGTCTTGCTGCTCATCGGAAGCTGCATGCCCGTGCTCGGCGCCGTCCTGCTCTCGCCGGTCCTGCCCCGTATCAGTGAACACTTCGCCGCCACACCGGGCGTCGACGTCCTGGTCCCGGTGATCCTGACCATCCCGGCGCTGTTCATCGCGCTCGGCGCCCCCTTCGCCGGCGCCATCGCCGACAAGTTCGACCGCAAGCGCCTGCTGATCGTCACCATGGTCGGCTACGCGATCTCCGGCACCGCGCCGCTCTACCTGGACTCGATCCAGGCCATCCTGGCCAGCCGCGTGCTCGTCGGCATCTGCGAGGCGGCCATCATGACCTGCTGCACCACCCTGATCGCCGACTACTGGTCCGGCCCGCGCCGCATCCGCTACCTGGGTCTGCAGACCCTCGTCACCACCGTCGCCGCGACGGCCTTCTTCGCGCTCGGCGGGCTGCTCGGCGCCGACAGCTGGCGTACGCCGTTCTGGCTGTACGCCGTCGCCGCGCTCGCCGCGATCCCCATGGCGCTCCTCCTCTGGCAGCCCGCCGCCGCGCACCACGGGGACCCGCACCACGGAGAGCGGCGGCCCTGGCCCTGGCGGACCCTGGCCGTCCCCTCCCTGATCACCGTCGCCGGAGGCGTCGTCTTCTACACGCTGATCGTGCAGCTCTCCTACGTCCTGGACGGCGCGGGGGTCTCCGACCCGGCGGCCATCGGCGGCGTCACCGCGCTCATGTCGCTGGCGACCGCCGTCGGGGCCGGCCTGTTCGCCAAGGTCTCCGGCCGCGGCGCGCGCGTGCTGCTCGTCGTGGAGTTCGCCGTGTCCGGTCTCGGCCTGCTCCTGATCTTCGCGGCCGGGGCCGTCCCCGTGATCGTCGCGGGCGCCGTGCTCACCGGCTTCTCCACGGGACTGCTCCTGCCGACCCTGCTCACCTGGGCGGTCAACAGGCTGCCGTTCGCGCAGCGCGGCCGCGGCACCGGCCTGTGGACCGGCGCCCTGTTCCTCGGGGAGTTCCTCTCGCCCCTGCTCGTCGGCGGGCTGACCGCGGCGACCGGAGGGCTCGGCCCGGCCCTGGCGGTGATCGGCGTCGCGTCGCTGGTGCTGGCCGGCCTGGTGGTCACCGTCCTGACCGTCCCGTCCGCGCCGCTCAACGCCGTACCGGCCGAATAGGGGCACAGCCCGCGCCCTGATGCGCGATGGCGTCCGGCGCCGGGAGTGAAACGACACGCGGTGCGCCCGGCGGTCCCTTCCGTCCGGGCGCACCGCGCGTGATCATGTCCTTACCGTCCCCATCGCGGGTTCCCGGGTCCCCCCGGGACGAAGGAAAGGCAGCAGTCAGATGGCATACGAAGTACGCGGCGTGATAGCGCGGGGCAAGGGCCAGGCCGTGTCGGTGGAGTCCGTCCTCGTGCCCGACCCCGGTCCCGGCGAGGCGGTGGTCGACGTCCAGGCCTGCGGGGTCTGCCACACCGACCTGCACTACCGCGAGGGCGGGATCAACGACGACTTCCCCTTCCTGCTCGGCCACGAGGCCGCGGGCGTGGTCGAGGCCGTCGGCGAGGGCGTGACCGGCCTCGCCCCGGGCGACTACGTGATCCTCAACTGGCGGGCGGTCTGCGGCCAGTGCCGGGCGTGCCTGCGCGGCCGTCCGTGGTACTGCTTCAACACCCACAACGCGACGCAGAAGATGACCCTGGGCGACGGCACGGAGCTCAGCCCGGCGCTGGGCATCGGGGCTTTCGCGGACAAGACCCTGGTGGCGGCCGGGCAGTGCACCAAGGTGGACCCGGCGGCGTCCCCGGCCGTGGCGGGCCTGCTGGGCTGCGGCGTGATGGCGGGTCTCGGCGCGGCCGTCAACACCGGCGGGGTCACCCGCGGCGACAGCGTGGCCGTGATCGGCTGCGGCGGCGTCGGCGGCGCGGCCGTCCTGGGCTCGTCGCTGGCCGGGGCCGCGAAGATCATCGCGGTGGACGTCGACGACCGCAAGCTGGAGTGGGCCAAGGGCTTCGGCGCCACCCACACCGTCAACTCCCGCACCGCCGACCCGGTGGAGGCGATCAGGGAACTGACCGGCGGGAACGGCGCGGACGTGGTGATCGAGGCGGTCGGCCGGCCGGAGACCTACAAGCAGGCCTTCTACGCCCGCGACCTGGCCGGGACCGTGGTGCTGGTGGGCGTGCCCACCCCGGAGATGACGCTGGAGCTGCCGCTGCTGGACGTCTTCGGCCGCGGCGGCGCGCTGAAGTCCTCCTGGTACGGCGACTGCCTGCCGTCCCGAGACTTCCCCATGCTCATCGACCTGTACCTGCAGGGACGGCTGAACCTCGACGGCTTCGTCACCGAGACCATCGCGCTGGACGAGGTCGAGGCCGCCTTCGACAAGATGCACCGCGGCGAGGTGCTGCGCTCCGTGGTGATGCTCTGATGGGCGGCGCGAGGATCGACCACGCCGTCACCTCCGGCACCTTCAGCCTGGACGGCCAGACCTTCGACGTCGACAACAACGTCTGGGTGCTCGGCGACGACGACGAGTGCGTGGTCTTCGACGCCCCCCACGACGTGGCGGCCATCACCGGGCTGGTCGCGGGCCGCAGGGTCGTCGCGATCCTGGCCACCCACGCCCACGACGACCACGTCCGGGTGGCCCCGGCCCTGTCCGAGGCCACCGGGGCGCCCGTCCTGCTGCACCCGGCCGACCTGCCGGTGTGGAGGCTCACCCACCCCGAGCGCGAACCCGACGGCCCGCTGGCCGACGGCCAGGTCATCGAGGTCGCCGGCACCCGCCTGGAGGTCCTGCACACCCCGGGCCACGCCCCGGGAGCCTGCTGCTTCCACGCCCCGGAACTCGGCGCCGTCTTCACCGGCGACACCCTCTTCCAGGGCGGACCGGGCGCCACCGGACGGTCGTTCTCCGACTTCGGCGTCATCGTCGAGTCGATCCGCGATCGCCTGCTGACCCTGCCGGGCGAGACGGTCGTCCACACCGGGCACGGCGCGAGCACGACGATCGGAGCCGAGGCGCCCCACCTGCAGGAGTGGATCAGCCGGGGCCACTGAGAACGGAAACGTCCCGCGGGTCTCCGCCGTACGGCCAAGCCGCCCGGGGAGGCACGGGGGACACGTCCCGTGCCGCTCGGGCGTCCGAGCGGCACGGGACGGAAGCGCGGCCGTACGGATGACGGCGGTCAGGTCGTGATGACGACGTGCAGGTTGCGGGGGCCGTGGACGCCTTCGACGCGGTCGAGTTCGATGTCGCTGGTGGCCGACGGCCCGCTGATCCAGGTGAGCGGGCGGCCCGGGGTCAGCCGGGCCAGGGCCTCGGGCACGGTGGCGACCACCTGCTCGGGACGGATGACGCAGATGTGCAGGTCGGGCAGGAGCGTGATGACCCGTCGGCCCTGGTCGGCGGAGCCGTCCAGCACGATCGTGCCGGTCTCGGCGACGGCCACCGCCGCCGCGGTGACCACGCCGTCCACGGCCGACAGCCGGTCGGCGCCGAGGCCCTCGTCCCGGAGCACGTCCAGGCCGTCCGGCAGCCACGCGGGCGGCAGCCCCGGCGGCACCACGACGCACGGCCGCTCCGCGAGCTCCGCGAGCTCCGCGACCCCGGCGAGGATCGCGGCGACGACATCGGCGACGGCGGTGGCACCGCCGTCCGTGCGATCAGCACCGTTCCCGCTGCCGTTCACGTTTCCGGTGCCGGTACGGTGCACGCGGGCGCGGTAGTCGGTCAGCCGGTCGGCCAGCAGCTCGACCAGGCGCTCGTCCCCGGGCGGCAGATCGCCGTGGCGCCGGTAGTCACGCGGTATCCGGTCGGGTCCGGCGCCGGCCGCCCTGCCGGAGTCCGAATCTTCCGCCGTGCCGGACGGGGCGGCGGGCGGGACGTCGCCGCCGAGGGCGGCGCGGATGCGGGCCAGGACCGTCTCACGGCTGCTCATCGGTGCTCCCTCGCTTCTCCCACCAGTCGCGGAACGTCTGCGGCGGTGGTTCGGGCAGGTCCCGCGCCGCGGTCCAGCCGCTCAGCGGCGGCGGCAGCCCGCGCCCGCGCCTCCCGGCCAGCCGGCTCAGGCGGGCGGCGCGCTGCGCGGCGGCGTACAGGCCCGGGTGGTCCATCACGTAGGCCGCCGCGGCCATCGTGGCCGCCTCGGCGGTGGGAACCTTGCGCCGCTCCCGCTGCTCCTCCACGTGCCGGGCGCGCAGGTGAACCAGGATCGACGGGATGTCGATCTTCACAGGGCAGGCGTCGAAGCACGCCCCGCACAACGACGAGGCGTACGGCAGGGACGCGTTGTCCTCCACCCCGGTCAGCTGCGGCGACAGCACCGCGCCGATGGGACCGGGGTAGACCGAGCCGTAGGCGTGGCCGCCGGTGCGCTCGTAGACCGGGCAGACGTTCAGGCACGCCGAGCAGCGGATGCAGTGCAGCGCCTGCCGTCCGATCTCGTCGGCCAGGACGGCGGTGCGGCCGTTGTCCAGCAGCACCAGGTGGAAGGACTGCGGCCCGTCGCCCGGGGTGACGCCGGTCCACATCGAGGTGTAGGGGTTCATCCGCTCCCCGGTCGAGGCCCGGGGCAGCAGCTGCAGGAACACCTCCAGGTCCTGCCAGGACGGGATCACCTTCTCGATGCCCATCACGGTGATCAGGGTCTCGGGCAGCGTCAGGCACATGCGCCCGTTGCCCTCGGACTCCACCACCGCCAGGGTGCCGGTCTCGGCGACGGCGAAGTTCGCCCCCGAGATCGCCACCTTCGTCTCCAGGAAGGTGCGCCGCAGGTAGGCGCGGGCGGCGCCGGCCAGCGCCGCGGGCTCGCCGCGGAGGGCGGGGTCCACGCCGGGCATCGCCCGCAGGAAGATCTCCCGGATCTCCGCCCGGTTGCGGTGGATGGCCGGGACCAGGATGTGGCTGGGCCGGTCGTCGCCGAGCTGGACGATGAGCTCGGCCAGATCGGTCTCGACCGGGGTGATCCCGGCCTCCTCCAGGGCCTCGTTGAGGCCGATCTCCTGGGTGGCCATCGACTTGACCTTGATGACCCGGTCCTGGCCGGTGGCGCGGACCAGCCCGGTGACGATCCGGTTGGCCTCGGCGGCGTCGGCCGCCCAGTGCACCGTGCCGCCGGCCGCCGTGACGGCGGCCTCCAGCTGCTCCAGCAACTCCGGCAGACGGGCCATGGCGGCGGCCTTGACGGCGCTGCCCGCCGCGCGCAGCTCCTGCCAGTCGGGCACCTCGCCGATGACCGCGCCGGACTTCGCGCGGATCGTCGCGGTGGCGTGCCCGAGGTTGCGGCGGAGCTGGGTGTCGGCCAGCGCCCGGCGGGCCGCCGCCGGGAACGGCTCCTCCCCGCGCAGGTGTCCCACCCCGCGCGGGGCGAGCGCGGGCATGCCCAGGAAGGTACGCCGTGCCGCCGTCACGACATCCTCCGGGGGCGGGTCGCAGGTCTCATGGCGTTCTCCCGGTGCGGGCTGACGACTGTCATGGCTTCTCCCCGGTGTGCGCCGGGCCGGACGAGTTCCCGGCGGTCGTGATCCCGGGAGCCGCGGCGGTCCCGCCGGTCTCGGTGGACGCCAGGATCTCGGCCAGGTGCACGGTGCGCACCCCGGTGCGCAGCCGCGACAGCCCGCCGCCGATGTGCATCAGGCACGAGGCGTCCCCCGCGGTGCACACCTCGGCGCCGGTGGCCAGCACGTGGCGCATCTTGTCGGCGAGCATGGCGGTGGAGACGTCGGCGTTCTTCACCGCGAAGGTGCCGCCGAAGCCGCAGCACTGCCCGGCCTCGGGCAGCTCCACCAGCTCCAGGCCGCGTACGGCGCGCAGCAGCCGGAGCGGCCGGTCTCCCACCCCGACCATGCGCAGCGAGTGGCAGGTCGGATGGTAGGTGACCCGGTGCGGGTAGTAGGCGCCCACGTCGGTCACCCCGAGCACGTCCACCAGCAGCTCGGACAGCTCGTAGGTGCGCCGCCCGACCTGCCCGGCCTCCTCGGCCAGGCGCTCGTCGCCCGCCCGGCGGGCCACCGTCGCGTGCTGGTGCCGCACCGATCCGGCGCACGAGCCCGACGGCGTCACGATCACGTCGTACGGGTCGAACACCCGCACGTGCCGCCGGACCAGCTTCAGCGCCTCGGCCTGGTAGCCGGTGTTGACGTGCATCTGCCCGCAGCAGGTCTGCCCGGCGGGGAAGACCACCTCGTGGCCCAGCCGCTCCAGCAGCCGGACCGTGGCCTTGGCCGCCTCCGGGAACAGCGTGTCGGCCAGGCAGGTGACGAACAACGCGATGCGCACGGTCAGCCCTCCCCGCCCAGACGTGCTTCGGCCGCCGCCCACGCCCGCGCGTCGCCGCGCGGCTCGTACCGCACGAGATCCTGGGTCTCGCGGACCAGCGTCCGCAGCTCCGGCAGGCCGGGACCGGCGACCCCGGCGGCGCGGGCCTGGACGAGCACGTTGCCGAGCGCGGTGGCCTCCACCGGCCCGGCCACCACGGGCAGGCCGCAGGCGTCGGCGGTCAGCTGGCACAGCAGCGCGTTGCGGGCGCCGCCGCCGACGACGTGCACGGCGTCGACGTGCCGGCCGGACAGCTCCTGCGCCTGCCGTACGGCCCGGCGGTGCGCCAGAGCGAGGCTGTCCAGGACGCACCGCACGACGGCGGCCGGGCTCTCCGGCACGGGCTGGCCGGTGGCCCGGCAGGCGTCGGCGATGCGGGCGGGCATGTCCCCGGGCGGCAGGAACACCGCGTCGTCCACGTCGATCACCGACGCGAACGCGGGCCGGTCGGCGGCCCGGCGCAGCAGACCGGGCAGGTCCGTCTCGCCCCACGCGCGCAGGGACTCCTGCAGCAGCCAGAGCCCCATCACGTTGCGCAGATAGCGGATCGTGCCGTCGACGCCGGTCTCGTTGGTGAAGTTGGCCCGCCGGCTCGCCTCGCCCAGCACCGGCCGGTCCAGCTCGACGCCGACCAGGGACCAGGTGCCGCAGGAGATGTAGGCGAAGTCCGGCCCGGAGGCGGGCACCGCGACGACGGCCGAGGCGGTGTCGTGCGAGGCGACGGCCACCACGTCCGGATGGCCGGGCAGGTCGGTCGCGGGCAGGACCGGGCCGATCCGGGCGCCGGGCTCGCGCAGCGGCGGGAACAGCTCCGGCCGGATGCCCGCCTCGGTCATCAGCTCGGTCGCCCAGGCGCGGCGGTTCAGGTCGTACAGCTGGGTGGTGGAGGCGTTGGTGACCTCCGCGCCGACCTCCCCGGTGAGCCAGTAGGCGAGCAGGTCGGGGATGAGCAGCAGCCGGTGGGCGAGTCCGTACTGGGGCGTGCCCACGGCGGAGGCCACCTGGTAGAGGGTGTTGAAGGGCAGGTGCTGCAGGCCCGTGACGCCGTACAGGCGCTCGCGGCCGAGATCGTCGGCCACCCGGTCGGCGAGGCCGTCGGTGCGGGCGTCGCGGTAGTGCACCGGGTTGCCCAGCAGCGCGCCGGAGGCGTCCAGCAGCCCGTAGTCGACCGCCCAGGAGTCGATGCCGACACTGGCGACCGGCCCGGCCGCGCGCAGGCCCCGCAGCACGCCCGCGTACAGCGCCAGGACGTCCCAGTGCAGGGTGGCGCCCAGGCGCACCGGCTCGTTGGCGAAGCGGTGCGCCTCGGTCAGGTCGAGGCGGCCGGGGCCGAGGCGGCCGACCATGACGCGGCCGCTGGCCGCGCCGAGGTCGACCGCCGCGACGGCGAGGTCGCCGGAGGCGGCCGCGGTCTTCGTCACTTCCGCCACGGCGCCACCCCCGTCGTGCCGGGGGACGCCGCCACCGCCGCCACCGTCGTCATCGTCGCCCGCGCTCTCGTCGCCGTCATCGCAGGAACGCCGCGGCGACGCCGGCGTCGACCGGGACGTGCAGGCCGGTGGTGTGCGACAGCTCCCCGCCGGTCAGCACGAACACGGCGTTGGCGACGTGCTCGGGCAGCACCTCCCGCTTGAGCAGGGTGCGCTGGGCGTAGAACTCGCCCAGCTTCTCCTCGGGCACGCCGTACACGGCCGCGCGCCGGGCGCCCCAGCCGCCGGCGAAGATCCCGGAGCCGCGGACCACGCCGTCGGGGTTGACGCCGTTGACGCGGACGCCGTGCTCGCCGAGCTCGGCGGCGAGCAGCCGCACCTGGTGGGCCTGGTCGGCCTTGGCGGCGCCGTACGCGACGTTGTTGGGCCCGGCGAACAGGGAGTTCTTGCTGGAGATGTAGACGATGTCGCCGCCCATGCCCTGGGCGATCATCACCCGGGCCGTCTCGCGGGAGACGAGGAAGGAGCCCTTGGCCATGACGTCGTGCTGGATGTCCCAGTCGGTCTCGCTGGTCTCCAGGAGCGGCTTGGAGATCGACAGACCGGCGTTGTTGACCACCAGGTCCACCCCGCCGAACGCCAGCACCGCCTCGCGCACCGCCCGGGCCACCGCCTCGGCGTCGGTCACGTCGGCCGCGGTGGCGATCGCCGCGTCGGGCCCGCCGATCTCGGCGGCGACCTTCGCGGCGGCCCCGGCGTCGCGGTCGGCCACCACGACGCGGGCGCCCTCGGCGGCCAGCCGGAGGGCGGTCGCCCGGCCGATGCCGGAGCCGGCGCCGGTGACCAGGGCGATCCGGGTGGCCAGCGGCTTGGGCCTGGGCATGCGCTGGAGCTTGGCCTCCTCCAGCGCCCAGTACTCGATGCGGAACTTCTCCGCCTCGTCGATCGGCGCGTACGCCGAGACGGCCTCCGCCCCGCGCATCACGTTGATCGCGTTGACGTAGAACTCGCCCGCCACCCGGGCGGTCTGCTTGTCGGCGCCGAAGCTGAACATGCCGACGCCGGGCACGAGCACGATGGCCGGGTCGGCTCCGCGCATCGGCGGGCTGTCGGGCAGGGCGTGCCGCTCGTAGTAGGCGCGGTAGTCCTCGCGGTAGGCGGCGTGCAGCTCCCTGACGCGGGCGATCACGTCCTCCAGCGGCGCGCCGGGCGGCAGGTCCACCACCATCGGCCGGACCTTGGTGCGCAGGAAGTGGTCCGGGCAGGAGGTGCCGAGCGCGGCCAGCCGGGGGTGCTCGGCGCGGGAGACGAAGTCGAGCACGACGTCGGCGTCGGTGTAGTGGCCGACCTGCGGGCGGTCGGTCGAGGCCAGGCCGCGCAGGACCGGGAAGAGCGCGGCGGCCCGCTCGCGCCGCTCGGCCTCGGGCGGCGTCTCGTACACGACCGGGCCGAACGGCTCGGGCCGGCCGTGCTCGGCGATGTACCGCTCGGCCGTACGGATGATCTCCAGCGAGTTGCGCTCGCACTCCTCGCTGGTCGCGCCCCAGGCGGTGATGCCGTGCCCGCCGAGGACGACGCCGACGGCCTGCGGGTTGGCCCGCTGGACGGCGGCGATGTCCAGGCCGAGCTGGAAGCCGGGGCGCCGCCAGGGCACCCACACGACCCGCTCGCCGAAGATCTCCTTGGTGAGCGCGGGGCCGTCGGCGGCGGTGGCGACGGCGATGCCGGAGTCGGGGTGGAGGTGGTCGACGTGCGCGGCCTCCACCAGGCCGTGCATGGCGGTGTCGATGCTGGGCGCGGCGCCGCCCCGGCCGTGCAGGCAGTAGTCGAACGCGGCGACCATCTCGTCCTCGCGCTCCACCCCCGGGTAGACGTCCACGAGCGCGCGCAGCCGGTCCAGGCGGAGCACGGCCAGGCCCTGCTCGGTCAGCGTGCCCAGGTCGCCGCCGGAGCCCTTGACCCAGAGCAGCTGGGCCGGGGCGCCGGTGACGGGGTCGAGGGCCTCGCCCTTGGCGGAGGTGTTGCCGCCGGCGTAGTTGGTGGTGCGCGGGTCGGCGCCGAGCCGGTTGCTCCGGGCCAGCAGGTCGCGCACTGCGGGGTTGTTCATGATCAGTCTTCCTGACGTAGGTGCCGGTGACGCGGGAGGGGAGGAGACGCCGGTCAGGCGCCCCACCCGGCCTGCTGCCCGCCGACGCGCTCGGCGGTGATCTTCTCGAGGTAGCCGGAGCGCCGGTAGGCGGCGATCGGGTCGGGGTCGAGGCCGAGGTCGGCGCGGAGCTCGGCCAGGAGCGGCCGCACGTCGGCGGCGTAGGCGTCCATCAGGACGGCGTTGGCGCCGAGCACGTCGCCCGCCCGCTGGGCGGCGGCCAGGGCGGTTCCGTCGACGAGCAGCGCCTTGGCGGTGGCCTCCTGCACGTTCATCACCGAGCGGATGATCGCCGGGATCTTCGGCTCGATGTTGTGGCACTGGTCGAGCATGAACGCGATGCCGTACTCCGGCCGCAGCGCGTCGGCCCGCACGATCTCGTGCATGATCCGGAAGAGCTGGAACGGGTCGGCCGAGCCGACCATGAGGTCGTCGTCGGCGTAGAAGCGGGAGTTGAAGTCGAACGCGCCGAGCCTGCCCTGCCGGAGCAGGAACGCCACGATGAACTCGATGTTGGTGCCCGGCGCGTGGTGCCCGGTGTCGATGACGACCTGCGCCCTGGGGCCCAGCTCCAGGCAGTGCGCGTAGGCGGTGCCCCAGTCCGGCACGTCGGTGGTGTAGAAGGCCGGCTCGAACAGCTTGTACTCCAGCAGCATCCGCTGCTCCCCGCCGAGGCGGCCGTACACCTCCGACAGCGCCTCGGCCAGCCGGTCCTGGCGGGCCCGGATGTCGTCCTGGCCGGGGTAGTTGGTGCCGTCGGAGAACCACAGCTTCAGGTCCCGCGAGCCGGTGGCGTCCATGATGCCGACGCACTCCAGCAGGTGGTCGATCGCCTTGCGGCGCACCCGCGGGTCCGGGTTGGTGACCGACCCCAGCTTGTAGTCGTCGTCCTGGAAGACGTTGGAGTTGATCGCGCCCAGCGCCACACCCTGGTCGGAGGCGTACTTCGCCAGGTCGGCGTAGTCGTCCACGCGGTCCCACGGGATGTGCAGCGCCACGGTCGGGGCCACCCCGGTCAGCCGGTGGACGACGGCCGCGTCGGCGATCTTCTCGTACGGGTCGCGGGGCACCCCCTGCTGGGCGAACACCTTGAACCGGGTCCCCGAGTTGGCGTACGCCCAGGACGGCGTCTCGATCCGCTGTTCCCTCAGCGCCCGCTTGACGCCGTCGCGGGTCGCTTGGTCCAGATGACTCATGCTGATGGCTCCGTTCCCCGGGCAGTTGCTCAGAGCGAATATAAAACGTTTTAACGCAGTGTCTCAAATGCCCAGATCGATGGCGTCATCCGGAGGGAGGTCCAGGGGTCCCGGAGATGATAAAACGTTTCAAGCCGTATCTCGGTGAAGGGGAGCCGGGCCGGTGGAGGTCATCGCCGGATCCGGGGCGGGGCCGGAAACCGTACGGGCTCGAAATCCGTGGACGTCCCCGCCCGGCGTCCGGCAGCATGGGCCGTGATGTACCGAGCGTAGAACCACCTCGATCGCTGGGCGATGGTGTCCCGGGCCGCTGACCCGGTGAAGCGACCGTCGCCTCGTTCAGCCTGCTTCTCTTCGCGGCGCCCAGCCCTGACGGCCTGTCGCGCGCCGCCTCAACTGACGAGCGGATCCGCCGCAGGATCCCCTGTGATCGATGTGCGGGCGTCGAGGACGCCCGGAGAAGGACTTTCATGGAAATCCACGAGTACGCGAAGTACGACGCCGTCGGCCTCCGGACGCTGATCGGGGCGGGCGACGTCACCGCCGGCGAGGTCGAGGCCGCCGCCAGGCAGGCCCTGGCCGTGACGAACGAGCGGGTGAACGGCCTGGCGCTGCCGGTGTTCACCCCGGCGCTCGACCGCGCGGAGGACGGGCCGTTCGCCGGGGTGCCGTTCCTGATCAAGGACCACGGGCCGGTGGCGGCGGGGGTGCCGTTCTTCCTCGGCAGCCGGAGCCTGCCCGGCATCGTCGCGGACCACGACACCGATCTGATGGCCCGCTTCCGGGCCGCGGGCCTGGTCACTCTGGGCCTCACCACCTCGCCGGAGATGTGCGTCAGCTTCTCCACCGAACCGGTCAGATTCGGCCCGGCCCGCAACCCGTGGGACCTGGACCGGGGGGCGGGAGGGTCCAGCGGCGGCGCCGCCGCCCTGGTCGCCGCCGGGGCCGTGCCCGTCGCGCACGCCAGCGACGGAGCCGGCTCCATCCGCGTCCCGGCCTCCTGCTGCGGCCTGGTCGGGCTCAAGCCGAGCCGGGGCCGCGTCACCTGCGGGCCCGACCTGGGAGAGCCCATGCTGGGCATGGCCTATGAGTTCGCGCTCACGCGCACCGTCCGCGACGCCGCCCACCTGCTGGACGCCGTCTGCGGGCCGGGGGTCGGCGACAAGTACACCGCGCCGCCCCCGCGCCGTCCGTACGCCGAGGAGATCGAGGCCGGCCCCGGACGGCTGAGGGTCGCGGTGACCACCGAGGCGTGGCCCGGGACGCCGGTGGACGCCGAGGTGGCCGCGGCGGCGGTGCGGACCGGTCACGTGCTGGAGCGGGCCGGCCACCTCGTCTCCGCGGACAGCCCGCGCGTCGACTGGGACGCGGTCATGCAGAGCTGGGTGCTGGAGGGGGTGGCGATCTCCTCCACCCTGCTGCTGGCTCCCCGGGAGCCCGACCCGGCCATGATGGAGGCCGTCTCCAGGCAGTTCCTGAAAGCGGCCAGGGAGTACACGGCGATGGACATGATGGCCGCCTTCAACGCGCAGAACCGGGTGACCCGCTCGGTGAGCGCGTTCCTCACCGAGTACGACCTGCTCGTCACCCCGACGCTGGGCCGTCTCCCGGCGCCGCACGGCACCCTGCGGCAGGACGACCCCGGCCACACCCTGACCAGTTGGCTGGAGTCGCTGTACGGCTACGGGCCGTTCACGGTGGTGTTCAACGTCACCGGCCAGCCCGCGATCAGCCTGCCGCTGGGGTGGAGCGAGAGCGGGCTGCCGATCGGGGTGCAGATCGCCGCCGCCCACGGGCGTGAGGATCTGCTGTTCCAGGTCGCCGCCCAGCTGGAGCAGGCCATGCCCTGGAGGGACCGGACGCCCCCGGTCTTCGCCGGGCTGAGCTGACGGGCACGGCGCGGGCGGCGACCGAGCCGTCACCGCCCGCGCCGGAGGGGGAACCCCGCGATCGCACCCGATCGTGACTCCGGGTGCTCTTCGGCTGCCCGCCTTCGGGCATGGGAGAAGTATCTGAAACGGACGACATGGCAGGAGGTGGCCGCAGTGTCAGCTCCAGAGAGATCCCTTCCCCACCCCCGGCCGGAAGAGGGGGCGCGGCACGGCCGGCTCGCCGCCCGGCCGGCCGCGAATCCCGCGACGGCCGAGCCCGGCACCCACCGGCTGGACGGGCAGGCGCTGCTGCGCGTGCCCGCGGTCTCGGGGGACGGGCCGTTCCGCCTGGCCGTGGTGCTCCACGGCGCGGCCGGCACCGCCGAGCAGGCGCTCGGCTGGCTGTCCCCGCACTCCGACGCCGCCGGACTCCTGCTGCTGGCGCCGCAGTCCGTCGCGTCCACCTGGGACGTGATCGTGGGCGGGTACGGCCCCGACGTGGCCCGGCTCGACGCCGCCCTGGAGGAGGTGTTCGCGCGCACGGCGGTCGCCGCGGACCACGTGGCCGTGGCGGGGTTCTCCGACGGGGCCTCCTACGCGCTCTCGCTGGGAGTGGCCAACGGCGACCTGTTCCGCGCCGTCCTGGCCTTCTCCCCGGGATTCATGGCGCCGGTGGTCCGCCACGGCCGTCCGCGGTTCTTCGTCTCACACGGCACCGGCGACCGCGTGCTGCCGATCGGCTCGTGCAGCCGCCGCCTCGTCCCCCTGCTGCGGGAAAGCGGGTACCCGGTCACTTACCAGGAGTTCGACGGCGGCCACGAGGTGCCGCCGCAGGTGGCGAGCGCGGCGGTGCGCTGGTGGACGGAGGCTCCGTCCACCGTGCCGTGATCGCGTCCTGCCGTGAGTCCACCGTGCCGTGGTCGCGCCCTTCCGCGGTCGCGCCCGCCTCTCACCGCGTCCAGTCGTAGTCGTCGGCGTCGTTCCAGGTCAGCCGATCGTCCGGCTCGGGCAGCAGGTCGTTCAGATCGATGTCGGCGCTGTCGTCGACATGGTCGGCACCGGGTGTCGTCATGGTCTCTCCACCGAGGTCGGCTCGAGGCCCGGATGCCGACCGCGGTCGGTGCGGGCTGTCCGTACGGGGTGATGTGCGTCCAACGATAACCCCGGCGGGCCGGCGCCGGGCTGTCCGGCATGCCATGTCGCCGGGAACGGCCGGCTCATCCCGGCGGAGGCGCTGCGGCGGACGCGTGGCGCGGCGCTCCGGAGTCCGTCACGACGGGCCGGGCGCCGGTCAGCACGAAGCCGTCGGCCGGGCGGGCGGGGACACGCCGCAGGGAGATGGTCAGGTCCTGCCGCGGGACGTCGTAGTCCAGCCGGGCCAGCCGCGTGCTCAGGGCCTTCAGCAGCGCGATGACGACGGCCTCGCCGGGGCAGCGGTGGCCGGTGTCCGGGGCGCCGCCGCCCTGCGGGATCAGCTCGTAGGCGCCGATGTCGCGGCCGATGAACCGTCGCGGGTCGAAGGCGTAGGGATCCTCCCAGAGGGAGGGGTCGTGGTGCTGGCCGTAGACGTCGAGCAGCACCAGGCTTCCGGCGGGGATCGTCTCCCCGCGCCAGGTCAGCTCCCTGACCGCCCGCCCGCCGAGGAACGGGGCGAACGGGTAGAAGCGACGGACCTCGTGGGTGAACGCCTCGGCGAAGGCGTCGTCGCCCTCGCGCAGCGGCGCGCGGTGCCGCGGCCAGCGGTGCAGGGCGTGGGCGGCGAACGAGACGAACCAGCACACGGCCGTGGTCGGCCGGATGATGTTGAGCAGCTCCACCGCCGCCGTGTGCGGATCGAGCAGTTCGCCGTCGGCGTCGCGGTGGTGGGCGACGACGTCGAGCGCCGAGCCCGCGGGAGCGGTGGCCACGCCGTCGCGCACGTCCCGCACGAGGCGGCCCAGCCACGCCTCGCGGCGCGCGCGGGCGGACCGGGCCCGCCAGTGCCGCGGCCCGGGGGTGGCGAAACCGTCGACCATGGCCACCAGGTCGGAGGCCAGGGCCGGCGCCTCGGCGCCGGCCAGGGGGATGCCGGTCCACCGGCACACGCCCCGGGCCAGGATCTCGGCGGCCTCGTCGAAGAGCACCACGCGCCGCCCGTCCCCCCAGGAGGCGGCCGCCTCGTCCCAGGCCGCGGTGGTGTGCCGGACCAGGGCGCCGATGCCGTCGCCGGTCAGGACCGACAGGAACATCGCCTTGCGCACGCGGTGGGCGGCGCCGTCCAGGGTGTGCACGGCCCCGTGGCCGAACAGCGTGCTCTTGATGGGGCCGGGCAGCGCGGTGTGCCGCTCGATGTGGTCCTCGTCGTAGAAGAAGCGCACCGCGTCCGGCCCGCGCAGTCCGACGGCGCGCTGGCCCGCCACCCGGGTGTGCACGACCTCGCCGGAGGCGCGCCGCCGCAGCCCGGGCAGCCAGGCATAGCCCTGGAACAGGAGGATGAGCGTGTTGTCCAGCTGGAACATGTGCGATGGAATGCCCGTGATGTGAACGGTGAAACAGCCGGGCTGCGGCGCGGCATCCGATCGCCGGGCGGAGGCGTTCGCCCGCGGGGGCGGGGTGTTCGCCCGCCGGGCGGGGGTAGGGCAGGCGTGCCCGAAAGAACGCGAAGGGAGAGCGCCATGCCCAAGACCTACCCCCGCCCCGAGACCATGGAGGAGACCGACGTCGTCGACCTGCTGCTGGCGCAGCACGCCATGATCAGGGACATGTTCGACGACGTCGAGAAGGCCTCCCCGGGTGAGCGGCCGGAGGCGTTCCAGCGGCTGGTGCGGCTGCTCGCGGTCCACGAGACGGTCGAGGAGGAGATCGTGCACCCGTACGCCCGCCTCAAGCTGGAGGGCGGGGACGCGGTGGTCGACGACCGCCTGGCGGAGGAACGCGAGGCCAAGGAGCTGCTCACGCGCATGGACCAGGCGGGTCCCGACGATCCGCAGTTCATGACGAACCTGCTGGCGCTGCGCGCGGCGGTGGAGGCCCACGCCCGCAGCGAGGAGCGCTACGAGTTCCAGAAGCTGCGCGCCCACGCCTCCGACGCCGAGCGGCGGGCCATGGCGGCCGGGGTGAAGGCGGCCGCGGCGATGGCCCCGACCCACCCGCACGCGGGTGTGGAGTCGGCGACCAAGAACCTGCTGCTCGGCACGCCGGTGGCGATGATGGACCGGGTCCGCGACGTGATCCGTCAGACGATGGGCAAGAAGGGCTGAGCCCGCGAACGGCCCCGCGTCGCCGTACGGCCCGCATCCTCTGCCCGGGGTGCGGGCCGTACGGCGTACGGGGGTGGTGGCGGCAGCGGCCGACGGAGACCGTGGCGACGACGGCCAGGGGGACGGCGGCCGGCCGGATTCCCCGTATCCAGCGGGCTTCCCCGTTTCCCGCTCACCGGTTCCCTGAATGGGTTCGCCGTGATATGCCGGAGTATCTAGCGCCACGCAGCACGGCAGGCAGCACGACGGGGCTGCGGTGATCCTCGCCTCCGGGAGTCGGAGTGAATCCAGCCATCCACGTGCGTTCGCAGATCGGCCGCGACGACGCGCCGGTCACCGGGAGGGCCCTGTGACGACCTACAAGCCGCCCGCCGATGAGCCGGTGATCTCTCCGCCGGTCGTGGTCGAGCGCCGAGGAAGGCTCGTCACGAC
>NZ_BOOH01000077.1 GCF_016863135.1 Planobispora longispora
CCGATGGCGGCTCGCCGGGTTTGTCCGGCTCGAACAGCCGCAGCGAGCCGAGGTCCTGCCGCGACCGGTCAAGGACCTGGGCGAGAGTCCGGTTGGAGGTGGTGATGACCGGGCTGAGCCGGTCCCAGTCCGCGCGGCGCCGCGCGGGCTCGGCGTGTTCGATCCCGTGCTGGGTGGAGAACCAGGCGGGCGTCTCCTCCCCCTCGACGATCGGGTTGACCTGCAGCGTCACGACCCACTCCCCCCGCGCCGGGACGACCGCCCGGAAGGTGAGCAGGCCCGGCACGGCCGTCGGCATGGGGTCGGTCACCACCCTGGCCCCGCGCGACCGGGCCGGGGCCGAGATCAGCAGGCCCGACGTGTCGGCCGCCGTCTCCACGGCGGAGACGTGGTGGGCGTGGCCGCCCTTCACCTCGAACAGGTCGGCCATGTCGGAGCCGACGTGCATGGTGATCACACACCCGGCCGCCTCGTCGGACATGTTGCGCAGGGTCAGGTCCTCCCGCAGGCCCCCGCCGACGTAACGGTCCCTGATCACCATCAGGGTGCTCTCCGCCTGTCCCGGCCGCGGCCCCGTCCGGCCCAGGAACGTCGCGTGGTACGGCTCAGCGGTGATCACCCGGAGCGGCTCGACGCGGGCCTCGTCCACCCGCAGCTCCCAGCGCGACAACAACCGGGTGTCGGCGTGGTAGACCCCCTGCGCCCCGCCCGGCACGATGTCGCCGCTGCTTGAGCACACGCAGAAGGAGCCGCCTTCCACGAGAGTCACCGTGGTGTCGCCCAGCGCGCCGGGCTGGCTCTCGAACGTCCATGCGTTCACTGCTCTCCCCCGAGGTGTGAGTTCCGGCCTTCCGTTCCTTCCCGGATGTGCCATGAAAGAACGGAGAGAAAGGATGTTTCACCTCGTAAGGGCAGCAAACCGACGAAGGTTACTCAATCAGCGAAGAACAGCACCGGCCCCTCGACGGTGACGCCGACCCGGTCCCCCGGCCGGTGCGGCACGTCGCCCCGCGTGCGGGCCCGGATCACGGTCCCCGACTCCAGCGTGACCGTCACCGCGGCGTCGTGCCCGAAGAACTCCACCCGCTCGACCAGCCCGCCCGCGCCCTCCCCCGGCGCGCGGAGCACGAACTGCTCCGGCCGGAGCGCCACCGAGCCCGCCGTCCCGTTCCCTGCGCCGTTCCCGGCCACCGACCCGTTCGCGGCCCCGTCCGCCGTCCCGTTCGCGGCCCCGTTCCCCGTCTCGCTCGCGGTCCCGTTTCCGGTCCCGTCCGCCGTGCCGTTCGCGGTCCCGGTGGCTCCGTCGCGACGCGGGAGCAGGTCGCCGAGCTCGCACGTGACGGTGTCCCGGCCGCGGGAGGCCGTCAGGACCACCGCCTCCCCCACGAACGTCGCCACCCCCAGATCGCGCGGGGCCGCGTAGATCGACGACGGGGCGCCCTCCTGGACGATCCTGCCCTCCCGCATGACGGCGACGGTGTCGGCCATGGACAGCGCCTCCTCCTGGTCGTGCGTGACGAGCACGGCGGTCGCCCCGGCCCGCTTCAGCGCGGCCCGCACCTCGTCGCGCACGCTCACCCGGAGCGAGCGGTCCAGCGCGTTGAACGGCTCGTCCAGCAGCACCACGCCGGGCCGGGGCGCGAGCGCCCGGGCCAGGGCCACCCGCTGCTGCTGCCCGCCGGAGATCTGGTGCGGCATGCGGTCGCCGTACCCGGCCAGCCCGACCAGTTCCAGGCACTCCTCGATCCGCCCGGTCCGCCCGGACGACCCGCGCGGCAGCCCGAAGCCGACGTTGCGGGCCACCGACAGGTGCGGGAAGAGCGCCGCCTCCTGCGGCACGATCCCGACCCCGCGCCTCTCCGGCGGCAGGCCGGCCACCTCCCGCTCGCCGATCCGCACCGACCCGCCGTCCAGGCCCTCGAAGCCCGCGACGATCCGGAGCAGGGTGGTCTTGCCGCAGCCGGACGGGCCGAGCACCGCGGCGAGGTCGCCCTCCCGGACGGTCAGCGACGCCCCGCGCAGCACCTCCGTGGCGCCGAAGGACTTGCGCACGTCCGTGACGGTGAGCTTCACGAGGCCTCCTCAAGGGACCGGCGGCCGAGGACGAACCCCGGGACGGCCGCGAGCAGCATCAGCAGGGCGGCGTACGGCGCGGCGGCGCCGTACGCCCCCGAACCGGTCTCCGTCCACAGCCGGGTGGCGAGCGTGTCCATGCCCGTGGGCCGCAGCAGCAGGGTCGCGGGCAGTTCCTTCATCGCCGTCAGGAACACCAGCGCGGCCCCGGCGAGCACGCCGGGCAGGGCGAGCGGGAGGGTGACCTCGCCGACGGCCCGCAGCGGGCCGCGGCCCAGCGAGCGGGCGACCTCCTCCAGGACCGGCGGCGACTGGAGCACCGAGGCCCGCACCGCGCCGACGGCCGCCGGCATGAACAGCACCGCGTAGGCGATCACCAGCAGCGGCCAGCGCTGGTAGATCGCCGGGACGTAGCGCACCGCGAAGAACACCAGCGACAGCGCCATGACGATGCCGGGCAGCGAGTGCCCCACGTAGGTGGACTGCTCCAGGAACGTCGCCGTGCGGCCCCGGTACCGGGCCGCGATGATCCCGACCGGCACGGCCAGCGCGGTGGTGAGCACCGCCCCCGCCGCCGCGACGCCCAGCGTGGCGGCCACCGCCTCGGCGATCCTGCCCGCGTCGGCCCCGGCCGAGGACCCGCCGGCGAGCCAGTAGCAGATGCTCACCAGCGGGAACCCGACCGCCAGACCGGCCAGCGCGACGGACCAGGCCAGCGCGCCCGCGCGGGCCGCGCCGCCCAGCCGGACCACCGGGGGCCTGCGGGCCGGGGCGCCGCGCGTGGCGTAGCCGGCCCGGCCCCGGGTGCGGAACTCCGCCACCACGATCACCAGCGTGATCGCCACCAGCAGCAGGCCGAGCACCGCGGCCGGGGTGCGGCTGAAGCCCGACCGGTAGGAGGTGTAGATCTGCGTGGTGAACACGTCGAACCGCATGATCGCCACCGCGCCGAACTCGGCGAGCACGTACATGGCGACCAGCAGCCCGCCGGCGGCGGCCGAGGGCCGCAGCTGCCGGAGCACGACGCCGGACCTGCCGCGTCCCAGGGAGAGCGCGACCTCCTCCATGGCCGGGTCCATCCGGCGCAGCGCGGCGGCCACCGGGAGGTAGACGTAGGGATAGCTGCACAGCGTCAGCACCAGCACCGACCCGCCGAAGCCCTCGATCCCGGTCGCGGCCACCCAGGTGTAGGCGGCCACGTAGGACGGCACCGCCAGCGGCAGCGCCGCCAGCACGCCGAAGACTCGGCGGCCGGGCAGGTCGCTCCGGACGACCAGCCAGGCCAGCGAGATCCCGACGACCACGCACAGCGCGGTCACCACGGCCGCCAGTCCCAGGCTGCGCACCGCCAGCTCCAGCGTCCTGCCCCGCAGCAGGGTCCGGGCCACGGCGTCCGCCCCGCCCTCGGCGGAGCGGACCGCCAGGTAGCCCACCGGCAGCAGCGCCAGCGCCGCCGTCACCCCGGCCGGCGCCAGCAGCCCCGCGGGGATGCGCCGGGCGGCCGTGCCCGCCGGGACGCGGCGGACGGCGGTCCGCTCGGGGACGCGACGGACGGCGGTCCGCTCGGGGACGCGACGGACGGCCATCCTCAGATCAGGCCCACGTCTTGCAGCAGCGCGACGGTCTGCTCGATCGAGTCGAGCCGGGCCAGGTCGACGTCGGGCCCCTTGAGCGAGTCGAACGGCGGCAGGCCGGAGGCCGCCGGGACGCCGGAGATCAGCGGATACTCCTTGGTGGTGTCGGCGAAGTACTTCTGCGCCTCGGCGCCGAGGAGGAAGTCCACCGCCTTCCGGGCCGCCTCGGAGTGCTTGGACGCCTTCAGCACGCCCACGCCCGCCACGTTGACCAGCGCGCCCGGGTCGCCGGCCGGCAGGTAGGCCAGCCGGGACGGCACCCCGCCCTGCCCCTTCTCGGCCACCTTCTCGTACCAGTAGTAGTGGTTGATCAGGCCGAGCTGGAGCTTGCCCTCGTCCACGGCGTTGAGGATGTTGACGTTGTTGGAGAAGGTCTGGGCGCCGTTGGCCTTCATCGCCTCCAGCCACTGCCGGGTCCTGTCCTCACCCGAGATCACGCGCATCGCGGTGACGAACGACTGGAAGGAGGCGTTCGTCGGCGCCCAGCCGACCTTGCCCCGCCACTGGGGGGCGGTCAGCTCGAAGACGCTCTTGGGCGGGGCGGCGACGGTCCGCGGGTCGTAGACGATCACCCGGGACCGGCCGGAGACGCCCACCCAGGTGCCGTCCGAGCCGCGGTACTCCGCCGGGACCTTCGCCAGCGCCTCCCGGGCCACCGGGGCGAGCACCTGATGCCTGCTCAGCGCCCCGAGCGCCCCGGCGTCCTGGGAGAAGAACACGTCGGCCCGGGTGTCCTCGCCCTCCTCGAGGATCTGCGCGGCCAGTTCGGCGCTGTCGCCGTACCGGACCTGCACGTCCAGGCCGGTCGCGGTCCTCATCCTGTCGAGCAGCGGGCCGACGAGGTTCTCGTTGCGCCCGGAGTAGACGACGAGGGAGTCGTCGTCGAAGCTCTCCCCGTCCCCGCCGCAGGCGGACGCCAGCAGCGCCAGAGGGACCAGAGCGACGGCGACCAGCCTGCGCAGGGACATGGGTGCTTCTCTCCTTTACCGGAGGGTCCTGGACGTTCGGATCTGCCGGAGGGTCCCGGTCATTCGGAGGAGCTGGAGGAGCCGGAGCCGGAGCCGCCGTCGTCCTCGCTACCGCCGCCGCAGGCCGTCAGGCCGAAGGTCAGCGCGCCGGCCAGGGCCAGGATCGCCGTGGTCCGCCGGATCGGGGTCGACTTCATGTGATCTTCCTTTCGTGAGGTACGGCGTGCCGTACACGATCAGGAGGAGGGAGACGAGGGCCCAGGTCAGGTGGAGCGGCCAGAAGCCGTCCCAGCCGGCCCGGTAGTCGGGCAGGAGCGGGCGGAGCCCTTGGTGGAGCGGCGAGCCGACCCGCTCGAAGCCGCTCACCCAGGTGATCCGGACGGCGTACCCGTCGATCAGCAGCCAGGCGTAGGTGACCAGCCCGGCGACGCCCAGGGCGAGGCCGGTGCGGTGGAGCCATCGGGGCCGGTCCCGGAGGAAGGCCAGGATCAGCAGGAGGGCGAGGGGGAGCACCACCACGGTCTGGCGGCCCGGCCACCAGTAGCCGTTCATGGTCAGCGCGACGAAGGTCGCGGTGAGCCACCCGGCCGCCAGCGGGAGCAGCAGCACGGCGCCGCGGAAGGCGGCGGGGAGGGCAGGGGGAAGGGCGGCGGGCGAGACGGAGGGGAGGGCGCCGGGGAGATCCCGCGGGCGTCCGGGGGGACGCCGTGAGAGCAGGAGCCGGAGACCGTGACCGACGGCGGGCAGGAGCAGCAGCCAGGCGGGCTGCCAGGCGGCCAGGCCGTACCCCCGGTCGGCCATCAGACCGACCAGCCGCACCGCGCGGCCCGCGAAGTCGGGGTCGAAGCCCATCACGCCGAACTCGCCGGACGCCTGGAAGTGGTCGCCGCTGGCGTAGACCGTCCAGCCGCCCCAGACGAGGCGGTGGACCGCCAGATAGGCGGCGCCCATCACGGCGAACCCCCCGGCCAGGGCGGCGAGCGCCCGCCGGCCGGCCCGCAGCCGCCACAGGCCGAGCAGCGCGAGCACGGCGGCCACCGGGGCGTACTTGACCGACAACCACGGCAGCGCGGTGATCACCAGCCCGAAGACGGCGACGTCGCGCCGGACCCGCCCCGGGGACGGACTCCCCGCACCGTCCTTTCTGCTCGCGGCGCCCACGCTCGTGAAGGCGGGGCCGGTCAGGACGGCCACCGCGGCGACGGCGGCGAGCGCCGCCGGGAGCTCCGGATAGACCTGCTGGCCGTAGACGGCGAGGGGGGCGCTCGCCGAGGCGAGGATCACTCCGCCGGTCGCGAGCCGCCGCGGGACCGCGAACCTCCGCACCGCCGTCCACAGGGTCAGCGCGGCGAGCGCGCCCGCCATGAGCGCCATGGCGGCCTTGGCCGCGACCCAGCCGCCCAGGCCCATCGGGACGGCCAGGACGATCGGCAGCAGCGGGTCGTGCGGGCTGATCTGCGTGCCGTCGGCGAGCACCTCGGTCTGCACGGGCAGCGCCGCGGTGCCCGCCCAGGGCGCCCAGCGCCGCTCGTCCAGTTCGTCGGTGATGTCGAGGTCGAAGTCCTCGAAGATCGAGAGCGCGGTGAGCAGATACTGCGGCTCGTCGACGGCCACGTGCCCGCCGAAGCGCGCCCGCACCCCGATGCCGAGCAGCGCCGCCGCCGTCGCGACCACCGCCACCAGGCCCATCGCCGCCGGCCCCACCGCCGCCGGACCGGCCGCGGGAGCGTCCGTCGCGGGGGTCCGCGGTGGCCGGTCGCCGGTCATACCGCCTCCACCAGGGGACGGGCGGCGGCCTGGCGGCGGACGAGGCCGGGCAGGTCGGTCTCCGGAGACCAGCCGATCAGGGATCGCAGCAGGCGGACGTCGGCGAGGGAGGCGCCGGGCTCGGCCGCGGGGGCCCGTTCGACGGTGAAGGAGACCTCGGTGTCCAGGGCCTCGGCGACGGCGGCGGCCATCGCGCGGAGGGTCTGGCCGCGGCCGGTGCCGATGTTCACGACGCCCTGGGCGCCCGCGGCGGCGAGATCGGCCATGGCCCGGGCGGCCTGCCGGACGTCGGTGACGTCACGGGTGCGGTCGAGCGAGCCGAGCACCCTGAGCGGGCGCCTCCTGCGGGCCGCCTCCAGCCAGAGCGAGAGCGCCATGTCGGGCCGCTGGCCCTCGCCGGCCACGGTGAACGGTCTGATCATGATGGTCCGGCCGCCGCGGGCCAGCCGCCCGGCGCACAGCCGCTCCAGCAGGGCCTTGCTCCTGGCGTAACCGCCGGCGGGCCGGAGCGGGTCGGCCTCGTGGCTGGGACGGCCGTCGCGCGCCCCGCCGTACACCGAGCTGGAGGAGGCGACCAGCACCGGCACCCGCCGGGGGACGGAGGCCAGGACGTAGGCCCCGGCCAGCACGTTGTCGTGCCGGCGCCGGCGGGCGACGTCGGGGCCGCGGTCCCGCACGCCGGGGCATCCGGCCAGGTGGTAGACGACGTCGGCGTCCCCCAGGGCCGTCCGGACGAGTTCGTCGCCGGACAGGAGGTCGGCGGTGAGCACGGTGAGACCGGGCCGCGGCGGCTGGGCCACCCGGTCGATGGCGACGACCTTCTCTCCCGAGGAGAGGAGCGTCTCAACCAGCGTCCGGCCGATGAATCCGGCTGAGCCGGTCACGATCGATGACACGGGGCCCTCTTCTCATCCTCACTAAAGGTAGCCTAACCTCACTAAGCGAAACCTTAAAGGACCCTGTGTGGCCGCCACATCCTCCTCTTCGCTCAAGCTGGTCCGGCGCGGCGCCGGTCTGCTGGTCCTCGCCGTCGCCGTCGTCTACCTCACCCGGGTCGTCTCCGGCCCGGACCTGGCCTCGGCCGGGCGCGCGCTCCTGCGCGACCCGCTGGGCGTGCTGACCGCGCTGGGGATGTACGGCTGCGCGTTCGCACTGCGGGCGTGGTCCTGGTGCCGGGTGCTCCCCGGCCTGTCCCTCGCCCACTCCTGGTCCGCCCTGCACGTGTCCCTGCTCGGCAACCACGTCCTGCCGTTCCGCCTGGGCGAGGCGCTGCGGGTGACCACGGTCCTGCGCCGGACCCGCCTGTCCCCCGCCCCGGTGGTCGCCTCCACCGTGACCCTCCGCTCCGCCGACCTCGCCGCCGTGGCCCTGCTCGCCCTCGTCGCCGCCCCGGCCCTGCTCACCGCCCTGGCGGGACCCTGGCTCCAGCCCCTCATCGCCGTCCTGATCCTCGCGACGCTCGCCGGCGCCCTCTGGCTCACCCGCCTGAACGCAACCCCCGCCACCCCCGTCTCCGAGCGGAGCGAGGGCGGACGGGCTCGGCGGCGCGGGACGGCGGCCGTGCTCGCCGTCGTCTTCGCCGCGGCCGTCGTGGCGTGGATGCTGGAGGCGGCGGTCGTGTACGAGGTGGCGCAGCTGGCCGGGGTGGCGCTGACACCCGGGGAGGCGGTGGCCGTGACGGCCGTGACGATCGCCGCCCAGACCGTGGCCGTGACCCCCGGCGGGTTCGGCTCCTACGAGGCCGCGGCCACAGCGGCGCTGGCCGCGCTCGGCGTCGCCCCCGGCCCGGCCTTCGCCGTCGCCCTGCTCACCCACGCGCTGAAGACCGCCTACTCCCTCGCCGTCGGAGGTGTCGCGCTCGTGACTCCCACCAAGCTCAGGCTGCCCCGTGTCCTTCCTCCGCGGCCGGGACCGTTCCCCGTCCCGCCCGACGCGCCGGTCGTCGTGTTCATCCCCGTCTTCAACGAGGAGGAGACCATCGGGGAGGTCGTCGAACGCCTACCGGCCGAGATCTCCGGACGACCGCTGGTCACGATCGTGATCGACGACGGCTCCTCCGACGCCTCGGCCCGGCGCGCCCTCGACGCCGGGGCGTCCGTGATCTCCCAGCCGCACAACCTCGGCCTGGGCGCCGCCGTGCGCCGCGGGCTGGCGGAGGCCGTACGGCTCGGCCCGGCGGCGGTCGTCTACCTGGACGCCGACCTGGAGTACTTCCCCGAGGACATCGAGCTCCTCGCGGCCCCGGTCCTGTCCGGCGCGGCCGACTACGTGGTGGGCTCCCGGTTCACCGGGAGCATCGGCCGCATGCTCCCGCACCGCCGTCTCGGCAACCGGGTCCTGACCGCCTGGGTGCGCTGGATGACCCGGCACGACGTCACCGACGGGCAGAGCGGCTACCGGGCCTTCTCCCCCGGCGCGGCCCGCGCGGCCGAGGTGATCCACGACTACAACTACGCCCAGGTCCTCACCCTCGACCTGCTGGCCAAGGGCTACCGCTACCACGAGGTCCCGATCCGCTACGCCTTCCGCTCCACCGGCGCGTCCTTCGTCACGCTCGGCCGCTATCTCCGCAAGGTCATCCCCGCCGTCCACCGCGAGCTCAACTCCCCCTGACCGGCGGACGGTCACTCCGGAGCCGGAGCCGGGGCCGGAGCCGGGGCCGGGTCGGGGCCGGGGTCGGGAGCCGGGTCGGAGGCGGGGCCAGGGGCGGGGGCGGCGACCAGGCGCGGCCCGTACCGGTACCCCACGAATGCCGCGATCGCCAGCGGAGGCCCGAGGAACAGCGGCTCACCGAAGAACGACTGCTCCCAGCCCCCGCCCATCGCCACGATTCCCGCCTCGAACGCGACGGTCGCGGCCGCGCAGGCGAAGGCGCACACCAGCCGCGCCCAGATCGGCCGTACGGCCAGCCACGGGGCCGCGAGCGCCATCACCGCCGCGACGGGCAGGGCCACCACGAGCCCCGCGACCATCCCGACCAGGCCGCCGATCACCGCGAAGTTCAGCAGGCCGCCGATGGCCTGGAGCACGGCGACGGTGACGGCGTCGGCGGTGGACTCGTCCGTGGAGGCGGTGCCGCCACCGGACGTGGTCCCGAGGCTGGGATCGACGTAGGGCCCGGAGATGCTCTCCATGACGACGATGACGGCGAGGCTGAGCGGAGCGCTGATCGCCCCCGCCGCGGCGCCGCCCAGCAACCCCGTGAGGAATGTCCTGCCGACGACCGTCAGTCTTTGAACACGTTCAACAGCCACATGACCAGTTTTCCCCAAATTTCGGCAAAACGCAGTCGCCGGGTGGAGAAAAAACGCATCCGACGCATCCGCACCGGACCATTCAGACGCGCGGGGAACGGGGCCGGGAACGCTCAGTCCTCCACGACGTGCTCGGCGAACCGGGCGCGGGCGGCCCGCCAGGCGGCGGCGTCCCAGCCGGCGGCGGCGAGGGATTCGACGGCGTCGTAGCCCATCGCCATGGCGTGATGGGTGTTGTCGTGGGCGAACAGGCCCAGGCGGCCGAAGGTGGTCACGCCGGGGACGGTCCCGGCCCAGGCGTCCAGTCCCGCCAGGTGGGCGGCGTAGCCGGTCTCGTAGACGGGGTAGACGTGCGGCACCCGCCGTACGACCACCTCGGCGAGATCGACCGGGGGCAGCCCGGAGGCGGCGAGGGTGTCGTGGACGAGCCCGGACAGATCCCCGGCCGTCCACACCTCGTCCCCGGCCGTGCAGGGGATCTCGAAGCACAACACGGTGCGGTCCGCCGGATCGGCGGCGCTGACCCGGTAGTTGGCGGGCTCGGAGATCCGGGTCACCGGGGTCTCGGGGCCGGGCAGGTAGTGCGCGTCGTACGGCGTCCACCGCCCGCCCTCGTGCACCGCGTAGACCAGCACCATGGCCCGGAAGCGCAGGCGCCCCGCCGCCGCCGCGACCCCGGCCGGCGGGCCGGGCTCCACCAGCCGGGCCAGCACGGGCATCGGGATCGTGGAGAAGACCCGCCCGGCCTCGATCCGGCCGCCCGCCGCGGCCGGCCCCGGCGAGGCGGACAGCCCAGATTCACCGGACAGCCCAGATTCACCGGACGCCCCGGACAGCGTCTCGGGATTCCCCGAGCCGGGGCCCTGTGCTGGGCCGGGTCGCTGTGACGGACCAGGCCCTTGTGATCGATCAGACCCTTGTGATCGATCAGGTCCCTGGGACGGGTCGGGTCCCCGGGACGTGTGCAGCGTCACCGGTCCCCCGGCCCTCGCGGGGGGCTCGATGCGAGTGCAGGCCGTACCGAGCCGGATCTGCGCCCCGGCGGCCGTCGCGGCCTCGGCGAGCGCCTCGACGATCTGGCCGAACCCGCGCCGGGGATAGTGGAAGATCTTCCCCTGCCCGTCCGGACGGCCGCGCAGGATCCGCCGGGCGATCTTCCACGGGCTGTCGGCCGTGACCCGCCTGCGCGCCTGGTCGCCGTCGATCTCCTCGCCCGGCAGGCCCCACAGCTTCACCGCGTAGGGGGCGTAGAGCGCCTCGTAGAGCGTCGGGCCCAGGCTCGCGCGCAGCGCCCCGGCGTAAGTGTCCGCGGCATCCGCCCGGCCCTCGCCCTCCGATCCGGGGCGCCCGGCCGGGAACGCACGGCTCCTCCCCGGGAACGCACTGCCCCCGCCCGGGGACACGCGGCCCCCGCCCCGCAGGGGCGCCGTCACCGCGTCGCGCGCCACCCCGGCCAGCAGCCCCGGGGGCAGGCGCCTGGCCAGCTCGCCCGCCCGCAACGGGAAGCCGACGAACCGCCCGGCGATCCGGAGACGGCCGTTGCGCGGGCGCGTCTGCAGGTCGTCGCCGAGCAGGGCGCGCAGGTCGGCCATGAGACGGGGCGGGGTGGCCGGATGGAGCCGGTGGCTGCCGTGGTCGACCCGGACCCCGGCGACCTCGAAGCTCGCCGACAGCCCGCCGGCGTGGCCGGCCCGCTCCAGCACGACGACGGACATGCCCCGCAGCGCGGCCCGCCAGGCCGCCGCCAGCCCCGCGGGCCCGGCGCCCAGCACCACCAGATCAGCACTTTCCCGCATAGCGCGGAACCCTACCCACCGGCCGCCGCGAGCCCGAGGGGTTCGCGTCGTTCCCACCGGAGATCGCCGTGCCGGGGCGTGCCGTACCCTCGTCCCATGCGCGCCGTCCTCTTCGACCAGTTCGGTGGCCCTCTCGACGTCCGCGAGGTGCCCGCGCCCACCGCCTCCCCCCGCGGCGCGGTCATCCGGGTGGAGGCGACCGGGCTGTGCCGCAGCGACTGGCACGGCTGGCAGGGACACGACGCCGACATCACGCGCCTGCCGCACGTGCCGGGACACGAGCTGGCGGGCGTGCTGGAGGCGGTCGGTCCCGAGGTCCGCGGCTGGCGTCCGGGCGACAGGGTGACGATCCCCTTCGTCGCCGCGTGCGGTTCCTGTACGGCCTGCGCGGCCGGCGACCAGCAGGTGTGCGAGCGCCAGACCCAGCCGGGGTTCACCCATTGGGGATCGTTCGCCGAGTACGTGGCCGTCGAGAACGCTGACGTCAACCTGGTCGCCCTGCCTCCCGGCATGTCCTTCACCACGGCCGCGTCCCTCGGGTGCCGGTTCGCCACCGCCTTCCGGGCCGTCGTCCAGGTGGGCGGGGCACGGCCCGGCGAGTGGGTGGCGGTGCACGGATGCGGCGGGGTGGGCCTGTCCGCCGTGATGATCGCGGCGGCGGCCGGAGCGCGGGTGGTCGCCGTGGACGTCAGCGCCGAGGCGCTGCGGCTGGCCGGGGAGGCGGGCGCCGCCCACGTGATCGGCGCCGCGCCGGGGGACACCCCGGCAGGCGTCGCCGCCCGGATCGTGGAGCTGACCGGGGGCGGGGCCCACGTCTCGATCGACGCGCTGGGCAGCGCGCCGACCTGCGCGGCGTCGGTCCTGGGACTGCGGCGCAGGGGCCGCCACGTGCAGGTGGGCCTCCTGCCGGGCGGCCGGACGCCGGTCCCGATGGATCGGGTGATCGCCTACGAGCTGCGCGTCCTGGGCAGCCACGGCATGGCCGCGCACGCCTACCCGCCGATGCTGGAGCTCATCGGCTCGGGCGCGCTCCGTCCCGACCGGCTCGTCACCCGGACGATCGGCCTGGAGGAGGCGGGCGGGGCGCTGGCCGCGATCGGGTCGGTGCCGGGGGTGACGGTGATCGTCCCCTGAGCCGGACCGCCGTTCCCCGCGCGTCCTCAGGCCTCGGGCGTCTTCCCGGCTCCCTCTCCCCGCTTCCCTGCGTCCCCCGCGTCCTCCGCGCCGGCGGGCGGGGCGGGCGCTTCCGCGGAACGGGCGCCGACCAGGTACGGCCCGCGCCACGCCCCCAGGATCGCCGCCAGGATCGTCGGGGACCAGAAGACCGGGTCGAACCCGGGCGGCGACCAGTCCGTCCCGGCCAGCAGCGTCGCGAGCAGGAACAGCGGCAGCACGGAGCCGGCCGCGCACGCCAGCGCCGGCACCAGCCGCGACCGCCTGGGACGGCCGGCCAGCCACGGGGCCGCGAGCGCCAGGACGACCGCGGCCGGCAGGGCCCCGACGGCTCCCGCGACCGTCCCGATCAGGATGAGGTAGAAGAGCACCTGCGCCACGGCCTCGATGTTCACCAGCCAGTCCATGACGATGAAGAGCACGAAGACCGCCAGGGCCATCCCGCCGCCCCCGAGCGAACCGGTGACGACCGTCCTGCGCACGATCCCCGGCCGGTGAACGCCCCCCGATGTAGTCATACGGCGCAGTCTTCACCATGAGACGGCCGGCCGGCATCCGGGAAGACGTGATTCTCCCGGGGCCCGCCGGAGGTCTTCTCGGCGGGCCCCGGGAGGTCTCACGCAGGGCCGGTGCGGGTCAGCGGAGGGTGCCGTTGGTCATGCCCGCGGGCTCCTCCGGCACGGCGATCAGTCCCAGTTCGGCGGGGGAGGCCATCAGCGGGTGCGACGGGACGACGCGGACGGTGTACCCGAAGGCGCCGGTGCGCTGCAGCGGGAGGGTCCCGGCGAACACGGCCCGGCCGTCGTCGCCCTGGGACTCGACGGACAGGGGCGCGTAGGAGGGGTCGACCAGCTCGTCGTGGAGCCCGACCCGGCCGTAGGCGGCCTGCACCTGGACGTCGCCGGCCTCCAGCTCGCCGAGGGCGACGGTGGCCCGCAGCTCCAGCGAGGCCCCCACTTCGGGCGTGTCGCCCAGCCCGGACGCCTCGATGTGCTCGACCCGCACCCCCGGCCAGGCCCGGCCGACCCGGAGCTTCCAGGAGGCGAACCCCTTGGCCTGCTCGTGACCGCCGCCCGACAGGGCGCGGGCGGACTTGGCCGCCGGGAGGTAGAGCTCCACGACGTAGTCGCGGAGCATCCGGCCGGCCAGGACCTTGGGGCCGAGGGAGGACAGGGTGTGGCGGACCATCTCCAGCCAGCGGCGGGGCAGGCCCTCACCGGGGCGGTCGTAGAACCGGTCGGCCACCTCGTGGTCGATCAGGTCGTAGAGCGCGCTCGCCTCCAGCTCGTCGCGGCGGTCGGGATCGGCGACGCCGTCGGCGGTGGGGACGGCCCAGCCGTTGGTGCCGTCGTACCACTCGTCCCACCAGCCGTCCCGGATCGACAGGTTGAGCCCGCCGTTCAGGGCGGCCTTCATGCCGCTGGTCCCGCAGGCCTCCAGGGGGCGCAGCGGGTTGTTCATCCACACGTCGCAGCCCTGGACCATGAGCTGGCCCAGCGCCATGTCGTAGTCGGGCAGGAAGACGATGCGGTGCCGCACGTTCTCCTGGTCGGCGAACTTCACGATCTGCTGGATGAGCTTCTTGCCGCCCTCGTCGGCCGGGTGGGCCTTGCCCGCGATCACGATCTGGACCGGCTTGTCGGGGTCGAGCAGGAGCCCGCGGAGCCGTACCGGGTCGGACAGCATCAGGGTGAGGCGCTTGTAGGAGGGCACCCGGCGGGCGAAGCCGATGGTCAGCACCTCCGGGTCGAGGGCGTCGTCGATCCAGCCCAGCTCGGCGGTGGAGGCCCCGCGGTCGATCCAGGAGCGGCGGAGCCGGACCCGGGCCGCCTCGACCAGCCGCGCCCGCAGCTTCCCGCGGATGGCCCAGATCTCCTCATCGGGGATCTTGCTGACCCCCTCCCAGCCCTGGGCCTTCTCCACCAGGGAGGGAAGCTCGCGCCCGGCCAGCTCCATGATCTCCCGGCCGACCCAGGTGGGCGCGTGCACGCCGTTGGTGATCGAGCCGATCGGCACCTCGGCGATGTCGAAGCCGGGCCAGAGCCCCTGGAACATCTCCCGGCTGACCTCGCCGTGCAGCTCCGAGACGCCGTTGACCCGCTGGGCCAGCCGCATGCCCATCGCGGCCATGTTGAACTTGCCGGGCTCGTCCTCGGCGCCGAGCGCCAGGATGCGGTCCACCGGGACGGTGGGCCAGGAGTTCTCCCCGCCGAACTGGCGGGCGATCAGCTCGGTCGGGAAGCGGTCGATCCCGGCCGGTACCGGCGTGTGGGTGGTGAAGACGGTCCCGGCGCGCACGGCCTCCAGCGCCTCCTCGAAGGAGAGCCTGGCCTCGGTCAGCTCGCGGATGCGCTCCAGCCCGAGGAAACCCGCGTGCCCCTCGTTGGTGTGGAACACCTCGGGCTCGGGGTGGCCGGTGATGCGGCAGTAGGCGCGGATGGCGCGCACGCCGCCGATGCCGAGCAGCAGCTCCTGCTTGAGGCGGTGGTCGGTGCCGCCGCCGTACAGCCGGTCGGTGACGTCGCGGGCGGCGGTGTCGTTCTCGGCCACGTCGGAGTCGAGCAGCAGCAGCGGGACCCGGCCGACCTGGGCCACCCAGACCTGGGCGTTGAGCACGCGGTGCTCGGGCAGGCCGATCTTGATCCGGAGCGGGGAGCCGTCCTCCTCCTTCAGGAGGGTCAGCGGCAGGCCGCCCGGGTCGAGCGACGGGTAGTGCTCCAGCTGCCATCCCTCCGGCGAGAGGGACTGGGTGAAGTAGCCGTGCCGGTACAGGAGCCCGACCGCGAGGATGGGCACGCCGAGGTCGCTGGCCGCCTTGAGGTGGTCTCCGGCGAGGATGCCGAGACCTCCGGAGTACTGCGGCAGCGCGGCGGCGATGCCGTACTCGGGCGAGAAGTAGGCGACGGCCTGCGCGGCGTCCGGCATGGACTGGTACCACCGCGGGGCGGTCATGTACTCGCGCAGATCGTCGGCGGCGTCGGCGAGCCGCCGCAGGAAGCGCCGGTCGCCGGCCAGCTCACGGAGCCGCTCGGGCTCGACGGCGCCCAGCAGGGCGACGGGGTCGTGCCCGACCCGTTCCCAGGTGTCGGGATCGACCTCGGCGAACAGGTCGAGCGTCTCGGGATGCCATGACCAGCGGAGGTTTTGCACGAGCTCGCCGAGGGGGGCCAGCTCCGAAGGAAGAACGGTTCGGACGGTGAACCTGCGGATAGCTCTCACGCTGCCAGACCCTAGTTACTCAACGCCACGAGGGCGACCAGAATGCTCACGCGTCTCCCCCTCACCGCTATCGCCGGACTCCAAACACTGCGCGCCGACATCACCGACGTGGCCGGACATTGTGAGGACGCCGCGAGGGACGCCGCGAGAGAAGTCCAGGACACGGCACGACACTCCGGACGGAAAGCCCCCGGCTCTTCCGAAAGAAGGGCATGAAGGGCGACTATTGGGGCAACCCAACGTATGAGCCACACGTTCTGTCCCCGGACCGGCCTTCGGCAAGGGGCAGGGCTTCGCCTTGCCCGAAGGTCGGTCAAAGGGATGCTTGAAGAAGCAAAGGGTCTTTCTTGCCCGAAATCTCCCGGCGGTACCGGGTGTGCCGTCGCTACCGTGAGACGCGATGATCGGACGAATCCCTATCCAGGACATTCACCCCACCGTCGACTGCGGGCGCCGGCCCGCCAAGGCCGCCGCGGGTGAGACCTTCGAGATCACTGCCGTCGTGTTCCGCGAGGGGCACGACGCGGTGGCCGCCGGAGCCGTGCTGATCGGCCCGGACGGTAAGCGCGGCCCTCTGCTGCCCATGCGCGAACTGGCCCCCGGAACCGATCGCTGGGGCGTGGAGGTGACGCTGCCCGCCGAGGGCACGTGGCACTTCCGCGTCGAGGCCTGGAGCGACCCCATCGCCACCTGGCTGCACGACGCGGGCATCAAGATCCCGCGTGACATCGACGCGGACCTGATGTGCGAGGAGGGCGCGCGGCTGTTCGACCGCGCGGCGAAGGCGGTGCGTCCCGGCGACTGCGCGGTCAAGTACGTCCGCGCGGACGAGGACGAGCCCGGCGAGGACGACGGGGACGGCGGAGACGTCAGGAAGACCGAGGAGCGCGGGAGGACCGGCGGCCCGTGCGGGCACCGGGCGGCGTTCCAGGCGCTGGCGGCCAAGCTCCGCGACGATTCCATCGACCCGCGGGCGCGGTTCGCGGTGGCGCAGCTGCCCGACACGGCCGAGCTGCTCCGCGCCCACCCGCTGCGGGACCTGGTGACCAAGTCGGCCAAGCACACGGTCCTGGTCCACCGGCGCCGGGCGCTGTTCGGGTCCTGGTACGAGTTCTTCCCCCGCTCGGAGGGCGCGGTCGTCGAGCCGGGCGTCACCCCGAAGTCCGGGACCTTCGCCACCGCGGCCGAGCGGCTGCCCGCCGTGGCCGGGATGGGCTTCGACGTCGTCTATCTGCCGCCGATCCACCCGATCGGGCAGAGCTTCCGCAAGGGGCGCAACAACACGCTGAGCCCCGAGCCGGACGACCCGGGCTCGCCGTGGGCGATCGGCTCGGAGGACGGCGGGCACGACGCGATCCACCCGGACCTGGGCACCTTCGAGGACTTCGACGCCTTCGTGGCCAAGGCGCGCGAGCTGGGCATGGAGATCGCCCTCGACCTGGCCCTGCAGTGCTCGCCCGACCACCCGTGGGTCAAGGAGCACCCGGAGTGGTTCAACATCCGCGCCGACGGCTCGATCGCGTACGCGGAGAACCCGCCGAAGAAGTACCAGGACATCTACCCGCTCAACTTCGACAACGACCCCGAGGGGATCTACGCCGAGATCAAGCGGGTGGTGAAGGTCTGGATGGACCACGGCGTACGGATCTTCCGGGTGGACAACCCGCACACCAAGCCGGTGATGTTCTGGGAGCGGCTGCTGGGCGACATCCACGGGACCGATCCGGACGTGCTGTTCCTGTCGGAGGCGTTCACCCGGCCGGCGATGATGCAGGCGCTGGCCAAGATCGGTTTTCACCAGTCGTACACGTACTACACATGGAAGAACTCCAAGTACGACGTCGAGACCTACCTGGGCGAGCTCGCCCAGGAGACATCGCATTTCCTCCGGCCGAATCTTTTCGTTAACACTCCCGACATCCTCCACGAATACCTTCAGCATGGCGGAATTCCGGCGTTCCGTATCCGGGCGGTCCTGGCGGCCCTGACGTCGCCGACCTGGGGCATGTACGCCGGATACGAGCTGGGAGAGAATGTCCCGGTTCGTCCAGGCAGTGAAGAATACCTTGATAGCGAGAAATATCAGTACAGACCACGCAATTGGCTCGAAGCAGAACGAGAGGGGCGCAGCCTGGCGCCGTTCATCACGCGGCTGAATTTGTTCAGAAGAGCACACCCGGCGCTCCAGGAATTGCGTAATCTACGGTTCCACAGCGTCGACCACCCGGACATGGTCTGCTTCTCCAAGCGCCTGGCGGGCTCCCACGACACGGCCTCACGACGGCACGGCCTGGGCGACGTCGTTCTGGCAGTCGTCAATCTCAACCCGCACCACACCCACGAGGCGACGGTGTCTCTCGACATGCCCGCTCTGGGGCTCGACTGGAACGCCGAGTTCGTCGTCGACGACGAGTTGTCCGGCGAGTCGTACCGCTGGCGGCAGTCGAACTACGTGCGCCTCGATCCCCACATCCAGCCGGCGCACGTCTTCTCTCTGCGCACGGCGGCGGCCACTCACAGGTAAACCAGCCGGACGCGGTCCGGTCCCAGGCACAGCAGGCGGGGAGTCCACATGAGCCATATGTCCGAGCCCATCCCGAACACCTTCGACGAGGAGCAGCCACGCGACCCGTACTGGTTCAAGCGTGCGGTCTTCTACGAGGTGCTGATCCGCGGGTTCGCCGACTCCAACGGCGACGGCACCGGGGACATCCGCGGTCTCATACAGAAGCTGGACTATCTGCAATGGCTCGGCGTGGACTGCCTGTGGCTGCTGCCGCTGTACGAGTCGCCGCTGCGGGACGGCGGCTACGACATCTCGGACTTCATGAAGATCCTGCCCGACTTCGGCGACCTGGGCGACTTCGTCAAGCTGGTCGACGAGGCCCACAAGCGCGGCATGCGCGTCATCGCCGACCTGGTGATGAACCACACCAGCGACCAGCACCCGTGGTTCCAGGCCTCGCGCCACGACCCCGAGGGCCCCTTCGGCGACTTCTACGTCTGGTCGGACACCGACGAGCGCTACCAGGACGCCCGGATCATCTTCATCGACACCGAGACCTCCAACTGGACCTACGACCCGGTCCGCCAGCAGTACTACTGGCACCGCTTCTTCCACCACCAGCCGGACCTGAACTACGAGAACCCGGACGTGCAGAACGCCATGCTGGAGGTGCTGCGCTTCTGGCTGGACCTGGGCATCGACGGCTTCCGCATGGACGCCATCCCCTACCTCTTCGAGACCGAGGGCACCAACTGCGAGAACCTGCCCAGGACTCACGAGTACCTCAAGCGGGTGCGCGCCGAGGTGGACCGGATCTACCCGGACCGGGTGCTGCTGGCCGAGGCCAACCAGTGGCCGGCCGACGTGGTGGAGTACTTCGGCGACCCGGCCACCGGCGGCGACGAGTGCCACATGGCCTTCCACTTCCCGCTCATGCCGCGCATCTTCATGGCCGTGCGCCGGGAGTCGCGTTACCCGATCTCGGAGATCCTGGCCCAGACGCCGAAGATCCCCGAGAACTGCCAGTGGGGCATCTTCCTGCGCAACCACGACGAGCTCACCCTTGAGATGGTGACCGACGACGAGCGCGACTACATGTACTCCGAGTACGCCAAGGACCCCCGGATGCGCGCCAACGTCGGCATCCGGCGCCGCCTGGCCCCGCTGCTGGAGAACGACCGCAACCAGATCGAGCTGTTCACCGCGCTGCTGCTGTCGCTGCCGGGCTCCCCGGTGCTCTACTACGGCGACGAGATCGGCATGGGCGACAACATCTGGCTCGGCGACCGCGACGGCGTCCGCACCCCGATGCAGTGGAGCCCGGACCGCAACGCCGGGTTCTCCGACTGCGACCCGGGCCGGCTCTACCTCCCGGTCATCATGGACCCGATCTACGGCTACCAGGGCCTCAACGTCGAGGCCCAGCAGAAGAGCAGCGGCTCGCTGCTGCACTGGACCAGGCGGATGATCGAGATCCGCAAGCGCCACCCGGTCTTCGGCCTGGGCGACTTCGCGGAGCTGAACTCCTCCAACCCCAGCGTCCTGGCCTACGTGCGGGAGCTGGGTGACGACCGCATGCTGTGCGTCAACAACCTCTCGCGCTTCCCCCAGCCGGTCGAGCTGGACCTGCGCCGCTTCGAGGGATCGGTGCCGGTCGAGACCATGGGTGGGGTCCCATTTCCACCAATTGGCGAACTTCCGTATCTTCTGACGCTTCCTGGGCATGGGTTCTATTGGTTCACCCTGCCGCCCGCGACTCAGGAGGGATAGCCATGTTGACCGAGCTCCTTACCGGTTGGATGAGGCACCAACGCTGGTTCGCCGGTAAGGGTCGCCCGGTCGACGGACTCACGATCGACTCAGACGTCGAGCTCGCCCCCGGCCTGCGTCACCTGATCGTCTCCGTTCACCAGGCCGGGACACGCGACCGCTACCAGATCCTGCTCGGATGCTGCAATGACGACATGCCGGACAAGCTCCGGCACGCGACGATCGGTGAGGGCTTCTACGACGCCGCCCACGACGCCGACCTCACCGGCACCCTGCTGGAGGCGATGGCCGACGGGCGCGACATCGGCCCGCTGCGCTTCCGCCACCTGGAGGGCACGCACATCGACACCTCGCCGCGGAGCCTGGTGCTCGGCGCCGAGCAGTCCAACACCTCCCTGGTGTACGGCGACGCCTACATCTGCAAGCTGTTCCGCCGCCTGATCCCGGGAGTCAACCCCGAACTGGAGATCGTCAACGCGCTGGCGCTGCGCAAGGCCGCCCACATCGCGCAGCCGTACGGCTGGATCGAGACGGACATCGACGGCGAGCCCACCACGCTCGCGATGACCCAGGAGTTCCTGTCCAACTCCAACGACGGCTGGGCCCTGGCGCTGGCGAGCGTCCGCGACCTGTACGCCTGCCTGGACGCCTCGGCCTCCGAGGCCGGCGGCGACTTCAGCGCCGAGTCCTTCCGGCTGGGCACGGCCACCGCGGAGGTCCACCAGGAGCTGGCGGCCGCCTTCCCGACCGGCGTGATGGAGCCCCAGGAGATCACGCATCTGGTCGAGGACCAGCGCCGCCGCCTGGCCCACGCCGTCACCGAGGTCCCCGAGCTCGGCCGGCACGCCGCCGCCGTGGAGGAGGCCTACCAGCGGGTCTGCGACGTGGCCCACAAGGTGCCGGTCCAGCGGGTCCACGGCGACTATCACCTCGGCCAGGTCATGCGCACCCCGACGGACTGGGTCGTCCTCGACTTCGAGGGCGAGCCGGGACAGCCGCTCCCCGAGCGCCGCGCCCTGGCCTCCCCGCTGCGCGACGTGGCCGGGATGCTCCGCTCCTTCGACTACGCCGCCCGGCACCTGCTGGCCGACCATCCCGAGGCCGAGGAACTCCTGCCGCGGGCCGTCGAGTGGGCCGAGCTCAACCGTTCGTCCTTCCTCGCCGGTTATTCGGCGGGCGGCGGACGCCTGCACGGCGAGGACGCCGTTCTGCTGCGCGCCCTGGAGCTGGGCAAGGCCGTCTACGAGGTGGTCTACGAGGCGCGCAACCGGCCTTCCTGGCTGCCCATCCCGCTGGCCGCCTTCGGCCCCGGCGCGGCGCCCGTGACCCTCTGAACCGCCCGCCCCCTCGAGAGACCGCCCGTCTCTTCAGGGGGCCCGTTCCACGCACCGCCCGGTTCACGATTCCCCCACCGGCCACCCAAGAAACTACTACTCTTCGCATACGAAAACAAGCGAAGAGTGAGGAGCGGGGATGGCGTGGGGACGGATCGTCGTGGCGCTCGCGGGAGCGGGGGTGGCGGCTCTGGCGGGCTCGCTGCTCCTGCTCTCCGGGGAACAGGGGTCCCAGGCGGCCCGCTCCCCGCTCCGGACGCCCTCCCCGGCGGACCCGCTGACCGACGAGGAGATCGACCGGGTGGGCGAGATCGCCTCGGCGACGCTGCGCGCCCGCATGACGAACGGGCGCGTCGAGCTCCTCTACATCGAGCGCGGCGACGACAAGGCGGCCGGGGAGCGCCGCCGGGCCGACGCCTACATCTACGACTACGCCGCCAACCGGTTCATCGTGCGGACCGTGGACCTCGCCGAGGGCAGGGTGGTCGCCGAACGGGAGGGCCGGGGCACGCAGCCGCCGCCGTCGCGGCTGGAGGAGGAACGCGCGGCCGAGCTGCTCCTGGCCGACCGGGTGCACGGCGGGCGGATCCGCGCCGCCTACGCCCGGACCGCCGGAAGGCCCCTGCGGTCGGCGTCCGACCTGGGCCTGCGCGCCCTGATCTACACGCCGCGCCCGGCGTCGCGGGGGGCCGAGGCGTGCTCGGACCACCGGTGCGTGCGGCTGCTGGTGCGCCTGCCGGACGGCACCTGGCCGGACACCACCCGGACCGTCGTCGACCTGTCCGCCAAGAAGATCCTCACCCTGACAGGACGGTGACCGTGCGGCTCTCCGCGCTCCTGCCCTCACTGCTCTCCTGCGCCCTGATCGTCACCTGCGGCGCCTCCGCTTCCGCCTCCGCCCCCGCCCGCGCCGGAACCGTCCTGCCCACCGGAACCGTCCGGCCCAGCGGCGCCCTCTCTCCCGGCGGCGCCGTACGGGAGGCCGCGCGGCGGGCGCCCGCGTGCGGCGCGCCGTACCTCGTCGAGCGGGAACTGCCGAACGGCGCGCGCTGGCGGCTCTGCTGGGAGATGCGCGTCATCGAGGGCCTCACCCTCACCGGCGTCGCCTACACCCCGCCGCGCGGCCGGCCGATCCCGGTGCTCCGCAGCACCGCCCTGGCCCAGATCCACGTGCCCTACGACAGCGGCGAGCCCCGCTTCCACGACATCGGCGCCCTCGGCGAGAACGCCGTCACGCTGGCCTCCGCCGACTGCCCCGGCGGGGAGCGCCGCGAGCGGTTCGTGTGCGTGACCACCCGTTCGCGCGGTCACGGCTATCTGAAGTCGCTGCCCGGCGAGCCGAACCTCTCCGCCCTGGGCCACGAGCTGGTCGTCTACGCCGCGTTCCAGATCGGCTGGTACACCTACCTGGTCGAATGGGCCTTCTCCGACGACGGCGCGATCACCCCGCGCGTGGGCGCGACCGGCTCGCTGGCCGGCTTCGCCACCGGCCCCGAGTACGGATGGTCCACCGGGACGGGCGACACGCACGTCGAGCAGAGCCACACCCACAACATCTTCTGGCGGCTCGACTTCGACGTCGACGGCCCGAAGCACGACGTGGTCGAGCAGTACGACTTCCCCGGCTCCGGCACGGCCAGGCGAACGCTCTCCCGCACCGTCTTCACCGAGGAGGCCAAGGCCGTCAACGCCCCGGCCCGGTGGTGGCGGGTGGTCGACACCGAGAGCCGCAACGCCGACGGGCACCCGATCTCCTGGGAGATCGGCGACTCCGGCAGCGCGCAGTACCGCGGCCCCGCCGACGAGGCGTTCACCCGGGCCGACCTCTACGTGACCCAGTACCGCGCGTGCGAGCGCCTGGCCAGCAACAACCCCGCGCCCCGCTGCGCGGGCAGCGTCGACCGCTACGTGAGCGGCCAGCGGCTCACCGACCCCGTCGTCTGGGTGAACGTCAGCTACCACCACGTCGCCCGCGACGAGGACGCCGATCCCATGCCCACGCACTGGCAAGGTTTCCGCATCACCCCGCGCGACGCGATGGCGGAGAACCCCCGCTGATCGAAACTCCCTGCAAAGATCTTGCTTGGCATGTCCCGGGTGGAGTGGGTTGAATGCCCACAGGCGGGCAGGGTTAGGGAATATCGACCTACGGGAGTCAATGACCCATGAGCGTGCATCTGGATCTGGACCTGGACCGGCTGGCCGGTGGAGCTCACCACGACCCGCACTCGATCCTCGGGGCGCACCCCGGCCCCGACGGCGTGACCATCAGGACGTTGCGACCAATGGCGCAACGGGTGCAGGCGATCGTGGGCGACGAGGCGCACGACATGGAGCACATCGCCAACGGGGTGTTCGCGGTCACCGTCCCCGGGCTGGACAAGGTCCCCGACTACCGGCTCCGGATCGCCTACGCCGGGGCGGAGCCGTACGAGACGTCCGATCCCTACCGGCACTGGCCCACGCTGGGCGAGGTGGACCTGCACCTGATCAACGAGGGACGGCACGAGCGTCTCTGGGAGGTGCTCGGCGCGCGGATCATGCGGCACGAGGACGTGGACGGCACGGCCTTCGCCGTCTGGGCGCCCAACGCGCGCGGTGTCCGGGTGATCGGCGACTTCAACCACTGGGACGGCGTCGGCCACCCCATGCGCTCGCTGGGCCACTCCGGGGTGTGGGAGCTGTTCGTCCCCGGCCTGTCGGAGGGCGACCGCTACAAGTTCGCCATCCTCGGCGTGGACGGGGTCTGGCGGGAGAAGGCCGACCCGATGGCCCGCCGCACCGAGCACCCGCCCGCGACCGCGTCCGTCATCGACCGGTCGGTCTACCAGTGGCAGGACGGGACGTGGATGCGGGAGCGGAACCAGCGCAGGGCGCTGGAGGAGCCGATGAGCGTCTACGAGGTGCACCTCGGCTCGTGGCGGCCCGGCCTGTCCTACCGCGACCTGGCCACCGAGCTGGTGGACTACGTCAAGGACATGGGCTTCACCCACGTCGAGCTGCTCCCCGTCGCCGAGCACCCGTTCGGCGGCTCGTGGGGCTACCAGGTGACGTCCTACTACGCGCCCACGGCCCGCTTCGGCTCGCCCGACGACTTCCGCCATCTCGTGGACAAGCTGCACGAGGCGGGCATCGGGGTGCTGCTCGACTGGGTGCCCGCGCACTTCCCGATGGACGACTGGGCGCTGGCCCGCTTCGACGGCACCCCGCTGTACGAGCACGCCGACCCGGCCCGGGGCGAGCACCCCGAGTGGGGCACCTACATCTTCGACTTCGGCCGCCGGGAGGTGCGGAACTTCCTGGTCGCCAACGCCCTGTTCTGGCTGCGCGAGTTCCACATCGACGGGCTGCGGGTGGACGCGGTCGCCTCGATGCTCTATCTCGACTACTCGCGGCGCGAGGGCGAGTGGACGCCCAACCAGTACGGCGGGCGGGAGAACCTGGACGCGGTGGAGTTCCTCAAGGAGATGAACGCCGTCTGCTACCGCGAGGCCCCGGGCATCGTGACGATCGCCGAGGAGTCCACCGCCTGGCCGGGGGTCTCCCGCCCCGCCTACCTGGGCGGGCTCGGCTTCGGCTTCAAGTGGAACATGGGCTGGATGCACGACACGCTCTCCTACCTGCGGCACGAGCCGATCTTCCGGCAGTACCACCACCACCAGATGACGTTCTCGCTGATGTACGCCTACTCGGAGAACTTCATGCTGCCCCTCTCCCACGACGAGGTCGTCCACGGCAAGGGCTCCCTGCTGGGCAAGATGCCCGGCGACGAGTGGCAGCGCTTCGCCAACCTGCGGACGCTGTTCGCGTTCATGTGGGCCCACCCCGGCAAGCAGCTGCTGTTCATGGGCGGCGAGTTCGGTCAGGGCTCGGAGTGGTCGGAGGAGCGCGGCCTCGACTGGTGGGTGCTCGACTTCGACGGTCACAAGGGCGTGCAGCGGCTGGTGCGCGACCTCAACCGGATCTACCGGGACACCCCGGCCCTGTGGAGCGCGGACACCTCTCCCGAGGGCTTCCGCTGGATCGACGCCGACGACGCGCCGGGCAACGTCTTCTCCTTCCTGCGGCACGGGTCGGACGGCTCGGCGCTGGCCTGCGTGGCCAACTTCTCCGGCGGCCCGCACGAGGACTACCGCCTGGGCCTGCCGATGGGCGGGACCTGGGAGGAAGTCGTCAACACCGACGCCTACGACTACGCGGGCAGCGGGGTCGGGAACATGGGCGCGGTGGAGGCGGTCGAGGAACCCCACCACGGCCTGCCGTACTCGGTGCGCCTGCGGGTCCCGCCCCTGGGCGCCCTCTGGCTCCGCCACGCCGCCCCGGCGCAGGAGGCCCTGCTGACCGAGGACGAGGTCGACTGACGGGACACGTTCCGCCCCCACCTCTCATGCCTTCCGCGACGCGATGACCGCCATGGTCGTGTAGGGCATGGTGAAACCGCCTCCGGCCGCGTCGACGGCGGCCCCGGCGGCCTCCAGCACCTCGGCCAGCCGATCCGGCGGGAGCCGGGTGAGTCCGCCGGTGGTGGGCAGCAGGTCGAGCCATTCGGCGCGGGTGTAGTGCCGCTCCCAGTCGAATCGCCACTGCTCCGGCTCGCCGAACGCGGCGGCCTGCCGGATGCCGTCGGCGAACGCGGCGAACATCTGCCGGTAGACCTCCTGGACCGGTCTCGGCGGCCCGCCGGTGAACGGCGAGTCGGGCGCCACCCGGCGCAGTGCGGTGGTCAACGCCTCCGCGATCGGGGCCGGAGGGTCGTACGCGTGGGCGAACACCGCCAGCGGGCCGCCGGGACGCAGCACCCGCGCCGCCTTGGCCGGGCCCGCGACCGGGTCCACCCAGTGCCAGGACTGCCCGGCGACGACCGCGTCGAACGTGCGCCCGGCGGCGTCCCAGTCCTCGAACGTCGCCACCTCGACCTCGACCCCGGTACGGCGGGCGAACTCGGCCATCCGGGCGTCCGGCTCGATCCCCAGCACCTCGCAGCCGGCCGCCAGGAACTGCCGGGCCTCGATGCCGGTACCGCAGCCGACGTCGACGATGTCGGAGCCGGGGCTGGCGGCCATGATCCGCCGCACCAGGGCATCGGGATAGTCGGGCCGGGCCCGGTCGTAGCGTTCGGCGTCGACGCCGAACGATTCGGCCGTCCGCCTGGCCCTGTGGGATGCGTTCTGCGGAGGACGGGGGTGTTCCCGCGATGAAGTGGGCATGCGCCCACACTAATGGGCGCATGCCCACTCGCCAACCGGATAGCGTTTCGCGTTGAGCGAAGGTTCCATGAAGGGGAGAACGGGCGATGCCAACGGGAGTGGCCCTCCGGGACGCCCGGCAGCAGCTGTTCGACGCCGCCGAGCGCGTCCTGCTCCGGGACGGGGCGAACGGGCTGACCAGCCGGGCCGTCACGGAGGAGGCGGGCGTCGCCAAAGGCGTTCTGCACCGGCACTTCGAGGACTTCGACGACTTCCTGGTCGAGCTGGTGCGGGAACGCGTCGCCCGGCTCGACGGCGCGTCCGCCGACCTGCGCGGCTCGGCCGGGACCGGCACCGTCCCCGGTCACCTCACCGCGGCACTGATCCAGCTGTTCGACCCGGTCACCGTGGCAATCGTCAGCCTCATCATCTTCCGGGACGAACTGCGCACCCGGTTGCGTCAGGCCCGGCCCGCACCCGGCATCCCGGTGCTGACACAGGCGGCAGGCATGATCAGCGCTTACCTGAGAGACGAGTGCGAGATGGGGCGCATCGCCGCGGACGCCGACGTGGACGCGCTCGCGCTCTCCCTGGTCGGGGGCGCGCACCTGCTGTTCGCCGACCGGGAGGCGGGCCCTCCGGATTCCGCGGCAGTCGGCGAGGTCGTGAACGCGGTCATCGCCGACGTCGTGCAGAGACGCCTGCTGTAACCGGTTGCCCCATGACAGAGATCCGCACGGAACCGAGGTCTCACCACACCACCGGCGGGGCCGGTGCAGGTAGTCCAGGCCGATCAGGCGGAGGCGGCCAGCACGGAGTGGCAGAGGGTCGAATCGCGGGTCCTCCCGGCCGGCGCGAAGGCGTCCGGTCCCGTCGTGATCGGACCCCGCCCGCCTCCGGTCCGCGATGACGACCGGATGGGCGGGCTTTGTTGATCACAAGTTTGTATCGTCCCTTACGTTGACTTTTGTCCCTCTTTACTCTTGAGTCGCACATTACCCACAGGTAACAGTCACGTGGGTTCGGGGAGAGCTGACGGGCTCGACAGCACGGGGGACCTCATGAGGCGTACGGCATCGTCGTCGGTCTCCCGCGTGCCGTCCGGCGCGTCCAGGGATCCCGATCGGCCCCGCTGACTCCCGTCGGGCCGACTTTTCATGTTCACGGCCGTGTACCGCATGACACGGCATTCCCCCGGAGGATTCGTGAGACTTCGACGTCTCCTGGCGGGAGCCATCGCGCTCGCCGCCACCTCGGTCACGCTCGCGGCGACACCCGCAACCGCCGCGACCGACCCCACCCCCAAGATCTCCGCCGACGTCCTGGACGAGAGCGGCAAGGTCCGCGTTCTCGTCCAGGTCAACTCCAGCGCCAATGTCGCGTCCACCGCGGACAAGGCTGAGGCCGTCAAGAGCTCCGAGGTCGTGGCCGAGGCCCCGAGCCTGCGATTCTTCGCCGTGGAGACCACGGTCGAGGGCGCCAAGAAGATCGCCCAGGACCCCGCGGTCACCGCGGTCACCGAGGACCGCAAGCACAGGGTGCGCATGACCGACAGCCTGCCGGTGATCGGCGGCGACAAGGTGCACAAGGCCGGGATCACCGGCGCGGGCCAGGAGATCGCCGTCCTGGACACCGGCATCGACGCCGCGCACAAGTTCTTCTCCGGCCGCGTCACCGAGGCGTGCTTCTCCGCCGCCAGCGAGGCCGAGAACGCCGAGCCCCTGTGCGCGAACGGGCAGGAGTCCCAGGAGGGCCCCGGCTCCGGCTACGCCCTGACGCCCAAGTGCATGTCCCCCCAGGGCTTCATGCTCTGCTACCACGGCACGCACGTCGCGGGCATCGCGGCGGGCAAGTCGTTCAACGCCCAGTACGGCGACGGCGTGGCCCCCGGCGCGAAGATCCTCTCCATCCAGGTCTTCAGCCGCTTCAACGGCGAGAAGGAGTGCGGGGAGGGCGAGGCCCCCTGCGTCATGGCCTACGACTCGTCGATCCTCCAGGGCCTCAACTACGTCCTGCAGAAGAGCTCCTCGCGCAAGTTCGCCGCGGCGAACCTGAGCCTCGGCGGCGGCCGGTTCACCGAGCACTGCGACACCGCCCAGGACGGCGCGCCGTACAAGACGGTGATCGACGCCCTCGCCGCCAAGGGCGTCGCCACCGTGATCGCGGCCGGCAACGAGGAGTACGACCACGAGGTGAGCCACCCCGGCTGCGTCTCCTCGGCCGTGACCGTCGGCGCCACCGACAACGCCGACGCCGTCGCCGGATTCTCCAACCGCGGCAAGCTGCTCGACCTCTTCGCCCCCGGCGTCGAGATCGTCTCGGCCATCCCCAGCCAGAACGGCGAGCGCATGCACCCCCTCGGCGGCACCTCGATGGCCGCCCCGCACGTCGCGGGCGCCTTCGCGCTGCTCAAGGAGAAGTCGCCGAACGCCTCGGTCGCCGAACTCCTCGCCCGCCTGAAGGAGACCGGCAAGCCGATCGAGTACAGCAGCGACGGCGTCAAGATCAAGACCCCGCGGATCAACGTGTTCGACGCGCTGCCCGCGACCTCCACCCCGACGCCCACGCCCACCCCCACGCCGACCCCGACGGTGTCCGCGACCCCGACCGCGACTCCCACCGTCACCCCGACGGCGTCGCCGACCACCCCGGCGAGCCCGTCCCCCGTCCCGAGCCCGACCGTCACGGACGGCCCCATCATGAGCGACGGCGGCGGCAGCGCCGTGCCGCTGCCCGACGTCTGCGAGCGGGGCAAGGGCACCCGGGCCCTGACGTCCACCGGCTGGGCCACCGAGGTCCTGCGCGGCAAGGGCAAGCTGAGCGACAAGACGCTCATCTGCTACCTGAGCATCGTGCAGAACGGCAGCAAGGTCTTCCCCGAGCTGACCGACGCGGGCTCGCTGGGCAAGGCCTACAAGGTCCTCAAGCCCAGGACCAAGAGCGCCAAGGCCCTGCTCGACCGTGAGCTGCTGGCCGCCTGGCTGAACTACGCCCACGGCGTCTACAACGGCTCCGCCAAGATCAAGGGCGCCACGACGCTCAAGAGCGCCATCGGCGTCGCGGAACGGCACCGGGCCAACCCGAAGGCCACCTCCGCCCAGCTGCTCAAGGCCGCCGTCTATCTGAACAAGAACGTCAACCGGGCCAAGTAAGCACCGGACGACACGAGGATCCCGCGGACCGACCTCCGCACGATCCGGGCCGGTCACGCCATGCGTGACCGGCCTTTCCCATGCCGGAGGCGGCGTACGAACGATGTACGCCCGAGAGCGGCATCCCGGAACGGTGAGGCTCCATGGACGTCAGTTCTCGAAAATACGGTCGCTTTGAGTGATCGACATGTCACAATAGGCAACGTGCCTTCCCCCCGACACGACTCCCTCATCCAGCTCTTCCGCGGCCGCCCCGAACTGGCCGTGGAGCTCCTACGCGACCTGCTCGGCCAGCACCTGCCCGTCACGTCGCTGATCCGACCGGAGAAAACCACCTTCAACACCCGGCCCTCCGACGACATCGAGGCCGACCTGGTGCTGGTCCTGGGCCCGCCGACGGCCCCGGCGCACGCCATCATCGTCGAGATCCAGCAGGACAAGTCGAAAGACCCCCGCCAGCTGGCCCGCTACGCCGTCGCTCTCTGGCTGCAGTCGCGCTGTGACGTCACCGTCCTGGTCGTCTGCCCCGACGCCACCACCGCCGCCTACTACGCCAAGCCCATCGACTTCGGGCTGACCGGTTGTCGGCTGCAGGCGCAGGTGCTGGGCCCGGATGACATCCCGGTCATCACCGACGCGCAGCAGGCCGCCGCCCAGCCGGAGCTGGCCACCCTGGCGGTGATGATGCACGGCCGCCGCGAGCGCAAGGTGGTGGAGGCCTTCACCGCGGCGCTGACGGACCTGCCCGGCGAACACGCTCCGAAGTACTATGAATACGCATTCAGCATGGCCGCGCCCGAGGTACGGAACCTCCTGGAGGAGATCATGGCGTCCACCACCTGGCCCGTCTACAGCCCCTTCGCCCGCGAGCACTACGGCCGCGGCCTGGAAGAAGGCAAGACCTTGGGCAGAGTAGAAGGCGAGACCAAGGGCAAGGCCGAGGGCAAGGCCGAGGAAGCGGCCCGGATGGTGCTGGTGGTGCTGGAGGCCCGAGGCCTGCCCGTGCCCGAGGAGATGCGGACCCGGATCACCGCCTGCACCGACCTCGCGCAACTGGAGTCCTGGGCGAGCCGCGCGGTGACCGCCCCGACCGTGCACGACCTGTTCGGCGAGACAGGCGAAGAGAACCACTGACGAACATCCACCGTCTCCGGGCTGAGGCCGTATGACTGCATGGCTGTTTGGAAGTCACACAGCGTGCCTGAATCCGAATCTGCCCGCAGGCGCCGGGCGATCTCGTCAACGTCTTCCGTATCCACCCGCTGACAGCTGAACCGCGTATCCAGCCCCCGTTCGACCAGCAGATCCCGCGGGTCTTCACCGGGAAGGTGGACGGGTCTCCGGGGGGCAGCGCCCTGCATGACCTTTTGAGGACCTCGAAATGAGGCCTCTCGTCACCCACCTGCGAGCACCCTCTCTCCCTGCACCTGGGTGATCAGGCCATCGTGCGGCCGCCCCTGCTCCGGGTTCGTCGGTCCCCTCCCCTATCTTCTTGACCGCGATACGTCATGATCAGTTGCTCATGGCGTTCCTCGCGCTGCCAAGGCACACGTGCCGCAATGAACCCCCCTCACGGAGGATCAGTGAGACTCCGACGTCTCCTGGCGGGAGCCATCGCGCTCGCCGCCGCCTCGGCGGCTCTGGCCGCCGTCCCCATATCCGCATCGGCCGCCCCGGACCCGGCGGCGCCGAGGATCGATCCGGCGGTCGTCTCCGGTGTCGAGGCCGGCAAGAAGGTCCGGGTCATCGTCTCGGTGAAGGACGGCCAGGCCGTCGCGCCGGTGGCCGAGAGCGCCGAGGCGATCTCGGCCGCGACCCGTGTCCTGCCGGACTCCGGCGGCAAGAGGTTCTTCGTCATGGAGACCAACCGGGCCACTCTCGCCTCGCTCCGCGGTGATGAACGCATCTCCTCGATCTGGAAAGACTGGCTCATCGCTCCCGCCGCCCTCGCCTCCAGCACCAAGGTGATCGGCGCCGATCGGGCGCACGCGGCCGGGGCCACCGGCAAGGGCCAGAATGTCGTCATCCTGGACACCGGCATCGATCGCGACCACCCGGCCTTCACCGGGCGCATCATCGCCGAAGCGTGTTTCTCCCACACACTTGAGCGGGAGTCCGTCCGCTCCCTCTGCCCCGACGGCAGCGACCGGCAGGTCGGTCCCGGTTCCGCGAACGCGGAGACCGCACTGTGCCTGTCCGGAGGGAAGAACCTGTGCACCCACGGCTCGCTGGTCACCGGGATCGCCGCTGGCAAGAAGAACGCGGGCGGACAGGTCGACGGCGTCGCCCCGGACGCCGGAATCATCGCAATCCAGATCTTCACCCGTTTCGACAGCGAGGAGCACTGCGGGGAGGGCAAGGCCCCTTGCGTGCTCTCCTGGGGCTCCAGCCAGATCCGCGCCATGGACTACGTGATCGAGCTCGCCAAGAGCCACAAGATCGCGGCGGTCAACTTGAGCGCCACCCTGTACGGCGCCAGCCGCAGCCCGTACGACGAATACGACGAGAGCGAGTCGTGCGAGGTCGAACCCGTCTCGGAAGAGATCATTGACCTGTTCAAGCTGGGCATCCCCGTCGTCACCGCCGCCGGCAACAGCGGCAAGGAGGGCAAGATCGCCGTTCCCGCCTGTGTCCGGTCGGCCGTCGCGGTGGGTGCCACGGACGACTCCGACGCGGTGGCGTCCTTCTCCAACCGGGGAATCCTCCTCGATCTCTTCGCCCCCGGCGTCGGCATCACCTCCTCCGCCCCCGGCGGCACCCAGGCCACGGCGAGCGGCACCTCCCTGGCCGCCGCGCACGTGACGGGCGCCTTCGCGCTGCTCAAGGAGCGCGTGCCGGAGGCGAACGGCGCCGAGTTGCTGAAGAGGCTCCGGGACACCGGTAAGCCGATCTCCTACCGGAACATCGGCAAGACCCTCACCACCCCCCGGATCGACCTCGCGCGGGCTCTCGGACTCCCGGCCGCCACCCCGAGCCCCGTCCCGAGTCCCACCGTCACGCCTTCCGCGACGTCCACGGCGACTCCCGCCCCGACGCACACGCAGCCGGGCGACGGCACCGGCCTCGACCCGCTCCCGGTCCCGGACGTGTGCAAGCGCGGCAAGGGCGGCAAGGCGCTGACCGCGGCCCGGTGGGACGTCGAGTTCCACGAGAGCGCCGGCAAGCTCTCCGACAGCACCTTGCGGTGTTACCTCAGCATCGTGCAGAACGGCAGCAAGGTCTTCCCCGAGCTGACCGACGCGGGCTCGCTGGGCAAGGCCTACAAGGTCCTCAAGCCCAGGACCAAGAGCGCCAAGGCCCTGCTCGACCGTGAGCTGCTGGCCGCCTGGCTGAACTACGCCCACGGCGTCTACAACGGCTCCGCCAAGATCAAGGGCGCCACGACGCTCAAGAGCGCCATCGGCGTCGCGGAACGGCACCGGGCCAACCCGAAGGCCACCTCCGCCCAGCTGCTCAAGGCCGCCGTCTATCTGAACAAGAACGTCAACCGGGCCAAGTAAGCACCGGACGACACGAGGATCCCGCGGACCGACCTCCGCACGATCCGGGCCGGTCACGCCATGCGTGACCGGCCTTTCCCATGCCGGTCTCATGCCGGAGGTTTCTGACGGCTTCCTGACAGCCGGGACGACAGGCTGTACCGTTCCAAAACTCCTATCTCATAAGCCAGCAAATGTCTCACATGCACCTTTAAGATCCCTTTAAGCTTCTGCCGCCGGAGACAGGTGAGGGTCCCTCATCTGTATCGGCGATGCGGGTCGCCCGGCTCCGAACTGCGGTCCGGGTCGCTCATCACGTTCTGCGGCCGCCCCGCGCGGCCTGTAACGGAGGATCATGTGAGACTGCGACGTCTCATGGCGGGCGCCATCGCACTCGCCGCAGCATCGGCGGCCCTGACCGCCACCCCCGCCTACGCCGAGGACCCCGTCGACAAGAAGATCTCCGAAACGCTGGCGGACTCGGCCAAGGACGTCCGCGTCATCGTCGAGGTGAAGTCCGCCGCCAAGACCGACGAGGTCGCCGAGGCCGCCGAGGACCTCGACTCCAAGGTCGTCCTGGAGTCGGAGCGCAAGCCGTTCATCGTGGTCAGCGGTGACGGCGACGAGCTCACGGAGCTCGCGAAGGAGGAGGACGTCGTCTCCATCCGCGAGGACCGCGTCATGACCCCCTCGACGCTCTCCAGCCTCGCCGTGATCGGCGCCGACAAGGTGCAGCAGGCCGGGATCACCGGCGAGGGCCAGGCCGTCGCGTTCCTGGACACCGGAATCGACCGCGGCCACCCCGCCTTCGCGGGCCGGATCGTCGCCGAGGCGTGCTTCTCGCCCTCCGGCCCCTTCAATTACGTCCTCCAGTCTCTCTGTCCGGACGGCGGCTGGAAGCAGACCGGCCCCGGCTCGGCCGACGCCACGACGGCCAGGTGCCTGAACGGCACGGTGAACCTGTGCGCCCACGGCACACTGGTGGCCGGCGTGGCCGCGGGCAAGAGCACCGGCGCGGGCAAGCCCGGCGGCGTCGCACCGGGCGCGAAGATCATCGCGATCCAGGTCTTCTCCCGGGTCAACGGCGGAATCCTCTGCGGCGGCTCGTCCGCGTGCCTGGTGACCTTCGAGTCGTCGGTGCTGGAGGCGCTGGCCCACGTCGAGAGCCTGGCCGCGACCCACTCGATCGCGGCGGCCAACCTCAGCTTCAACGGCCACCTGGAACGCGCCAACTGCGACAAGTTCCTCTGGTGGGAGACCGCCATGAAGAAGCAGGTCGACGCCCTGGCGGCCAAGGGCGTCGCCACCGTCGTCCCCGCCGGGAACGACCACAGCGACGCCGGAGTCGCCTACCCCGCGTGCGTCTCCACGGCCGTGGCCGTCGGCGCGACCGACGACGCCGACGTTCCATCGCCGTCCGCCAACCGCGGCGACCTGCTCGACCTGTTCGCGCCGGGCGTCTCGATCGACTCCACCGCGCCCGGCGGGTACGGCTCCGGCAGCGGCACCTCGCTGTCCGCCCCGCACGTCGCCGGCGCCTTCGCGCTGGTGAGGTCCAAGAACTCCGGCTGGACCCCGGGCGCGATCCTGACCAGGCTCAAGGACACCGGCAAGCCGGTCGAGTACGTCGTCAGGGGACACGGCCGCAAGGGCGGGGACAGGAAGGTCGTCACCCCGCGCATCGACCTGTACGAGGCGCTCGGCAGGCCCGTCGTGCCGACGCCCACCCCCACACCCACACCCACACCCACACCCACGATCACTCCCACTGTGACCCCGACGGCGACGCCCACCGCGACCCCCACGGCCACGCCCACGACCTCCAAGCCGACGCCCACTCCGACGCCGTCGCCGAGCTCTTCGGGCACCGGCCAGGAGCCGAGCAGCCGGGGCCCCCTCTCCGGCCAGGCGACCTGCGCCCGGGGTGACGGCGCCAAGGCGCTGAGCGCCGCGCAGTGGGCCGTGGAGATGCACAAGCGCACCGGCAAGCTCTCCGACGACACCCTGCTGTGCTACCTGAGCCTGGTCCAGAAGGGCAGCAAGGTCTTCCCCGAGGCCCGCAGGGCCGGCACGCTCGGCACCGCCCACGCGGTCCTCAAGGGCAAGGGCGGCAAGGCCGTGCTCGACAGGGAGCTGCTGGCGGCCTGGCTCAACTGGGCCCACGGCGTCTACGACGGCTCCACCAAGGTCAAGGGCGCCACCACGCTCAAGCGCGCCGTGACCGCCGCCGAGAAGCACCGCCTGAATCCCAAGGCCACCTCCGCCCAGGTCCGCGGGGCCGCCGCCTACCTGAGCAAGAACGTCAACCGGGCGAAGTAGCAGGGAGCAGAGAGGGAGGAATCGGTCGTGTGAGGGCACGGCCGTACGGCCTCCTCCGCATCCGGGCCGGTCACGCCATGCGTGGCCGGCCCTTCGCGTGTCCGGCCCGGAACGGCGAACCTTAAATTCCCCTTATGTCGGCCTTATCGACCTCGACAGGTGTTGACCATCGCGGGAACGCCCACCTAACCTCCTCTAACTAATAGGAAACTTTCCTATGAATACGGGGGCCAGTACCTCTCTTATCTGGAGCGACTCTTGCGACGCATCACCCTGGGCACCCTCCTCGCGGCATCCGCCCTGTTAGTCCCCCTGGGCGTCGGTGCAGCGAACGCCGCCACTCCCGCCACCGCCACCTACGCGACGTCCTCCGACTGGGGCTCCGGTTTCCAGGGACAGGTCACCGTCAAAGCCGGCAGCTCCGCGCTGAAGAGCTGGAAGGTCGAGTTCGACCTGCCGGCGGGCACCTCCCTGTCCTCCTCGTGGGACGCCGACATGACCAAGAGCGGCAACCACTACACCTTCGTCAACAAGTCGTGGAACGGCGAGCTCGCGGCCGGCGCCTCGGTCAGCTTCGGCTTCGTCGGCGCGCCGGGCGGACTGAAGGGCCTGACGAACTGCACGCTCAACGGCGCCTCCTGCTCCGGCACGGGCGGCACCCCCGACCCGACGCCCACGCCGACCCCCACCGCCACGGTCAAGCCGACCCCCACTCCCACTCCCACCGCGACGGTCACGCCGACCCCGACGCCGACCGTCGACCCCAACCCCTCGGGCAAGAAGGTCGTCGGCTACTTCACCAACTGGGGCGTCTACGGGCGTAACTTCCACGTGAAGAACCTGGTCACCAACGGCTCCGCGGCCAAGCTGACCCACATCCTGTACGCCTTCGGCAACACCACCGGCGGCAAGTGCACCATCGGCGACGCCTA
>NZ_BOOH01000078.1 GCF_016863135.1 Planobispora longispora
AGTGTGAAAGCCAAGGCCAGTCGCCTTCCGACTCCCACGTTGCGCAGGCTGTGCATAAGGTTCCTCAAGATCGGTGAAGCCGCCTTCGAACGGCGTCAGAACAGGTCGGCGGGATCGGGTCGGCGGGATGGGGTGAGTCTCCGGAGGTGCGGCGGTTCAGATTCCGGCGCGGCGGGCCGCCGCCGGGCCGTCGCAGGGCAGCTCGAACCAGACGACCCGGCCCGACGAGCCGTCGCCGGACTGGCCCCAGCGCGTGGCGCACAGCTCGACGATCGCCAGGCCCCGGCCGCCGGGAAGCTGCTCGGTGTCCAGGTCGATCAGGTGCACCACCGGGGTCTCCAGGGAGGTGCCCTCGTCGCTTATCTCCACCCGCAGGACGGAGGCGCCGAGATACACGCTCACCTCGAAGAAGCCGCCGTTGCCGCTGTCGGTGTGCAGGACGGCGTTGCTGGCGAGCTCGGAGGTCAGCAGGACCGCGTCGTCGGCCGCGGCGCACTCGCCCACGGCGAGCGCGACGAAGCTGCGGGCGTGCTGCACCTGCTCGGGGATGCCCGCGAAACGACGGCGGGTCAGCAGGGCCATGGCCCCGTCACGGGAGCCCGGAGCCGCAGGCGCGACCCGGGTGCGGTGGGTTTCGTCAGGCATGGGTCGTCACGCATTCAGATGAGCGCGATGTCCTGCTCGACGGCGGTGGCCATCAAGTAGAGCTCGAACCACGTCTCGTCATCCACCGAGTCGGGGATCCAGGAGGAGCGGACTTTATGGCGCTCCTCTTCATATTGCAAAGCGAACATGCGCAATTCGCGCACCCAGCGGGGATCAACCCCCTGGACGATCGCGTCGAAACCCAGCATCGCTCGGTCTCCTCAATCCGTTGAGAAATCTGGTTGTCAGTCCCTTGACGTCAGCGATCCCCGCACGGTCCGGACGTCGCCGGACCCGAGCGATGAGTCGCCACTCCGACATTCGGCAGCGGGAGGACCTACTGAAGTTGCCGAGGAGGTGCTTTTCAGGAGCGATCTTCCGCGCGCGCCTGGCCGTCACTCAATGGATTCGGTTGGTAACATGCCGAAATGGGATATCCGGCTGGGGGTCCGGTTCCCGCACCGGGGGCGGTCCCGGCCGGGGGCGGAGATCGGATGGTGGGCGATGACGCATCCTCGCGTGCTCGTGATCGACGATGAGCAGGATGTCCTCGATCTCCTGACGCGGCACCTCGGCGGACTCGGGTGCCAGGTGCGGACCGCCAACACCGGCGAACTCGGGCTGAGCCTCGCCGTCAGGGACCCGCCGGACCTGGTCGTCCTCGACGTCAGGCTTCCCGGAGTCGACGGCCGGGAGGTGACGCGGGCCCTGCGGGCCGATCCGCGTACCCGCGACTGCCGGATCATCATCACATCCGTACTGGATATGGAGGATCTCGTCGATATTCACGCCGACGCCGTTCTTCCCAAGCCGTTCCGCCGCGCGGACGTAAAGAAAGCCGTGGACTCACTGTGGGGGTAGCACGATGGCCACCGTCCTCGTCGCGGAAGATGATTCCGACATCAGGGATCTCATCGTCTTCAAACTCGAGCAGACCGGGCACACCGTCATCGCGGTGGGCGACGGGTCGGCGGCACTGCGGCTGGCCCGCGAGCGAACCCCCGACATCGTGCTGCTCGACGTCATGATGCCCGGCATGTCGGGTATCGACGTCTGCCGGGAGCTGCGGCAGCACGCGGAGACCGCCGGCCTGCCGATCGTCCTGCTCACGGCCCGGGCCCAGGAGAGCGACGTCGCCAAGGGCCTGACCGCCGGGGCCGACGACTACATCGTCAAGCCCTTCAGCCCCAGGGTGCTGGCCGACCGCGTGCACTCCGTACTGGCCAGGGCGCGGGCTTGAGCGCCGCCCAGCTCGTCTCCCTCACGCTGGCCCTGCTGGCCGGCTCGGTGACGCTGCTCGGGCTGGTGATCGTCACTGGGCGGGCGCTGCACCGCCACCGTGACCGCCGCAACGCCCGGCTGTCGGCGGGCGTCCGGCCCTGGCTGCTGGAGCTCATCGGCGGCGACAGCGAGGAGGTCAACGAGCCGCTGCTCCAGCTGGCCGCGCTCGACCGGCGGGTCTGGCGGGCGGTCGAACCCGGCGCGATCTCGCTGCTCGGCAAGGTCAGCGGGAACGCCAGGACCGCGATGGTCCGCCTGCTGGAGCAGCGCGGACTCGCCCGCGACGCCCTGCGCAACCTGTCGAGCCTCAGCTCGGTACGGCGGGCCTCCGCAGCCCACGTGCTGGGGCTGCTGAGCCACGCCGAGGCCGCCTTCCCCCTGGTCCGCCTGCTGTCGGACCGCAACGCCGAGGTCCGGGCCACGGCCGTGCGGGCCCTGGGGCAGATCGGCACGGCCGGCGCCGCCGCCCCGATCATCGCCTCTCTGGCCCGCGGCGGGGTCCCCTTCCAGCTGGTGGCCCAGGCGCTGATCCGGCTCGGCCCGGGCGCCCGTCCCGCACTGGTGGAGGCGCTGTCCCACGACAATCCCGCGGAACGGGCCGTCGCCGTCGAGGTGCTCGGGCTCACCGGCGCCGTGGAGACCGCCCGAGCCCTGGTCGGGGTGCTGGCCGGGGACTCCTCGGACGACGTCCGGGTGCGCGCCGTCCGCGCGCTCGGCAGGCTGGGCACGCCCGTGTGCCTGGACGCGCTCATCCACGCCACCGGGCCCGCCCATCCGCAGGCCGTGCGGGTCGAGGCCGCGACCGCGCTGGGCGACCTCGGCTCTCCCCGGGCCGTGCCGGCGCTGCGCGAGCTCCTGGCCGACGCCCACTACCACGTCGCGCACAACGCCGCCCGCTCCCTGGCCCGCCTGGGCAGGCCCGCGGCGGCGGCCCTGACCGAGACGGTCGCCGAGCGGGCGGGCACGCCCGCCGCCGGCCACGCGTGGGAGGCCCTCGCCATCCAAGACCTCCAGGCCGGCCATCCGCCGAGGCTGCCGGCGCCCGTGCCGCGGTGAGCGCGGCCGCGGCCGTCGCGGACCTCCTCGCCGGTCTCGGAGCGCTGGACGTCCCGGGCGTCCTGGACGGGGCCGCGGGAACGGGGTGGAGCGCAGGCGGGACCCCGGCCGGGGCGGCGAGGGCCGGACAGAGCGCCGGCGGAGTCCTGGAGGTGATCCGGGAAGGCGTGCGATGGACGCTGATGCTGATCAGCGCCCTCGTCCTGGTCTACTCGGTGGCGATCAACACCAGCTACCTGCTGCTCATCTTCCTGGCGACCTGGGACGCCGTCCACAACCACCGGCGGCTGCCCTTCTTCAGCCAGGAGGACGTCTACGCCAACCCGCTGACCCCGCCGGTCAGCGTGATCATGCCCGCCTACAACGAGGAGGCGGGCATCGCCGAGGCCGTGCGCTCGATGTTGTCGATGCGCTATCCGACCTTCGAGGTCATCGTCGTCGACGACGGCTCCAAGGACGGGACGTTCGAGCGGCTGCGCGAGGAGCACAACCTGGTGGAGCTCCCCCGCGTGGTCCCCGACGACATCCCGATGCGCGGCACGGTGCTCTCGACGCACGTGCCCGCCAACGGCTCCACGCCGCTGCTGGTGATCCGCAAGACCAACAGCGGCCGCGCCGACGCGCTGAACGTGGGCATCAACTTCGCCCGGCACCCGCTGGTGTGCATGGTGGACGCCGACTCCCTGCTCGACCCCTCGGCCCTGCTGCTGGTGGCCAAGCCGTTCGCCGACGACCCGCTGAACGTGGTGGCCACCGGCGGGGTGGTGCGGATCGTCAACGACTGCGACGTCGTCGGCGGGCGGGTCACGCGGGTGCGCATGCCGCGCCGCTGGCTGGTGCGCATCCAGGTGATGGAGTACCTGCGGGCCTTCCTGCTGGGCCGCACCGGATGGTCGCGCATCGGCGGCCTGCTCATCATCTCCGGCGCGTTCGGGCTGTTCCGGCGGGAGGTGCTCGTCGAGGTCGGCGGCCTCGACCCCGACTCCATCGGCGAGGACGCCGAGCTGGTCACCCGCCTGCACCGGTACCTGCGCGAGTGCCGTCGCGCCTACCGGATCGTGTTCGTCTCCGAACCGGTCTCCTGGACCGAGGCGCCGTCCTCGACGGCCGTGCTGGCCCGGCAGCGGCGGCGCTGGTCGCGCGGGCTGGCCGAGCTGCTGTGGAAACACCGGTCGATGATCGCCAATCCCCGGTACGGGCGGATCGGGGTGCTGACCCTGCCGTACTTCGTCCTGTTCGAGCTGCTCGCGCCGGTGGTGAACCTGGGCGGGGTGGCCCTGGTCCCGATCGCGCTGTGGGCGGGCGCCATCAACGTGGACTTCGCCCTGGCGCTGCTGCTGGCCTCCTACGGCTACGCGGTCCTCGTCGGGTTCGTGGCGCTGGCCGTGGAGGAGTACGCCTTCCGCCGCTACAGCAGCTGGCGGGATCTGGGCGTCGCCGCGGCGGCGTCGATTGCCGAAAATTTCGGGTATCGCCAGTTCAACGCCTGGTGGGGACTACAGGGGATCTTTGCGGCGCTCCGCCGTACAAAGCAGGTCTGGGGGGTAATGACGCGAGAGGGGTTCTCCACCCCGGGCCGGCCCGCGGGAGGAAAAAAGGGATGAAGTGGTTGAACCGCAGCGTGGGAAGAGCCCTGCGGGGCACTTTCGTGCTGCTCGTCTCCCTCGTCCTGCTCTCGGGTGTCGTCGCCACAGTCGAGTCGGTACGGCAGGGCGACGCACTCGACCGCCTCATCGACCACAACCTGCCCCTCCGGCTGAACAACCTCAAGCTCCGCTCGACCATGGGGGACGCCACCCGGGGACTGCGCAACTACCTGCTCTACCAGAACCCCAAGACCACCTACCAGCAGGCCCGCGCCGCCTATCCGCCCTTCATGGAGGATCTGGACAGGCGCGCGGAGACCCCCGAGGAGCTCAAGCTGATCGGCGACCTGCGCACCAGGGTCTTCGACTGGTTCGGCTACGCCGCCCAGGCCGAGCAGGTGAGCCAGGGGGACCCGAAGGTCATGCAGTACGCCGAGGGCAGCCGCCTGCGCTACGAGGAAATCCTGCGCTCCAGCGACGCGCTGGAGGCCCACCTGGCCGCCAAGACCGCCGAGCTCGACCAGCAGGCCGCGCGCAACCGGTTCTGGGGACGGGTCATAGTGATCGCCTTCGCCGTGATCGCCGGGGCCATGGCGCTGCTCACCGCGATCCGCACCTACCGGGTGCTGGTGCCGCCGCTGGCCGCCATGGGCGACACCCTCGCGCGGCTGACGGCCGGAGAGCACGACGCGCGTTTCCCCGCGACGGGACCGACCGAGATCCAGCGGCTGGGCAACGCCATCAACACGCTGGCCGACGAGAGCGACCGGCTGCGCGCGACCGAGCGGGAGCGTTCCCGCCTGTCCAAGGTGGCGCACCAGACCGCGGCGCGCATCCGCCAGACCCTGGAGGCCGACGAGGTCATCCGCGAGGCGGTGACCGCCCTGGGCTCCAAGCTCCCCGCCGAGCGGGTGTTCGTCCAGCTCGTCCGCGAAGGCACCATCGGCCCGCCGGAGATGGAGTGGGTGGACGGCCGGGTGACCAAGGACGGCACCTCGTTCCCGCCGGTGCCCGCCGAGGAGCTGGAGCGGCTCTACCTGCAGGGCCTGACCCCGGTCGGATCGACCGGGGACCCTCCGCAGGACGTTCCCGAGGCCGCCGCCCGAGCGCTGCGGCAGCTCGGGGACATGCAGTTCCTCGTGGTCCCCTTCGGGGCGGGGCAGAAGGCGCTCGGCAGCATCCTGCTCGCCCGGGGCTCCGCCCGCGGGCCGTGGAACACCGACGAGATCGAGGCCGTCAAGGTCGTCGGCACCGACCTGGGGCGCGGGCTGGACCAGGCGAGCCTCTACCGCCGCGAGCGGGATCTGGTCAAAGAACTGCGGGCCCTGGACTCTGCCAAGACGGACTTCATGTCCACCGTCTCCCACGAGCTGCGCTCGCCGCTGACCAGCATCGCCGGCTACCTGGAGATCCTGCGCGACGAGGAGGCGGGTGACATCAACCCCGCCCAGGACCGCATGCTCGACGCCATCGACCGCAACACCACCCGGCTGCGGCTGCTCATCGAGGACCTGCTGACGCTGTCGCGCATCGAGGCGGGCGCCTTCCGCAGCCTCAAGCAGCGCACCGACGTGTGCGCGGTCATCGAGAACTCCGTCGAGTCCATGCGGCCGACCGCGGCCAAGGCCCAGGTCGAGCTGACCGTCGAGCACCCCGGCTGCCCGGTCCCCGTCGACGGGGATCCCAACCAGCTCGACCGCGCCATGGCCAACCTGCTGTCCAACGCCGTGAAGTTCACCCCCGCCGGGGGCAAGGTGCACGTCGGCGTCTCGGTGGAGGACGGCGACGCCGTGGTCGTCGTCTCCGACACCGGGATCGGCATCCCCGCCGAGGAGATGACCCGGCTGTCCACCCGGTTCTTCCGGGCCTCCAACGCCACCGAGCGGTCGATCCCGGGGACCGGGCTGGGGCTGTCCATCGTGCGCAGCATCGTCGCCAACCACTCGGGCACCTTCGACCTGCGTTCAGAGGAGAACAAGGGGACGACGGTGACCATGCGCATCAAGACGTCCGCGGACGCGCCCGAGGAGCCTCGCACGGGCTGAGCGGGCCGCTCGGCGCACGTCGTGCAAGTCCAGCGCACCCTGTACGGGCTCAGCGCACTCCGTACAGCTTCCGCATGGCGGCGTGGTCGCCCGCGCCCAGGGTGCGGACGACGGCGCAGGCCGGGATGGTGGAGGCCATGACCTGGCTGCCGTGCCGCGTCGGGGAGACGTGGTTGAGCCCGTAGGCGTGACCCCACTCGTGGACGAGCACCGAGCGCAGGTCGAAGGAGGAGGAGCAGCGGCTCGGCCGCTTGGTGAACCAGGCGTAGCGGGTGTTGATCGCGATGTCGGCGGAGACGACCTGCCCCGCGCGCGTCCACCAGGTGCACGTGACGGCGAGGGCGGTCGAGCTCATCCGCTTCCAGCCGACGACGCTGGCGCCGTCCTCCTTGCCGCAGCTGGTGCTCCGGGAGGTGGCGACGACGGCGGGCGCGCGCTTGGTGGTGCTCTGGTAGGCCTGGGTCACCTTGAACGGGCCGGGCAGGCGGCAGACGTTCTGCCCCGCGACCAGGGCCTGGGCCGAGGCCTTGATCTCGGTGAGCGCCGAGCGGCCGACCGCGGCGGGGGCCGCGGAGGGGTTGTAGGTCCAGCTGAGGCGTCCCTTGACGCGCCAGGTGGCCAGGGCGTAGGCGCGGTCGCGGCACTGGGCGGCCGCCGCGGTGGCGGCGGAGGCGCGGGAGCCCGCGGGGATGGCGGTCCTCTCACGCGTGGAGGCGCCCGATTCGATCCAGGAGGCCGTCCGCCCGCCGGGGTAGACCGCGTCCACGCTCACCATCAGGTCGGTTCCGGGGACCGCGACCGTCTCGTCCCCGTGGTCGGGGTCGGCGGCGGGAGCGGGTTCCGGGGCGGGGGCCGCGCCGGTGCGGGGAAGGGCCTCGTCCACGGTGGACGCCACCGACACCATGAGGGTGATGAAGGCGGCGAACAACGCCAACGCCACCGGCAGTATCCGGCCGATGTGACCCCTCACGCTGGAACTCCCTCGCCTGGCCCGCCAGGCGAAGGAGGTCGCCGGTCCGGGAAGGGGCCGCCCGGGCGGCGCTCCTCTCACGGACAATCGGCATAAAACGCGTAGAACTGAGGGAAATCGGGCTTACTGCGGTTAAGCGGAGGGGGTGAGTCCCGGCCCTGCGGGGTCCGCCGAGCCCGCGGGGGCGGCGTACGGCGGGCACTCGGCGGGCCGCTCGCGCTGCGGGGGGACGATCGGCGGGCCGGGGGGCGTCCCGGGCCGCGCGGAGAGGGGCTGCCGGGCCCCCGGCACGCGCTCCGGGCCCTCCCGGCGTTCCTGGCGGGCCCGCATGATGGCCCGGTCACGGCCCTCCCGCCTGGCGGCGGCCTCCTCCAGGGCCTGCCTCAGGGCCGCCTGCCGGGCCTCGGCCTCCTGGGCGCGGAGCCGCTGGACGTGCTCCGACCGGCGCCTCTCGGCCTCCCGCGCCTGGCGCATGGCGTCGGCGGCGGCCTGCTCGGCGCGCCGGTGCCGCTCGGTGTCGGGACGGGCCGTCAGCCGGTCCCGGACCTGACGTGCGATGTCCTTGGCCGCCTGCCGTCCCTCCGGGGTCGACTGGGCCCGCCGGGCGGCCAGTTCCTCCTGCATCCGGCGGTATCCGGCGCCGTCCTCGTCGACGGGGACGCTCATCCGGCGCCGCAGGGATCGCAGCCACGAGCCGATGCGGTAGCGGACCACTCCCGCGACGTCTCTGACGGAGGCGACCTGTTCGGTCAGGAGCTCAACCGCCTCTCCGGGAGGGATATATCTCAACAAAAGCCCCACTAGATGCTCGAGTGAGGCCAGCGCCCGGACGTTCGGGATCTCCGTACCCGGCGGGACCAGGCCCGTCCGCTGCATCCGCCATCTCGGCAGACACTCTGCCAGCACATTCCGGGCCTCCTGGATGTCGCTATAGCGCGCTTTCTTCCACCAGGTGCCCTGCTGGAGCGCGCCCCGGCCTCCTCTCCGGACCGATCGTGGCGGGGGAGGGGTAGGGCCCTCCCTATAGAAGGGGGACGTGTGAACTCTGCCTGAGCCGGAGCAAGTGATCTTCTCCGGATCGAGTGCTCCGCCGTACTGCACGACGACGCACTGCGCGAGCGCGGCGTGCAGCCGGCCCAGGCCCGCCTCGGCCGACCCGGGCTTCCTGTCCTGCCGCCGGGGAATGCGGCCCGGCGGCGCGTCCACGACGTCGGCGACGGCCCGGGCGAGGTTCCTGGGCAGGTCGTCGGGGAGCCCCACGATGTCCATGCACAGCTGGTAGAGGGCCGGGCGGCCGGGCGCGGCGCCGTACACCCGGCGCACCCAGCCGATGTCCATCAGGCGGCCCAGGTCCTTCCACCCGGTCCGCGCGCTCAGCCCGTAGTAGGAGGTGTAGGCGCGCATGACGCGCGGCATGTCTTTGATCTTCCCGTTCTCGTCCGCGTGGTAGGCGAGGTGGCGCGCCATCCGCCACGCGCACGGGTCGGCGATCTCGCCGCGCCACCGGAGCAGGGAGCAGACGCGGAACCAGGTGCGGGTGGGAACGGCCGGCAGTCGATGGGGGGCCTCGTAGCAGGGGGTGCGGCCGTGACGGACGGCGGCGCGGGAAGGCTCGCGGCGGGGTCGGCGGCGCTCGGCGCGGTCCACGCGCTCGACGGGTGCGCGGCGCTCGGGCCGGGGCCCGCCGCTGGGGGGAAGCGTGTCTATGGAGTTGTCACCGTTTACACGGGCTGTGCCGTTCGCGCCCAATTGCGACACGCCAGTTTTGGGCATTGCTGGCAGAGCCCGGGAGTCATCGTTTATCCTGGCTCCAGGCATGTAGACATGCATGTAGGCATGTGGTTAAGGGGACACGCGGCACGGTGTAGGAGGTGGAGACTCCGTAGCACCGAGCTAAATGTCCGGGTTTGAAGGTCCTCGCGCACTGCTTGGCGGCTTACGGCGCGGGGGCCTTGCTTTTTTATCGTTCAGCAACGCGCTGTGATCAGCCGGTCACATTGTTCTCCCTCTGAGGGTCTAGGGGAAGCCAAATCCAGGTTTTCGCCCAGGCCAATGTGCTACGCCGCCTCCGTTTTGTCGGGAAGCGGAAGCTTCTCCTTCCGGTACGCCTGCGGCACCGGCAGCGGCTGACCGCTATGTGCTGCTTCGAGCAGATCGACCAAATAGTCGTTCAGATGGCGATAACCGGCGGCGGCGGCCGCCGCCTCCAGGGTGAGCCGCAGGGGTCTGGGCGGCCGGACCATCGTCGGCACCCGATCACCCTTGTGTGGCTGTGGCAATCCGAACCCCTCCTCCTGCACCACATGTGTCACGCCAGTTCTAGCGGAAACTGATACTGCGGGCGAGCACCTTCCGCGAATTCCTTCTGGCGTGTCGCGGCGGAGAACCGGACGCGGGCGGGGTCCATCGGCCGGCCCGGCAGGTCGGCGAGGCGTGCGAGGAGGTCAGCGGCGCCGGGAGGACACGGCCTCACGTCCGTCCTGGCGCTGGACCGGGGGGCGGTAGCGGTATCCCACACCGCGCACCGCTTCGATGGGCGAGTTGGCCAGGTCGCCGCCGATGCGGCGGCGCAGGCGCAGGATCGCGAACTTCACCCGCTCCGGGCTCAGGCCGGTCGGATCGTCCCAGACCAGGGAGAGCAGCTGGGTGGAGCTCAGGACGTTCCCGGCGTGCCGGACGAGCGTGTTGAGCAGCCGGAACTCGGTGGGCGTCAGGTGGACGTCCTGGCCCTCGACGAAGACGGTCCTGGTCGCCGGCTCCACCCGCACGACCCCGTCGTCGTAGACGTCCTCGGCCCACGACGCCGCGCCGGCGCGGCGCAGCAGCGCCTCCACCCGGGCGGTGAGCTCGGCCCGGGAGAAGGGCTTGACGAGGTAGTCGTCGGCCCCGGCCCGCAGGCCCCGCACCTTCTCGCGCTCCTGACCCCGGCCGGTGAGGATGAGGATCGGCAGGTCGCTGATGTCGCGGACGCGTTCCAGCACCTGCCAGCCGTCCATGACGGGCAGGCCGATGTCGAGGATCAGCACGTCCGGCTTGTGCTCGTGCAGCAGCCGCAGGCCGCTGCGGCCGTCCGTCGCCGGGACCACCTCGTGTCCGCCGTGGCTGAGAAGCACTTGGATGACCGCGAGTGTGTCGGCGTCGTCCTCGATGACCAGCAGCTTGCTCATCATCCGTCCTCTCCGCGGTCGCGGGCCGGCTCCCAGGGCAGTTCCACTCTGATCACCGACCCGCCCGTCCCCTCGTCGGTGATGTGGAGCGTGCCGTCGTGCATGCCGGCGATGGCGCGGGCCATGCCGATCCTCGGCCAGGAGTCCTCCCTGGTCACGGGTTCGCGGCGACCGGCCGTCAAGGGAGGTGGCGGCTCCCCGCCCCGGTCGGCCGCCTCTCCGCCCTGAGCGGCCGGCGCCCCGTCCTGACCGGCAGGAGCGCCCGCGCCCTCGCCCGCGCCCTCGCTGGCCAGGCAGGCGATCTCGATCTGCCAGCCGTCGACCGTGGGGCGCGCCTCGACGTCGACGGTGTCCCCCGGGGCGGACCGGGTGATCGCCGTCGTCAGCAGGATGTCGAGCATGCGGCGGATGCGGATCGAGTTGCAGGCCAGCGCCGGGCCGGGGCGGGCGTGGAACCGCATGGTGATCCCGGCGTGGACGGCTCCGGGCCGGAACTGGCCGACGATGTCGCGCACCAGCTCCATCGGGTCCACCCGTTCCCGCCGCAGCTCCAGCTCGGGCGAGGAGGGGTCGACCAGCAGCGGCAGGTCGTTGAGGAGCTCGGACAGGCGCATGGCGTTGCGCTCGATGACCTTGACGAACTCGCGCTGGTCGGTGGTGAGCGGCCCGGTGTCCGGATCCGCCAGCAGGCCCGCGTAGGCGAGGATCGGTGTGATCGGCGTGGCCAGGTCGTGGATGACGGTGGCGATGAACTCCGTCTTCGCGGTGGCCAGCGCGGTGTCGCGGGAGAGCGGGCCGGTGTGCGCCTCGGCGTCCCGGCGCCAGGTCACGTCCAGAGTGGCCGCCAGGCAGGCCAGAGCCTCGGGGACGCCGTGGCTGTTGTATCCGTCCCGCAGGGTCACCGCGAGCAGCCGGCCAGGCCCGGCCGGCCACAGCAGCTCCCCGCCGGAGGGCGGAGTGGAGTCGGCCGGGCGCAGTTCGGCCTGGAGCACGCCAGGAACGCTGCGCAGCCCGGCGACCAGTGTCGACTCGGTGCGCGCGCCGTCGGAGTCGCTGCCGCCGCGCAGCCGTTCACTGAGAAGGCCGAGGATCGCCTGCGTCGTGTTCGCCGGGTCAGGCAGGTACGAGGCGGTCTGATCAAGGCGATCACCGCTATTCAGCATGCTGCCCCCCATATATCCCCCCGTGCGCGAGGCCCTCCCCAGAACCCCCGAGGATCGTCACATATAGCGATTCACCCCAAACTGAACGTTATCAACCCTGTTCATGTGGTTGTGACTGAGGCTTTCATTTGCCATTGCGTCCGGGGCAACGGTTCTGCACCCGGGAAGCAACCGGTAGTGCATCTTTCATCACTCAGCGTTCATCCTGTGCCCGTGCTGACCCCGCGGCGTGCGCTGACCTCCCTGATCATCATCGGCGCCGCGATCTCCTCCTGCCCGCCCGCGGTCGCCGGACCGCTCGGCGGTACCGCGCATGCGGTGACAGGGGCCGGGTCGGCGCCTTCCACGACATCCCTCGCCGCGGGATCCGCCTCCTCCGCGGTGGCGGCGGCGTTCCTCCGGCAGGCCGGGCTCGCCGCCCGCCGCAGCCAGCGCGCGACGAGAGTGCCCGCATCGGTGACCCTCGCCCAGGCGATCCTGGAGTCGGGGTGGGGCCAGAGCAGACTGGCCGTCATCGACCGCAACTACTTCGGCATCAAGTGCTCCCCCACGGGGGACTACGGCCCCTACGCGACGGGCTGCCACCGCCACCCGACCACGGAGTGCGACTCCCGCCGCTGCCGCCGGACCACCGCGCTGTTCCGGGCCTACCGCTCCCCCGTCGACTCCTTCAAGGACCACGGCCGCTTCCTGGCCTCCAGCGCCCGTTACCGCGCGGCGTTCGCGCACACCGCCGACCCCGACCGGTTCGCCCGGAAGATCGCCAAGGCCGGGTACGCCACCGATCCCGGCTACCCCGCCAAACTCATCAAGCTGATGCGCACCTACGACCTGTACCGGTACGACCGATGATCCGCGCCGACCGGGAGAAGACGGCGCAGCCGGCCGCCTCGCGCCCTCCGCGCGGCAGGCGGCGCCGACAGGGGCGGGAGCCCGCCCGGCACCGTCTCTGGCTCTGGTTCCTGCTGTCCGGCCTGCTGGTGAGCGTCGCCGGGCTGTTCGCGCCGGGCGACACCGGCGTGATCTCCCGGACGGCCGTGGAGGTCGTCGCGGTGATCGTGATGATCGTCGGCATCCGCGTGAACCGGCCGGCCGTGCCGGGGGCGTGGCGGCTGCTGGCCGCGGGCGTGGGCGCCTGGGTGGCCGCCGACCTGGTCTGGGCCGTCTGGTACTTCACCGCCGACGGCGGGCAGGTCCCGCCGTGGGTCGACCTGACCTACCTGGTGGCGTACCCGCCGCTGATCGCCGGTCTGGCGAAGCTGCCCGGCAACTCGATCCGCGCCAGGAACGTCGCCGTGATGGCGGACGCGATGGTCGTCGTGCTGGGCGTGGCCTTCGTGTACTGGACGATGACGTTCAACCCCTACGGCGGCTTCCGGACGCTGTCGGGCCGGGAGATGCTCCTGGCCTCGACCTACCCCATCGCCGACGTGACCGTGCAGTTCATGGCGCTGCGGCTGTGGTTCGCCCACGGCCTGCGCAACCGCTCCTACGCCCTGCTCAGCCTCGGCTTCGCGGGCATGGCCTTCGGCGACATGACCTACGCCATGATGATCCAGCGCGATGAGGCGTGGAACTACGGCCTGCTGGGCAACGCGGGCTGGCTGGTGTGGCTCGTCCTGGCCGGGGCCGCGGCGCTGCACCCCTCGGCGGCCCGGGCCGTGAGGATCCCCGCGCTCCGCCTGACCACCACGCGGAGCCTGGTCTTCCTGGTGATGGCCTGCGCGGGACCGTTCTCCATGGCGATCAACCTGGAGCCGGGCGCGGCGGTGCAGCCCTCGGACCTCGTGGTGCCGCTGGCCATCTTCGCCGCCCTGATGACGTTCCTGGTCATCCGGCTGATCACCAACACCAACGTGGCCCACCGCCGCGCCCGGCTCCTGAACGAGCAGGCCGCCGACCTCTCCCGCGCCCTGGACGAGCAGCAGGCGCTGCAGCAGATGCTCAGCTACCGGGCCATGCACGACCACCTGACCGGGCTGGCGAACCGGGCGCTCTTCCAGGACCGCCTGGAGCAGGCGACGGCCCGGCGCGCCGGCCAGGCCAGGCACGCCCTCCTCCTGCTCGACCTCGACGGCTTCAAGATCGTCAACGACTCCTACGGCCACCCGGCCGGCGACCAGCTGCTCATCCAGGCCGGCCAGCGGCTGCGGGGAATCCTCCGCGAGGCCGACACCCTGGCCCGGCTCGGCGGCGACGAGTTCGCCATCCTCCTGGAGGAGGTGAGCGCCGACGAGGCGGCCGAGGTGTCCGAGCGGGTGGTCGAGGTGATGGGCCAGCCCTTCGTCGTGGGCGACAACTCCTTCCACGTCACCGCCAGCGTGGGCCTGTACATGATCGCCGAGGCGGTCGAGGCGCAGGACGTCCTGCGTGACGCCGATCTGGCCCTGTACGCGGCCAAGGCGGCGGGCAAGAACCAGATCAGCGTGTTCCACCCGGGGCTGCGCGTGGAGCAGCTCGACCAGGCCAGGATCACCGAGGGCCTGCGCCGCGCCCTGGCGCGCGAGGAGTTCGTCCTGAACTACCAGCCGGTCGTGGACCTGGCCACCGGCCGGATCCAGGCCGTCGAGGCGCTGCTGCGCTGGTGGTCGCCCGAGGGGATCATGCCGCCGGACAGGTTCATCCCCGCGGCCGAGGAGAGCGGGCTGATCGTGCCGATCGGCGTGTACGCGCTCCGCCGCGCCTGCGCCGACGCGGCCCGCTGGTACGAGCGGTACGGCATCGCCGTCACCGTCAACGTCTCCGGCCGCCAGGTGCACCGGCCCGAGTTCGTCTCCACGGTGCTGGACGCGATGCGGGAGAGCGGGCTGCCGGGCGAGGCGCTCATCCTGGAGATCACCGAGACCGCGCTGCTGGCCCCCGGCAAGGACGACATGGCCCGGGTCATCGGATACCTGTCGGAACTGCGCGGGCACGGCGTGCGGGTCGCCATCGACGACTTCGGCACGGGCTACTCCTCCCTGGCCTATCTGCAGCACCTGCCGGTGGACGTGGTCAAGATCGACGGAGCCTTCACCACGCTCGGCTCCGGGACCGACACCGCCTCCCGTCAGCGGCACGCCTTCACCCAGGCGATCCTGAACCTCTGCGAGGTCCTGAACCTGCCCGCCATCGCGGAGAAGGTGGAGACCAGCGAGCAGAAGGGGTTCCTGCGGGACATGCAGTGCCCGCTGGGCCAGGGATATCTCTTCAGCAAGCCGGTGCCGGCCGGCGACCTGGACCTCCTCCTGGCCGACGCCGCCGCCGAGGCCGGGTCGGACGCCCTCGCGGGCCCCGCCGGGACCGGTCTGTACCCGCACCCGGCGCCCGTGGAGGGCGAGAAGCTCGCCGGCTGACGGGGCCGTGAGACCGTCCGGAAAAAACATGTAAAACCAGCCTGTTAACCATGATTTTCCTCTCAGTTTCCCGGAACCCCCGCCGATGAACATGGTGATCACGTGTACCGAAAAGGTCGGTCCGGTGGCGGTCTGAGGAGTAGCGGTGGAAGTCAACGGGGCCTGGCGGCTGCTTGCCGACCGCGGCATCATGACGAAGGTCTTCATTCCGGTGACGGTGCTGGGGCTGACCGCGGTGGTCACCGGCTCCGTGGCGCTGTCGAAGATGGACACGTTGCAGGAGGAGCACAACCTGCAGCTGGAGCACTCCGTCCCGTTCATCACCGGCCTGCAGGACGCGGCGGTGGCGGCCAAGGCGGCCGCCAACGACGAGCGCGGGTTCCTGCTGACCGGTGACGCCGCGTTCAGCGACGAGGTCTCCAAGCGGTTCACCGTGATCGACGACGCGCTGGAGCAGGCACGCGGCGCCGCCGTCTCCCCGGAGCAGAACACCCAGGTGGACGAGATCGCCGACGGCATCGACGCCTGGCAGGACGCCCTGTCGGCCGAGTTCACCCTCTACGCCACCGACAAGGCCACCGCGACCGAGAACGCCCTGGGCCCCAACCGCGACCTGCGCAAGGCCTACGAGGAGAAGCTGGACGCGGCCATGGAGGAGGCGACCGGCGCGCTCGCCGCCAGCGCCTCCTTCAACGAGACCGTCAGCTCCGCCCGCTTCGTCGTCACCCTCATCCTGATCCTCGGCATGCTCTGGGGCGTCCTCAGCGCGCTGATCGTCGCCAAGGTGATCACCGGCCCGCTCCGCTCGGTGGTCGGCGTGCTCAAGCAGGTCGCCAGGGGCGACCTGACCGGCCGGGCGCAGGTGCGCTGCAGGGACGAGATCGGCGAGATGGCCGGGGCGCTGAACGAGGCGATCGACGCCATGCGCGGAGCGCTGCGCACCATCGACAGCTCGTCGGACTCCCTGGCCAGCGCCTCGGAGGAACTGACCGCCACCAGCACCCAGATCGCCGCCAGCGCCGAGGAGACGAGCGTGCAGGCCGGTGTGGTCACCGCCGCCGCCGACGAGGTCTCCCGCAACGTGGAGACGGTCGCCGCCGGCGCCGAGGAGATGGGCGCGGCGATCCGGGAGATCGCGCACAGCGCCAGCGAGGCGGCCAAGGTGGCCGCTCAGGCGGTGGCGGCGGCGCAGTCGACCAACGAGATCGTCGGCAAGCTGGGCACCTCCAGCGCCGAGATCGGCTCGGTGATCAAGACCATCACCTCGATCGCCGAGCAGACCAACCTGCTGGCCCTCAACGCCACCATCGAGGCCGCCCGCGCCGGCGACGCCGGCAAGGGCTTCGCGGTGGTCGCCGGCGAGGTCAAGGACCTGGCCCAGGAGACCGCCAAGGCCACCGAGGACATCGCCCGCCGGGTGGAGGCCATCCAGAACGACACCGGGGGCGCGGTGGAGGCCATCGCGGAGATCAGCCAGATCATCGCGCGGATCAACGACTACCAGCTGACCATCGCCTCGGCGGTGGAGGAGCAGACCGCCACCACCAACGAGATGAACCGCAGCGTCGCGGAGGCGGCGGCGGGCTCCGGCCAGATCGCCGGCAACATCTCCTCGGTGGCCCACGCCGCCCAGACGACCAGCGGGAGCGTCGTCGACACCCAGCGCGCGGCCGAGGAACTCGCCCGCATGTCCACCGAGCTGCGGGCCGTGGTCGGACGCTTCTCCGTCTGATCCGCCCAGGCTCTCCTCCAGACCGCCGGACCCCCTCCCCGGCGGTCCGCGAGCCGCCCAGGACCCCGTCCCGGGCGGCTCGTGTCGTTCCCGGCCGGGCCCGGCCGCGGGGGGCGGTAGCGGTTCGGTTGCCGTACGCCCCCGGCTCCCGGAGGAGGGCCCCCGGCTGCCGATCCTCCTGCCGAGGACGACCGCCGGACCCCCGACGATCCGTACGAGCCCTACGGCCGTCCCGGACCTGACACGCGCCGGCCCGGCGCGGAACCGGCGGAGCCCGACACGACGCGACCTCTCGTCTGTGCGGACCAAGAGAGGAAGCATCACCGTGTCCCGAACCCCCGACATGCTGCGGGCCCTGCGGCACCGTAACTACCGCCTGTGGGCGGGCGCGGACTTCCTGTCGGTGGCCGGAACCTGGATGCAGGTCCTGGGCGTCAACTGGCTCCTGCTGTCGATCTCCCACTCGGCCACCAGCCTGGGCTTCGGCCTGTTCCTGCAGTCGCTCCCCACCCTGCTGCTGGCTTTCGCCGGCGGCTCCCTCGCCGACCGGCTGCCCGCCCGCCCGCTGGTGCTGACCGGGCAGGCCCTGCACGGGCTGCTCGCCCTGGCGCTCGCCGTCATCGCCTTCGCCGGCGTGCAGAACGTCTGGCCGATCTACGCCGTCGCCCTGCTCGGCGGAATGGTGTCCGCCCTGGACGGCCCCGCCCTGGGGCGTTTCGGCGCGGAGGTCGTCGGCCCCGAGGACCTGTCCAACGGCCTGGCCCTCGGCTCGGTGATCAGCTCCGGCGGGCGCATCATCGGCATGGCGCTGGCCGGGGCGCTCATCCCGCTGACCGGCACCGGGACGCTCTTCCTGCTCAACGGGCTGAGCTTCGCGGGCGTCATCGCCGCGGTGCTGTGCATGCGCGCCGGCGAGATGCACCCCCTGCCGCGCGCCCGGGCCGCGGAGGTCGGGATCACCGCGGGTCTGCGCTACATCTCCCGCACCCGCTGGCTGCTCGTCCTGCTCGGCATGGCCTTCGTCCTGGGCGCCCTGGGCCGCAACTACCAGGTCACCATGGCCGCGATGAGCGAGGGACCGCTGGCCGCCGGCGCGACCGGCTACGGCGTCCTGTCCGTCGTCTTCGCCGTCGGCGCCGTCCTGGGCGGCCTGTACGCGGCCTCCCGGCCCCGCCTGACGTTCCGGATCCTGTTCGCCGCCGCCCTGATCACCAGCGTGGGCCAGGCGATCAGCGGAATCGTGCCCGGCCTGCTCGGCTTCGCCGTCATGTTGCTGCCGATCGCCGCCGCGGCGGTGGTCCTCGACACGACCGTGAGCACGCGCGCCCAGCTCGACACGGAGCCGACCATGCGGGGCCGCGTACTGGCCGCGCAGACGATGGTGGGAGCGGCCTCGGGCGCGGTCGGCGGCCCGGTGCTCGGGATGCTCTGCGACACCCTGGGGCCCCGCGAGGCCCTCGTCCTGGCCGGAGTGATCACCACCGTGGTGGCCTTCACCGCCGCCGTGCTGCTGGCGCGCTCGCTCGGGCGCACCTCCCCGGTCGCCGCCGCGATCGTCGCGCTGCGCGGTCCCGAGGGCATCCGAGGAATCCGGGGCCTGCGGGGCGTCCGGCGGCCGTCCCCGGCCGGCCCCGCCCGCCGTCCGGCGGTCTCCCGGAGTGTCCGGCCCGGAGACGCCCCGCGGGCCTCCAGGGCGCTCCCCCGTCCCGCCGTGCGCCGTTCCGCGCGCCGCATCCGACCGGAGAGGGCGCTGTTCTAGGGCCGGGACAGGCCTTCGCGCGCGCCGTACCCGACCGGTGAGACCGGAGAGAGAACCGTAGAGCGACGATAGCTTTGTGAAGTTTTCTCATCACTCTGGGTATTCATGCTCCAAGTTCGGATGTTCCCAGATGGGCGGGCGCAGAAGTCCTTATAAGTCCGATGAATCCTCATCCTTCCGCCCGATCTGTCGATAAGGAGCGCGATGGACGGGCGGTGACAAAAGTCCCGCTTCTGGCACAGGAGGCACTCGCGTGGTATCAGTTCTGGTGGTCGACGACTCGGTCGTCGTCCGGCGTCTGATTGTCGACGCGCTGAGTGAGGATCCTGGCATCCAGGTGGTCGGCACCGCGCCCAACGGCAAGGTGGCCCTTTCCAAGATCGACATGTTGAAGCCGGACATCGTCACGCTCGACATCGAGATGCCGGTCATGGACGGTCTGACCACCATCAAGGAGATTCGGAAGGTCCACCCTCGCCTCCCGGTCATCATGTTCAGCACGCTGACCTCGGTCGGCGCGTCGGCCACCCTGGAGGCCCTGGCCTCGGGCGCCAGCGACTACGTGACCAAGCCGGCCAACGTCGGCAGCGTCGCGGAGTCGATCAAGAGCGTGCGGGAGCAGATCATCCCCCGCATCTACGCGCTGTGCAAGGTCGGCGCTCCGGCACGCGGGGCCGTCAGGCCCGCCCCCTCCGCCCCGGTCTCGCTGGCCCGCACGCCCGCCGGCGGGGCCGGCGCGCCCCAGATCGTGGCCGTGGGATGCTCCACCGGCGGTCCGGACGCCCTGTCCAAGGTGGTCAGCGCGCTCCCTGCGACGTTCCCGCTGCCGATCGTGGTGGTGCAGCACATGCCGCAGGTGTTCACCAAGATGTTCGCCGAGCGGCTCGACCGCGCCGCGCGGCTGAAGGTCGTCGAGGCCCAGGCCGGCATGCCGGTGCAGGCCGGAACGGTGTACATCGCGCCCGGCGACTACCACATGGAGGTCGTACGGCGCGGCGGCGGCGTCTCCACCAACCTGCAGCAGGGACCGCCCGAGAACTTCTGCCGCCCCGCCGTGGACGTGCTGTTCCGCTCGGTCGCCGCGGTGTACGGCGGAGCGACCCTGGCCGTGATCCTGACCGGGATGGGCCAGGACGGCAAGCGCGGCAGCGAAGGGCTGGTGGCGAAGGGGGCCGAGGTCGTCGCCCAGGACGAGGCCACCTCGGTGGTCTGGGGCATGCCCGGAGCCGTCGCCACCGCGGGACTGGCCCACTCCGTTCTCCCGCTGAACGAGATTTCCAACCATCTAATCAACCGTGTGGCCGGCGGCCGCACGGCCAGGTCCCGAGGATGACCCGATGGCTCTAACCCAACAGGAGTTCGCCTTCGTAAGCGGGCTCGTCCGGCGCGAGGCGGCGATCGTCCTCGAACCAGGCAAGGAATATCTGGTAGAGGCGCGGCTGCTGCCTCTGGCCCGGCGGACCGGCACCGTCTCGGTGTCGGAGTTCGTCGCGCGGGCCCAGCGGGAGCGCGCGCTCGCCGACCAGATCGTCGACGCTCTGACCACCAACGAGACGTCGTGGCTGCGCGACCGTGAACCGTTCAGCGCGTTCACCGACGTCGTGCTGCCCGACCTGATGGAGCGCCGCTCCCCGACGCAGAAGCTGCGCGTCTGGTCGGCGGCGTGCTCCAGCGGGCAGGAACCGTACGGCCTGGCCATGCTGCTCGAGGAGAACCTCAGGAACAGCATGCAGTACGAGATCATGGCGACCGACATCTCCACCGAGATGCTGGAGCGCGCCAAGACCGGCCGCTACAGCCAGCTGGAGGTGAACCGGGGACTGCCCGTCCCCATGCTGGTGAAGTACTTCCAGCGGGCGGGCACGGAATGGCAGGCGAGCGACTCCCTGCGCCGCAACGTCTCCTTCCAGAAGGTGAACCTGGCGGCGCCCCTGCCGCCGGTCCAGCCCTTCGACGTGGTGTTCCTGCGCAACGTCCTGATCTATTTCGACCTTGAGACCAAGCGCTCCGTGCTGCGGCGCATCCGCAGCCTGATGCGCCCTGACGGCTGGCTCTTCCTCGGTGCAGCCGAGACCACCATCGGCATCGACGACGGCTACGAGCGAGTCGTCGCCGGACGCGCGTCGGCATACAGGCCGCGCGCCGCGACCACTGCGCCCATCAGCGCGACAAGGAAGGGGTGACCACCATGCCTACAGCTATGGTGATCGATGACAGCCGGGCGATGCGCCTCATTCTGCGTCGCATTGTCACGCAGCTGGGCTTCGAGGTGCAGGAAGCCGGCAACGGCAAGGAAGCTCTGGATCTGCTGGAAACACTGGATCCAGTGCCTCAGGTGGCGCTTATCGACTGGAACATGCCGGAGATGAACGGACTGGAGTTCGTCTCGGCGGTCCGCTCCCAGGAGCGGTTCCGGCAGATGACCCTGATGATGGTGACCACGGAGAGCGAGCACGGGCAGATCGTCCGCGCCCTCGCCGCCGGGGCGCACGAGTACGTCATCAAGCCCTTCACGCCTGAGGCCATCGCAGAGAAGCTGGCCCTCCTGGGCCTCGTACCGAGCGGAACCATGTCATGACCTCACCCACGATCGACGATCTCCAGGCCATCACCGAGCAGGTCTGGCTGTCCTACCTCGACCCCGAGGGGGTCACGCCCTTCCTCCCGTCGGAGCAGGGCCCCGGCATGCCCTGCGTGATCGCGACGGTCTCCGTGACGGGCGCCTGGGACGGGCACGTCGTCATGTCCTTCTCCCAGAAGGCCTCGCGGCTGTCGGCCTCGGCCCTGCTGGGCATGGAGGAGGAGGAGGTCTCCGTCGACGACGTCGCCGACGCGGTCGGCGAGCTCGTCAACGTGATCGGGGGGAACGTCAAGAGCCTTTTGCCTGACGGTTCCCTGCTCTCCCTCCCCCACGTGGCCACAATCGACGAGGGCGTCAACAAGTGGCCCGCCGCGGTCGAGGTTTGCCGTCTGCAGGGCAGCTGGCAGAACGAGCCGATTGCGATCACCGTGTTGACCAGCAAGAGCTCTGGGTAAGGAGACCTCACATCATGAAGATTCTCATCGCAGACGACAGCCGGGTCATGCGTCAGATCGTCACACGCACCCTGCGGCAGGCCGGTTTCAGCGGGCACGAGCTCATCGAGGCGGCCGACGGCCGTGAGGCGCATGATCTCGTCATCGCCCAGAAGCCCGACCTGGTGCTCTCAGACTGGAACATGCCCGAAATGACCGGCATTGAGGTTCTGCGGGCGCTGCGAGCCGGCGGGGTGGACGTGCCGTTCGGGTTCGTCACCTCCGAGGGCACCGACGAGATGCGGAAGATGGCTGAGGAGGCCGGTGCGCTCTTCCTGATCACCAAGCCGTTCACCGCGGACAACTTCACCGACGTCCTCGGTCCGATCCTGGGGTAAAGGCCTGCCATGTCGACACTTCCGGTCCCGAAGGACGTCAAGGACCTGTTCGAGGATATGCTCGGCCGCCCCGTCACGGTGGGCGTGACCGACCCCGCGGTCGCCGCCGACCTGAACAAGGCGGTGGTCGCCCTCTACGTCGACAACGCACGCAAGCTGACAGCTGTGGTGGGCATGGACCTGAAACTGTCCTCCTTCGCGGGGGCGGCCATCGGCCTGATCCCGCAGGGCGGCGCCGAGGCGTCCATCGAAGACGGTGAGCTGACCCCGATGCTGGCGGACAACGTCAGAGAGGTCTGCAACATCATCACCGGCCTGCTCAACCAGCTCGACCTGCCCCACCTGAAGCTCTACGAGGCGTACATGCCGGGACAGGCCGCCCCCACGGACGCCACGGCCCGCCTGCTGGCCCTCGGCGCCCGCCTCGACCTGGTGGTCGAGATCGGCGGGTACGGCAAGGGCAAGTTCTGGCTCTCCCTGGCCGGCTGATCGGCCCGCAGCCCGGCCGGACAGGGAGTCTCAACTCCAAGGCGCCGTCCCCTCCCGCGAGGGGGCGGCGCTTCGGCGTGTCCCGGCTCCCGCCGTGCCGTACGGCTCGCGACGGCTAGGACGGACTCGCCGAGCCGGCGGACTGGTGGGCGGTGGCCAGGCGGGCGGTGCGGGTCAGGAGAGCGCGCAGCGGGTGGCCGCCGGGCAGGGCCGTGACGGCCGGAGCTGCGGCGAGGTCGGCCAGGAGCAGGCGGAGCCGGGCGGCCAGGTGGCGGGTCCGGGTGAGATAGGCGGGGTCGCGGGGACCGGCGGGGACGCGGGCGAGGGACTCGGCCAGCTCGTCGAAGGATTCGGCCAGCTCGGGATCCGGGACGGAGCTCGCGTCCGGGGCCGCGTGACCGGAGGCGGGAGCAGGGGCGGCGGTGAGCGGATCGCGGTGCGCCAGCAGCCGCGCGGTGCACTCCAGCAGGGCGGCGGCGTTGCGGTCCAGCCAGGCCCGCTCCCGCGACTCGGCGCGCCGGGCGGCCCGCTCGGCGACCTCGCTGCGCGGCGCGCCCCGCTCGGCGGCGGCGTGGCGGAGCAGGCGGTGCTGTACGGCCTGGCGCGAGCGGAGCCCCAGGGCGGCCGCCATCTCCCCCAGGCTCAGCCCGGACTCGACCCCCAGGGACAGCAGCCGGTGTTCGATCCGGTCCAGGCGGCCGGGCAGGGCCGGGACCGCGCGGCGGCCGTACTCCAGCAGGACGAGGGCGTCCAGTACGTCGCGCCGGAGCACCTCGGCGGGGACGCGCCGGTGGGCGGCGACGTAGGCGGCCACCTCCAGCGGCCCGTCGGGCAGCGTCTCCAGGTCGGGGTCGTCGCAGCGGGCGCGGCGGGCGATGATCTCCTCGACGCGGCGCAGCGCCTCGGACTCCGGAACGGCGCGGGAGGTTCTCGTGGGCACCGTCAATACTGTATTGACGGCAGGGTTCCGGCGCCACGGCGAGGCCGTCGTGTCGCCGCGATCATCGGGTCGCCGGGTCTCGGCCGCGGCTGCCGTGTCTCAGGGAATTCGCTGCTTTCCTCCCTGAATGTCGCTCCTGTCGATCATCATGGCCGGGTGGACCTGAACTACTACGACACCCTCATCGCCGTCGCGGACGACTGCCCGGTCGATCACGCCGTGGAGCCGCCGCTGCGGGGCGCGAAGAAGACGGTCGCGCTGCTGCAGTTCGAGATGATCGACGCCGACCCGGGCGCTCTGACGCAGGAGGACGTGCTCTTCGAGAGCTGGCTGCGGCGGCAGGAACCGGCGGAACGGTCGCAGGCCGAGCGTGAGGAGCTGCGCGCGCAGTTCTTCGCCAAGCCGCAGGCGTGCCTGCGGGCCTCGCCCCTGCCCAAGCAGTACGGCTGGGGCCTGCTCTTCGACCAGATGGGCCGGGTACGGCTGTGCCCGATGGAGTCGGAGGAGTACCGGCGCATCGTCGCGGGGGAGGCGGGAGAGGTGAAGGTCCTCAAGGCGATGCGGTCCCGGCGGGCCTAGGCGGTCCCGCCGGACCCGGAACGTCAGGCGCGGCGGGACCGGTCAGAAGCGGAAGCGGCCGACCAGACGGCGCAGCTCACCGCTCATCGTGGCGAGCGCGTCGGCCGACTGCTTCGACTGCTCGGCGCCGAGGCGGGTGCGCTCCACGACGGCGGAGACCCCGGAGATGCTGGTGGCGATCTGGGAGCTGCCGCCCGCGGCGCTGGAGACGCCGCGGTTCATCTCGCCGGTGGTGGCGGTCTGCTCCTCCACCGCGCTGGCGATGGTCTGCTGCGCCTCGCTGATCCTGCCGATCACCTCGGCGATCTGGGCGATCGCGGTCACCGCGTCGGCGGTGTCGTTCTGGATGGCCTCCACCCGCTTGGAGATGTCCTCGGTGGCCTTGGCGGTCTCCTGGGCCAGGTCCTTGACCTCGCCGGCGACCACCGCGAAGCCCTTGCCGGCGTCGCCGGCGCGGGCGGCCTCGATGGTGGCGTTGAGGGCCAGCAGGTTGGTCTGCTCGGCGATCGAGGTGATCAGCTTGACCACGTTGCTGATCTGCGCGGACGACTCCCCGAGGCGGGCGACGGTCTTGGTGGCCTCGCCGACCTTGGCGACCGTCGCGTCGGCGACGCCCGCGGCGGCGGAGGTGTTGCGGGAGATCTCGGCGATCGACGCCCCCATCTCCTCCGAGCCCCCGGCCACGCTCTCCAGGTGGCGCGAGACGTCCTCGGCGGCGGAGGCGACCGACTGGACCTGGGCGGAGGCCTCGGCGGAGTCGCCGTTGAGGCTCTCGGCCAGCCCGTTCAGGCCGTCGGCGGCGCGGGCGACCTCGTCGGTGTTGCCGGCGATGCCGCGCAGGGTGCCGGCGATCCGCTCCAGCGCCTCGTCCAGCGCCGCGCTCATACGGCCGAGCTCGTCGCCGCGGTCGATGCCCAGGCGCGGGGTCAGGTCACCGGCGGCGACCTTCTCCAGGACGCTCACGACCCGCTCGGCGGGCTTGCGCACCGAGCGGGTGAGCAGGACGGCGCACGCCCCGCCGAGCAGGACGGCGATGCCGGCCAGCAGACCGGCGCGCCGGTCGGCCGCGTCGCGGCTGTCGGCCAGGGTGGCGAGGTGGGCGTTGCGCTCGCCCAGGACCGAGGCGTCGAAGGCCGCCGCGGCGTCCATGGCCTTGATGTAGGCGGGGGCCTCGACGACGTTGCTCAGCCGGACGGCCTCCTCGCGGTCACCGGACCGCATGGCCTCCCACACCTGGGCGTCGATCCGGTCGAACTCCTCGAACCCCTCGCGGATCGTGGCGGCGGCCGCACTCTGCTCCCCGGCCGCGGCCGTCGCCTCGGCCTGCTCGACCAGGTCGACGACCTTGTCCCGGGCGCCGAGGAAGAACTCGCGCTTGGCGTCCCTGGAGGCCTCGGAGGCCGTGTAGGCGGTCTGCAGGCCGTACATGTCGGAGAAGCGGAACTGCAGCAGCGCCACCATCCGGGCCTTGGGGTCGATCTCCTCGGCCACCCGGCGCGCCTGCTCGTTGAGGTCGCTGCGGACCGTGAAACCGTCGGCGACGACCACGATCATCAGTGCCAGGACAATGCCGAATCCGGCTCGAAGCTTCCAGCCGAGGGACAGATCACGGATGAACCGACGCATTGTGGCACCTTGCTATGAGGCGAGAGATATTTCTCACTTCATCGGCACTCATCCTCGACAGTTGAGGATGAGTGCCGGGTGCGGGTCAGTTTCGGCCGGTCACCGCGGCGTCGGCGACCTCGGTGAGCCGGGCGGACTGGTCCCTCAGCTTCTCGGCGGCGGTGAGCACGGTCTCGGCGGCCTGGGCCGCCGCCTGACCGGCGCCCGCGACCGTGGCCATCCCGCGTGACATCTCCGCGCTGGTGGCGCTCTGCTCCTCCACCGCCGCGGCGATCAGCGTCTGCTGCTCGGCGACGGCGTCGATCAGGCTGGCGATGCCGGAGATCCCGGCGGCGGCCTGGGTGCTCTCCGCCTGGATGCCGTCGATCATGTCGGTGATCTGCGCGGTCGCCTCCGCCGTACGGGCGGCCAGGTCCTTGACCTCGCTGGCCACGACCGCGAAGCCCTTGCCCATCTCGCCGGCGCGGGCCGACTCGATGGTGGCGTTCAGGGCGAGCAGCTTGGTCTGCTCGGCGATCTCGGTGATCAGCTTGGTGATGCTGCCGATCTGCCGGCTGGACTCCTGCAGCTGCTCCATCCGGCGCGTGGCGTCGCGCGCGGACTCCACCGCCGTCGCGGTGCTGGCGGCGGCGCTGCTGACTCCCTGGGAGATCTCCTGGATGCTCCCGGTCAGCTCGGTGGAGCTGTGCGAGACGGTCTCCGCCTGGCTCGCGCTGTCGCCGGCGGTGCGCGCCAGCTCGTCGCCGGCCTCGGCCAGGAGGGCACTGGTCGCGACGAGCTCCTGGCTCAGGGTCCGCACGGCCTGGTCGCCGCGTACCCGCTCCGTGGCGTCCTCCCAGGTCACGATGTATCCGCCGGGAATCCGGTCGAAGCCCAGCGACCCGTAGGTCGTCGCGCCGTCGACCTCCAGGTTGGACAGCGCGGTGTACGGGAAGGAGGACGCCTTGCGCAGGTGGGTCTTGAGGCTCTCGGCCAGCATCATCAGCGCCTCGATCCCGTAGGCGGCGACCGTGTCCTGCATGAGCTTGTCGGCCGCCTGGTTGCGGTACAGGACGTCGCCGGTCTCGTTGACGATCAGCAACACCGCGGGGGCCTTGTCCAGCGCCGCCATCAGCGCCTCGCGGGACTGCAGCGCCGGATGGACGTCCGTGCCTGCCCGACGGGACCGCCACCATTTCATGTCTTTAGCTCCTCTGATTAGTTCTTCTACACGAATCGGCGGCATCGGCCCGGAACTGAGCGGCTTGCCCCCGCGGCGGCGGATCAGCCGATGCCCGCCGCCGAGCACGCCTCGGCGTAGGCGCCGGCGCACAGCGCGCCGGGGGTGACGTAGCCGTCCCGGATCACGGTCTCCTCGATGTTGTCCTTGGTGACGGTGACCGGGTCGAGCAGCAGGGACGGCACGCCGCCGGCGCCGTTGTCCACGCTGCCGCCGACCTCCGGACGCCCGCCGCGGAGCAGTTCGAAGGCCAGCTCGGCGGTCTTCTCCGCCTCCAGGCGCACCGCCTTGTACACGGTCATGTGCTGGCTGCCGGCGAGGATGCGCTGGAGCGCGGCGACCTCGGCGTCCTGCCCGGTGACCGGCACGGCGGGCAGCCCGGCGGCGCGCATCGCCTTGATCGCGCCGCCCGCCGTGCCGTCGTTGGCCGCGTAGACGCCGACCAGCTCACGCCCGCCCAGGGACTTCAGCGTGCGCGCGGTCCACGCCTCGGCGTTGGCGGGGTCCCACTCGGGGGTGTCGAACTCGGCGGCGACGCGGACCTCGCCGTCCAGGGTCTCGTGCGCGCCCTTCTTGAAGAGGGTGGCGTTGTTGTCGGTCGGCGAGCCGTTGATCCACAGGATCTCTCCGGTGCGGGCCCTGCCGCCCAGCGCGGACAGCAGCGCCTCGGCCTGCAAACGGCCGACCTTCGCGTTGTCGAAGGAGACGTAGTAGTCGACGGGCGTGCCGAGCACCAGGCGGTCGTAGGAGACGACCGGCACGTCGCGGTCGTGGGCCAGTTCGACGATCTTCGCGGCGGCGGTGCTGTCGACGGGCGTGAGCACCAGGACCTTGGCGCCCTCCGCCAGGGCGTCCTCGGCCTGGGAGAGCTGCTCGGCGGCGTCCTGGCCGGCGTTGCGGTAGTCGATCTCGCAGGCGGGGCAGAGCTGCTTGAGCCGCTGAGAGAAGTACGGCGCGTCCGCCGCGTCGTAGCGGCTCGCGGCCCGCTCGGGCAGCAGCAGCGCCACCCGGCCTGAGGGCTTGGCGGCGGCGGCCGCGTCGTCGCCGCCGGACCCCGGCAGGATGCCGCAGCCGGTCAGGACGGCGCCCGCGACCACGGCGGCCGTCACCGCGGCCGCCACACGTCGGTATGTGCGCATTGTCGTCTCCGTTCGGGGGCCGGCGGTCGGCCGGGCCGGTAGGTGAGGCCGGATACGGCCGCCGGTGGGTGATCAGTAGGTGAAGCGGGACACGAGCGTGCGCATCCGCGCGGCCATGCCCGCGAGCTCCCCGACGGCGTCGGTGGTGCTGTCCACGCCCTGGCCGGTCAGGAGGGTGGCGGCGGCGACGCCGCCGATGTTGGCGGCGATGCCGCTGGAACCGGCGGCGGCCTCGGAGACGCTGTGGCTCATCGTCTGGGTGGTCGCCGCCTGCTCCTCGACGGCGGCGGAGACGGTCTCCTGGAACTGGCTGATCTGCGTGATCACCTCGGTGATCTCGCTGATCGCGCGGACCGCGGCGTCGGTGTCGGACTGGATGGCCTGCACCCGGCGGCCGATGTCCTCGGTGGCCTGCGCCGTCTCCTGGGCCAGTTCCTTGACCTCGGAGGCGACGACCGCGAAGCCCTTGCCGAACTCGCCCGCCCGGGCGGCCTCGATGGTGGCGTTGAGGGCCAGCAGGTTGGTCTGCTGCGCGATGGAGGTGATGGTCTTGACGACGTCGCCGATCTCGGCGCTGGAGGCGCCCAGCTGGCCGATGGTCTCGTTCGCCGAGGCCGCGATGTCCACCGCCCGGGCGGCGACCTGGGTCGCCTCGGTCGTGTTGCGGGCGATCTCCTGGATGGAGGCGCCCATCTCCTCGGCGCCGGCCGCGACCGCCGCCACGTGCGAGCTGACCAGGTCCGCGGCGTCGACGACCCCGTCGGCGCGGCCGGAGGCGTCCTGCGCGCTGGACTTCATCTGGCTGCTGATCGCCGACAGCTCCTCGGCCGCGGCGGCCAGCGACTCGGAGTTCTCCCCGAGGGTGCGGACGGCGTCGCGGGTGCTGGCGGTCGCGACCGACAGCGCCATGGCCATCTCGCCCACCTCGTCGCGCTGCACGGACTCCACCTGCGCGGTGAGGTCGCCCGCGGCCACGGCCTGCAGGACGTCGTGCACGCGCCGGATCGGCCGGACGATCAGGCCGGAGATGTAGCGGCTGAGCGCGAGGGCGACGCCCAGCCCGGCCACCAGGGCCACGATCATGACGGTGCGCGCCGTGTCGTGCGCCGACCGCGCCTCGGCCGCCGCGGCGGCGCCGCTGGCCTGCTCGTACCGGAGCAGCTCGTCCAGGGCGGTCATCGCGTTGGCGCTGGTGATCTGCCCGTCACCGAGGTAGGCCTGCTGGAACGCGGCCCGGTCGCCGGACTCGGCCAGGGGCAGGAGCCGGTGCTCCAGGATGGCGTGGTAGGCCGACCACCAGATGTCGAACCGGTCGACCAGCTCCCGCTGGGCGGCCTCGTCCACCGAGGCGCGGTAGGTCTCCAGCGCCTTCCCGAGCTGCTCGCCGGCCGTGTCGATCTCGTCGCGGAAGGACGTCCTGGCGACCTCTCCGTCGGACAGGGCCACGTTCGCGATGCCGTTCTGGACGCGCAGCGCCGCCGAGTTGATCATCGTCAGCTGGGCGGACGGCTCCAGGTTGCCGCGGTGGATGTCCTCCACGCGCTGGTCGACGCTGCGGAGCCCGGACAGGCCGACCGCCGCCACGACCGCCGCCGCGGAGCAGCCCAGCGCCACCAGCAGCAGCAGCTTGCGCGAGATGGGCATGTTCGCCACGATCCGCAGCTTCCCGCCACGGGCCTCGTCCTCCGGTGACCCAGCCGTCGGCGTGGTCACCTCGCCGGAGATGTCGCTCATCGGCGCCGTACCCCTTTTCGATCATCGCCGGCATCCGTGCGCGGCTGCTGTGCGATCGGGTGTCAGGGGCGCCGGCTGAGAGTTTCCTCGTGTGGGATCGGCCACCCGGCGACCCGGCCAGGACACGACTGGGCAACGGCGATCGGATCCGGCTAATCCTCACCCGGTTCCTGCCGATCGGGGGCACGAGATCGCCGGGGCCCGTACCGGCTGAGCCGCGCCGTGCCGATCGGGGCACGAAGATCGCCGGAGTCCCCACCGGCCGAGCCGCGCCGCGCCCGCTGGGTGCCGCGGCCCTTCGCCATGCCTTTTTTCTCGATTGCCGGTGAAAAACCTTAAGAGGTTCCCGGGGCGGCCGATGGGAGAGGTCGCCAGGACGGCATGCGTGGTCACGGAGCAGACCTGCGGAATCGTTCCATGCCAGAAGCGGAGGGGGCATCTTGCCCAAGGGCCTGAGCCAGCTGGCCGTTCCGATCGGCGTCGTCATGATCGTCGTGATGATGGTCGTCCCGATGCCGACGGTCCTGCTCGACATGCTCATCGCCGCCAACATCACGATCGCCCTGATCGTGGTCGTGGTCAGCATGAACGTGAAGAGGCCGTTGGAGTTCTCCTCGTTCCCCGCACTCCTGCTCGTCCTGACCCTGTTCCGGCTGGCGCTGAACATCAGCGCGACCCGGCTCGTGCTGGTCGACGGCTACGCCGGGAAGGTCATCGAGGCCTTCGGCCACTTCGTCGTCGGCGGCTCCCTCATCGTCGGAATCGTGATCTTCACGATCCTGATCATCATTCAGTTCATCGTCATCACCAAGGGCGCCGAGCGCGTCGCCGAGGTCGGCGCGCGCTTCACCCTCGACGCCATGCCCGGCAAGCAGATGGCCATCGACGCCGACCTCAACGCCGGTCTCATCGACGAGGCCGAGGCGCGCAAGCGCCGCCACGAGGTCACCGCCGAGGCCGACTTCTACGGCTCGATGGACGGTGGTTCGAAGTTCGTCAAGGGCGACGCCATCGCCGCCATCATCATCACCGTCATCAACCTCCTCGGCGGGTTCGCCGTCGGCGTGTTCCAGAAGGGCATGCCGGCCGGCGAGGCCATCCAGGCCTACAGCCTCATGAGCATCGGTGACGGCCTGGTCTCCCAGATCCCCGCCCTGCTGCTGTCGGTCGCGACCGGCCTCATGGTCGCCCGGGCCAGCGGCGAGGGCGACATGGGCACCACGGTGACCAGCCAGCTCGGCGCGCAGAAGCGCGCGCTGCAGGTCGGCGGCGGCGCCGCCCTGGCCCTGGTCCTGATCCCGGGCCTGCCCAAGCTCCCCTTCCTCGTCATCGGCGGCATCGTCCTGTTCCTCGCCCAGCGGGTGCCCTCCGCACCGGACCAGCAGGCCGAGGAGACCGAGACCGCGATCGCCGGCCCGGCGCCCGACTCGCCCGAGTCGCTCATGGGAGAGATCCGGGTCGACCCGCTGGAGCTGGCGCTCTCCCCCGACCTCGTCGACCTGGTCGAGGCCGCCGGCGGAGACCTGCTCGACCGGGTGCGCGCGCTCCGCCGGAAGATCGCCATGGAGACCGGCGTCATCATGCCGCCGGTGCACACCCGCGACGACCTCGACCTGCCCCTGTCGACCTACGTGATCCGCGTCAACGGCGTGGAGGTCGCCCGCGGCCAGGCCCCGCCCGGCACCGCGCTGGCCATCGGCGAAGGGCTGGAGGGCCTGCCGGGCCGCGCCGGCCAGGAGCCGGTGTTCGGCCTGGAGGGCAAGTGGATCCCCGCCGAGCTGCGGCACCAGGCGGAGCTCCTCGGCGCGACGGTGGTCGACCGGGCATCGGTCATCATCACCCACCTGTCGGAGGCGGTGCGCTCCAACGCGGGTCGCCTGCTGGGCCGCGAGGACGTCCGCGCGCTGGTCGAGGCCGTACGGCGCACCCACCCGGTCGTGGTGGAGGAGCTCACCCCGGCGCTGATGGGCCTGGGACAGGTTCAGACGGTGCTGCAGGCCCTGCTCGACGAGGGCGTGTCCATCCGGGACCTGGTGCGCATCTTCGAGGCCCTCTCGCTGGCCGGGAAGAACACCTCGGACCCCGACGCGCTCTGCGAGGCCGTCCGCAACGCGCTGGGACCGGCCATCGCCGCCCAGCACGCCGAGCCGGCCGGAAGCCTGCCGGTCCTGACGCTGGACCCGAGGCTGGAGAACGCGCTGCTGGAGTCGCTGCGCCCCACCGACCAGGGCGTGCAGATCCTCATCGACCCCGTCCGGGCCGAGAGCCTGATCACACAGGCGAGCAGGCTCGCCGACAACGCCGAGCAGCAGGGGGTCGCCCCCGTCCTGGTCTGCTCACCCCAGCTGCGGATGCCGCTGCGCCGGCTGCTGAAGCTGGCCGCCCCCCGACTGCCCCTGCTGTCCTACACCGAAATTGCGGAATGCCCGTTCCGCGTGGAAACCCTGGGAGTTGTGACCGATGCCGAAGCGCTTGCTGCTTGAGGGAACCGACATCGAGGAGCTGCTGACCCAGGTTCGCAATGAGCATGGGCCGGACGTCTCCATCGTGTCGGCCGACCGGGTTCGCACCGGCGGATTCGCCGGGTTCTTCGCCCGCCAGCGTTACGAGCTGACCGTCGAGGTCAACGACGAGCCCGTCCGCCCGGCGCAGAGCTCCGCGCCCGCCCCGGCGCAGAGCCTCGCGGCGGCCCCGGCCGCCGAGCCGGTCTCCGCCGACCCGGTGGCCGCGCTCCTGGCCCGCGCCGAGGAGCAGGAGCGGCGGCTGGGCGCGTCCGTCGCCGGCCAGGACGCCGCCCGCCCGGTCGCCGTGGGCGCCCACAAGGGGCTCGTCCCCGCCGCCGCCGGCCTGGGCCAGACCGCCTCGCAGACCTTCCCCGCCCCCTCCGCCGTGGCGCAGGCCGTGCCCTTCCAGGCCCCCGCGGCCGCGTCCGAGAACTTCGTCGTCGAGTCCGGCGCGGAGAGCATGGCCTTCGCCGACATGCTGAAGGCGCTCCAGCGCGACGGCGCCGCCGCCCGCTCCAGCGCCCTGGTGGCGCGGACCTACCAGCCGCCGGCCGTCATCGAGGAGGAGCCCTCCGCCGGCGCGGTGCGCTCCTTCCAGGCGCCCGTCATCGAGCAGAAGCGGCCCTTCGTGCAGGGGCTGATCGAGCTCGGCATGCCCGAGGGCATGGCCCGCAAGGCCACCGAGTCCGACATGTACGGCGCGGTCAAGAACGCCCTGGCCGACCTGCCCGACGCCCCCGGCCTGCCGGGCAACCCCGGTGACGTGCTCGTCATCGTCGGCGAGGTCCACACCGCGCTCCGGCTGGCCAAGAAGGTCGCGCGCATCCTGAACGTGGGCGCCGGTCAGATCCTGCTGGCGGCCCGCTCCACCGCGGGCACCGACATCCACACCTCCCGCCGCCTGTCCGGCCCGCGGGCCGCCGCCCAGAAGGCGCGCAAGATCCACCGCGACGACGTGCCGTACGTGGTCGTCGTCGCCTCCACCCCCGAGGAGCGCAACGGCGAGTGGGCCGCCTCGGTCGCCGACTCGCTCGGCGCCACCGCCGTGTGGGCGGTCGTCGACGCGACCCGCAAGACCGCCGACACCGCGCGCCACCTGCGCTCGCTCGGCAAGGTGGACGCCATCGCGGTCAACGCCGTCGAGGCCACCGGCGACCCGGCCAGCGTCCTCCACCTGGACCTGCCCGTCGCCTACCTGGAGGACCGCCCCGCCGGCCGCCAGGCGTGGACCGCGCTGCTGTGCGAGCGACTGGAGGGGATGGAGCTGTGAGGTCCGTCCGCCTGCCCGATGTCAACGCGCTCGTGGAGCTCTCCCTGCCGGACGGCAGGTCCTATCCCACGCGCGTGGAGGACGCCGACGGGCTCGTGATCAAAGTGGCCGCACCGCGCGGCGTCGGCGACATCGACGTGCCGGTGCTGGGCAGCGCGGTGTCCCTGCACTGGACCGGCCCCCGCGGCCTCTACACCGCGCCCGGCACGCTCGCCGCGATCGAGCGCGACCGGGTCACCCTCTGGGCCGTCGAGGCCGACGGCAACGTGGACTACTACAGCCGGCGCACCGCCGTACGGGTGGCCGCCGGCGAACCGATCCGGCTGCTGGACCTCGCCGAGGGATCGGAGGTCTTCCACGGGCGGTTCGTGGACATCTCCGAGCGCGGCGTCCGCTGCCACGGGGCGGCGGCAGGGCTCTCCGTCGAGCAGCCCGTGCTGGTCAAGATGGTGCTGGACAACAACCTCCTGGCCCTGGAGGGCAGCGTGCTCACCGTGAGCGATCCCGAAGGGGACGACGTCACCACGGTGGTCATCTACGACCCGCCGGACGCCCAGGCGCAGGTGATCCGGCGTTACGTGCTCAATGCGCAGATCCGAGCGAGGAAGGCGGCCGCCGACAGTGCTGCTGGTTAACCCACTCACCTTGCTGATCGCCCTGGTCCTCGACGCTCCGGCGCTGTGGCACGCGTTCGTGCTGGAGGACCTCGACATCGCCACCGCCCTGGTCCGGTACCTGCTGGCCGTCCTCGTGAGCGGTCTCATGCTCTCGGTGGTCCGCCGCGTCACGGCTCCGTACGTGCAGGCAGACGACGGGAAGGCCGTGGAAGGCACGGTCACGACCCTCTCGGTCGACCGGGTGCCGCCCGGTGGCAGGAGGATGACCGACGCCGCCGATCCGGAGGCCGGTCCGGAGCTCCTGGAGCTCGAACCGACGCAGATCCAGTCCCCGCGGGCCGAAGTCGCCGCGCTTCCCCCGGCGGTCGCCGCCGAGTGACCCGTTGAGGGATCGTTCACTGATCGGTTGATCAGGTGATCCGGCTATCGGTGTGCCGTGAACGCCTCACTTCGAGGTGTGGGGTGCCGATTGGCGGACGTAAGCCCTATTTGTTCACTGCTGCCCCAGCAGCCCGCCGGTCTCCCTGGAAAGGACCGATTGTGACCGACCCGTCCGTAAAAACCACGCTTCCCGATGGGGACGCACGTCGTAACCCGCTGCTGGGATGGTTCGCCGACCGCCGGATCAACACCAAGATCCTGACCGCCGTGGCCGTCGTGGCCGTCATGGGCGGCGGCATCAGCGCGGTGGCGCTGAACCGCATGAGCGGGCTGAACGACGACATGAACCAGATCAAGGAAGCCAACGTCCAGCGGCTGACCCACCTGGTCGACACCCGCGGCCGGATGGCCGACATGTTCAACGTGAACATCGGCGTCGTCGCCATCCCCGACCCCGCGCTCAAGGCGCAGGCCGTGGAGAACCTGCGCAAGGCCACCGCCGATGTGACCGTGGCGTTCGAGCAGTACAAGACCCTGCCGTCCGCCTCGAAGGGCTGGCAGGAGAACGTCGCCGCCTTCGAGGAGAGCTGGGAGAAGTACCTGGTCCTGCGTGACGTCGTGCTGCTCGGCGGGAAGGCTCCGGCCGGGGTCGAGATCGCCACGGACACCGCGACGATCATCAAGCAGTTCAACGACGTGGCCGTCGAGATCAACACCGCCATGGACAACCTGGCGGCGGCCGAGCGGCAGGACGCCGCGGCGATGACCACCGCGGCCGCCGACGAGTACGAGAGCGCCCGCACCCAGATCCTGATGCTGCTGGCCGTGGGCCTGCTCCTGGCGCTGGGCCTGGCCCTGTTGGTGTCCCGGCTGATCGTGCGGCCGCTGGCCGACGTGTCCGGGATCCTGGGCGCGATGGCCAAGGGCGACCTGACCCAGAAGGTCAAGGTCACCTCCCGCGACGAGGTCGGCGAGATGGCGGTGGCGGTCAACCAGGCCACCGACTCGGTGCGTCAGGCGATCGAGGCCCTGGCCT
>NZ_BOOH01000079.1 GCF_016863135.1 Planobispora longispora
AACGAACCGATCGTGACCTCTCACCCGCCCGGCCGTGACCGACGACCGCATCGCCCAGGACCTTCGGCCCTGCCCCACCCGGCCGCCGGGTCGAAGACTCGGAGACGAAAGCGAAGAGAGGGAGAACCATGAACATGCGCGCCGCCGTCGTCACCGCGTTCGGCAAGCCCCTGGAGATCCGGGAGATCCCCGTCCCCGAGCCCGAGGCCCACCAGGTCCTCGTCCGCATCGAGGCCAGCGGCCTGTGCCACACCGACATCCACGCCGCCCACGGCGACTGGCCGGTCAAGCCCGCGCTGCCCCTCACCCCCGGGCACGAGGGAGTCGGCGTCATCGAGAAGGTCGGCTCGGCGGTCACCGGCCGCGCCGTCGGCGAGCGCGTGGCCATCCCATGGCTCGGCTATGCCTGCGGCACTTGCGAATACTGCGTCAGCGGCCGGGAGACCCTGTGCGAGTCCCAGCTCAACACCGGCTACGCCGTCAACGGTGGCCACGCCGAGTACGCCGTCGCCCACGCCGACTACGTGGTCCCGGTGCCCGACGGCGTCTCCCCCGCCGAGGCCGCCCCGCTGACCTGCGCGGGTGTGACCACTTACAAGGCCGTCAAGGTCTCCGGGCTGCGCCCCACCGAGCGCGCCGCCGTCTTCGGCATCGGCGGCCTGGGCCATCTGGCCCAGCAGTACGCGCAGATCTTCGGCGCCGAGACCGTCGCCGTCGACATCACCGCCGACAAGCTCCGCCTGGCCGAGCAGCTGGGCGCCGCCCACACCGTCAACGCCGCCACCGGCGACCCGGTCGCCGAGATCAAGGCGCTCGGCGGGGCCGACGTGGCGATCGTGCTGGCCGCCAGCCCGCGCGTGCTGGAGCAGGCGCACGCCTGCCTGCGGCGCGGCGGCCGCCTGGTGCTGGTCTCCCTGCCCAAGGACAACGCGATGAGCCTTCCGGTCTTCGAGACCGTGCTGGGCGGCATCAGCGTGATCGGTTCCATCGTCGGCACCCGCGCCGACCTGGCCGAGGTCTTCCGCCTGCACGCCGCCGGACGGACCAAGGTGATCTACGAGACCCGCAAGCTCGATGAGATCAACTCCTCCTTCGCCGAGGTCCTCGACAGCACCGTCCCGGCCCGGTTGGTCTTCGAGATGTGATCGCCCCACCGAGTACGGCCGTCAGCCGCGGCACCGGCCGTACTCTTCGCCATGTCTCGGGGAGCCCTCGAAGCCGATACCGACCCTCTGCATCCTCCGGGATCGCGCCGCTTCCCCGGCTCCGCGAATGAAGTCCGCGCTCGCCCACCCGGAGAACCCGCGGCCCTACGGCCGATTCTCCGGGTTTTCGCCCTGGGAAGGGCACCGTCGCAGGCATAGCGTCAAAGACGAACGCCGAGGAGACCCCGATGGATAGAGCACTGAAGTCCTCTGCCCGAACCGGCCTGCTGATCGTCGGCATCGCCGCGGTAACCTACCCTCTGCTCCTGCGCAGATGGTGCCTGACCTGGGGAGCCACCGCCGAGGAGGCGGAGCGCGCACTGCCCGGAGACGAGCTGCTGCCGGACGCCGGCCTGGTCGCCACCCGCGCCGTCACCATCGACGCGCCACCCGCCGCGGTCTGGCCCTGGCTGGTGCAGATGGGCAGCGGCCGCGGCGGCGCCTACACCTATGACTGGATCGAAAACCTCTTCAGCCTGGACATGCACAGCGCCGATGTGATCCTGCCGCAGTTCCAGGATCTCAAGATCGGCGACATCCTCCCGCTGGGGACAACCGGCCCTCGAATGCGCGTGGAGGTCATGGCGCCGGAACAGGCGCTGGTTTTCCGATCCGAGGACGGCAACTGGGTGTGGGCCTTCAGCCTCAGCCCTGAAGGCGAGGAGACCAGGTTCATCAGCCGCAACCGCATCTCCACACCGGACGCCGGTCCGCTCGGGCGGCTGGTCAGCCTTCTGATCATGGAACCGGGCAGTCTGATCATGGAGCGCAAGATGCTGCTGGGCATAAAGAAGCGGGCTGAACGCCTGGCTCACGCCGGATGACTCTGTAGGCATGCCGTCATGACGACGCGCGACGCCGTCTGCGGCTCCGTCATGCCACAAGCCGGCTCGCGAAGCCGACGGCAGGCCGGTGGCCTGCCATCGGTGAGCGCCCCGCAGGCCGATCGCGAACACTGGTCGCCTCGGCCACCGGCTAACCTTCTGCGGTCATGCGGGCGGCCGTCTCCACCAGCCGGTTGGCATAACCCCATTCGTTGTCGTACCAGCCGAAGACCTTGACCAGCTCGCCGTCGGCCTGGGTCAGGGCGGAGTCGAAGACGCAGGAGGCGGGATCGCCGATGATGTCGCGGGAGACCAGCGGGGCGGTGCTGTAGCGCAGGATCCCCTCCAGCTCCCCCTGGGCCGCCGCGGCGAAGGCCCGGTTGACCTCCTCGGCGGTGACCGGGCGGGCCAGTACCGCCGCCAGGTCGGTCAGCGAGCCGTCCTCCACCGGCACCCGCAGCGCGATGCCGTCCAGCCGCCCGGCCAGCTCGGGCAGGACCTGGCCCACCATGCGGGCCGCGCCGGTGGTGGTGGGGATGATGTTGACCGCCGCCGAGCGGGCCCGGCGCGCGTCCTTGTGCGGAGCGTCCAGCAGCCGCTGGTCGCCGGTGTAGGCGTGCACCGTCGTCATGAACCCCTTGACCAGGCCGAAGTTCTCGTGCAGCACCTTGACCATCGGCGCGACGCAGTTGGTGGTGCAGGAGGCCAACGAGACGATCTCGTGGCGGACCGGGTCGTAGGCGGCGTCGTTGACGCCGGGCACGACGGTGGCGTCGACGCTCTTGCCCGGAGCGGAGATGAGCACCCGGCGGGCGCCGGCCTTGAGGTGGACGGCCGCCTCATCCCGGCTGCGGAACTTGCCGGTGGCCTCGATGACCAGGTCGGCCCCGTAGGCGGTCCAGTCGATGCCGGCCGGGTCGCGGTGCGCGGTGACCGGGATGGCGCGGCCGTCGACCTCGATGGAGGAGGCCGAGGAGGCGACCGGCAGGCCGAAGGTCCCGTAGGTGGAGTCGTGGGCCAGCAGGTGCGCCAGGGTCGGGGCGTCGGTGATGTCGTTGATCGCGACGATCTCCAGGCCCATGGGCAGCGCGCGCCGCAGGAAGGCCCGGCCGATCCGGCCGAACCCGTTGATACCGATCTTCATCGTGGTTCCTTCCAGCGTCGGGTTTCCGGCTTCATCGTCCGGCGCGGCGCCCCGCGCGCCGTAGAGGCCAAAGGCCCGTCGAAACGGTGCGATAGCCCGGTAATGAAGGACTTCCGTCCCTGCCCGCACGGCGGGGGCCGCAGTGAGATGGAGGAGGAACCCCCGCCCTTCCAAGGAGGACACGATGCGTGTGAAGGTCAGCGAGGTCATGACGCGCGAGGTGGCGTCCGTCGACGGCACCACGCCGTTCAAGGACGTCGCCGAGACGCTCGTCAACCACGGCGTGAGCGCGGTGCCGGTCGTCGACGCCGACAACCGCGTCATCGGTGTGGTCTCCGAGGCGGATCTGTTGTGCAAGGAGGAGTTCAAGGAGCAGTTCTACCGGGAGGGCTACCGGCCGCCGCTGCGCGCCCGGTTGCGCCACCGCCTCGGTCAGGACAAGGGCAAGAACCTGGACAAGGCGCGTGGGGAGACCGCCGCCGAGCTGATGACTTCCCCGGCCGTCACCATCCGCCCGCAGTCCGCCGTGGTGTACGCGATGCGGTTGATGGACGAGCACGGCGTCAAGCGCCTGCCGGTCGTCGACGAAAACGGTGCCTTGCAGGGCATCGTCAGCCGCCAGGACCTGCTCAAGATCTTCCTGCGCTCCGATGCGGCGATCGCCGAGGAGATCCAGACGGATGTCCTGGACCATTCCCTGTGGGTGGACACCTCCCAGGTGAAGGTGACTGTGCACCGGGGCGTGGTACGGCTGACCGGCCGCATGGAGCGGCGCAGCGAGGCACAGATCGCCGCGCGCATGGCGGTGCGGGTCAACGGCGTGATCGACGTCATCGACGAGATCCAGTCGAACGTGGACGACATCCCGGGCTTGGTGAACCGGTAGAACCCGTACGGCTCCCGTTCCCCGGGGGCAAGGTTCCGGTCTGTGCGCCCACCGGACCAAGGTCCCTGTCACTGGGGACAGTCGGCCCTGCCGTACCGCTCCCGACACGGTGGAACCTGACGGTGTGAGATCTTCGACTTCGACCTTCCTCGGTGGCACCGGGACAGTGAGCCGACGACGCCCAGCACGCCAACACCGCCGGCTGGACCCGGCACCACCCCGCACTGCCGCTCTACGACGACAAGGGCGTCACCCGCGCCCTGGAGCTGATCGTCCCCGCCGAGCACGGCGACCCGGTCGAACTGGACGGACTGCGCCTGCGGTTGCGCCGAGCCGGGCACATCCTCGGCTCGGCCTGGACCGAGGCAACCCTCGACGACGGCCGGACCCTGGTCCACACCGGCGATCTGGGCCGTCCCGTCCACCCGATCCCGTGCCCGCCCGAACCCTTCGACGGGGCCGACACCCTGCTGGTGGAGTCGACCTACGGCAACCGCCGCCACGACGACGCCACGACATTGGAGACCATGGCCGGGAGGCTGCGATGAAGACGTTACCGCCCCTCGCCGCTCCATGGAACGGTCCGATGGTGCGCTGTCTGAGCGGTGACGGATAGCCACCCATGAGGAGGCAGAGGGCGAAAAGACACCCCAGCTACCGATAGAGCCATAGCGTCGACGCAGTTTGCGGCCGTGTCGATCACATCGAAGCATCACACGTCAGGAAGCACATGGAACTGCACGACCGCCACGGAGGGCGGGTGCTGTGGCTGGGGAACCTACCCGGTCGAGGAGAGACATACCGGCTCCGTCAGGGGCGGATGTGGCTGGGTGACCACAGCCATGATGCCCTGGCCGCCGCCGCGGCCTACCACGGAATCACACTGGCCGAGTGCCAGCCGACCACTCACTTCAGCTGCACCATGGTGAACCTGAGCAACCGCACATGCTGTCGGCGACGTGCCCGTACGGTGCGCATCGATACCGTGACGGGCCTGGTCCACCGTCTGTGCAGCCCTTGCTATGAAGCGTCCGCACAATTGGCTGGGGCCACCCCGGGGCCGCCGTCCGACCCGGCGATGGCTCCAGTCGGCGACGGCCTGATTCCCGGTTGGAGAGATCTGGATGAGTGGTGGCTGCGCCTACGAGAGCATGAGCGCCAGCAGGTGTCAGCCGATCTGCGCAATGCGATCACTGTGATCTACGCCGCCTGCGAGAGTCTCGTCGACCTCGACCTGCCGCCTGATCTGCAGGGCGAATTCCTCGCACTGATCTACACGCGTGCCGCGGGCCTACGTGACCTGCTGACCACCACCAGGTGGGCGGGCCTGTGACCGCTGGGCGTATGGCTTCGCCGCCAGCCCATGATCGTGGGAGAACCGGTGCCGTCACATCCCGCCGTCTCCCGACCTCGTCCGATCCGTTCCTCGCAAGAGCCGCAGGACCGGCAGCACCACGGTGAAGAAGGCATCGCGCACGGCCTCGCCGAAGTGGCGCAGCGGGAAGATCCACCCGATGGTCTCCAGTCAGAGGGGATTTTGGGCCTTACCGGGAAGTACCCGGCGGGGCCTCCTCGCCGATGGTGGGGACCAACGGCGGCCACCGGCGGGACCTTGGTCCCCGGTCCCCGAGGCGGCCGACGGACATGCTGGAAGTGCAGGGATTACGGAGGATGAGGAGGCCGGGAGATGACCGTCACGAAGGAAGAGGTACGGGTCCACGGAGCGGAACTCGCCGAGAAGATCAGAGAGTTCATCCACGAAGGCAATGTCCGCCGGATCATCGTGAAGAACTCCCACGGGCACACTGTGCTGGAGGTTCCGGTCACCGTCGGGGTGGTGGCGTTCATCGCCGCCCCTGTCGTGACTGCAGTCGGCGCACTGGCCGCTCTCGCCGCGCAGTGGTCAGTGGAGGTCGAACGCGACCTGCAGGACGGCGAGGTCCTCCCGCTCACTCCCGAACAGGAGTGACCCACGCGCCGGCCGACCCGGTCCGGTAGTACCCCGGACCGGGTCGGCCGGATGCCGCTGATCCATGCCTTTACGGTGGCCATCGCCCGCGTAAGGCGTCCTCAGGGACGGTGTCCAAGCAGCGCTTCGGGATAACACGGTGCGGGGCCCTCCAGCAGAGACGTCGGACGGTTTTCAGACACTGCTCGAAGAATCCCGGACCGGTTCCCCTCCCGGCCGGGGGAAAGCCGCCGGACCCACCTGCGCGGCAGACCCGGCGACCTGTCCGATCGTGTGATCTGCTCCCTCATGCAGCCCGTTCTGCATCACCGTCGCGGCGGCCGTAGTAGGCGGCCCGCATCAGCTCCCGCATGTCGTCCAGCATCGGCATGCGCGGGTTGGCCGGGGCGCACTGGTCCTCGTAGGCGTTGATCGCCTGCTGCGGCAGCGCGTCCAGGAACGTCCGCTCGTCGACGCCGATCTCCTTGAACGACCGCTCGATCCCCACCGCGTCGCGCAGGCGCTCCACCGCCGCCGCCAGGGACTCGACTCCCTCGTCGGCCGTCCCGGCCGGCAGGCCGAGCGTGCGGGCGATCTCCTGGAAGCGTTCCGGGGCGCGGTAGTCCTCGTACTTCGGCCAGCCGGACAGCTTCGCCGGCACGGTGCCGTTGTAGCGGATCACGTGCGGGAGCAGGAGTGCGTTGGTGCGTCCGTGCGCCACGTGGAAGGTGGCGCCCAGGGTGTGCGACATCGCGTGCACGATGCCGAGGAAGGCGTTGCCGAAGGCCATGCCCGCGATCGTGCCGGCGTTGTGCATCTTCTCCCTGGCCTCGGGGTCGGCGGCGCCCCGCGTCACCGCCCGCTCCAGATGGGAGAAGATCAGCTTGATCGCCTGCAGGGCCAGGCCGTCGGTGAAGTCGTTGGCGTAGACCGACACGTAGGACTCGATGGCGTGGGTCAGCGCGTCGAAGCCGCTGTCGGCGGTGACCACGCGGGGCAGCTCGGCCGCCAGCACCGGGTCCACGATCGCCACGCTCGGGGTGAGCGCGTAGTCGGCCAGCGGGTACTTCTTGCCGGTGGCCGAGTCGGTGATGACGGCGAACGGGGTCACCTCCGCGCCGGTGCCCGAGGTGGTGGGCACGCACACCAGGCGGGCCCGCCCCCCCAGCGTCGGGAACCGGAAGGCGCGCTTGCGGATGTCGAAGAACTTCTCCTTCATGTCCGCGAAGACGACCTCCGGGTGCTCGTAGCGCAGCCACATCACCTTCGCCGCGTCCATCGCCGACCCGCCGCCCAGCGCGACGATGGTGTCGGGCTGGAAGGCCCGCATCAGCTCGGCTCCCCGGTCGACCGTCACGACGCTCGGCTCCGGCTCCACGTCGTCGATGATCTGCAGGGCGACCCGCTCGGCGCGGCGCTGCAGGACGTCGATGACCCGGTCCACGTAGCCCAGCCGGGTCATGACGGGGTCGGTGACGACGGTGACGCGGTGGACGTCCGGCATGTCGGCGAGATAGCGGATCGCGTTCGGCTCGAAGTAGATCTTCGCCGGGACTTTGAACCACTGCATGTTGTTGTTGCGCCGCCCCACACGCTTGATGTTGATCAGGTTGACGGCCGAGACGTTGTCCGACACCGAGTTGCGGCCGTAGCTGCCGCAGCCCAGGGTCAGCGAGGGCAGGAAGGCGTTGTACATGTCGCCGATGCCGCCCTGGGAGGCCGGGGCGTTCCAGATCACCCGCACCGCCTTCACCCGCCGGCCGTACTCCTCGGCGAGCCCGGCGTCCTCGGTGTGGATGACCGCGCTGTGCCCGAGCCCGTGGAACTCCACCATCCGCTCGGCCAGGGTCAGCCCTTCCTCCCGCGAGCCCGCGCGCAGCACGGCCAGGACGGGGCAGAGTTTCTCCCTGGTCAGGGGCTCCGCCGGGCCGACTCCGTCCACCGGGACCAGGATGACGGAGGTGTCCTCGGGGACGGCGAAGCCGGCCCGCTCGGCGATCCACGCCGGGGAGCGGCCGACCACGTCGGGGTTGAGCTTCGCCTCCGCGCACCCCCGGCCGCGGGCGGTCGCGCCGAAGACGAACTCCTCCAGTCTCTCCTTCTCGGCGGGTGTGGCCACGTAGGCGTGCAGCCGCCGGAACTCCGCCAGCACATCGTCGTAGACGTCGTCGTCGATGATGACCGCCTGCTCGGAGGCGCAGATCATGCCGTGGTCGAAGGTCTTGGAGAGCACGATGTCGTGTACGGCGCGGCGCAGCTTGGCGCCGCGCTCGATGTAGGCCGGGACGTTGCCCGCGCCGACGCCCAGGGCCGGCTTGCCGGCCGAGTAGGCCGCCCTGACCATCCCGTTCCCGCCGGTGGCGAGGATGGTCGAGACGCCGTCGTGGTGCATGAGCGCGGACGTCGCCGCCAGCGACGGTTCCTCCACCCACTGCACGCAGTGCTCCGGGGCGCCGGCCGCGACGGCCGCGTCACGGACGGTCCGCGCCGCCTCGGCGCTGCAGCGCTGCGCCGACGGGTGGAAGGCGAACACGATGGGGTTGCGGGTCTTCAGGGCCAGCAGCGCCTTGAAGACGGTCGTCGAGGTGGGGTTGGTGACCGGGGTGACGCCGCAGACGACGCCGACCGGGTCGGCGATCTCCACGATCCCGTTGATCTCGTCCCGGGAGACGACCCCGACCGTCTTGAGGTCGGCCATGCTGTGCGTGATGTGCTCGCAGGCGAAGATGTTCTTGACGGCCTTGTCCTCGAACACCCCGCGGCCGGTCTCCTCGACCGCCAGGGCGGCCAGCTCGGCGTGCCGGCCCAGTGCGGCGACGGAGGCCTTCTTGACGATGTGGTCGACCTGCTCCTGGGTGAAGGAGTCGTATTCGGCCAGGGCCTTGAGCGCATTGCCCACCAGGGTGTCGATCGCGGTCCGGACGTCGGCGGGCGGGACGGCTCCCGTACGGGAGTCGGTCATCTCAATCACCTCGTTGAGCTCGTGGCTGCCCTCTCGTCTCCACTGTCGGCGAGAGTCCCGCCCCGGGTCTGCCGCGCAAGGACCCGAGACGGGAGGGACGAAGGTCACTTCTCTGGAGGGAAGGGCGCGACACGGGAGGTGACCCGGCCGAAACTCAGCCGGCGAGCGGTTCCTCGGACGTCTCGTCCTCCTGGGCCATCCGGTCCCGCGCGGCGATCCGGTCCAGGTCCCGGTAGCGGCGGTCGCGGGTGGACTCCCAGTCCCGGCCGATCCGGTCCAGCCGCGCCCTCAGGCGGTCGACGAGCTCGGCGACCGCCGCGTGGGCGGTCTCCCCTTCGGCGTGTGCGCGGATCAGGCTGCCGTTGACGTCGAGGACGGCCTGGGCGCTGGTGAGCTGGCCCGAACCGAGGCTCACGGGAGCGTTGATCTTGACTCGGGTGAACAGGATGGGCTCGCCGCAGTGGCGGTCAAGGGCAGCGATCTTCTCCTGGACCCGTTCGATCGCGGAACGGGGCACCCGGCCCCGGGTGAGCACCTGAACGTCCTGCGCGGCCAGTGCGGCGTGCGCTGCCTTCGCCATTTCGGTCACTCCCTATCTCTGGTCGGGGCTCCAGCCTTTCGCCATGGCCCCACCGGGGACAGGGACCTTCGTCCCGCCCGCGCGCGCCGTACGTCCCCTGCCGGGCGGCAGCGGACTGCCGCCCGGGACCCGCTGGTCACAACGTGCTGGTCAGGGGCCAGGTGGCGTTGGGGGTGATGATGGTGCCCGCCGTCCCCTCCAGGATCTGCTGGGCCTGGTCCAGCCGGCCGATCGCGGCCATGTCACCGGTGGTCTCCACGAAGTGGCAGGCCGCCTCGACCTTCGGCCCCATCGACCCGGCGGGGAAGTCCAGCTCGCGCAGCTCGTGCGGGGTGGTGTGGCGGATCTCCTGCTGCTCGGGGGTGCCGAAGCCCTTCATGACCCGTGGCACGTCGGTCAGGATCAGGAAGGCGTCGCATTCGAGTGCCTCGGCGAGCATCGAGCCGGTCAGGTCCTTGTCGATGACCGCCTCGATGCCCTGCAGCCGCCCCTTCTCGTTGCGGATGACCGGGATGCCGCCGCCGCCCGCGCAGACCGCCACGACGCCGTCGCGGACCAGGCCGCGGATCAGCCGGGTCTCCACCACCCGCTGCGGGCGGGGCGAGGGCACGACCCGGCGCCAGTACGGCCCGTCGGGCTTGACCGTCCAGCCGTTCTCCGCGGCCAGCCGCTGCGCCTCGTCCCGGTCGTAGACCTGGCCGACGAACTTGGTCGGCTCGGTGAAGGCCGGGTCCACCGCGGAGACCAGCGTTTGGTTGATCATGGAGATGACCTGGCGGCCCGGCAGCGCGTTCTGCAGCGCCTGGAGCATCCAGTAGCCGATCATGCCTTGCGTCTGCGCGCCGAGGGTGTCGAACGGGTAGGGCCGGCTGAGGTTGGGGTCGCTGGCGCTCTCCAGTGCCAGCACCCCGACCTGCGGGCCGTTGCCGTGGGTGATGACGAGCTCGTGCTCGCGGGCCAGTTCGGCCAGGGCGGCGGCGGCGACGGCGACGTTGTCCTGCTGCAGGTCGGCGTCGGGCCTCTGCCCGCGCTGCAGCAGCGCGTTGCCGCCGAGGGCGACCAGTACGCGCATCGTTCAGCCCCCCAGGGTGGCGACCATGACGGCCTTGATGGTGTGCAGACGGTTCTCGGCCTGGTCGAAGACGATGGACCGGGACGACTCGAAGACCTCCTCGGTCACCTCCAGCGCCTCGTGGCCGGTCTTGACGAACAGCTCGTCTCCCACGGCGGTCTCGCGGTTGTGGAAGGCCGGCAGGCAGTGCATGAACTTCACCGCCGGGTTGCCGGTCGCCGCCACCAGAGCGGCGTTGACCTGGTACGGCATGAGCAGCTCGATACGCTCCTCCCAGACCTCCTTGGGCTCTCCCATGGAGACCCACACGTCGGTGTAGAGGAAGTCGACGCCGCGTACGCCCTCGGCGACGTCCTCGGTGACGGTGATGCGCGCGCCGGTGGTCTCGGCCAGTTCCCGGGCGGGCTTGACGACCGTGACCTCGTCGGGCCACAACGACCGGGGCGCCACCAGGCGCACGTCCATGCCGAGCATCGCGCCGGTGACCAGCAGTGAGTTGCCCATGTTGTTGCGGGCGTCGCCGAGGTAGGCGTAGGAGATCTGGTGGAGGGGCTTGTCGCTGTGCTCGGTCATGGTGAGCATGTCGGCGAGCATCTGGGTGGGGTGCCACTCGTCGGTCAGGCCGTTCCAGACCGGCACGCCGGAGTAGGCGGCCAGCTCCTCGACGTGGGTCTGCTTGCGGCCGCGGAACTCGATACCGTCGTACATCCGCCCCAGTACCCGGGCGGTGTCCTTGACCGACTCCTTGTGGCCCATCTGCGAGCCGGACGGGTCGAGGTAGGTGACGTGGGCGCCCTGGTCGAGAGCGCCGACCTCGAAGGCGCAGCGGGTGCGGGTGGAGGTCTTCTCGAAGATCAGGGCGATGTTCCTGCCCCTGAGCCGCTGCCGCTCGGTGCCGGCGTACTTGGCGGCCTTGAGGTCGGCGGCGAGCTTGATCAGGTAGCGGAACTCCTCCGGAGTGAAGTCGAGTTCCTTCAGGAAGCTGCGGTTGCGCAGGTTGAATGCCATGTCGTTGGCTCCGTGATGAGGATCCCCCGGGGGATCGGTGCGTTGAGGGCTCCTGCCGGGGCGGGGAGCGGGGTGCCGGCAGGAAGGGGTGGTGCGGTGAAGGAGGAGTGCGCCGTGCTCAGATGCCGTCGCGCTCGATCGGGCAGCTCATGCAGCGCGGGCCGCCTCTCCCCCGGCCCAGCTCGCTGCCGCGGATGGTGATGACCTCCACCCCGTTGGCGCGCAGATAGTTGTTGGTGGTGGTGTTGCGCTCATAGGCCACCACCACACCCGGCTCGATCGCCAGCACGTTGCAGCCGTCGTCCCACTGCTCGCGCTCGGCCGCGTAGACGTCCTGAGTGGCGGTCAGCACCTTGATGTCGTCCAGCTCCAGGGCCGCGGCGATGGCCCGGTGCATGTCCTCCGGAGCGTGATCGGTGATCTTCAGTTCCTTGGGGTTGTCACCCGGCTCGATCGTGTAGGAGGGCAGCATGCCCAGCCCGGCGAACTTGGTGAAGGTGTCCTCGCTCACCTGGGTCATGACCGTGTCCAGGTGCATGAACGCCCGTGCCTTCGGCATGTTGAGTGCGACGATCTTCTTGGCCGCGCCCTCGGCGAACAGCCGGGTGGCGAGGGTCTCCACGACCTGCGGCTGGGTGCGCTCGCTCATCCCGACCAGTACGGCGCCGCGCCCGATGACCAGCACGTCCCCGCCCTCGATGGTGGCCGGGGCCGCCGCCATGCCGGGCATCCACACGTGGTAGCCGCCCTCGGCCCCGGGCCGGTCGTAGCCGGCGGCGAACATCGGATGGTAGCGGTAGATCGCCTCGTAGTTGACCGTCTCGCGCTGGCGGGCCTTCTTCTTCATCGCGTTGATGGACACCCCGCCGTAGATCCAGCAGGAGGTGTCCCGGGTGAACAGGTGGTTGGGCAGGGGCGGCAGCACGAAGCCGTCCATCTCCAGCACGTGGAAGGCGACGCTCTTGGGCTCGCAGCCCAGCTCCATGATCTCCCGCTTGGTGATGCCGCCCGTCAGGAACCGCGCCAGCATGACGGTGTCCAGGCCGTCCAGGGTGTTGCGGATCGCGTCGGTGGCCATCGGCCCGAAGAAGCGCTCGTCGACGCTGCCGTCGAGGATGTGCTTGCGCGCCTCGGGGAGATCGACGGTGGTGCGCAGCAGGTCGGTCAGCAGGTGCACGGTGATGCCGCGGTCCCGCAGCACCTGCTGCCACTCCTCGTGCTCCTCCACCGCGCGCTGCACCCACAGCACGTCGTCGAAGAGCAGCTCGTCCTTGTTGGACGGGGTCAGCCGCTTCAGCGACAGCTCGGGCTTGTGCAGGATGACCTGGCGGAGCCGGCCGACCTCGGAGCCGACGTGGAAGTTCATCGGAGTTCTCCCGTGGTGCGTGTGATCTCCTTCGGGCCGTACTCGCCGCGCGAGGCCTTGACCCAGATGTAGACGGGGATGCCGGCCAGGAGCATGAGCGTGCCCTGGAAGACCGCGTCGCCGCCGGCACCGAAGATCATCCAGAAGGTGAACAGCAGGGCTGCGACGGCCAGCGTCAGGTTCCAGCCCAGTCCCTTCCTGCTGACCTGCCGCTCGCCGGTGACCAGCCAGAACAGCTGGGCGGCGGCGGAGAACAGGTAGGGCACGACCGTGGTGAAGGTGGCCAGCAGCAGAATGGTGTTGAAGGCGTTCTCGGCGGCGAAGGCCATCACGAAGGTGATCGAGGTCAGGACCGTGCCGACGACGATGCCGACCCAGGGCACGTTGCCGCCGCGCATCCGGGTGAACATCTTCGGGAACAGACCGTCGCGGGCGGCGGCCATCGGCATCTCCGCCACCAGCAGGGTCCAGCCGTTCAGCGCGCCGATGCCGGAGATGATCGCGAAGGCGGCCATCACCATGCCCCAGGCGCTGCCGCCGAACATCGCGTTGATCGCGTCGGCGAAGGGCGCGGTGGAGTTCACCAGCTTCTCGTGCGGGACGGTGCCGAAGACCGCGACGGTGCCGAGCATGTACAGCGCCGCGCAGGCCAGGGTGCCGTAGACGCTGGCACGGCCGATGTTGCGCGCGGGGTCCTTGACCTTCTCGGCGGCGATGCTGGCGCTCTCCACACCGGAGTAGGCGAACAGCACCAGGGCGGCGGCCACCGAGACGGCGCCGATCCACGAGCCGTCGGTGGCGTTGAACGGGCCGAAGTTGTCGGCCTGGATGAAGAACAGGCCGACGATCGCCACGAAGATCAGCGGAGCGAACTTCAGGACGGTCGTGATCAGCTGGAAGGCGCCCATCTTGGTGACGCCCGCCAGGTTGATCAGCGCCGGGATCCACAGGCCGATCAGCCCGATGACCACCTGGGCGCCGGTGCCGCTCCAGTCCAGGCCGAAGGCGGCCTCGGCGAAGTAGACGACGTAGCCGACCCAGGCGACGGCGATGCCCGCGTTGCCGGCCCAGGCGGTGATCCAGAACGACCAGGCGTTGAGGAAGCCCGGGAACTCGCCGAAGGAGTCACGGGCGTAGGCGTAGGGCCCGCCCGAGGCCGGGATGCGGCGGCCGAGCCGTCCGAAGACGACGGCCAGGGCCAGCGAGCCGAGGGTGACGATGCCGAACGCCAGGATGCTCACGGTCCCGAAGGCCGCCAGCGAGGCCGGGAGCAGGAAGATCCCGGTGCCCACGATGTTGCCGACGACCAGTGCGACGGCTTGCGGCAGTCCCAGGCGAGTGCCCTTTTCGGCGCGCGGGGTCGTTCCTCCCGCCGCTGTGGTGTGATCAGCGGCGGCCACCCCAGGGAGCGGTCCGCCTTCTGTCATTTTCATGGTGTTTCCCGATTGACAGTGATGCGACCACCTGCCCGGTCGGCGGTGGCCCTCTCGGCATGGACGGCGCGGTGGCCGGTGACCGTCCCGGGTCTCATGTGACCCGTGGTGCGTCTGCCCAACAGCCGGGAATCTGTCATCATTTGACCTTTTCCGTTGACCGCGTGTCGCAGGAAAACGGCCCTGACCGATGGGACTTCCGTCCCTCTTTCTCCGCCCACTCGTCCCTGACCTCCTGCACGGAGGCCGAGCGTGAAGGTTGCGTGCTCATCTCGCACGCTCACGTGAGGCGGTGCCCCGACGCCGCTGACGAGTGCTGGCGGCGGTCCGTGCCGGTGGACTCGGTCGACACCGTTCAACCACTCGGCGTCGCCCGTGACCGCTCGAGGCGGTCAGAACCGGGGATCGGCGACGCTTTCCGAACCGGAGGTTCCCGGCCTTCGGAATCCGCGAGACCACGGGGTGATGCTCGACCCGGGCCACCGCTATGACAGCCCGGCAAGCCGGCCCATTTCAGGCCCGGACCGGATGCCCCGCGCTGCGGACGCGCCGGAGGCTTTCCGCTGCCGAACGTGGTGAGACCCTCGGTCAGCGAAGTGGTGGAAGGTCAGCCGCCGTGCTGCGCGTGCGTGGCGGCGATGGAGTCACCGCCGACGCCTCCCAGGGACGGAAGCACCACGGCCATGACGGCCATGAGCGCCGCCAGTAGCGCGACAACGAGCATGTGCCGCCGGGAGGGCAGGATCTCGGTGGGGATTGTGCCGGTCGCGAAGGAAACGAGGGAACGAGCCAGATCCGGCTCCTCCGTCCGGAACTGCCCGGCGATCGCGGTGAGGACACGCTTCTCTCGGACAGACAGACCCATATGCGCTTCCTCCGGCGACAAACAGAGTTTTGGATATTTTCATCCCTTTTCTGATGGCACGCCAAGCGATGGCAGGTAGATCTTTTCCATCCGAGACGCCGCCTTCACTCCCCAGTCCCGCTCCAACTGGCCGTGCCGGCCTCCCACCTCATCTTCCCGCGCAAATCCCTCACCGCCTCCTCGGATCAGACAGCGCGGCGGCGCCGCCGACGATCTCGGTCAGCTCGGTGGTGATCTCCGCCTGGCGAGCCTCGTTGGCCTGACGGGTCAGCTCACCGATGATCTGCCTGGCGTTCTCCGTGGCCGCCATCATCGCGGTGCGCCGGGCAGCCTGCTCGGCTGCGGCCGAGGTGAGCAGCATGTGCCAGATGAGGGCATTAACGTACCTGTGGAGCAAAACGTCCAAGACCGCGTCGACAGAGGGCTCGAAGGCGAACGGCGCCCGCGGAGACCGCTCACCCGGGGGAACAGCTTCTTCCTCCACCTCGATGGGCAGAATCCGCCGGACAGTCGTGCGCTGGGTCAGCATCGAGACGAACTCGGTGAACACGATGTGCACCTCGCCCACCCCGCCCGCCCGGGTCGGCGTGTCATAGGCTCCGACCAGTTCCCCGCCGATCTCCGCCGCCGCACCGTACGACGGCGCGGCTGAGATCTGCACCCACTCGCGCACCACCGGGCGGCCCCGGAAGCGGTACCACTCGATGCCCTTGCGGCCGGTCAGATAGAAGAGCGGCTCCTTGCCCTGCTGCCGCAACAAGGCGGCCAGCGCCTCCCCCTGCCGGAGCACATTGTTGTTGTAGCCTCCGCAGAACCCCCGATCACCGGTGATCAGCAGCACCGCCACCCGCGCGGTGTCGGGCCGGAGGTTGAGCAGCGCATGATCGGCGTTCGGACGGTGGCTCAACAGGGTCGAGACCGCTCTGGCGATCTCACGCGCGTACGGCTCCCCCGCCGCAGCACGGTCCCGAGCCTTCGACACCCGGGAGGTGGCGATGAGTTCCTGCGCCCGTGTGATCTTGGCTATGGAGCGGACAGAGCGGATCCGCTGCCGGATCACCCGAAGTTGCCCTCCCACCGCGCGTCCCCCAGATATTCAGAAAAGTGATGACACTCAGTGACTGCCACCATCCCCGATTCCCGTCCTTCCCAATCCCGCAGACGATCACGGACGAGCTGATCACAGCTGCCCGGACGGAGGGAGCCGGCCTGATCTTCCCACCCGGCCCGGCCATCACCGCACTGCTGGAGGAGATCGCCGCCGCCGCCGAAGCCCTCACCGGCAACACCGGCTACCGCACCGAGCTGACCCGGTGGACCTGCGGGCCGTCACACGCCGACGGCGTGCCGCCCTACGTCCAGGGACCGCGGCCGATCGGCGACCTGGCCCCCGTGCGCGACTTCGCCCGGGCGACCAGGGAGCGGGCCCGCTTCGAAGACCGTCCCCGCCTGGCCGTCCTGACCACCCCCGGCGACGGCCCGGCCGACTGGCTGCGCGCCGGACAAGCCCTGCAGCGCCTCCTGCTGGCCGCCACCGTGCACGGACTGTCCGCCTCGTTCCTCAACCAGCCGCTGGACCTGCGCGACATGCGCCGCCACACCGATCCCCGCCACCCCGGCGGCCACCCCCAAATGATCATCCGCCTCGGATACGGCCCCGCCGTGCCCCGCGCCCCGCGCCGCCCCGTCCCCGAGCTGCTCCAGGCGGCGTGACCCACGGGGGCGGTCCCGCATGCCGTGCCCCCGCCGAACCGTGACCCCGCACGATCCGATCCACCGGACGTGCGGGGTCACGCGTTCCGCGTCCGCCGCCGGAGGGCCGACGGGCTCCAGCCGCTCGTGACCAAGGTCCCCCGCCTCGGGGACGTCTTCCTCCGGCCGTCCGGAGCCCCGCTGCCGAAGATGGAATCGCCACCGAAGTTCGCAGGAGGTTCCGTCATGAGCATCACCCTTGAGACCGGACGTGTCGCCGAGGAAGGCGCCTGGCGCGGCTTCCGCGGAGGCGTCTGGTGCTCGGCCATCGACGTGCGGGACTTCGTCCACACCAACTACACCCCCTACACCGGGGACGAGGGCTTCCTGGCCGGGCCCACCGAGCGCACGCTGGCCGTCTGGAACCGCCTGACCGCGCTGTTCCCCGAGGAGCGGGCGCGCGGGATCCACGACGTGGACGCCTCGACCCCGTCCTCGATCACCTCGCACGCCCCCGGCTACATCGACCGGGAGCGCGAGCTGATCGTCGGCCTGCAGACCGACGCCCCGCTGAAGCGGGCGATCATGCCGAACGGCGGGCTGCGCATGGTCGAGAACGGCCTGGCGGCCTACGGGTACACGCTCGACCCGCAGGTCAAGGAGATCTTCACCGAGTACCGCAAAACGCACAACGCCGGCGTGTTCGACGCCTACACCCCGCGAATCCGTGCGGCCCGCCGTTCGGGTGTCATCACCGGCCTGCCCGACGCCTACGGCCGCGGCCGGATCATCGGTGACTACCGGCGTGTTGCCCTTTACGGCGTGGATCACCTGATTGCGGCCAAGCGGGCCGAGCTGGCCACCCTGGACGAGGCGCCCTCGCGTGAGAACGTGATCCGCGACCGGGAGGAGCTGGCCGAGCAGATCCGCGCGCTGGGTGAGCTCAAGCAGATGGCCGCCGCCTACGGCTTCGACGTCTCCGGGCCCGCCACCACGGCCCAGGAGGCGATCCAGTGGCTGTACTTCGGCTATCTGGCGGCCGTCAAGGAGCAGAACGGCGCCGCCATGTCGCTGGGCCGTACCTCCACCTTCCTCGACGTCTACCTCCAGCGCGACCTGGCGGAGGGCACGATCGACGAGACGCGCGCCCAGGAACTGGTCGACGACTTCGTGATCAAACTGCGGATCGTCCGCTTCCTGCGCACCCCCGAGTACGACCAGCTGTTCTCCGGCGACCCGACCTGGGTCACCGAGTCGATCGGCGGCATCGGCTCCGACGGCCGCCCGCTGGTCACCCGCACCAGCTTCCGGTTCCTGCAGACCCTCTACAACCTCGGCCCCGCCCCCGAGCCCAACCTGACGGTGCTGTGGTCGCCCGCGCTGCCGGAGGGCTTCAAGCGCTTCTGCGCCAGGGTCTCGATCGAGACCAGCTCGATCCAGTACGAGAACGACGAGCTGATGCGGCCGGTGTACGGCGACGACACCGCCATCGCCTGCTGCGTGTCCGCCGCGCCGGTGGGACGGCAGATGCAGTTCTTCGGCGCCCGGGTGAACCTGGCCAAGACCCTGCTGTACGCGATCAACGGCGGCCGCGACGAGATCACCGGCGAGCAGGTCGGCCCGGCGCTCCCACCGCTCACCGGCGACCGGCTCGACTACGAGGAGGTCGCCGCGGCCATGGACCGGATGATGGACTGGCTGGCCGAGACCTACGTCGACGCCCTCAACGTCATCCACTACATGCACGACAAGTACGCCTACGAGCGCATCGAGATGGCGCTGCACGACTACCCGGTCAAGCGCACCCTGGCCTGCGGCATCGCCGGCCTGTCGGTGGCCGCCGACAGCCTGTCGGCCATCAGGTACGGCGGCGTGCGGGTCGTCCGCGACGAGACCGGCCTGGCGGTCGACTACGTCGTCGAGGGCGACTACCCGGCTTTCGGCAACGACGACGACCGGGCCGACGCCATCGCGGTCGGGCTGGTGCGGAGCTTCATGGAGAAGATCCGCAAGTATCCGTCCTACCGCGACGCCGAGCACACCCAGTCGGTGCTGACCATCACCTCCAACGTGGTGTACGGCAAGCACACCGGCAACACCCCCGACGGCCGCCGGACGGGCGAGCCCTTCGCCCCGGGCGCCAACCCGATGAACGGCCGCGACCGGCACGGCATGGTCGCCTCGGCGCTGTCGGTGGCCAAGCTCCCCTACGAGCAGGCCAGGGACGGCATCTCGCTGACCAACACGGTCACGCCGGCCGGGCTCGGCCGTACCGCCGCCGAGCGCATCGGCAACCTCGCCGGGCTGCTGGACGGCTACTTCGACGGCGGCGGCTTCCACATGAACGTCAACGTCCTCAACCGCGACATCCTGCTCGACGCGATGGACAACCCCGACAAGTACCCCCAGCTCACCATCCGGGTCTCCGGATACGCGGTCAACTTCGTCCGCCTGACCAGGGAGCAGCAGCTCGATGTCGTCAACCGCACCTTCCACGGCTCGCTCTGAGGCCGGCCCCGACAAGGGCGCCGTGACCGGTTCCGTCCACTCCTGGGACATCTCCACGGGGGTGGACGGGCCGGGCACCCGTTTCGTGGTCTTCACCGCCGGGTGCCCGCTGCGCTGCCTGTACTGCCACAACCCCGACACCTGGCAGCAGCGCCGCGGCACCCCGGCCACCGTCGACGAGCTCGTCGCCCGCGCAGCGCGTTACCGCCGCTTCATCGAGGTCGCGGGCGGCGGGGTCACCGTCAGCGGCGGCGAGCCGCTGCAGCAGCCGGCCTTCACCGGCGAGTTCCTGCGCCGCTGCCGCGAGATGGGCCTGCACACGGCGCTGGACACCTCCGGCTTCCTCGGCCACCGCGCCACCGACGCCATGCTCGCCGACGCCGACCTGGTCCTGCTGGACATCAAGTCCTGGGACCCGCAGATCTACCGGCGCGTCACCGGCAACGACCTGGCGCCCACCCTGCGCTTCGCACGCCGCCTGGCGGAGCTGGAGCGCCCCACCTGGGTGCGGTTCGTCCTGGTGCCCGGCCTGACCGACCGGGAGGAGAACGTCGACGGGCTGGCGGCGTTCGTGGCCACGCTGCCCAACGTCGAGCACGTCGACGTCCTGCCGTACCACCGGATGGCCGAGGGCAAGTACACCAAGCTCGGGCTGCGCTATCCGCTGCCCGGCGTCGAGCCGCCGGACGCCGCGCTGCTGGAGCGCGTGCACGCCCAGTTCCGCGCCCACGAAGTCCCCAGCCGCTGACTCCGCCGCACCCGGTGAGCGGGGCGAGGCCAGCCACGCCGCGAGAACGGAGATATGCCCGGAAGTAGGGCGACCGCCGTTCTCAGCCGTCCTTGTCCGGGGGGTTCTGCCCCATGTGCCGCGTGCGCATCCAGCGCAGGGCGCCCATGATGGCGATGACCGCGCCGATCGCGCCGACGATCAACCCGCCGAACATCCACAAAAACAGCGGGCTCATGCCGGTCTCGCCACCTGAGTGACCGGCCATGCTGCCACCGAGAAAGCCGGCCAGCGGGGCGAGGCCGGCCAAGAGCGCGCCGAGGATCACGGCGCGGATCCCTCGCGGGGACCGGGGTTCACGCGACGCGGTGCCGGACTGGCGGACCGGGGTGGGCTCAGGCATGGGACTCTCCTCGTACGGCGGAGCCGTTCATCATGCTGGGGATCTTCTGCAGGAACGGGCCGATGATGTCGATGGGCAGCGGGAAGACGACGGTGGAGTTCTGGTCGGCGCCCAGCTCCAGCAGCGTCTGCAGGTAACGCAGCTGCAGCGCGGCCGGACTGCGGCTGAGCGTGTCGGCGGCCTGGCGCAGCTCCTCGGATGCCTGAAGCTCACCCCGGGCGTTGATCACCTTGGCGCGTCGCTCCCGTTCCGCCTCGGCCTCGCGGGCCATCGCACGCTGCATGGCCTCGGGGATCTCGACGTCCTTGATCTCCACGACCTGCACTTGCACTCCCCACGGCGCGGTCTGGGCGTCGATGCTGCGGGTGAGGTCCTCGTTGAGGTCGGCCCGGTGGGCCAGGAGGGTGTCGAGGTCGGCGCGACCCACGACCGACCGGAGCGTGGTCTGTGCGATCTGGGAGGTGGCGACCGCGTGGTTCTCCACCGCGGTCACCGACAGGATCGGATTGACGATGCGGAACATCACGACGGCGTTGACGCGGGCTGGCACGTTGTCCCTGGTGATGACCTCCTGCGGAGGAATTGTCAGGGTCACCACCCGCAGGTCGACGCGGACCATCCGGTCCAGTCCCGGCAGCACCGGCCGCAGGCCGGGCTGCAGCGGGGCGCGCAGCCTGCCGAGTCGGAACACCACCCCGCGCTCGTACTCCCGCAGCACCCGCACTGCGGCCATGGGCACGACCAGTACCGCGACGGCCGCGACGGCCGCGACTACCGGTCCCACGCTCATGGCCGACTCCGGCGGGCGCCGTGGTCGCTGCGGTAGCCGGTCCGGCGGCGCGCCTCCCGAGCCGCGGCGATGGCTGCGGTGGTCACCGTCGTATCCAGCGTTTCAACCTTGACATCGGCCCTGACCTCGGATCTGACCCCGGCGGGGAAGCCCGCCGTCGTGCGACGCAGATGCGACCAGAGCGGCAGGCCGCCCGCGGCCAGCAGCAGCACGGCTGCGGCCAGAATGGCGCGCTCGGTCCACGTGCGCTCCGGCGGCAGCGCCGTCGCCAGCGGCCAGAGCGTGCTGAGCAGGGCGAGGGTGCAGGCGATCCCGCGGTGGAAGCGCTCGGCTTCCGAGGCGGGCCAGGGATCGACGGTGCGGGTGATCTCCCGGCCGGCCTCGGAGGTGGTGCAGGTGTCCTTCACCGGGCAGGCGTTGCACACCGCCGGTGTCGCCCGATAGCGCATCACCCGGTGCTCCGGGTCGAAGGAGTGCGGCCACAGCCACTGGTCCTCGGGACAGACCCAGGCATCGTGGGCGGCGTGGTAGGTGAAGGCGCCCGATCGGCGGCCGGAGGCGCGGCCGGAGGTCTGCCGGGCCGCGAGATCGAGGGCGAAGGCGATCAGCAGGAGGAAGGTCCCGTAGACGACCGCCAGCCAGACGGCGGGAGCGATCATCATGCCTCTTCCGGAGCGGACGAGTCACCTGTGCGGTTACGGTCGGAGGCGTAGCGAGCGTCCCCGGTGGCCGGGCCGGCCGGGACCGGTTGCTTCTCGGTGAACAGCTCCTCAATCGGCACGGTGTCGGTGGTGGAGCGGATCCGGTGCCGCACGCCGAGCCAGGCGATGTAGAGGAAGGGCAGCACCCCGCCGCCGATGAAGATCACATCCCCGGGCATGCGCAGCCATTCCAGGACGGCGTTGCCCGGCTGCATGATGTAGTCCAGCGAGCGCGCCTCGTAGTAACCGTCGTTGACCGAGTGCCACAGCTGGATGACGCCCAGCGGCAACAGAGTGGCGAACACCATCCAGGCCAGCCCGATGTTGAGTGACCAGAACGACAGCTTGGCCAGCTTGTCCGGCCAGAGCCGGGCCGGGATGAGATAGCGCAGCGCGAAGAAGGCCAGGCCCACGGCGAGCATGCCGTAGACGCCCATCATCGCGCCGTGCCCGTGGTTGGCGGTCAGCGCGGTGCCGATCTGGTAGTAGGACACGATCGGCAGATTGATCAGGAACCCGAAGACTCCGGCGCCCAGGAAGTTCCAAAACCCCACCGCGACCATGAACATCACCGCCCAGCGGTGTGGGAAGGGGGCGGAGCTGCGTGACTCCTGCCGGGAGCCCAGCTGCAGGAAGGTCCAGGCCTCGATGGTGAGGAAGGTCAGCGGGATGATCTCCATGGCGGAGAAGAAGGCGCCCAGGGCCATGTGCTCCACCGGCGTGCCGGAGAAGTACAGGTGGTGCATGGTGCCGATGACGCCGCCGGCGGAGTACAGGATGATGTCGAGGAAGATGAGCTGCAGCGCGATCTTGCGGCGCACCACCCCGAGCATCACGAAGATGTAGGCGACCATGACGGTGGTGAACAGCTCCAGGAAGTCCTCCACCCACAGGTGCACCACCCAGAACCGCCAGAACTCGCCGACCGTCAGGTGGCTGGTGGTCCCGGCGAGCAGGCCGACGGCGTAGAAGCCGGGGATCGCCAGCCCGGCGTAGAAGAACACCCACGGCAGGTTCGCCCGGTTCTCGGTCTTGAGCCGGGGGCGGATGGCTCGGTAGATGATGGCGATCCAGATGAACATGCCGAGACTGAGCAGGATCTGCCAGACCTTGGGCAGGTCCAGATACTCCCACTGCTGATCCCACAGCGGGGAGCCTTTCGCCCACTCCACCCCGAAGATGCTCAGCGCCTCACCGATCATCGAGCCGACGACCACCACGGTCACCGCTCCGAGCAGGCCGTAGACCAGCAGATGCTGCTTCTTCGGCTCGCGGCCGGAGATGTAGGGGGCCAGGAAGATCCCGGCGGCCAGGAAGGAGGCCGCAGTCCAGAACAGCGCCAACTGCAGGTGCCAGGTGCGGGCGAGGTTGAACGGCAGGATCTGGGCCAGGTCCAGGCCGAAGAAGCTGGACAGGTCGGCCCGGTAGTGCTCGACCGCCGCGCCCAGCAGAGCTTGGAGGAGGAAGAGCGCGGCCACCACGAAGAAGAACCAGGCCGTAGCCCGCTGAGCCGGGGTGATGCCCACCTGGCCGGGCTGTTTGAACGCCAGCGGCCGCACTTCGGTGCCGTGCCAGCCGATCTGCCGGTTCCACCGTCCGTACAGCGCGAACAGCACGCCCGCGCCCACCAGCAGGGCCGTCAGCGACAGCCCGCTCCACACCAGGATGTCGGCGGTCGGGGTGTTGTTCACCCGCGGTTCGGGCGGCCAGTTGTTGGTGTAGGAGTAGTCGTGGCCGGGGCGCTCAGCCGCGGCCGCCCACGCCGTCCATCCGAAGAACGCGGTCAGGTCGTGGATGTCGGCCGGGTCGGTGATGGCCCGCGGGATGAGGCCATACTTGGTGCTGTCGGCGCCAAAGAAGTCCGCGTAGTGTTGCCGAATCCGCTCGAAGGCCCGCGCCTGGGCTGCGGTGATCCGCAGTGTGCCGTCGGCCTCGGTGTAGCGGTTGGTGCGCACCATCTTCACCAGCGCGGCGCGCGGGTCCTGCGCACCGGAGGCGCGCAGTTCGGCCTCGATGAGGGTGGCCGAGCGGCGCAGGTAGTCGGCGGTGTAGTCCGGCCCCAGATAGCCGCCGTGGCCGACGATGGAGCCGTACTGCTGCAGGCCCCGACGCAGGAAGATCTGCTGCCCTGAGGTGATGTCCGCACCCGTGAAGACGATGCGGCCCTGCTCGTCGACGACCCGTTCGGGCTGTGGCATCGCGTCGGTGTAGGTGCGCACCGCCAAAAACCCCATCACGAAGAACCCAAAGATCATCACCAGGGCGACGCCCTGGATCCAGCCCTTGGCGATCAGCCGTTCCGAGCGCGGAACCGGTTCCACACCTGATGATCCTGATTGTGTCTGTACCACCGCAGCACCCCCGCAATACTCGGCTGATCGGGCACGATGACTCCGGAGGGTGAGTTTCTTCTTACCCTGAGTCAACAACGAAGCTGACATTAAAGTCAGAGAGGCCGAAAGCAAAGGTGCCGCGCCGAGACACGATGGGACCAAGCGGACAGTCGCGACACACGTCGGGGAGGCAGTCGAATGGGCAGATTCCCTGTCTGACTGTCGGCCGGAGATCCCAGAGCGAACATGCGGCAGCGGCACGGTGCCGCATGTTCACCCTGGACCGCCTCGCCGCCGTCGATCGCGGAGAAACCGGCTACCGCAGCCGATCACCCGCCGGGAGCAACGGGAAACGGCTGCCGTCGTTCACCGCTGCCAGACCCAGTCGCGGATGTCTGCTGGGTCCTCACCATGCTGGCGGGTATAAGCCCGCGCGTGCAGGCGGGCGTCGAGCATCTGCTGGCGCAGGTGGGCGGCGGCGGTGCCCAGGCCGGGGACCCGGTCGATGACGTCGATGACCAGGTGGTAGCGGTCGATGTCGTTGAGCATCGCCATGTCGAACGGCGTGGTGGTGGTGCCTTCCTCCTTGTAGCCGCGCACGTGGATGTTGGCGTGGCCGGCGCGGCGGTAGGTCAGGCGGTGGATCAGCCACGGGTAGCCGTGGAAGTTGAAGATGACGGGCTTGTCGACGGTGAACAGGGCGTCGAACTCCGCGTCCGGCATGCCGTGCGGGTGCTCGCTGGACGGCTGCAGGCGCATCAGGTCGACGACGTTGACGACCCTGACCTTCAGGTCCGGCAGGTGCCGGCGGAGCAGCGCGGCGGCGGCCAGCGTCTCCAGGGTGGGCACGTCACCGGCGCAGGCCAGCACGACGTCGGGCTCGCCGCCGGCGTCGTTGGAGGCCCAGTCGATGATGCCCAGGCCGCGGGTGCAGTGCACGATCGCCTCGTCCATGGTGAACAGGTCCAGCACCGGCTGCTTGCCCGCCACGATGACGTTGACGTAGTCGCGCGAGCGCAGGCAGTGGTCGCCGACCGACAGCAGCGTGTTGGCGTCCGGCGGCAGGTAGACCCGCACGACCTTGGCCTTCTTGTTGACCACGACGTCGAGGAAGCCGGGATCCTGGTGGCTGAAGCCGTTGTGGTCCTGGCGCCACACGTGCGACGACAGCAGGTAGTTGAGCGAGGCGACGGGGCGCCGCCACGGGATGTCGTGGCAGGCGTCCAGCCACTTGGCGTGCTGGTTGAACATGGCGTCGACGATGTGGATGAAGGCCTCGTAGCAGTTGAACAGGCCGTGCCGGCCGGTCAGCAGATAACCCTCCAGCCAGCCCTGGCACAGATGCTCCGACAGCACCTCCATCACCCGGCCGCCGGCGGCCAGATCGGTGTCGGTCGCCAGCGTCTCGGCGTTCCAGGCCCGGCCGGTGACCTCGAACACCGCGCCCAGCCGGTTGGAGGCGGTCTCGTCGGGCCCCATCAGGCGGAAGGTCTGCGGGTTAGCCTCGATGATGTCGCGCAGGAAGGCGCCCAGCACGCGGGTGGGCTCGCTGTGCTGGGCGGCCGGGTCCTTGACCTCCACCGCGTAGCGGCGGAAGTCCGGGATGGCCAGCGGGCGCAGGATCTCCCCGCCGTTGGCGTGCGGGCTGGCGCTCATCCGCCGCGGCCCCTCGGGCACCAGGTGCAAGATCTCCGGCATCGGGCGGCCGTCGGCGTCGAAGAGCTCCTCGGGCCGATACGAGCGCATCCACTGCTCCAGCATCGCCCGGTGGGAGGCGTCGTCGCGGACCGCCGACAGGGGAACCTGGTGGGAGCGCCAGGTGCCCTCCACCGGCACGCCGCCGACCTCGGCCGGGCCGGTCCAGCCCTTGGGCGAGCGAAGGATGATCATGGGGAGGCGGTCGGCCCGGCCGTCCTTGAACTCGGCGATCTGATCGAAAACGACTCCCAGGGTCTGCTGCATCAGCTGGTGCATGGCCGCCGGCTCATGCCCGGACACGATGTGGGGGCGGTAGCCGTAGCCTTCCATGAGTTTGACCAGCTCGGCTTCGGGGATGCGCGACAGCACCGTCGGATTGGCGATCTTGTAGCCGTTCAGGTGCAAGATCGGCAGCACCACGCCGTCACGGGCCGGGTCGAGGAACTTGTTGGAGTGCCAGCTGGCGGCCAGCGGGCCGGTCTCGGCCTCGCCGTCGCCGATGATGCAGGCCACCACCAGGCGGGGGTTGTCGAAGGCCGCGCCGTAGGCGTGGGCCAGGGCATACCCCAGCTCGCCGCCCTCGTGGATCGACCCCGGCGTCTCGGGGGCCACATGGCTGGGCACCCCGCCGGGGAAGGAGAACTGCCGGAACAGCCGGCGCATCCCGGCGGTGTTCTGCGGGATGTCGGGGTACTTGTCGGAGTAGGAGCCCTCCAGCCAGGCGTGCGCCACCGCCGCCGGTCCCCCGTGCCCGGGCCCCGCAATGTAGATCATCTCCTGGTCGCGCTCCAGGATGACCTGGTTGAGATGCGCGAAGCAGAAGTTCAGGCCCGGGGTGGTGCCCCAATGCCCCAGCAGGCGCGGCTTGACGTGCTCGGCGGCCAGCGGCTCGCTCAGCAGGGGATTGTCCAGCAGGTAGATCTGCCCCACCGACAGGTAGTTGGCCGCCCGCCAGTACGCGTCGATCCTCTGTAGTTTCTCCATGGGCACGACCCTTCCCGCATTTCCCTTGATCACGTAGAGGATTTGGTCCTCACCGCCGAGGGCCGACATGCCCACGACATCTCCGACGCGCATTCTGATCGGCTTCCCGGTCTCGCCCGGGGTTCCCGTCGCACGGGGTGGCCCCTTCCGCAAAGCGAACGCCCGCCCCCTGCCTTTCAGGGGACGGGCGTCGCGCGGGCGGTCACTTCAGAATCGGGAGGCGCTTGACCAGGGCGGTCTTGCCCCACCAGGCGCCGATTCCGAGGGTGTCGCCGGCGTGGGCCAGGGCCAGGCCGACCAGGACGATCGCGTAGACGATGTGGTCGTCCATGAACGGGTTGGTGGCCAGCGGCAACTCGGCCGCCCACATCAGCAGCATCATGGTCGCGCCGGCCGCGGCGGCGACGCGCATGCCCGCGCCGAGGATGAGGGCGCCGCCGACGCCCAGCAGGCCGAGCATGAACAGCCAGTCGACCCACGCCTGACCGGCCAGGCCGCCGAAGAAGCCGCCCAGGGCGTTCTCGCCGCTGCCCTTGAGGAATCCGGTGGTGGGGCTGCCGCCGTTGACCCAGGCCTTGGCGGCGGGGGTGGCGAAGCCGAGACCGAAGGTCTTGTCGATGAAGGCCCACAGGAACACCCAGCCGAGGGCGATGCGGGCGGCCGCCCAGGCGTAGGCGGCGGGGGTGCGGTTCTGCACGGCGTGGGTTCCAGCGGGGGTGGTGACGGGGGTGACGGCGTGGCCGTTGACCGGCTTGCGTCCGTGGATGACGGCCATGACTGGCTCCTGTTCCGGTTTCTTCTCGCTTACGTCACCCAGTACATCCGCCGGAACCGCCTTTTTGCAGAGCCGTACGGCTCGCACTCGCGTCTCCAAGGTCCTGCCGTCGATGGGACTTCCGTCCCACTCCTAGAATCGCCCCGGTTCGGTAGAGCCCCATCGATTCCGGCTCGGCCTCCGCAGCTGGGAGATCAAGACTGTCTCAAAATCAAATCTCAGAATATTTAGATTTTGAGATGGCGATAGATGGTTGCTCTGGAGACCTGGAAACGGGCGGCTATCTCCTCGGCGCCGCTGCCTTCGGCGTACAGGAGACGTGCCTGTTCGACCTGCTCTCCGGTGAGGATGGCGCGCCGTCCGCCGCTCCGTCCCCGGGCGCGCCCGCGAGCCCGGGGGACGGTCTGTTCACCCAGCAGCGCCCTGGCGCCGTCCAAAATCAGGCTTCGCAGTCGTTCGGCCGGTTCGTCGCGGAACAGCACCACCGGATCGGCCAGCCCGGCGACTACCTGGGAGGCGCGCACCCGCTGTTCGAGCCCGGCGCCCGGACCGGCCACCAGCTCGTTGGCCAGGGAGATCGCGGCGCGGAAGCGGTCGGCGACCGGCGCCTGCACCAGCAGCGTCATGTCCCTGACCAGCATGATGAGTGTGTGGCGGTGGCGCAGGTGCACGTCGACGTAGCCCTCGATCGCCCGCCACCGCACCTCCTCGGCGCTGTCGTGTGACTCGGCCCGGGCCAGCACGGCCTCCAGTTCGTCCAGCAGCGGCAGCGTGAGCCGGTGGAGAATCTCCTCCTTGGAGTCGAAGTGGTAGTAGAGAGCGGCCTTGGTGATGCCGACTTCGTCGGCGATGGACTGCATGGAGGTGGCGCGGTAGCCGCGGGCGGCGAACAAGGCACGAGCCGCCTCCAGAATCCGCTGAGGTGTCATGGACTCACTTACCAAAGGTCAGTTATGCGGCTAGGCTGCTTACCAGAAGTCAGTTTACGGCTGCGGGGTTGATCTGTATGCGATCCGAAGTGTCCTTCACCTCCGCCGGCGTCCGCTGCGCCGGCTATCTCTACCTGCCCGCCGGTTCCGGACCGGTGCCGTGCGTGGTGCTCTGTCACGGCTTCAGCGGAACCATGGACCGGCTCTTCGACTATGCCGAGCGTTTCGCCGCCGCGGGCCTCACCGCGCTGGTCTTCGACTACCGCAGCTTCGGCGAGAGCGACGGCGAGCCACGTCAGGTCCCCGACATCGACGGTCAGCTCGACGATGTCCGCGCCGCCGTCGCCTTCGCCCGCGGGCACGAGCGGGTCGACCCCGACAGGGTGCTGCTGTGGGGCAACTCGCTGGGCGGCGCGCATGTCGTCACCGTGGCCGCCGACGATCCCCGGATCACCGCCGTGGTGGCGCAGATCCCGTTCAACGGGTTCCCGAAGAAGGTCGAGGGACGCTCGGCCGGTGACACGCTGAAGCTGCTGGGCGTGATCGTCTGGGATGCGATCCGGGGCAGGCTGGGCCTGCGACCGCACTACATCCCCATGGTGGGACGGCCGGGAGAACTCGCCGTGACCGCCACCCCCGAGGCCGACCGGCACATCCGGACCCTGACCGGTGAAGGGGAGACACTGTGGCGCAACAGCGTCGCCCCCCGAGGCCTGCTGCAGATGATGCGCTACCGGCCCGCCGACGCCGCCGCGCGCCTGACCTGCCCCCTGCTGGTCTGCCTCGCCGCCGAAGACCGGGAGACACCGCCGGAGACCGCTCGAGTGCTGGCCGACCGCGCACCACGAGGTGAACTGCGTGTTTACTCCGGCACGCACTTCACCTTCTACACCGACCTCGCGTTCCGGGAGCGCGTGGTGGCCGACCAGATCGGCTTCTACCGCCGGGCGGCCGCGATGGTGTGACGGGAGCCACGCGATTCAGCGTGATGTCCCAGGATCAGCGCCCCGGCCGTATGCGGCGAGCATGCCGACTGGGCCGCCGGCCTACCGGCCCGGACCCGTCCCCGGTGTCGTCCGGGTCAGGCATCTCACGGAGTAGAGTCGCCGGGTCCGGGAAGATCCGGAGATGGTTCGGATTTTTGATGACCCTTCGGAGAAATGACGGCTTTCACGGCTCGTGGTCGGCCGGGTGTCCGGTGCCTGCGACCGCGGTGAGGAGCGCTGAGGG
>NZ_BOOH01000080.1 GCF_016863135.1 Planobispora longispora
GCCCCGGCCCGCGAGATCGACGACCTGCTCCGGATCGCTCCCTGGCAGTACGCCGCCTGAGGCCCGGTCATGTCCAGTAGCCGCCGTCGAGCATCCGCTCGATGGTGGCGCGGTGCATGACCAGGTCGTCGGGGTTCTCGGGCATGGGCTGCTCGCCGAAGTGGATCCGCCGGTGCCAGACGCGGGCCATGATGATGCCGTGCCGGAGCGCGGCGTACATCTCGTAGAACTGCATGTCGCGCGGCTGGTAGCCCGTCATTTCCTGATATGCACGGCAGACGTCCTCGCTCCGCATGAAGTCCGGCAGCCCCGGGAGTCCCATGACCTCGGTGACGTCCTGGAAGAACCGGTGCAGGAAGATCATCCAGGAGATGTCCAGCTCCCGGGGGCCGACGGCGGCCATCTCCCAGTCCAGCACCGCCACGGGAGTGAAGTCGCGGTACATGATGTTCCCGATGCGCGCGTCCCCCCAGCTCAGCACGTCGGGGCCGGGATCGGTCGGCCAGTGCTCCTCCAGCCAGTCGAACGCCCGCTCCAGCACCGGGATCCGCATCGACGCGTGCGCCCACTCGTAGTAGGCCCGCTGGTCGTTGACGTGCCGCCGGAGCGCGGACTCGCCCGGCCGGTCGAGCTGGAAGGGGCGCAGGTCCGCGGGGGTGAACGGGGCCCCGTGCAGTCCGGCGAGGATGGCCACGCTCTCCCGCTGGAGCCGTTCGCGGTCGGCGGGGGAGGCGTCCAGCAGCCAGCCCTCGAAGGTGTACGGCAGCACGTCCGGCGGCACGTCCCCGGCCAGGCGCTCCATCACGAAGAAGGACGTGCCCAGCGGCGCGGGGTCGGGCTCGAACCACAGGGCGCGCGGCGCGGGCGTCCCGGCGCGCTCCCTGGCCAGCCGCATGATCTCGAACTGGCGGCCGAGGTCGTAGTCGGGGAAGACCGGCACCGCCTCGCCGGCCGGGGCCATCCGGGCGACGCACCCGACCTCCCGCCTGCCCTCGGAGCCCTCCCACGAGGCGTCGAAGATCAGGGTCTCGCTGGACATGCCGTTGCCCGACGGGTGGGAGAGCGCGGAGACCGTGACCGGGCACCCCAGACGCCCGCCGAGCCACGAACGTATCCGCTCGTGGAGCTCGCCGAGGTCGCGGGTGGAGGTTCGCATGTCCGCGTCGGGGGCCGCCCCGTTCCCCGGGGAGCCGGCGGGCTCATGATCGTCTGCTTGGCCCGGCCTGCCGCCCGGCCCGCGGCCCGGCTCACGCTGTTCGTCCATCGCGGTCTCCTGTACGGCCTGCCTCACGGCGCCCGATCCACGGCGCCGAAACAGTCGTATACCTATGACCAAGCGCTTGTCCACATCGCGTTCACCCGCGGGCCCCCCGCTGTTCGATCTTCTATTCGGTCGGCGGCCGGGCGGGATGGCCGTACCCTTGACAGATAGACCAATCCGAGTAGGGGCCGTGATGAGTTCAGCCGGAGAGGGCCTGTCTCGTCCGCTGCCGGAGCAGGTCCGCACACATGTCGTGGAGCTGGTGTCCCAGATCCTCGGTGCGATGCCCGCCGCCGCGGTGCCGCCGCCGCTGCGCACCATCGCCAAGTTCGAACCGCGCAAGCGGGCCAGGCTGGGCGGCACGCCGATCGCCGCGCAGCTGGAGACCGACAAGGAGTTCCGCGAGGCCGTCGCCGAGGCGCTGGCCGGGGGCTGGCCCGAGCTGGTCGCCAGCCTGGAGGAGGGCTCCGTGCCGCCGGCGGCCGAGCCCGTCCTGGTCGCCGCCGCGGCCTATCTGACCCGGCCGCCCGGCTGGGAGGACATGGTGGAGGCGGCCCGCGCCGACATCGAGCGGTCGGCCGCCGCCGCCGAGGGCTCGGCGCAGGAGCAGACGCTGACCCGGCTCCGCGAGCAGCTGGCGGCGCAGAAGGCCGCGGCGAAGGAGGAGTCGGACCGGCTGCGCGAGCAGCTCAAGGCCGCCCGCACGGAGATCTCCGACCTGCGCCGCAAGCTGCACGACGCCCGCGAGCGGGCCAAGGCCGCCGACGCGCGGGCCGCCGAGCTGGAGGAGGCCGCGCAGGAGGCCAGGGCCGCCGCGGCGTCGGCGGGGAGCGCGGGGGAGAGCGAGCTGCGCCGGCTGCGCGAGCGCCTGGCCGACTCCGAGCGGCAGCTGGAGGCCGCCCGCCGGGCCGCGCGCGAGGGCCGCAGCGTGGAAGACACCAAGGTCCGCGTGCTGCTCGACGCGCTCCAGGACGCCGCGGCCGGGCTCCGCAGGGAGCTGGCCCTGCCCTCGGGCATCAGCCGCCCCGCCGACTCCGTGGTCTCGGTCGCCCCCGGCCGGCCGGGGGCCCAGGCGGTTCCCGCGCGGGCGCTCGCCGACGACGACCCCGCTCTGCTGGACCAGCTGCTCACGCTGCCGCAGATCCACCTGATCGTGGACGGCTACAACGTGACCAAGACCGGCTACGGCAACCTCACCCTCGCCGACCAGCGCAACCGCCTGCTCACCGGTCTCGGCGCGCTGTACGCGCAGACCCGCACCGAGCTGACCGTCGTCTTCGACGGCGCGGAGCTGAACGGCCCGGTGCCGGTCTCGGCCCCCAGGGGCGTCCGGGTGCTGTTCAGCGCCCCGGGGCAGATCGCCGACGACCTGATCCGGCAGCTGGTCCGCGCCGAGCCCGTCGGGCGCGCGCTCGCGGTGGTCTCCTCCGACCGGGAGGTGGCCGAGTCGGTCCGCCGGATGGGCGCCCGCCCGGTCCCCGCGGCGCTGTTGCTGAAACGGCTCGGCCGCGCCTGAGCGGGCCACCGGACAGCCTGGGGGAGAGTCCCGGGACGCCTGAGCGGGGCGCCGGGACGCCTGGGGGAGAGTCCCGGGACGCTTGAGCGAGTCCCGCGAAGCCTGGGCGAGAGGCTCCGGAAGCCCCGGGTGAGGCCCCGGAAGCCCGGGGGAGGGGTCCGCGAAGCCTGAACCGGGTTCAGGACGGGAGCAAAACCGGCGAAAAGGTGAGTCCCCCCTTACCTGTTCTGTACTATTTCGCCCCAGGTCTTTACGCGGGGAGGACGTTGTCGTGGCCGTGGCAGGTATGCCGAAGCGTTCCGGGCGGGTTCCCCTGGCGGCGGGGCTCGCCCTTGCGGCGCTCCTGCTGCCGGCCATCCCGGTCGGGGACGCCTTCGCCGAGCCCAAGCCCACCATCGCCCAGGCCAAGAAGAAGCTGGCGAAGCTCAACGAAGAGGCCGACAAGATCGTTGAGAGGTACAACCAGGCCGGCGAGAAGTGGAAGCGGGCCAAGAAGAAGTACCAGAAGCTCAACGGCGAGCTGACGCGGCAGAGCGAGAAGGTGACCGGGCTGCGCGAGGACCTCGTCACGATGGCCGTCACCACCTACCAGATGGGCGGCGTGGCCGGCTGGCAGGGCATGGTCGCCCAGGCGGACCCGACCACCCTGCTGCGGGGCCTGGCCGCGGCCGATCAGCTCTCCGCCTCGCGTTCCGAGTCCGTCACCGCCTTCGACCAGGCCACCAAGGACCTGCGGGCGAGCCGGGACAAGGCCAAGGCCGCCCTGACCGAGGCCGACCGGACGCGTGACGAGCTGGCCAAGGAGAAGGCCAAGGCCGACCGGATGGTCCGGGCCCAGACCAAGCTCCTGCGGGAGCTCGGGGCCTTCCGAGTGGGCGACCCCAACAGCTCCGGCATCCAGTACACCGGGCCGGCCTCCGGCAACGCCCGCGCGGCCCTGGAGTTCGCCTTCGCGCAGGTCGGCAAGCCGTACCAGTACGGCGGCACGGGACCGGGCGGCTGGGACTGCTCCGGCCTCACCCAGGCCTCCTGGCGGGCCGGCGGCGTCAGCCTTCCCCGGACGACCTGGGAGCAGTGGAGCTGGGGCGCCAGCCGCCGGGTCTCCCTGGACGAGCTCCAGCCCGGAGACCTGATCTTCAGCGAGGGCCTGGGTCACGTGAGCCTGTACGCCGGCAACGGCCAGATCGTCCACGCCCCGCAGACCGGGGACGTGGTCAAGGTCGTCAGCCTGTCCTCCTACGGTCGCCGTCTCGTCGGGGCCGTCCGCCCCTGACCCGTCCGCCCCTGACCCGTCCGCCCCTGACCCGGGCGTTCTCCCTCCGTCTCCGACCCGTCTCCGTCTCTGAGACGTTTCCGCCTCGCCCCGGGCGCCGGCGGCCCGTCTCCGGCATGGGCGCCCGCGGGCCGCGCCGGCTCGGTTGCTCGTGATCCATACCGAATTCGCATGACGGGCGGTCTCCGGATGCCGCCATCCGGCGGCCCGGTCCGGAGTCGTGACCGCTTATAGCACGAAATGACGGTTCTTATCGCTCTGATGGGGAGCCGCCAATAGTCCAAAAAGGTGGTCTTCCACCCTCCGGAACGGTGGTCGGTCATAGCCAGAAATAGTGATCGTCCGTTCCCCGAACGATGATCGGCCGGCGCTCCGGCGGCGTTCAAGATCAATACTGGTGTGACTCGTGTGACAGGAGTGACGTTTTCAAGGTTGGGGTCCGGGGAATGTGACGAGAGTCATATCGGGACAATGAAACTGCCGTTCGGGCAGGGGTTATGGATTTGTGATCAAGGCGGGACGACCCACTTCCCCTGGGGCGGCCTTTGCCGAAGTTTGCCGATCCGAGTACCTTCTGGCGTCGCGACGAGCAAGCCATGCCGCCGCATCGAATATCGGCCCCCTCAGTGCCGATGTCCCGCATAGAAATCCATCCGGCCATCCGGAGCGCGGTCCGAAAAACGACCGGCGCGCGGTGGCCTGCCGAATCCATGCAGCCAGGAGGCATGGAACCGGGGACCCATCAGGCGCATATATGCGACCAGGGGTGAATCGGCATCGTCATGCCGTAGGGCATCCTTCCCTGCCCGAATCCGTCAGCTAACCCGGTAGGCGTCAGTGGAAGTCCCAAGGAGAAATCCTGTCTACCACCCTGCGAAATTCATGTTCGTCAGGCCTTTTCCGCCTCTCCATCGGCGGGCTCGTACTCACTTTGACCGCCTCAGCCGGAGCGGTCACGCTGGGAGCCACCCAGGCGCGGGCGACGACGGACAGCACGACCGCCGTACCGGTCAGGGCCATCGCGGGAGCCGCGGCGAGTGCCACGGTGAACGCCAAGGTGAGCGCCAAGATGACCAGGGCTGCGCGGCAGAAGGAGAGAGCCGCCAGGGCCGTCTCGACGGCCAAGAGGAAAGTCGGCGCCCCGTACCGCTGGGGAGCCAGCGGTCCCGGCGCGTTCGACTGCTCCGGCCTCGTCCAGTACTCATGGCGCGCGGCGGGCGTGAAACTCCCGCGGATCACCTACAGCCAGTACCGAGCCGTCAGGAAGAAGGTCTCGTGGCGCAGCCTGCGCCCCGGTGACCTGGTCTTCTTCAGGGGCTTGGGGCACGTCGGCATCTATGTCGGCGGAGGCAAGATGGTTCACTCGCCGAGCAGCGGCAAGACCGTCCGGATTGTGACGATGAAGGGGTACTACCGGTCCTCCTTCGTCGGAGCGGTCCGTCCCGGCGGCTGACACGCGATGAGACGGCCCCGTCCGCCTCTCCCTCCGGGGGGAGGCGGACGGGGCCTTTTCCCGGAGGGCTTCACGGAGCCGGTTCCCGGAGGGCTTCACGGAGCCGGTCGCGTACCATCGACCCTTATGTCCGTCCCGCAGGGGCGCCGCGCCGTACTCGCCGGAATGCTGGCACTGGCGGGCGCCGGTCTCACCGCCGGAGCCGCGCCGCTCCCGGAGGACCTGTGGCCCGACGGCGCCGTGCTCCGCGGCGAGCACTACGTCGTCGTCGGTCACCGCGTCCCGGCGGACCTGCTGGACGATCTCGCCGTCCGGGCCGAGCGCGCCCGCCGCCGGGTCGCCGCGATCTGGGGGCCGGTCCGCCCCGTGATCCTCTTCCCCGAGACCGACGCCGAGGCCGAGGCGCTCGCGGGCGCCGGGGCCACCGGCGGGCTGGCCGCGATGGCCACCGCCGACCGGGTGATCATCCTTCCCGGCGGCTACGCGCGCCTCAGCGAGATCGGCAGGGACGTCGTCATCACTCACGAGCTCACCCACGTGGCCACCGGCGCGACGCGCGGCGGCCGGGTGCCGATGTGGCTGTCGGAGGGGTTCGCCGACTACGTGGGCTACGCGGCCTCCGGTCTCGCCGTGCGTACAGTCGCCGCCGAGCTGGCCGCGGAGGTGCGGGCCGGGGTCCTGCCCGCCCGTCTGCCCGGGCCCGCCGATTTCGCTCCCGGCGCCGTACGGCTGGCGCAGGCCTACGAGGAGGCGTGGCTCGCCTGCCGCTACATCGCCGGGCGCTACGGCGAGAGGACTCTCGTGAGGCTCTACGGTAGCGATGTCGGGACGGTCCTCGGCCTGACCGCGGCCGACTTCACCGCCGGCTGGCGCGACTATCTCCGGAAGGAGCTCGGTTGACACCCCTCACGGTCCGCACGCCCGTCTCCGGGGAGCCACGATGACGCGGGGCCGGCGATGACGGCGGACAGCGGCACGGCGCAGGCCGCCCCCGGTGCGCGCGCGGCGGGGTGGGCGCTGGCCGCCCTCGGCGCGGCCACGCTGGCGATCGTGGCGTTCACCACGCCCTGGCGGGCCCTGCCCGGGGGCGCCCCGCAGGCCGTCCCGGACCCGGCGCGCGACTTCGCCGCCGACCAGGTCGCCCGCTCCGCGGCGTTCGACGCCGCGGTCGGCCCCCCGGCCTATCTGTCGCTCGGGCTGACGCTGACGGCGGCCGGGGTGCTGGCGGCCACCCCGTTCGGCGCGCGGCTGCTGGGCAGGCTGCGGGGCCCGTGGTGGTGGCGGGTGCTGCTGGGGGTGCTCGCCGTCACGGTGGTGGTGGAGGCCCTGCGCTGGCCGCTCGGCATGTGGCAGGAGACCCACCTGCGCGACTTCGGCCTGTCCGTGCAGGGGTGGCCGGACTGGACGGCCGACCGGCTCAAGGGCGTCGGCATCAGGACCGGGCTGACGTCGATCATGGTGCTCGCCGTGGCGGCGCTCGCCCGGCGGGTCCGGCGCTGGTGGATCCCTGCCGCGTTCGGCGCGTTCGCGCTCACCGTGACCGCCTCCTTCGTCTACCCGGTGCTGATCGAACCGGTCTTCAACGACTTCCGGCCGATGGCCGCCGGGCAGCTCCGCGACGACCTGCTCGCCATGGCGGCCCGCGACGGCGTGCCGGTCGGGGACGTCCTCGTGGCCGACGCCTCCCGGCGGACGACCGCGCTCAACGCCTACGTCTCCGGCTTCGGCGCCACGCGCAGGATCGTGGTCTACGACACGCTGCTGAAGGCCCCGGCCGGAGAGGTGAAGCTGGTCGTGGCGCACGAGCTGGGCCACGCCGAGAGCGGCGACGTGCTGTACGGCACGCTGATCGGCGGCCTGGGCGCGGCGTGCGGGGCCTGCCTGCTGTACCTGGTCTCCTCCTCCCGGTTCGTACGGCGCCGCAGCGGCGTGCCCTCGCTCGCCGACCCCCGGGCGGCGGGCCTGGTCATGGGGCTGCTGAGCCTGGCCACGGTGCTCTCGGGCCCGGCGCAGAACGTCGTGAGCAGGAACGTCGAGGCCCGCGCCGACGTGCACGCGCTGGACCTGACCCGGGACCCGGCGACATTCATCGCCATGCAGAAACGATTGGCAATCGCCAACATTTCTGATTTATCGCCAGATGTCGTTGAATATGTTCTTTATGCCTCTCACCCCCCGATACCAGAGCGCATCGCCCTGGCGCGCTCCTGGGCCGTGCTGAACGGCCTGCCGGAGCCGTGAAGCACACACTCATCGTCACCAACGACTTCCCGCCCCGGCAGGGGGGCATCCAGTCATTCGTGCACGGGCTCGCCGCCTGCCTGCCCCCCGGCTCCGTGACCGTCTACGCGCCCAGATGGCCCGGGTGCGAGGAGTTCGACGCGCGGCAGCCGTACCCCGTCGTGCGCCACCCCACCTCGCTGATGCTCCCCGGCCGCGCGGTCGCCCGCAGGGCCGCCGCCCTGGTCGCGGAGCTCGGCTGCGAGACGGTGGTGTTCGGCGCGGCGGCCCCGCTCGGGCTGATCACGCCACGGCTGCGCGCGGCCGGGGCGCGGCGCGTCGTCATGCTCACCCACGGCCACGAGGCGTCCTGGGCCCGCGTCCCGATCGCCCGGCGGCTGCTGGCCAGGATCGGCGGGCACGCGGACGTGGTCACCTACCTGGGGGAGTACACCCGGCGGCTGCTCGCCACGGTGATCCCCGAGGAGAAGCTGGTACGGCTCACGCCCGGCGTGGACACCGAGGTGTTCTCCCCGGAGGCGGGCGGTCCCCCCGCGGCCTCCGAGGGACTCGGCGGCGGGCCGGTCGTCGTCTGCGTCTCCCGGCTGGTGCCGCGCAAGGGGCAGGACACGCTGATCCGCGCCTGGCCCCGGGTCCTGCGCGCCGTGCCGGACGCGCGGCTGCTGCTCGTGGGCGGCGGGCCGTACCGGCGGAGGCTGGAACGGCTGGTCGCCTCCCTCGGCCTGCGCTCGTCGGTGATCCTGACCGGCCCGGTGGACGGGGCGGACCTGCCCCGCTACTTCGCCCTGGGGGACGTGTTCGCCATGCCGTGCCGTACCCGCCTGGGCGGCATCGACGTCGAGGGACTCGGCATCGTCTACCTGGAGGCGTCGGCCAGCGGGCTGCCCGTCCTGGCGGGCGCGTCGGGCGGGGCGCCCGACGCGGTGCTGCCCGGCGAGACCGGCCTGGTGGTGGACGGCGCCGCGCCGGACGCGGTGGCCGACGCCCTGCTCGACCTCCTCGGCGATCCCGCCCGCGCCCGCGCGATGGGCGAGCGCGGACGCGCGTGGGCCGCCCGGGAGTGGAGCTGGGACCGGGTCGCCACCCGCTTCACCGAACTCCTCGAACCGGCCCAGACTCCCTGACCCGCCCCCGGACACGGCGGAGCCGGCACGGCGCCGCCGTGGAAGACGCCCCTTACGGGGCGGTCAGCCGTACAGCTCGTCGACGTGCTTGGCGAAGTCGCGCATCACGATGTTGCGCTTGACCTTGAGGGTCGGGGTGAGGTGGCCGCTCTCCTCGGTGATGTCGATGTCGAGGATCACGAACTTCTTGATCTGCTCGGCCTTGGAGACGGACGTGTTGGCGTCGTCCACGGCCTTCTGCACCTCGGCGACGATCGCCGGGTCGGCGCTGAGCTCGGCCAGGGTGGCCGATCCCCGGTCGTTGGCCGCCTTCCACTGCTCCAGCGCCTCGGCGTCGAGGGTGACGATCGCCGCCACGAAGGGCTTGTCGTCGCCGACCACCATCGCCTGGCTGACCAGCGGGTGGGCGCGGATGGCGTCCTCCAGCGGGGCCGGGGCGACGTTCTTGCCCGCGGCGGTGACGAGGATCTCCTTCTTCCGGCCGGTGATCTTCAGGTAGCCGTCGGAGTCGAGCTCGCCGATGTCGCCGGTGTGGAACCAGCCGTCGGGGTCGATCGCCTCGGCGGTGGCCTTCTCGTTGTTCCAGTAGCCGTTGAAGATGTGGCGGCCCTTGACCAGGATCTCGCCGTCGTCGGCGATGGCGACGGTGACGCCCGGGAACGGCTTGCCGACGGTGCCGACCTTGTTGGCGCCCGGCAGGTTGACCGTGGAGGGCGCGGAGGTCTCGGTCAGGCCCCAGCCCTCGAAGACCTCGATGCCCACGCCCCGGAAGAAGTGGCCGAGCCGGTCGCCCAGGGCCGAGCCGCCGGACACCGCGGCCGACAGGTTGCCGCCGGTGGCGTCGCGCAGCTTGCCGTACACCAGCTTGTCGAACAGCGCGTGCTTGAGCTTGAGGCCGAGTCCGACCCCGCCCGAGGACTCGGCGCGGCTCCACGCGATGGCGGTGTCCGCGGCGGCGTGGAAGATCTTGCCCTTCCCGCCCGCGACGGCCTTCTGCTCGGCGCCGTTGTAGACCTTCTCGAACACGCGGGGCACGCCCAGCAGGAACGTCGGCTTGAACGCCTGCAGGTCCGGGGCGACGTTCTTCATGTTCGGGGTGTGCGCCAGCACGGTGCCGGTCTCGATCAGCACGATCTGGATCATGCGGGCGAACACGTGCGCCAGCGGCAGGAACAGCAGCACGGCGCGGCCCTGCACGGTGAACAGCAGCTCCAGCGGGCCGTTGGCCACGTTCTTGGCGGTGAACAGCAGGTTGTCGTGGGTGATGCGGCAGCCCTTGGGGCGGCCGGTGGTGCCGGAGGTGTAGATGATCGTGGCGAGGTCGGCGATGCCCGGCCCGCTCCTGCGCTCCTCCAGCGTCTCGTCGGTGACCTCGCCGCCGGAGGCGGCCAGCTCGTCCACGGCGCCGGCCTCGACGCACCAGACGTTCTTCAGCTCGTCCAGCTCGGGGAGGACCTCGCGGACGGTCTCCTCGTGGGACCCCAGCTCCACGAAGATCGCCTTGGCGCCGCTGTCGGAGACGATCCACTTGACCTGGTCGGCGGAGGACGTCTCGTAGATCGGCACGCTCACCGCGCCCGCGGACCAGATCGCGTAGTCGATGACCGTCCACTCGTAGCGGGTGCGCGACATCAGGGCGACCCGGTCGCCCGGCCCGACGCCCGCCGCGATCAGCCCCTTGGCGACCGCGGCCACCTGGTCGCGGAACTCCCGCGCGGTGACGGCGGTCCAGTCGTCGCCGACCTTGCGGCGGAGCACGATCGCGCCGGGCTCCTGCTCGGCGCGCTGGAACACCGTGTCGGTCAGGTTGGCGGAGGCGGGGACATCCACCAGAACGGGGACGCTGTACTCGCGCACGGGATCACTCCTGAGGACGCACGGACTAAGGGTTGCCAGGAAGCTACCGCTAGAAGTTACGCATGGGTAGATCCGTCACCCAGGCGTTATGAAGGGCGGCTTCACCGTACCAGTCTCGTCATGTGGGACCGTTTGACCTGCCCGTCCCCCGTTATGGCGCATCTCACTCTCCGTCTGGGGGCGGATTCCCCCAATGGTTAGGATGTCCGGCATGCGGGTTCATGTCGTCAGCGATGTGCACGGAAGAGCCGACGCCCTGGCCTGCGCGGGCGAGGGCGCCGACGCGCTGGTCTGCCTGGGCGACCTGATCCTGTTCATCGACTACGACGACCACTCCCAGGGAATCTTCGCCGAGCTCTTCGGCACGGAGCGGGCCGAGGAGTTCATCGCCCTGCGCACCGCCAAGCGCTTCGACGAGGCCCGGGCCATGTCCACCGAGCTCTGGGCGTCGCTGGACGGCGACCCGCGCGATCACATCGAGCGTTCCGTCCGCCGCCAGTACGGCGAGATCTTCGCCGCGATGCCCACCCCGGCCTACCTCACCCCCGGGAACGTGGACCTGCCGCGCTACTGGCCGGAGTACGTCCGGCCGGGTCACCACGTCCTGGACGGGGAGACCGCCGAGATCGGGGGGCTGAGGTTCGGCTTCGTCGGCGGCGGCCTGCGCACGCCGTACCGGACGCCGAACGAGATCGACGACGAGGAGTTCGCCCGCAAGGTCGAGGCGGTCGGCGAGGTGGACGTGCTCTGCTGCCACATCCCCCCGGCGATCCCCGAGCTCCTCTACGACGTGGTCGCCCGCCGCTTCGAGCGCGGCAGCGAGGCGACCCTGGAGGCGATCAGGCGGACCCAGCCGCGCTACGCCCTCTTCGGCCACGTGCACCAGCCCCTGGTGAGCCGCACGCGCGTGGGCAGGACCGAGTGCCTGAACGTGGGCCACTTCCGGGGCCGGGGGGTGCCCTTCGCGATCGAGTGGTGAGCCGGACGTACGCGCGCAAAGCCGAAACGAGTACGGTAAGCCCATGGCTGATCGCACCACCTCCAGCATCACGATCGGCGCCGACCGGTCGACCGTCATGACGGTGATCGCCGACTTCGCCGCATACCCGGAGTGGGCGGGCCAGGTGAAGTCCGCGCAGGTCCTGTCCACCGGACCGGACGGCCGCCCGGAGAAGGTCAGGTTCGTCCTCGACGCGGGCGTGATCAGCGACGAGTACACCCTCGCCTACGCCTGGAACGGGGACGACTCCGTCGACTGGACCATCGCCGAGGCCGGGAAGATGGTCTCCGGCCTGACCGGCAGCTACCGCCTGGCCGGGGCGGGCGGCGGCACCGAGGTGACCTACGAGCTCGCCGTCGACCTCAAGGTCCCGATGATCGGCATGATCAAGCGGAAGGCGGAGAAGGTCATCATCGACACCGCCCTGAAGGGACTGAAGAAGCGCGTCGAGGCCGCGTGACCGGCCGCGACGGCTCCCGGTCCGGGCGGCGGGGGGAGGGGTCATGAGCCGGATCCTGCTGTTCACCGGGAAGGGCGGGGTCGGCAAGACGACCGCTGCGGCGGCCACCGCCGTGCGCGCCGCGCGCTCCGGGCTCAAGACGCTGGTGGTCTCCACCGACACCGCGCACTCGCTGGCCGACGCCCTCGGGGTGAACGACTCCGGCGGTCCCGCCCCGGCCCCCGGCCCCGCGGAGATCGCCCCCGGCCTGCACCTCTACCAGGTCGACACCCAGCGGTCGCTGGAGCGCCACTGGGGCGAGCTGCGCGACTACGCCCGGGGGGTCTTCGCCGAGCTGGGCCTGGACGAGGTCACCGCCGAGGAGATCACGGTGCTGCCCGGCGCGGAGGAGGTCATCGCGCTGCTGGAGCTGCGCGAGCAGGCCCGCTCCGGACGCTGGGACGTGATCGTCGTCGACTGCGCGCCCACCGCCGAGACGCTCCGGCTGCTCGCCCTGCCCGAGGCCCTCGACTGGCACGTCAACCGGTTGCTCCCGGTCGGCAGGCGGCTGTTGCGCACCCTGGCCCCGCTGGTCCGCCGGGTGGCGATGGTCAGCGTCCCCGACGACCACGTGGTCGGCGCGGGCGAGCGCCTGCACCGGGGCCTGATGGAGGTCCGCGAGCTGCTCACCGGCCCCGGCGCCAGCGTCCGTCTGGTGCTCACCCCCGAGGCGGTCGTGCTCGCCGAGGCCCGCCGCACCCTCACCTCCCTCAGCCTGTACGGCTACCGCGTCGACGCGGTCGTCGCCAACCGCGTCTTCCCCGCCGAGGGCGCCGACCCGTGGCGGGAGCGGTGGGTGACCGCCCAGGCCAGGCACCTGGCCGAGGTGGCGGAGTCCTTCGCCCCGCTGCCCGTGCACACCGTCCCCTACCTGGACGCCGAGCCCGTCGGCCTGGGCGCGCTCGCCCGCGTCGCCGAGGCCATGTACGGCGAGGCCGATCCCTTCGCCCCGCCGTCCGGGGAGCCGCCGCTGCGCGTCACCCCCGGGGGAGAGCTGATCCTGGCGCTCCCGCTCGCCGAGAAGGGCGAGGTGGACCTGGCGAGGAAGGGCGACGAACTGATCGTCACGGTGGGCCCCTACCGCCGGGTCCTGGCCCTTCCCGCGGCCCTCGCCCGCAGGAGTGTGCGGGAGGCCGCGCTCTCGGACGGCCTGCTCCGGGTACGGTTCCAGACGGGAGGGCCAGATGACTGAGAACAACGAGAACGGCAGGAACGACGGGCCGCGGCAGCCCCGCGAGGACCGTGAGGACCGCGACCCCATCGGCAGCGCGGCGGAGGAGGCGTTCAAGCTTTTCGACACGCTTCAGCGCAAGGCGGCCAAGCAGCTGGGCAGAAACCTGGTCAGGGGCACCATGACCGGCTTCGGCAGCGCTTTCTCCGGCGGAGGCCGCAGCGGCGGCCGGGACGTCTGGGAGGAGGCCGTCTCCACGGACGAGGAGTACATCTGCCGGGCGTGCCCCGTCTGCCGGGCCATGGCCGCGCAGCGCGAGTCGGGCGGGCAGGTGGCCGACCACCTGATGCAGGCCGGCAGCGAGCTGCTGGCCGCGCTCAAGTCGGCCGTCGACGCGCTCAACCGCCCCTCGCCGGGGCAGCGGGAGCGAGAGCGCGGCACGTCGCGAGAGGATACCCCCGTGGAGCACATCGACCTGGGCTGAGACCCGGGAGAGACCTGGGGCGAACCCGGGGGAGAGGGTGGAAGATGGGCCTGACCATCGGCGTTGACATCGGAGGCACCAAGGTCGCGGCGGGTGTCGTCGATCAGGACGGCCGGATCGTCGAACACCGCCTCCGCCCCACCCCCGCGGAGAACCCGGAGCTGGTCGCCGACACCATCGCGCAGGTGGTCAAGGAGCTGGCCGAGGGGCACGAGATCGAGGCCGTCGGCCTCGGCGCGGCCGGGTTCGTCGACGAGACCCGGTCGATCGTGAGGTTCGCCCCCAACCTCGCCTGGCGGGAGGAGCCGCTGCAGAAGAAGGTCTCCGACCTCGTCGGCCTGCCCGTCGTGGTGGAGAACGACGCCAACGCGATGGCCTGGGCCGAGGCGAGGTTCGGCGCCGGGCGCGGCGAGAGCCACGTCGTGTGCGTGACCGTCGGCACCGGCATCGGCGGCGGCATCGTGCTCGACGGCTCCCTCTACCGGGGCCGCTGGGGCATGGGCGCGGAGCTGGGGCACATGCAGGTGATCCCCGACGGGCGCCCGTGCGGGTGCGGCAACCTGGGCTGCTGGGAGCAGTACGCCAGCGGCAACGCCCTGGTCGCCGAGGCCCGCCTGAACGCGGAGGCCGACCCGGCGAGCGCCGCCCGCCTGCTGGAGATCGCCGGCGGCACCCCCGGGGACGTCGAGGGCCCGGAGGTGACCGACGCCGCCCGTGAGGGCGACCCGGCCTCGCTGGCCGCCTTCGCCTCGATGGCCGAGTGGATCGGCCGGGGGCTGAGCGACCTCGCCGCCGTGCTCGATCCCGGCTGCTTCATCCTCGGCGGGGGCGTCTCGCGCGCCGCCGACCTCTGGATCGACCGGGCCCGCGAGTCCTTCGCCGCCAACCTGACCGGCCGCGGGCACCGCCCGCTGGCCGACATCCGCCTGGCCGAGCTGGGCGCCTCCGCCGGCCTGGTCGGCGCCGCGGACCTCGCCCGGAGGCGCTGACCCGGTTAGGCTCGCCTCACGCACCGTCCGAGTGAGGTCACCGTGCTCCTTCGGGTCGCCAGTTACAACGTGCGCGCCATGCGAGACGACATCGCCGCGCTGGGCCGCGTGACAGCCGCGCTCCGCGCCGACGTGCTCTGCGTGCAGGAGGCGCCGAGATTCCTGTGCTGGCGCCGCAAGCGCCGGAGGCTGGCCGCCCTCGGCGGGCTGCGCGTGGCCGCGGGCCGCCGCAGGGGCGGCGTGGCCGTGCTGACCGGTCCCCGGGTCCGCCTCCTGCACGGCGAGGGGCACCTGCTGAAGCCCTTCTTCCGCCTGGAGCGGCGGGCCATCGCGATCGCCGTGGTGGAGGCCGGGGGCGTGCGGGTGGCCGTCGGCTCGATCCATCTCGACCTCGACGAGGCCGCGCGGCTGCACCACACGGGCGAGGCGATGACCCTGCTGAGACAGTCGGCCGACCGGTTCGGCGCGCTCCCCGTGCTCGCGGGGGACATCAACGAGCGGCCCGGCGGGCCGTCCTGGCAGGGCATCTGCGAAGGGCTGATCGACTGCTACCCGCTCGCGCCGCAGGGGAACGGCTTCACCTTCCCGGCCAGGGGCCCGAGCCTGCGCATCGACGCGATCTTCGCGGCGGAGGGCCTCCGGGTCGTCTCCTGCGGGACGGCCGAGGCCGCGCCCGAGGACCTGGCCGCCGCGACCGACCACCTGCCGGTGGTCGCGGAACTCGCCGTCCCCGGCGGGGACGACGCGCCATGATCGGGGGAAGCCCGTACGAGGGGAGGGCGGGGAGCTCTACCATGTGGGGCATGACTCGTCGCCTTCCGCGGCGTGCGCTGGCGCTCTGCGCGGGAGGCGTGCTCCTGCTGCCCTCTCAGCCGCCGGCCGCGCACGCCGATCCCGTCCGCCCGCCCACGGCGGAGGCGTGGCAGGCGCCGACCACCGCCGGGCTGAGCAGCGACGGGTCGCTGTCGGACGTGGCCGCGGTCTCGCCGTCCAACGTCTGGGCGGTGGGCCAGCAGAGCGTGTGGGACGTCTGGCAGAGCCGCGGCGCGATCGCCCACTGGAACGGGAGCGGGTGGTCCGAGGTCGCCGTCCGCAACGACTCCACCGGCGCCGGGCTGCTGCGCTCGGTCGCGGCGGCCTCGGCCACCGAGCTGTGGGCCGTGGGCGAGGGCCACGACGGCACGCCGTACGTGGCGCGGGGCGACGGCTCGGCCTTCGAGCGGGTTCCCGTCGAGACCCTGCACGTGGGCGACTGGCTGGGCGGGGTGGCCGCCACCCCGGGCAGGATGGTCGCCGTGGGCCGCCGCGACGGGCAGCCCCTGGTCGTCACCGGCGCGGGGGGCAAGTGGAAGCTCACCCAGGTGGACGGGGACGGCGCGCTGTACGGCGTGGCGGTCCCGGCCAAGGGCGACGGCTGGGCGGTGGGCGACACCGGGGAGAAGCCGCTGATCATGAGGCTGTCCGGGGGGCAGTGGAAGCCCTTCCCGGCGCCCGCCATCACCGGCGGTTACCTGCGCGACGTCTACATCAACGGGCCGAAGCGCGCGCTGGCCGTCGGCGGCGTCTACGGGGGCCCCGACGAGGACACCCCGCTGGTCCTGTCCTGGAACGGCAAGAAGTGGTCCCGCGTGCCCGTGCGCGGCCGTGACGTCCGCCTGTACGGCGTGACCGGCGACCGCAAGAACCGGTTCTGGATCTCCGGCGTCGACTTGGAGCGGCCGGGCGAGGCCTTCCTGCTCCGTTACGACGGCCGCGCGCTCAAGCCGCTGCACGGGGCGGTCCCCGCCGCCCCCCGGACGATCAGGCTCCAGGCGGCGGCCTACCTGCCCGGCACGGGCACGGTGTGGAGCGTCGGCCACGTGGTGGACGACGCCGGCCGCTACACCGACGTGATCGAGCGCTTCGGGGCCGGCCTCCCGGAGCGGTCCCGGTCGTAGCGACCGGTCGCTGCGGGCCCGCCGGACGGGCCGGGCCGCGGGAAGCCCGCTGCGGATCCGGTCATGCGAGGCCGGTCGTGTGGAGCCTGCCGGAGCGGTCCCGGCCCCGGCGGCGCGTCAGACGACGGCGCCGTCGTCCCAGCCGGAGTCGTTCGGCGGTCCGTCGCCCATCCGGACCACCAGCGCCACGAAGCCGCCGATGAAGGCGGCGGCCGCGGCGAACAGCACCCAGCCCCCGGGGTCCCATCCGGCCAGCACGGTCACCACGAGGAAGGCGGGGCCGCCGAACAGGGCGGCCCAGCCGATCTTGGCGGTCGTGTCGGTTCTGGGGAGGGGAGGGGGCGGAGGCGGTACGTAGTGGCCCTCGTCGTCGGCGTCCGCCCGCTCACCCTCCGCGGGCTCCGCGAGCTCCGCGGGCTCGCCGTCCACCGGGGGGAGCGCCTCTTCCTCCGGTTCCCTGACCACGCGGCGGGGAGACTCGGCGGGGAGGTTCTCGCTGTCCGGCCACGGCTGGTCGGCCGGATCGCGCTCGGCGGTGTCGTTGAAGGACGCGACGATCTGCCGCCAGACCTCGTCCTCATCGCTCTGAGGTGTCACCTAGCTGGCCTGTCATTCATCGGCCGTCCACTTCCTCCCAAAAGACTGCGCGCCCCCGTCCGCGATCAGTCTCCCTGCAAGGGTACAGAGGCGTTCGCGCGGACGAACTCCAGGCTCCCCGCGAAGATCCGATCGGCGTCGTTGTCGAGCGTCGCGACATGGTAGCTGTCGGCGAGCTCCACCACATTCAGATTTCCCCCGGTCAGCTTCTCACGAAGAATACGGACACTGGTGGGTTTCACCACATGGTCCTGCGGGCTGTGGAAGACCAGCACCGGCTGGACCAGCCGGTCCAGCTCGGTCTGGGTGAGCGCCCACAGGCGGGGCAGGCTCGCCGCGGCCCTGACCGGCGTGCGCGTGTAGCCCAGCTCGGTCGCCCCCTCCTTCTTGATGTCCCCGGCCACCCCCGGCACCGACGGGACGAAGAGCTGCAGCAGCGGCGCCAGCTTGAGCAGGGGGACGTCGTTGGCGATCGAGGGGTTGACGACCACGACGCCCCTGATCTCCGTTCCGTGCACCTCGGCCAGGCGCAGGGCCATGCAGCCGCCCAGCGACAGGCCCATGACGAAGACGTCGGAGCACCGGCCCCGCAGGTCCGCGAGCTCCTTGTCGAGCGCGGCGTACCAGTCTTCCCAGCGGGTGCGGTTCATCTCCTGCCAGGTCGTCCCGTGGCCGGGCAGCCGGGGCAGCGCCACGGTCAGGCCCGCCTCGGCCAGGTGCTCCGCCCAGGGGCGCAACGACTGCGGCGAACCGGTGAACCCGTGGCAGAGCAGGACTCCGACCGGGCCGCCCGCGTGGTGGTACGGCTCCGCACCGGGCATGACAGGCATGGTTGAACTCCTTGTCAGTTCGCCTGATCGTCGCATGGTTCGGGGTTGTTTTGCGAGAGGGGCGATTTGGGTTGTTCGGCGGTGTAGGTGGCAGAGGCCGAAGATGGGAAGATACCTCCAGGTCGCTGCCTGACAACCGAAGGAGCCTCGAGTGTTCTACTGGGTGGTGAAGGCCATCCTCTGGCCCTTCCTCCATCTGATCTTCCGCCCGTGGGCGGAGGGCGTGGAGAACGTGCCGAAGGAAGGGCCGGTGATCCTGGCCGGCAACCACCTGTCGTTCGCCGACCACTTCTTCGGGGCGCTGTTCCTGCCGCGCAAGGTGATCTCCCTCGGCAAGGCCGAGTACTTCACCGGCCGGGGTCTGAAGGGAATGGTCAGCCGGGCCTTCTTCAGCGGGGTCGGCACCGTGCCGATCGACCGCTCCGGGGGCAAGGCCAGCGAGGCGGCGCTCCGCACCGGCCTGCGCATCCTGGGGGAGGGGCACGTGCTCGGCATCTACCCCGAGGGCACCCGCTCCCACGACGGCCGTCTCTACAAGGGCAAGACCGGAGTGGCCCGGCTGGCGCTGGAGTCCCGGGCGCCGGTCATCCCCTGGGCCATGATCAGCACCTTCGAGATGATGCCCCCCGGCCGCCCGCTGCCCAAGCTGGGCATCCGCCCCGGCGTGAAGTTCGGCAAGCCGCTGGACTTCTCCCGCTACTACGGCATGGAGGAGGACCGCCTGGTCCTGCGCGCCGTCACCGACGAGATCATGTACGCGCTGATGGAGCTCTCCGGCCAGGAGTACGTCGACAAGTACGCCGCGAGCGCCAAGGCGGACGCCGCGGGGACCAAGCCGGACGGCGCCCGCGCGGAGAAGAAGTCCGGCCGCGGCTGAATCCGGTCCGCCGGCACGGCGGCACTACCCTGTCGGGGTGAGAATCGACGCGGCCGTGCTCGGCGCGGTGGCCTGCGGCGGCGCGCTGGGCGCGCTGGCCAGGCACGGGCTGGGCGCGCTGTTCCCGGCCGCGCCGGGCTCGTTCCCCTGGACGACCCTGGCGATCAACACGCTCGGCTGCCTGCTGATCGGCGCGCTCGCCGGGTGGCTGACGGCGTCGGCGCCGCGCCGGCTGGCCGGGCCGTTCCTCTCGACCGGGGTGCTCGGCGGCTTCACCACCTTCTCCGCCTTCGCCGTCGACGTGGAGTCCCTCGTCCGCCTGGGAAGATCGGGCACGGCGCTGGCCTATCTGGCCGCGACCCCCGCCCTGGCGCTGGCGGCCGTGTTCGCCGGGACGGCCCTGATCCGCGGCGTACGGCCGGCGCGGTGACGAGGAGATGACCGCACTGCTCGTGGCGGTGGGCGGGGCCGCCGGGGCCGCGCTGCGCCACCTCGCCGGACTCCGGATCTCCTCGTCCTTCCCCTGGGGGATCCTGCTCGCGAACGTGGCCGCCTCGTTCCTGCTGGGCCTGCTGGCGGCGGGGGCGGCGGCCGGGTGGTTGCCGGGCTGGTTCCTCACGCTGGGCGGCGCCGGGTTCTGCGGGGCGCTCAGCACCTACAGCACGCTCGCCTACGACGTCCTGCGGCTGGCCGAGTCGGGCGAGCGCCGGGCGGCGGCGGCCAACCTGGCGCTCACGCTGGCGGCCGGTCTCGCGGCGGCCTTCGCGGGGGCGGCTCTCGGGCGCTCGATCTGATCCCGTCCGCTCCGGGCGGCGGGATCTCGCCGTCCCGTGCGGGGTCTCGCCGTCCCGCGCCGGAGTCCCGTCTTTCCGTGCGGGAGCGCCGTCTTCCCAGGTGGGGCCGGACCTTTGCGGCCGACTAAGCGCACCTTAACGGTGGCATAAGAGAGTTTCCTGCGCCTTTTTTACTCCTAGGGTGCCAGTGTCGTCTTCGCGCCACCCCCCAAGGAGAAGAACCTCCATGAAGCGCCGTATGCCCACCGGCTGGATCCCGCCCATGGCCGCCGCCCTGGCCGTGCTGTCGCCGGCCGTACTGCCCTCGGCTGCTCAGGCGGCGCAGGCCGCGCCGGAGGTCCGCACCACCGCCGTGGTCCTGATCGACTTCCAGGACAAGGGCCACCCCGACAAGGCCGCCGCCACCGCCAAGGCGAAGGAGGTCTTCTTCGGCTCCGGGACCTCGGTGGCCACCTACTTCCGCAAGTCCTCGCAGGACCGGGTCGCCTTCTCCGGAGAGGTGTTCGGCCCCTGGAAGCTCGACATGAAGGCCGGCTGCGACACCGGCCGGATGCGCACCGAGGTCGACGAGCAGATGAAGGCCCGCGGCATCGACCGGGCCCGGTTCAAGCACGTCTCCATCATCATGCCCTCCGGCGGCTGCGGCTGGGCGGGCCTGGCCACCGTGGGCGGCGGGACGAGCTGGATGCCCGACGGCTACAGCGCCGCCGGCACCATCCACGAGATCGGCCACAACCTCGGCCTCAGCCACGAGGGGACCTCGGCGTGCACCGAGGGCACGCTGTCGAACTGCGCCTCGGCCGGGTACCGGGGCAAGAGCTCGGTGATGGGCGGTGGCGGGCCCGGCGTCGGCCTGTCCGCCCCCGCGCTCGTCAAGCTGAAGTGGCACACCGCCGCCGAGCGGATCGTCCCCACCGCCTCCGGCACCTACACGCTGACCCCGCTCTACGGTCCCGGACGCCGTTTCCTGGACATCCCGCTCCAGGACGGCACGGACCGGCTGGTGGTGGAGCACCGCAAGCGGGGCCACGGCCCGGAGGTCGACGTCGCCGAGGGCGTCATCGTCTACCTCGTGCCCAAGGGCGACTACAAGAAGGCGATCCAGATCGACGCCACACCCGCCACCACCGCCAAGGGGAGCACCACCCTGGCCGCGGGCAAGAGCATCAAGGACCGGGGCGTCACGCTGACGGTGCTGTCGGAGTCGGCGACCGGCGCGAAGGTCTCGCTCGTCCTGCCGGGCGGCGCCCCGGCGCCCAGCCCCACCGCGAAGCCCTCCAGCCCGGCGCCCAGTCCCACCGTGAAGCCCTCCAGCCCGGCGCCCAGTCCCACCGTGAAGCCCTCCAGCCCCGCGCCGAACCCCGCCGACGGCGGCCTGTCGGCGATCAGCGTGGGCGTCGGCGTCAAGCCGGGCGTCGTCGCTCCCGGGCAGAAGGTCGCCGTGACCGCCGTCTGCTCCGGAAGCAGGGTCGCCAAGGTCGTCTCGACCGCCTTCGCCACCCGCCAGAACGTCCCGGACGTCCCGACCGTGGCCTGGTACCCGTCGATCACCGTCTCCGCCAAGGCCAGGGCCGGCCGGCACAGCGTCTACGTCTTCTGCGGCGGCGGCTCGGCGGCCCGCACCTCCGTCACGGTCGGCTGATCCCCCCCGGCCGCTCCGCCCGCCCGGGACCCGGCGTCCGGGGCCGCGTCCCCGGGCGGGCGGCGGCCCCGCCCACCTGGACGGGCGCGACTGCTCATGAACGGTGAACGTCTTCCGATAAGGACGATGTAACCCAGATCTCCTGAACCACCGTCCTTGAGGAAAATCATGTCGTCGCCCTCGGCCCCGCCGCATTCGTCCGTCCCCGCCGCACCCGCCCGGCGGTCACCGCTCGACCGCTGCCGTGATCTGCCGCTGACCGCCAAGATCTTCGCCGCCGTCGCCGCGGTGGCCGCCGCGGGCCTGCTGGTGATCGGTGTGAGCGTCGACGGCCTCGGCCAGACCGACGACAAGGCCGAGGAGATCTACCAGCACGGTGTGCGCCCGATCGAGACCCTGGGTCTGATCCACAGCGACATGCTGCGGGTGCGCTACCTCATGCTCAACTACTACATGTCCAACCCCGAGTACCGGGCCAAGAACGCCGAGGAGATCCGCGAGGCCGACGCGGACATCGCCAAGAACGCCGAGACCTTCTCCGCCGTCACGACTGACAAGGCGGCCTGGGATCGTCTGTACGCCGACTGGGCCGAGTACGTGGAGATCCGGGACGGGCAGGTCATGCCCGCCGCCGACAAGCACGACCTCCCCGGGTTCTGGAAGGGCTACAACGCCATCAGGCCGATCGACGACCGTATCGCCGAGCAGGTCGACGCCCTGCGCACCTCCCAGAGCCAGACCGCCGTCGCCGCCGTCGCCGAGACCCACGACACCGCCGACC
>NZ_BOOH01000081.1 GCF_016863135.1 Planobispora longispora
CCCGGCGTTCGACCTCAAGCACCCGCACATCACGGCCCCGCGTGAGCTGGAGGAAGTCCGATGAAGGTTCAGGGCTGGATGTTCATCCTCGTCGGCGTCTTCTTCGCCGCGGTGGACGTCGTCTACTGGTACTGGTCCAAGGAGCCGGTCGGCACGACGGCGATGGCGATCTCGGTCGGCTTCGCCCTCATGATCGGCTACTACCTGCTGTACACGGCGCGCCGCATCGGCAACCAGCCGGAGGACGACAAGGAAGGCGAGATCAGCGACGGCGCCGGGGAGCTCGGCTTCTTCAGCCCGCACAGCTGGTGGCCGCTCTTCCTCTGCCTGGCCGTCGCGCTCACCGCGGCCGGTTTCGCGATCGGCTGGTGGCTGTTCCTGATCGGCGTCTTCGCGACGATCATGGCGACGATCGGCTTCGTCTTCGAGTACTACCGGGGCAACTTCTCGCACTGATCCCCGTCCCGGGTCCGGTCACGCCGTGACGGACCCGGCCGGGAGGCCCCGCGCGAGCCCCCGGGCTCTGGCAGTCCGCAGAGAGCGGGCCACGGAAACCTTCCGTGGCCCGCTTTTTGACGTTCATTACCTGCTCAAGGATGACGTGTCAGATGCCGTACAGCTTGCCCCGGGTACGTACCGACCGGGAAAGATCAAGCGATAACGGGGAGTTCATTGTGGGGAAGGTGATCCGCGGCTCGGCTCGTGCGCCGGGACTGCTGGCGCTGGCGCTGGTGACGGCGTGCTCGGCGGGCGGAGTCTCAGGCGCGGGGGAGGGGGCGGACTCCCCTGAGCGGGCCGCGGCGGCGCCGGCCACGGCCGCGACCGTGGTGGTGGCGCCCGCCGACCGCAGCGGCGGCGTGCCGACCGACACGACCGTCCTGATCGGCGCCAACGGGGGGACGCTGAAGAAGGTGACGGTGAAGAGCCGCAGGGGCTCGCTGGCGGGTACGCTGAGCGCCGACCGCACCCAGTGGCGGAGCCGGGGCACGGCCGCTCCTGGGACCACCTACGAGGTCACCGCGGTGGCGGTCAACTCCGGCGGCGACGTCACCGAGTCCGTCACGTCCTTCACCACCGTGCGGGCGCAGCAGTTCTTCTCCGTGACGAGCCTGTCGCCGCACAAGGACTACACGGGCCTGACCGTGGGCGTCGGCATGCCGATCATGATGAGCTTCGACCGTGACGTCACCGACCGCGTCTCCGTCGAGCGGAACCTCACGGTCCGCACCTCCAAGCCGGTCCAGGGGGCCTGGCACTGGTTCGACGACCGGACGGTCCACTTCCGGCCCAGGACCTTCTGGCCCGCCAACACGAAGGTCCGCCTGGAGGCCCGGCTGGCCGGGGTACGCGGCGGCGACGGCCTGTACGGCAGGCGCGACCACGTCCTCGACTTCAAGATCGGCCGCTCCCAGATCACCAAGGGCAGCGTCAGGGACCATCACCTGACGGTCCGGCGCAACGGGAAGGTGATCCGGCGGATCCCGATGAGCGCGGGCAAGGGCGGGCTGTGGAAGTACCACACGACCAGCGGCGTCCACCTGGCCATGTCCCGCGAGCCGGTGACCGTCATGACCTCGCCCGGCATCGGCCCCGGCCAGCCGGGTTACTACCGCATGACCGTCTACAACACCGTCCGCATCTCCAACAGCGGCGAGTACGTCCACAGCGCGCCGTGGTCCGTGGGCTCGCAGGGAAGCGCGAACGTGAGCCACGGCTGCGTCAACGTCAGCCCCGGCCACGCGAAGTGGTTCATCGACAACACCCTGATCGGTGACCCGATCATCATCACCGGCTCTCCCCGCGTCCTGGAACCCCTGAACGGCTGGGGCCACTGGCAGGAGGACTGGGCGCAGTGGACCCGGTGGAGCACCACCAAGAGCTTCACCACCGAGGCCGTCTGAGGAGCTTCACCGCTGAGGCCGGCTGAACGGCGTCCACGACGCTGTCCGGGCGGGCCCGGCGAAGACGCGAAGGGCCCGGCGGAGACGCGAAGGGCCCGGGCGGTTCAACCGCCCGGGCCCTTCGTCGTTCCGCGCTATCCGGTCATCCGGTCCGCTAGTGGGTGATCGACTTGTCGTCGGTCGCGCCCACCGCCGCGTGCTCCCCGGCGTCGTCGTGCGCGGGGCCGTGGCCGTGACCGTCGTCCAGCGGGATCTTCTCGCCGCCGTAGGCCTTGCTCATCTTGGCCTTGAGCTTGCCGATCGGGCCGCGCAGACCCTTCGGCGGGATGCCGTTGGGCTCGGTGTCGGCGCCGGAGACGACCGGAATCGGCTCCTTGCCCCGCATGTGGGCCTCGATGTCCTCGGCCGGGGGCACGTGGACCTCGATGTACTCGCCGTGGGGCAGGCGCTTGATGACGCCCGACTCCACGCCGTGCCCGATGACCGCGGCGTCGCTGCGCTGCAGGCCCAGGCAGATCCGGTAGGTGACGATGTAGGTGATGACCGGGCCGACGAAGACCAGGACGCGGCCGACGTACGTCGTCCAGTTCAGCGAGACGTGGAACGTCCAGGAGATCTCGTCGTTGGCGCCCAGCAGCCACAGCAGGCCGTAGAAGGTGATGCCGGCCATGCCGATCGCGGTGCGGTGCGGGTTGTTGCGGGGACGGTCCGCGACGTGGTGCTCGCGGCGGTCTCCGGTGACCCATTGCTCGATGAACGGGTACAGGGCCAGGCCGGTCATGACGATGCCCAGCGGGACCAGCGCCGGGATGATCACGCTCAGCGGGAGCGTGAAGCCCAGGACGTTGATCTCCCACGCGGGCATCAGGCGGAGCGAGCCCTCCAGGAAGCCCATGTAGTAGTCGGGCTGGGAGCCCGCCGAGATGTCCGCCGGCGTGTAGGGACCGAACAGCCAGATCGGGTTGATCTGGGCGAAGGTGCCCAGCAGCGCGATGACACCGAAGGTGAACATGAAGTAGGCGCCGGCCTTGGCCATGAAGGCCGGGTAGAACGGGGCGCCCACCACGTTGTTGTTCGTCCGGCCCTTGCCCGGCATCTGCGTGTGCTTCTGCACCCACATGAGGATCATGTGGGCGGAGATCAGCGCCAGCAGGACGCCCGGGATGAGCAGGATGTGCAGCGAGTAGAAGCGGGCGATGATGTCCTCGCCCGGATACTCGCCGCCGAACAGGAAGAAGGTGATCCAGGTGCCGACCAGCGGCAGCGAGATCGCCACACCCTCGGTGATCCGCAGACCGGCGCCGGAGAGCAGGTCGTCGGGGAGGGAGTAGCCGGTCAGCCCCTCGAAGAGCGCGAGGCTGAGCATGATGACGCCGATGATCCAGTTGAGCTCACGCGGCTTGCGGTATGCACCGGTGAAGAACACGCGGAGCATGTGCACCATCATGCCGGCGATGAACAGCAGGGCGGCCCAGTGGTGCATCTGCCGCATCAGCAGGCCGCCGCGGACGTCGAAGCTGATCTCCAGCGTCGACGCGTAGGCCGCGGACATCCCGACGCCCTTGAGCGCGTCGTAGGAGCCGTCGTAGATGACGTGCTCCATGCTCGGCTTGAAGAAGAACGTCAGGAACGTCCCGGTGAGCAGCAGCACGATGAACGAGTACAGGGCGATCTCGCCCAGCAGGAACGACCAGTGGTCCGGGAAGACCTTGCGCAGGTTGCGCTTGAGGAAGTTCCCCGCGCCGATGCGGTCGTCGAGGTAGGAGCTCGGCCCCGAGATGGGCTTGGGGACGCTGGTCAGGCTCATGACTGGCTTCCGTTCTCGCGAACCTCGGCCTCGGCGTCGCCGCGCTCCCAGAAGCTGGGACCGACCGGGACGTTGAAGTCGCCTGTGGCGACGAGGTAGCCCTCCTCGTCCACGGCGATCGGCAGCTGGGGCAGAGGTCGGGCGGCCGGGCCGAAGACGACCTTGGCGCCGTCGGCGGCGTCGAAGGTCGACTGGTGGCACGGGCACAGGATGTGGTGCGTGGTCTGCTCGTACAGGGCCGCGGGGCAGCCGACGTGCGTGCAGATCTTGGAGTAGGCCACGATCCCTTCGTGCGTCCAGTTCAGGTTCGTGCCGGACTTGAGCTCCTCCGGCCGGAACTTGATCAGGATGAGGGTGGCCTTGGCCAGGGCGTTCAGGTCGTGCTCGTAGCCCTCGGGCACGACCGACAGGATGCCGCCGGGGGAGTTGAAGTCGGCCGCGCGGATCGGCGCGCCGGTGCCCTCGACGACGAGCTTGCGGTGCTTGCCCTCCTTGGTCTTCTCGCCCCAGACCGTGTGCCGCAGCTTCTCCGGGAAGTCGCTGTAGCTCGGGCCGAGGTCGCGCAGGAGCACCAGCGGGGCCAGGCCCAGCGGGGCCGCGGCGGCCAGGAGCGTACGGCGCAGCAGCGGCCGCTTGGTGATGCCGCTCTCGGCCGCGCCCTGCAGGAAGGTCTCGCCGACGTACGCCCGGGTCTCGCCGTCGGAGGCCATCGCGTGGCGCTCCTGGACCAGCTTGTACTTGGGCATCACCATGCGGACCCAGACCACCAGGCCCGAGGCCAGCGAGAGCAGCGCCAGGGTGAGCGAGCCGCCCAGGGTCATGTTGGAGAGCTTGGCGCTCTCCACGTCGCCGACCTGGAACGCCACATAGGAGACGATGAACGCGATCCCCGACAGGAACGTGACGGTGAAGAGGAGGGCGGCGATCCGCTCGCCCTTCTTCGCGGTCTTCTCGTCCTGCAGGTCGACACCGGGGACGTCGACCGTCCCGGTGTTCTCCTCCCTGCCGAGCAGGGCCGTGCTCGCCGAGGGCGAGGGGGTGCCGACGACGCGCTTGGGAACGCGCTCGTCAGGCTGCTCGATGTCCTTCATGTTGTCTGTCATTGGGCCTGTCGCTTCTTCGCGGTGATCCAGATGGCGGCCAGAACGAGCAGGCTGATGCCCACGACCCAGAGCACGAGGCCCTCGGTGACCGGACCGATGCGGCCGAGACCGGCGCCGCCGGGATTGGGCTCGTGCTGCAGGCCGATGACGTAGGCGATCATGTCGCGCTTCTGCTCGGGCGTGATGATGCTGTCGTTGAACACCGGCATCGCCTGCGGACCGGTGATCATGGCCTCGTAGATCTGAGTCGGAGTGGCCTCGGTCAGCTCGGGGGCGTACTTGCCCTGCGTCAGGGCACCGCCGGCGCCGACGAAGTTGTGGCACTGGATGCAGTTCGCGCGGAACAGCTCGCCACCCTTCGCCTTGTTGCCCTTGGCGGGGTCGACCTGCTCGGCGGCCGGCACGGTCGGGCCGCCGCCCAGAGACTGGACGTAGGCGCCGAGCTGGCGGATGGTGTCCTCGTTCACCCAGGGGGCCGGCTTCTTGCGCGGCGCCTGGGCGGTGAGGGTGGCCAGCGGCATGCGGCCGCTGCTGACCTGGAAGTCCACCGCCGCGGCGCCGACGCCCACGAGGGTCGGGCCGCGACCCTCGATGCCCTCGGCGCTGAGGCCGTGGCAGCTGGCGCAGCTCTGCTGGAAGAGCTTCTTCCCCTCCGCCACGTCGTCGGCCCTGCCGGAGGCGATGGCCGCGTCGGCCCGCTCACCCGTCGGGGCCACCAGGGTGTAGGAGAACCCCAGCAGCCCCAAGGCCAGAAGCAGGACGGCGTATCTCGCGAGCGGATGCCGCCGCCTAGCGGTGATCCTATTCACAGAGATCCCCGATTCCTTAATGAATGCCGTAGATGGTCACGAAAAGGCCGATCCAGACCACGTCAACGAAGTGCCAGTAGTAGGACACGACGATCGCGCTGGTCGCCTGCTCACGGGTGAAGCGCTTCGCGGCGTACGTGCGTCCCAGCATGAACAGGAACGCGATCAGTCCACCGGTCACGTGGAGGCCGTGGAAGCCCGTGGTCAGGTAGAACACCGAGTCGTACGCGGTGTGCGACAGGGTGTGCCCCTCGGCGAAGAGCTGGGCGTACTCGTACAGCTGACCGCCGACGAAGACGGCGCCCATGAGGAAGCTGACGATGTACCAGAACCGCAGCCTCGCGACCTGGCCCTTCTCAGCGGCCCACACGCCGAACTGGCACGTCACACTCGACGCGACCAGGATGATCGTGTTGGCCAGCGCGAACGGCACGTTGAGGTGGGCCTCGGGCCAGGGACTTCCCTGGCCGATGCTCACCGACCGGATGGTGAAGTACATCGCGAACAGCGCCGCGAAGAACATGAGCTCAGAGGACAGCCAGACGATCGTCCCGACGCTGACCATGTCGGGTCTGCTGGACGAGTGGGCTGTCGTCGTCGTTGGTATTGCGGATGCTGTCGCCACGGGCAGCATTATTGCGGCTCCCCTGGTCGGGTCGCCGCACGACCCCCCGTTAGGGGGGTCAACCGTCTCGCTAATCTGGACGTATCGGGCAATCTGTGCGCCGGGGCCTCCGCTCTGGGTCTCCAGGCGAGGCGACCGGTAGCATCCCAGGTGACCATACATCGACAAGGGATAGTGAGCGCGACCTTGAGCACCGACGACAAGATGAGGGTCCTCGTCTACAGCGACGACGCGAGCACCCGCGAGAAGGTGCGCCAGGCGATCGGCCGGCGTCCGGCCGCCGACGTGCCGCTCGTGGAGATCGTGGAGTGCGCCACCCACGCGAAGGTCGTCCAGCACTTCGACTCGGGTGAGATCGACGTCGCCGTGCTCGACGCCGAGGCCCAGCCGGCCGGTGGCATGGGCGTGGCCCGGCAGGCCAAGGACGAGGTCCACGACTGCCCGCCCATCTGCCTGCTGATCGCCCGCCGGGACGACCGCTGGCTGGCGCAGTGGTCCCGCGCCGAGGCCGTCGTGGCGCAGCCGATCGACCCGGTGACGCTGGCCGACAGCGTCGCCGGCCTCATGCGCCAGCGCCTGTCCACCCGGCTGACCGCCCACTAGCGGCCGGGCCGCCTCCCCCGCCCGGCTGACCGCCCGCCAGCGGTCCGGCCGGCCCGCCCCGGTAAGACCGCAGACCCCCTACGGAGACCCCATGGACGCGCGCACCACCTGGCCCGCGCTGCTGTCGGCCCTGCTCGCCGGCGAGCACCTGACGGCGGACGAGACCGCCTGGGCGATGAACGAGATCATGTCCGGCGCGGCGACCCCCTCGCAGATCGCCGGGTTCGCGGTGGCGCTGCGGGCGAAGGGGGAGACGGTCGCGGAGGTGACCGGGCTGGCGCGCACGATGCTGGAGCGGGCCACCCCGCTCTCGGTCGAGGGCCCCGTCGTCGACATCGTCGGCACCGGAGGCGACCGGGCGCACACCGTCAACGTCTCCACCATGGCCGCGATCGTGGCCGCCGCCGCGGGCGCGCGGGTGGTCAAGCACGGCAACCGGGCCGCCTCCTCCTCCTGCGGCGCCGCCGACGTGCTGGAGCACCTCGGGGTCGCGCTCGACCTGGCCCCGGCCGACACGGCCAGGGTCGCCGTCGAGGCGGGCATCGCCTTCTGCTTCGCGCCGGTCTACCACCCCGCGCTGCGCTTCGCCGGCCCGACGCGCAAGGAGATCGGCGTTCCGACGGTCTTCAACTTCCTCGGCCCGCTGACCAACCCGGCCCGCCCGGCGGCCCAGGCGATCGGCGTCTACGACGCGCGCATGCTCCCGATCGTGGCCGGCGTCTTCGCCGAGCGGGGCGTCTCCGCCCTGGTGTTCCGGGGCGACGACGGCCTCGACGAGCTCACCATCGCCACCACGTCCACGGTCTGGGTGGTCCGGGACGGCGCCGCCACGCAGACCGTCTTCGACCCGGCGGTGCTCGGCGTCCCCCGGGCGGAGGCGGGCGCGCTGCGCGGCGGGGACGTGAACTTCAACGCCCAGGCCGTGCACGACCTCCTCGGCGGGAAGCCCGGGCCGGTCCGCGACGCGGTGCTGCTCAACGCCGCCGCCGCCCTGGTCGCGCTCGACGGTCCCGGCGACGACCTGGACGCCGAGATGACCGCGGCCTACGCCCGGGCCACGCAGGCGGTCGACTCCGGCGCCGCCGCCGCCACCCTGAACCGCTGGATCGAGGTCAGCACGTCGTTGCGTTCGTGACCGGCGCGGCTCCTCTCCCGGGTGGATGGGAAGTCCCCCCGGGAGGGGACGCCCCCGCTCGGACGGGCGGCTTACATTGCCGTCATGTGGCGTGTTGACCTGATCGATGTCCTGCTCCTGCTCGTGGTGGCGGGCCTGTCCCTGGCCGCCGCGCGGCTCGCCCGCGACCGCAGGCGCCTGGCCGCGCGCCTGCGGGACGGGCAGGCGGAGCTCGCCGGTCACCGGGACGCGCTGACCCACGCCGCCCTGGCGGCCGAACGCGCCCGCATCGCCCACGAGCTGCACGACGTGGTCGCCCACGGGATCAGCGTGATGACGCTCGGCGTCGGCGCGGGCCGAATGATCATGGAGAAGGATCCGGCCCGGGCCCGCGAGACGTTGTGGGAGGCCGAGGAGTCAGGCCGCCAGGCCCTCGCCGAGCTGCAGCGCATGCTGGGGCTGTTCGGCCACGGCGGCGTCTCGGCGAGCAGGACGCCCCAGCCCCGGCTGTCCGACCTCGCCGATCTGATCGCCAAGGTCCGCGCCGAGGGCCTGCGGGTGGACGTGGTCGAGGACGGTCAGCCCGCCGAGGTCGGTCCCGCGCTGGAGCTGGCGGCCTACCGGATCGTCCAGGAGGCGCTGCGCAACACCCTGCGGCACGCCGGGGCCGGCTCGGCCCGCGTCACGCTGCGCTGGCGCCCGGGCTTCCTGGACGTCCTGGTCCGCGACGACGGGCGGGCGACGGCCGGCGGACTCCCCGGACACGCCGGGTCCGCCGCGGACACCGGACCCGTCCCGGCCGCCGGGCTCAGGGCGGCCACCGGGAACGGCCTGCTCGGGATGCGCGAGCGCGTCAGCCTGTTCGGCGGGACCCTGCAGGCCGCGCCGCACGCGGACGGGGGATTCGAGGTGTGGGCCCGGCTGCCCACGACCGGGGAGGCGCGCGGGTCCTACCCGCCGTGGCAGGCCGCCCGCCCGGCCGGCTCCGCGGAGCTCGCGAAACCGGCAGAACCGGCAGAACCCGAGGAGCCCGAGGAGCTCGCGAAACTCGTGGAGTCCGGCGTCAGTCGGACTCGCTGAGCCCGAGGGAGAAGGCGGCGTCGAGGTCGTGCCTGGAGTAGGCGCGGAAGGCGATGTGCGTCTCGGTGTGCAGCACCCCGGCGACCTTGTTGATCCGGCCCGGGATGACCTCGGCGATCTCCTCGTAGGCGGTGACGCGGACCATGGCCATCAGGTCGTACTCCCCGGTGACGGAGTAGACCTCGCTCACCCCGTCGATCTCGGCGATCGTCTGGGCGACCTCGGGGATCCGGTCCACCTCCGCGTTGATGTGCACGATCGCGGTGATCACGAGCTTCCTCCTCATTGAGTACGGCGTGCCGTCTCAGAAGTTATCAGCGCCCCGGCCGGAATCCACCAGGGCACCACAGAGATCGTCGGCGATCCCGGCCGGGTGCCCGGCGGCCGGTTCTCGTGCGCCGGAGCCGCGGCCCGGTCTCACGTCGTCAACCGCGGCCCGGCCTGGCTCTCAGAGCCGTGGCCCGGCCTGGCTCTCAGAGCCGTGGCCTGGTCTGGCTCTCAGAGCCGTGGCCTGGTCTCGCGCCGCGGGCGCTCCGAGCCGCTGTCGCGCCGCAGGCGCGCCGAACGATCCTGGCGCGGCCGGCGCACCGAGCACACCGAGCGCACCGAGCGCCGTCAGCGCTCCGGGCCGCCCTCGCGCCGCCGGTGCGGCAGGGCGTCCATCCGCTCGTAGACGCGGTCGATGAGCGCCTTGAGGCGGCCGGCGCCCGAGACCGGCAGGCTCCAGGTCCCCTCCACCTGGACCAGCCGCACGCCCGGGGTCTCCAGCCAGCGCAGGATGCACTCGGTCTCCTCGGCTCCGGCGGCGGGGATGGGACCGGGGCCGGGGGAGACGGTCTCCGCGGTGGCCACCAGCGCGTCCACGAACGGCGTGGGGTGCGCGCCGGCGGGCATCACCCCGGCCGAGGCCAGCCGGCCGTGCCGGACGACGTGGATCTCCCAGCCGCCGCCCGCCAGGGGAGCGGCCGCGACCAGGTGCGGGATCGACGTCAGCGCCCGCAGCCGCTGCATCCGGGCCAGGACGCGGACGAAGGAGGCGAGCCGGTCGCGGTGGGCCGCGGCCTCCTCGTAGCGCTGGTCGCCCGCGAGCCGCTGCATGCGGGCCTCGATCGCGCTGAAGACCGGGGTGGCGTCCAGCTCCATGGCCCGGCGCGCGGCGGCGGCGTGCAGGCCGTACTCCTCGGCGTCCTGGCGGCCCTCGCACGGCGCGCCGCACCTGCCGAGTCCGGCCAGCGCGCACGCCGAGCGCGCCGCGCGGCCGGTGACCCGCAGCGGGATCCGGTCGGAGCACTGGCGCAGCGGCACCGCCTCGTGCAGCGCGGTTCGGGCGTCCTCGGCGGCGCGGGCGCTGGTGAACGGGCCCAGGTAGCCGGCCCGGTCGTCCTTGATCTCGCGGACGATCGACAGGCGGGGGAAGGGCTCGTCGGTGAGCTTGAGCCAGACGACCTTCTCCGGGAAGCGCGACCTGCGGTTGTAGCGCGGCTTGGCCGAGCCGATCAGCCGCAGTTCCCGGACCTCCGCCTCCAGCGCGGTCGCGCAGACGATCGTCCGGACCCGTTCGGCGATGCCGACCATCTCCCGGATCCGGGGGCGGGTCTCGCTGGCGGTGAAGTAACCGCGGACCCGGGTGCGGAGGTTGACGCTCTTGCCGACGTAGAGCGGCTCGCCGCGGTCGTCCTCGAAGACGTAGACGCCGGGCGCGGAGGGGATCGCCTCGGCCAGGTGCCGCTTGCGGCGCTGCTCCGGCGTGGGCGCGCGGACGAAGCCCGTCAGCTCCTGCAGGGTGTGCACGCCGAAGGAGCCCGCCCGTTCCAGCAGCGCGTGCAGCACGTCCACGGTGGCCCGGGCGTCGGACAGCGCGCGGTGGCACGGCTCGGTGGAGCTGAAGAGCCGGGCCAGCGTGGCCAGCTTGTAGTTGGGCGCCTCGTCCCGGGTCAGCAGCTTGCGGGCCAGCTTGACGGTGTCGAGGACGGGATGGCCGGGCGGGGGGTAGCCGTGGGCCGCGCAGGCCGCCTTGAGGAACCCCACGTCGAAGCCCGCGTTGTGGGCCACCAGCGTGGTGCCCGCGGCGAACTCGAGGAAGGCGGGGAGCACGGACTCGATCTTCGGGGCGGCCACGACCATCGCGTCGGTGATGCCGGTCAGCACCGAGATGAACGGGGGGATCGGGGTCCCGGGATCGACCAGCGTGCCGAACTCGCCCAGGACCTCCCCGCCCCGGACCTTGACCGCGCCGATCTCGGTGATCGCGTGCTCGGCCGCGGAGACGCCGGTGGTCTCCAGGTCGAACACGACGAACGTGATCTGGTCGAGCGGGGTGCCCAGCTCGTCCAGTGTTCCCTGCACGGCGTTTTCCACGGTCACGACCATAGGAGCCGCGACCGACATTTAGCGCGGCGCCCGCCCCGTACGGGCCGCCGCGCGCAGCGTCACCCCCAGGACGCCGAGCACGATCCCGGCGAGGGCCTCCCAGCCCTCCAGGAAGCCGAGATGGTTGACCAGCAGGAGGTCGTGGGCCCACCTCCACCACCCCAGGAGGGCGTTCACCACCGTGCCGACACCCTGGACGATCAGCAGCAGACCGAGCAGTTCGACGAATCTCCTCATGAAGCCGATCATGACCGCCGCGGGCGCCGGCGCGCTTCGGCCGGAGGGCGATGCGGCATCGACTTTGGTCGGTTCCGGAAGAATGAGTATTGCCCTTAATGTCACTATGTGTGACCCAACACGTGACGGAGTACCGGTGGCTGCTGCCGGGGGGCCTGCGCGACGCGCCGCCGAAGGAGCGGCCCAGGGTCCGGCGGTCGACCCGCGACTGGATCGTGGACACCGTCATCTTCCTCCTGGCCGTCGGGCTCGGGCTGATCACGGCGGACGAGATCCGCAGCGAGATGGCGCTGCCCCAGCCGATGCGCATCGCCGACCAGCTCATCGGCGTCGTCGCGTGCGCCTCGGTGTGGCTGCGCCGGCGCTGGCCCGTGGGGCTCGCCGTGGTGCTCGTGGTGGTCTCGCTCGTGTCGGAGGTCTCGGGCGGGGCCTCCGTGGCGGCGATGTTCACCGTGGCCGTGCACCGGCCCTTCAAGCACGTGGCGCTGGTGACCGGGCTGAACGTGGCGACGGTCCCCCTCTACCTGGTGATGCGGCCGGACCCCGAGCTGTCCTTCCGGGAGGGGGTCGCGATCATGACGCTGATCCTCCTGGTCGTGACGATCTGGGGCATGCTCGTGCGGGCCCGCCGCCAGCTCGTGGTCTCCCTGCGCGAGCGCGCCGAACGGGCCGAGGCGGAGGCCGAGCTGCGGGTGGAGGGGGCCAGGCGGCTGGAGCGCGAGCGCATCGCCAGGGAGATGCACGACGTGCTCGCCCACCGGCTCTCGTTGCTCAGCGTGCACGCGGGCGCGCTGGAGTACCGGCCGGACATGCCGACGGACGACGTGGCGAAGGCGGCCGGGGTGATCCGCTCGGGCGCCCACCAGGCGCTCCAGGACCTGCGCGAGGTCATCGGCGTGCTCAGGCTCGGCGGCGAGGAGACCGCCCCCGACCGGCCCCAGCCCACGCTGTCGGACCTGTCCGCCCTGGTGGAGGAGTCCAGGGAGGCGGGCATGGACGTCCGGCTGGACATGCGGATCGGCGACGTGGGGGAGGCCTCGGCGCGGCTGGGCCGCAACGTCTACCGGATCGCCCAGGAGGCGCTGACCAACGCGCGCAAGCACGCCGCGGCGGCGCCGGTGACCCTCGCCGTGGCGGGCGGGCCCGGCGACGGGCTCACCATCGAGATCTGCAACCCCCTGACCGGGGGCCAGTCCATCCCGGGCAGCGGCACCGGCCTGATCGGGCTCACCGAGCGGGCCGAGCTCATGGGCGGGCGCCTGGAGTACGGCAGGGCCTCCGACGGCCGGTTCCGGCTCAGCGCGTGGTTGCCGTGGGCGGCGTGAGAGACATGACCGTTGCGAGAGGCGCGGATGGCGCGAGACAGGCAGACGGCACCAGGTGGGCAGACGGAGTGAGACGGGCAGGCGGCGCCAGGCGGGCGGGCCGTGCGGAAAGCGTCGGCGACCGGGCGGGAGGACGCGGCTAACGTGACCGGCATGAGTTCACCTCCCCCCGGACAGCCGATCCGCGTACTGATCGTCGACGACGACGCCCTCGTCCGGGCCGGGCTCTCGATGATCCTCGGAGGCGCGGGGGACATCACCGTCGTGGGAGAGGCCGCCGACGGGGACGAGGTCCCGAAGATGGTGGCCGAGCACCGGCCCGACGTGGTGCTGATGGACATCCGCATGTCCAGGGTGGACGGCCTGACCGCGACCGAGCGCCTGCGCGCCGCCGTCCCGGCTCCCGAGGTGGTCATCCTGACGACGTTCCACGCCGACGCCCAGGTGCTGCGGGCCCTGCGCGCCGGGGCGGCGGGTTTCCTGCTCAAGGACACCCCGCCGGGCGACCTGGTCGCCGCCGTCCGCAAGGTCGGGGCCGGCGAGCCCATCCTGTCCCCCGTCGTGACCCGCCAGCTCATCGCGCACGTCTCGGAGGGGGGAGCCGGGTCCCGCCGGGAGCGGGCGCTGAGCCTGCTGGCGGGGCTCAGCGAGCGGGAACGGGAGGTCGCGGTCGCGGTCGGCCAGGGGAGGTCGAACGCGGAGATCGCCACCGAGCTCTACATGAGCGTGGCCACGGTCAAGGCCCACGTGTCGCGGATCCTGGCCAAGTGCGACCTGAACAACCGCGTCCAGGTCGCACTGGTCGTCCACGACGCCGGCCAGCTGTAGGGCCGCCCGAGGGGGAAGGGCGGCGGAGGGGCCGCCCGCGGGGGCTGCCTGAGGGGAAGGGCGGCGGAGGGACCGCCCGTGGGGGCTGCCTGAGGGGAAGGGCGGCGGAGGGGCCGCCCGCGGGGGCTGCCTGAGGGGAAGGGCGGCGGAGCAGCCTTTCCGGTGATTTGGGTTAACCGCTCGGCTGCGGTGCCGATGAGGGGACACCAGGTCCACGGAAGGAACTGAACGACATGTCCGCCTCTGCCCCACCCGATGGCCGCGTCGCCGACGACGCCTCCCGGCCGGTCACGCGAGGGATCATGAGACCGGCCCTGCCCGCGGCGGCCCGAGCCGCCGTACCCCGTCTTGTCGGTCACCCCCGCGCCTGGCTGGTCCTCCTCGCGCTGGGGAGCCTGCTGGCGGTGATCGCCCCGTTCATGACCCGCTTCTCCCCGGCGGTGGAGGCGCTGCCCTGGATCCTGCTCCCGGGGGCCTCCTCCGTGGCCGTCGTCGTGGGCATGCGCCGCTACGGGCTGAGCCGGTCCCGGCCGTGGCTGATGGTCTGCGTCGGGCTCCTGATGACCCTGGCGGGGAGCGCCCTGGGCTGGGGCGTCGGCTGGATCTGGCTGCGCAGTCCCGTCCTCCTGGCCGCCTACCAGATCGTCACCGTCAGCGCCTACGTCCTCTCCCTGGCCGCGCTGGCCGTGCTGAGCCTGCGGTCCGTCGGCTCGCGCGGAGCGGCGCTGCTGGACGCGGGCGTCATCACCGTCGGCGTGGCCATGCCGCTGTGGGCCCTGTTCATCGACCCGATCCTGGACCGGGCCCCCTCCGTCGGCCCCGACCTCGCCTTCACGCTGATCCTGCCCATCATCGACCTGTTCATCGTCGGTCTCGTGGTGCGCATGGCCCTCGACAACGACCGCGCGCCATGGCTGAACATGCTGAGCGTCTCCTACGTCGCCATGTTCTTCTCCGACATCATCTACCTGCTGGACCAGGCGTCGGGCCAGTCGTACGGGACCGTCTCCACGACCTTCTGGCTGGGCTGGTCGGCCCTGGTCGGCGGCGCCATGCTGCACCCCAGCATGTCCGGCGCCCGCCACATGCACGTGTCGGCCCCGTCCGGGCGGGTCCGGGTGACCATGTTCCTGTCACTGGCCCTGCTCAGCCCGCTGGTCTCCATCCTGGGCCGGACGTTCATGGGCGTCGGCGCCGAGGTCTCCCCCCACGACGCCATGACGATCACGGCGCTGACCGTGCTGCTGGCCGTGCTGCTGGTGCTGCGGCTGAGCGTCGTCGCGGAGGTGGCCGAGACCCACGCGTCGGACCTGTGCGCGGCCCTGCAGC
>NZ_BOOH01000082.1 GCF_016863135.1 Planobispora longispora
TCACCGTCAGCGCCAGGAGCAGGAACCTGTCGCCGCTCTCCGCGACGGGATGATGGTGGGACATGGTCAGTCCCGCCATCGAGGCGATCGGGCTGAGCAGCGCCAGCGTCATGAACAGCATGACCCGGGCCCGGTTGGTGGCGTCGGGGGCCGGTGCGGAGGCGTGCGCCACGCTGGGGTGGAGCACGGCGGCGCCGATCAGGACCGAGCAGGCCAGCCAGCCGACCGTCGCGAGGGGACCGTCCGGCCGGCCGGCCATCTGGTCGAGCAGGTAGGCGCTCTCGCCCAGGAACAGCGCGCCGAAGGACGCGCTCATCAGGGCGAGCCACGGCGCCCGCCGCTTGCCGAGCGCCAGCCGTACGGCCAGGCCGAGCATGAACACGTCGACGACGGGAGAGGTCACGGCGAGGGCGAGGTCCACGCCGCTGCGCTGGGTGGAGTGCAGGAGCGGGTGCAGGAGGAAGGTCCAGAACGGCATGGCCACGCCGACGGTGATGATCCCCGCGTCCAGCAGCGCCGCCCGAGGCGCGCCGCTGTTGCGCCAGCCCAGCGCGATCAGCCCGATCAGCATCAGGACGTGGCAGTCCACGGCGAGGCGGGAGTAGATCTCCAGGAGTACCGGAATCTTCAGCCAGACCCAGCCGATCCCCCACAATCCGGTCGTCGCCAGGCAGATCAGCACGGTGCCGGCGGCGATCAGCCGCCACGACCACATGCGGCCCAGGCCGTGCCTGCGGAGCGAGAGCAGCACGGCCGCCGCCGCGGCGCCCTGGATCATCACCCAGGGCAGCACGTCCAGGGCGGGGGAGACGCGTGCGAGGAACGGCGCGGCCAGGCTCAGCAGGCCGCCCAGGACGAGGAACGCCCACCAGCCGTACGGCCCGCGTGTGAGGCGGGCCCCGGCGGCCAGGGCGCTTCCGGGGAACGTCTGGCTCATGTCCTTCTCTCGTCCGTCGCGCGCGGGTATGGCACCGCCGGAGTCGGTGCCGGACCGGCAGGGGTGCCGGGTTGCCGTCCAGGTGTCGGACGGGTTCAGCCGCGTCATGACGCCGATCGGACGTGGCGGCCCCGGCCTGAGGAAAAACGCGTGACGAGATCGTGGCCCCCGCTCTCGGTCCCGATCCCGGTCCCGGTCCCGGTCCCGCTCCCGCTCCTGCTCCGGACCCGGACCGGGCCGCGACTCCGCTCGGTCCCGGCCCCGCTTCCGGTCCCGCCCCGGCTGTCGTGCGGCGGCCGTGCCGTCACCCGGTTCCCGCCGCCCGCACCCCGGAACGGGCATCCGGCCGACCGCTCGGAGGAGGAGGAAAGGTACGCTCTGCCCGGCATTTAACAGGCTTTCGGGGGACTTGTATGGATGTGGCGGAGATCGCACTGCTGCTGGTGGCCGCGGCCGGGGCGGGATGGGTCGACGCCGTGGTCGGCGGGGGAGGGCTCCTGCAGCTCCCCGCCCTGCTCCTGGCGGGAGTGTCGCCGGTTCAGGCGCTGGCCACCAACAAGCTCGCCTCCGTCTTCGGCACGGCTTCGGCCGCCGTGACCTACGCCGCCACGACGAAGATCGACCGTAGGGTCGCGATCCCGGCGGGGCTGGCCGCACTGGTCTTCTCCGGCCTCGGGGCCTCGGCGGCGGCGGCGATCTCCAAGGGTGCGCTGATCCCGCTGGTCATGGCCGTCCTGGTGGCGGTGGCGCTGGTCGTCGCCTTCCGGCCGTCCCTCGGCGCCCATCCTCACCCGCACCTGGGCACCCGCGCCCGGATCCTGGCCGCCGTCGCGGCCGTCGGGGGCGGAATCGCCTTCTACGACGGCATTCTCGGCCCCGGCACGGGCACCTTCCTGATCCTCGCGTTCACCGTGATCCTCGGGATGGACTTCGTGAGCGGCTCGGCCCACTCGAAGATCATCAACTCTTGCACGAACCTCGGCGCATTGCTCGTCTTCGCCTACCAGGGGCACGTGCTGTGGCTGCTCGGCCTGGGGATGGCCGCCTGCAACATCGCGGGGGCCCAGCTCGGCGTCCGCATGGCCCTGCGGCGAGGTGCTGGATTCGTACGGATCGTCCTGCTCTGTGTGGTGACCGTGATGGTGGTCAAGCTGGGATTCGACCGGTTCGGGCCCGACTCGTCTTACTGATCTACTTTGTAAAGACGGTGGTTCGTAAAGCCTGAGCCATCACGGCCACGAACAACGCCAGCAACGCCGGAATGGCCAGGGCGCGGGGGAGGCCCAGCAGCTCGGCGGCCCCGCCGATCAGCACGGGACCGGTGAGGAAGCCCACGTAGCCCAGGCTCGCAACCCTGGCCAGGGCGCGGCCCGCGCGTGCGGGGTCGCGGCGTCCCGCGGCGGAGAAGACCTGCGGGACGATGCAGGACAGACCGGCACCGAAGCAGGCGAATCCCGCGACGCCGGCGATCGGGTGACCGATCAGGAGCGCGGTCCCGAGACCGGCCGCGGCCAGGAGGCCGCAGCCGCGGACCAGGGTGACCGGGCCGAGCGCTGCGGCGAGCCGGTCCCCGGCGAGGCGGCCGGCGGTCATCATGGTGGAGAAGGCGGCGTAGGCCGCCGCGGCGAGCCATTCGGAGCTGTTCAGGGCGTCGTGGAGATAGACCGAACTCCAGTCCGCCGCCGCGCCCTCACCGATCATGCAGCAGAACGCCAGGACGCCCAGGAGGAGCGCGCCGCCCGCTCCCGCCCCGCCCGTTCTCGCCTCGCTGATCCCCGCCGCGGTGGATCCGGCCTCCGCCGGGACAGGTCCGGTCGGGACGGGCTCGGCCGGGGCGGCGAGCGCCCAGCGGGAGGCCTGCAGGGCCATGGCCGTGATCGCGGTGGCGACGATGAGGAAGGTGGCGGCGGGGCTGAGCCCCACGGTGGCGAACAGGCCCCCGGCCGCCGCGCCGAGGAACCCGCCGATGCTGAACACCGCGTGGAAGGACGACATGAGCGACCGTCCGGCGGCGCGCTCGACCTCGACGGCGTTGGCGTTCATCGCCACGTCGAGTGTGCCGTGGACCGCGCCGAAGGCGAACAGGGCGAGGGTGAGGGTGACCGGGTCGGGGGCGAGGGCCGGCAGGACCAGCACCGCAGCCTGGGCGAAGGCCATCGGGCCCATGACCCGGACGCTGCCGAACCGGTCGACCAGGCGGCCCACCAGCTGCATGCCGGTGATCGCCCCGGCCGCGATGCCGAGCAGTCCGAGGCTGAGCTGGCCGTCGCCGAGGCCGAGGTCGTGCTTGATCGTGGGGATGCGGGCCGTCCAGGTGCCGATCGCCGTGCCGGAGAGCAGGAACAGCAGGCAGACGGCGATCCGGCCGTGCCGCAGCGCGGTCCGGTCGTAACGGATGAGGGTCAACGGGGCTCCGGGGACGTCGAAGGCGCGGGTGCGCGGAGGTACGGGGCGTGGGCCGTATGGCGCAGATCGGATGACGGGGGCACGCGACGCGGGCCGGACGACAGAGGTCGGACGGTGGCGGTCGGACGGTGGCGGTCGGACGGTGGCGGTCGGACGGTGAGGGGAAGTCGGTGCGGGGAGGTCGGTGCGGGGAGGTCGGTGCGGGGAGGTTGATGCGGGTCAGACGGCGCGGACGGCGACGCCGGCGGCGGTGAGGGCGTCGTGCTCGGACGGGGGGATCGCGGAGTCGGTGACGACCAGGTCGAGCCGGTCGAGGGGGCAGACGGCGCCGAAGGCGGTGCGGGTGAACTTGCCGGAGTCGGCGGCCGCGACGACGCGGCGGGCGGAGGCGATCGCCGCCTGCTTCACGGCGACCTCCGCCAGGTCGTGGGTGGTCAGGCCGTGCCCGGCGGACAGGCCGCAGCAGCCGATGACGGCGGTGTCGAAGCGCAGGGACCGGATGGCGCTCTCGGCCAGGGGCCCGGTGAAGTTGAGTTCGCCGGGACGGACCTCGCCGCCCGGCAGGACCAGGCGCACCCGGGGGGCCGTGGCCAGCTCGTGGGCCGCCTGCAGGGAGAGCGGCAGGACGGTCAGCCGGCGGTCGCGGATCGCGCGGGCGACCTCCAGGGCGGTGGTGCCGGAGTCGAGCAGGACGGCCTCGCCGTCGGCGATGAGCGACGCGACCTCGGCGGCGATCCGCCGCTTGGCCTCCACCGCCTCGCGCTCGCGCACCCCGAAGGGGGGTTCCTCCCCGCGCAGGAGCAGGCTGACCGCGCCGCCGCGCACCCGCCTGACCACGCCTTGCTGGGCGAGCTCGTCCAGGTCGCGGCGGATGGTCATCTCGGAGACCGCGTGCTCCAGGGCCAGCTCGGCGACCGAGACGGAGTCGGCGGCGCGCAGCGCGGACATGATGGCTCGGACGCGATCGGAACTCTCCATGTGTTCATTTGAACATAGGTCATGTGAGTTCCACAATCGTGGGGGAGACTGGGGGCATGCGCGCCAGCCGCCTGTTGTCACTTCTGCTTCTCCTGCAGACGCGGGGAAGGATGACCGCCACGGAGATCGCCCAGGAACTCGAGGTCTCCGTCCGGACGGTCTACCGGGACGTGGAGGCGCTGTCGTCCGCGGGAGTGCCCGTCTACGCCGACCGCGGGCCCGCGGGCGGCTACCAGCTCCTGGACGGCTACCGCACCCGGCTCAACGGGCTGACCGCGGAGGAGGCGTCCTCGCTGTTCCTGGCCGGGCTACCCGGCCCGGCGGCCGAGCTGGGGCTGAAGGAGGTCGCCGCCAACGCCGAGCTGAAGCTGCTGGCCGCGCTGCCGCCGGAGCCGCGCTCGCACGCCGCCCGGATGCGCGAGCGTTTCCACCTCGACGTCCCCGGCTGGTATCGCAGGTCCGACGAGGTGCCTTTCCTGGCCGAGGCGGCCGAGGCGGTGTGGGAGCAGCGGCCGCTGCGCATGACCTACCGCCGCTGGGGGCCGAAGGACGTGGAGCGCGTGGTCCATCCGTACGGCCTCGTCCTCAAGGGCGGGTCGTGGTACATGGTGGCCTCCGCGACCGGTGAGGGCGGCGGGGGAGCGCCCCGCACCTACCGCGTCGCGCGGATCGTGACCGCCGAGCTCGCCGAGGGCCGCTTCGACCGGCCGGACGACTTCGACCTGGCGGACTTCTGGGAGAAGTACACCGTGGAGTTCCGCGAGCGCATGTACACCAAGGAGGCGGTGATACGGGTGGCGCCCGGGACCGAGGGCCTGCTGCGCGTGACGGTCGGCGACGATCCCGTCGACGTCGCGCTGGCCGGGGCGGGCCCGCCCGACGAGCACGGCTGGACCGTCCTGCGCCTGCCGATCGAGTCCGTCCGGCACGCGCACTGGCTGCTGCTGCGCCTGGGCGCCGATGTCGAGGTCCTGGAGCCTCCCGAGCTGCGGGAGCACATGGCCGACACGGTCGCCAGGCTCGGCGAGGTGTACGGCCGGGCGCCGCGCGCCCGCGACGAGGGACGGTGAGGCGCCCGGCGGCGCGGGGAAGGAGCGGTGAGGCGCCGGGGAGGAGCGGTGAAAAACAATTGCGGATCTTGCGGGGGGCGGCGACGATGTCGGGGTGTTCCTCATCGCCTTCATCGGCTCGTGCTTCCTGCTCGCGATGATCCCCGGTGTCAGCACGGCGGTGATCCTCCGGCAGACCCTGCGCGCCGGACGGGGGCCGGGCATGGCCGCCACGCTCGGCAATGAGACGGGCATCCTGCTGTGGGCGCTGGCCGCGGCCTTCGGGCTGTCGGCGCTCGTCCTCGCCTCGGAGGTCGCCTACGACGTCATGCGGATCGTCGGAGCCGTCTTCCTGGTGGTGATGGGCGCGCAGTCGATCTGGCAGGCCCGCGAGGGGCGCGGGGCCGCTGAGCCACGGGAGGAGCCGACCGCCGTGGCCGCCCCGGGGTGGCGCGGGTCCTACCTGCTGGGCTTCAGCACCTGCCTGGCCAACCCCAAGGCGGCGGTGTTCGCGATGTCGTTCCTTCCACAGTTCGTCCCCGAGGGGGCGAACGTGCCGTTCACCCTGATCGCGCTGGCGGTGATCTGGGTGCTGGTCGACACCGTCTGGTACGGGCTGTTCATCTGGATGGTGGGGCGGGCCAAGACGGTCTTCGGCAGGCCGGCGGTCCGCCGCCGCCTGGAACGGATCTCCGGCGCCGTCCTCATCGGCCTCGGCGTACGGCTGGCGGTGGAGGCGCGCTGACAGCCCTGCGACGCCCCGGCCTGCGCGGCTCCGGCCGTACGGCACGACCGGTTTCATCGACGCCGTCACCGGCGGAGGAGCGGATGATCGTGATGCGGCCCGGGCCCCCTCGAAACGGCCGGCGGAACGCGGCCGTCCTGGCCGTGCTGGCCGCGGTGGCGTCTCTCGCGGCCGCGGGCGGATGCGCGCGGCAACCGGAGTGGGGCTCGGTCGCGGAGGCGGCAGGGCAGCGGCAGCGGGTGGAGTGCACGGGCGGCACCGGTCCCGCCGTCGTGCTGGTCCACGGCATCGGCGACGAGGCGGGCTCCGCGTCGTTCGACGCCGTGCGCGCCGAGCTCCCGGAAGGCCGGCGATCGTGCCGGTACGACCGGCCGGGCGCGGGTGACAGCCCGGCGCCCACGCGTCCGGGTCGTGACGCCGACGCTCTCGACCGGGAGCTGGACGCGGTGGTCCGGCGGGCCGGCGGGCCGGTGGTGCTGGTGGGGCACTCCTTCGGCAGCTACCCCGTGCTGTACTACGCCCTGCGCCACCGCGACCTGGTCGCCGGCGTCGTGCTGCTCGACGGGGTCGATCCGCAGCTGGGACTGCGGGCCGCGCTGGGGGTGACGTCGCTGGCCGACGCCGGTACGGGCGAGGAGGCGCTGGACCTGGCGGCCGTGGAGCAGCAGGTCAGGGCGGCGGTGGCGGGCGCCGGACCGGCGCCGCTGGCGGACACGCCGCTGGTGGTGGTACGGCGGGACCGGTCGCTGACCCCGCAGTGGACGGCCGCTCAGGAGCGGCTCGCCGCCCTGTCGACCGGCGGCAGTCTCGTTCCCGCCTCCGGGAGCGGGCACGAGGTTCCGCACGACGCCCCGGCGGCGGTCGTCGACGCCATCGCCCGGGTGAGCGGGTGAACGGGTGAGCGGGCGACGTGCCCCGGGACGAGCGACGTGTCCCAGGGCGGGTGACGTGCCCGAGGCGGATGGCGTGCCCGGCCGTCAGCCCGGCAGGTTGATCGAGTAGGCCTTGCGCAGCGTCTCGTGCACCGTCCAGGTGGTGCGGTCGCCCTCGCGCAGCACGGCGAGGTCTCCCGGCCCGACCCGGAGCGTCTGCCCGCCCTCGATCTCGATGGTGGCGCGGCCGCTGATGACGACGAAGAGCTCGTCGGCCTCCGTGTCGGTGACCACGCCGGGGGTGATCTGCCAGATCCCGCGGACCTGCCGCCCGTCGGCGGACTCCCACAGCACCTTGCCGGAGACCCGGGGGTCGCCGGAGACGATCTGGTCCGGGCGGAGGGGGTCCGGCTCCAGGTCGGCGTCGGGGATGTGCACGCGGAAGCTCTGAGTCATAGGTCGGATTCCAAGGTGAACGGTGCTGACTGTCCGGTCGACGGTAGCACCGGCGGACGGCCGCCGCCGGGCCGGGCGTGTCAGTCGACCAAAGCGACTCCACGAGATCCGGGGAGCATCAGAGCCTCCATCAATGCCGGACGGATTCAGGGTAGGTGCGGGCTCCGTCCTCGGACGGGGCTCTTGCCTTGGGCGGGGCCCTCGGACGGGCTCTTCGGGTTGTCACCACGTCCACGCGGTCGGAGACCAGGCC
>NZ_BOOH01000083.1 GCF_016863135.1 Planobispora longispora
GTGGACGTGCCCGGTGACGTGAGCGTCATCGGCGTGGACGACAGCCTGCCCGGCCGCCTCAGCCGGCCGAAGCTGACGACGATCACGATGCCGACCGCCGCCGCCGGGCGGATGGCGGTCGACCTGCTGCTGGACGCCATCCGTCCGGCGAACGCGGGCCAGACGGCCCCACCTACCACCGCCAGGCTGGAGACCAGCCTGGTGATCAGAGAATCGACGCAGAGAGCGAGTTCACCGTGAGATTCGGATCCACGCCCGCGGGAGAAGCCGTGGACCGGCACATCCTGTCGAACGGCCGGATGCGCGCAGGGATCCTGACCCTCGGCGCGATCGTCCAGTCGATCGAGCTTGCCGACGGGACCGACGTCGTCCTGGGCCTGCCCACCGTAGACGACTACCTGACCCGCAGCCGCTACTTCGGCGCCGTGGTCGGCCGGTACGGCAACCGCATCGCGGGCGGCCGCTTCACCCTCGACGGCGCCCCCTACCAGTTGCCGCTCAACGACAACGGCAGCGCCAACAGCCTGCACGGCGGGACAACGGGGTTCGACAAGCGGATCTGGCGGGCCGAAGCGGACGGCGAGCGGGCCGTCCGGCTGACCTACGTCAGCAAGGACGGGGAGGAGGGCTATCCGGGCACGCTCACCGCGTCGGTGACCTACACCCTCACCGACCTGGACGAGCTGCGGATCGACTACCACGCCGTCACCGACGCGCCCACCGTGCTCAACCTGACCAACCACTCCTACTTCAACCTCGCGGGCTCGGGCGACGTGCTCGGGCACGTCGTCACCATCGAGGCCGACGAGTACCTGCCGGTCGGCGAGAACAAGATCCCCCTGCCCGGGGCGCCGGAGCCGGTGGCGGGCACGCCGTACGACTTCACCCGGCCGGCGGCGGTGGGCGCGCGGCTGGAAGGCCGCTACGACCACTGCTACGCGCTGCGCCCCGGCGGCGTGATGCGGGTGGAGGAGCCGGTGAGCGGCAGGTCGATGGAGGTGACGACCACCGAGCCGGGGGTCCAGTTCTACACCGGGCACATGCTGGACGGGGTCGTCACGCCGTACGGCAGGTACGCCGGCCTCTGCCTGGAGACCCAGCACTACCCCGACTCGCCGAACCGGCCCGACTTCCCCTCCACGGTTCTGCGGCCGGGGGAGGAGCACGTCTCCACCACGACCTACCGGTTCGCGGGCTGAGCGCGCCGCGCACCGCCCCTCGAATCGGCCCGGCCGGCGCCTCACCCCCACGAGCCGGCCCCGGACGGCGCCCCCGCCCCGCGAATCGACTCCCGTCAGTGCTGCGGTTTCACAGGCTGATTCAGGCCGGGTTTTAGCCCGGGAGGCGTGCTATGACCGTTTTTTGGGACGGCGCGTTTCCCGGGTTTCCTCGTAATCTCAATCATCCTATGACCGGATTTATTGTTTCTGCTGCTGCAACCGATTGTAGCCAGCTGGCCATACTTCCAAGATCTTTTTCTTGGTGAAACCTCTCGTTAACCTCTCTAGCTGCATGTATTCAGCTAGCGATATATCGGTAACAGGGAGGTAACGCCTGCAAAGGGTTGACGTTGCTTTGCCGGGCGCTATAGGAAAGCGCCATCCAATTCACGTCTCACCGGGAGGTCCCGTGATGACGACTGAATCACCGAACGCTTGGGCCCGATCCATCCAGAGGTCCCGCCGTGGTTGATTCGCTGTCGCTGAAGCCTGAGGCCGCGGCTCCCGCTCATGCTCCCGCCGTCAAGCGGGGACGCGGGCGTCCCCAGCCCCCTCGAGGCTCCCTCCGCTCCCGCCGCGAGGCGTGGGCCGCCCACCTGTTCCTCGTGCCGTGGTTCCTGGGGCTGTTCCTGATCACGATCGGCCCGATCGTCGCCTCGCTCTACCTCTCCTTCACCGACTACAGCCTCCTCGACGAGGCCAAGTGGGTCGGGCTGGACAACTACGTCACGCTGTTCACCGAGGACCCGCGGTTCTGGACGTCGCTGAAGGTCACCACGATCTACGTGGTCGTCTCGGTCCCGCTCCAGCTCGGCTTCGCCCTCGGCCTGGCGCTGCTGCTCGACCGCGGCCTGCGCGGCCTGTCGTTCTACCGGTCGATCTACTACCTGCCCTCGCTGCTGGGCGGCAGCGTCGCGATCGCCATCCTCTGGCGGAAGATCTTCGGCGCCGACGGCCTGGTCAACGCGGTGCTCGCGATCTTCGGCATCCAGGGCACCAGCTACGTCAACAACCCGGACACCGCGCTGGGCACGCTGATCCTGCTGCACGTGTGGACGTTCGGCGCCCCGATGGTGATCTTCCTGGCCGGTCTGCGGCAGATCCCCGGCAGCTACTACGAGGCCGCCTCGATCGACGGCGCGGGGACCCTGCAGCAGTTCAAGTCGATCACGCTGCCGCTGCTCACGCCGATCATCTTCTTCAACCTCGTGCTCGAAGTGATCAAGTCGTTCCAGTCGTTCACGCAGTCGTTCATCGTGAGCAACGGCACCGGCGGCCCGACCGACTCCACGCTCTTCTACACGCTGTACCTCTACACCAAGGGGTTCAAGGACTACGAGATGGGCTACGCCTCGGCGCTGGCCTGGGTGCTCGTGATCATCATCGCCGGTCTGACCGGGGTCAACTTCCTCGCGTCCAAGTATTGGGTCTTCTATGGCGACAGTAAGTAGCCGCAATCCGGTCCTGTACCGGCGCCGCGTCTCCAGGGGTGCCAAGCACCTGATGCTGATCGGCTTCGGCCTGGTCATGCTCTACCCGCTGCTGTGGATGATCTCCAGCTCGCTCAAGCCGGAGGAGCTGATCTTCCGCGAGCCGGGCCTGCTCCCCAGCAAGATCACCTTTGACAACTACACCGAGGGCTGGACCGCGCTCGCGCACCCGTTCAGCTACTACCTGTGGAACTCGGCGGTCATCACCGCGCTGTCGGTCGTCGGCAACCTGGTCGCGTGCTCACTGGCGGCCTACTCCTTCGCCCGGCTGAACTTCCCCCTGAAGAAGCTCTGGTTCGCGCTCATGCTCGGCACGATCATGCTGCCGTTCCACGTGGTGATCGTGCCGCAGTACATCGTGTTCTCGCAGCTCGACATGATCAACACCATCTGGCCGCTGATCCTGCCGAAGTTCCTGGCCCACGACTCCTTCTTCATCTTCCTGATGGTCCAGTTCATCAGGACGCTCCCGCGTGAGCTCGACGAGGCGGCGTCCATCGACGGGGCCGGATACTGGCGCACGTTCTTCCGGGTCATCCTCCCGCTGTGCACCCCCGCGCTGGCCACCACCGCGATCTTCACGTTCATCTGGACCTGGAACGACTTCTTCAGCCAGCTGCTCTACCTGAACAACCCCGACAACTTCACCGTCCCGGTGGCGCTGCGCACCTTCCTGGACTCCAGCGGCGAGTCGTCGTGGGGCCCGATGTTCGCCATGTCGATCATCGCCCTCGGCCCGATCTTCGGATTCTTCCTGGCCGGCCAGAAGTACCTGATCCGCGGTATGGCCACCACGGGTCTCAAGTAGTCCTCTTCAACCCCCTGAGAAAAGCTAAGAGGAAGGACGAGAGATGCGTTCTCTCAAGACGGTTGCCCTGCTCGCGGCGGCGGCGCTCACCCTGACGGCCTGCGGCGGCGGCGACGGCGGCGAGGCGGCCGGCGACGGCAAGGTCAAGCTCCGCTTCTCCTACTGGGGCTCCGACGCCCGGCAGAAGCTCACCGAGCAGGCCATCGCGGCGTTCGAGAAGAAGAACCCGAACATCGACGTGGTGGGCGAGTTCTCCGACTGGCCGAGCTACTACGAGTCGCTGGCCACCAAGGTGGCGGCCAACGACGCCCCCGACGTGATGACCCTGGAGATCCGCGGCCTGGCCGAGTACTCCAGCCGCGGCGCCCTCGCCGACCTCACCGGCAAGGTCAACGTCGCCGACCTCGACCAGACGGTCCTCGCGACCGGCAGCTTCGACGGCAAGCAGTACGCCATCCCCACCGGCGTCAACGTCTTCGCGATGTTCGTCAACAAGCCCGTCCTCGACAAGGCCGGCGAGAAGCTTCCGGACGACACGAGCTGGACCTGGGACGACTACGTCAAGCTCTCCGAGAAGATCACCAAGGCCGGTGACGGCTCGACCTTCGGCACGGAGTACACCTTCAACCAGGTGTACCTGAGCATGTTCGCCGCCCAGCGCGGGGAGAAGTTCTACGACAACGGCAAGATCGGCATCACGCCCGAGACGATCAAGGCCTGGTGGGCGACCTTCGACCAGCTGATCAAGACCAAGGGCTCGCCCGACGCCGCGAAGATGGCCGAGATCGCGGCCGCCGGCGTCGAGCAGTCGCTGATCGGCACCAACAAGGGCGCGATGGGCATGTGGTGGAGCAACCAGCTCGGCACCCTGTCCAAGGTGTCCGGCTCGGAGCTGCAGATGCTCCGCCTGCCCAAGGCGGAGGGCGCCTCCACCCACGGCATGTTCCTCCAGCCCGCCATGCACTGGACCATCTCCAGCAAGACCGAGCGCTCGGCCGAGGCCCAGAAGTTCGTCGACTTCCTGGTCAACGACCCGGAGGCGACCGGCATCCTGCTCAGCGACCGGGGCCTGCCGGTCAACTCCAAGGTCCTCGCGTCGGTCAAGGACAAGCTGCCCCCGGCCGACCAGCAGATCCTGACCTTCGTCGAGTCGGTCAAGAGCGAGCTGGCCCAGGCCGAGGTGCCCCCGAAGGGCGGCTCGAAGATGGAGGACATCGTCCGGCGCTACTCCGAGGCCGTGACCTCCGGCCAGCAGACCCCTGACGAGGCGGCCACCAAGCTCCTCGAAGAGGCCAACGCCGCCATCGCCGGCTAGGCGCTCGCGGGGAGACACCCTCATGCCTGCCGTACGGCCCGTTCTGGAGCGCTCGGGCCGTACGGCACACCAATCGGGGAGAAGAAATGAGATACGCATTCGTCGGGCTCGGCCACCGCGCCCAGATGTACGTCGACGCGCTGCTCGGCGACTGGCGTGACACCGGCACGATCGTCGCCCTGTGCGACACGAACAAGACCCGCATGGACTTCTACGCCGAGCGGATCGGCCAGGACGTCCCCCGCTTCGCTCCGGACGACTTCGGGAAGATGCTGGAGCTGTGCGACGCGGTGGTCGTCGCCACGGTGGACGCCACGCACGCCCACTACGTCGTCACGGCACTGGACGCGGGCAAGCGCGTGATCGTCGAGAAGCCGCTGACGGTCGACGCCGAGAGCTGCGCCGCGATCGCCGCCGCCGCGGAGCGGAGCACCGGCTCCCTGATCGTCACCTTCAACTACCGGTACTCGCCCCGCAACTCCGCGGTCCGCCGCCTCATCATGGAGGGCGCGATCGGCGAGGTCGCCTCCGTGCACTTCGACTGGGCCCTGGACACCATCCACGGCGCCGACTACTTCCGCCGGTGGCACCGGGACAAGGCCAACTCCGGCGGCCTGCTGGTGCACAAGTCCACCCACCACTTCGACCTGGTCAACTGGTGGCTGGCCGCCGCCGCGCAGAGCGTGTACGCCCAGGGCGAGCTGCGCTTCTACGGCGCCGAGAACGCCAGGGGCCGCGGTCTGGAGACCCGGCCCGAGCGCGGCCAGGGCGCGCCCGGCCTCGGCAGCGACCCGTTCATCCTGGACATCTCCGCCGATCCGCGGCTCAAGCGCCTCTATCTGGACGCCGAGCACGAGGACGGCTACATCCGCGACCAGGACGTCTTCGCCGAGGGCGTCACCATCGAGGACACCATGGCGGTCCTGGTCCGCTACGACAACCGGGCCCTGCTCACCTACTCCCTCACCGCGCACGCGCCCTACGAGGGCTACCGGGTCGTGTTCAACGGCACCGGCGGGCGGATCGAACTGGACGTGTGCGAGCGCGCCTGGACGCCGCCGCACGCCGCGATCGACCCGAGCGCCGCCTCCAAGGAGCACGCGGCGGGCGCCTGGGAGAAGCTCGTCCTGCACCAGCACTGGAAGGAGCCGGAGGAGATCACGATCGAGCGGGGGGCCGGCGGCCACGGCGGCGGCGACCGGCTGCTGCTGAACGACGTGTTCCGCGGCCCGGAGAACGACCCGCTGGCCCGGCAGGCCGGCTACCTCGACGGCATCCGCAGCGTCATGGTGGGCGCCTCGGCCAACGAGTCGATCCGCACCGGCCGCCCGGTCCACCTGGTGGACGGCGGCACCCGCATGGCGGACAGCTGAATCGTGCCGTCGGATTCCGTAGACGGCCCGCGCGGCCTGCGGCACCTCGGGGAGTTCTCCGCCCTCGCCGAGATCGCCGCCGCGCAGCGCGGGCTGTTCCCCCCGCCCGGCCCCGAGCTGCGCGAGCGGGCACGTGACCTGCTGGGCGTCCTCGACCTGACCGCCGCGGACGTGCGCGTCGAACGAACCTGGACGGCGGGCGAGCTGTCCGGGGAGGAGGTCTCCTGGGACGTCGGGTTCGGCCCACGGACCCGCGCCCATGTGCTGCGTCCCCGCGAGGCCGGCGGAGCGGCGCTGCCGGGCGTCCTCGCGCTGCACTGCCACGCCGGCATGAAGTGGGCGGGCAAGGAGAAGATCGCCGACGGTCCGGAGGCTCCCTCTCCCGAGGTGACCAGGCTGCGGGCCGCGATCTACGGCGGCAGGGCCTGGGCGGGGGAGCTGGCCCGGCGCGGGTTCACCGTACTGGTGTCCGACGCCCTGGGCTGGGGGAGCCGCCGGGTCCCCCTCGCCGACATGCCCCCCTCCGCCCTCGCCTGCGTCCCCGCCGAGCTCGGCGAGGCGGACCGGTACGACGTGGCGGCCGCACATCATGAGCATGTGCTGGCCAAGTACTGCACCGTGCTCGGCACCTCCTACGCGGGTGTCGTCGCGGGTGAGGACCTGGCGGCGGCGGCCTACCTGCGCTCGCGCCCCGACACCGGTTCCGTCGGCTGCGCCGGGCTGTCGGGCGGCGGCCTGCGCGCGGCCCTGCTCGGCGCCTTCGACCCCGGCGTGGAGGCGGTCGCCGCGATCGCGATGATCTCGTCCTACCGCGACCTGCTGGACGGCTACGTCGCGGGCCACACCTGGATGTTGTACCCTCCGGGCCTGTCCAGGCTGTGCGACCTGCCCGACCTGGTGGCCTGCGCGGCGCCCCGCCCGTTGTTCGTCTGGTACGGCGAGCGCGACGCGATCCTGCCACCGAGCGGGATGCGCCGCGCCCATACGATGATCACGGCACACTATCGGCAGGCCCCGGCGGACTACACGGGCGTGTTCGCCGACGCGGGGCACGAATTCGGCCTTCCCGCGCAGGAGCGGGTCTTCGGCTGGCTCGCCGGCCACTTGAGAGCAGACGGAGGTGGGCCG
>NZ_BOOH01000084.1 GCF_016863135.1 Planobispora longispora
CTTCAGATTTCTTCCGAGCGGGTGCTCTCAGGTGCCGTACGGCGGGCGTGTGAGGCCCGCGCCGTGCGGGGATCGAGGCTCAGGCGGTGCGCGCGACCTTGGTGCCGAGCAGGTCGGTCATGGACAGGCGGCTGCGCAGGTCGCCCTTGGCGGAGATCTCGGCGTAGTAGGCGGCGCGACGCTTGGCGACGCAGCCGTCGGGGCGCTGCGGGGCGGCGACCATCTCGGGGGCGAGCTGGGAGTTCATGCCGTCGCGGAGCAGGACCAGGGCCTCGGCGCGCAGCTGGGAGACGCGGGACTCGGTCACACCGAGCTCGTCGGCGATCTCGGCCATCGGGCGCTCCTCGAGGAAGTAGCGGGTGACGACCAGGCGCAGGCGCTGGGGCAGGGACTCGATGGCGTGGGAGAGGTAGCCCAGGCGCTCGCGGTGCAGCAGCAGCTCCTCGGGGCCGGCGGTCTGCTCCTGGACCATGTCCTCGGCGGTGCCGGGGGCGAAGCCCTGCAGGCTCAGGACGACGGCGCGCTGCACGTCCTCCTCGATGGACTCGACCTCGTCCTCGGCGACGCCCAGGGCGTTGGCGAGCTCGCGGTTGGTCGGGGTGCGGCCCAGCGCGCCGCTGAGCTCCTGGCGGACCGAGTCGAGCTGGCGGGCCCGGCTGCGCACCGAACGGCTGGCCCAGTCGAGGCCGCGCAGCTCGTCGACGAGGGCGCCGCGGATGCGGACGGCGGCGAAGCGGCCGAACGGGGTGCCGCGGCTCGCGTCGAAGGAGTGGGCGGCGGCGGCCAGGGCGGCCAGGCCGGCGGAGGTGAGGTCGTCGCGGTTCACGTGGGAGGGAACGCGCATCAGGGTCTCGCGGACGATGTGGCCCACGAGCGGGAGGTGCTCGCGGACAAGAGCGTCGATGTCGCGGCTGATGGCAGTCGTACCCTGAGTCCTCACGGTGGCCCTTTCGATGTGACGGGAAGGTCCTGCCGGCTCCGTTCGGTGCCGACAGGAACTAGAAAACAGTCACAAAGAGGTAGGAACCGGTTGCTTTCGGTTGCCGTACGGTTGCGAAAGCTCACTTCTCGTCATCGGTCCGGCACAGCGCGTCATAGTCCCGATGCCGCCGGGGAAGTTCTCAGGCCGGGGAGCCCGCTGCCGAATATGCGGGGGAAGCGCGCCGTCGAGGCGTACCGACGACTGTGAAGGCGGGACGGATGAGCTTGGCCGATCTGTCGAGCACGCTGTGGCGGATCCGCGAGATGATGGATCTGCTGCTGTTCAAGCTCGAAGAGGAGCAACTCGTACTGGCCGCAGGCAAGACCCGCTGGCTGCCGCACGCCACCCGCGAGGTGGAGATGGTGCTCGAGCAGATCCGCAAGACCGAGGTCCTTCGCGCGGCCCAGGTGGACGCCGTCGCCGACGAGCTGGGGCTGCCGCCCGCCCCCAGCCTGCAGGCGCTCGCCGCCGCGGCCGGAGCACCCTGGAGCGACCTGTTCCTGCAGCACCGCAATGCGTTCCTGACCCTGACCGCGGAGATCAGCGCGATCGCCGAGGCGAACAAGGAACTGCTCACCACCGGAGCACGGGCGGTCCAGGAGGCGCTGATGAACGTCACGGGCTCCGTGACGACCTACAGCCGCTCCGGGGAGACCGTCGGCGCCGGCCGTTCCTCGCGACTTGTCAATGAGGCGATGTAATTGAGCACCTTCTCCGGAATCTCCACCTCACTCAGCGCCCTGTACGCCCAGCGGCAGGCGCTCGACGTGGCGGGGCAGAACGTCGCCAACGCCAACACCGAGGGCTACAGCCGCCAGCGCGTCGAACTGAACTCCGTGGGCGGCGTGGTCACCCCGGCCATGTACTCCGTCACCGACGGCCTGGGCAACGGCGTCACCGCCGCCGGCGTCGTCCGGATGCGGGACGAGTTCCTGGAGTCCCGCGGCCAGATCGAGCACGCGAAGCTCGCCTACCTGTCGGGCCAGGAGGAGATCCACGGCCGCGTCGAGGAAGTCTTCGGCGAGCCCAGCGACACCGGCATCCAGTCCCAGCTCTCCGGTTACTGGAACTCCTGGCACGACGTGGTCAACCAGCCCGGCGGCCCGACCGGCAACGCGGCCCGCGCGCAGCTCCTGCAGGAGGGCGCCACCGTCGCCGACAGCCTGCGCAGCGCGAACGACACCCTCGAGTCGCTGTGGAACAGCACCGCCGAGCAGCTCGACTCCCTGGTCACCGAGGTGAACACCGCGGCCGACACCGTCGCCCAGCTCAACCAGGCGATCGTGCGCGCCACCGCCGCAGGCCTGCCGGCCAGCGAGATGCAGGACAAGCGCGACGCCATGGTGCTGCGGCTGGCCGAGCTCACCGGCTCGACCTCCAAGGCCATGCCCAACGGGGCGGTGGACGTCACCGTCGGCGGCATCAAGCTGGTCGAGGGGCCGACCTCCAGGGCGCTGCAGGTCATCGGCGCCGGCACCCTCCGGGACGCCACGGCCAACCCGGTCGCCCTGCGCTGGCAGGGCACCACGACCGACGCCACCCTCGCCTCCGGCCAGCTCGCCTCGTCGCTGAACTCGCTCAACGTGGTCCTGCCGGAGTACTCCGCCAAGCTGGACCAGGTGGCGCAGAAGCTGGCCGGCACGGTCAACACCCAGCACGCCCGCGGCTACGACCTCAACGGCGACGCGGGGACGGCCTTCTTCGTCTCCGAGGACGGCGGCCCGATCACCGCCGCGTCGATCAAGGTGGGCATCACCGAGCCGTCGAAGATCGCTGCCTCGTCCGTGCCTCCGACGATCGACCCCATGACCGGGGCGAAGAAGGGCAACCTGGACGCCGGCAACGCCGACATCCTGGCGACTTCCTCCACGTCCGCAACCGGCCCCGACACCTACTACCGCGAGGTGGTCACCGGTCTCGGCGTCGCCTCCCAGGCCGCGCAGCGCCGTACGTCCATCCAGAACGTCGTCACGCAGAACAACGACTCCCAGCGCCTGTCCCAGTCCGGGGTCAGCCTGGACGAAGAGATGGCGAACATGATCCTCTACCAGCGCGCCTACCAGGCCGCCTCGAAGATGATCTCGACCATCGACTCGACCTTCGACTCCCTCTTCAGCATGATCCGGGGCTGATGACATATGACGTACATGCGCGTGACCGAGAGCTCGATCACCAACAAGGTTCTCAACAACCTGCAGAACAACATCAACAGGATGGGCGACATCCAGAACCGGCTCTCCGGCGGCAAGCAGCTCTCGCGGCCGTCGGACTCGCCCTCCGGGACGACGTCGGCGCTGTCCCTGCGCAGTGACATCCGCACGCAGGAGCAGTACACCCGCAACGCCGAAGACGGCATGGGCTGGCTCAACACCATCGACACCGCGCTGACCAGCGCGAGCACCCAGGTGAACCGGGCCAGGGAGCTGGTGCTGCAGGGCATGTCCTCCGGTACGGCCGGCTCCTCGACCGCACGTGTCGCGGTGGCCTCCGAGGTCGAGAACATCCGGGCCTCGCTGATCGGCGTCGCCAACAGCACCTACCTGGGCCGGCCCGTCTTCGGCGGCGCCGCGTCCGGATCTCTGGCCTACAACGCCGACGGCACCTACAACGGCCAGGGCGGCGACGTGATGCGCACGATCGGCGACAACACCAAGATCGCCGTCAACTCCAACGGCGAGCAGGCGTTCGGCGCCGGCAACACCCAGCTCTTCAATGTTCTGGCCGACATCGCCGACCACCTCGAGAACGACCCGTCCCAGCTCGGCAACGACCTCACCCGGCTCGACACGGCCATTTCGAAGCTGCAGACCGAGATCGCCGACGTCGGTTCCCGGACCAACCGCGTGTCGCAGATGCGCGACGCGGCCGAGTCCAGGATCGTCAGTCTCAAGACCCAGCTGTCGGACATCGAAGACATCGACCTGCCCATGACGATCACCGAGCTGACCCTGCAGCAGACCGCCTACCAGGCGGCGCTCGCGGCGACGGCCAAGGTGGTCCAGCCCTCACTCGTGGACTTCCTGAAATGATCACTCTTAAGGACCGCCCGATGAACGCAGAGGCCGCGGCCCCGGCGAACGCCGACACCGACGAGATGCCCGCGATCGAGCTCGTCTGCCCCATGCCCGGCTTCGCCGAGCACCGCCGGTTCGTGCTCGTCCGGATGGACGACGCCGGCGTTCTGTTCTCCATGCGCTCCCTGGAGAACCCGGACCTGCGTTTCCTCGTCATCGCGCCGAACCCGTTCTTCCCGGGGTACGAGCCCGAGATCGAGGAGGAGACCCTGGCGATGCTGGGCGCGGCCGGGACCTCGGACCTGCTCGTGCTGCTCGTCGTCACCGCTCCGGGCTCCATCGCCGAGGCGACCGCCAACCTGATGGCCCCCATCGTGGTCGACACCACCACCCGCCGCGCCATCCAGACCGTGCTCACCGGTTCCGACCTTCCGGTCCGGGCTCCCCTGGTATCGGCCTGACGTCGGTTAGGCTGCCGGTACGTCCCCCCGGACAAAAAGGAGCTGGACGTTGCTGGTGCTGACCCGTCGGTCGGGGGAGAGTCTGATGATCGGTGACGACGTCGTCGTCACCGTGCTCGATGTGCGCGGGGACGTGGTCCGGATCGGCATCCGGGCGCCGCGTTCCGTCCCCGTGCACCGCGAGGAGATCTTCCGCGAGCTGCAGGCCGCCAACCGTGAGGCCGCCTCGCCGAGCGAGGACGCCCTGATGGCGCTGCGCCGCATGCTGCGGCCCGGCGACGGATCGGACAACCAGCCCAGCGGATCGGACACCCGGCCCAACGGATCGGACGCCTGACCGGTCGGATCGCCCCGGCCCGGCCGGAGACCCGGTCCGGCGGATCGGACACCCGGCCCGATGGACGTCGGGCCACGTCCGAGCCGTAGGCCACTATCCGGACACAGTATCGAAGCCGCCCTTTGACATGCCCGTTTCCCGGGGATCACCCCTGATGGGACGGGCTGACCCGGGCACGGGCGGTCCTGCCATCCAATTGGTAAGAAATGACCTATTTCTGACGATTTACCAGGCAGAGCAGAGGAAGAGGCCGACTCCGCATCCGACCGCACGGCCCGGCCCACGGCCGATCCAGAGAAGAGCATGAGCCAGACAGCGCCCGGGATGAGCCCCGCCGTCGGTTCCCGCCCCGAGCGGAAGCCGTACGGCTGGCTGGTGTTCCTTGCCCTGGGCGGCCTGGTCGCCCTCAGCGGCCCCGCCGTCGCGGCCGTCTCCCCGTTTCTCGACGCCCTGCTCTGGAGCGGCCTGCAGGGAGCGGCGACGCTGGCCGTCCTGTTCGGGATCCGCCGCTACCGGCTGGGCCGGCTCCGGTCGTGGCGGCTGATCGGCCTGGGCATCGTGACGGCCTGGCTGGCCAACACCGTGGGCTGGTCCCTCGGCTGGATCTGGCTGAAGAGCCAGACCCTGCTCACCGTCTACCAGGTCGGCACCCTGGTCGGATACGCCCTGCTGCTGACCGCCCTGATCCTGATGAGCGCCAGGGTCGGCGCCTCCCGCTGGACGGGCCTGCTGGACTCGGGGATCATCACCGTCGGCGTGGCCATGCCGTTCTGGACCTTCGTCATCGACCCCGCCATCGACCTCGGCGTCCACAGCGGCTCGGATCTCACCTACGCGCTGATCACCCCCTTCGTGGACCTGATCGTCATGGGCATGGTGGCGCGGCTCCTGTTCGACAGCGGGCGGCCGCCGTGGCTGCTGCTGCTGGCCGCCTCCTTCGCGGCCATCTTCGTGGCCGACGGCGCCTACCTGCTCGACCAGGCGGCGGGCAGCGCGCAGACCAGCGCCGTGGCGACGATCGGCTGGCTGGCCTGGTCCGTCCTGATCGGCGCGGCCGCCCTGCACCCCAGCGTGGCGCGCTCGGCCGAGCTCCGGGCCGTGCCCACCGCCGACCGGAGCCGGGTGACGCTGTTCCTGGCGCTGGCGCTGATCAGCCCGCTGGTCTCCAGCCTGGGCCGGCCCTTCGTCGACACGGAGTCCCAGCCGCACGACGACATGGCGATCATGGCGTGGACGGTGG
>NZ_BOOH01000085.1 GCF_016863135.1 Planobispora longispora
CAGGCCCGCTGATGCGTGCCTGCCAGGAGCGGATGCTCCGGTTGTGCACCGGAAAGAACGGGCCCGGCCGGTTCCGCCGGCCGGAAGTGACCGCGGAGTCCGGCGGATTCCACCGCCGTGCTGAACGCGGGGACCGACGGTTCCACCGCTGTCCCGGCCGTTCCGTCGCCGATCTCCACACGCCGGGTCTTTGGTCCTCCGTCTGCGGACCATCGGCCCCTTCACCCGGGGATCGGCGGGCGAAACGCTGAGAGTGACCGCAGCCGGCGGATCCCGGCCCCGGAACTGGCCCCGGGACCCGCCGGCTGGAGAGCACCGGCGGACAAGGAGATGAGATCCATGCGCGCGCTCGTGGTCTACGAATCGATGTTCGGCAACACCCAGACGATCGCCCGGGCCATCGCCGACGGCCTGGCCACCCGCATGGCGGTGGACGTGGTCGAGATCGGCGCCGCCCCGGCGGCCGTCCCCGGCGATGTCGACCTGCTCGTTGTGGGCGGCCCCACGCACGCCTTCGGCATGAGCCGGCCCAACACCCGGCAGTCGGCCGTCCAGCAGGCGACCTCCGGCCTGGTCTCGAAGGGGCAGGGCATGCGCGAGTGGCTCACCGCCCTGCCCGGCGGCGCCCCGCGGGCGGCCGCCGCGGCGTTCGACACCCGGGTCAAGATCCCCCTGATCCCCGGCGCGGCCCGGCGCGGCGCCGAAAAACTCCTGCGCCGGAAGGGCTTCCCCATTCTCACCGGCTCGCAGAGCTTCTACGTCTCCGGCACCCCCGGCCCCCTGCTGGAGGGGGAGACGGAGCGGGCCCGTTCCTGGGGTGTGGCGCTGGCCACGGCACAGGAGACCGGCATGCACCAGTTCGCGTAGGAACCCGCCCGGCGTTGTGCCTAAGAGCTCCTGACAAAGCGGGCCCGGTGCGCCGTACCTGTAACGATTGCTTGCCGCATGCACCAACCGGGGCGGTGAGGAGACGCCTGCTCAAGGCTCCCCGGTACAGTCCTTGACGTTTCTGATAGTTCGTGTCGGTTCGTCATTGTGCCCAGGAGAGCCCGTTGTGACCAATAGCAAGCTTCCCGCGGTGAGCGCGCTGGGAACCGCTTCTCTGCAGGGGTGCCCCATCGCGGTAGCCGGCTACACCGACGGCGCGTTGCGCTGGTGGGATCTGGATACGGGCCGCCCGCGCGGCCCCCGGATGGCCGGTCATTCCCACTGGGTGAGGGAGGTGGTGGCCACCGAGCTCGACGGCCGCCCCGTCATTGTGAGCGCCGGTGGCCAGACGGTACGTGTCTGGGATCTTGAGACAGGCACCCTGATAGGAGAGCCGGTCTCGGGCCATCAGGCGCGGCTGATCACGGTCACCGATCTCGGTGAGGGCCCGATGGTGCTGCTGCTATCGGATGCCGGACCGTTCGGACGGTTGTCCGGCTGGGATCTGGCCACCGGCGAACTGGAACTGGGGCCTTTGAGCGACTGGGCTCAGACCGCGGCGATATTCGAGCATGATGAGGAGATATACGCCGTCATCGAGGGAGATGACGGCGACCGGATGGTCCTTCGAGTCTGGAACCTGGACACCGGTGATCCGGTCGGCCCGCCGCTGGCAGGCGGTGAGGTCGCGGGCATCGTCAAACGAGCGCCCGTGAGCCTCACCGAACTCGGCGGCCGGATGGTGCTGGTCTCCGGTGCCGGAGCCGAGGGAGCGGTGCGAATCTGGGACGTGACCGTCGGCACACTGGTCCACGATCCGTTCACCGGCCACACCGATCAGGTGACTGCGGTGGTCGTTGTCAAGCTTCAGGATGGACGGTCGGCCATCGTCAGCGCCGGGCACGACTCGACCGTGCGCGTGTGGGACCTGCTCGCAGGCGCGATGGTCGGTCCACCGTTGACCGGCCATCGCGGGACGGTCATGACATTGGCCACGGCCGAACTCGATGGGCGCGTGATGGTGGTCAGCGGCGGTAGAGATGGTGACCTACGTGTCTGGGATCCGTCCGCAGGCACGCTGCACGCCGTCACCCAGGAGGGGCCGACGGGCAAGTAAGAGCTCCCAGCGGAATTCGGGTCAGTGCTGGAGCACCCCCTGGCTACACCAGCCAAGCCACCCACGCCATACCCCATTTTGTTAAGGGCTCTAAGAGGGCGGTCCGCGAGCTGATGCCCGTGATGTCCTAATGTGGTTAGGCGGATATTTAGCGTTACCCCTGGCTGGCAGACTCGGATGTGCTGGGATGACCGGGTGGGCGAACGCAAGCCGTACCCCAGCGACGTGTCCGACGAACAGTGGGCGCTGATCGAGCCGGTGCTCACAGCATGGAAGGCCGCGCACCCGTCGGTCAGCGGTCACGAGGGCACCTACGCGATGCGCGAAATCATCAACGCGATCTTGTATCAGGGCCGGACCGGCGTCCAGTGGGAGTACCTGCCCCACGACCTGCCACCCAAGAGCGCGACGTACTACTACTTCGCCAAGTGGCGCGACGACGGCACCGCCCAGGTGATCCACGACCTGCTGCGCTGGTATCTGCGGGAGAGCAAAGGACGAAAGGCCGATCCGAGCCTGGTCGTGCTGGACACCCAGAGCGTGCACGCCGCGGCATCCTCATCGAGACCGAGCCGGGCTTGTTCACTCAGCCGCGCCCGTAGTCCGGCGACGATTCTCCGACCAGTGCGTCTTGCTCAATCCCAGCGGCGAAGGGGACATCAACTCGCGAACCGCCCTCTAAGAGGGTAGAGCGCTGGCGGAAGCCTGGCGCCCCGCTGAAGCGATTGTTACGCCGAGACCGCCGGACGGTGGCCTTCGCCGGGTACGTGCTCTACGTCGCGGGTGAGTTCGTCGAGGCGCTCGAGTTCTGGCGGTCGATCTCGCCTTTCCAGCAGGCGCTGGAGGGCGGGCCGCTGGGCGCGGGGTTGTCTGTCGTCTACGCCTGGATGGTGCTGGCGCCGCTGGTGCTGTTGGCGGCGGCCGTGCCCGTGTTCGATCGCCGGGACATCGTGACCGCCTGAGGGGGCAGTGAAACCGTCGGATCCGGGAGGTGGGTCATGCGTAGCAGTGACGAGATCGGCAAGGCGGTGCACGCCGCGGTCGAGGCGGCCGCCTGGGCGCCTTCGGTGCACAACACCCAGCCGTGGTCTTTCGTCGTCTCCGGCGAGGAGATCAGCGTGCGTTTCGACAGCGACCGTCGGCTGGCGGTGGAGGACCCGGCCGGTAGGGAGATGCTCATCAGCTGTGGAGCGGCGCTGTTCAACGTGCGGCTGGCGCTGGGGGAGATGGGCTATGAGCCGGTCGTGCGCATTCTGCCCGACCCCGACCGGCGGGCGCTGCTGGCCACCGTGCGCCTGGGCTCAGCCGTGGCGGCCGGGGCGGCCGGTGAGCACATCCGGCTGCTGCATGCCCAGATCGAGCGGCGCCGCACCCATCGCGGTGACTTCACCGGCGAGGAACTGCCCGAGCGGTTCGTTGAGGCGGTGTGCGGTCAGGCCGCCGCCGAGGGGGTGCGGTTGACGCCGGTGCGTTCGGCGGCCGGGGTGCGGGTGCTGGCGGCCCTGACTCGGGCTGCTCAGGAGGTCCAGGCCCAGGATCAGGGTTTTTCGCTGGAGGTGTTGCGCTGGTCGCGCTCGCCGGACAGCAGGCGGCGCGATGGTGTGCCTGCCGATGCCTACCCGCATGAGGCCGGGCCCGGCGGTGATGCCTCCTTCGCCCAGCGCGACTACGTCCACGGCCGGCCTTGGGGCTATGAGCCGCCCGAACGGCCGGAGCCGCCGGAGCCACCGGCCGAGACCGGCTCGCCCGGTGTGGTGGCGTTGCTGACCACCGCCGGGGACGAGCGCGAGCACTGGCTGGCCGCCGGGCAGGGGTTGCAGCGGGCGCTGTTGTTCGCCTCGGCCTACGGTGTGCGCGCGACCTTCCACACCCAGGCGCTGGAGCTGGATCAGCTGCGGGAGTTCATCCGCGGGCGGTTGTGTTCGGGGGAGTATCCGCAGATGCTCATGCGGTTGGGCGTCACTTCGGAGGAGGCCGGGAGCATGCGGCGGCCGCTCACCGAGATCCTCGACGAGCGGTCGTAAGATTCCAGATGCCCGTGGCGTGGCAAGGCCCCGGGACTCCAGGCGGTGAGGTTCCGGCGGTGTGAGGGACGGAGGCGTATGAGGGGCTGGGGTGTGTGAGGGCCTGGCATAAGAAGCCGGTGGAAGGGGCTCGGACGGGCCGGTTCAGCGGGCCGGGACGAGTGCGTCGTGCTCCTGCTCCCGGCGGGCGAAGAAGTGCTCGGCACCGCGCCCGAGTTCGGCGCGTCGGCCGTACACGGTGACGGTCAGGTGTTCGGGGCCGTCGTCGGCGCGACTGACCCGTACCCCGTCGCGTCCCACGCCGATGGACAGCCAGGCGCCGTGTTGTCCAGGCCGGGGGAGGGCGCGCCGGGGTAGCTCTCGTGGTACTCGTCGGGGCCCATGACGCCGCGGATCTCGTAGCGGCCCGACACCGGATCGAGGGTGGCCAGCGAGGCGAAGAAGCGGGCGATCTCCACCAGCATCTCCGCCCCGGCCTCGGCGAGGAACGCGATGTCACCGGTGGCCGCGTGGTAGTGCCACACGTTGTAGGCGATGGCCAGCCCGACGTGCCGCTGCAGGTGCGAATGGTCGGGCAGCCAGTGCCCGGAGGCGGGGTTGAGGTGCAGCGTCTGGGTCTGCTCGGTGCCGTCGCTGCCGCTCTGCCAGGGGAACATGGCGCCGGCGAAGCCCGCGGCGCGCGCGGCCGCCCTGGCCTCGGGCAGCCGTCGCCATCGGTAACGCAGCAGGCCGCGTGTGATGTCGGGGAAGCACAGGCTGAGCCAGGACAGCACGAACAACTCGTCCCAGAACACGTGCCCCCGGTAGGCCTCGCCGTGCAGGCCGCGCGCGGGCACGCCCGCGTCCAGGTCGGCGGTGTGCGGGGAGAGCGTCTGCAGCAGGTGGAAGACGTGCAGGTGAACGGTGCGCGCGACCCGCGGGCCGTTGACGTCGAAGCGGGCACGGCGCCACAGGCCGCTCCAGGCCGTCCGGTGCCGGTCGAGCAGTTCGCCGAAGCCGGGGGCGCGCCGTATCGTCCGGAGGGCGGCCGAGGTTCGGCGGTGAAGACGGTCCCCAGCGCGGCCAGGTGCGGGTCGGCCATGGACACCAGGCGGCGCTGCCGGACCGCGGTGACGCGGCCGTGCTCGTCGCGGTACCGCAACGTCCGGTGCAGCACGCCGTGGCGCAGGTCCAGCTCCTGGCGGTAGTCCAGCAGGTCCGCCGCTCCCGGGTGGAACCAGGTGGTGCCGGGGGTGGCGAAGGTCAGCGGCAGCCAGTTGGGCAGGTTCACGATGTCCTCGTTGCCCACGGTGCGTCCGGCCACGGTGGAGTCGAGGCGGTCGAAGCAGCCGGCCACGTAGGTGCCCGGGTAGTGCACGCCGTCGGCCTCGGCCTCGGGCGCCGCCCCCCGGGTGGCGAAGTAGCCGTTGCCCAGCGTGCACAGCGCCTCGCTCAGCCCCTCGCCCGCCGGGTCGAA
>NZ_BOOH01000086.1 GCF_016863135.1 Planobispora longispora
GGGCCAAAGCCGAGGTTGTGCACGGGGCCGCCGGTGTGCCGTTGGTCCTTGCGTCAGATGACGTTCGACCGGTACCCGAGTTTCTCTTCCGGGAGTGGGATGGAGGCGAAGGTACCGAGATCCTCTGGAAGGAGGCCGGCCGTGGCCGGATTGATCGTTGTCGGTGTCGACGGATCCGAACCCGCGATGGCGGCGGTGGAATGGGCGGCCGAGGACGCCGTGCGCAGCGACGCAGCACTGAAGATCGTGCATGTGCATGACGTGTGGGCCGGTGCCGCTCCCTTGCCCAAGGTGGGTGGTGTCGGCGGCTCGGTGACCGAACACGTGAGAGAGGTGCTGGCCGCCGCCACGCACCGGGCCCGTGACCGTGCGCCCGGGATTGAGATCTCCACCGATCTTGTGGCCGGTACGGTGGTCGAAGGGCTGAAGAGCGCATCCGAGGAAGCCGGCACCCTCGTGATCGGCAGCAGGGGCGTCGGCGGGTTCGCCGGGCTGGTGCTCGGTTCGGTCGGACTCGGTCTGGCCGGGCACGCGGCCGGGCCCGTGGTCATCGTGCGCGCCCCGGTGCGGACCGTGCACGGCGTGATCGTCGTCGGGTTCGACGGCTCGGAGCATTCCGAGGCCGCGCTGGCGTACGCTTTCACCCAGGCCCGGCGGCGCGGGGCCCGGCTGCGGGCGGTCTACGCCTGGCAGATGCCGATGCTGTCGGCGTACGCCCTGGGCTACAGCCCGGTGGTGGAGGGGCTCTTCGAGGACGAGGCTCACACAGCCCGGCAGCGCCTGGCGCCCTGGCGGGAGAAGTACCCGGAGGTCGAGGTGGAGGAGTCGACCGTCTGCGACCATCCGGTGCCCGTGTTGTCGGATGCCTCACGCCAGGCGGATCTGGTCGTGGTCGGCTCGCACGGACGGGGCGGATTCAGCTCGGCCGTACTGGGATCGGTCAGCCACGGCGTGCTGCACCGCGCGCACTGCCCGGTCGCCGTCGTCCGGCCCGGTAAGGAGGAACGGTGAATGCCGGAACTCTGACCGCCGAGCAGGTGATGAGCCGTGTTCTGGTCACCGTCGTCGCGGAGGAGTCGCCGCTGATGGCCTGGGAGCTGATGCGCCGCGCCGGCGTCCACCACCTCCCGGTGATCGACGCCCGCGCCCGGCCCCTGGGTATCCTCACCTGCGAGGACCTGGCCGGCAGCTGGTCCGGCGGCCCTGCGGAACAATCCCATCGCCAGATTCACAGCCTGATCAGTCGGCGCAGGATGCCGCGCGCGCGACCGGATCAGCCGCTGGAGGAGGTGGCGGCGGCGATGCTGGACGCCTCCTGTGACGCGGTCCCGGTCGTCGGCGAGAACGGCAGGCTGATCGGAATGATCACCACGGTGGACGTCCTGACGGCCGTGGCCGGTCGTACCGTCATCACCGATGAGCCGGGCGAGGTGCGCACCGCACTGTTCCGCATCGAACCCGTGCCACTCGTTACCGAGGAGCACCCATGACGTGTTCGCGCAAGCGCCGGCATGAGCTGTCCGACCGGCAGCAGGCGGCGATCCTGACGCTGGCCTCCGTAGAGCTGTCACTCACCGCCACGGCGGCCGCCGACCTGTGGCGCAGGCCTGCCGGGCAGGTGCGGGGACGCAAAGGAATGTGGTGGCCGCTGCTGCTCGTCCAGCCCTTCGGCCCGATCGCCTATCTCACGCTGGGACGTGCTTCTTCACCCCGCTAGCTCACTGATCGGGCACGCGATCTGCCGCAGGTGATCGAGTGTCGATGACGGACAGCGCCGCCGCGCCGTCCCTATCGGTCCGGATCGCGGGACTTTCGTCCCTGCCGCCGATGGAGGCGGCACAACAAAGTGGTCGTCGTGAGAATCTTGGTCACGGAGTCGGCGCCGTCCGGCGCACTGGTTCCGGGCGCGTTCCTCGCGCTCGACGGGCATGATGTCACTTTCTGCCACCCGCCGGGAGCGGGTGAGTCGGCCGCGCCCTGCGGCGGTCTGCGACTCCGATCAACTGGTGCGGACGTGCGCCGAGGCCATGGCCCCGGCAGGTCCCGCGATGCACCGCGCCGTCGTCGAGGCCATCACACCGATCACAGGCCGTGAAGGTATCCGGCCCGAGGTACGGCTGGCCGAGGTGGACGGCACTCTGCATGTGTATGTCTCGTTTGCGAATGAACCCGGCGAGATCCTGATCGAGGAGATACGCCGAGCCGCCTGGCTCGCCTCCACCCGGGCGTCGCACGGGCGGGCCGAGGTCGTGGCCCATGTCGCTTTACAGATGCGGGCGGTCTAGGACAGCGGGGGTGAATCGCACGCCCGATGGCTGGACGGCCCGGCCGGAGAGGCAAGAGGCCCCTCGTCCATGGGACGTTCCGCGCCGAGGGCCGGACGAACCCATGAGATCACCGTTAGGTGTCCGGCGTGGAGACCGACCGGTTCCGATGCGCTGCGCCGTGAAGAGCGGAGGGATGCGTGCCCTGATGCCCCGGCCGAGCGCGCCTGGATCGGCGGCGGCAGCCCCACCACCGGCTTCCTCAAGGGCACCGGGGAGAACGCGCTGGGCGGGTTCTTCTCCGGCCTGGCCGGGCTGGCCTGGGTCGACTGGCTGTTCATGCTCGGCCTGCTCGGCATCGGCGCCGCGCTGATCGCCGGCGCGGGCATCCGGATCGCCGCCGTCACCGGCGCCTTGATGCTGGTGCTGATGTGGGCGGCCGAGCTGCCGCTGGCCACCAACCCGTTCATGGACGACCACATCGTCTACGCCCTCGTGCTGGCCGGCCTGGCGCTGGCGAACGCGGGCGACAGCCTGGGCATCGGCAAGTGGTGGGGCTCCACCGCGCTGGTGCGCCGCCACCCGATCCTGAAGTAGCGCCGAAGCAAGCAGGGCGAAGCGGCGCAGATGAAGGAGTGCCGTGGCCAAAGCCGTACCGGTGCCCACCCCGAGCTGGGTGGGCACCGGTACGGCTTTAGTGCGAAACTTCCGGTATGACGGATAAGGAGTCGCGTTCTCTCGCTCCGAACATGCGGCTGGATGAGCTGCTGGCGGAGCTGCAGACGCGCCTGACGGCGGTGCTGGCCACCCGCGACCGGGTGCACGCGCTGCTGGAGGCGGTGGTCTCGGTCGGCAGCGACCTGGACCTGGAGACCGTGCTGCGGCGGATCGTGGCCACCGCCACCACGCTGGTGGACGCCTCCTACGGCGCGCTGGGCGTGGTGAGTGAGGAGAACACTCTCATCCAGTTCGTGCCGGTGGGGCTGAGCGAGGAGGAGATCGCGGCCATCGAGCACTGGCCGCACGGCCTGGGCCTGCTCGGATTGCTGATCAAGGAGCCGCAGACGCTGCGGCTGACCCGCATCTCCGACCATCCCGAGTCCTACGGCTTCCCGCCCGGCCACCCGCCGATGGGCTCCTTCCTGGGGGTGCCGGTCCGGGTGCGCGAGGAGGTCTTCGGCAATCTGTATCTGACGGAGAAGCGCGGCGGCGGAGAGTTCGACGAAGAGGACGAGGCGATCGTGGTGGCGCTGGCCACCGCGGCCGGCGTGGCGATCGAGAACGCCCGACTGTATGAGGACTCCCGGCGCCGGGAGAGGTGGCTGCAGGCCTCGGCGGAGGTGACCACCAGCCTGCTGTCGGGGGCCGGGGCGGATGAGGTGCTCAGCTCGATCGCCCGCCGGGCCCGGCAGATGACCGACGCCGACCTGACCCAGGTCCTGCTGCCCAACGATGACGGGAAGACGCTGCACATAGAGATCACCGAAGGTCCCGAGGCGGGTACGTTTCAGGAGACGGATTTCCCCGTCGAGGCATCCGCGGCAGGTGCGGTGTTCACCCGCGGGGAGCCGGCGCTCTACGGCAACCTGCAGGACATCCCGTATCCGGCCTCCCCGCTGCGCGCGTCCGGCTTCGGCCCCGGGCTGCTGGTGCCGTTGGGCGCGGCCCGGACCGTGCGCGGGGTGCTGGCGCTGGCCAAGCGGCCCGGCCGGATCCCGTTCACCCAGGCCGACCAGCGCATGCTGACCGCCTTCGCCGGGCAGGCAGCGATCGCGCTGGAGCTGGCCGAGGCACGCCGCGACGCCGAGCGGCTGGGCCTGCTGGAAGACCGCGACCGCATCGCCAAGGACCTGCACGACGTGGTCATCCAGCGGCTGTTCGCGGTGGCGATGACCTTGATGAGCACGGTCAAAATGGTGGAGCGGCCCGAGGCGTCGGGGCGGCTGCAGCACGCGATCAACGAGCTGGATGCGACGATCCGGCAGATCCGCTCGACCATCTTCGCCCTGCAGACGTCCGGCCATGAGACTGTGCCCGGCCTGCGCGCGCAGATCGTGGAGTTGGTCGAGGGCGCCCGTGGACATCTGGGCTTCATGCCGGGCCTGCGGATGGAGGGCAGCCTTGACAATCAGGTGTCCGCGGAGATCACTGAGCATCTGCTTGCGGTACTCCGGGAGGCGCTGTCGAACCTAGTGCGTCACGCCAAGGCGAGCAGGGCCGAGGTGGCGGTGGAGGTCGCCGGCGGGCAGCTGACGCTGGTCGTGCGGGACGACGGCGTCGGCCTGCCGCCGGAGGGCCGACGCAGCGGCCTGCGCAACCTCGAAGAACGAGCCGAACTGCTGGGCGGCTCCTTCGAGGCCACGGCGGGGGAGGAGGGCGGCACCCGGCTGTGCTGGAGCGTCCCGCTGTGATACCGCCGCGTGGGCTCGTAACAGAGTGGACAGCCGGTTCACCGCCGGGCGGGCCGAGGGCGGGAGCCGCCTGCGCCGACGGGTACCCCTGCGGCAGGGATGAGCACGGGAACGGTCCTGGCGGTCAGGGGTGGGTCTCAACCCGGCGGCCGGAGATCTGCTCCACCGTGAGCACGATGTAGCGGTCCCGGACGTCCGGCTGCTCTCCACCCCGGGGCGTCCAGGGGGCCAGGGGCAGGTGGGCCAGGAGGCTGAACTCCCCGCGACTCTCCGGTACGGCGTGCGCGTGCCCGACGACGGTCACCGACCATCCGGTCCGGCCGGCCTGGTCGAACGCGTCGGCCTCCAGGGCCACGATCGTGTCACGTACCGCGAGCGCCAGCTTGGAACCGGCAGTGGCCCGGATCACCAGCCGATTCCCGTCCAGCACGTAGTTGACCGGCTGGATGGCCGGCAGCGCGCGATCGGTGAAGACGATTCGCCCGATCGGCACCGAGGCGAGCAGTTCCAGGCACTCGGCCCGCGAGAGCACCCGCAGGCCGGTCGAGTCGGCTTTCATGTTTCCAGCATCGGCTGCGGGCGCCCGCGTTCACCAGGGACGAA
>NZ_BOOH01000087.1 GCF_016863135.1 Planobispora longispora
GGACTCGACGCCTGGATCGACATCCTCGACGGACCCAACCCGCGCATCGGTCACCGTCCCCTCGACCCCCGCAAGGACACCGTGGCGACCGTCCGCACACTCCGGCGCACCCTGCCGCCCGACAGGACCGAGCCGCTGCTCACCGGTCTCCCCGCCGCCTTCCACGGCCGGGTCAACGACGTGCTGCTCGCCGGGCTCGCCCTCGCCGTGGCCCACTGGCGCAGGAAGCACGGCGGCAGGGGCGCCTCGGTCCTGATCGATCTGGAGGGACACGGCCGGGACGAGGACCTCTTCCCCGGCACGGACCTGTCCAGGACCGTCGGCTGGTTCACCGCCATGTACCCGGTCCGGCTCGACGCGGGCACCGCGGGCTGGACCGACGAGCGCGCCGCCGCCCAGGCGATCAAACGGGTCAAGGAACAGCTCAGAGCGGTGCCGGACCCGCTGACCTACGGCCTGCTCCGCCACCTCAACCCCGATACCGCCGAGGAACTGGCGGACCTGCCCGCGCCCCAGATCGTCTTCAACTACCTCGGCCGGGTGGCGGTCGCCGAGGACGACTGGAACCTCGTGACGGCAGGGCTCGCCGAGCTCGGCGGGCACGACCCGGAGATGCCGGTCTCCCACGTCCTCGAGATCAACGTGACCGCCTACGACCGCGCGGACGGCCCGCACCTGGAGGCCGTCTGGACGTGGCCGGACGAGGTGCTCACCGGAGCCGAGGCCGAGGAACTGGCCGAGACCTGGTTCGACGCCCTCGGCGGGCTCGCCGCCCACGGCTCCGGCGGATACACGCCGAGCGACCTCCTGGTCGACCTGAACCAGGACGAGATCGACCGCATCCAGGCCGCGTGGGAGAAGCGATGACGCAGATCCAGGACATCCTCCCGCTCTCGCCGCTGCAGCAGGGCCTGTTCTTCCACGCCCTCCACGACGAGCACGACGTCTACACCGCCCAGGTCACCCTCGACCTGGCCGGTCCCCTCGACGCGGACCGGCTCCGGCGGTCGGCCGCCCGGCTGCTCGAACGCCACCCCAACCTGAGGGCGGCCTTCTGGCACGAGGACGTCAGCCGGCCCGTCCAGGTCGTCCCGGACCGGGTGGAGGTGCCCTGGCGGGAGGTCTCCGGTCGGGACCCGGAGACGGTGGCCGCCGAGGAGCGGGCCCGCCGTTTCGACCTGGCCCGGCCGCCGCTGCTCCGGTTCGTTCTCGTACGGCTCGCGCCGGACGCGCACCGGCTGATCCTGACCAACCACCACATCCTGCTCGACGGCTGGTCGACGCCGATCCTGATCACCGAGTTGCTCGCGCTCTACCTGGGCGTGGAGGCGGCGCACGCACCGCCGTACAAGAACTACCTGGCCTGGCTCAACCGGCAGGACCGTACGGCGGCGCGGGAGGCGTGGGACCGGGCCCTCGACGGGCTGGACGAGCCCACCCTCGTCGCGCCCGCCGCCACCGTCCCCGTCCCGCCGGAGAAGGCGCGGATCGAGCTGGACGCCGAGCTGACCCGCACCCTCACCAGGCTCGCCCGCCGCCGCGGGGTCACGGTCAACACCGTGCTCCAGGGGCTGTGGGGCATCCTGCTGTCCTGGCTGACCGGCCGCGACGACGTGGCGTTCGGCGCGATCGTGTCGGGCCGGCCCCCGGAACTGCCCGGGGTGGAGCACATGGTGGGCCTGTTCATCAACACGGTCCCGGTTCGGGTCCGGCTCCGGCCCGACGAACCCCTCGGCGAGCTGCTCGAACGCCTCCAGGACGAGCAGGCCGAGCTGCTGCCCCACCACCACCTCGGCCTGACCGAGATCCACCGCGGCGCCCTGTTCGACACCGTCACGGTCCTGGAGAACTATCCGTTCGACCCGTCCGCGGCGGACGCGGCCCTCGGCGACCTCCGCCTGACCGGCTTCGGCTCCACCGACGCCCACCACTACCCGCTCGCCCTCGCCGCCGTCCCCGGCGACCGGCTCTCGCTCCGCCTGGACTACCGGCCCGACCTGTTCACCGCGGACGAGGCGGAGCGGCTGCTCGGCCGGATGCGCTCCCTGCTCACCACACTGGTGGACACCCCGGACATCCCGGTCGGGCACATCGGCATCCTGGACGCCGCGGAACAGCGCCGGATCGTCGAGGAGTGGAACGACACCGGCGAGCCGCTGCCCGGCCGTACGCTCCCCGCCCTCTTCGAGGCCGCGGTCGCACGGAACCCGCAGGCCACCGCGCTGGTGGACGGCGAGACGGTGCTCACGTACGGCGAGCTGAACGCCCGGGCCGACCGTCTGGCGCGCGTGCTGCGAGGGTACGGCGTGGGACCGGAACGCCTGGTAGCGCTGGTGCTGCCGCGCTCGGCGGGCCTGGTCGTGGCGGCGCTGGCGGTGGGCAAGGCGGGGGGCGCCTACCTGCCGGTGGATCCGGGCTATCCGGCCGAGCGGATCGCGTACATGCTCGAGGACTCCGCCCCGTCGCTGGTGATCGATGAGGCGTTCCCGGTCCGGGCCGACGCGTCGGCCCCCGGAGAGGATCTTCTCGGAGCCGGAGCCGGAGCCGGAGCCGGAGCCGGAGCCGGAGCCGACAGCGACGGCGACGGCGGCGACGGCGACCGGGCCGAGCTGCGGCACCCGGCTTATGTGATCTACACCTCCGGCTCCACCGGACGCCCCAAGGGCGTGGTCGTGACCCACGAGGGCATCGCCGCGTTCGCCGAGTCCCAGCGGGACCGGCTCAAGGTCGGTCCGGACAGCCGGGTGCTGCAGTTCGCCTCGCCGAGCTTCGACGCCTCGGTGATGGAGATGCTCATGGCCTTCGCCGCCGGGGCCGCCCTCGTCATCCCGCCCGCCGGGGTGTACGGCGGGACCGCCCTGGCCGACGTGCTGGAGAACGAGCGGATCACCCACGCCCTGATCCCGCCCGCCGCCCTGGCGGGTGTGCCCGACGCCCCCCTGACCGGTTTCCGGACCCTGGTGGTCGGCGGCGACGCCTGCGGCCCCGACCTGGTGGACCGCTGGGCCCCCGGCCGCCTGATGATCAATGCGTACGGCCCCACCGAGGCCACCGTCGCCGCCACCATGAGCGGCCCCCTGTCGCCCGGCGAGATCCCGCCGATCGGTTCCCCGCTCCGGGACGCCCGGGTGTACGTGCTGGACGCGTGGTTGCGGCCGGTGCCGGCGGGGGTGGCCGGGGAGCTGTATCTGGCCGGTCCGCAGCTGGCGCGGGGGTATCTGGGGCGGCCGGGGTTGTCGGCGGAGCGGTTCGTGGCCTGTCCGTTCGGGGAGCCGGGTGGGCGGATGTATCGGACCGGGGATCTGGTGCGCTGGCGTGCCGACGGGACGCTGGACTATCTGGGGCGTACGGATCAGCAGGTGAAGGTCCGGGGGTTCCGGATCGAGCCGGGGGAGATCGAGGCGGTGATCGCCCGGCATCCGGGGGTGTCGGCGGTGGCGGTGATCGCGCGGGAGGACCGCCCCGGGGACCGGCGGCTGGTGGCCTACGTGGTGCCTGCGGGTGCGGGCCGTCCGGCGGCGGCGGATGAGGCCGGCGGATCGCTGACCATGCCCGCGTCGCCGGAAGGGATCGGGGAGCACCCTTCCCCGGAGGAGATCCGGGCTTTCGCGCGGGAGACGTTGCCGGAGTACATGGTGCCTTCGGCGGTGGTGGTTCTGGACGGGCTGCCGGTGACGCGCAACGGCAAGTTGGACCGGGCGGCCTTGCCCGCGCCGCAGGGTGGGGGCGGTCAGGGGCGGGGGCCGCGGACGCCGGTGGAGGAGATTCTGTGCGGGGTCTTCTGTGAGGTTTTGGGGCTGGATGCGGTGGGGGTGGAGGATTCGTTCTTCGCGGTGGGCGGGGATTCGTTGCTGGCGACGCGGTTGGTGAGCCGGGTGCGTTCGGTGCTGGGGGTTGAGGTTTCGGTGCGGGCGGTGTTCGAGGCGCCGTCGGTGGCCGGGTTGGCGGTGCGGGTGGCGGAAGGCGCCGGGGAGGTGCGGCCGGGGGTACGCCCGGGGGAGCGTCCGGCGGTGCTGC
>NZ_BOOH01000088.1 GCF_016863135.1 Planobispora longispora
GCCCTGATCGGCCACTATCGAAGGCGCGATGACCCACTCCCAACGGACCTGCGAACGTAGTACGTGCCTCCGGCCGAGAACCAAGCGATCCAGCCTCCAACTTCACCGGGCGATCCAGTTCAGCGGTTGCGCAACCAGGGCAGTCAGAGGAGATGGAGATGTCGCTGGGAAACCTGCCCCAGGTGGTGTCGCGTGAGGAGTGGCTCACCGCCCGCAAGGAGTTGCTGGTGAAAGAGAAGGAGCTCACCCGGGCGTATGACCGGGTGAACGCCGACCGGCGCCGGTTGCCGATGGTTCGGGTGGACAAGCCATACACGTTCGAAGGCCCGGATGGGGAGGTGAGCCTGCTCGACCTGTTCGAAGGCCGGCCGCAGCTGGTGATGCATCACTTCATGTGGAGCTACGACATCGACGCCGACGGAAACGAACATCCCCGCGACGTCGGCTGCGCCAGCTGCTCCACCATCGCCGACGTCATCCCCAAGCCGACCCAGCTGCACATCAGGAACACCACGCTCGTCGCGGTGTCCCGCAGCCCGTACGAGAAGATCGCCGCGTTCCGTGAACGGATGGGCTGGACGTTTCCCTGGTACTCCTCGGCCGGCAGCGACTTCAACTACGATTTCCACGCCACCGTGGACGAGCGGGTCGCTCCGGTGCTGCTCAACCACCGCACCGAGGCGGAGCTGGCGGCGGTGGGGACTCCCTGGACGGCGGCGATGCGCGGTGACTACCCGGGCATCAGCGCCTTCCTCCGGGTAAACGACACCGTCTACCACACTTACTCCACCTTCGGCCGCGGCATCGAGTTCGCCTACGCCTCGAACCCTTATCTCGATCTCACCGCGCTCGGCCGCCAAGAGGCATGGGAAGAGCCCGAAGACCGCGCGACCCCGCTCGGCCTCCAGGCGAGCGGACCCGCCCTCCGCTTCCCCGACGAATATGACACATAGTGTGGCCCTGACCCACTCCCGATGATGGGTGACCTGGCGTGAGACAACCGACCTGCGGAACACCTCCGATCGGCCGCCGTTCCCTGCCCTCCGCTGCAGCAATCACCGAAAGTGGGTCAGGACCGGTTGATGTCAGTGAGCGGGGCCGCATACGGGCTCAACAACCCGGTGAGCCCGCCAAGCTGAAGCGACGTGAACGCGCCGCCCCGTAACCGGTAGCGGCGAGATCGGCCGTCATGCCGGCCAGGACAGCCAGGCTCGCCACGGCGACGCCCGGTAACGGGGTGCGGGCGAGCACCATGAGGGAGACGATGAGTGCGGCGGTGTGGGCAAGGCTGGCGCCGACCAGCCAACCGGCCACGGCGCCGGCCAGGATGACGCCCCGCAAGTAGCCGCGTACCAGCCACAGCGCGGGCACGGGCACCAGCAGTGCCGCCCAGTCCAGAGCCAAGCCCGCCGGATGCTGCGGCACCACCAGCAGATCTCGCAGATAGAGTGCGGCCGGCCCGGTGGCGAGCACGATGACGAAGGCGCTGGCGAAGGCGCCCGCAAGCCAGATGGTCAGGCGACGCGGAGTGCCATCGCGCCGGTCCTGGCGGAGCGCGGTCGCGACCACCGCTTCCCAGTCGCTGGTGGGAGAGGCGAACAGCATCGTCAGCTCATATATCGCGGGCCAGACCATCAGCGAGGCCGCTGCCTGGGCTGAGTGCGCGACCCCGACGGTGGTGATCACCATCGGGACCATGTTGAGCAGGCGCGTCGTTGAGATCTCGGCGTGGCGGCGCAGCAGCTCGCCGTACCGGCCCTGGCCACGCGCCGGCGGGCGAGGCAGCCGCCGTACGGCCAGGGCCAGCCCGGCGCTCTCGCTGAACGCGCCGGCCGACAGGGCCAGCCCGGCGACCAGGGCGCCGTGCTGGGGCAAGAGAGCGATACCGCCCCAGGCCAGAGCGAAGGTTCCGGCCAGGCGGGCACCGGTCGCGGTAGCGATCGCCCGGGTCCGCCCGGCGATGATCAACCGCCCGTGCAGATAGCGGCGCAGCGCCACTCCCAGCGCGTTGGGCGCCAGTCCCACCAGCCCGGCGCGTACATGGTCAAGCAGCACCTCATCGGCGTCGAAGGCGAGCCGTACCAGCGCGATCAGGGGCGGTACGGTGGCCAGTGCGACCAGCGTGAGCGCCCCGGCCAGACCGGTCAGCAGGCTGTGGCGCCACAGTCGGCGCGCATGATGGCGGTCATGGGCGGCGACCACCAACGGGGTGATGGCTAGCGCCGGGGAGTTGACCACCACCAGGATCGCGACGCAGATTCCCATCGCGGCCAGGATCTGGGGGCCTGCCGAGGAGCGTGCGGCACCGGCGTAGACGACGGGGATCTCCAGGACCAGCATGGAAGCGCCCAGCGCGGTGGGGAGCCAGATCCCGAGCAACCGGCGCGTGGGCGATGCCATGAAAGGAGGTCTTCCCCGAGAGCGGCAGGCGACCCCCACCACCACGACAGCGGTAAGACCGCCGTACTCGCCGTCCGAGGCGTCATCCCCTGACAACGACCGGGTGCACGATCGCTGACATAGTGCGCAGCAGGCGGCGCTATGGCCATGCTCGACCGCGACCCTCAGCTGATCACCGAACCTCCTGGCCTGCTGACTGGCCAGTCAGTCCGCAGCGCTGGTCGGCCGACTGCCAGGAGCTCTTGCGCGGCACGTCGGCCGGCAGGGT
>NZ_BOOH01000089.1 GCF_016863135.1 Planobispora longispora
GAGGTTGTGCACCTCCACACCCGGCAGCCGCTCATGCACCCGGGCGACCAGGGAGGAGGGCAGCGCCTCACCCGAGCAGACGATCCGCCGCAGCGACGGCACCGCCAGATCCGGCACTTCCATGACCGCGTCCAGCATCGACGGCACGAAGTGCGCCATCGAGACGCCGTGCGCGCGCATCAACCCGACCAGCGCGGGCGCGTCCAGGTGGACGCCCGGCGGCGCCACCACGAGCCCGGCGCCCTCCATCAGCGGCCAGAACAGCTCCCACACCGACACATCGAAGGTGAACGGCGTCTTGTGCACCACCCGATCACCGGCGGCCAGCGGGAAGGCCTCGCCCATCCACTCCAGCCGGTTGGCGATGGCCTCGTGCGAGACCAAAACCCCCTTCGGCCGCCCCGTCGAACCGGAGGTGTAGATCAGATACGCCGGAGCACTCGGCGGGATCTTCAGGTCGGGGAGCGGACCGTCCGCCGACTCGGCAGGCGCCACCGCCGCCGAGCCCGGGAACCGGCCGGGATCTCCCGTGATCACGACGCGGGCCCCGGCGTCGTCCACCATGAACGCCAGCCGCTCATCGGGATGATCCGGCTCCAACGGCAGATACACGCCACCGGCCGCCATCACCGCATGCACCGCGACGATCAGATCAGCGCCCCGCGGCAGGCACACCCCCACCACATCACCCAGCCGCACCCCCCGCTCACGCAACACCGCCGCCAGCCCGCGCACCCGCGCCCCGAACTCGCCGTACGTCAGCCACGAGCCGTCCCACACCGCAGGAGCCTCCGGCGAGGCGGCCACCCGCCGCGCCACCGCATCCGGCACCGCCGTGAACGCCCCCGCCGCACCCGTCGCGTTCCACCCCTCCACCGCCGCCACATCAGCGGTCAGGAGTTCCCCGGACTCGCGCGGGTCGGCGGCCGGATCCTCGGCGATCTTCGCGAAGACCCGGCGGTAGTGCTCGCCCGCCCGCACGACCTGATCGGCGGAGAACTGCGTGATGTCGTATTTGAGCTTCAGCTCCAGCCCGCCGGCCTGCGGCGACCAGGTGAAGTTCGCGGACAGGGGCAGGTTGGTCTGCTCGAAGAACTCGCTCTCCAGGACCTGGACGGCCCCGCCGGGACCGAGGTCCTCGTAGACGTGGAAGTCGCGGTAGTCGAACAGCACGTCGATCAGGGGGGAGCGGCGGCTGAGGCGCTGCATCTCGAACAGCGGGTACAGCCGGTGCGGCAGGAACGCCACCTCCGCGGCGAAGACCCGCTTGATCAGCTCCTCCCAGCTCGGCGCGTCGGTGCGCACCCGCACCGGCACGCTGTTGAGGAACAGCCCGAGGACCTGCTCGGCCGCCTCGTGCTCGGGCCTGCCGTGCGTCACGATGCCGGTGACCACGTCGCTGTCGCCCGTCAGGAGCGCCAGCACGCGCAGGTGCCCGGCGAGCAGCACGGTGCGCAGCGGCACCCTGGCCCGCCGCGCCGCCCGCTCCAGCCCCTCGACGAGCCGGTCGTCGAACGGCACGGCGTGCGCGACGGTGTCCTCGGCGTCTCCCACGCGGTAGCCGGGAAGCCTGGGCAGCGCGGTCACCGGCGCGTCGGCCAGCACGTCCCGCCAGAACCGCTCGGTCTCCGGCGAGGCCACCGCCGCCCTCTCCCGGGCGACGAAGTCGCGGAAGGTGGCGGACGGCGGCGCGGCCGGCGGCCGCCGTTCCCCGCGCAGCTCCGCGGCGTAGCGGTCCAGCAGCTCGGTCACCATGGAGGCGACGCTCCAGCCGTCGAGGATCGCGTGGTGGAAGCTCAGCGTGAGCGCGAACAGATCGGTGTCGAGGTGGTGGACGACGGCGCGGAAGAGCGGCGGGGCCTCCCAGTCGAAGGGCCGGTGCTTCTCCTGCTCGCGCCAGATGCCCAGGCGCTGCCTGGGGTCCTCGAACCCGGACAGGTCCAGCTCCTGGACGGGCGGCTCGACGTCCTGCCAGACCAGCTGGATGGGGTCGTCGAAGCCGGTCAGGTCGAACGAGGTGCGCAGGATCGAGTGCCGGGCCATGACCTCGCGCAGGGCCGCGCGGAAGGCGTCGCTCTGGTACGGCCCGCGCAGGATCAGCGTGAAGACGTCGTGGTAGGTCGCGGAGTCTTCCTGGTACGCGCTGTGGAAGAGCATGCCGGACTGCAACGCGGTCAGCGGGAAGGCGTCCTCGAGTTCCAGAGCCGTCAACGCCTGCCTCCTTGGAAACGCTGCTTCAGCCGGTCCAGGTCCGCGGCGCCGAGCATGCCGAACGCCTCGTCGCCGCCGCTCTTGTCCGCCGTCCCGGTGGCGGCGGTGACCACCCGGGCGAGCTCGCGCACCGTCTGGTGCACGAAGACGTCCTCGAGCGTGAGGGTGTATCCGCGCGCCCGGAGACGCGCGACGATCTTGAGTGATCTGATGGAGTCCCCTCCCAGCTCGAAATAGCTGTCGTGGGCGCCGGGCGCGGGGACGCCCAGCACCTCCGCCCAGACTTCGGCCAGCGTCCGCTCGATCTCCCCGCTGGGTTCCTCGTACGGCACGCCGGGCGGGGCCTGCGGTTCGGGG
>NZ_BOOH01000090.1 GCF_016863135.1 Planobispora longispora
TCCGGCCCGGCGGATGTGACGTCGGGCCGGACGGTCGTCATCGGGATCGGCGACGAGCGCCGGGGGGACGACGCCGCGGGGCCGGAGGCCGTACGGCTGCTCGCCGGGGCCGTGCCCGCGCATGTCACGATCGCCGCCGGCCGCGGGATCCCGCCGAGTTCGTCGAGCTCTGGACCGGCGCCGATCTCGCCGTGGTCATCGCCGCCGGAGGGCCCGCTGTCGCCGGCATGACGCCGGCCCGGAAAGAGCCCCGGGAAGAGAACCGGCCCGCGGCAGGACCGGCGCCCCGGCCACGGGCGCGGAAACCCGGACGGCCGGTAGGATGCCGCGGTGCCCGCGGAGACCTTGATCGTGGCGGTCGCGCAGACCTCGGCCGAGCCGGGCGACGTGAGCGCCAACGCCCAGTCGGCGGCGGCCGTGGTGGCCGACGCCGCCGGAGCCGGCGCGAAGTTGCTGGTGTTCCCCGAGCTGTCCCTCGTGGGATACGACCTGGCGCTCCTGTCCGACCCGTCGGCCTGGGTGACCGAGGACGACCCGAGACTCGACGCGATCCGCCATGCCGCCCGGGAGTACGGCGTGACCGCGGTGGTGGGCGCCGCCTATCGCGGGCCGGACGGCGAGCCCTGGATCGCCTCGCTGGCCGTCGGCCCCGGCGGACGGATCCGGGCGTACGGCAAGCACTGCCTGCACGGGGCCGAGCGCGACCTGTTCCGGCCCGGCGCGGAGCACCTGCTCCTGGAGATCGACGGCTGGCGGATCGCCCTGGCCGTCTGCTACGACGCCGCGGTGCCGGCGCACGCCCAGGAGGCGGCCCGCCGGGGCGCCGACGTGTACGCCGCCTCCGCCCTCTACACCCGGGGGCAGGAACGGCGCCTCGACGTCCACTTCGCCGCCCGCGCCATGGATCACCGCATGTTCGCGGTCGCCGCGAACCTGGCGGGCGCGGGGCCGGGATGGGAGTCCTGCGGCGGCAGCGGCGCGTGGCATCCGGACGGCGGGCGGCTGAGCCGGGCCGGGACCGATCCCTGCCTGGTCACCACACCGCTGCCGCGCGCCGAGCTGGAGGCGTTGCGCGCCCGGGACGCTCTGGGCGGATACCCGCGCGGCACGGGCGCGGCCTGACTCTCCCCGTCCGGCACGGAACCCGTCACCTGACCGGACGCCGCTCTCCCGGTACGGCCGAGCCCGCGGCCGGTCCGAGTCCGCGATCGGCACGCCCGGAACCCGGCCGGGTCATCGGTTCGACGGTTTTCCTCATCTGCCCGGATCGCCGGCCGATGGAGGAAAACCGAAGTTCATGGAAGAAACGGACAATCTCATGCGTGTCCCCTCTCGCCTGACCGCTGCGACGGCCACCGTCCGTCGATCGACGGCCACCTCCTAGAGGCCGATCGACCGATGGGACATTACGGGAGGAACCTCATGAACCCCTCGTCAGCTGACGCGGCAGCGGGCCGGACCATGCACCCCCGGGCCTGGCTGGGCTTCCTGCTGCTGGGGGGCGCGCTGACCGCCGTCGCCTCGGTCATCACCGGCCGGTTGCCGAGGATGGAGGTGCTGTGCTGGGGGCTGGGGCAGGGCGCCTCTGCGCTGGCCCTCATCGCCGGCATCCGCCACCACGGCCTCGCCCGGTCGCGACCGTGGCGTCTGATGCGTCTCGTCAGCGTGGTGGCCTGGATCGCCACCACGCTGGGCTGGGGCGTCGGCGGCGTGCTGCTGGGCAGCTCCGAGCTGCTGGAGCTGTACCGGATCGGCACCCTGACCGCCTACGGCCTGTCGCTGGCCGCATTGATGTCGCTGAATCTGCAGACCAGCGGCTCCCGCTGGGCGGGTCTGCTGGACGGCGGCATCATCAGCGTCGGGGCGGCCATGCCGCTGTGGACCTTCCTCATCGCCCCGGCGATCGACCACGGCGGCCGCCTGAGCACGGCGTTCGTCTTCGCGCTGGTCCCGCCGGTCATCGACCTGTTCGCCTTCGGCGTCATCACCCGCATGGCCCTCGACAGCAACCGCGCACCGTGGCTGAACCTGCTGAGCGTCTCCTACCTGGCCCTGTTCGTCGCCGACGGCGCCTACCTGCTCGACCAGGTCGCCGGCCGCTCCCCCGGTCCCCTCACCACGGCCGGCTGGCTGGGCTGGTCGGTGCTGCTCGGGGCCGCGGTCCTGCATCCCAGCATGGCCGACGCGGGCCGGATCCGGCCCGCGGCCGTCACCGGCCGGAACCGCGTCCTGATCTTCCTGGTGCTGGCGCTGTTCAGCCCGGCGGTCTCCATCGCCGGCTGGTCGCTGCGCAATGACGTCTCCTCGCACAGTGATCTGACGGTGACGGTGCTGACCCTGCTCCTGGCCGTGCTGCTGGTGCTGCGGCTGAGCGTGGTGGCCGGGATCGCCGAGACCCAGGCGGCCGACCTGCGCGAGGCCCTGCACC
>NZ_BOOH01000091.1 GCF_016863135.1 Planobispora longispora
GGTGGTCGCGCGGTCGCGGGAGACGGCGGTCGCCGCGTTCGCGCACCAGGACGTGCCGTTCGACCGCGTGGTGGAGGAGACCGCGCCGGCCCGCTCCGCGGGGGTGACGCCGTTCGTCCAGGTGGCGCTGGTGGTGCAGGACCTGCCGGAGCCGGACGGGCGACTGGACGGGGACGTGCGGATCGAGCCGGTGCCGGTGCCGGTGCAGGCCGCGGCCTTCGACCTGTCCGTGCAGGTGTGGTCGGAGGCCGACGGCACGATGACGGGCTTCGCCGAGTACTCGACCGAGCTGTTCGACCGGCCGACCGTCGACGGGTTCGTCGCGGCCTTCCAGCGGGTGCTCGCGGCCGGGACCGCCGAACCCGCGCTGCCGGTCTCACGCCTCGCGCTGACCGAGCCGGAACCGGCCGCCGTCGAGCCGCCGCCCGCCCGATGCCTTCACGACCTCGTCGCCGACGTCGCCCTGCGCGCGCCGGACGCCGTGGCCGCCACCTGCGCCGGGGCCCGGCTCAGCTACGCCGAGCTCGACCGCCGGGCACGCCGGCTGGCCGCCCGGCTGCGGGAGTGCGGGGCCGGGCCCGGGTCGATCGTCGGGGTGTGCCTGCCCCGGTCGCTGGACGTGCCGGTCGCGCTGCTGGCGGTGCTGCACACCGGCGCCGCCTACCTGCCGCTGGAGGCGGACTACCCGGTGGAGCGGCTGGCGTACATGCTGGACGACGCGGCGGCACGGGTGGTCGTCGCCGACGATTCCACCGTGTCCCGTCTCCCCGGGAGCGTCCGCGTCGTCGCCCCGGACGGTCCCGGTGACCGGGAGGACGGCGGGGCCGGGCGGCGGGAGGCCCCGGGAGGAGACGGCGCGGAAGGGAACGGCGGGTCCGGGAGCGTTCCGGTGGATCCGGCGGCTCTCGCCTATGTGATCTACACCTCGGGGTCGACCGGGCGGCCCAAGGGGGTGGGCGTCGCGCACGAGGCCGTCGTGTGCCGGGTACGGGATCCGCAGTGGCTGCCGCTGGGCGAGCACGAGGTGTTCATGCTGGCGACGCCGCTGTCCTTCGACGTCTCGGTGCTGGAGCTGTTCGGGTGCCTGGTCAACGGGCACACGCTGGCGATCATGCCCGCGGGGAAGGCGCTTCCGGAACGGGTGGCCGCCTTCCTCGCCGACGAGCCCGTCACCGTGGCGTGGCTGACCGCCGCGCTCTTCCACGCGGTCGTGGACTGCGCCGGCAGACCCTTCCCGTCCGTACGGCACCTGATCGCCGGAGGGGACCAGCTCTCCGCCGACCACGTGGCCCGCGCGGCGGCGCTGGTGCCGAACGGGCAGGTCGTCAACGGCTACGGGCCGACCGAGTGCACGATCTTCACCACGTCGTACGCGATCCCCGGCCATCACGGCGGGCGGGTCCCGATCGGGAACGCGCTGCCGTACACCGGCACGCACATCGTCGGCCGCGACCTGCTGCCCGTGCCGCCCGGCGTCGCCGGCGAACTGCTCGTCGCCGGCGCCGGTCTCGCCCGAGGCTACCTCGGGCGTCCCGCCCTGACCGCCGAGCGGTTCGTGCCCAACCCCTTCGCCGGCACGCCGGGCGAGCGCCTCTACCGCACGGGGGACCTGGTGCGCCGGCGCGGCGACGGGCTCATCGAGTTCCTCGGCCGGGCCGACCAGCAGGTGAAGATCCGCGGCTTCCGCGTCGAGCTGGAGGAGGTGGAGCAGGTCCTCCGGCGGCACCCGGCCGTCGGGGACGTCGTCGTGACGGCTCCCGAGCACGAGGGCGACCGCCGCGTGGTCGCCTACCTCGTGCCCGCCCCCGGCGGGGGAGCGCGGCCGGCGCCGGCGGAGGTGCTCAGGCACTGCCGGGAGTCGCTGCCGGACTACATGGTGCCGGCGCTGTTCGTCACGCTGGAGGCGTTGCCCGTCAGCCCGAACGGCAAGGTCGACCGGGCGGCGCTGCCCCGGCCGGGCACCGACCGGCCCGACCTGGGCGGGTACGTGCCGCCGCGCGGGCACGTCCAGCGGGAGCTCGCCGGCATCTGGACCGCGCTGCTCGGCCTGGACCGGGTCGGCGCGCACGATCACTTCTTCGACGTCGGCGGGCACAGCCTGCTCGCCAGCCGGCTGCTCGCCCGGGTGAGGAAGACGTTCTCCTGCGAGGTCCCGCTCGCCGACTTCCTGACGGAGCCGACCGTGGCGGCCCTGGCGGAGCTGGTCCAGGACCGGCTCGCCGCCGCCTCCTCCGCCGTCGCGCCGGTCCGGCCCGCCCTGGCCCGCGCCGCCCACAACGGCACC
>NZ_BOOH01000092.1 GCF_016863135.1 Planobispora longispora
GGCGGATCGCGCCGTCCCCGTCGCGGGCCCGGTGACGAAAGTCCTTCCGGGAGGGGCCCTTCGGTTCGGGACCCGTCACCTTTGACGGTGATCTGCTGAGTTCATGGAAGAGGTTGACGTGCGCATTTGGCCGGGTCTGTCGCAGGAGGCCGCCGTGCGGCTGCTGGCCGAGCACGGGCCCAACGCGCTCCCACCGCCCCAGCCGCCGTCGCTGGCCGCCCGCGCGATGCGCCAGCTCGCCGATCCGCTGTCGGTCCTGCTGCTGATCGCCGGGTTGATCACCCTGGTGGTGCTGCGCGAGGTCCCCGAGGGCGCGGCCATCCTCGCCATTTTGGCGGTCAACGTCGTCATCGGGGTCAGCCAGGAAACCAAGGCCGATCAGGCGGTGCGCGCGCTGCGCACGCTCAGCGCGCCGATGGCCAAGGTCCGGCGGGAGGGCACCGTGCAGCGCATCCCGGCCGCCGGGGTCGTGCCCGGCGATGTCATCGAGCTGGCCGCCGGAGACCGGGTGCCCGCCGACGCCCGCATCCTGTCGGCCGGCTCGTTGGCCGTCGATGAGGCGATGCTCACCGGTGAGTCGCTGTCGGCCGACAAGCACCCCACCGCACCCGCTGCCGATTCCACTCCGCTGGGCGATCGCAAGGGGGAGCTGTTTTCCGGCACCCTGGTTGTGCGCGGCGCGGGGACCGCGCTGGTGGTGCGGACCGGCGCGGACACCGAGATGGGCCGGATCGCCGCCGCGCTGGAGGGCGGCGGCAAGAGTCCGCTGGAGCGGGATCTGGCCCAGGCCTCCCGGCGTATCGGCGTGCTGGCCCTGGCCGCGGGCGGCGTGATGGTGTCGATCGGCCTGAGTCGGGTCAGTCAGGGGCAGGCCGCGCTGGTGGACATCATCTTGGCCGGGGTGGCCCTGGCCATCGCCGCGGTTCCTGAGAGCATGGCCGCGGCGGTGACCACCGCCATGGCTCTGGGCTCGCAGCGTATGGCCAGGCTGGGTGTGATCGTCCGCAGGCTGTCGGCGATCGAGGCGCTGGGGGCGACCACCGTCATCGCCACCGACAAGACCGGCACGCTGACCACCGGTCGGCTGACCGTGGCCGGGCAGGTGATCGCCTCCGGCGCCGGTGGCGCGGGCTTGGCGGGTGCCGGTCGGGTGGCCGTGTTCGGGGTGGGGGCTGCGGATGCGCCGGATGCGCCGGATGCCGGTCGGGTGACCGCCTCCGGTGCCGCCTCCGCCTCCGGTGCCGGTGCCGGTGCCGGTGGCGGTGGCGGTGGCGCGGGCTTGGCGGGTGCCGATCGGGTGACCGCCTCCGGTGCGCGGCATGTGAACCGGCCGGAGGCTGAGTTGTGGCGCGCCGCGTTGCGCTGCAACGACGCTCGCGACGGGCTCGGCGATGCGGTGGATGTGGCGCTGCAGGTCGCCGCCGCCGCCCGCGGTGTGCAGCTTCCGCTGGGGGAGAGCCGTCTGGCCGAGCGTCCCTTCGACGCCGAGAGCCGGTCCATGACGGTGCTCACCGCCACCGCCGATGGGCCGCTGTTGACGGTCAAGGGCGCGCCCGAGGTCGTCCTGGCGCGTTGTGCGCCCGGTCCCGAGGTCGACCGGCTGGCTGCGGCCGTGCCCGAGCTGGCCCGCCGCGGCCTGCGGGTGCTCGCCCTGGCCACCTCCGGGAGGCCCGGTGGCACCGATCTTGCGGAGCTTCCGGAGCTCGACGCCGCCGGACTGACCCCGGCCGGGCTGGTCGCCCTCAGCGACGAGATCCGCCCCTCGGCCCGCAGCGCGGTCGCCGACTGCCGCGCCGCGGGCATCCGCGTGGTGATGGTCACCGGCGACCACGCCGACACCGCCCGCGCCGTCGCCGCCGAGGTCGGTATCCAGGCCGAGCCCGTCATCACCGGCGCCACCCTCGACGGCGCCACCCTCGACGGCGCCGCCCTCGACGGCGCCGCCCTCGACGGCGCCACCCTCGACGACGCCACCCTCGACGGCGCCGCCCTCGACA
>NZ_BOOH01000094.1 GCF_016863135.1 Planobispora longispora
TCCGCGCCCCGCCCGCAGGGGGCACGACGGGGGCAACGTCCCGTTCATGATCTCTCCGGAGGTCTCCGAACGCCTCCGGCGGCTCGGCGCGGACGAGAACGCCTCGCTCTTCATGACGCTCCTGGCCGCCTTCGCCGTCCTGCTCGCCCGCCACACCGGGCAGCGGGACATCGTGGTCGGCACCCCCGCCGCCGAGCGGCCCCGGCCGGAGCTGGAGCCGCTGATCGGCTTCTTCCTCAACACCCTCGTGCTGCGCACCGACTGCTCCGGCGACCCCACCTTCCGGGAGCTGGTCGGCCGGGCCAGGACCACCGTGCTGGAGGCGTTCGCCAACTCCGAGGTGCCCTTCGAGGCGCTCGTGGAGGACCTGCAGCCGCGTCGCGACCTCGGCAGCACGCCGCTGGTCCAGGTGCTGTTCAGCCTGGAGGACGCGGAGCGGTCCGAGCTCCGCGTCGGCGAGCTGGACGCCGAGTGGGTGAGTTCGGGCACGACCACCGCCAAGTTCGACCTGTCGCTGTACGTCCAGCGCTTCCCCGGCCGGCTCGGCGGGATCTTCGAGTACCGCACCGATCTCTTCGACGCCGGTACGGTTTCGCGGCTGGCCGGGCACTTCGCCGCCCTCCTGTCCGCCGCCGTCGCCGATCCCGACCTGCCCGTCTCCGAGCTGCCCCTCCCGGCCGCTGATGTGGCGGCGGTGGAGGGGTGGAACGCGACGGGTGCGGCGGGGGCGTTCACGGCGGTGCCGGATGCGGTGGCGCGGCGGGTGGCCGCCTCGCCGGAGGCTCCTGCGGTGTGGGACGGCTCGTGGCTGACGTACGGCGAGTTCGGGGCGCGGGTGCGCGGGCTGGCGGCGGTGTTGCGTGAGCGGGGGGTGCGGCTGGGTGATGTGGTGGGGGTGTGCCTGCCGCGGGGCGCTGATCTGATCGTCGCGGTGCATGCGGTGATGGCGGCCGGTGGCGCGTATCTGCCGTTGGAGCCGGATCATCCCGATGAGCGGCTGGCGTTCATGGTGGGCGACGCCGGGGCCCGCATCGTGATCACCGAGGAGCCGGAGCGCTTCCCCGGGGTGACGGTGAGCCCGGCCGCGTCAGGGGAACCGGCCCCGCTGGAGGTCCGGATCCCGCCGAGTGCTCCGGCGTATCTGATCTACACCTCCGGTTCGACGGGGCGGCCGAAGGGGGTTTTGGTCTCGCACGAGGCGATCGCCAACCGGCTGGGCTGGATGGGTGAGGCCTTCCCGCTGACGGCTGGTGATCGGGTGGTGCACAAGACGCCGTTCACCTTCGATGTGTCGGTGTGGGAGCTGTTCTGGCCGCTGATGGAGGGCGCCGGGCTGGTGGTGGCGCCGCCCGGGGCGCATCGCGACACGGCCGCGCTGCTCCACCTGATGCGACGGGAGAACGTGTCGATGGCGCACTTCGTGCCGTCGATGCTGGACGCGGTCATGGAAGTGCCGGATCTGGCGGTGCCGTCGTTGCGGCGGGTGGTGTGCTCGGGTGAGGCGCTGCCGTCTGCTCTGGTGGCCCGGGTGCACGCGGCCTGGCCCGGGGTGGAGGTGCACAATCTG
>NZ_BOOH01000095.1 GCF_016863135.1 Planobispora longispora
CGCCCCCGCCGCCTTTCTTTCCCGCACCGGAACGCTGCGGGAAAGAAAGGCGGGACTTGGGATGGATGTCCGGGTGTTTGGTGGGCAGGGGAGGTGTCCGGCCGGAACGCGGAGGAGCGAGCGGGGGCATGGTGCACGTCATCGGGGCGGGGCTGGGCCGTACCGGGACCAGCTCGCTGAAGGTCGCCCTGGAGCGGCTCGGATTCACCCCCTGCTACCACATGTTCGAGGTCCTGGGCAGCGCCGGGCGGATGCGCCAGTGGACGGCCGTGGCGCGGGGCGGCGGGCCGGACTGGGAGGACATCTTCCGCGGCTACCGCGCCTGCGTCGACTTCCCCGCCGCCGCGTACTGGCGGGAACTGGCCGCGCACTACCCCGAGGCCAAGGTGATCCTCACCCTGCGCGACCCCGACGCGTGGTTCGAGAGCGCCCGAAAGACGATCTTCCGTCTGCCGAGGCTCATGCGCCACCCCGTGCTCGGCCCCCTGCTGCGCCTCCTCCTGCCCCGCCGGTCGAGACCGGCGATGTTCATCCGCATGCTCGGGGCGCTCAACCGGGACAGGCGTGACATCGCCTTCGACCGCGACAGCGCCCTCGCCTACTTCGAGCGGCACAACGCCGAGGTCATGGCGTCGGTCCCGGCCGAGCGGCTGCTGGTCTACCGGGTGGGGGAGGGCTGGGAGCCGCTGTGCGCGTTCCTCGGCGTACCGGTGCCCGACGAGCCGTTTCCGCGGGCAAACGACAGCGAGAGTTTCTGGTCCAATTTCCACCGGACGCTGCGGGGGAGGGACACCGGTCTGGTGCGGAACGCGCCGGAAACCGCGGAAGGGAAGTCCCGCGGAAGGGCCAGGGCGTAGCCTGACGGCGTGCGCCGGGCCGTGCGCCATGCGATGGGGCGGGCCGTACGGCGCGGCGCGCCAGAACGGCGAGGCCGCCACCGGATGTCCGGTGGCGGCCTCGCCGTTTCCGCTCTGCGTGCCCGGGAGTGTCCGGGAGGGCCGGGGCGTCAGCCGCGCTTGGTGGCCAGGCGCTCGCTGATCGCGCGGCCGGCGATGAACGCGCCGCCACCGGCGATCAGGGTGAAGGCCAGGATCCGGCCGGTGGAGACGCCGTCCCGCTCGATGGCGGTCGCGGCGGCGACGGTGTCGGCGGTGCTCAGGTCCACGGTCTTGGCGGGGGTGCGGACGGCGGCCGGGGTGCTCTTCGGGGCCGGGGCGGTCTTCTGCTCGGCGGCGGGGGCCTCGGCGGTGGTCCGGGCAGTGGTCTCGGCGGTGGCCTTGACGTCCGTGCCCGTGCCCGTGCCGGCGTCGGCGGTGGCGGTCTCGGTCGCGGTGGTCCCGGCCGTGACCTCGGCCGGGGCGGTGGTCGTGGTGGTCGCGCCCTGGGCCTGCGGTGCGGACTCGCCGGCCGCGGAGGTCGTGG
>NZ_BOOH01000096.1 GCF_016863135.1 Planobispora longispora
GAGATGTGATGCCGAGCCGATTGTGGCGAAGTGGGTGATCCTATGCTGCCGAGAAAAGCCTCTAGCGAGGAGCATGGCGGCCCGTACCCGAAACCGACTCAGGTGGTCAGGTAGAGAATACCAAGGCGATCGGGTGAACTGTGGTTAAGGAACTCGGCAAATTGCCCCCGTAACTTCGGGAGAAGGGGGGCCTCTTCTGGTGACGGCACGTGCTGCCCGAGCTGGTGGGGGTCGCAGAGGCCAGGGGGAAGCGACTGTTTACTAAAAACACAGGTCCGTGCGAAGTCGTAAGACGATGTATACGGACTGACGCCTGCCCGGTGCTGGAACGTTAAGGGGACCGGTTAGTGGGAGTGATCCTGCGAAGCTGAGAACTTAAGCGCCAGTAAACGGCGGTGGTAACTATAACCATCCTAAGGTAGCGAAATTCCTTGTCGGGTAAGTTCCGACCTGCACGAATGGCGTAACGACTTCCCCGCTGTCTCAACCGCAGACCCGGTGAAATTGCACTACGAGTAAAGATGCTCGTTACGCGCAGCAGGACGGAAAGACCCCGGGACCTTCACTACAGCTTGACATTGGCGTTTGGAGCGGTTTGTGTAGGATAGGTGGGAGACTGGGAAGCCGCCACGCTAGTGGGGGTGGAGTCATTGGTGAAATACCACTCTGGTCGTTTTGAACGTCTAACCTGGGTCCGTGATCCGGATCAGGGACAGTGTCTGGTGGGTAGTTTAACTGGGGCGGTTGCCTCCTAAAGGGTAACGGAGGCGCCCAAAGGTTCCCTCAGCCTGGTTGGCAATCAGGTGTCGAGTGTAAGTGCACAAGGGAGCTTGACTGTGAGACCGACGGGTCGAGCAGGAGCGAAAGCTGGGACTAGTGATCCGGCGGTGGCTGGTGGAAGCGCCGTCGCTCAACGGCTAAAAGGTACCCCGGGGATAACAGGCTGATCTTCCCCAAGAGTCCATATCGACGGGATGGTTTGGCACCTCGATGTCGGCTCGTCGCATCCTGGGGCTGGAGTAGGTCCCAAGGGTTGGGCTGTTCGCCCATTAAAGCGGTACGCGAGCTGGGTTTAGAACGTCGCGAGACAGTTCGGTCCCTATCCGCTGCGCGCGCAGGAGACTTGAAAGGGGCTGTCCCTAGTACGAGAGGACCGGGACGGACGAACCTCTGGTGTGCCAGTTGTTCCGCCAGGAGCACGGCTGGTTGGCTACGTTCGGGAGGGATAACCGCTGAAAGCATCTAAGCGGGAAGCTCGCCTTGAGATGAGGTCTCCCACCCAGTGATGGGGTAAGGCTCCCGATAGACGATCGGGTTGATAGGCCGGAGGTGGAAGCGCAGTAATGTGTGGAGCTGACCGGTACTAATCGGCCGAGGACTTGACCATGAAGCA
>NZ_BOOH01000097.1 GCF_016863135.1 Planobispora longispora
GCTGGTTGCTGTTTGAGATTTGCATAGTGGACGCGAGCATCTTTGTGGCCAAGTTAGTAAGGGCACACGGTGGATGCCTTGGCATCAGGAGCCGATGAAGGACGTGGGAGGCTGCGTTAAGCCCCGGGGAGTCGCCAACCAGACGTTGATCCGGGGATGTCCGAATGGGGAAACCTAGCATCCGTCATGGGATGTTGCCTCCGCCTGAATGTATAGGGCGGTTGGTGGTAACGCGGGGAAGTGAAACATCTCAGTACCCGTAGGAAGAGAAAACAACATGTGATTCCGCGAGTAGTGGTGAGCGAAAGCGGATGAGGCTAAACCATGCACGTGTGATAGCCGGCAGGCGTTGCGTGTGTGGGGTTGCGGGACCTTCTTGAAAGAGCTGCCGCTCTTTCGGGCAGTGAGAAATCCGATGGGTAGTCGAAGCCTCTGGGAAGGGGCGCCGTAGACCGTGAGAGCCGGGTAGGCGAAACTTGTCGGACTGCTGGAGGGGATCCCAAGTAGCACGGGGCCCGAGAAATCCTGTGTGAATCTGCCAGGACCACCTGGTAAGCCTAAATACTCCCTGATGACCGATAGTGGACCAGTACCGTGAGGGAAAGGTGAAAAGCGCCCCGGTGAGGGGTCGTGAAATAGTACCTGAAACCGTGTGCCTACAAGCCGTAGGAGCGTACACGAGGCTTGCCTTGTGTGTGATGTGACTGCGTGCCTTTTGAAGAATGAGCCTGCGAGTTATGGTGTGTGGCGAGGTTAACCCGTGGGGGGTAGCCGTAGCGAAAGCGAGTCTGAATAGGGCGATCGATAGTCGCATGCTGTAGACCCGAAGCGGAGTGATCTAGGCATGGGCAGGTTGAAGCGCGGGTAAGACCGCGTGGAGGACCGAACCCACCAGGGTTGAAAACCTGGGGGATGACCTGTGTTTAGGGGTGAAAGGCCAATCAAACTCCGTGATAGCTGGTTCTCCCCGAAATGCATTTAGGTGCAGCGTCGCGTGTTTCTTACCGGAGGTAGAGCACTGGATGGCCGATGGGCCCGACCAGGTTACTGACGTCAGCCAAACTCCGAATGCCGGTAAGTGAGAGCGTGGCAGTGAGACTGCGGGGGATAAGCTCCGTAGTCGAGAGGGAAACAGCCCAGACCACCGACTAAGGCCCCTAAGCGTGTGCTAAGTGGGAAAGGATGTGGAGTCGCAGTGACAACCAGGAGGTTGGCTTAGAAGCAGCCACCCTTGAAAGAGTGCGTAATAGCTCACTGGTCAAGTGATTCTGCGCCGACAATGTAGCGGGGCTCAAGTACACCGCCGAAGTCGTGGCATTCACGCATGTA
>NZ_BOOH01000098.1 GCF_016863135.1 Planobispora longispora
GCGCCCGCGCTGCTGCTGCTGGATCTCGACGGCTTCAAGGACGTCAACGACACCTACGGCCACCCGGTCGGCGACGAGCTGCTCACCGTCGTGGCCCGCCGCCTGCGCACCCTGACCCCCGACGGGCAGATCCTGGCCCGCCTCGGCGGCGACGAGTTCGCCGTCGTGCTGCCCGGCGCCGATCTGGAGCAGGCGCTGGCCGCCGCCGAGGAGGTGCTGGCCGCCGTACGCGAGCCGTACCTCATCGACGGCCGCGAGCTGTATGTGACCACCAGCATCGGCGTGCTCGCCGATTCGGCCGCCCCCACCGCCAGCGACGCCCTGCGTGATGCCGATCTGGCGTTGTATGCGGCCAAGGCGGCGGGCAAGAACCAGATCGCCGTCTTCGACTACACCTTGCGGGCGGAGCGGTTGCATCATGCCGAGATCGCGGCGGGGTTGCGGCAGGCGCTGGCGCAGGGGGAGTTCTCGCTGGCCTATCAGCCGGTGGTGAATTTGGCCTCGGGGCGTATTTATGCGGTGGAGGCGTTGTTGCGGTGGTTGCCGGCCGGTGGGCGGGCGGTGCCGCCGGATGTGTTCATTCCGGTGGCGGAGGACACCGGGTTGATCGTGGAGATCGGGCGGTGGGCGTTGGAGCGGGCGTGTGCCGATGCCAAGCGCTGGCATGAGCGTCATGGCATCGCGGTGACGGTGAATGTGTCGGGGCGGCAGTTGCGGGAGCGGAGTTTCCGGGAGACGGTGCTGGAGATTTTGACGCGGCATGCGTTGCCGCGTAATGCGTTGACGTTGGAGGTGACCGAGAGCATGTTGCTGGCGACCAGTCCGGCGGAGACGCAGCGGATTGTGGATGTGCTGGCGGATCTGCGGGCGCATGGGGTGCGGATCGCGTTGGATGATTTCGGTACGGGGTATTCGTCGTTGGCGTATCTGCGGACGTTGCCGGTGGATATTTTGAAGATCGATCGTTCGTTCACGGCGCCGTTGACGGGTGTTGATCATCGTCAGGCGCGGGCGTTCACCAAGGCGATCGTGGAGTTGGCGGCGAGTTTGAATCTGGCCACGGTGGTGGAGGGGGTGGAGTCGCGGGAGCAGGCGGGGGTGTTGCAGCAGATGGGGTGTCCGCTGGCGCAGGGCTACCTGTTCTCCCCGCCC
>NZ_BOOH01000099.1 GCF_016863135.1 Planobispora longispora
AACGCATGAAGTTACAGCTGGTTGAGGGCCAGGCCGGTCTCGGCCAGGCAACCGTCGATCAGATGCGGCCGGTACTGGATCTTCTTCAGCCCTCGCTTGACCACCCGCACCAGTTCGTCCAGGCCGGTGACCGCGAGATTGGCCAGCCCGCCGCGGTTCAGCAGTGACCAGATGCCTTCTGTCGGATTGAGCTCGGGCGCATACGCCGGCAGCTGGACCACCCGGAGCCAGTCGGCGCTGGCAGCGATGAACTGGCGCATCTCCGAACAGGTGTGCCGATTCAGATTGTCCCAGATGAGCACGATCGGCGCGTCGAGCTGCCGGTGCGCCATGAGGATCAGGTCGCGGTAGTCGTCCCAGGTGAAGCTCGCCTTCTCCCCCTTGTGCCGCCGGTAGATGTGCACCCGATACAGCAGCCGGGAGCGCTCGCCGGGCCGGTAACAGCTCAGCGCGGCCACCGAAATGCGGCCCGCGCGCCGTCCGGGCACTTTCACCACCGGCGTGACCCCGCGCGGAGCCCAGGTCCGCGCGATCGGTGCTCTCAGCGTCCGGCCGCACTCGTCTTCGAAGCAGACCCAGGCATCCAGGTCCGCCGCGGTCTTTCCACGGCCGGCCACACCTCCGTCTTCCACACCACGATCGCGCCCTCGTCGCGCTCGATGGCCCGGCGCGCCGACACCTGACACGACCAGCCGTGCCGCCGCAGCAGCTTCCACACCCCAGGCAAGGAGTAGGTCAGATGGAACATCCGGCCGATCACCTTCCGGATGCGGGCCAGGGTCCAGTACTGATCGTCCCAACCGTGCGCAGCCGGGCCGCGCAGCAGCGCCGTCTCCAGCCGGGCGAAGCGCGCCTCATCCAGCACCGGCAGAGAGGCCGGGCCCTTGGAGGCCAGTGCCGCCTGCCCGCCGCGGGCCCAGGCGCGGCGCCAGCGGTTGACCGACATCCGGCTGACCCGCATTGCTTTGGCCACCTGGGTATCGGTGTCGCCGCGGGCGAACAGCTCGGCCGCGCGCAACCGGACTTGTTCTCGTTTGGTTCGTTGTTCGGCGGTCAGCCCGCCGCCTTGCGCGTACCGCATGCTCTGGGCATACCACCGCAACCCGAGACGGTCACATGATCACTTAACATCACGAATTAAAGGTCAGTGA
>NZ_BOOH01000100.1 GCF_016863135.1 Planobispora longispora
GCCAAGGCCAAAGGCCCGGCGCCGGTACGGCCAGACGTGGCACGGGCGTGGTCGGCGCCGCCGTACGGTGCCCGGCTCGGGCTGGGCGGGTCCGGGGGCGGGGTCTTCTGTTGGGGGGACATGGTCTGCTGTTGGGGGACATGGGTCGTGCTGTGCGGGCGGGTTGGCCGGCCGGCCGTCGGGGTGCGGTCTGGTTTTCCAGGCCTCCGGCCTGCCGGGCGCGCGGGGTCCTGGCCCTTTTTACGCCGGCCGGCCAACCCGCTCGCTCCGCACTCCTGGTGACCCCGCCGTAGGCGGTGCGGGCCGTAGCGGCGGCCCTGTCCGACCGCCCAGTGTTCTGTGGGCGGCTGAAGCAAGATCAGCGGGGCCGCTCAGGGCTGATCGCCGTCGCCTGGCGGCCATCGGTGGCGGGACGGAGCTCAGGGTTGCTCGCCGTAGCTGCGCCCATCCTGTGGCGGGCAGCGGTGACGGGGGTGAACCGCGCCGACTTGAGACCCCGATGCGCCCTGCGTCCCGCGGCTCTGTGACGATGACTCCATGATCCGTGTGATCCTGTCCGACCTGGACGGCACCCTCCTGGATCACCGTGGCGCAGCCGACCGCGCCATCACCGCATAGGTGCACACAACCGCCCCCGCCCACCACCGGCTGGCGGATGTGCCCCACATGTGGCAGTTGCTGGAAGTCACCCACATGCGTTCCTGGCAGGCCGGCGAGTGCTCCTTCGCCGAGCAACGCCGCCGTCGTATCCACGGGCTGTGCGCCGAGCTGGAGCTGGCCCCACCCGTCGATGCCGAGGTCTCCTTTGCCGAGTACCTGACCACTGCCAGCGGCGGTGGCGGGCCTGGCGTCGGTCTGGCTGGATCGCGGCGCCGTCCTGCAGCGCACTCCGCCACCGCATGTGCCGCGCATCACCTCACTTACCGAACTGGCCGCCCTGCTGTCCTGAGAAGATCCGGGTATCCGCTCTCGCCGAGCGCCGGGCATCTGTCGACGCGGTGGCCTTTCATCTCAGGACGGAGCTCAGGGCGGCCCGCCTTGAGCTCCGTCCATCCTCAGGATGGGCGCAGCTACGGCGAGCAACCCTGAGCTCCGTCCCG
>NZ_BOOH01000101.1 GCF_016863135.1 Planobispora longispora
GGCGATCGCGACGGCGGTGAGGACGGTCCACGACGTGGACATCAGCCACCAGTCCGCCCCGCCCATCAGGAAGAAGGTGTAGATGGCGAAGGCGGACATCGGCCAGGCGATCTGACGCCGCCCGGTCGAGTCGGCCCGGCGGAAGCGCACCACCAGCGAGATCACGGCCACCACGACGAGTCCCACGACGATCGACTGGATGACCGCCTGCCCGGTGGCGGCGTGGGGGGCGAGCGCCTCGACGCCGATCGGGTTGGGGATCGGCTCGGGCCAGGGGGAGCGCTCCGGGGGCGGCGACGGGAGGAGGAGCTGGTAGAGCGTCTGTATGACGATCATGGAGATCGACAGCGCCAGCACCGGCCGCCAGCGCGGCGACGGCAGGCGGCCGTCGGGAGAGAACAGCGGCATGATGACGCCCAGCAGCATGCCGCCGATCCCCCAGCCCAGGGACATCAGCCAGCGCAGATATCCCGAGGCGGCCATGTCGCCCGCGGCCCCGGCCGCCAGCGTCGCCGCTGTCGCGAAGGTGTTGACCGCGCAGCCCAGCCCGCCGGCGCACATCAGCCAGCCGGTGACCCGGGGCGCGCCGTGCGCCAGCAGGAAGATCCCCACCAGGGGGAAGGTCACGCCCGCCGCGGTGTCGGGAGTGGCCGGGATGTTCGGGTTCCACCCGGGGGGCAGACCGAGGCCGACGACGAACCCCCACCCGGTGAGCAGGGCGGCGGTCAGGGCCGTCACAGCCGCCAGGATCCCGGGGGGAGAGGCCAGGAACGTGAGCACCGCGCTCGGGCGCGGGCCCTCGAAGGCGCCGGGGACGGCCGCGGCGCCGGATCCGCGCCCTGAGGCTTCTGCGCCGGATTCACGTCCTGAGGCTTCTGCGCCAGGTTCACGCCCTAAAGCACGAAATTTCATCATCGCAGCGGTAAGAGTACGGCTACCTGGCCTGACGACATGCGGCGGCATTCTCCATCGTTGGCTGCTCGTGACGGATCGGACTGGCTGCTCGTGACCGACCGGACCGCGGCGGCCGATATGCCCGGCGCGGTGACCGGCGGCTCAGCGGATCGCCTCCGGGGCCGGGGCCAGC
>NZ_BOOH01000102.1 GCF_016863135.1 Planobispora longispora
AGGTCGTCACCCGCGTCAGCGTCATCGGCGGGCTCGGCCTGGTTGGTGGGCTCGGGCTGGCCTGGCTGGTGGCCCGGGGCGTGGTCGTGCCGCTGCGCCGGGTCACCGGCGTGCTGGACGCGATCTCGCACGGCGACCTGACCCGCAGCGCCGACGTCACCCGCCGCGACGAGGTCGGCACCATGGCCGCCGCGCTGAACCGCGCCACCGACACCATGCGCCAGACCATCACCGTCATCCACACCAACGCCACCTCGCTGGGCACCTCCTCACGCGATCTGGAGACCGTCAGCCGGCAGCTGGCCGGCAACGCCGAGGGCACCGCCGCCCAGGCCAGCGGCGCCCGCGAGGCCGCACGCGAGATCACCGAGCACGTCAGCACGCTGGCCGCCGCCTCCGAGGAGATGGGCGCCTCCATCCGGGAGATCTCCGCAGGCGCCTCCGATGCGGCCACCGTGGCCGCCGAGGCGGTCACCTCCGCCCAGGAGACCACCGTCGTGGTCGGCAAGCTGGGCGACTCCTCGGCCGAGATCGGCAACATCCTCAAGGTCATCACCTCCATCGCCGAGCAGACCAACCTGCTGGCCCTCAACGCCACCATCGAGGCCGCGAGGGCCGGCGACGCCGGCAAGGGCTTCGCCGTGGTCGCCTCCGAGGTCAAGGAGCTGGCCCAGGAGACCGCCAAGGCCACCGAGGACATCGCCAAGCGCATCGACACCATCCAGACCGACACCGCGGCCGCGGTGACCGCGATCGACAAGATCTCTGCCATCATCGGCACGATCAGCAACTACCAGACCACCATCGCCGCGGCGGTCGAAGAGCAGACCGCCACCACCGGCGAGATCAGCCGCAGCGTCTCCAGCGCCGCCCAGGGCGTGCACAACATCGCCGACAACATGACCGCGGTGGCCGGCGCGGCCCAGGAGACCACCGAGGGCGTGGCCACCTCCCGGCAGGCCTCCGAGCGGCTGGCCGCCATGGCGGGCGAGCTGAACCAGCTGGTCACCCGCTTCCGCATCTGA
>NZ_BOOH01000103.1 GCF_016863135.1 Planobispora longispora
GTTCGCTCGTCTCAGGGACGAGCGAACGGGCCCATCAGGTGAAGGCCGCTCATACGCGCGGTGAGCGGACCACGGCCACAGCGCCGCGGGCGTGGTGCAGCACGCCGCGACTGACCGAACCCAGCGCCAGGGAGCCGAGGGCGCCCCGTCCGTGAGAGCCCACCACGACCAGGTCCGCCCGCTCCGAGGCCGCGCTCAGCGCCTGGACCGGGTGCGCGGAGCGGACGTCTTCGACCACCTCCACCGTCGGGTGCGTCTGCCGCCACGAGGCGAGCTTGTCGGCCGCGACCCGGTGCTGGGCCCGGCGGATCTCGTCCATGTCACAGACGATCTCCGGGGCGTAGGCGTGCACCGGCAGCTGCCAGGCGTAGACCGCCCGCAGCCGGGCGCCGCGCAGCACGGCCTGCTCGAAGGCATAGGCGAGGGCGGGATCGCACTGCGGGGAGTCGTCGACGCCCACCACGATCTCCCCGTACATCTCCCGGGCGCCGGAGCGGACGACGACCACCGGCCCGCGGGCGTGCCCGGCCACATGCCCGCTCACCGAGCCGAGCACGGCTCCGGCGAAGCCGCCCAGGCCCCGGCTGCCGATCACGACCTCGGAGGCGCTCTGGGCCTGCTCGCGCAGGACCACCGCGGGCGCCCCCTCGACGATCCGGGTGGCGACCTCGATCTCCGGCTGCCGCTTGCGGGCGAGGTCCTCGGCCTCGGCCAGCACTTTCTCGGCGTTGCGGGTCAGGGCCTCGCCCCATTCCCGGGAGGAGAACTTCGGGATGTCGTACGGCGAGCGGTCGGCGGCGAAGACGACGCGCAAGGGCGCACGCATGCGCGCCGCGTCGTCGGCGGCCCATTCCACCGCGGCCGAGCCGGCCACCGAGCCATCGGTGCCTGCGACAACAGGATCGAACATGGCCCTTCCTCCTTCACGTTCCCATGGTTGTCCCTTCCCATCCCAGTCCCTGCGGCGGCATGGCAGCCAGGGCCGGTCGGCCCATGACCGCGGGCCCATCGGCCGTACCCGCC
>NZ_BOOH01000104.1 GCF_016863135.1 Planobispora longispora
AGCTGGTAGAAGGCGGACGGGGTCTGGTTGAGCACCGTGACCCGCTGCTCGGCCAGCAACCCCACGAACTCCTGCGGCGAGCGGCTGACCTCGAAGGGCACCACCACCAACCGGCCCCCGTACAACAACGCCCCCCACAACTCCCACACCGAGAAATCGAAGGCATAGGAGTGGAACAACGTCCACACATCCTGCGGACCGAACCCGAACCAGCCCTGCGTGGCATCCAGCAACCGGACCACATTGCCCTGCGACACCACCACACCCTTCGGACGACCCGTGGACCCCGACGTGAAGATCACATACGCCGGATGCTCCGGCCGCAGCCCTCCCCAGCCCGGCCCACCAGCTCGCCTGCCCGCCGCACCCAGGCGCCGAACCACGCCGTAATCACTCCCCGCCGCACCGGCGCCACCAGAATGAGACCCGCTGTCCAGCAAAGAAACGGCGGCCTCCACCGAAGCGGCATCGGCAAGCTCAGAACCGCTCTCCGGCAGGGACGCGGCATCGGCATCGGATGAGACCGTGCCGTCCTCGTGCAACAGCACCACCGGCACCCCGGCCGGGGCCCGCTCCCGCAGCTCGGGCACCGTCACCACCAGCATCGGAGCGGCATCCTCGACGATGAACCCGATCCGCTCGGCCGGATAGGACGGATCGACCGGCACATACGCCCCCCCGGCCTGAACCACCCCCACCACCGCCACCACCAGCTCCACCGACCGCGGCACCAGCAACGCCACACACCGCTCCGGCCCCACCCCCAACCCCGCCAACACCCCCGCCAACGCCCCCGCCCGGCCATCCAACTGCGCATACGTCAACGCCACCGGCCCGCACACCACCGCCACCGCATCCGGCGACCCGGCCACCACCTCAGCGAACCGCTCCGGAACCGTGGCC
>NZ_BOOH01000105.1 GCF_016863135.1 Planobispora longispora
GCCGATGTCAGTCCCCGGCCGCGCGCTCGCGTTCGTATTCGGCGTTGATGCGCAGCGCTTCGGCCAGCTGGTCTTCCAGGATGATGATCCGGCAGGCGGCTTCCACGGGGGTACCCTGGTCGACGAGTTCCCGGGCGCGCGCGGCCAGGCGCAGCTGGTAGCGGGAGTAGCGGCGGTGCCCGCCCCTGGAGCGTTTCGGCTCGATCAGACGGGCGGCGCCCAGGGCCCGCAGGAACGTGGCGGTGACGCCGAGCATCTCGGCGGCCGCGCCCATGCTGTAGGCGGGGTAGTCCTCATCCTCCAACCGGTCTTCGGCCGTGAGCCCGGCCGTGTCGGTAGTCCTGCCGTGAGTGAGCATGTCACCCTCGGGGGCCGAGCGACGTTGATCCATACATTCCTTTCTCATCACGCGCACAGGGGGCCCCGACGCCTGTCGCGCCGGGGCCCCGAAGAGTTCAACACCATCTACCGGCCCACCGGGCCGGCTTACTGTTCCGCAACCGCCGTACTGGGCGGCGGTGATGCGCGGATCGCGGATGCGTGACCGTAGACCACCTTCCTGTCTGTGGAACTGCGGTACCCGAGCGGCGCAACTCAGCCGGCAACGGGCGATCCTGATGGCGTCAACACTCCCTTCATCCCTTGCGGACCACTGGTCCGACTTCACCTGTGGCAGCGCGTCCACGCTCTGGGCCCCTTGCCACTGCGCTGGCCCGTCACGTCCGACCTTCTGCCGTCAACCTTCACCATCAACCTGCTTCGGGCAGTTCGTCGTAATGCCGGTAACCACTTCTGCTGCCCGATGAATCCGTTCCTTGCGATGTCAGAAACCATAGTGCCCATAGCGGCGGATGTCTACTACGGCGAAGATAGATTTTCGGCGCGGAG
>NZ_BOOH01000106.1 GCF_016863135.1 Planobispora longispora
CTCGCGCATGAGGCGGGCGGTCTCGCTGGGCGTCTTGCCGACGCGCACCCCGACCTTCTCCAGCGCCTCCTTCTTGGCCTGCGCGGTCCCGGCCGAACCCGACACGATCGCCCCGGCATGCCCCATCGTCTTGCCCTCCGGCGCGGTGAACCCGGCCACATAGGCCACCACCGGCTTGGAGACATGCTTTTCGATGTAGGCCGCGGCCCGCTCCTCGGCATCCCCGCCGATCTCACCGATCATCACGATCGCATCGGTGCCCGGATCCGCCTCGAAAGCCGCCAGCGCGTCGATGTGGGTGGTGCCGATCACCGGGTCGCCGCCGATGCCCACCGCGGTGGAGAAGCCGAAGTCCCGCAGCTCATACATCAGCTGGTAGGTCAGCGTGCCCGATTTGGACACCAGCCCGATCCGGCCGGCGCTGGTGATGTCGGCCGGGATGATGCCGGCGTTGGAGGCGCCCGGCGAGGCGATGCCCGGGCAGTTGGGGCCGATGATGCGGGTGGCGTTGCCCTTGTCGGCCGCGTAGGCCCAGAACTCGGTGGTGTCGTGCACCGGCACGCCCTCGGTGATCACCACGCACAGCGGGATGGCCGCGTCGATGGCTTCTTTGACCGCGTCCTTGGTGAAGGCCGGCGGCACGAACACCACCGAGACGTCGGCGCCGGTGGCGGCCATGGCCTCGGCCACGGCGGCGAAGACCGGCAGGCCCTCGTGGGTGGTGCCGGCCTTGCGGGCGTTGACCCCGCCCACCACCTTGGCGCCGGAGGCCAGCATGCGCCGGGTGTGCTTGGTGCCCTCCCCGCCGGTCATGCCCTGAACAATGATCTTGCTGTTCTCGGTCAGCCAGAT
>NZ_BOOH01000107.1 GCF_016863135.1 Planobispora longispora
TCGATCCGGCCACCAAACTCGAGCTGGTGCGCGCGCTGCGCGCCGGCGGCGAGGTCGTCACCATGACCGGTGACGGCGTCAACGACGCCCCCGCGCTGCGCCACGCCGATGTCGGCGTGGCCATGGCCGGTGACGAGGGCACCGATGTGGCCCGCGAGGCCGCCTCCGTGGTCGTCACCAACGGCGAGCTGGGCACCATCGTCACCGGCGTGCGCCACGGCCGCCGGCTGCACCACAACGTCGCCTCGATGATCGGCTACCTGCTCACCGGGAACCTCGCCGAGATCTTCCTCGTGCTGGTCGGCCTGCTGCTCTGGCCGGACCTGGTCGTCCCGCTGCTGCCGGTGCACCTGCTCTGGATCAACCTGGTGCTGGACGGCATCCCGGCCATCGCCCTGGGCATCGACCGGCCGGCCGGTGACCCGCTCAGCCTGCGCCCCCGCCGCGGCGGCCTGCTGTCGCGGCCGGCCGTCACCGAGATGGCGCTGCGGGCGCTGCTGATCGGCGCCCTGGTCTTTGCCGCCGTGGAGATCGCCCGCCAGCTGGGCTGGAGCCAGGAGCAGGTGCGCACCCAGGCCGTGCTGGCCCTGGTCTTCGCCCGGCTGACCTTGGCCTACGTCACCCGCGCCCGCCGCTGGACCTTTGAGCGCGGCTGGTGGCACGGGCGCGCCGTGCTGATCGCGGTGGCCGCCACGTTGGCGCTGCAGGTCCTGGTGACGCTGGCACCGCCGCTCGGCGCGTTGCTGGCGCTGGTGTCGCTGCCGCCGTTGGGCTGGGCCATGGCAGTGGCCGCGGGTCTGGCCACTCCGTTCTTGTGTGATCTGCTGCGCCTGGCCCGTCCCCGCGGGAGG
>NZ_BOOH01000108.1 GCF_016863135.1 Planobispora longispora
TGTTCATCGTCTGTCACGGGCGCTGTCTTGACCGGGGAGCGGTCTTGACGGGGTTCGGTTCCGCTCCTTCCAGGCTTCTCACGGGGTCACGCCGGGATGTGGGATGCAGGCGTGGGGACTTTGGGGAGCTTGCTAGGCTGGAAGTGCCGGGCCACCCCCTGTCATCGGGTGGCCTCCGTCGCGCCACACCACGATAGGGCGGGGCAGCGATAGCGAATTGGGTCGCATCTCGCGACCGGAGACCGCCCGCACAGCGGATCGCCTCAGTGGAAGACGGGGCGTGCTCGCGGCGTGAGCAATACGAAATGGACCAGAAGTGAACAGTGACAACGGGCGTGACGGCGCAGGCCGCCGCGAAGAGGGCGAGAACCGCGAATCAGGCGGTCGGGGAGACTATCGGGGAAGCGGCGGCAGGGGCCGGCCGGGGGACGGCCCTCGCTATGGCGAGCGTCGTGAGGGACGTTCCGGGGGTTCGTACGGCTCCCGTGACCGAGGGGACCGGCCGTTCAGCCGAGACGGCGGCCAGCGTTCCTATGGCGACCGTGACAGGCCGCGTGGCTCGTACGGTTCGCGTGACCGTGACGACCGGGGCGGCGAGCGCCGCTCCTACGGCGACCGCGACCAGGATCGCAGCCGCTACGGCTCCCGGAGTCAGGGCGATCGCCCGTCGTTCGACCGTAACCGTGACGACCGTGGGGAGCGTCGTCCCTTCAACCGTGACGATCGTCCGGGCGGCGGGTTCCGCGGCCGTGACGACCGTGGCGGCGAGCGCCGCTCCTACGGCGATCGCGACCAGGGTCGCAGCCGCTACGGCTCCCGTG
>NZ_BOOH01000109.1 GCF_016863135.1 Planobispora longispora
ACACTGAGGGCATGAACGAGCCGTTCGCACCAGTCATCGATCTGGCGCTCGTCGGCGCCGTCGTCTTCGACACCGACGGCGTGGTCACCGACACCGCACGCGTGCACGCGGCGGCCTGGAAGCACGCGTTCGACACCTTCCTGCGAGGCCGGTCGAGGCCGTTCGACATCCGCGACGACTACCTGCGCCACGTCGACGGCCGCCCGCGCCTGGACGGCGTGCGCACCTTCCTGGCCTCGCGCGCCATCAGCCTGCCCGAGGGCGGACCGGACGACCCTCCGGGCGCGCCCACCGTGCACGGCCTCGGCACGGCCAAGGACCTCCTCTTCGCCGAACAGGTCGCCCGGTACGGCGTGGCCGCCTTCCCCTCCACCGTGGCCCTGCTGCACGAGCTGCGGCGACGCGGCTGCCGTACCGCCGTGGTCTCGGCCAGCCGCAACTGCCGCACGATGGTGACCGCGGCCGGACTCATCCAGCTGTTCGACACCCTCGTCGACGGCACCGACACCGACCGGCTCGGCCTGCCCGGCAAGCCCGATCCGGCGCTGTTCTTGGAGGCCGCCCGCCGCCTGGACGCCGCCCCGGACAGGACGGCGATCGCGGAAGATGCGCTGCCCGGCGTGGAGGCCGGCCGCCGGGGCGGCTTCGGCCTGGTCATCGGGGTCGACCGGACCGGTCGGGCGACGGAGCTGCGCGAGCGCGGAGCAGACGTCGTGGTGGCCGATCTCAGCGAGCTGACCGTGATCGGACGAGTGCCGGCGGCTGCGCCATGACCGCCTGGACGCTGGCCTACGAGGGC
>NZ_BOOH01000110.1 GCF_016863135.1 Planobispora longispora
TGGCGGTGACGATCAGGGATGTGGCGCGGGCGTCGGGGGTGCATGTCTCGACGGTGTCGCGGACGTTCTCGGCGCCGCATCTGGTGAATGCGGAGACGCGGAACCGGGTGCTGGCGGTGGCTGAGGGGCTGGGGTATCGGCCGAATCGGGCGGCGCGGGCGTTGACGACGGGGCGTACCCACAATCTGGGGTTGATCGTGGCCGATATCGCCAATCCGTTCTTTCCTCCGTTGATCAAGGCGGCGCAGGCGCAGGCGCGTGAGCGGGATTATCACGTGTTCGTGGCTGACACCGATGAGGATCCGGTGTTGGAGCAGGAGTTGATCGAGACGTTGTGCAAGCAGGTGGACGGGGTGTTGTTGTGCAGTCCGCGCCTGTCGAATCGGGTGATCGAGCGGCTTCGGGCGCAGGTGCCGTTCGTGGTGGTCAATCGGCGGGTGAAGGGGTTGGCCACGGTGTTGATGGATGTGGGTCAGGGGGTGCGGGCGGCGGTGGCGCATCTGGCGGAGTTGGGGCATCGTCAGGTGGGCCTGCTGTCCGGACCGAGCGGTTCCTGGACCAGCGGCGAGATCCGCCGGGCGGCCGCCGACCTGGCCGACGGCCTCGGCGTGAACCTGACCGTCCTGGGCCCGAACGAGCCGACCGAGCGGGGCGGGCTGGCCGCGGCGGCCGCGGTGGCGGGCTCGGGGGTGACGGGGGTGTTGTGCTACAACGACCTGGTCGCCCTGGGGCTGGTCGAGGGGCTGCGCGAGCGGGGC
>NZ_BOOH01000111.1 GCF_016863135.1 Planobispora longispora
TTCGCGACGATCGCGCCCTTGCGCCGGACCGGAGCCGGTCCGGCGATCGCCGTCTCGCCGGCGGGCGGCTTGTAGGTCGTCACAGCGCCCTCCCGGTGACCGGCGCGTCGTCGCGGGTCTTCTCGCGATCTCCGCTGCCGAGTGCCACGGGGACGGGCCGGCGGGTGGCGCGCGGACGCGCACCGGTCTCGACACGACTGGTCTGCGAGCGCATATGAATGACTGGATTCACTCCGACTCCCGGAGGCGAGGATCACCGCAGCCCTGTGCCGTGCTGCCTGACGTGCTGCGCAGCGCTAGATACCCGGGCCTTTCCGAGCGAACCGATCAGGGGGAAACGTTGGGCTGAAATTGGGAAGGGCACGGCGGATCGGACAGCACCACGACCAGCGCGGGAGGGACCGCGGCGAACGTCAGGGTGGCCAGTGCCAGGCAGGCGAACTCCCGGCGGCTGACCGTGCAGGCGAACCGGTGACCCGCCCGCACGGGTCCCGCGGCGTCGCGGGCGTCCGTGTTCAGGGCGTCCATGCTGCCGGCGAAGGCGCGGTCCTGCCGCCGGAGCATCCGCTCGATCTCCGCCAGGACCCGGGCCTCTCTCCTCGACAGGTTCATGCGGCACGACTCCTTGGCGTACGATCCTCCGCCCGGTGACGGCGAGGTCAGGTCTTCTCGGGAGGGCCGGTCACGCCGGTCCGGGGCGCTGGGGCCGTGGCGTACGGATGCCTGAGGTCGAAAGCGGGG
>NZ_BOOH01000112.1 GCF_016863135.1 Planobispora longispora
CAAGGAGCCGGCGCCGGTACGGCGAGCCGCCGCACGAACGTGACCGGCGCCGCAGCTACGGCGCGCACCCCGCCCCCCGGGGGACCCGGCTTCCTCGGGGACCCGGCTTCCTCGGGGACCCGGCCCTCCGGGGACCCGGCCCTCCGGGTCCCCGGCCCCTCGGGACTTGGGAAGGTGAGGCCCGCACTTCGGTGGGGTGTGCTGTGGAGGGGTCATGGTCGCGCTCCGCGGGCGGACACTCCAGCCGGCCGTCGGGGCCGGGCCCTGGTGGCTCAGGCCTTCGGCCTGGCGGGCGCGCGGGGTCCTGGCACGGTCTTCACGCCGGCTGGAATGTCCGCCCGCTCCGCACTCCTCGCCTGCCGCCGTAACCGGTGCGGGCCGTATGGATGCGGCCCCGCCCCGGACGACCATGGGTGCTCGCCGCCGCTGAAGCGCACCCGCGGCACCGTTCAGGGCTGATCGCCGTCGCCTGGCGGCCACCGTGGCCGGAAGGAGCGCAGGGTCGCCCACCGCAGCTGCGCCGACTTACCGCACGTGGACCTCGGCCTTCTTGTCCGTCACGCGTGCCACCCTGCCCACCAGCACCGGCGAGGCCGCTGATGAGGGAAAAGACCACCTGCTCCGAGAGGCGTCGGCGGACTGAGGCCGGCCCGGCTGCCCATCCCGGCGACCAACGCCATCGATCATGTTCTGACCCGACCGCACTTCCGGCGCCTTCATCAGACCCGC
>NZ_BOOH01000113.1 GCF_016863135.1 Planobispora longispora
CACCACCGCGAAGCCCTTGCCCTGCTCGCCGGCGCGGGCGGCCTCGATGGTGGCGTTGAGGGCCAGCAGGTTGGTCTGCTCGGCGATGCTCGTGATCACCTTGATCACGTTGCCGATCTCCGCGGAGGAGTTCTCCAGCTGGGCCATCATCGTGTTGGTCTGCTCGGCCACCGTCACCGCCTCGGCGGCCACCGCGGCCGCCTGGCTGGTGCTGTGGGAGATCTCCTGGATGGCCGCGCCCATCTCCTGGCCGCCGGCGGCCACGACCTCCACGTTGAGGGAGACCTCGGAGGCCGCCGCGGCCACCACTCCGGACTGGGCGCTGGTCTCCTCGGCCGAGGCCGCGATCTGCTCGGCCACCTGCGACAGCTGGGTGGAGGAGCCGGCCAGGGTGTCGCTGTGGGCGACCACCGAGGCCACCGTGGTGCGCAGCGCGTCGGTGGTGGCATCCAGCGCATCGGCCAGCCGGCCCAGCTCGTCACGGCGCTTGAGTCCCAGACGGGCGGTCAGGTCGCCGCCGGCCACCCGGCCCAGCGCGTCCACCACCGCGTTGAGCGGCCGTACCACCGAACGGGTGCTCAGCACGCTGAGCACGGCCGCCGCCAGCAGGGCCAGCGCCAGCGTGGCGTACAGGACCCGCTCGCCGGTGGACTCGACCTCGGCGATCTCCTTCTCCAGCGCGGTGATGCGCTGGTCGATGGAGGTGCGCAACGCGGTGCTGATCT
>NZ_BOOH01000114.1 GCF_016863135.1 Planobispora longispora
CTCCCGGCCGGCAGGAGGGGGATGCGGGCCGAGATCCCGGTGCCGGCGCCGGGCTCGGACTCGATCTGCAGCGTCCCCGCCAGCCCCTCGACGCGCTGGCGCATGATGGTCAGGCCGAACCCGCCGTCGCGGGATCGCGGCGCCGGGCCGCCGTCCGCGGCCGTGCCGGTCTCCAGGCGCGCGGGATCGAAGCCCTCGCCGTCGTCGCGCACGTCCAGCGCCACCTCGTTCTCCAGGTAGGACAACGTCAGCCCGACCCTGGTGGCGCGCGCGTGCTTGGCCACGTTGGCCAGCGCCTCCTGCGCCGTGCGCAGCAGCGCGAACTCGGCCTCCGGCGTCATCGGCCGCACCGTGCCGGTCGTGGTGACCTGGACGGCCGGCCCGTGCAGCTTCGACCACTGCTCGGCCACGTCGGCGAGGGCCTCGCTCAGGCGGGCGGTCTCCAGCGGCTCGGGCCGCAGCGCCTCGACCGAGCGGCGGGCCTCGGCCAGGCTGTCCCTGGCCAGCGTCTTGACGGCGGCGAAGGGCCGCGCCCACGGGGCCGGGACCTCGTGCATCTGCTCGGCGGCCTGCAGCTGCGCGATGATCCCGGTCAGCCCCTGGGCCACGGTGTCGTGGATCTCGCGGGCCATCCGCTGGCGCTCGTCGAGCACGCCCGCCTCCCGGGCCTGGGCGAGCAGCTGGGCGTGCAGGCCGGCGTTCTCGGCGAGCGACGCCTCCAG
>NZ_BOOH01000115.1 GCF_016863135.1 Planobispora longispora
GGAGCTGGCGGTGCGCTACCAGCCGGTGGTGGAGCTGGACTCGGGCCGGATCGTGGCGGTGGAGACCCTGCTGCGCTGGCAGCCGGGCGACTCACGGCCGATCCCGCCGGATGTGTTCATCCCGCTGGCCGAAGAATCCGGCCTGATCGTGCCGATCGGGACCTGGGTGCTGGAGCGGGCCTGCGCCGACGCGGCGCGCTGGCACGCCCGTCACGGCCTGTCGGTGACGGTCAACATCTCCGGCCGGCAACTCCGGGACCCCGGTTTCGCCGAGACGGTGCTGGCGGCGCTGGAACGGCACCGGCTGCCGGCCCGGGCGCTGGTGCTGGAGATCACCGAGAGCATGCTGCTGGCCACCACCCCGGCCGAGACCGAGCGCGTCATCGGGGTGCTGCAGGGCCTGCGCGCGCACGGGGTGCGCATCGCCCTGGACGACTTCGGCACCGGCTATTCGTCCCTGGCCTACCTGCGCATCCTGCCGGTGGACATCGTCAAGATCGATCGGTCGTTCACCACCGCGCCCTCGGCGGCCGATCACGCCCAGGCGCGGGCCTTCACCAAGGCGATCGTGGAGCTGTCGGCCAGCCTGCGGCTGGGCACGATCGTGGAGGGGGTCGAGACGCGCGAGCAGGCGGTGGTGTTGCACCAGGTGGGCTGCACGCTGGCGCAGGGGTATCTGTTCTCGCCGCCGGCCACCGCCC
>NZ_BOOH01000116.1 GCF_016863135.1 Planobispora longispora
GTCCCGGTCTCGTTGGGTCAGCGGCGGTTGTGGTTCGTGGATCGGCTGGCGGGGGGTGCGCGGGAGTACGGGGTGGTGCTGGCGTTGCGTCTGGTGGGCCGGTTGGACGTGGATCGGCTGGTGGGGGCGGTGGAGGGGGTGGTGGCGCGGCAGGAGGCGTTGCGGTGTCGGTTCATGGCGGTGGACGGGGAGCCGGTGATGGTGGTGGATCCGCCGGGTCCGGTGGTGGTGGAGCGGGTGGGGGTGTCGGGGGCGGGTTCGGTGGCCGCTTCGGTGACGGGTTCGGGTTCGGGTTCGGTGTCGGGGTCGGTGTCGGGGTCGGTGTCGGGGCGGGTGGTGGTTGATCGGGTGGTGGCCGAGGCGGCGGGCGGGGTGGATCTGGCGGTGGGGCCGGTGGCGCGGTTTTGGCTGGTGGAGGTGGGGGCGCGGGAGCATGTGCTGGTGGTGGGGGTGCATCACATCGTGTTCGACGGGTGGTCGGGGGCGGTGTTGGTGCGGGATGTGGGGGCGTTGTATCGGGGGGAGGAGTTGCCGCCGTTGGTGGCGGGGTTTGCGGATTTCGCGGTGTGGGAGCGGGAGGCGGGGGTTTCGGTCGAGGGGTTGGCGTTCTGGCGGGAGGTGTTGCGGGGGGCTCCGGCGGTGCTGGAGTTGCCGTTGGACCGTCCCCGGCCGGCACGACGCT
>NZ_BOOH01000117.1 GCF_016863135.1 Planobispora longispora
GGTCTCCCCGCTCGCCGCGTTCGGCCTTGAGCCGGGTGACCAAAGACGCCGCCTGGGTGCGCCGCTGCATGTCGAGCTTGCCCAGCAGGTTGGAGACGTAGTTCTTGACCGTCTTCTCCGCCAGGAACATCCGCTCGCCGATCTGGCGGTTGGTCATCCCCTCGCCGATCAGCTCCAGGATCTGCCGCTCCTGCGCCGACAGGGCCGCCAGCGGGTCCTTCCTGCTCTCCTGCTCGCGCAGGCGCGCCAGCATGGCCGCGGTCGTCTGGGGGTCCAGCAGCGACTGGCCCGAGGCCACCGTGCGCACCGCGCCGACCAGATCGGAGCCGTGGATCTGCTTGAGGACATACCCTGACGCGCCCGCCATCACCGCGTCGAACAGGGCGTCGTCGTCGGCGAAGGAGGTCAGCATCAGGCAGGCCAGTCCGGGCAGGGCCGAGCGCACCTCCCGGCAGACGTCCACGCCGTTGCCGTCGGGCAGGCGCACGTCCAGCACCGCCACATCCGGCTGCAACGCGATGATCCTGGCCACGGCCGACTCGGCCGTGCCGGCCTCCCCGACCACCTCGATGTCGTCCTCGGAGTCCAGGAGCGCGGCCACGCCGCGCCGTACCACCTCGTGGTCGTCCACCAGTACCACGCGAATCACACTCAT
>NZ_BOOH01000118.1 GCF_016863135.1 Planobispora longispora
GGGCAGGACCGCCTCGACGGCCGTGCCGCCGCCGGCCGCCGGTCCGACCACGCAGGTTCCGCCCAGTTCGGAGGCGCGTTCGCGCATGGAGATCAGGCCGATCCCGGAGCGGGCGCGTTCGGGCAGCCCGCATCCGTCGTCGGCGATCCGGAGGGTGAGGGCCGACCGCTCGCGGCGCAGTGAGACGGCGCAGGTGCGGGCGCGGGCGTGTTTGCGGATGTTGGTGAGGGCTTCCTGGATGATGCGGTAGGCGGCGACTTCGACGGCGGCGGGCAGGTCGGAGAGGTTGCCTTCGGGCTGGACTCGCACAGATGGTCCGCTGTCGTCTGCGAGGGCTTGGACGGCTGCGGTCAGGCCGAGTTCGTCCAGGGTGGGCGGGCGCAGGCCGTAGACCAGTTCTTTGATCTCCTGGCTGACGCTGTCCATGCCGGTGCGCAGGTCGAGCAGGAGGCGGTCGGCGGAGGCGGGGGCGGAGCGCAGGCTGATTTTGGCCATGTTGATGGACATGGCCATGTCGGTGAGGGCGTGGCCGAGTCCGTCGTGCAGGTCGCGGCGGAGGCGGCGGCGTTCTTCCTCGCGGGCGGTCAGGATGCGTTCGCGGGAGCGCTGCAGATCGGCGGTCA
>NZ_BOOH01000119.1 GCF_016863135.1 Planobispora longispora
TACGGTCCGACCGAGGCGGCCGTCGATGTCACCTGGCATGCCTGCCGGGTGGGTGAGGAGCGCACTCCGATCGGGGCGCCGATCCGGGCCACCCGCATCGAGATCCTGGATGCGGATCTGCGGCGGGTGCCGGTGGGCACCGCTGGGGAGTTGTGCATCGGCGGGGTGCAGGTCGCGCAGGGCTATGCCGCCCGGCCCGCTTTGACCGCTGAGCGGTTCGTGCCCGATCCCTACGGCCCGCCCGGATCACGCCTGTATCGGACCGGGGACCTGGCGCGCTGGCTGCCGGACGGTGAGGTCGACTATCTGGGCCGTATCGACGACCAGGTGAAGGTCCGCGGCATGCGGGTGGAGCTGGGTGAGATCGAGGCGGTTCTGGCCCAGCATCCGCAGGTGCAGGCGGCGGCGGTGCGGCCGGTCGGCGGCGTTCTGGCGGCCTACATCGTCGGCGCCGCGCAATCGGAGGAGCTGGCCGTCTTCCTGCGACAGAGGCTGCCCGAGCACATGGTGCCGGTCTCCTTCACCACACTGGAGCGGCTGCCGGTCACCGCCAACGGCAAGCTCGACCGCAAAGCCCT
>NZ_BOOH01000120.1 GCF_016863135.1 Planobispora longispora
CGTCATGGACGACGAGCAGGCGCCGGCGGGGATCGATCCGACGATCCCCAGCGTGGCCCGGATGTACGACTACTACCTGGGCGGCAAGGACAACTTCGCCGCCGACCGCGAGGCCGCCGAGAACTTCATCAAGGTCATGCCGAGCGTACGGACGCTGGCCCGGGCCAACCGGGCCTTCCTGTCCCGGGCGGTGGGCGAGATCGCCGGACAGGGCGTGCGCCAGTTCCTCGACATCGGCTCCGGCCTGCCCACCCAGGAGAACGTCCACCAGGTCGCCCACCGCATCACCCCCGAGGCCCGGGTCGTCTACGTCGACAACGACCCCATCGTCCTGGCCCACGGCCGTGCCCTGCTGGAGGACAATCCCCACACCACGGTCGTGCAGGCCGACATGCGCGAGCCCAAGGCCCTGCTCGACCACCCCGACATCCGCGAGCGCATCGACTTCGACCAGCCGGTCGCCGTCATCCTGCTGGCCATGCTCCACTTCATCCCCGACGACGACGATGCCGCCGCCATCGTCACCGCCGTCCGCGAGAAACTGGCCCCGGGCAGCTACCTGGTGATCTCCCAC
>NZ_BOOH01000121.1 GCF_016863135.1 Planobispora longispora
GTCGTTACCGTTGGAGCCGACCTGGAAGGTGCCGCTGTAGGTACCGTCCAGCAGCTTCTGGCTGCCGAAGGAGGTGGTGTCGGAGATCCGGTCCAGCTCGGTCTTCAGAGCCTGGAACTCCTTGTCCGCCGCCTGCTGCGCCTTGGCGTCCTGGGAACCACCGTTGGCGGACTGGACCGCCAGGTCACGCATACGCTGAAGGATCGCGTGCGTCTCGGTGAGCGCACCTTCAGCGGTCTGCACGACCGACACACCGTCCTGCGCGTTGCGAACGGCGACCTTCAGGCCACCGGTCTGGGCGCGCAGACCCTCACTGATGGACAGACCCGCAGCGTCGTCCGCCGCCCGGTTGATGCGGAAACCGCTGGAGAGCTTCTCCAGCGACTTCGCCATCGAGCTGTCGTTGACCGACAGGTTCCGGTACGAGTTCATCGCGGCGATGTTCTGGTTGATACGCAGACCCATGGTGATTTCCTCCTTGACGGGGTCGTGCCGGTCCATCCGTGGCCCGGTCCGCCCC